>NZ_JAFCWP010000004.1:0-630241 GCF_049897625.1 Janthinobacterium sp. PSPC1-1 | reverse complement strand
GCAAGAGCAACTCGATGCAGTAGCCAGAAGACTCAACGAGCGCCCCAGGAAGACGCTACACTACCAAACACCGGCTCAACGATTTGAACAGTGTGTTGCGTTGACCGATTGAATCCGCAGCCGGTTGCCGTCGTTGGCAGGTTACGCCCCATTGCGGACTGTCGGCTTGCCAGCCTAGGGCAGCCCCATTTCTTTGAGTTTCTCAATTGCAGATCTGTTAAGTCAGTTACCTCGCCTTGAAATCGCTGGAGATTGAATTGATCAATACGTTCCTAACCGCACCCCAGTCAGATCCCGCAAACTCAACTACCGTCGATACGTATCTTCTTGAATTCCAGATTCCGTACCTCATCTACGACAACTTGAAATCCGATAATTTTATTCCTGCTATTACGGTTGAACTGAATGCCGCCCATGAAAGATTTATTTCCAGAAAACATATCCATCTTAGTTGGTTTAAAAGTAACGGAGCCCACACGCACATTTTTTGCCGTGAGCTGGCCGTTATCTACCACGAAAACGAAAGAAGAATTGAGCGCTTCGCTGTAGAACGTTCCCGTGAATTGGGCCAGTTCATTTTCTGCGTAGTAAACCGCCTTGTACGGTTCGAAAACAACGGGATCGCTTTCCCCCATGCTGAAGTGCATTTCCATTTTTCCTTTCTTATCCACGAATTTAATAAAATAATGATCGTCGCCATCAATCTTCATTTGGAAGGTCGAATCGCTTAACGGGATCAGTATTCGGCCATCGGCTTCCGTCCGCGTGTAATACAAGACATCATTTTTAACGTGTACTCTCGCAGCAAGCGCCCGTTCGCTGCTCCAGTACACGCCTTCGTATTTCTGAATCTGCGCACGGCTCAGCTTCACGCTTTCGATCTTGGAATAATCGATGGTTTCAGGCTCGAGGAAATAGTCTTTCAATATCGTGGAGGCAATCTGCATGCCGTACATTCCGTTGTACGCCAGGCCGGAACTCAATACGACAGCTGTAATTTCCCGATCGGGAAAACGGAAAATCGAGCTCGCGTATCCTCCAAAACTGCCTATCTGGTAAATCTTTTCAATTCCCCGTTCCTTGCTGGCGTGTTGCTGTCCGTATGTCGAAATGCTGGCGATATCCTTGATAATTTCGCCGCCATCAAGCTTGATCGGTGCATTCAGTTTAGTGGCCAGTGCGTTTCCGCCGAGCGCGTCGGATAAGATGGCGGAGCGCCAGAGCGCGAGGTCTCTAATCGAGCTATATAGATTGACAGGCCCTGGAACGTTTCCGTTGCCATAGTCGATTTTATAGGCGCCTTTGCCGTCATCGCGGTACGGCACGGCCGTGTTTTCCAGCGGTGCGTCGCCGTAGACAAACGCGGTGTTCGTCATGCCGAGCGGCGCAAAGATATTATCTTTGCAATAGTCATCAAAAGGTTTTCCCGATGCGACTTCGACGATCTTCGCCAGCACTATCAGCCGCGTGTCGCCGCCCGGCGAAAAGACGTCACCCGGGTCGAAGTTCAATTTTTTTTGACCTTTTACTAGCTCTAGGATGGCATTGTGCTGTTCGCCCCCTGCCGGCTCCCAGCCTGACAACGACTTCAAGACCTTGTATCCGTGCAAGCCATCAGTCGAACTCAGCAAATGATTGACGGTGATTTTCTTGCCGAAATCCGGCAACCCCGGCACATACATGCTGATATCGTCATTTAATTTTATCTTGCCCTGCTCTTCGAGCTTCAAAACGGAGTACGCGATAAATTCCCAGGCAAGTGCATCGATTTGAAATTTCGTATTAACCGTGGCAGGAATCTTGTATTCGAGATTAGCGCTTCCGAAAGATTTCTCGTATATCAATTTGTCCTTCTTGAAAATAGCGATCGCAAATGCCGGTTTGTTCGGTGTATTGATTTCGCTGACGATCTGGTCGAACTTCTCTACCAGAATTGGTTCGGCGTCGTCCGCGCTTGCCGAAAACGGAAGCAATACAAGGAGTCCCAGCATTAAATATGCTGCTTTTAAGGTTTGGATGTTCATTGTAAGTCCCTGTCTATTTAATTTTGTCGCTGGAGATTCTTGATCACTTCCTGCGCCACGGAAACAGTGGCCGTCGGATCTTGTCCCGTGATGACGTTTCCGTCGACGATGAAGAAGTTGTCTCCCCATCTTTTAGAATAGACAAAATTCCCGCCGTTCTTGCTAACCTCCTTATCGATGGAAAACGGAAATGCCTTGTAATATTCGGCTTTTGTGTCTTCGAAAATATCGGGGAATCCGGTAACTTTCTTGTTCGCGAAGATGAACGCGCCATCGCGATTCTTTAGATTAACAATTCCGGCCGTGCCGTGGCAGATGGCTGAGACAACACCGCCATTTTCATAGATTGTGCCGGCGATATTCTGGATTTTCTCATTCTCTGCGACGCCAAACATGGCCGCCCCACCGCCGCTGAAATAGACGGCCTGGTACTCACTAGCGTTGATTTGTTCGGGTTTCAGCGTATTCTTGAGCAAGGCCATGAAGCTGGCGTCATACAGGTGTTCCTTTTGCGTCGGATTCGACGTATCGACGTAGCCGACTGGAATTGCACCGCCATCGGGACTGACGAAATCCACGGCATAGCCATTTTTCCTGAAAACGTCGTAGGCAATGACTATTTCCTCGAAATGGTTGGCCGCGCTGATCTTAGTATTGCCATAGGTATGCTGGTTAGACGTGACGAACAAGATCCGGCTTTGCTGCTTTGGTACCGATTTCCAGGTGTAACTCTTTTGCACGATCTTCCAAGAGCCCGCGTATTTGAGCAGCAGGAAATAATCGGTGTAAAGCCTGAAATTTGGCATTAGTATTTCTACCTTTGCGGTGGCCGCATTGTTTTCGATGTCGATCGATACGATGTTTCCGATACGCCTAATTTTTTCGCCCGATTTGATTTGCTCTATGTACTGTTCTCCGGAACGGATCAGCAATTCATTGTCTTCCGTTACTGCGTATAACTTGAAATCAGGATGGAACGCCTGCTTCAATTTTTCCGGTTCACCATTAGCCGTTCCCTCCATATAGTCCGTCAAGGTTTTTGTGATCCGATCACGGTCCGCGCCTGCTACGGCAGGCGCCGTAGCAGCCATCGCCTGCCCGGTCATGAAAAACAAGAGAAGGACATAGCGAATGGCGCGCAAAAGAATATATTGGTTCATACAGTACCTAAAGTTTCACTATTACCTATTCGCCGAAGGTAAATACGGTTGTTCGGGCGGCTATCGGATCCGCACACTGTGCGACGAAGCGACGCTGCCGAATGACACGTTAGAGCGAACGGGGAAGTCCGTGGTCGCAAACCACAATTTCGGACTCCGGATCCATAATTTGAGAGAGATTGCAACGATGGTTGCGATGAAGCGCAAGTACAAGTTCAGGCGGCCAGCACACTGGGCTTACCGGCGCCAACGGTCGGCAGCTGCGTGCGACGCGGTATGTCAGGAATCGCTGGTGACGCGATGGCGTTGCGGCGACGCAGGCGCACGGTCAGCGCCATCGCCACAGGATGAGAGCGGCACCGATGCAAAGACCGCTCGATAGCCGGCAGGCGTTTGCCCCGTGATCTTCTTGAACGCGGCAAAAAATGTGGAATTGGAATTGAAACCGCTGCGCTCGGCAACGAGTTCCATATTGAGGTGGGATGCCGTGATCAACAAGTTTTTAGCGTGCTGAATGCGAAACTCGTTAATATAAAGGTTGAAACTTTTATTAAGTTTTTCATTGATTACCTGGGAAACCGTCGTTTGCAGGTTGCCAACTTTCTTCGCCAGCATCGCCAGGTTCAAGGCCGGATTTAAATACAGCTGCTGCTCGCACATTACCTTATCGAGGGAATTGAGCAATGCGCGGATATCGTCGTCGCTCATTTTCTTATTCTGGTATTTTTCCTTCTTACCTACCTCGTCCACCGCTTCATTTTTCACGATATACGTCATGATCGTGATGTGAATAGAAAAAGTAAACGAGAGCGCGCCTATAATATACGATGTGAATGGTGTGCTAACGTAAGCGACGAGTATCAGGAAACTACTGAAATAAACGCTGAGTAGGAGCGCTGTTTGACGGGAAAATCGGCCATCGACTCGGCCCAATACGTTGCGCGCCTGCCATAGCTGCCTGCCAGCCAATAGCAAATAAGAAAACCAGTAAGCATGGATGCCGCAAATCACATAGAACCAAGTGTCCGTATTGCGCGAATACGGGAATAGCACGGCGATGCCGATTAAGGATAAGGGAAGAAAAAGATGCGAGCGCCAGTGCTTGCTGACGGCACTGTCTGTCACGTCGGCCAGATGGCAATGGACATACAGATATGTCAGCGGCCCGATCAGCAGGCACGCCGACAGGCCCAGTTGAATAAACGCGACAGCAAGGTCGGGATTAAAGTAGTAAAACGCCGATTTAACCGTGCGAAAACCGATCGCCAGCAGCAATGCGCCGAGCATGGCATGCGTCAGGCGATGGGATCGGCGGCTGAAAAAGTAAAACGCCAACAATACGCCATTCACGGAGCCCAGGGCGCTAAAGAAAAATAGTAGTTGACTTGAGATCACTGGTCGGTTGGTGACGTTTAACTGCGTTATGGGCCGAGGCCCGTAAAAAAATCGAAAGCGCCGCACATCATCGCATAGTAGTTCATCGCAGAGAACGCTTCCCCGCGATGCCTTCGACTATACGCTGCCCGGCGCGGCGACCCGGTAGCCGTATGCCCCGAATCCCGCCTGCGCGCCGTGAGCGAGCCAGTCGAGCAAGTCGAGCAAGTCGAACTTATCACGCCACTGCGCGCAGATCCAGTTCAGCTCGGCGGCTTTCGCTTCGATCTCCGCCAATTGCCCGCGCAGGATGGCCACGGCTCGCGCAGGCGGATTGCCCTGTTCGCGGCGCCTCGTATCGAGCACCGCGATGTCCTTAAGCGACCAACCCAGCACCTGCCCCGCACGGATCACCTCGACGGCCTGCATAAAGTCGCCAGTAAAGAAATGGTAAGGTGTCCGAACGGTCAAGGATTGCGCGGTTGTTGTAGTTAGCGAGCATGTCAGTGTGAAATCGTTCTTGCATAAGTTTTCAAAAATTGACGAACGAGAGCATGAATGTCCGGAGTTGGCCGGTTGCCGTCATCGGCAGATTCCGCCCCATAGCGGACTTTGCAATATCAAAATGATCCATTATTCGAGCTTTGAGTCTCGGTCGCAAGCGTATTTAGGGTGCTGCGCTGGAACGAGGAAAGTATCGATAGCGGATACAATTTTGGCCTTCAATTGTTCACTACCAGCATCTTGCATATCCTTGTGGCGCGAGCCTTTGATGTGGACCACGCATGTACCGTAGTGGCCGCGCTCCTTCTTATTCGGCAGTACACCGGGGTCGGCAGTGGTGTCACTGGCACGAATTGTCAGGACGTGGATACCAGCTGAGCGGGGCAACGCGACCCGACGGCTGTCGAGGCTGATAAAGCCGGATACGCGGCTCGGGTTGTCAGCGGCAAACTGAGCCGAACTGTCGCCACCAAGGGAGTGCCCGACGAGAAGCAAGTGTCGCCAATCGAACTGAGGATAGCGTACTGCGGTCCCGTCGATCACGGTGGAGATCGACCGTGAAGCTACGCGGGCCATCGCCTGCAGTTGCCTCCTAATCGGCGCGCCTCGATCTAACTCTATGCCGCCAGAGCTATCTTGCAACGCGACAACCAAGTAACCCATTCGGTTGAGATTTTGTGTGACGAATGAGTAGTCTGAACCGGAAAGCCCATATCCTGGGCTAAGGATTGCAACTGGACATGGTTGCGCACGAGTGCACGCTTGCACATTAGGTGGAACGTGAATATTCACTGGTACGGCTGCAAAGGCCATAGGCGTGCAAAACATCAGGGGAATTAAGACGACGAGACGGCGCATTGAATCCTTTCTTGCTACGTTTGGAGAATGCTGAATCTGGGGTTACTGATGATTATCTCTGAAGTCGAACAACGAACAATGAGAATGCGATGTAACGACTACATGACGAGTTAAGGCGTAGCCTCGCAATAGGTCTGCTTTTGGCCGAACTCAGCCGGCTGCCTTTGCGGAGCGACCACCGATTGAATCCGCAGCCGATAACGGACGCCCTGAATGCTTCAGTGTATGGTGTTGTTACTTCTTTGGCAATAAGAAGGCAGGCGAGTGGTTTTGCAAGACGTTAAAAGCAATCCTTTTAAGCATCCTTGCGCGCGATGCTGGCGGCGGCACTGGCGCGGGCCAGGCTTGAGCGCGCGCCAGCCACCGCGCGCAGGCGTTCTTCCAGGTAGGCGCTCACGCGCGGATGCTGGCTGAAGGCGACGTTGAAGCGAATGTGCTGGTCGGGCGTGTCGTTGGCCGAGAACGCGGCGCCGCGCATCAGCAGGATCTTGTTGCGGTAGGCGTCCTGCACCAGCAAGTCCACGTCCAACCCTTCGGGCATGCTGCCCCACAGGAAAATGCCTGCGTCGCCGGGCTGCTCGAACAGCACGCCGGCCGCGCTCAATTGCCGCGTGCTGGCGTTGCGCGCCACCATGATCTTGCGTTGCAGCCGCTCCAGGTGCTTGCGCAGGTTGCCGGCCTTGAGCACTTCCAGCAACACGTATTCGTTCAGCGCAGGCAACGTCATGATGGAGTGGATCTTGGTGCGCATCAGCAGCTTGAGCAGGGCGGGCGCCGCAGCCAGGTAGCCCATGCGCAGGGCAGGGCTCAGCGCCTTGCACAGGCTGGAGTAGTAAATCACGCCGTCCAGTCCGGACAGCGACGCCAGCCGCGTGCTGTGGCCCGGCTGGAAATGGCCGTGCACGTCGTCTTCGGCGATCAGGAAGCCATACTGCTGCGCCATGATCAGCACCTTGTGCAGGTTGGCGGCGCTGCTGCTCCACCCGGTGGGATTGTGCAACGCCGTCTGCATGAACAGCAGGCGCGGACGGTGCACGCGGCAGGCCGCTTCCAGTTCGTCCAGGTCGAGGCCATCGGGGCGGCGCTGAATGGGCACCAGGCGCACGCCGTCCTGGCGCAGCCGGCCGAACATCAGAAAGTATCCGGGGTCTTCCACCAGCACCGTATCGCCGGGCTGCAGGAAGGTGCGGCAGATCAGATCGATGGCATGGGTGCCGCCGAAGGTGGTGAGGATGTGGCTGGCGTCCGCAGCGATGCCGATGCCGCGCAACAGCAACGCGATTTGCTCGCGCAGTTCGGCCAGCCCTTGCGGCGGACAGCGCGAAGCCATGCCGGCCGCGCTGCGCGCCAGGCCACGTTGCACGGCTGCCGCCGGCAACGCATCGTGCAGCCAGGTGGGTGGCAGGGCGCCGCTGCTGGCCAGCAGCACGCCCGGCCGCTGGTCGTTCACTTGCTGGCTCAGCCAAACCGGCTCCTGCTCCTGGCCCGCCTCCAGCGCCACCTCGTCGGGAATGGCGCGGCTGGCGTCAATTGGCGCGCAGACGAAGAAGCCTGTCGTGCCGTGCGTATCGATGACGCCGGCGGCCACCAGCCTGTCATACGCCACCACCACGGTGTTGGTGCTGACCGCGAGCTGCGTGGCGAGCTGGCGGATCGACGGCAGCCTGGTCCCGCCAGGCAGGACGCGTTGCGCGATCTGCTGGCGCAATGCGGCCTCGATCTGCTTGAACAGGGCGATGGGGGAGGAGCGGTCGATGGCGAACATGGGCGGAAGTTTAACGTAAAAACATCACTGCGAGGAGCAGCAGGATGCCACCCATCACCAGATTGAAGATGCGCTGGTTGCGGGGCGCTTTCAGCACGCTGCGGATCGACACGCCGAACAGTGCCCACATGGCGTTGCACGGCATGCCCACCACGGTGCCGATCACGGTCACCAGCAGCGCGCTGGCGAGCATGTTGCTGTGCGCAGGCATGAAGACGGACGCCATGGTGATCGCCTTGAGCCAGCTCTTGGGGTTCAGCGCCTGAAACAGCGCCGCCTGCCCAAACGATACGGCCTTCGGTGCGCTGCTTCCCGCCACAGAGGCGCCGGCCAGCTTCCAGGCCAAAAACATCAGGTACAGCGCGCCCGCGATGCGCAGTACCTGCTGCGCCATCGGGTACGCGACGAACACGCTGCCCAGCCCCACGCACATGAGCATGGTCTGTACAAAGATGCCGGCCTGGATGCCGAGGATGACCGGCAGCGCGCCGCGATAGCCGAAATTGGCGCCGGTGGTGGCCAGCATGACGTTATTCGGCCCGGGCGTGGCGGACATCACAAAGCAATAGCTCATCAGGGGCAGGAGGTCGGTCATGGCAGGCAGTCGCAGTGTGGAGAAGGCCCCAGTCTAGAAGCGCGGCACGGCAGGGACAAGACACAAGGGCCCACGTACAGGCACATGCTGTAGCAGTCGGACGACTGCTACAGCGGCGACACAGGCAGCTCCATTTCAGACATCCTGAGCAAACCAGGCAGACATGGACACTGTCTCCGTCAGCCAGGGGAACTGATGCGTTTGTCCAGCGGCCTTTCGTTGAGCGCATCGGCGGCCCGATCCACGAATTGCCTGACGTCTCCCACCTCGGCAAACAAGCCGGCATAGGCCGCCCGTATCAGTACCGTGCACTGCTCGAATTTCGCCAGCTGCAACAAGCCTTCATCCGTGGGCATCAATATCCGTCGTCGCGCATCATTGTCATCGTTCCGATACTGTATGAGGCCCAGGCGGAGCAGCTTTGGTATCTTTTGCATGACCAGCTGGTGCGAATGTCCGAGTTCGCGCGCCAGATCCGAGGCGCAGGCCGTGCCGAGCGTTGCAAGAACAGTCATCAGCGAACAGGAACGAACCGGGATGACGATCCCCATCGTATCGAAGACCGTCTTGGATTGCTCGGCGATCAGGACGCTCAGCCGTTCGACAGCGCGGCCAAGAAACACGGCGTCATCGACCGCGGCCGGGTGAGGTATCTGCTTAGTCAAGGCGCTTGTACCTCTGGATGCTGCCGTCCTTGTTCACGCGCTCCAGCACCGTCACTTTCCCGCGCGAAACATTCAAACGGTATCGAAAATCTGACACGCCTTCCACCGCGAACAGGTCGGGACCGATCGGCTCAAGCGCGACCCGAAACCGGTCGCGCCAGATATAGTAGAGCGTGCCATTGTCCAGGATGATCTGGCGGCCTTCATATTTTCCGGCCGCTTTCGCCAACATCCCGGCATCGACGTGCGGGCGCTCGATAGCTGCCGTCAAGCTCGGCAGCAGCCAGGCAAATTCGGTTTGCCTGGCGTCATCGGTCTTCGCCAGATTCTCAAGCGCCAGCTTGTGCGCCAAAGGCAGCGCGCGAATAGAGGGGCTGGGGATATCGGGTTGCACGCCAACTCCTTCGAAATCGCCATGGTCCACGGGATCCTGGATCTGGCCGATCGGCACTTGCACGAAAAAATCGTCGTTGAGCGGCTTGCGTGCAACCGGATGTGCACCGCCGGCGGTCCGCTCCCCGATCAGGGTCGCTCGCCCGAGCTTCTTCATCGCATAGGAAAACCATTCTGCGGAGGAAAACGAGGTGGAGCCGGTCAGGATATACACCGGCTTGTCCACCATACGCTTGCCCGGCAAGCCCGGCAGCACCCATTGCCCGCGCTGGATACGCTTGCCATCCTCATTGTAATAATAGTCGAAGAGCAACTGGTCTTTCTCGCTGGAGAAGAAATAGCTCGCTAAAAATTGCGCCATTTCCAGATGTCCGCCATTGTTATAGCGCAAATCAATGATAACGGCATCCGTATTGCCGACGAAGCGCATAACGGACGCCGCCGTATCATAGGCAAGTTCCGGATCGGCAAAATAGCTGAATCGTATATAACCGATATTTCCCTTCAGACGAGCGACCTCATCGAAACCGAAATTCGTTTCCTCCAGCGTGCTCGATTCTTCTTTTCGTATCTTGGACTTGAGCGCCGGATTGGCCTTCGCCTTGAATTCCGCGATCCACTTCGCGTCGACACCCACGAGGAAATGCAGGTCGCCGCTGACTTTGAGGAGATCGTCGGTCAGCTTGCTCGCAAACTCTGCCTTCGTGGTCGCCGAGTCATAATCTCCCTTTTTCAGCCTTTCCTGAAGCACCGGCGCAATTTTTCTTGCGATGTCCGGAAACGGGTAGTTCGCATTCAAGGCGCTATCGAGGGAGGCGATGACCGCGCCCTTTTCGTCTCGCGAGATGCCCGGTGCCTCGGCAAAAGCGCCAGATGCGCAAACGATGGACAGCGCCGACAGCGTTTGAAGCAGACATAAGTGATAGCGCATTCTAGTGTTCCCCCCACAGTGAGCCCCGATCATACAATATATTGCGCAATATGTTGTAGAAAATATGCGAGCTTCGCCCGGGGGAGGCTGATGTTCGTCAAGCTCAACTTCTGGCGGCTTGTGCCCATTGCTGCCGCTCGCAGAAGTGATCGGTGCGCTTCAGCGCGTCAAATGCACCATGGCGTTATCCATTTGCTTCAACTTTGCTTCGATCTGATTCAAAGCATTGAGCTTTTCTTCCCGATGAGACCAGTTCCCAGCGGCCAGTGCCTGAGCTCTTTGCTGCCCGATACAGTCCAATGCCAGTTGTCGCGCCTGTTGGTTGCATGCCGCTCTTAACTTGATATCCGCAAATGCGAGAGCAATCGACGCTTCGCAGCGAACATCATCGTCCATGGCGTCGATGTCGGAGTATCCCCACTGCCTTGCCAGTTTCTCAAGGAATCGAATTGGCATGACGTCCTTGTGCGCCTTGTGCCAATCGCGATAGCTCTCCAGAAGATCGGCTCCAGTATCATTGCCGTTCGGCGAGAAATCATCCGCGCAGTTCCAAAAAAATGGATCATCCAAAATTTCGCGTGCTTTGGGATGAAAGTCCTCCCAATCAATTCCCAACTTCTCCCAAGGTGACATTCCATCACGCTTGGCTTGTGCTGCTGCCTCCAGCCCAGATGCAAGGTGTTGCAGAGCTTCCTCCGAATTCGGGATGCGTTTCTTGGCAGCTTCACAATGGTCTAGAAATTTCTCCAGGCTAAAATCATCAGTGCGCTTCAATCGCGCTCTCAATAGCCCTAGTGCATTGATGACTTCATCAACACCTGCTTTAAAAAGTGGCAAAGACAATGTTGAAGAACGTGTCCAGTCCCGACCTTCCATCAATTCGCTGGCGATCTCGATCTCGACCTTGCCCTTTGCTCTTCGATAAGTGATCTTAGGTAGCGTTGAGCGGAAATTGTTGTGCGTCTGCAAGAGCGATTCCAAGGTCTTCTTTGCCGGACCAGAGTCTCTAAAGTGAAGCGTGACGGCAATTTCCTTGATCGCGTCTCCAAAATTGCCACCTCCCGCCAGAAGAAAATCCCCGATCGGCGACAACGTTGTGTGTCCGCCGTAGCAATTATAGGATTTAGCGTTTACATGGAAATCCATAGGATGGTGCCTCTCATGCAAAATTCCAATCTTTCTGAATGTCGATACAGCTAAAAACTGCACAAACTCATGCCGGGCCATATCATGCGGCCGCCTGCTCCCGAGGGCGGATGATCATGCAGGTGGCGGTCGCGTGCGCGTACACTTTACCGGCTTCGTCGCGGATCGTGCCTTCGGAAATGACCAGGTTGCGTCCTGCATTGATGACCTTGCCTTCGGCGTAGACCGTCACATTGAAGGGCAGGGGACGGCACATCTTGATGTTCAGGTCCGTCGTGCCGTAGCTTTCGCCGGCCGGCAAGACCGTGTGCGTTGCGCAGCCCGTGACCGTGTCGAGCACGGTGGCGGCGAAACCACCGTGCACGCCGCCCATGGGATTGGTGTGCGTTTCATTCGCCGTGGCCGTGAAGATCACGCGGCCATGCTCCACCGTGTGCGCATCCATGGGCATGGTTTTGGAAATGCCGGGCCGGGGGAACAGGCCTTGCGCGAAAGCTTGCATCAGTTGCAAGCCGGTCATGTCGTTGGGGTGCATGGGTAACTCCTGTGGTGGTGATGTGGGGATGCTCAGACGTCCTGCGTAAAACGCAGGCGCGAGGCGTGTAACAGGAAGCGGGCGACGACGGCCAGTTCTTCCTCGCTGAAACCTTGCTTCAGTTGTGCATTCAGGCTGTCGAGCAGGGGCAGGGCGGCGGCCAGCACCTCGCCGCCCCTGGGCGACATGTGCAGGGTGCCGGCGCGCGCATCGAGCGCCGACTGGCCGCGCACGATCAGGCCGTTTTCTTCCATGCGCGCCACCAGCCCCGTCACGGCCGAGTTTTTCAGCTGCAGCGCCCGCCCCAGATCCTTCAACTGGCAGCCTTCCTCGCCCTTCAGGGCAAATAGAGCGACGACTTGCGTGCCGGAGAATCCCAGTTCGCTGGTAAACACGGCATCGGCAGAGCGAAACAGGTTCTGGCGCGCCAGGTTGAGCAGATTGAACAGGCGCGGCGAACGCTCGCCCAGCGGGCAGGCGGCGGCATCGGGAATGTCTGGGGTGGGGGAAGTATTGGTACGCATGCGGAGTATACTACTACGTATGCGTAATAAATCAAGCGTAAATTGCTAGTCGCGCTGGTGGCGTCCGATGTAGCGCGCTCGCGGACGGATCAGCGCTGCGCTGGCGGCTTGCTCGGCTGCATGCGCGATCCAGCCGGCCGAGCGGGCCAGCGCAAACACGCTCAGTGCTGCGCCCTCGGGCCAATCAAACGCCAGTTCCATGGCCGCCAGCGCCAGGTCGGCATTCGGCTTGGCATCGAGCAGCTCGCCCGCCGCCACGCACACCGCCAGGATGGCGGCCAGTTGCGGGTTCTCGTGCGCTAGCGTCGACAGAATTCCCAGCAGATACGCGGCGCGCGGATCGCCGCCTGGATACAGCGGGTGGCCAAAGCCGGCAAATTCCGGCGCGAACATCTTGTAAAAGGCGCGGATGGCATCCCTGGCGTCTGGCGCGGCCAGCGCCTGCGTCAACATGCGCCGCGCCGCCGCGCTGCCGCCGCCGTGCTTGTTTCCGGACAAGGCCGCCAAGCCCGCGCCCAATGCGGCGGGCAGGCTGGCACCCGTCGAGGCGACGCAGCGCACGGCAAAGGTCGACGTATTCAATTCATGGTCGGCCAGCAACACCAGCGCCGCGCGCAGCAGTTCAGTTTGCTCCGCATCGGCTTGCCACGCCTGGGCCAGTTGCTGATGCAGCGGCAAGGCGGACGGCGCCGTCTGCAGCAGGGCGGCTGCCAGGATGCGCATCAAGGCGGGACCGGACTGCAGCGAGTGCGCAATGTCCGCTGGCGTCAGCATGGCCATGGCCAGCATGGCGCGCGCCAGCGGCGGCGCATCCGGCGCGCTGGCCAGCTCCTGCTGCTGGACAGGCGCATCCTGCCGAAAATAGTCACTCGCGCCATCGTCCCATAGCAGGCTGGCGGCCGCCTCCAGCGTCGCGGACGCGGCCAATGTCGTCGCATCGCAGCCCCGGTACAGCAATCGTCCGTCAGCAATATGCGAAATCTGCGTCTCCAGCACGGGCAAGCCCCAGTGCATGGCGGCCACGGCCGTCTGGCCACCGCGCTTGGCATCGCTTTTGCGCGCTGCCAGGCGCAGCACATCTTCCTGCGGATAGCGCTTGCGGCGCGATTGCCCGTTGCTGACGGAGCTCAGCAAGCCCCGGCTTACGTAGGAATACAGGGTGGGCAGGCTGACGTTCAAGAGGCGCGCAGCTTCGGCAGCGGACAGATCGTTGTTCATGGCGGCCATTGTAGCGTTTGTCACTTTATATTGATTGATGGAATCAAGATTGACGGGCCGGGTGGCGTGTCACTAGACTCATGCCTTTCCAGGAGTCTGCATGAGAACACACACCATACGCACCCTGCGCCCCGACGACGCAGCACCCTTGCTGGCGTTCGAGCAAGCCAACCGGGCCTGGTTCGAGCGCCATATCGACCGGCGCCCCGACGATTTTTACAGCATTGACGGCATCCACGCGCACGTCGCGCAATTCCTGGACCAGCACGCACAGGGACGCATGCACCCCTGCGTCATCGTGGGCGAACACGGAGAATTGATCGGGCGCGCCAACCTCAAGGACATCGACCGGCAGCAAGGCGTGGCCGAAGTCGGCTACCGCATCGGCGAGCAGCAGGCGGGTAAGGGCCTGGCCACGGCCGCGCTGCACCACCTGATCGCTCTGGCGCAAGACGAGTGGCAGCTGCAACGCCTGTGCGCCTGCGCCATCGACGGCAATGCGGCGTCGATCCGCGTGCTGGAGCGCTGCGGTTTCGTGCAGGGAATGGCCGTGCCCGATATTGCCATCGTGGAAGGCACGGCCGTCGATGGCCATGCCTATGCGCTGGAGCTGCGGGCAGCCCCCCAACGCATCGTCGTCATCGGCGCCGGCATCGTTGGCGCGTCGCTGGCCTACCACCTGGCCAGCAAGGGTGCAAAAGTCACCGTGGTCGAGGCGGGCGGTATCGCTTCCGGCGTGACGGGCACCTCGTTTGCGTGGATTAACACGTCCTGTGCCGGACCGGACCCTATAGCGGCTCTGCGCGGCGGCGCCATCGCCGCCTGGCGCCAGCTGGAAACGCAGGTACCCGGATTGACGCTGCGCTGGCATGGCGCCTTGTCGTATGGCACGCAGGATGGGCGGGTGTCACCCGAATCCATCTTGATTGACCGCGCGCGCATCGCCCAGCTGGAACCGCATCTGCGGCAGCCGCCGCAACAGGCCGTCTACGAGCCAGAGCAGGGTGCCCTCGACGCCGTTGCCGCCACGCATGCCTTGCTGGCAGCGGCCCGGGCGCTGGGCGCGACAGTCCGCACGCACACGCCCGTGCTGGGCTTTACAATCCTGGACGCGAAGGTGACGGGCGTGGAAACGGCCACGGGAGTCATCGAGGCGGATCTGATCGTACTGGCGGCAGGTACCGGTACTGCCGCGCTGGCGCAAAAACTGGGCGGCAGCCTGCCGATTCACGCCTCGCCCGCCATCTTCCTGCGCTACCAGGCGCCGCCCGGCCTGGTGCGCGGCATCATTTCCAGCCATGCAATGGAAGTGCGGCAAGCCGAGGACGGGACCATACTGGCAGCGGAGGACTACGTGGACGACGCGCCGGAAAACCAGCCTGCCGCCATCGCGCTGCGCACGGCCAGCGCGATCCGGGAAGAACTTGAGGGCGCCGAAGCCATCGCGTCGGCATTCGCCGGCATCGGCCTGCGCCCCATGCCCATTGACGGCGTGCCCGTCATCGGCTATCTGCCGCAGGTGGCAGGCGCATACGTGTGCGCCATGCATCCGGGCGTGGTGCTGGCGGCCATTGTGGGCGAGCTTGCCAGCGAGGAAATCGTCGATGGCACGCCAGCGTCCGCTCTGGCGGCTTGCCGGCCCGCGCGCTTCCCGGCCTGATCGTGGCGCGCTGATTCCTAGGGAACAGGCACGACAAACACGGGCAGGACGAACGGCGCCGGCTCCTGCTCATCGCCTTGCTCCGACGGGGCCTGCATATAGTGCTCGTTGCGCCAGTCCCCGTTCACCACGCGGTCGGCGATCAGAGATAAATCCTGCGTTTCACGCAGCGCGCAGCGAAACGGCAACCGGCCATGCGAGCGCGACACCAGGCTGTAGCGCAGCTGGCGGCATTGCGCATCGTGCCAGCAATAAAACAGCATATCCTCACCAGCGAGCGCGCTGCGCCGGGCCGCAATCACTTCACCGATGAACTCGACGATCTCGGCCGCATGAATCTGCGGCGTTTCCTCATCCGTGGGCGAGAAGCTCCACATATTGCTCGTCGCTTCGTGATTGATGTCGTCGGGATCAATCTCCACGGCATCGTCTTTTGCCATGGTGAGCCAGTTGTTGATGACGGTTGAGTGAATCATGCAAAGCTTTCAATACCTATTAATTATTTATTTACGCATCACCGGCTTGATTATGCCGACGCAGCCATTCATCCGCGACATCACCCATGGTTTTAACCGCACCATCGCGTATCCAGGCCATGAAATCGCGGTCAAGCTTGAATTCGGAGCCGCACTGATGCAACAGGAAGCGCCTGACGTTTTGCGTGCTCCTGTAGTTGGCATCAACGACTGTGTGCCGGGTAATGACGCCGCCGTGCCAATCGAAATCCATGCTGTACTCCATTGAATGTCCAGAGCGTGCCATTTTAGATCATGGGCGCCAGCTCGGCGACTGTCCAGCCGTCTCAGCCCCTCGGCCCATCCAACAACAACTCCGCCAGCCTGGTCGTCAGCCACAAACTCGTCTCGCTCAGCTTCTTGCCGTGGATCGATAGCCGCCGCACCGGCAAGCGCGACAAGGCCAGCGCCGGGCAAGGCACTTCCTGCAAGTATCCCTTGTAGTTGTCGTAATTGGCGATATTCAGCGGCAAAATGGCCCAGCCAAGCTCGTCGGCCACCATTTCCGCGATGCTGTAAAAACTGTCGGAAAACCAGACGGCGGGGCTGAAGGCGTGTTCGCGGTTCAGCTCGGAATCCATGATCAACTGGCGGTAGCGGGTCAGCTCGTTGCGGCTGACTTCCTGGCCGTGCGCCATCGGGTGGCCTTTGGCCACGAACACGCCTTGCGCCACGCTGCCGATGTGCTGCTGTTCCAATATGGGCGAGATGGGGCCGCGGTCGAAGTGAAAAGCCACGTCGGCTTGCTGCTGCTCCACGTATTGCGCCACTTCCGAGGCCGTGGCGTTGAGCATCACCAGTTCCAGCGCCGGGTAGCGCGCCGCCAGTTCCTTGACCAGCTTGCTGATGGCCAGGTAGGGCAGGGCTTCGTCCAGCGCCAGGGTCAGCTGCGCTTCGGGCGCTTCGCTCAGCAGTTGGGCGCGCAGCTGCAAGCGCTCGGCCTGGCGCAGCAGTTCACACGCTTCCAGGTGCATCACCTTGCCCGCTTCCGTCAGCACGGCGCTGCGGCGCGAACGGTCGAACAGTTCCACGCCAAATTCCGCTTCCAGCAAGCCAATCGAGGTGCTGACCACCGATTGCGCGCGGCCCAACCGGCGCGCCGCGCCCGAGAAAGAACCGGCCGCGACGGCCGCTTCAAAGTAGCGCATTTGTTCCAAAGTCCAGTGCATGGCATCCACCTATCTGTTTTACAGATGGATTTTAACTTGAATGCCATTCAGGGGCGACATAAAATGCCTTTACTAATTCAATAACATGAGATCCGCCATGAAAAACGCCCAAGCCAATTCCCCCGCCATCAGCTTCAGCTGGTGTCACGACGCCACCGCCGAAGATGCGCTGTGCAAGTTATATCTTGATAACGTCAGCGCCGACTATATCTCCCATTCTGAGCTGCAGGGCGAACGCGCCGACGCGCCCGGCAACTGGCGCGCGGACTTGCCTGAGGTCATCCGTGGTGAAATCCGTGCAGCCCTGTCGCATGACTGGGCGCATGGCGATTCGACCCTGCTGGCTGTCGCCATGTCCGGTGACGCCATCATCGGCATGGCCCTTGTTTCTATCGACACGCGCCAGCGCGCCTCGAAATCGTTCGCCGCGCTGGACGACCTGGTCTTGCTGCCCGCCGTGCGCGGCAGCGGCATCGGCAGCCAGCTGGTGGAGTGGGTAGCCGACGAGCTGCGCAACCACGGCATCGCCCGCCTGTTCCTCGAATGCGGCGCGCACAACCTGACGGCGCAACAATTCTTCCAGGGCCGCGGTTTCAAGCAAGTGTCCGTCGTCATGCTGCGCGAACTTGACGCAATGTCCGCCACAGTGGATGACAAGGATGGCGACCGTGGCTGACGCCCGCCGCCCCCGACAAGGCCAGGCCCGTGGCAGCCTGGAACGTAAATATTTGCGCAGCACCCGCTTTATCCAAACCGATAGTTGTTAAAAATTACACTAAAATCCATGAGTTGTTTATGCATCCAATGAAAAAATGGCTGACGCTGGCCATCGTCTCCAGCGCCTTATTTCTGATCGTGGTCGACATGACCGTGCTCTACACCGCCTTGCCCGCGCTGACGCGCGACTTGCAGGCATCCTCTTCACAAAAACTGTGGATCATCAACGTGTACGCGCTGGTCGTCTCCGGTCTGCTGCCCGGCCTCGGCACCCTTGGTGACCGCTTGAGCCACAAACCCGTTTTCCTTGCCGGCCTGGCCGTGTTCGGTATCGCCTCGCTGTGCGCCGCATTTTCGCCCGCGCCGGAATGGCTGATTTTTGCCCGCATCCTGCTGGCCATCGGCGCCGCGCTGATGATGCCGGCCACCTTGTCCATCATCCGCCTGACGTTTACGGATAACCGCGAGCGCTCGTTCGCCATCGGCGTGTGGGCGGCGATTGCCTCGGGCGGCGCCGCGTTTGGCCCCGTGCTCGGTGGTTTCCTGATGGAACACTACTGGTGGGGTTCCGTCTTCCTGATCAACGTGCCCATCGTGTTGCTGACCCTGGTGCTGGCTGCCGTCGTCCTGCCGAAACGGGCCGGTAACCGCGACAAGCCGTGGGACTTGAAGAGTTCCCTGCAAATCATGATGGGTCTGCTTGGTGGCGTGTACGCGATCAAGGAACTGGGCAAGTCGCAGCCCTCGTATGCGCTGGCCGCCGCCTCGTTCTCCGTGGGCGCCTTCTTCATGCTCAAATTCGTGCGCCGCCAGAAGCGGCAAGCCAAGCCGCTGATCGACTTCGCCCTGTTCCGCGAACTGCCGTTTTCCAGCGCCGTGGCCGCCGCCATGGTGGCCTCGGCCGCCCTGATCGGCATGGAACTGGCGCTGAGCCAGCACATGCAGCTGGTGCGGGAACTGTCGCCGCTGGAAGCGGGCTTGCTGCTGTTGCCGCTGCCGCTGGCGTCCGTCTTTGCCGGCCCGCTGACGGGTTTCATGCTGCCGCGCGCCGACAAGGCCAAGGTCCTGTGGGGTTCGCTGCTGCTGTCCGGCATCGGCATGGCATCGTATCTGGTGCTGCATGACGCCGCCGTCTCGGCGCAAGTGGCCAGCCTGGTGATCCTGGGCCTGGGCCTGGGCGCCGTCATGACGGCTGCGTCGAGCGCCGTGATGCTCAACGTAGCGCCGCAACAGGCCGGCATGGCCGCCTCGATCGAGGAAGTGTCGTATGAACTGGGCGCCGTCATCGGCGTCACCGTGCTGGGCACGATTCTGTCGGCCGTCTACAGCGCCACCCTGGTGATCCCGGAAAGCGCGGGCCTGCTGCCGAATGCCCATGACACCCTCGATGCGGCGCTGCTGGCCGCCGAGCAATTGCCGGCCGAACTGGGCTTGCAAGTGTCGGAACTGGCCCGTTCAGCCTTCGACAAGGCGTTTATTGTCGTGCTGGCCACAGCGTCGGGCATTTTGATGGTCTCGGCCATGGCGATTCGTCACTTGCACCTGCGGGCGCGCAGGGCGATCTCGGTTTAATGGATCAGCGCTTCAGCAGTGGCGCCACCTTGTCGCGCAAGACGGTCCATTGCGCGTCGAGCACGGCCTGGTTGGGGTCGTGCCCGGCGCGTTTCACCAGGGTAAAACTCTTGTACGGCGCCGTGATGCTGTCGAAATACGTGCGCGCGATGGCGGGCGAGGTCAGCAAGTCTGCTTCGCCCATGATGAAAAACACGGGCAAGTCAAAGCGCGTGCCCAGCGCGGGCAGGTCAACCTTGGCAAACATGCCGTCGCCGCGCAGGCCGATGAACTGGATGTACGAATAATCATCGGCCGCCTCGGCATCGGCCAGCGCTTGCGGCGTGGCGTAGAACGGCGCCGGCTGCCACCAGTGCCTGGGCGGCGCATCCGTTGCCAATCCTTCATATTTGCGGTCGAAACGGCGCAAAATGCCGAAGTTGCGCGGGTCCGTCCATGGCGGCGCACCGAGCGCCGTCAGCTTGTCCACCGTGCTGGTATCGCCGGCCGCCTGCGCCAGCGCCATCACTTCCCGGTACATGCCGCTCTCATTGTCCCGCGCATTGACCACCTGCGCCGTGCCGACATACGCGTGGAACAGGTCGGGGCGCGCCTTGGCCATGTGCACGCCCAGAATCGATCCCCAGGAACTGCCCATCAAAATGACTTTTGGCTGGCCCAGATGCTGCTCGATATAGCGCGCCACGGCAATGCCGTCGTCGCGCATCTGTTCCACTGTCAAGGGCACATCGTCCGTCGGGCGCTGTTTCGCATACGTCATGCCCGCGCCGCGCTGGTCCCACTGCACCAGCGTGTAGTGGCTTTCCCAGCCCGCATAGATGGCATCCGCGTAGGGACTCAGCGCATTGCCGGGGCCGCCATGGATGAACAGGATCACGGGATTGCCGCAGGCGGCGCCCGTGAGCGTGATCCATTGCTCGATGCCGTTGATGGGCACGTAACCTTGTTCGCGCACGGGCTGCGCGGGCGAGGCGCAGATGGTGCCAGCGGAAAAAGCGGGTTCGGCTGCCTGGACAAGCCCCAGGCCGGACAGTAGTGAAAGTACTGAACAGATTTTGCGCATATTATCCTGACAGAATGTTCCATAACGACGATGCATCGGGAAAACGTTCAACCCGAAAGCAGAAACTGGGGTCGGACCCTGAGGGTCCGACCCCAGACCTTGCCTTGGGGTTTAATACTTACAATGTGCAATCCTGCTCCATCTTGCCGGCAATAAAGCGGGCGCTGGCCTGTTCAAAGCAGGCGGGCGCCGTCCATAAAATGAAATGCGGGGCGTTGTGCACGGTGGACAGGGCCACCCTGCCGGCCTTGCTCTGTGTCAAAGCCTGCACTTGCGCCTGCGCGCCCGCGTACGGCGTTTTCGGGTCCAGGGTTCCCTGCAGCACCAGCATCGGCGGCACTTTTGCCGGCAAAGCGCCGAAATAGCTATCGCGCGGGTAGGTGGGCAAGCCGCCGCCGAGCAGGATGCGCGGCAGGGGGCTGGTAAACAGCAAGTCCGCCTCGTCACGGTCGATGTCGGCGGCGGTCCAGCCGGGGCGCAACGATGGTTGCAGGTTGTTTTCTGAATTGCTGATGATGCTGACCAGCGGAATCGACAGCGGCGACTGGGGGTAATTGCCCAGCCCTGCCGCCGCCTGCGTCAAGGTGGCGCGCACGGCCGCCAGTTCGCCATCCTTGCCCTGGTCCAGCTCCTGCAGCAGATACGGGATGCGGACGCGCGCGGCCGGCACGTCGAGCATGCCACCCAGGAAGTTTTTCAGGTTCTTGCCGGGGATTTTCGCCAGCAGGGCGGGATCCGCTTGCATTTTCTCCAGCACGCGCCGGTACAAGGTTTCGGCTGGCTCGCCCAGTGCCGCGTGGCAAGATGCATCCGCGTCGCAGCGGGCCAGCACCTGCATGCCGACATGGTTGACCACCTGCGAGCGCTGGTTCAAGTCCCAGCGCGCATCCGTTTGCGGCGGCACCAGCGAATCGAAAATGACGCCCTGGACGGGCAGCGGCCCCAGCTGCAAGGTGCGCAAGACCAGTTGCGTGCCGTACGACACACTGTATACATACACTGGCGGCTTGGTGCGCTTGTGCCCCGTGCTCCGTTCGCCTTCGATCAAGGCTTTCAAGTCGTGCGCGGCCGTCGTGATGGAAAACTGCGCCACATATTCCGGCATCAGATTGATGCCCGTAAAGCAGCTGGCCCATTCCGCGCCGGCCAGCGCGCGGCCGCCCGGGCTTTGTTCGGATTCCTCCACCTTGCACAGGCGCGAAGAGTGGCCCGTACCGCGATGGTCGGGGATGAGGAATTCAAAGCCGGGAAAGCTGCGGCGCAAGGTGGGCAGCAGGCTGTAGAACGAGGCGCCCGATTCGCCGGGACCGCCCGCCACCAGCCACAGGGTACCCTTGGCGGGCTTGCCTGCAGGCACATCGGTGGCAAACTTGCGCACGAAGACGTGCATGGCGTCCGCCTCGCCGACGGCGCGGCCCTGGGCATCATAGCTGCCGGGCACGTTCAAGCCCGAGCACAGGCTGCCGGGAGCGGCCGTATCGGAGCAGGGCGTGAAAAACATCGGTTCGGCGTGCAGGGAGCTGCCAGCCAGCAGAGTGGCCAGCAGGGTCAGGCGGGGCAGGAAGGTCATCGGCTACTTTGGCGGCGGTGGGGAACAGCCGCCAAAGTAGCGTTTTTTACAGCAATTGTCCAGATGGAAATATTTCTACGTGGGACTATGCTTGTTTGCTGTTACGCAGCAAGCGCAGCCCGTTGGCCACCACCAGCAAGCTGGCGCCCACGTCGGCGAACACGGCCATCCACAGGGTCGCCATGCCGGCCAGGGCCAGGCCGAAGAAGACGGCCTTGATGCCGATGGCAAAGCTGATGTTTTGCACGAGGATGCTGCGCGTGCGCTGGCTCAGGCTGATGAATTCGGGCAACTTGCCCAGTTCATCATCCATCAAGGCCACGTCCGCCGTCTCGATGGCTGTGTCGCTGCCGGCCGCGCCCATGGCAAAGCCGATGTCGGCCTGCGCCAGGGCCGGGGCGTCGTTGACGCCGTCGCCCAGCATGGCCACCACGCCGAACTGTTGCTGCAAGGCCTTGATTTCATCGAGTTTATTTTCCGGCAGCAATTCCGCCTTGACCAGGCTGACACCCACCTCGGCCGCGATACGCTGCGCCGTCAGCAAATTGTCTCCCGTCAACATCACGGTGGTCACGCCCAGCGCATTCAATCTGGCGATGGCCGCCGCTGCCGTGGGGCGCAGCACGTCGGCCACGGCGATGACGCCCAGCGCGCCGGCCGGGCTGGCCAGCACCATGGCCGTGTACGCTTGCTGTTCCAGCCGCGCCAGGATGGCTTGCAGCTCCGGCGTCAAGAGCTTCAATTCCGTCATCAGACGCGCATTGCCCAGGTAATACGTCTGGCCATCGATATCGCCTTGCACGCCGCGTCCATGCAGGGCGGCAAACTGGGTCACGGGCAGGTGGCTGCCGGCGGGTGGACCCGCCTTGACGATGGCGGCGGCCAGCGGGTGGGCGGAGTTCGCGTCCAGGCTGGCGGCCAGCAGCAGGATGGCGTCGCGGTCGCTGCTTTCCAAGGCCACCACGTCCGTGACGGCCGGTTTGCCCATGGTCAGGGTGCCCGTCTTGTCGACGGCGATGGCCTTGATCCGATAACCCGTTTCCAGGAATTGCCCGCCTTTGACCAGGATGCCGCGCCGCGCGGCCGCCGTCAGGCCGCTCACCACCGTCACCGGCGTGGAAATGACCAGCGCGCAAGGGCAGGCGATCACCAGCATCACCAGCGCCTTGTAGACCCAGGCCATGAAGGGTGCGCCCAGCAGCAGCGGCGGCAGCACGGCCACCAGGATGGCAAACACCACCACGGCGGGTGTGTAGTAGCGGGCAAAATTGTCGACAAAGCGCTGCGTGGGCGCCTGCTTGCCCTGGGTTTCCTCGATCACCTTGACGATTTTTGCCAGCGTGCTGTTGCCGCTGTTGGCCGTCACGGTGACGTCGAGCAAGCCCCGTTCATTGATGGTGCCCGCATACACGACGTCGCCCACGGCCTTGTCCACCGGCATGCTTTCGCCCGTGATCGGCGCCTGGTTGACGGACGATGCGCCGCTTTGCACGATGCCGTCGAGCGCGATGCGCTCGCCCGGTTTCACGCGCATCAGCGTGCCGATGGCCACCGTGGCGACGGGTACTGGCTGCCAGACGCCGCTGGCGTCGGCGACTGTGGCCGTGTCGGGCGCCAGCTGCATCAGGCTGTGCACAGCGTTACGCGCGCGGTTCAGCGACAAGCCTTCGATCAGCTCGGCGATGGCGAACAGGAAGATGACCATGGCCGCTTCCGGCCACTGGCCGATGGCGATGGCGCCGAAGACTGCCAGGCTCATCAGGAAGTTGATGTTCAAGGTGAACGTTTTCAGGGCGATCCAGCCCTTTTTCAGGGTCGGCCAGCCGCCCGTGGCGATCGACAGCAGGGCCAGGGCGATGACGAGGGGCGAACTGTCTTCGTGCGTGGTCCACGCCAGCGCCTCGGCGCCGGCAGCGGCCAGGCCGGAAACCACCAGCAAGCCTTTTTGCAGGCTGCTCAGACTGCCTTCGTTCGGATCGCGCGCGACGACCGCGTCCGCCTGCATGGGAATCGCCTGCATGCCGATGCCGTGCAGCGCCGCTTCCACCGTGGCCAGTGTAGGCAGGGTGTGGTGCACGTCGAGCACGCGGTTCATCAGGTTGAAATCGAGGCCCACCACGCCGGCCATCGTGGCCAGCTTGTTGCGGATCAAGCGTTCTTCCGTGGGGCAATCCATGTTGGCGATGCGGTATTTGGCCGTGCTCGCGCCGGCGATGGGGGTGCTGGGCAACGCTGGACCGGATGGGGCGGCAGGCGTGGACGAGCACGCATGCTGGCTGGAACAGCAGCCGGCCGCCTTGGGCGCATGCTCATGCTTGTGGTCGTGCTCATGATCGTGCTCATGCGCGTGGTTATGGCTATCGTGTGGCATCGCATCATCCTTCTGGATTGGTGTATGCTTCCATTAGAAACCCTGTAGCCGCTACAGGGTCAAGCGGAATTTGCGCGAAAGAATGAAAAGGGGATGCCATGCGTATCGGAGAACTGGCCAAACGGACAGATTGTGACGTGGAAACCGTGCGTTACTATGAAAAGGCGGGCTTGCTGCAGGAACCGGGCCGCAACAGCGCCGGCTACCGCGAATACCGCGAAGAACACCAGGAACGGCTGCAATTCATCCGCCATTGCCGCTCGCTGCAGATCGGCTTGACCGATATCCGCGCCTTGCTGGAATTTAAGAACAACCCGGCCGAAGGCTGCCAAAGCGTCAATGAGTTGCTCGACCACCATATCTTGCGCATCGCCGAGCAGATGGCGAACTTGCAAACCCTGCAGCAGCAACTGGTGACCCTGCGCCACCAGTGTGACCAGCCGCAGCCGTCGCAAGACTGCGCGATTTTGCAAAACCTGTCCGAGGCGGCCAGCGGCCACGACTGCGCCTGCCATACCGAACTTCATTGAACCGATTGCTACATGCTGAAACTGTTGCCTAAAAAAACTTTACTGACTTTGTCCCTGCTGTCACCGCTGAGCCATGCGGCCGATGCGCCGGCCACCGCCGGCCACTATCTGACCCTGTACGCCGTACCCGGCGTGCCGCAAGACGATGACCCGTATACCTGGAGCACGGCTGGCGGCAAGCAGCTGACCAAGGGCGTGACCAAGGCGGACGGCCGCGCCTATGTCAAGGGGGAAGAGGGCGAAGAAAACTATATTTTGAAAACCGTCAGCATGCGCTGGCAACTGAAGGTGCCCCCGCAATGCTGGCAGGGTGCGCCGGAAGCCTTCCAGCAATGCATGCAACTGGCCAAAACCACCAGCCGCTATGATGAAGAGCAGGATGCGCTCAAGTTGGCGGAGCAGCAAAAAGACGTCAAGATGCAGGCCAAAATCGCCGCCTATGCCGTGGCGGCCAGGGCCAACGACGATGCGCTGGCCTGGCTGGGGCGCGTGCCTTCGAGCTGGACCCTGGAAAGCTATGGCACGCGCCTGCTGCGCAGCGGCGACAAGGTAGCCAAACAGATAGGCAACGCGCTCAAGGATGGCGAGCCAGATGCGCGCCAGTTCGTCTGCCGCGCGCCCGCCGAGTATGGCCCCGTGCCGGACCAGGCCGCTGTTAATGCCTGGATAGGCGCGCCGCGTGCCGTGCGCAGCGTACGCTCCGGTTCCGCCTGGGATGCGCTGGTGGCGGCCGGCGAAAAAGGCAACTGGATGGCCCGGCTGGAACTGTATTACACCTTGTCCAGCGTGAATGTCAGCGAGCTGAGCCTGCTGGAACAGTACCGCATCGTGCAGTTGATGGAATGGCTACACAAGAAACAGGTTGGCGGCCTGTATGGCTACTTCAGCGCCGGCATACCTGTCACCCCCGGCAATCTCCCCAGCTCCACCTGGAGCAAGCAGAATCAGGCCTCGCTGTATGCGGCCATGCTGGGCAGTTACGACGATCAGAACAGCCGGGGCAGCGGCTTGCAGGCGGACCCTGATCCGGCGCTGGCCGAGGCGGGCAGGAAAATGCTGGCCTGTGCCAAGGCCGCATTGCCGCAACGTCACTAACGCGGCAGCAACGGCGGGCCGCCATCGCCCAGGCGGAAGGCGTCGACCACACGCAATAAATCATGCGCCTGGTCTTGCATGCTTTGCGCGGCGGCGGCCGATTGCTCGACCAGGGCGGCATTGCGCTGGGTCAATTCGTCCATTTCCGTGATGGCATTGTTGACTTCCTCGATGCCTTTGCTCTGGCGCTGGCTGGCCGCCGTGATGTCGTTCATGATTTCCGTCACTTGCTTGACAGAGGCGACGATGTCGCCCATGGTGCGCCCGGCGCTGTCGGCCAGCTCGCTGCCCGTTTCTATCCGGGCCACGGAATCCTCGATCAACTGCTTGATTTCGCGCGCCGCCGTGGCCGAACGCTGTGCCAGGCCCCGCACTTCCGTGGCGACGACGGCAAAGCCGCGTCCCTGTTCGCCCGCGCGCGCCGCTTCCACGGCCGCATTCAAGGCCAGGATATTGGTCTGGAAGGCAATGCCGTCGATAACGGCGATGATATCGACGATGCGCCCGGAACTGGCCTTGATCGAGCCCATCGTTTCGACCACCTGGCCCACCACGCGGCCGCCTTCCAGCGCCACGTTCGAGGTCGACAGCACCATCTGGTTGGCCTGGTGCGCATGGCTGGCGTTTTCTCGCACGGTATCGGTCAAGGCATGCATGGACGTTGCCGTTTCCTGCAAGGAATGGGCTTGCGACTCCGTGCGGGCCGACAAATCCGCATTGCCCAGCGCGATTTCACTCGCTTCCACCGTGATGGTGGAGCCGGCCTGGCGTATCTCGCCCAATAAAGTATTCCAGTTTTTCACCACGGTGGCCAGCGCCCGCGACAGCTTGCCCACCTCGTCGTCACCACGCGCATCGATGCGCATGGTCAAGTCGCCGGCGGCCAGGCTTTCGGCGGCGCGGCACGCCTCGTCGATGGGCCCCACGACGGAGCGCGCCACCCAGGTGGCGATCAGGGCCAGCAAGGCAAAGCCGATGGCCATGGTGCCGAGCGACAGCCAGCCGGCGCGCTGGCCCGCATTTTTTGTTTCCTGCAAGGCGTCGGCGGTGCGAAGGTCGAGGTTGAGCAATACTTGGCGCAGCTGTCCGCGCACTTGCTGGTAGTGTCCGGCGGCATTTTGCATCGCCGCCACGCCCGTGTTCGGGTCCATCGAGGCCAGGTCCAGCGCCTGCGCCACGCTGGCCCGGTAGCGTTCGACGCCGGGCAGGGCCTGGGCCGCTTCCGTGGCGGCACCCGAGAATTTCTTGAGTTCCGTCAAGCCTTGTGCGATGGCGTTCAGCTGGCCATCCGTTTGCGCGCCGAATTGCTTGAACTGCTCGTCCGTCAGGCTGGCGGCGATGGCAATCTTCGCATACACGTCGGCATGCACCTGACCCAGGGCAATAGCTTGCTGGCTGGCAAGCCGCTCGGCTGTCAGGGTGACATCTTTCAGCTCGCGCATGCGCTGCTCGTTCTGCTGCATGGCGAAGTAGGACATGGCCCCCATGGCCAGCAGGCAAGCCAGCGCCACCACCGGGACGATCAACATCTTCTGTGCGATTTTCATTGGGGCCCATGTCGTTGAAAAATTCGTTGAGAAATTTGTTGAGAGATCTGTTGAGAGATCGGTGTGCCATCCCGGCGCTGGCGGCGCGGCGGCTGGCTACAGGTAGATGCCGCCGCAGACGACGGTCTCGGCCAGCTTTTCGCAATACATTACCTTCGGCTCGATCTTCTTGGTTTCCGGATTCGTGAATTTGTATTCCTGCCAGAACGTGCCCTTGCTCTTGGCCAGATCGACGCGCTCCTTGACGAAGGCCTTGCCATCGATATCCTTCAATTCGATCAAGTTCTTGCCCACCATTTTCGGGTTGGCGCCATGCGCGACCACCGTGCCGTCGAGCTTGTAGACGACCAGGTACAGGTCATGCAGGATGAATTGCGGCGACTTGGCCGTGATCTCGCCATACGCCTTGGCATCGCCGGCGCTCTTGATATAGGACACGCCTTTCTTGACCATGGCTTCGGCATCGGGGCGCGTGGCGCCGCCTTCGGCCGCGCTGGAGATGGATGGCAGGGTGGCGGCGGCAAGCATGAGCGACAGGCAAACGGCAGGGGCGAACTTGGACATGAAAATCTCCTTCACATTGCGGCAGGGAAAGCCGGCAGAGAACCGGTACGGTGGGGGAAGTGCTGTTGATTCATAGTAGCGCGATGCCAGCACACATGCACTGGTGCAACAAATATTTTTTCAAAACGGGCGTTTTTGCAACGCCGCGTGCAAATTGAAAAAATGCAGTATTCAGAACGGAAACGGTGTCACCAGCTATCGATACGATAACCTGGCATACGCACCACGCTACCAGCCGGACGGGTCTTCCGCAGCCGCGCGCGCCAGGTCATCGCGCCAGTCTTGCTGCACCAGGCGGTAGATATCGGCAAAGAAGGCGCGCGGGTCGTCCATCTCATCCCAGCGGGCGGGCAGGGCGTAGCTACTTTCGGGGTCATGTTCGAGGATGAGCTGGAAGTCATAGGCGGGGTCTTGCAGCGCCTGCGCCAGCACGGCCACCAGCGCATGGCGGTGGCGGTAGCCCAGTTCCTTGTACTGGCCCGTGATGTCGCGCCGTATCAGCGCCGCGCGCTGGTCGGAATCGTTCATGTCCCAGGCGTCCAGTTCCAAGCCCAGCGTGTGTTCGCGGTCATACACGTCGAAGGGGCCCAGGAAATGGTATAGCGTGGGTTCATATGGCATATCGCCCCAGGGGCTGCGCAGGCCTGATGGTGCAGGTTTCGGCATCAAGGCTCGCGGATCACGCGCATTCCGGCAAGGTCCAGCCTTCGTAGCCCATGTCCGTCGGATAGATGGCGCGGGTCTGGTTCTGGCCCCAGCGGGCATGGTCGAGGATGCCGTCTTCATGCATGTCCAGCACCCATTCCGTGCTTTCCAGTAAGGAGCCATCCTTGTGGAACACGCGGAAGAAGCTGGAAGTGCTGAGGGCGCGCACGATATTGTGCGGCACGCCGTTGCCGTAGTGCGGCACATAGGTCTTGATCACGCACGTGCGCTGGTCGTTCCATTGCTGCGCGTACACGGTGGCGTTGCGGGCGGCCGCCACCTTGATGAAGAGCCAGCCTGCCAGCAGGATGAGGAACAGGAGGGCGGCGGCGATCAGGCCGGTTTTCTTGAGTAGCTGCATGAGGTCATGGCATGGCCGAAAACGAAGTTGCCGCATTGTATGTCAAGAGCGGAAATGCTTGCTGTACAGCACGTACAGCAAGCATTTACCCGCGTACTGCTGTCTATTTCGCCAATGCCGCCTGCAAGGCGTTCGCCATGTCCAGATGATGTTGCAACGCTGGCAAGGTCTTGACGGCAAAGGCCTTGATGTCGGGATCACTGGCCTTCTGGCTGGCATCCGTAAACAGTTTCACGGCCTCCTTGTGCGTGGCCACGCCGATGCTGGCCGCATATTCCTTGTCGAACTGCTGGCCTTCCAGGCGGCCCAGCTTGTCGATCTGCGCCTTGTGCCGGGCGCCGGGCTGGTCGCTGACTTCGATCTGCTTGCTGCTGGCCAGCTGTTTCAGCTCGTCCGCCACTTTCGTGTGATCGGCAAGCATGGCGTCGGCGAATTTCTTCACCTCGGGATTGCTGCTCTTGCTTTGCGCCACTTTGCTGGCGGCAATTTCCGTGCTGCCCGCGTCGGCGGCCTTGCCGAGGAATTGCTTGTCGTACGCGCCCGGTGCGGCTGCGGCAATGCTGTTGATGGCGATGCCGCTCAAGAGCGCCACGGCGGCGCCGATGGCCACGCTTTTCAAGGAGGGCGTGCGGGAACTGGTGGTGGAGATGCGCATGGGATTCCTTTCATATCATGAGTGCATGCGTGGTTTTTTCTGCAAGCTGATGGCAATGTTAAGCCCGCAGCCTGCGCACACCCATAGGACAGGCACGATGATTCCCGTAGGACTAGTCCTGTTCGTTAGCGCACAATTCGACTTGTTTCAGCGCAAATAGGGCGGCGATGCCGGCATCGCGGCGCCAGGCGGGCATGCCGATGTCGAGCCACTCCTCCATCGCATCCAGGTGCGAGGGTTCCGAGACGCTGTGTTCGAGTTCGTCGAGCACCGTGTCGCGGTCGATATACAGGCTGTCCAGCCAGGCATCGAAAGAGGGCGCCAGTTCGATGAAACCGTGGGCGCGCTTGCCCGTCCACTCCGGCAACTCCTGTACATAGGCCAGCACGCGGCCGCCGCCGTCTTCCGTCAAGTCCAGATAGACCATGGAATTGCCGCCATCGCGGGCGAAGGGCAGGATGCGCACCGGCATATCCGTATGCTGGCGCGCGGCGCGGATCTCGCCCACCAGGGTTTCATCGCAGAAATCGCCCTCGTCGGCGCTGAAGAAGGTATTGAAACCCATTTTTTCCACGCCGCCATTGCCGTCTGGCACATCCGTGGTGTAGTCGAACCAGGCGCCGTTGGCCACTTGCAAGAAAGCCAGGAAGGCGGGCGGCAACGGTGCTTCCAGCAAGGTTTCGATGGCGGCGATCTGCTGCGCCGTGGGGGCAGGCTTGCCGCCCTCGAGCGCCAGATGGCGGTATTGCGTGTAATAGGTCATTGATTATCCTTGTAAGTTTCTTGTGACCGCGACGCCATCCTCGCAGCCCGTCTCCACCTTCGCCAGCGCATCGACGAGTCCGGCGCGCAGCACGGCCATCGAGCGGGCCTTGTCGTCGATCTGCGCGATTTTCGTTTCCAGCATGACCCGCTTGGTGGCCGCATCGAGCGCATTTTCCTGCCAGACGGCAATGACTTCAGCGATTTCTTTCAGGGTAAAACCCAGCGCCTTGGCGTGGCCGATCAACTCGATCCGGCGCAAGGCTTGCGCCGAGTACTCTTTATAGTTGTTCGTCATGCCCAGCTTCGGCGCTTCGTCCAGCAGCCCCTGGCGCTCGTAGAAGCGCACCGTGTCCTTGCTGACGCCCGTCAGGCGGGTGATTTCTCCGATGCGCATAGTTTTTCTATTGACCGTGGACTAAAGACCACAGTTTACAGTGAAATTCTCTTCACTACGACTCAATTGCCATGACCGCCTTCAACTATACCAATCAAACCGTGCTGATCACGGGCGCCTCGTCCGGCATCGGCCGCGTCTTTGCGGAAACCCTGGCCGCGCGCGGCGCGCATTTGCTGCTGCTGGCGCGCTCGGGCGCCGTGCTCGACAGCCTGGCCAAGGAACTTTCCCAACGCCACGGCATCCGCGCGCATGCGCTGGTGGCCGACTTGAGCCTGCCCGGCGCCGCTGCACAAGCCCATGCACAGGCCTGCGCGCTGGACATGCCGCCCGACGTACTGATCAATAACGCGGGTTTCGCCACGCATGGCAGGTTCGATACCATCCCGCTCGCGCGCCAGGCGGCCGAGGTGACCGTCAATTGCACGGCCCTGATGGAACTGACGCACTGCGCCTTGCCGCACATGCTGGCGCAAGGGCGGGGCGCCATCATCAACGTGGCCTCCACGGCGGCCCTGCAGCCCGATCCCTACATGGCGGTCTATGGCGCCAGCAAGGCTTTCGTGCTGTCGTTTTCGGAAGCGCTGTGGGCGGAAAACCGCCAGCGCGGCGTGCGGGTGCTGGCCCTGTGCCCGGGTGCCACGGCAACGGCCTTTTTCGACGTGGTAGCCGCGCCCGAAGCGGCCGTGGGCAAGCGCATGGCGCCGCAGGACGTCGTCGATGAAGCGCTGCTGGCGCTGGACCGTGGCCGCAGCAGCCACGTGGCGGGCCGGCCGAACCGGCTGCTGGCCTGGCTGCCGCGCTTGTTGCCGCGCCAGACCGTGCTGGGCATCGTGGAAGGCATGCTCAAGCCGAAGGCGGCGTAGGATTCAGAAGGCCATGCTGGCGAACATGGCCAGTACGGCTGTCGCCATGACGATGGTCGATAGCCAGCCCAGCGCCCGCAGGCGGCGCGAAATGGTCAAGCTGCCCATGATGGCGGGACGCGACGCCATCAGCATCATCAGGGCCATGATGGGCACGGAAATGACGCCATTGATGACGGCGCTCCAGTACAGGGCCTTGATGGGGTCGAGCGGCGAAAAGCACAGGGCGGCGCCGATCACGGTGGCCGTGACGATGATGCCGTAGAACTTCTTGGCAGCCCTGGGCGCCAGTTCCAGGCTGTTTTTCCAGTGAAAGGCACCCGCCATGGCGTAGGCGGCCGAGCCGGCCAGCACGGGAATGGCCAGCAAGCCCGTGCCGATGATGCCCAGGCTGAACAGGGCAAACGCGAACTCGCCCGCGATGGGACGCAGGGCGGAGGCGGCTTGCGCCGAGGTATCGATATGCGTGATGCCTTGCGCGCCCAGGGTCACGGCCGTGGTCAGCATGATGAAGAAGGCCACCAGGTTGGAAAAGCCCATGCCGATGGCCGTGTCCATCTTGATGCGCTGGAATTGCCGGGGCGCCTGCTCGGGCGTGCGGCGCAGGGCTTGCGCGCTGGAATCGGCTTGCAAGTCTTCCACTTCCTGCGATGCTTGCCAGAAAAACAGATAGGGACTGATCGTCGTGCCGAACACGGCCACGATCATGGTCACCGAGGCGGCCGACCAGGCGAACTGGGGCCAGACGGTGCGCAGCGCCACTTCGCCCCAGGGAATGTGCACGGTCAGCACGGTGGCAACATAGGCCAGCAAGCCCAGGGTCAGCCATTTCAGGATACGCACATACTGTTGATACGGAATGAACACTTGCAGCAGCAGGGACAGCAAGCCGAAGCCCACGGCGTATAGGTGCGTGGGGCCGCCAATAATCAGCGTCAAGGCATCGCCCATGGCGGCCACGTCGGCGGCGATATTGATGACATTGGCCAGCAGCAGCAAGCCGACGATGGCATACAGCAAGGATTTCGGATAATGGCGGCGGATATTCGTCGCCAGCCCATGGCCGCTGACCCTGCCAATCTTGGCGCTGATGACCTGGATGCCCAGCATCAGCGGGAAGGTCAGGCACACGGTCCACAGCATGCCGAAGCCGAACTGGGCGCCAGCCTGCGAATACGTGGCGATGCCGCTGGGGTCGTCGTCGGCCGCGCCCGTGATCAGGCCCGGCCCCAGCTTGCCCAGCCAGGTGTCGGAGGGGTCCGCGTGGTCACTGTCGGTCTGCATGCGTCGCTCCTGTGTGATGAAGCGAGCAGCGTAGCACAGGCGGGCGGCGTCAAGAAGGGACGCCGCCCGAGAAACACGCGCTTCAGTAGCGCGCATCCCTGGGCTTGCCGCCCTTCGGCCAATCCTTGACCTTGTCGGGGAAGTCCGGACGCGGCATGTGCGTAAAATACTCGGCCACGTCGACGGCGTCCTGGTCGGACAGGTTGCCTTGTCCCAGCGGGAATTTCTGGCCATGGCCCATCACCATGTTGGCCTTGACGAAGCCCGCCGCCGTATAAGTGCGGGCCATGCCGGCGCCGATATTGAAGGAACGCTCGCCCCACAGCGGCGGGAAAGCCACCACGCCGTTGGCGCCCTTGATGCCCTCGCCATTCGCGCCATGGCAGACGGCGCATTGCTCCGCATACACTTTTTTGCCATGCACGGGATCGGGCAGCAGGTTGCGGGCTATCTTCGCCACGCCGCGTCCCGCCACCTTGTCGTTCGCTTGCGTGGCGCCCTTCATCCAGTCGATGTAGGCGACCATCGCCTGCAGGTCGGGACCGTCCACGGGCAGCGGCTTGCCGTGCATGGAGCGGCGGAAGCAGCCGTTGATACGCTCGCCCAAGTTAATCACCTTGCCGGCGCGCGGCGCTTCCGCCGGAAAGAATGCGGAGATGCCGAGGAAGGGCGAACCGTTGGCCACGGTGCCGCCATTCAGGTGGCAGCTGCTGCAATTGAGGTCGTTGCCCACGTTGTGCGGCAGGCGGGCACGCGTTTCCGTCATCAACTGCATGCCGTGAATCAATTGATTGGCATTCGGATCGGCCGTCAGGGCGGCGAAGCGGGGCGTGACGAAGCCGCCCGCATCCGGCGCCTTGAGCTTGAGCTCCTTGCGCACTTTGGCGATTTGCGCCGTGGTCACGGGCGCACCCTGATTACCCCACTTGCCGCGCACAAAGGTGAGGATTTCCGCCAGTTCCGTGTCCGACAGGCGGTCATACGACGGCATGCCGAAGGAACGGGGCGAGTGCTGCGTGACGGCCGACTGCCAGCCCGTCAGCGCAATATGAATGACGGAAGTGGCATCTTTCGATTGTACCGAGTCGTTTTGCGCCAGCGGCGGGAAGATGTTTTCCACGCCACGGCCGTCGCGGCGGTGGCAGGTGGCGCAAAACTGCAGGTAGCCAAGGCCGCCGCGCGTGTTGTACAAGGCGTCGTTGCTGGCGGCCACGACGGGCGCCGTTTTCCTTGCTGGCGCTGCTGCCCCGTCCTTGGCCGGCAAGCCATGCAGGTAATGGGCCAGCGCATCGAGGTCGCCATCCGTGAAGTATTGCGTGCTGTGCGTGATGACTTCCGTCATGCTGCCGGCCGCCGTGCCGAAGCTGTTGCGGCCTGTCTTGAGCAATTGCACGATGTCGCCCGGCGTCCACAGATTGCGCAAGTTCACCGCATGCCAGCCGTCAAAAGTAAAACCGGACAGGTAGAGCTTGCCGCTGCCGCCATCCTGGCCCATGGTTTTTTCCTGGAAGGCCACGCCGCGCGGCGTGTGGCAGGAGCCGCAATGACCGAGACCCTGGGCGATGTAGCTGCCCCGGTTCCACATGGCAGACTTGGCGCTGTCGGGCTTGAACGGCGCATCGTCGAGGAAGACGGCGTTCCACAGCGACAAGCCCCAGCGCATGCTGAACGGCCATTTCATGTCCGTTTCGCGGTTTTGCTGCGCCACGGGCGCCACGCCGCGCTGCAAATAGGCGTACAGCGCCTGCATGTCGTCGGGCGTGATCTTGGCGTAGGAAGGGTAGGGCATGGCCGGATACAGATTGTGGCCATCGGCCGCCACGCCCTTGCGCATGGCGCGGTCGAATTGCGCGAACGAGTAACTGCCCAAGCCGGTCTTCGTATCGGGCGTGATATTCGTGCTGTAAATGGTGCCGAACGGCGTTTTCAGTTCCAGGCCGCCGGCCATGGCGGCGCCGTTCGGGCTGGTGTGGCAGGCCACGCAGTCGCCCAGGCGGGCGACATATTCGCCGCGCTTGATCAGTTCGGCCGACGCCGTGGGCATGTTGCTGGGCGCGGCCCAGGCGCTGGCGCAGCAAGCCAGCATGCCCAGAAGCAGTAGCCATCTGGAAAAGAAGAAGGCGGGAGGGCGGCGCGAACCGCGATGCAGGCTAGAAATGGCGTTCATGGTGACCCTTAATTATTACGCGTCAGCTTACGCATTCGTCACCACGGCGAAAATTGGGAGCTTCTTTCGATCGACTAGGTAATCTTCCCTAGTGTTTTACACTGGAAAATCGTGTACGGCAGCCTGCAAGCTGGCCATGATGCGCTCGCGCAGCCAGCGGTGCGCCGCGTCCAGGTGCATGCGTTCGTGCCAGACCATGGCCATCTCGTAATCGGGCAAGGTGACGGGCGGCTCCCACGTGCGCAGCGCGCCCAGCGCATTCTTCAGCAGGCGCGACGGCAGCAGGGCCACCATGTCGGATGCGGCCAGCAACGACGGCACGATCAGGAAATGCGGCACGGACAGCACCACCTTGCGCGTGCGCCCCAGCTGTTCCAGGGCCGTGTCGACATTGCTGCGGAAACCGCCGCCGTTCGGCGAGACGACGATGAATTCCAGCGCGCAAAACTGGTCGAGGTCGGGCGGTGCCTGCAGCAGCGGGTGGTCGCGCCGGCCCGCCAGCACGTAGTGCTCGGTAAACAGGGTGCGGTGGCGCAAACCAGGCGGCGCTTCTTCCTGCGCCAAAAAGCCCAGGTCAACCTGGCCGCTTTCCAGGTCGTGCGCCATGCGCGCCGGCACGGCTTCGAACACCGCCATGCGCGACAGGGGCGCCTGCGCGCGCAGGGCGGTCAGCATGGGCAGCAAGATCGCATATTCGGCGGCGTCGGCCGCTGCCAGGTTCCAGCGCACTTCGGCCGTGGCCGGATCGAAGGCCGATTCCGGCTGCAAGACTTGCTCCAGCTGGGCCAGCACGGCTTGCAAGGGTGCAAACAGCGCCAGCGCGCGCGCCGTGGGCAGCATGCCGCGCGGACCGGGCAAGAGCAGCGGATCGTCGAAGGCCGTGCGCAGCTTGCCCAATTGCACGCTGACGGAAGGCTGGCTCAGGTGCAGCCGCGCCGCCGCCCGCGTGACGTTGCGTTCAATCAACAGCGCGTTCAGGGTCAGCAGCAGGTTCAAGTCCAGCTTGTGCAAATTGTTCATGGCTATACCTTGTATATCAACTATTCATTTCCACTATGATAGCGCAAGCCCTACAGTTGTTCCTGTGATCCCCACTCTTCATCTTTTACAGGAGCTAACTGATGCAACTCCATGAATATACAAGCTTTGATGGCTTGGGACTGGCCCAGCTGCTGCGCACTGGCGCCGTCTCGGCGGCCGAGCTGCACGACGCCGCCCAACGCGCCTGCGCCGCCGTCAACCCGCAGATCAATGCCGTGGTCGAGCTGTGGCCGGCCGATTTTTCCACCCTGGACCATACGGCGCCGTTTGCCGGCGTACCGTTTTTGATCAAGGACGTGGCCGTCACCATAGCGGGCCAGCGCAGCGAAGCGGGCAGCCGCCTGGGCGCCGGCCATGTCGCTACGCTCGATTCCCACCTGATGACGCAGTTCCGCGCCGCCGGGCTGACAACCTTTGGCCGCACCAGCACGCCGGAAATGGCCTTTGCCACCACCACGGAACCCGTTTTATATGGCGCCACGCGCAACCCGTGGAACGTCAGCTTGAGCGCGGGCGGCTCCAGCGGCGGCGCGGCGGCGGCCGTGGCCGCCGGCATCGTACCCCTGGCGCATGCGACGGACGCGGCCGGTTCCATCCGCGTGCCGGCCGCCTCGACGGGCCTGTTCGGCCTGAAACCGAGCCGGGGCCGCGTCTCGAATGGCCCCGCCATGGATGAGATCTTCAGCGGCCTGGGCGTGCAACTGGGCGTGAGCCGCACGGTGCGCGACAGCGCCGCCTTGCTCGACTGCGTGCAGGGCGTGATGGCAGGTGAACCGTATGTGACGCATGCGCCCAATTTCACCTGGCTGTCGCAGGTGGACGTGGCGCCGGGCAAGCTGCGCATCGGCGTACAGCGCGCCGCCAGCAATGGCGCCCATCCCGTGGCTGCTGTCGATATCGCCCTGCAAGACACCGTGCGCCTGCTGGAAAGCCTGGGCCACCACGTGGAAGAAGTAGCACCCGCGCTGGGCGTGTCGTGGCCAGCCTTCGTGCACGCGAATGCCGGCATCTGGTGCGCCAACCTGGTGCCGTGGATAGCTGCCCTGGCGCAGGAAAGCGGGCGCGGCGTGTCGCTCGATACGCTGGAGCCGGCCACTTTGGCCTGCTACCGGTACGGGCAGACGGTGTCGGCCGTCGATTTCGTCGCCGCGCTCGACGTGCGCAACACTGTCACGCGCCACGCCGGCGCCCTGTTTGAGCAGTACGACGTCTTGCTGACACCCACCATGCCGGATGTGCCATGGCAACTGGGCCGTTATGGCAAAGACGAGGCACAGCTTGATGGGCTGGGCTGGACGGCGCGCCTGTTCGAGCACTCGCCGTACACGCCGCTGGCCAACGTGGCGGGCTTGCCGGCCATGTCCGTGCCGCTGGCCATGTCGAATGCAGGGTTGCCGATCGGCATGCAATTCATGGCGGGCTATGCTCAGGATGGAACGCTGCTGCGCCTGGCGGGTCAGCTGGAGCGGGCGGCGCCGTGGCTTCCAAGGCGGCCGCCCGTGTGGGCAGGCAAGGAACAAACATGCCTTGCAGGTGGCTGAAACCAGCCACTATACCGGCTTGGGCCAGCGGCAAAAAGCCGGGGTCGGACCCGCCGGGTCCGACCCCAGTCCTTGTTCTTGGGTGAAAAATATCAGGTAGGCAACGTAGCCAGCGGCGCCGCGCCCCGGTTTTCCAGGCGCAAGCGGGCTTTTTCCCACAGCCGGTCGTGGAAGGGCAGGACGATCACGTTGCAGATCGGCTCCACCACGGCCAGCAAGCCGCCGAAGGCCATGGAACCCGTGGCCCAGTACATGACGCCGAACGCCACGCCCATGTGCAGGGCCGTCTGGCTCAGCTTTTCGCCGGCCAGGGCGGCAAAGCCCACGCGGCTGGCGGCGTAGCGGCGGCGGATCGCGTGCCAGGCTTTTTCATGCCATGGCAGCAAGCCCACATTGATGATCGGTTCGATGATGGCGGCCAAGCCACCGAGCGCGAGCGACCCCGTCAGTAAATAGGCGAGGCCGAAGGCGATCGACATGTGCGTGCAGACCTGGCTGAATGTTTTGATGGCGGTGAACAAGGGAGGCTCCTTTCTGTTGAATTCGCTTATCCTTGATTCAGATAGTAACGATTCTCATTTACAAAAGGAAGTAAAATATTTCAACCGAATCAATAGATACAGACTATTAATAGTCTGTATCTCATTGCTGCTGCCGCGATAACGACTCATCCGCCGCCGGCAGGCCCCGCAGCAAGAGCCAAAGGCCGGTCAGCGGGTACACCAGGCCCAGCGGAATCAGCAAGGCGTGCATCACGTCCAGACCAAACAGTTCGCGCGCGACGGCGATCCACTGCAGCACGCCGGCCAGCATGCCAGCCAGGGCCAGCAGGCGCGGGATCGCCCGGGCGCGGTACAGCAGCAGATACATCAGGGTCACGCCGAGACCGCCCAGCAGTTTGTCCGGAAAGTGCACGCCGTTGCGCAGTCCCGCCAGCAGGACGCGCGCCGGCTCATAGGCATTGGCGTCGGCGCCCGAGGCGAGGAAGGCGACGCTCAGGCTGCGCATGGCCAGCACCAGCGTGCTTTCGAACAGGCTCGTTGCCAGCGCCGCCGCCAGCAGCGCCACGTAGCAACGGCTCAGCAGGGGGTGCTGCTCGCCATACAGGCCGCGCAGGGCTGCCGCGATGGCCAGCCCGAGCAAGGCCATGAGCAGCCCGAGCATGACGATCAGTCCCACCTGCAGCGGCATGCCTGCCGCCCGCAAGAGGAAGCCCGGCGCGGCAAATACTTGCTCCTGCAGCCAGAAATTCGACCAGATGCCCAGGCTGAAAATGAACAGCAAGCCCAGTCCCAGCCACCGCCCCAGCGGGACGGCGGCGCCATGCTGCAGCGGCGAGGTAAACAGGGGAGCGGCTTGCCGCGTGACGGCGGATATTGTTTGGTTCATCGATACACCTTTGTCGGAGTGGGATTCAGCCTGCCGAGGCAGGACCAGCCAACGCAGTGTCGGCACACGGGCGCGCCGCGGCAAGGCCGATCCGACGCCTCACGCGCCCAGGGGGCCGAAGTGCGCCTATGCACGATGAGTGACGCGGCCGTGCCGCGCCCGGGGACTATTCCGCCTTGAACAGGTGGAGGAAGGAGCGGCTGACCGGCAGCACTTCCGGCCGGTGCTTCAAGGTCACTTCGGCCGTCTCGTGCGCGCCGCGCACGACCTGGCGCACGGCATGCAGGTTGACCACCACGGCCCGGTGGATTTGCTGGAACTGCTCTGGATCGAGCTGCACCAGCAATTCCTTGAGGGAATTGCGCAGCAGCGCTTCGGCGGGCTTGCCGCCGTCGCGCCAGGCAACCAGCGTGTACTTGTCGTCGGACTTCAGGTAATCGACATCATCGACCGGTATCAGCCGCACGGCCGGGCCCACGCTGGCGCGCAGCCAGCGCAGCGCAGCTGGCGCTGGTTGCGGCGCAGGTGCCGGCGTGGCCTGCAGGTAAGCCGCCAGTTGCCGCAACAGCGTCTCGCTGGCCGCGCCGGGCTGGATCGCCGCCAGGCGTTCGCGCAAGCGCGTCACGGTGCCGGCCAGGCGGGCCAATTGCACCGGCTTGACCAGGTAGTCGAGCGCGCCCTGTTCGAAGGCCTGCACCGCGTACTGGTCATAGGCGGTGACAAAGACCAGGTGGGCACGGCGACCGATCTGGCTGGCCACGTCCACGCCGGACAGGCCCGGCATGTGCACGTCGAGGAAGCAGACCGCCGGCTGGTGCCGCTCGAACAGCGCGAGCGCCTCAGGTCCGTTGCGCGCTTCGGCCACGACCAGCAGCTCCGGCCAGCACTCGGCCAGCTGGCGCCGCAGGCTGGCGCGCAGCAAGGGTTCATCGTCGGCAATCAGGGCGGTCAGTGTCATGGCCATGCGGGGCATTCTATGGAAACACGGAAACCGTGGGGGGCAAGTTCGCTGATGCGCAAGGCCGCTTCGCCGCCAAACATCAACGCCAGGCGCTCGCGCAGGCTGCCAAGTCCCGTGCCCAGGCCGGGGCTGCCCGCTTGCAGGCCAGCTCCGGTATCGCTGACCTCGATATGGCAACGGCCATGCGCCTCGGTAATGAGCACATCGATGCGCCCGCCATCCATGCAGGGATCGATGCCATGGCGCACCGCGTTCTCGACCAGGGTCATCAGGGTCATGGGCGGGCACTGCAGTCTTTCGCAGCCGGGCGCGACGTTTATGCCGAACTGCAAGCGGTCAGGCATGCGCATCTGCATCAGCACCAGATAGGCGCGCACCATTTCCAGTTCCTGTTCCAGGCGGGTGGCCGCTTCGCTCAGGCGCGGCACGGCGGCCCGCAGATACGTGACCAGATGCGCCAGCACGGGCGCCGCATGGCTGGACCCCGCATCGAGCAGGGCTTGCAGGCTGGCCAGCGTATTGAACAGGAAATGCGGCTGGACCTGGGCCTGCAGCAGCCACACGCGCGCATCGCGGGCCTGGCGTTCCAGCTCGCCGCGCCTGCGCTCGGCTTCGCGCACGCGGGCGTCGCGCTGGCGCAGCAGCGCGGCCATCGCCGTCCATGGGCCGAGCAACAGTCCCAGGAAAGCGAGCGAGATATAGCTCTGCAACCGCTCCGGCACCTGCCAGAACGGCGGCGCACCGGCCTGGGTATTGATCAGATACAGGCTGGCCAGGGTCAGCACGATCGCCAGCGCCACGCCCACCACCTGCAACACCCAGTGGGGCAGCCAGCCGGGCAAGCGGCGCGGCCAGCGCTCGAACAGGCCATACGCCAGCAACGCCGCCAGCGCCGGCAGGAAGACCGCCATCGCCAGGTACCCTAGCGGGTCTTCCCATGACAGGGTAAACAGGGCGAATTCGAATAGCGCAGCCAGCCCGGCCACGCACAAGCGTCGCGCGGACAGGCAGGTTCGCAGGCCATCGATAGCGGAGCGCAGTGTGAACATGAATGTGACGCCCCAAGGAATTGCCATAAGAGCAGCAGAATAGGGCAAAGCCACGCGGCCCGCAATAGCGGCAGGCATGAAGCACGCTTTCCCGGGCACCGGCGACGCCCTGCGGGGCCGGGCCGCGATGGCGCCACGAGCGCCGCGCAAGTCCGGGCAGGCCCACAGCGGCTGGATGTTGCCGCATTTGCACAGGTCAGCGTATTGCCGTCGCCTGCGACCAGACGGCTTGCCAGCGCCCATCGCGCCATTCGTAACTATCCATATGCCAGTAGCGGGCGCGCGGCACGGCGTGGCCACCGAAGACGATTTCCAGGTGCGCCGAGTAACGCAGGACGGCGGCCGTGCCGTACAGGCGCACGCTGATCGCTTCCGGTTCCCAGCTTACATAGCGCATGTGACCAGAGGCGATGGCACCCAGGTATTCTTCCCGCGACAGCATGCTGCCGATGGGAGTAATGAGCTGGAAGTCATCGGCATGCAGGGCGCGCGCCGCCTGCGTATCGGCGGCCACGAGGGCGTGCAGACGGCTGCGTTCAGTGTGGCGCAGCAGGTCCATCTGCTGTTCTTCGGTCAGTGCGGCATTAAAATCGTTCATGGCAGTCCTGTTCGAGTAGGTGATTGACACTTTGACGGTTTTTGTCCAAAAGTCATATTGACACTATATATCCATAGTGTCAACATACAAGCATGTCACTCCACACCCTGAAAACCCAGCGAATACTCGATGCGGCGCTGGCCGTGTTTTGCCGTTACGGCTACCGCAAGACCTCCATGCTCGACATCGCGCAGGCGGCCAATATGTCGCGCGCCGCGCTGTATTTACACTTCAAGAACAAGGAAGACGTGTTTCGCGCTGGCTCCGAACGGGCGCATGCCAGCGTCATGGTGCAAGTGGCAGCAGCGCTGGCCGAACCCGGCCCCGTGTTCACGCGCATCGAAACGGCGCTGCTGGCATTCCAGCAAGGCTTGATGGCGGAAATTTCAGCCAGCGCCCACGGGCAGGAGTTGTTCGACGCCAACATGACCCTGGCCGCCGACATCACCTTGAGCGCGCGGGCGACGCTGGTGGCGTCATTGGCTGGCGCGCTGGAACAGGCCGAAGCGGCGGGCGATATCGCGCTGCGGCGGGTGGACGCGACTGCCGCGCAAGTGGCCGCCTTGCTGGTGGCCAGCATGGATGGCATCAAGCACACGCAAGGGGGAGGGGAGACGTTGCGCCAGGGCATAGCGCTGCAGATACGCTTGCTGGGCGCGGCGCTGCTGCGCATGTGAGCGGCCAAGCTCGCATGCGCAGTCGGGCCAAGGCGGTTACGGCAGGGTCTTCAGCACATTCTTGGTCGGCACGGAGAAATTATAGTTGTCGTGGCGGTCCCAGTTGATCGACCATGTCATCACGCCGCGGAAGTCCGGATACGCCTGCAACGGCTTGATGGTGCCGCAGTTGAGCAGACGCGTCAGGCAATTCAGAGCATTGCTGACGTCGGCATTCGTCGTGAAACCCGAGCCGGCCGAGCTGCGACCCGACGGCACGCCGAAGCCCACCTGGTCCGGACGCAGGCCAGCAAAGGTATTGCCGCCATAATTGAATCCCTCGATCAGCATGCGCGCCGTGGCCACCAGCTGGTCGGCCGAACCCGCCTTGATGGCGCCCGTGGCATACGGCGTGTAGATGTCGCCGTTGTTGTAGTACTGCGGGTGCAGCACCGTCAGCTCGCTGCGCAAGGCATTGATGATGGGAATGTAAGCACCCCAGATGCTGCCGTAGCTCGTGTATCCCCCTTCCACGTACACCCATTCCGGTGCCATCGACAGATAAAAGCTGCTGCCGACCTTGGTTTTCAGGTTTTTCACGGCGATCGGCAGATAGGTCTGGATGGCCGCGCCTTGCGCCACGCCATTTTCCAGGTCCAGGTCGATGCCGTCGAAGCCATATTTGGTGATGATGGCGTACAGGCTGTTCGTGAAATTCGTTGCTTCGGCCGTGTTCCCAACGGAAACGGAACCGTTTTGCCCGCCCAGCGACAGGATGACTTTCTTGCCCTTGGCCCGTTTGGCGGCCACGTCGGCGATGAATTGCGCTTCCGTGCCCGCACCCGGGTCGATGGTCAGGCTGACATTGCCGCCGCCCGCATTGTCGCCGAACGAGACGACGATCACATCCCAGTCATCGCTGACCTGGCTGATCGGGTAGGTGGCGCCGCTGGGATTGGTGAAGTTGTGCCAGTAGCCGATCAGCGCGTGCCTGGCCAGGCCGGTGGGTGTCGGTGTCGGTGTCGGAGTAGGCGTCGGAGTCGGAGTCGGAGTCGGAGTCGGGGTAGGAGTGGGCGTCGGCGTCGGGGTGGGAGTCGGCGTAGGAGTTGGGGTAGGCGTGGGTGTCGGAGTCGGTGTTGGAGTCGGCGTGCCGCAGTCTCCCACCACCGTCCAGGGCTGGCCGCTGCCGGCGCCGCCGCTGCTGGTCGCTGGATTATTGCCTTGTGTCCACCAGTTGGCCGTGTAATTGATGTTGTTGTAGCTGGCCTGGCCGCCGCCGTTGTAGGCGGTGCCACTGCTCCACGGCGTGTAGCAGGCCACCGCTTCGGCGGCGCCGGCCAACAGCTGGCTCGCGCCCCCGCTGGCGCCGTCGCCACCGCCGCCGCCGCCGCAGGCGGCCAGGGTCCCGCCGAAGAGGGTAATGATGAGGCTATTCATGACTGTCCGGTGCATCGCATCTCCTTGTGTATTTTTCATGGCGGGCGGCTGGACACCGTCCGATTTTTCAGAGTGCAAGCATTGCAGGTGGTAGTCAACTGGTTTTATTCTTTGCGCAAGATCACAATACCAATTGCACCATCACAGCCAAGGACAATCATGTTGAACCATACCAGTGACGTATTTGCAAGCCGCTGGTATGGTCACCCGAAACGGCTTCAGAACAGGTGTCGCGTCCCCAGCGCCAGGGCGCGTACCAGGGCGCCGGCGCCGGCCGGCGCCACGGCCGTATCGCCGGAAAGCACGGAAAACGCGGCCGCACCGTTATTGTTCATCTGGCCATACGAGGCATACAGGGTAGTGCGCTTCGACAGCGTATACATATAGGCGACGCCCAGGCCCGTACCCTGTTTCGTAGCGCCCTGCAAGGCTTGCTGGCGCAGGCGCTGCAGGTTCAGCGATAGCATTCCCACGCCCATGCGCACGGCGCCGCCCAGCCACAGCGCGTCGCCGTCGCCGCGCGGCATGGGCAGCAGGGTACGGAAGTAGCCGCCGCTCAGCGTATAGTCGTCCAGCACATACTTGGCCGCCACGCTCGTATCGCTGCGTATGCCCGTCAGGCCCGTAAAGGTCAACGGTGTGCCGGCCACCAGCGGCAGGGCGATGCGCTGGTACGCGCCCGAGACGAACAGCCCCCCTGCAGCATGGCTCAGCGACACGCCCCACATGCGGTTGGCGTCGCGGGGTGGGCTGCCCGGCGCGCCGCCGCTTTCCGAGCCCAGGCTGGCCATAAGCCGCGCCTGCAGTGTGCCGATGCGGGGCGCCGTATAGAACAGGGCATTGCTGGCGCGGCCGAAGCGGTCGGAACCCGTGCCAGACAACAACACCACGGATTGCATGTTGCCGTAGGAACCGAATTTCAGGCTGTCGCCGTCCAGCACCGTAAAATAGATGGGTGTGTAGTCGCGCCCCAGCGTCAAACTGCCGAAGCCGCCTTCCAGCCCCACAAAGGCGCGCCGGTTGAACAGGCCAGTGACGGGCGCGCCACCCGTGGCGACTGGCGTGGCCGTGGATGGATTGCCGTAGTACGTTTTCATGGCGCCCGTGTCCGATTCGTAGCTCGCTTCCAGCTGGAAAATGGCGCGCATGCCGCCACCAAGCTCTTCCTTGCCCTGCAAGCCGAACAGGGAACCGCTCATGATGCCTGAACTGAGCGACATGACTTTGGCCGACCCGGGACCGCCCTGGTCGGTGGCCGTGACGGCCGCGTCGACGATGCCATACACAGTGATGCCGGACTGGCCATGGGCGGCGCCCGCCAGCGAGCAGGCGACCAGCAGCAAGGCCGGAGTGGTAATTTTGTTCATGTTGTTGTCTCCTGCTATTATTATTCTTGCATGGGGTCAGGCGACGCCAGGCAGTTGATAGCCGCGGTAACTGGCCCGCAGCGCGTTCTTGAGAATCTTGCCGGTGGCACCGATGGGCAGGCTGTCGATGAACAGCACATCGTCCGGCGTCCACCATTTGGCGATCTTGCCTTCGTAAAAAGCCAGCATTTGCGCACGCTCCAGGCTGGCGCCGGGTTTCAGCACCACCAGCAGCAAGGGCCGCTCATCCCATTTGGGGTGAGGCACGCCGATGCAGGCGGCCATGGCCACGGCCGGGTGCGCCATGGCGGTGTTTTCCAGGTCGATCGAGCCGATCCATTCACCGCCCGACTTGATCACATCCTTGCTGCGGTCCGTGATCTGCATATAGCCATCCGCGTCGATGGAGGCCACGTCGCCCGTGGCGAACCAGCCATCCTGCAGCGCATCGTCGTTGTCGTGGCGGTAATAGTGCTGCATGACCCAGTGGCCGCGCACCAGCAGGTCGCCGCGCGCCACGCCGTCCCACGGCAGCTCGCCACCGTCGGCATCGACGATCTTCATGTCGATGCCGAACACCGCATGCCCTTGTTTTTCCAGGATTTTCTGCTGTGCTTCTGGCGCCAGCGCCAGGTGCCGGGCTTGCAGGGTGCTGGTGGTGCCCAGCGGCGACAGTTCCGTCATGCCCCAGCCATGCACCACGTCGATGCCATGCGCGCTGCGCATCAGCCCCATCAAGGCGGGCGGACAGGCGGCGCCACCGATGATGGTGCGCTGGAAGGTGGAGAAGCGCAGTTGCTGCTGCGTGACGTAATTCATCAGGCCCAGCCAGACGGTGGGCACGCCAGCGGCGAACGTCACCCCTTCCTGCTCAAACAGTTCATACAGCGAAGCGCCATCCATGGCCGCACCCGGCAACACCAGCTTGGCGCCCGTCAATGGCGCCGCATACGGCATGCCCCAGGCATTTACGTGGAACATGGGCACGACAGGCAAAGCCACTTCGCGCGCCGACATGTTCAAGGCGTCGGGCAGGGCGGCCGCGTACGCATGCAGCACGGTGGAACGGTGGGTGTACAGCACGCCTTTCGGATGGCCGGTGGTGCCCGAGGTGTAGCACAGGCTGGACGCCGCGTGCTCGTCGAGCGCGGGCCAGTCATATTGCGCCGCTTGCGCATCAAGCAATTCCTCATAGCACAGCAGATTGTCTAGGCTGCTGGACGGCGGCATGTGGGTGCTGCCGCACAACATCACATAGCCCTTGACGGCAGGGCAGTGGGGCGCCACCGCTTCCACCAGCGGCAGGAAGGTCATGTCGAAGAACACATATTGGTCTTCCGCATGGTTCAGCAGATAGGCGATCTGGTCGGCATGCAGGCGGGGATTCAGCGTATGGATGACCCTGCCGCTGCCGGACACGCCGTAATACAGTTCCAGGTGGCGATAGCCGTTCCAGGCCAGGGTGGCGACGCGCTGGCCAGCGTCCACGCCCAGGGCTTGCAGGGCGTTGGCCAGCTGTTGCGCCCGCGCATGGCAATCGCGGTAGGTGTAGCGGTGCATATCGCCTTCGACTCGGCGCGAAACGATTTCATTGGCGCCGTAATGGCGTGCGGCATGTTGCAGAATGCTGGAAATGAGCAGCGGCTGGCTCATCATGTTGCCCATCAGGGCGGCGGAATGACTCAATATCGTCTCCAAAACACGTAAAACGGGTGCACGAGTCCGCAGCGCAGGAAAAACCGGCGCCGGGAGCAGGGCGGGGAAGGGAGGAGGACGCCAGGCGGCGCCCAGTCAGGTCAATGCATCACGGCGCGGCCGTGGTTTCCTTGCGCAGTTCATCGTACGGCACGCGCGACAGATCCAGCAGCAGCTGGGTAAATGCCACGGTTTCGCGGTGCAGGCGCTGGAAATCGACCTTGTCCGTCGTCGGCATGCCATAGTTCAACAAATAGGTCGGCCCGGTGATGTAGTTGATTGTTGGAATGCGCTGCAAGCCCCAGAAATACTGGCCTTCGCCAGGCCAGACAGCGTCGTTCGGACTGCCGTCACCCTTGGGATTGGTGGGCGGCATCACGAACGCAGGGGCCGCATTCGCGTGTTTCAACATGGCATACGCGGCATCCATCAAGGCGGGCGTGCGCGGGGAAAACATGCCGGCCGGCTCGAACTTTCCCGTGGGACGCACAAAACCATTGCTGTCAGGTAGCCATTCCAGCGCGCCAAGGTGCTCGATGGTCACAATCGAGGCGATGCGCCGGGTCAAGCCATCATCCTTGTGGCTGTCAAGAAAATGCTCGATGCCTACGCCACCGGCGAAGTGCCCGCTCGACAGCATCAGCATGATGCTGCGCGGCAGGCTGTCCTGCGGCAAGCGCGTCAGGTATTGGGCGATATCGACGATGGCATTCGGGCCATTGTCTTCGAGGCCATTCGTGCCATCCGTGTGGCTGTTGATCACCGTAAATTCCTCGGACTTGCCGGGGATGATACCAATCAGGTTGCGCGTCTGCACCTGCCGCACCTCGGCATCCATGGTCAGTTTGATCACCGGCGCCGTGCCCGCCAAGACCCGCTCGCGCAGGCGCTTGCCCATGTCGCGATCGACAAACACGCCGGGCAGCTGGCGCACTTCGCGGTCATAGGGTGCATACAGGCCGTGCGCCGCCGAGGCGGGTGCATCGATGATGGCGATCACGCCGGCCGCGCCCGCCGCCTGCAAGCGTTCCAGCAGGGTGACGAATGGCCCCAGCATCTGAAACGGACGCGCATACGGCGCATCCGGCCCCATGACGTTCTCCGGGTCGTGCACATGCACGGCCGACTGGTGGAAAAACTTGCCCGTCAACGCCACTTTCGGCAGGTCAACCAGGACCAGCTTGCCCGCCAGACTGGCATCGGGCATGGCGCCGGGGGCCAGGTAGACGATGCGTCCCGTAATGCCGGAAGGCGGCGTCACGCCCGAATACGGAATGTAGCCGGCCGACGCGAGCACGCCAGTACGTTCACCATCGTCCACTTCCAAATTCCAGCGGCCCGGTTCCACCGACCACTGCTGGAAGCTGACGGGTTCGAAACGCAGCTGTTTGACACCGGCGCGCAGCAGGCGTTCATGCAGCGCGTCGATGTACGCTTCATGCCGGGGCGAGCCGGTTGCGCGCAGATGACGCTCATCGAGGTCCAGTTGCCAGTCGACCAGTTGCTTATTGGACAAAAATTGCGTGGCATCCACCGTCACGGCGGCTTCTGGCGGCAGGGCGCGCGACGGCCATGGACCAGGCTTGCTGGCGCAAGCGGACAAGGACGCGGCGATGGCCAGCGTGCCGGCAAGTCGCAGCAAGCGCGGTGGATGACGTAAAAAGGGCGGTGAAACAGCGGTGCGTGGATGCGCCTGGGTCATGCTTGTCTCCTGTTTTTATGATGTTTTTGGAGTGCCGGGCTTGGCACTGGGAACGATTATCAGCCGGGCAGCGTCTGCCGGCCAGACCACCGACAGGGGGAAAGCACCCCCAATCGGGTGGTTCATCGAGGAAAGTTCATCGTGGATGTACGGAGAACATCAACTGTCGGCCGTCAGCAGGCCCAGCTTCAAGGCGCAGGCCACAGCCTCGGCGCGCCGCTTGGCGCCCAGTTTCTGCATGATCTTCTTGACGCTATCCTTGACCGTATGCGGGCTGCGACAGACGACTTGCGCAATTTCCCCATTCGAGCGGCCTTCAGCCAGCAGCTGCAAGATGGTCAGGTCAGCCGCATTCAAACCATGTTTCTCGGCTGCCACGCGGTTCAGGGTGCTCTGGATTTCGCGCAAACCCGCGTCGCTGGCGCCGGGCGGCTTGCCGCCATGGGCGGGACCCAGATCGTCATAGACCAGTTCGGCAATGCGGGCATACATGCCCATGGCGATGCGCGTGCGTTCTTCCAGCAAGGTCATGCGTTGAGACTTTTCATACACAATCGTCTGCAACGCCTTGATTTCATTGATATCGCGCGCAATACCTTGCCGTCCAACCAGCACGCCGTCGCGCATCAGCATGCCGGCGCGTATCTCCAGGTGCACGATGGCGCCATTGCGGTGCCGCGCCTCGACCTCGAAAAACGGCGTATGTTCCTGGCCAGCCAAACCTTGTTGGTAATGCCGCGACGCCACGGCCGCGCCGGTTGGCGTCAGCAGCTCCGTGAACGGCCGACCCATCATCTCTGCCGCAGAATAGCCGAGAACGCGCTCGACGGCCTGGTTGAAGAAAGTAAAGCGTCCTTCCAGATCGAGCGTATAAATCAGATCGCCGGCAGCCTCGATCAAGGTTTCAAAGTCCGGCGCCTGCGCAAGACGGGCGAGTTTGCTGGAAGTGGAAGAAGTCATGATGGCGCCAAGCAGGGCAAGAGTTGATCATGGGCGGCAATGGTACACGAGACTCGCTGGCGGACAAGCACGCAGCGGTATGCAGCGAGAACGCAGCGTGGTCCGCACACTGTGGGGCTGGGCTGAACAAGCGGTGTGAAAAGTGGCAAAATCGCATATGCGACTGGGGAAGCTGGAAAAATGAGGATTTCACAATAATAGACATAATTTCGCATAATTTATATTATGTCAAACCACGACCTAAGTTAGGGATGTTCATTTCGAGCGCCGCCCTAACGCTCTGATTAAATATGCTGTGCAAAATAATAAATGGACGTAGTGTAGCTGTGCCGTGCCCATCCTGGCCAGTATGCTATCTGGTGTGCCGCAGGAAAAATGAGTGCCACGGCATCAGGCTTGCGCTACACTATTTTTTCAGTCGGCGGAAGATGATGGCATCACAGCAAGGCACGGTGGATTTTCTGCTCGACTAGATGGCGGGCGCTGGCAGCCTCAGCGCGAAAAATATGTTGGGCGAGTACGGTGTGTATTGCGATAGCAAGATGTTCGCCATCGTCGCAGACGACGAGTTTTTCATCAAGCCAACGGAGACTGGCCGAACTTGGATCAGTAAACTCGGCGCGCCACAGGAGGCGCCGCCCTACCCGCAGGCCAAGTCGTACTTTTTAATCAGCGGTGAACTTTGGGATGAACGAGAGTGGCTAGGCTAGTACAGCTTGCACAGTACACCACTGCGAAACTACCAATACCAAAACCCACATCTCAGCCTAAGCCAAAGCTAGAGTCCCGTAGCGTCCATGTCCGCTTTAATCCGCACCCCTAAGCAGACCTTGTGATTGATTCGAACACAAAATAACACCTCACTCGCCGTCGAGTACATCGTGCGCTGCCGCCTTAAGCAATTGGTCGGCTTGCTCGTGAACAAGCAACCACTTAGCCAGTTCCTTTGCACGTACATCCTGCCGCGTTGCCAACAGTCCGAGCGCCGTTGTTGCGCTGCAAGGCTCAGACACAAAGTCCTCCACAAGCGTAGCGAGCGTCTCGTTATCAACTTCGGACCAATCCGGCTCTGTCGGATATAGAAGCTGAATTTCCCGTGCCAAATTCATTCTCTGGCCGTCAACTGACTTTACGCTCGATAACCATCCGCCGGATCGCCGCGATTCCAGCCTCCATCTTTTGACGTGCTGAGCTGTTGGCCGAATGAACGACGATAATTGGAGGATTAAAGCCGCGCAACGCGACCGCTTCCTCTATCCACAAGATAACGTCATACCCGGTGCCTCGTTCATCATCGCCAAGATCATGGTCGAGGCTGATCTCGACAACCGCACCGGAGGTCAATAGTGATACCGCCTCATCAGGCCAGTACACTCGAGTCCATCCTTCAGGTGTGTTCCGCTCGTCATCGAGGTAGACCTTCATTTCTTATGCTCCGGAGATAGTGGCACGTGCCCCCATGGTGATGATACCTGACCGGATATCACAGTTACTGCACTTCTTGGATGAGACGCCGCTGCAGGTGGTGGTGATGTGTTCGTTTGCTCGCAGAATTGACCCACTCTGTTTGACCCGCCTTCCACTGCCTGGCAAACGCTGCTACGCGGTCGTATGACCCTGCATAGCCCAGCTCTTTCAGGTCCTCATGGATCTGCTTCAAATTGCGCCGCTGCTTACGCGGCTTAGTCGTCTCGGCCTTGAGCCACCCGGATAGCTGCACCGAGTATTTGTCTAATCCGCTAACTGATCGCCGCTCCGCATAGGAGGGCTCAGTGGTTTCCGATCGCAGATAGCGTCGGACGGTATTGCGAGAGATATCCAGTCGCCTGGCGATTTCTCGTATTGGGATCTGGTCACGAAGGTGCCAGCGTCGAATGATACCGAGTAGAGCCACGTTGATCACTCCGATCTCCTGCCGATAAGACAGGTGGAATTGTGCTACTAACGTGGGTCAGATTCCGTTGCAAATTCGTGGGGAAAGTGGGTCAATTTTCAGTGCAACTTAACACTCTACTGCAAGCGCAAATAAAATGGGCAATGTAAGAGTCCGTGAATGAGCGGTTTTAAGAGGATGGTTTGATCAATTTCTCACCATCCGGACGCAGTTCTCCCTTGGGCGCGCTACAAGGTGCGCAATTTGATGCGCCAGCAGGCTTTGAAGCCGGTCTGGAAGCGCAAGTTGGTCCATACAACGGACAGCAAGCACGACCTGCCAGTGGCCGTCAACGTGCTGAACCGGCAGTTCAATCCGAGCGCGCCGAACCTGGCGTACGTCAGCGACGTCACGTACATCCGTACCGGTGCCGGTTGGCTGTATCTGGCAACCGTGCTGGACCTGTACGCGCGCAAAGTGGTGGGCTGGTCTATGGTGCCAAGCATGCCAGCCAAGCTGGTCTGCGATGCGTTGACGATGGCCATCCAACAGCGCCGGCCGGCAACTGGACTGATCATCCATTCCGACCGGGGCAGTCAATATGCCAGCGAGCTTTACCAGGACCTGCTGGCCAGCCACGGCTTCGTCTGCAGCATGAGCCGCAAAGGTAACTGCTGGGACAACGCCGTCGTTGAACGCTTCTTCTTGAACCTCAAGATGGAACGGGTCTGGCAGCGTCAATACGCTAACCACGCCGAGGCCAAAGCCGACATCACCGACTACATCGTCGGCTTCTATAACTGCAAGCGCATCAATTCAGCATTGGGCAATCTGCCGCCCTCTGTCTACGAAAAGAAAATGGCAGAACGTGAACCTATCGTTGTGTCCGGAATTACTTGACCACCGCAGTCCGTGGTCGGTGCCGAACGCCCTTAGTCAGGTTTCTGGTGACCGGCGATCCCCACCCAGCCACGAAAGGAAAAGGCGGCATAGAACAAAGCGACATCTACAAAACCGGCCTCACGCAACAGCTCTTCTTCCTCGGGGGGAGCGAGTAGCGACAGGCTTTCAGTCATCATCCTGCCTGTGTCTGTGGCCCTCGCCCAGTCGAAGCCGGCTCGATGGCCGAACGCAACAGAGAGCTTCATCCACCGGCTAGGATCAGGGCCGGGTGCCGAGTGACCAGCAATCACGATGCTAGCGCCAGGTTTCAGACGGTGGCGGATTTCACGCAACGTATTCAGCCGCTCGCTTCGATCGATGTGGTGGAGTGTGAGCAGGCATACTGCGCCGTCGAAGGGGCCGGCCGGCGCCTGATCAACGGTCCCGTCCAACAGATCGATCCGGTCCGCGAATGGCATTACCGTCTGGCGCGCCAGGTTCAGCATAGCCGGCGAAGGATCCACACCGGTAAAGCGCCAACCCGGTTGCGCTTCGGCCAATGCTTTGGTTTCCATTCCGCCTCCGGCGCCGACGACAAGAATATGTGCTGCATTGGGAGCTTGTTCGGCAAGCAGCAACATCGTCATGCGATGGAGATCTACCAGTCCTGGCACTTTGCGAGGAGCATCATCCGTATAGGACGCGATAGCGCCCGAGTTAGCATAGGGCGAAGGTTTGCCGGTCATTATATGTTCCCTCATAAAATTAACGAGCGATGGATGGCCAGTGCGGCCATGACCCCGTCGGCACACGCAAAAGTAACAGTGTGGCCCGAGCGTGTGATGTCGCCAGCGGCGAAGACGCCGGCGACATTTGTTGCTTTCATCTCGTCCACGGTGACAGAGGATCCCAACTGCCCAGCTTCGATTGCACAGCCGAGCCGTTCGGCGATGTCGCTGCTAAAGCGATAAGGTGGGCCGATGAAGAGCGCGTCCAGCGGTTGCTCATTGCCGTTGCTGAGCCTGATTGCAAACGGCGCCGCGCCCTCCCCCACTAGACATTCAATGGGCGCGGGTTCGATCGTGACACCCCGCCGCACGAGATCCGCAGCCGCGTCCTGCTCAATCGCGCCTCCATTGAGAAAGAAAGTCGTCGGCCCCCATTCAGGAATCAAAGAAGCCTGATGAACCGACATAGGCGATAGGTTTAGCACGCCAAGCCGTTTCCCGTTGAATTCATAGCCATGGCAATAGGGGCAGTGAATCACGGATTTACCCCAGCGCTCGGCCACTCCTGGAAGATCGGGCAGGATGTCTGTAATCCCGAACGCAAGTAGCAGCGTGGTGCCCGACACGACCTCACCTTTCGTCAACGTGACGCTGAAAGCGTTGTTTACATGCACCGCGTCCACGGCCGCCTCGTCGACGAAACGTACTGTCGGGTAGGCTGCCACCTGGGCGCGCATGGTCGCGAGCATGGTCATGGGATCGCTGCCATCCTGGGCAAACACACCGTGTGAAGCGCTGGCGAAGCGGTTGCGGGGCGCGCGCGTGTCAAGAACGCACACTGAGCGACTCGCGCGCCCAAGATAGAGGGCGGCCGACAGCCCAGCGAAACTGCCCCCGATGATGATCGTGTCGTATCGCACTATAATCTCCTATTTTATAATCTCTTGTTTCTGCGGCGCTGAATAGCAAGACCTAAATGACGAGTGGCAAGTCATGTATCTTTTAATGATACGTGTCGAGGCATTTCATGTCAACGTCCACCGTAGCAAAGCAAGCATAGTCAAATTAAAGGTCACACGATGAACAGAGACACTCGACTCTCTGACGTACTGCACGTCCTCCTGCACATGGGCCAAGTCGACGAGCCGCTCACTTCCGAGGTGCTGGCGCGGAGCATGGGTACCAATCCGGCCGTGTTTCGGCGCACCATGGCAGGGCTGCGCAATGCGAACTTGGTTCGCTCCGGCAAGGGACATGGCGGAGGGTGGCAACTGACGCGTCCGTTACACCAGATCACGCTGCTAGCTATCTATGAGGCCCTCGGCCGCCCCAACCTTTTCGCCATAGGCAATCGCAGCCGCCATTCGGACTGTCTGGTGGAGAAGAACGTCAATGCCGTTATGGTGGCTACGATGGCTGATGCAGAAGCTGCCTTTGTTAAACGCTTTGGCGAGATCACACTGGACGAGATCGCACCGCGTCAGCCTGCCCCGGTGCAGGTTCTGTCGCATTAGCAAACCGTCGATGGCGGATCAAGTAAACTACGGCGCCCGAACCTTGGATGAACCGATATGCTCAACTTCAAAGGAGTGCGCTTTCCGATCGAGGTGATCCTGGTCTGCATTCGCTGGTACGTGGCATACCCGCTGAGCTACCGCCACTTGGAAGAAATGATGCAGGAGCGCGGCGTGTTGGTCGACCATTCATCGATCAATCGATGGTCGGTCCGATTTCTGCCGCACATCGAGAAGATGGCCCGCAAACACAAGCGTCCCGTCGGCGACAGCTGGCCAAGCAGGGCAATACCGTCGACTTCCTGCTGACGGCGAAGCGCGACATGGCCGCGGCGCAGCGCTTCTTCGATGAGGCCATGGCGGCGAACGGCGATCCGGACAAGGTCGCGATGGACAAGAGTAGCGCCAACAAGGCGGCGATCGATGCGAGCAACGCCCGGCGCGACGTGTCAATCTTGGTGCGCCAGGTTAAATACCTCAACAACATCGTCGAGCAGGACCATCGCGCCATCAATCGTTCCGCTCCGCCAGCTCGGTGCTCGCCGGCATCGAACTTATACATATGATCCGCAAGGGCCAGTTCGCAATCGACGGCGTCGATGCAATGTCGTTCGCCGGCCAATTTTCTGCGCTGGCAGGAATGGTCCGTCCAGTTTGATGGGCAATGTGCAATGCTGGAAAAATTTCGCCCCCTGATCAGCAACGCGACAGAACCCGCTTTTGACCCAAAGCACCCATTGATCTCGCAAACAGGCACGTGAGCATTACGTTTGCTTCATTTCACTTTTCACGGTGAGGTGTTTGGGCTCCAGCGGCAATTTGGGTCACCTGACGTCTCCCGCTATAAGTGATTAAATAGGCGCCAGCTTTACAAAATCAGTCCGATGTTCCATCGAGATAACCAGTCACAGCCCGTACGACGCGGGTGGTCAGCACATCTTCGTCAGTTTCGCCGCGTCTACCTGCCGCATCGACCATACCCAGCGTTATTGCCATGACGTCGCCCACCACCGTGTTGAATTGCAAGTCAGGGATACCAGCCTGAATTAGGTAGGTACGAATCACTTCTGCCGCGCGCGTGCCTTGGCTGCGCATTAGGTCGCTTGGCGGCATGCGCGCTTCTTCGAGGTCAAGCAGGCGCGCAAGGCCGGCTTGCCGCAGTTGCTGCGCGACCGCGATGCGAACTACGTGCTTAATTCCATCCCGCCCTTTAGCTGCAGGGTCGATTAGCAAGATGGCTCCCAGCAGTGCTTCCGAGCGACGTTCAATGAGCGCGCGCGTAACCGAATCCCGATTGGGAAAATACTGGTAGACCGATCCAATGCTGACACCAGCACGCGCCGCGACGGCATTTGTCGTGTAACCGTCAAAGCCCCCCACTTCAAGAATGTGAGCAGCAGCTTCCAAGATGGCCGCGACGGTAGCGGCTGAACGTTGCTGGCGGGGCGTTTTACGAGGCAAGAGATGGGATGGAGTGGGCAATGGCGGCATGACGGAAAATGCGAGTATTAAAAGTGAGCGAATGCTCATATTATTGATGCATCTTCTCTCCAAACGCAAAGGATTTTTCATCATGAACCAGAACGAACTTCAGTCCTTGTTGCCCGGCGTGATTAACGCCGTAAAAGCGGCCGGCCACATCTTGGTAAAGCGTTTTTCAAGCGCCGGCGCCGCCCGCCAGGACTTCCCGACATTAATTTCAGCAATCGACGCCAACGACGCTTCGGTCGAAAACGCTCTACGTGCCGCTCTTCTTGCCATTCGCCCGGATAGCGGCTGGATTGACGATGAGGAAGCCGGCGGCGCGTTACCCCCAGGCGAGTGGTGGGTAGCCGACCCCGTGGAAGGCAATGTCAACCATGTGCACGGCGGCGCCGTATGGGGCGTCACTGCCGCGCTGGTACGCGACGGCGTGCCGGTTCTTGCAGTCGTGTATGAACCACTGCGGGATCGGCTTTACACAGCGATACAGGGCGACGGAGCATGCTGCAATGGGGAGAAAATGCTCGTCTCCAACAAGCGCGACCTGCGCGCAGCGTTGGTCGGTACAGGGCAAGCTCGACCCGGTGAGGGGGCAGCAGTCCATGAGGCCATATCGGCATCAGTGCAAACAATGCTGAATGCGGCATTACTCGTGCGGATGGCAGTGCCTGCGACCTTCGAGATCGCCGAGGTGGCGAGCGGACGCATGGACGCCTTCTGGCAATACACCCAGGTCCGGTCCGGATTGGCCGCTGGCGTTTTGCTTGTTGCCGAGGCAGGCGGCGTCGTTACCGATACGCGAGGGAGGCCGTGGCACTTCGGGAGCGAGGACATTCTCTTGGCGGCACCGGGCGTGCACGCTGCTGCTGTTGCATCTCTGGCATCGACATCGAAGGTGACGCCATGAAACGCTATGCAGTGATTGGCGCCAGTAGCGGTGTCGGACGCGAGATCGTCGAACGCCTGGCTCTCCGTGGCGATGTCGTCCGCGCTATCGCAAGGACCCCAAAAGCTGCGCAAGACCTGGTTGAACCTTGGGCTGCCGACGTGACCGATGCTGCGGAGATGCATCGCGCGCTCGAAGGCGGCTTCGATGCGGTTTTCTTCACCGTTGATATACATGGCAAGGGTTTGCAGCGAGATCAGGTGCGGAAAGTCATGGTTGAAGGCGCATCGAATGCAGTCGCTGCCGCCAAAGCCAACGGCGTGAAGCGTTTCGTTCTTTTGTCGGTAATTGGTGCAGACAAGGGATCATGGGTGTGGTGGCTGTTGAACGCAATGAAGCCCGGTATGCGCGCCAACGTCCTGGAACGTGAGCAGGCTTTAGCCATAAGTGGGATTGAATTCGTGATCTGTCGGGCAGCCCGGTTATTGGACGGCGAGGATGTACGTCCGACCATGGTGACCCAACCCCGGCACCGCCTAAGCATGGGAAGCACCATAAAGCGTGGCAATCTCGCAGAAGCCCTTGTGGAGGCGGCGGATCAAGCGCCGCCCAACAGCAGTTGGGATGTTTTTTCCACAGCGCAGGATCAAGTGTCAAAGCAGTGGGCTACTTGATCGGCATGGGAGGACGTTGCTAGTCCCTGGCTTTTACAGATGAAATTTCGAACATGCTTTGGCAAGCCGGTACTGTCAACTTAACGGCAGCCCGCAAAATTTTGTAAAGTAACGGGACAAAAAATTCTCAAATTTACCGTGGCTTTCGCTACCCTCCCGAGATCATCACTCACGTAGTGTGGCTCTACTTCCGGTTCTCGCTAAGTTTTCGCGACATCGAGGAACTGGTGGCCAGTCGCGGCATCATTGTTACCTACGAGACGATCCGCCAATGGACGTTGAAGTTCGGACCGCGATATGCCAACGAACTGCACCGGCGTCAGCCGCAGCGTGGGGACAAATGGCATCTCGACGAGGTGGTGCCAACCATCAAGGGCAGGCACCATTACCTGTGGCGCGCAATCGATCGGGATGGCCATGTGCTCGACATTCTCATGCAAAGCCGGCGTAACAAGCAGGCGGCGAAACGCTTTTTCCGCAAGCTTCTCAAGGGCCTGCGATACGCCCCACGGGTGTTGGTCACCGACAAGCTGAAGAGCTACGCCGCGGTACCGGCACGTACGTGCTCACGCATTTTCTCTGTGGAATGAGGTCACCGGCGTAGACAACATCCTGTAATCGCATCAATTTCGTTGACCAAACCCAGGCAGTCGGGCTTGGATCCTCGGAACTCGTCTCTTGGATTCGTCAAGTTGACAGTGCCGTCGCAACACCTAACGGTCCAGATAAGGCAACAGGATGTTTTCAAGCCACTCGATGAAGATACGGACCCGGCGCGACAGGTTATGTCGGTGTGCTACCACGATAGATACGGGCAAGGATTTCGGGCGCAAGTCCGGGAGAACTTCGATTAGCTCACCACTGAGAAGGAAAGGCTTCAGGCTTAACAGCCCTGCCTGGATGAGCCCGAGCCCAGCCAGCCCGGCGCCATGATAGGTCTGCACGTTATTGACGCTGAGAGATCCGGCAAGTGCCAGTACCGCGTAGGTTTCACCTGTAGGATACTCCCAGCCGAACGGCCGGCTGCCCAATGTCGGGCAATAGTGAACCATGCGGTGTTTCTGAGTAGACAGGTCTTCCAGCGTCCTGGGCACACCATACCGCTTCAGGTAGGCAGGACTGGCCGCATTGACCATCCTTAACGCACCAAGTGTGCGCGCAACCAGCGTCTCGTCGACGATTCCGCCAACGCGCAATACGCAATCCATGCCTTCGGAAATCAGATCGACGCGCCGGTCGGTGCTGGATATTTCCAGCTCGAGGTCCGGATAAGCATCCATGAAGGATGGCAGCGCAGGCAAGACAGTGGAGCGCGCGAATTCGGTTGGCAAATCGATGCGCAGACGGCCGCTGAGAGGTGCCTCGCCTCCAACAAACATCGCACTGAGCTCCTCGGCATCTGCAAGCAAAGCACGCGCACGCAGGTAAAAGCTGCGCCCGTCCTCCGTTAACTGCACCGTTCGGGTTGAGCGGTGCAGCAGGCGTGCACCGACCTGTTGCTCCAGTTCGCGCACGACGTTCGATGCCCGTCCCTTCTGAATGCCGAGACTCGCCGCCGCGCGCGTGAAGCTGCCCATTTCTGCAATGCGAACAAAGATCGTCAGTGAATCAAGATTTTGCATTGTGATTTATTTTGGTAACAATGAGTTTTTATTGGCGTACTTTATAACATAAATCTCGCAGCGCATACTGGACTCTTCTGCAGCAAGCAAGGCTGCTCCGCAATAAGGAGACGATGATGCGCTACAAGCAATTGGGTAACACCGGGCTCTTCGTGTCCGAGTTATGTCTCGGCACGATGACCTTTGGCCCCGCAGGACAGGCAGGCCTGTATCACGATATCGCTGGGATGGACCAGCCGACGGCGGATGGCATCGTTGAACAATGCATCGCCGCAGGGGTCAATTTCTTCGATACGGCGGATGTCTATACGCATGGCCATTCCGAACGCATGCTGGGCCAGTCATTGAAGAACCTCGGTGTGGCGCGCAAGGATGTCGTCATCGCCACGAAGGTATTCAACCCATCCGGCCTTGGCCCGAACGACCGGGGCGCCTCGCGCGGACACATCATGGATTCGGTCGAGGCGAGCCTGGACCGTTTGCAGCTTGACTACATCGACCTCTACCAGTTGCACGCCAACGATCCCGTCACACCGATCGAGGAAACGCTACGGACACTCGATGACCTCATTTCGCGCGGACTGGTGCGTTACGTCGGCGTCTCGAACTGGCCGGCTTGGCGGATCGCCAAAGCCAACGGCTTGGCCAGTCGCCATGGATTTGCGCGCTTCGAAACAGTACAAGCCTATTACTCCATTGCGGGCCGGGATCTCGAGCGTGAAATCGCGCCTATGCTGACCGAGGAAAAAATGGGCTTGCTCGTCTGGTCACCACTGGCAGGCGGTCTGCTGTCGGGCAAGTTTGGTCCTGATTCGATGCATGAAGGGCGGCGCGCGACATTCGATTTTCCGCCCGTCGACAAGAACAAAGCCTGGGATTGCGTGGCGATCATGCGCCTCATCGCCGAGAAGCATGCCATCAGCGTGGCTGGCATCGCATTGGCCTACATCCTTACAAAGTCCTTCGTGACGTCGGTCATCATTGGCGCAAAACGCCCCGAACAGGTCGCACAGAACCTGGCCGCCGCCGACCTCGAACTCGATGCCGGCGATCTCGCCACGCTCGACAATGTCAGCCAGCTCATGCCCGAATACCCTGGTTGGATGATTGAACGGACGGCGCCGACACGCATGCCGTCAGGTAAACAAGTCATGCCCATTACTACTTCCCCCCACCCCACGTTAAAGGTTTGATCATGAGCATTCGTTCCACTGAACTAAAAGGCGTTGTCATTTTCCATTCCGGCTATGGTCACACGACTCGGATGGCCGAAGCCGTCGCCGGAGGCGCGCAAGCGGAGCTGTTGCAGATCGACGCCGAAGGAAATTTGTCTGACGAAGCATGGGCACAGATCAACGCAGCGCACTATGTCATTCTCGGGTCGCCGACGTACATGGGCGGGCCCAGCTGGCAATTCAAGAAATTCGCCGATGCGTCATCCAAGCCATGGTTCAGCGACCTGTGGAAGGACAAGGTGTTTGGCGGCTTCACGAATAGTGCGAGTGTCAACGGCGACAAGCTGGCAACGCTGCAGTACTTCACTTTACTCGCTGCGCAGCACCGCGGCATCTGGGTAGGAGTGGGACCGAAGTCCTCCAACACGAAGGCCTCCCAGCGCGACGACATCAATCGCATGGGCTCCTTTCTCGGCGCGATGGCGCAGACGCCTGCCGACGCTTCGCCCGAAGAGATGTCATCGGGCGATCTCGAGACGGCCAGTCAATACGGCGCACGCGTTGCCGAGATTGCAGACAGATTATTTTTGACCGCTGCGAAGCCTTAATGCCTTTTCAATCAACTCAAGGAATCAATCTTATGAATATGTCAAAAACAGACTTGTCCGAGCTGCTACGCACCGAACGCATTGCAGTCGAAACACTGTATCGGGCATTCAGCGAAAAAAATCCCGATCTGGTCGATACCGTACTGGCGCCATCGTGGGAAGACATTCCGCTGGCCCCAGGGCAGGAACCCGGTCCGGCCGGCATCAAGCCCATCATTCGCATGGTTACCGCCGCATTTCCGGACATGCAATTGACCATCCACGACATGCTCCAGGAGCCAGGCAAGATTGGCGTGCGCGCCGAGATCAGCGGTACACATTTGGGCGATCTGTTCGGTATCGCGCCAACCGGCAAAAAGGTGAGCTTCCGCTTGCACGAGTTTCACACAGTCGCCAACGGCCTGCTCACTACCACGTGGCACATGGAAGACTGGTTCGGGTTGTTCATGCAGCTTGGCCATTTCCCGCCACAAGGTTGAAGCATTTCCGCGAAGGCCAGCCAGGCGAACAAGTGCGGCCCGGCGTTGCAGCAGGGCGCGCCGGGCTGAGCTGCTGACTTGCTGATCTGGCGCCAGGGTCACGGCCAACCAGGGCCACCCGGTCAGTCGCGGTTATTGCCGGTTCATGCCCATGGAATACTGGTCGATCTGGCTGTACGCAGGTTTGCTCTCAGTTATCACTGGTTTGATGTACGCGCTGGTAGCAGTTATCTCGCATGGCAAAAAACCGCATCAACGAGAAAGTGGCGGCCGATATCGACAGGGATATGGATCAAACCGCCAAACTGGCACAGATCAAGGACGTCAGGGCAAAAATGTCAGTCAGCTACGCTTATTCGAAGGCCGTTGCATTGACCGCCGGCGTTACCTTCAGCGAGCTCGAAAACGATGCAAAAGACAGTCCTGTGGTTCGAAAAAATCACGATGTCAGCAGTGTGTTCGCCGTGACCTACGGTTTTTAACCAAGGTGACATCCCTCGCTGCGGTGCCGAAAAAACATGCACCGCAGCCGTACCTCACCGGCTATGTCATTCAGGCTCGACATTCGAGGCCACGTCGTTTCGAGCCAAATATCGGTCCGGCTTTCCCAATGGAACATGCTCGCTAACGAAGTCAATAAATGCGCGCAGCTTGGGGGTCATATGTTTTCCTGACGGCCAAAGTAAGCGGAAGGTATTTTTTTCGAATGTGTAATCTCCCAGCACTTGCAACAGTGCGCCTGTTTGCAATGCCTCTGTGACTGTGAAGTCCGACATATAAGCAATGCCAACGCCCTCCAATGCAAAGCAGCGGCGAGCTTCGTTGGTATTGCAGGTGATGCGACGGCCCAATTGAAGCTCGGCTTCACCTGCTTCGCGATGTAGTTGCCAGGTCTGCAGCCGGCCGGTATTGGGCATACGGAATTGGATGCAGTCATGCTCTAGCAGATCCCGAGGATGTTTTGGTGTGCCACGTCGTTCGAGATATTCAGGCGCCCCCACCAGCAGCATCTGAAATGCGCCCAGTATGCGCGACGTCAGGCGCGAATCGTCAATGCTGCCGCTGCGGATCACCGCATCATACCCCTCATCGATCACGTCGACATGGCGGTTATCGAAATCCAAGTCCAGTTCCACTTCCGGGTATTGTTTCTGGAATGCGGCCAACGTCAGCACAAATGGTTCACTGATCATCGGCAGGCCAATGCGCAGCCGGCCGGTTGGGATACGGGTCGTCTGCGAAAGCTCGGCTCGCGCAGCGTCGACTTCCTCCAAGATGCGGCGTGCGCGTTCAAGGAACATTTCACCCTCGGCTGTCAGCGTCACGCTGCGGGTACTGCGGTGGAACAGGCGTACCCCCAAGCTTTTCTCCAGCCGCGTGACGCTCTTGCCGATGCCGGATGCGGACACGCCGACAACTCGTCCGGCAGAGACAAAATTGCGCGTATCGGCCACGTGCACAAAGACCTTGATGGCAAAACTGTCCATGTCGTATTTCTCCTCATGCGGACAGAGTGTCCGGTTCATCTGGAAGTCTAACCCACTTAATGCTGAGCCCAATCCAAGTTATCTTGAATGCGTCGGAGAGTTGGGCGCATTGTCACCAGATATCCACCCAGTATCTCCGACGCAGAACCCCGGATGCAATGTCACCACGCGGAAATCGCTTGGCAGTCCAGGTCGTCATCGCAATGCGCACGCCAACTCGGCACGGTGCGCAGTTCAATCAGGAGATTCCATGAAACTTTTTATCACCGGCGCCACAGGATTTGTTGGCGGTAGCGTCGCCCGTCGTTTAATTGAAGCCGGCCACAGCGTACGTGGCCTGGTGCGCGACAGCGCCAAGGCAGAACAACTGAAAGCAATCGGCATCACACCCGTGCTGGGCACACTCGAAGACCACGCGCTGTTGGTCAGTGAGGCAAAGCTGGCCGATGGCGTGATCAACATGGCCGATAGCGACCACATGGCAGCTATCGAATCGTTCATCGAGGGGTTGACGGGCTCGAACAAGCCATTACTGCACACCAGCGGCTCGAGTGTCATTGGCGACGATGCGCGTGGCCTACGCCTCAACGAAGCCATCTTTGACGAGGACACGCCATTGCTCATTGACCCGGCCAAGCAGCCTCGCCGTGACGTTGACCTGAGAGTGCTGAGGGCGGGCACCGAGGGTGTTCGCGGAGTCGTTATCTGCCCGAGCAATATATACGGCACCGGAACCGGCCTGACACCGGTCAGTTTCCAGATTCCGTTTTTGGTCAATCGGGCCCGCGAGAACGGTGTAGTGCGTATCGTCGGGACCGGCGTCAATCGCTGGTCTAACGTGCATATCGACGATGTGGCGGAGTTGTTCCTGCTGGCGGTCGAAAAAGCTCCGGCAGGCGCCTTCTATTTCATTGAAAACGGTGAGGATTCGTTCGCCGATATCGGTGCGGCGATTGCCCGTCGTATGCAGCTCGGACCAGTCGAGTTTGTCTCGGCTGAGGAGGCGGCAAAAGAATGGGGGGAAATGCACGCATTCTTCACCTTTGGTACGAATAGCCGGGTTCGCGCGAAACGGGCGCGGTGCGAACTTGGTTGGACTCCGCGCCACTCCTCCGCGCTGGCATGGATAGAACAGGAGATGCCGGTATGAACAAAGTCTGGTTTATTACCGGCAGTGCTGGCGGCATCGGTGCCGGAGTTGCACGCGCAGCCCTAGCTGCCGGGGATTCCGTCGTGGCTACCGACCTCGATTTCAAAAAGCTCACTTCGCTCTACGCAGACAATGCCGGGCACGTGCTTCCCGTGGCCTTGGACATTCGGGATTCACTGCAGGCTGCCGAGGCTGTAGCGGCCGCATTAGCACGCTTCGGTCGCATTGACGTGCTGGTGAATAACGCCGGTTATGGCCAGTTTGGTCCATTTGAAGAAATTGACGCAAACGCCATCGAACGTCAGTTCGCCACCAATGTCTTTGGTACCTTTAATGTGACACGCGCTGTTCTTCCCAGCATGCGGCACCGGCGCGCTGGCCATGTGATCAACATGTCCTCGAATGGTGGCTTCAAAGGTGTCGCCGGCGCGTCGATGTATTCGTCCACGAAGTTCGCAATTGAGGGATTCTCCGAATCTCTCGCTCAAGAAATCGCGGGTTTCGGAATCAAACTGACCATCGTCGAGCCTGGAGCGTTCCGTACCGATTTCCTCGACAGCAGCATGCTGAAATTGGGCACGCGCAGCCTGAACGACTACACCGATTTTCGGAGCCGGGCCGCAGCGGTGTTCGAAGCGCGTAACCACCAGCAGGTCGGGGATCCCGCCAAGCTGGGACAAGCCCTGGTACTACTCGCCGGCGAACGCATGCCACCGCTGCGCTTTGTAGCCGGCGCAGATGCGTTGAAGGTCGTCGATGACAAGCTCGCCGCCGTCGCGGCTGAATTAACAAAGTGGCGCAGCCTTTCGCTGTCCACTGATTTCCCTCATTTTTAAGAAAGTCACCATGACTAAGCCTACGCCTCAGCAGCAAGAAATTTCCCAAGAAGACGTCCTGGCGCGTTTGGACGCCGTGGAAAGTCACATCGCCATTGAACGCTTGATTGCCACATACGCACAGGCCTTCGACCGACGCGATGAAGCAATGTTGCGCAGTATCTGGCACGACGACGCTCGTCTTTCGCTTGGCGCCGCCTTCGGCGATTTTGCCGGAATTGACCCAATCATCGCGTCGGCCCACGCCAATTGGGCAGCTATGCCAAACATGCATCACTGGATGGCCAACTCGATCATCGACCTGGACGGCGAGCGGGCGACGGCGAAGGTCGCGGTTGACTGCCTCTGTACCCACGTCAGCATGGGCCAGGTTCAAATCAGTGGCCTGTATCACGACCATTTCGAGCGTCGGGCAGGTCGCTGGGCTTTCACCGTCCGTGAATTCGAAATGCATTTCCTTACACCATTACAAAACTGGGTGCCTCTCGCCGGCATCGAGGCGGCCGACGCCTTGATCGCATCCTGATTCGGTAGTTTACCGGAACGTATCACCCATTGGCTGGCCCGGAATCTCATTGCCGCGTCAGTCTCCTCATCCAGGAAAAGACCATGAAACTGCTGCAATCTTACAATTTTGGCGGCTTGCGCCTGCGTAACCGTGTCGTGATGGCGCCTCTAACTCGTTCGCGCGCACCTGACGACATTGCCGACGAGATGACCGCCATCTATTACGCTCAACGTGCCACCGCAGGTCTGATCATTTCGGAAGGCACTCCTATTTCGCGAGAAGGCCAAGGGTATTTATTCAACCCCGGCATCTATACCCCCGCGCAAATCGCTGGCTGGCGCAAAAGCACGGACGCGGTGCATCAGGCGGGAGGCTGGATTTTTGCGCAGTTGTGGCACGTCGGGCGTGTGTCCCATACATCGATTCAGCCCAATGGCGCGGCACCGGTCAGTGCCAGCAGCAAAGTGGCGAATGGCGCGCTGGCGTTTGGGTATGACGAGACGGGTACACCGGCATTTGTGCCAACCTCGGTCCCGCGCCAGTTGAGTACCGCCGAAGTTGCAGGGCTGACTGGAGACTTCGTCGCCGCAGCCGCGAACGCCATAGAGGCAGGCTTCGATGGCGTTGAATTACACGGTGCAGGCGGATACATATTTGAACAATTCTTGAATCCAGCAGTAAACGACAGGAGCGACAAATATTCCGCTGCGCCTATGGAGAACAGGCTTCGCTTCCTGCTTGAGACGGTTGACGCAGTCGCTGCGCGTATCGGCGCGCACCGCGTTGGCATCCGATTCTCACCGTTCGGCAATTTGTTTGACATGCCGGCCTACAGCGACGCAGAGCAAACATACCTGGAACTGGGACGCGAACTGGCCGAGCGAAAAATCGCATATATCCACTTGATGGACCAATCAGGTTTCAAATTGGGGGACTCCGTGCTTCCGGCCAATACGCATTTCCCCCGTCTTCTGGAGAAGCTGCGGAACGCCTTCCACACAGGGGCCATTATTGTTGCAGGCGGACTCACGCAAGAACGCGCAAGCAAATTGATTAGTGACGGTACGATTGATCTGGCCGCGTTCGGTGAGCCGTTCATCGCAAATCCAGACCTCGTGGCGCGTTTTGAAAACGGCTGGCCACTAGCGCCGGCTGACCGGGCAACCTTTTATGGTGGAGGTGCAGCAGGCTACATCGACTACCCGGCCTATGGTGTCGACAAAAAAGCCAGACCGGATGCTCCCGATGAAACAGACTAAACCCCCAAGCCCGAGCACCGCGCCTGGCGAACAGCAAGACTCCTTAAACAGGGTGAAGGACAGATCGTCCGCTGAGTCTGGACTTTACCCCACCTTTATCCGCGCAAGGAACGAAGATATCGTCGTTCTTGCCGTCTCACGACGCTGAGTGAATTCTCCCTCAATCACCAAGGAGAAAGCATGATCGATCTGAACAATGAAGCGGTAGACCTTGCTCAGCAACTGGAAACACAACGCTGGGCAACGTTACTGAAACCGGATTTCGAGGCCTGTGACGCCCTGCTATCAGACGAAGCGGTATACATCCATTCAACCGGCATTCGCGATGACAAAGCCGCGTTTTTGAAAAAATTTCGTGCAGGTGTTTTCGTGTTTCACAGTGCCAGCTTCGAGCTGGAATGCGTCAGCGCCATCGGCGACGATGCATTCGTCGCTACTGGCTCGCTGAGAATGACAGCAACCGTCGGCGGCATTGACAAGAGTATGCATTCGCTGTTCTCAGCGGTCTGGCGCCGCGAATCGGGTTTTTGGCGCCTCCTGAACCTTCAGACGACAGCCATACCGAAAGCAAGCGTTTAGTCTTTTCGTTTTATCTTTAAAGGAGTATCAGCATGTCGAACAAGCAAAGAGTCTATGTGATTACGGGGGCAGCGTCCGGTATCGGCCTTGTCACCAAACAATTACTGGAATCGCGTGGCCACCGCGTCATCGGCGCAGATCTGCACAACGCGGAGGTCATTGCCGACCTCAGTACGGCGCCTGGCAGAGCCGCGCTAGTCAATCAGGTCACCTCCATCAGCGGCGGCGCCATCGACGCAGTGCTGGCCGTCGCAGGCGTGGACATCAACGGGCCACTCACCGTCGCCGTCAACTACTATGGCGCAATTGCCACCTTAGAAGGGTTGCGACCACTTATGTTGACCTCCGATTCGCCGCGCGCGGTCGCGGTCTCTTCGATAACGTCGGTCCATCCTTTCAATGAGCAGCTGTTGAACGCAATGCTCGAAGGGACTGAAACCTTGGCGCTCGAGAAGGCCGCCGAAGAAAAATTCGTGTATGCCACCAGTAAGCGAGCACTGTCCCGCTGGATACGACGCAATGCACTGAAGGCCGAGTGGGCAGGTGCGAATATTCCGCTGAACGCCATCGCGCCAGGCCTGGTGAAAACGGAGCTGTTGCAACGTCTGTTTGATGAGCCAGAGACAAGGAAGCGCATCATCGCCGGCACGCCAATGCCGCTGGGTGGACCGTTCGAGCCAAGCGCCGCTGCCGAGCTGTTGGCATTTCTCGCGGGTCCTGAAAATGGCCACATCACTGGTCAAAGCATTTTCATCGACGGCGGTGCCGATGTCGTGATTCGGGGTGACGCAACCTGGTAAAGTATTGCTACGCTGCCGTCCGGATATCCCATATTGGCTCGGGCGGTCAGGATGGCGGCATTGATAGACCGAGAGCGCCAATATCCATATTGATTGTTGAAGATGAATCGAAGATGGGTGCCTATCTGCGCAAAGGGCTCATTGAGTCTGCATTCAATGCCGACCTTGCGCAGTCTGGATGCGACGGCTTGCACCTGGCCGTATCGCGCCGCCGTATGAGCTTGGCGAGACAAAATGTCGTGCGTGTTCACTCATGAAGCCGTCACGCGCCAGGACACCGGCAGAAACGTTCTGCGGGTCCGACTCATCGCGCCGAATCAAACGGGCGAATGTGTAGGTCTTCCCCTTTCATATAGAAAATAGTCCTACAAAAGCGATACGATTTTTCATACAACTCATTTGCTTCCCGAATAAAACAATCCGACTCGAAAAAAGTGTCTGTTTATGGCCGGCATGGCGACCCAGCTGACTATCCCGCTGGCGCCGCGCACTTCTTTACGGTACCCGCGTCATATTCGAACGATACGCTATTCGTTCCCTGGCCGCGGTACATGCTCTCGCCTTCCCTGATGGTCACCTGCGCGCCCATCTTGCACAGCACGGCCGGTGCGCGCTGCACCCAGTCCAGCCTGCGCAAGGTGGCGATATTCCTGTCCCGCAGCGCCGCGCTCCAGCCCTCATCCTTGAAGCGCACCGAGTAGACCGCATGATGCAGCTGCACCCGGCTCGTCCGGTCAATCACATTCCCGCCATTCTGCAGCACTTCCGCCAAGTCACTCTCGATGAACTGCATCACGTCCGCACCACGCTTGGGCGTGTCATTGCGGCCAAACTGATAAAAAACGAAGATCGCAAAGGCGGCAAATAGTACCTGATACATTTTTCCATCAAAAAAAGATTTCATTCCCGCTTTCCCATGCTATTCAGTATGTGCACCCTGCCCTTGGGCCAGCAACGTCAGGCGATGTCCAGCAGCCTTGCCAGCCGCGGCTGATCGCCTGCCGCCACAAACCATCCTACCTGCCAGCGCTGCGTGCGCAGGGCCTGGGCAGATTCTGGCGCGCACCAAGGCGGATACACGCGCAGCGCGCGCTTGCCGCCGCTGCCCGCGCGCGACATCACGCCCCGTTCGAGCAGCACGCTGCGCGGAAAAATGAAAAAGCCGTGCTGCGCGCCGTCGTCCACGGCGATGATGACGATATCGACGGGGTCCGCTTCATCCAGCGGGGCGATCTCGGCATCGGGATGGGGGCGCTTCCAGACGGTGACGAACTGGCCGGTTTTCGTCGGCGTGGTTTTGGCCACGCGCAAGACCAGCCGCTTGCCGTGCAGTTCGGTGCGGCAGGCGCCGTAGTCCGCGCTTTCCGCTTCCGGCACGGGCGCTTGCGGCAAGCCCAGGAAGGCCCATGGACTGGCCTTCATTGCGCGCTGAACTCGGCTGCGGCCTTGGCCGCCCACAGCGCCTCGGCGTGGCTGGCAAACGGGCTGTCATAACCGTCAACATGGCCGTCTTCGTCGATAAAATACAGCCACCAGCCGTCGCCCTGCTCGCGGATGGCTGTCTGGCCCGGCGCGCAGTGGGTTTCAACCGGCTGGTCGGCGGCCAGGGTGGCGATGGTGATGCCGCGGTGAGTAATCAGGTGGGGTGTCATGGCAGCTAATGCAAAATAAAGAGTGGCGATAGTGTAGCCCCGCCGGCCTATCCTGGCCAGTGCGCTACACTGTTCGTTCACTCGGAGGACGACATGGCATCACAGCAAGGCACGGTGGATTTTTTGCTCGACCAGCTGGCGGGCACAGGCAGCATCAACGCGAAAAAAATGTTTGGCGAGTACGGCTTGTACTGCGACGGCAAGATGTTCGCCATCGTCGCCGACGACCAGCTGTTCATCAAGCCGACGGACGCGGGCCGCGCCTGGATCAGTACGATGAGCACGCCGCAGGAGGCGCCGCCCTACCCGCAAGCCAAGCCGTATTTCCTCATCGATGGCGGCCTGTGGGACGAGCGCGACTGGTTGTCCCAGCTGGCGCGGCGCACGGCGGACGCCTTGCCGCTGCCGAAACCCAAGCCGCCGCCCAAGCCCAACAAACCGGCTTCAAGCAGCTAAGACGCTGTTTTCACACGCCTTGCCCTGCAGGAAGCATTGCAGGTTGTGATAGGTGATGGCGGCGATCTCGCGCAGCGCTTCGATGGTGAAGAAGCCCTGGTGGCCCGTCACGAGCACGTTCGGGAAGGTCATCAGGCGCTGGAAGATGTCGTCGTCAATGATGTCGGACGAGCGGTCCTGGAAGAACAGATTGCTTTCCTGTTCGTACACGTCGATGGCCAGGGAACCCAGCTGGCGCGATTTGAGCGCTTCGATGACGGCGCCGGTGTCGATCAGGCCGCCACGCGAGGTGTTCACCAGCATGGCGCCCTTCTTCATCAGCGGCAAGGTGGCTTCACTGATCATGTGGCGCGTGCTGTCCATCAGGGGGCAATGCAGCGAGACGATGTCGGACTCGGCCAGCAGTTGCGGCAGTTCCACCATCGTGCCCAGCTGCGCGAACGCGGGCGCCGGATACGGGTCGTGGCCCAGCACCGTGCAGCCAAAACCCTTGAAGATGCGCGCCGTGGCCAGGCCGATCTTGCCCGTGCCGACGATGCCCACCGTCTTGCCGTGCAAGGTGGAACCCAGCAAGCCATCGAGCGAAAAATTGCCTTCGCGCACGCGGGCATATGCGCGGTGCGTGTGGCGGTTCAGCGTCTGCACCAGGGCCAGCGTGTATTCGGCCACGGCTTCCGGCGAATAGGCAGGCACGCGGGCGACAAACAGGCCCAGGCGCTTCGCTGCTTCCAGGTCGAGGTTGTTGTAGCCGGCGCAGCGCAGCAGGATGGCGCGCACGCCATAGCCGTGCAGGGCTTCCAGCACGGGCGCGTCGAGCACGTCGTTGACGAACACGCAAACGGCCTCGGCGCCTTGCGCCAGGATCGCGGTTTCCTGGCTCAGCAAGGCGCTGTGGTAGACCAGTTCGATGCCATTCGGCTCGGGTTGGGAGGGCAAGGCTTCATCGAAGAAACGGCGGTCGTAGGGCTGGCTGGCAAAGAAGGCGATTTTCATGGTGAGTCCTGGAACTTGCTGAATGGCAAAACAGCATCATAGCGCAAGCGCCCTGCCCCACGGCGTACGCCTGGTACCGTTGATCGCCTATTTGGCTTCGCGGGGCAAGGTCAGCACGTGGCGCAGATACGCCGTTTCTTCGGCGTGCTGCAGGTGGTAGCGCTCGCGCGCGGCGCGCATGGCCGCCTGGTGGGCCGCGATGCCCGTTTCCGTCAGCTCGACGCCGAAGTCCGCCGGCACCGGCTCAGGGCCGCCGAACAGGCGCGCCAGGATGAAGCGGCCCACATTGTCGCGGTAGTGCGATGCTTCCCAGTAATAGCGCATGTCGCGCGCGCCCGTCACCTGCGGGATAGCTTCGCTGGTGATGCTGTTGAAGCCGGAAAAATCAAACAGGCGCACGTTACAGCCCTGGCGCCGGTAGCGCCCGGCCATCCGCGCCAGGTCGCGCTGCCATGTTTCCATGGCGTCCCACTTGCCGCGCCAGTACAGGGCGTCGAGCGTGAGCGCATGCGTGGGATTGATGTACAGGCGCAAGCGCGTGCCGCCCCGGCACAGTTTGCCGACGCTGGCATCGAAGGCGCGCAGCGCAGGTTCGGTCGGCCCCAGGCCATCGCCGAATTCCTGCAGGCGCGGCGTGAAGGCGCGCGCCGTGCCGGTCCAAGTACGGTTGCGGCTGGTGAGGCAGGACTCGTCGCGCTGGCCGTGCAGCGCCAGGCTGGACAGGCAGACGCCGTCATAGTTGCCGCTGAGGATGCGCCAGGTGTCGCGCGTCATGTCGACAGTCAGGCCGCGCTTGATGTTGAGCAAGGCGCGCCGCGCGAAGAACGCGGGGCCGGCGGCCGTCAAGCCCGGCTCCACGCCGGCCGAGCCCAGTTCCAGCGAGAACGAGGGGGCGTCGATGCCCCACACCATGGTGTCGACATGGCTGACCCTGGCCGCGTGCTCGGCCAGGCGCATGGCCTCGCCGATGGAGGCACCCGAGACGGCGCTGTTGAAGACACTCTTGCCTTCAAATAAAGTGCGCGCACTGTTCGCCGGCAAGCCCATTTCCGTGCGCGAGTTGCCGATATACACGATGGCGGGCCGATAGCGCGCCACGGCATACGTCTTGCCCCACACGCTGAGTTTTTCGGTCGTCGGGCGCAATCGCTGCAGCAGCGGGCTGTCCCACTGGTGCAACAAGTACGGGTCGACGTGGTAATTCACGGCCGAAACGAGGGCCAGCGCGGCCAGCACGCAGGCAAGGAAGATGGCGAGGTAGCGGCGGGCAGTGGTATCCATGGTCAGCATTGGAAGGTGAAAAATGGCGTATTTGTGGGGCTTTGCATCAACGCCGGATCAGCGGCCCGTCCAGCACCCGCTGCGCATAGGCCGCCTCGCGCGCATGTTCCACACGATAGCGCTCGCGCGCGGCGCGCGTGGCCGCCTGGTGGGCGTCGATGTTGGCCTGCGTCAGTTCCACGCCGAAATCGGCCGGCGCCGGCGTGTCGCCGCCAAACAAACGCGCCAGGATCAAGCGGCCCACATTGTCCCGGTAGTGCGACACTTCCCAGTAATAATGCATGTCGGGCTTGCCGCTGACGAGCGGGGTCGCTTCGGTCGTGATGCTGTTAAAGCCGGAAAAATCAACCAGGCGCACGTCGCAGCCCTGCCCCCGGTGGCGCTCGACGAGCTGCACCAGGCCGCGTTGCCAGGCCTGCATGGCATCCCACTTGCCGCGCCAGTGCAGCGCGTACAAGGTCAGCGCGTGCGTGGGGTTGATGTACAGGCGCAGGCGCGTGCCGCTCCGGCACAGCTTGCCGACACTGGCGTCGAGCGCTGGTGTCGAGGGCGGTGTCGGCCCCAGGCCATCGCCGAATTCCTGCAGCCGCACGGGAATGGCATCCTTCGTACCGAGCCAGTGCTTGATACCCTTGAGGGTGCAAGTCTCGTCGCGCTGCCCGTACACGGCCAGATTAGAGCGGCAGGTATCGCCCGCATGGCCTGTCAGGATGCGCACGCTGTCCTGCGTCATGTCCAAGGTCAGGCCGCGCTTCAGGTTGACCAGGGCGCGCTGGACGAAGAAGCCGTGCCGGGCGCCCGTCAGGCTGTCCTCCACGCGCGCCGCGCCCATGTCCAGGGAAAAAGTGGGTGCGTCGATGCCCCAGACCATGGTCTCGACGCGGCTGACCCTGGCCGCATGCTCGGCCAGGCGGATGGCGTCGCCGATCGAGGCGCCGGACACGGCGCTGTTGAAAATCCTCTTGCCGTCGAACAAGGCACGCACGCGCGTCGGCAAACCCATTTCCGTGCGCGAATTGCCGATGTAGATGATGGCCGGCCGGTAGCGCGCCACGGCATAGGTCTTGGCCCAGGCGCCGAGCTTTTCGTTCAGTTGGCGCGGACGCTGCAGCAATGGACTGTCCCACTGGTGCAGCAGGTAGGGGTCGACCTGGTAATTCATGAACGAGACGGCGCCGAGCACCAGGCCGACGCAGGCGAGGAAGCAAACAAGATAGCGGCGGCCGGCAGTGTCCATGCTCAGAACTGGAAGTAGAGAAATTCGGTGACCCGGTTCATGCCGAAGATGCAGGCGACGAACAGCGCGGCAAACCCCACGCTCCAGCGGCGCGTGGGGCGCCAGCTGAAGGCCCAGCGCCCTGCGGGCTGAAATATTCTTTCAATGGCAGGCTCGTAGAGAAAGAATATTTCTTGCGTGTTTGGCGCCTTGAAAGCCAGCAACATGGCGCCCAGCAGCACGGGCAAGCCGGGACCAGCCAGTTCGATCCAGCGGATGCCGTCGAAGGCGGGATGCAAGCCCCACTGCGCCAGACCGGCCGCATGGCTGGCCAGGCCGCGCGGCAGGCTCACGCCATTCGCCCCCACCAGCGCGCCGGTGATATCCCATGCCGTGGCCACGTCGGGCGCGCGGAAGAAGATCCAGGCCAGCACCACAGCAAGAAAAGTCAGCAAGGTGGGCCACCAGCGCAGCCAGCTGTACCCCGGCGCCGCGCCGAACACCCGCTGCCACGCCTGCTGCAGTACCAGGTACAGGCCGTGCAAGCCGCCCCAGATGACAAAGGTCCAGCCGGCGCCATGCCACAGGCCGCCCAGCAGCATGGTCAGCATCAGGTTGCGGTAACGCATGGCTTCGCCATGGCGGCTGCCGCCCAGGGGAATATATAAGTAATCGCGCAGGAAACGCGACAAGGTCATGTGCCAGCGGCGCCAGAAATCGGCGATATTGGCCGCCTTGTACGGCGAATTGAAGTTCAGCGGCAATTTCACGCCGAACAGGCGCGACAGGCCGATGGCCATGTCCGAATAGCCGGAAAAGTCGAAATACAGCTGGAAGGTGTAGGCCAGCACGCCGATCCACGCCTCGATCAGGGTGGGTGTAGCCCCGGCCGCGAAGACGGGCATGGCCAGCGGCGACAGGTTGTCGGCGATCAACACCTTCTTTGCCAGGCCGATGGTAAAGATCGACAGGCCGATGGCGAAATTGGCGGCGCGCGGATGCGCGTTGGCCGGGTCGGCGAACTGCGGCATCATGTCGCGGTGATGCAGCACAGGGCCGGCGATCAAATGGGGGAAATAGCTGACGAACAGCACGTAATGAATAAAACGGTATTCGCGCACCTCGCCCCGGTAGCAATCGACGAGGAAGGCGATCTGCGTGAAGGTGAAAAACGAAATGCCGATCGGCAGGATGATGTCGAGGCCGGACCACGGCAGGCTGCCAGCGCCAGCTCCAGCGGCCACGGCGACGGCGTTCACGCTGTCGATGAAGAAATTCGCATATTTATAGTACGCAAGCAGCCCCAGGTTCAAGGCCAGGGCTGCCACCAGCACGCGCTTGCGGGCCGCGCCCGCGCGCGCACCGATCAGGCGGCCGGCGCCGTAATTGACGCAGATCGACGCCAGCAGCAGCGGCAAATAGCGCACGTCCCACCAGGCATAGAAGAACAGCGAGGCGAGCGCCAGCCACACGGCTGGCGCCAGGCGCCAGCTGGCGGAGGACGTCAATCGGTCCAGCAGAAAATAGCCAGCCAGCACGATGGGCAGATAGCCGAACAGGAAGGCGAAGGAATTAAACAGCATGCTGCCTCCTGGCAGGCAAGGACTGCAGCTGGTCGTAACAATCGGCAATCTGGGCCGCTACCCGCTCCCACGTAAAACGTTCCACCAGCGCTTGCACGCGGGCACGCTCGGGCGGCATCGCCAGCAAGTCGAGGATGGCCTGGCGCTGCGCGGGGCCATCGTCCCAGGCCACCTTGCGCAGCGCGAACGCGGAATCGGGCAAGTCCAGCGCGCTTTGCGCCGTCATGACGACGGGCGTGCCGGCCGCCAGCGCTTCCAGCACGCTCAAAGGAAACACTTCGCCCTGGCTGGGCAAGGCCGCCACGGCCGCCGCATGGTAGGCGCTGGCCAGCAGCGGGTCGGCGTGGTCGAGCGCACCGAGCCAGCTGACGTGCGGCAATTCCAGCAACTGCTGCAGATACGCCTGCTGTCCGCGCGGCGCGGCGCCGATCAGTACCAGGGGCACGCCGGCCCCTGCCAGCGCCTGCGCCAGTCCCAGCTGGTTTTTATACGGTGAAATGCTGCCCACCATCAGCACGAACGGCCCGGCAATGTCCGTCTCGCGCAGGAACAGATCGCCATTGGCCGTGAAGAAATGCGGATTGATCCCGTTCGGCAAGACGCGGATGGCGTCCGCCTCCATGCCGAAACCTTGCACGATGGCATCGCGCTCGGCCTCGCCCAAGGCGATCACCACGTCGGCCAGCTGCAGGGCGCGCCGCGTTTGCGCATAGCTCGTTTGCACCATCCACTCCGTCAGGCGCCCTGCCAGCCGGTCGGCCAGCCGCGCGCGCCAGGCGCTGGCGCGGCCCCAGCCGGGCGACAGCAGCGGCGACAGCACCACGGGCACGCCTTGCTCACTGGCCATTTCCATGATGCGGTAGGTGCCATTGCTGGCCGAAAACACGTGCAGCACGTCGAAATCGGCCAGCCGCTGGTGGTTGGCGTCGACCAGTTGCACTTCCAGGGGCCGCGCAGCTTGCTGGGGCAGCCGGTTCAGGGCGGCAATGGTTTCGCGTACCTGGATCTGCAAGCCGCCGTCGCGCTGGAACAGCATCGGGTAGGACAAGATACCGACACGCATGGTCATCCTTTCGTGCATTTGACTGCCAGCCAACGGCCAGCCAGCTTGCGTTGCAATAACAAGAATTCGCCAGCGAGTTCATGTTTCAACAGGAACAGACCGGCCAGCCAGCACAGCAAGGTAGCCAGCGCCGTGCCCGTCAGTGCCAGCAGCGCCGGCGTATCAACAGGCAGCCACAGCAGCGAAGCGAGGGGCGCCATGCCGCTGAGACCGCACAGCAGCAGGCTTTTGCGCACGGCCCGCGCCAGGGTGCGCCAGTCGAGTGCGCTCAAGCGCCGCAGGCAGCCATACACCAGCCAGCTGCGCAGAACACTGCTGAGCACCACGGCCCAGGCCACGGCCACCAGGCCGAACGGCGCCGCGGCCAGCAGCAGCGCCACTTTGATTGCGCCAGCGCAGGCATCGAGCCGCACCTGCGCGTGCAGCTGGCCCGTCGCCACGAACAGGTAGCGGGCCATGCTGAACATGCTATACACGGCCGAGGACAGGCACATGATGCGGATCAAGGGCACACATCCTAGCCATTGCGTGCCATATAACACCTTGACCAGGGGCAAAGCCATGCAGGCGAGGAAGAGAAAAAACGGCCAGGCCAGCGCCGTCATGTAGCTGATCGTGCGCAGATACACGAGCTCCGCCCCGCCCTCTCCCCCTTGTCCTCCACCTTCGCGCGCGCGCGCCGCAAACAGGGGAAACACCACGGGAGAAATCGCGCTGGTGATGGCCTGGTTGAAGATATTGAGTACGCTTTGCGCCTTGCCGAACAGGGCCAGGCTTTCAATGCCGATCAGCTTGCCGATGATCAGGTCCGGCGCCGCCACCCCCGCCTCATCAACCAGGCTGCCACCCGTCGCATACGCGCCAAAACGGGCGATATCGCCCATGCCCCGCCGTCCCGGCAGCCACGGCAGTTCGCGCGGCCGCACCAGCAGGCTCACCAGCAGCGAGGCGCAGGAACCGGCCAGCGCCGCCCACACCATGCTCATGTAACTGTAGCCCTGCAGCGCCAGCAGCACGGCCACCAGCAAGTTGACCAGGCTATTGGCCCCATTGATGGCGTAAATGGCGCGAAAGCGCAGTTGCCGGCGCAACATGGGGAGTGTCAAGGCGCTGAACGGGATCAGCAGGAAGTTAATCGACAGCAAACGCAGCACGAGGGTCAGCCGCGGTTCGCCATAGAAATGCGCGAGCGGCGCACTGGCCAGCAGCACCAGGCCCGCCAGCAGCCAGGCGACAAGCAGGCTGGTGGCCAGTGCAGCACGCAGTTTCACGGCATCGAGCTGCTTTTCCTGGATCAGGTATTGCCCCACGCCAAAATCGCGCACCACTTGCGCCAGTGCCACCAGCACGGCGCCCAGCGAATACACGCCCACCTCGGCCGGCGTCAGCAGGCGCGACAGCACCATGGTGGCGATGATGCCCAGCAGCAGCACCGTGTATTTCTCGGCAAACGAAAACAGAAACGAATGGCGCGTGGCGCTCATGCGGGCCGCCCGCGCCTACACGAGGCCCGCATAGAACTGCCGCAACTGGCGTTCCAGGCGCGGCATCGAATAGCGCTGCACGGTTTCCTCGCGCGCCAGCCGTCCCATGCGGGCGCGCCGGGGTGCATCGACCAGCAACCTGGCTACGGCCGCGCAGGCGGCGTGCTCGTCATCGAGCGGCAGCAACATTCCCCCTGCGCTATCGTGCAGGATATCGTGGGTGCCCGGCACATCCGTCCCCACGGCAGGCACGCCGCACGCCATGGCTTCGATGGTGGCGATGCCGAAACCCTCGTTTTTACTCAGCAGCACGTGCAGGTCGAAGGCGGGCATCAGCAGCTCGACGCGCTGCTGGAAACCGGCAAACACGATTCTGTCCTGCAAACCCGATTGCTGCGCCTGCAGCCGCAGCATGGCTTCCAGCGGTCCCGTGCCCACGAGCACCAAATGTAAGTTGGGGAACTGCGGCGCCAGCCTGGCGAACAGGGCCAGCAGCGCTTGCGGACGTTTTTGCGCGGAGAGTCTGGCCACGCAGCCGAGCACCAGCGCGTCCGGCGGCAAGCCGAATTGCCGCCGCGCCTGTATTTTTCGTTCGGGCGAAACAGTAAAAGTGTCCGTATCGACGCCGTTGGGAATCACGGCCAGCCGCGTCTGCGGCGCCAGCATGTCGCGGTACAGGTCGAGGAAATGCCGCATGGCCGAGTCCGACACGGCATACACGCCTTTGACGCTGCGAAACGCCTCTTCCAGCCGGGGACGCTGCCAGTCGCTGAAGCTTTCCAGGGGAAACGCGTTGTGCACGCTGATCACGGCCGGCAAGCGGCATTGCCGGGCCAGCCACAGGATGGAAGCGCCATATGCCGTCCAGCAAAACGCCACGTGGACCAGGTCCGGCCGCAGCCGCCGCAGCCGCCAGGCGCCCGTGACCCTGGCGCGCAGCCAATTCCAGCGGCGCCAGGCCCAGTGTTCGAGAAACAAGGGCGGCTCGTACACGCGCACTTGCATCTGCCTTGCGCGCAAGTCTTGCGCCCAGGCTGTAAAACCGGGAAAGCGCCGCAGCGCCAGCACGCTGTCATAGCCGCTCGCGCCCAGCATCTTCGCCTCTTGCGCCATGCGCAGCTCCATGCCGCCCAGCTCGCCCGAATAACTGCTGATGACGATGCGCGGCAGGCGTTTGCGCCGTCCCCGCCACGCTTCATGAAAGAAACCGCGCAGCCAGGCGCGTTCCCACTGGCGCAGGAACAGCTCGGCGTGGTCGCGCCGCAGCCAGGCCCGCACGGCGCCGAGCGACTCGTGCACGTATCGGCCCAGCATCCAGCGGGGCACGCCGAGAAACTCCACGCTGGGCGCCAGGGTCGCCAGCCGGCACTGGCCCCGGCCAAACAGCATGGCGCGGCGCAGTATCCAGGCGCGCTGCACCTGCGGGACGCGGATGATGTGCGCCACCCTGGCTTGCGGGCAGAACCAGGAAGGATTACCGGCCGCATGCATTTCCAGGTTGAGGCGGGTTTCGCTGCCCATGGCGTAGTTGGCTCCCTGCGGGCCGATGCTTTCGTCATAGCGGGCGCCGGCCTCGAAGATGCGGCGGCGTATCGCCATGTTGGCGCCCCACACCAGGCCTGGATAGATCGGGGCGTCGCGCAGGTCGGGGCTGGTAATGCCCCACGTCAAGCCGACCGGTGTCAGGCGCAACAGCCAGTCGGCCGGTTGTTCCCGCCAGGCGGGCACAATGGCGCCGCCGAACAAGGCGTAGCCGGGGTGGGCGCGCGCACTGTCCTGCAAGCGGCACAGCCAGTCGGATGCGGGCATGGCGTCGTCGTCGCCAAACACGAACAGCTCGCTGCCATCGCCGTTTGAGCGCAAGGCGTGTTCGACGGCGCCGTTCAGGGCGGGACTGCGGCCGCGCCGCGCCACGTAGATATAGCTCAAGGGCAAGCGGCCGCGAAAGGCGGCGATCACCTGGGCCGTGGCGTCCGTGCTGCCATTGTCGGCGATGACCAGGCGCCAGCCGCCCACGGGCGAACGCAGCGCCATGTAGGCGCGCAATACCTGGGGCAACGTGCCGGCGCCATTGTAGGTCGCCATGAGAACGGTCAACAAGGACATGCCTCCTTGGTCTTACCATGACAAAACTATGCATCAAGCAGTATTGATCCAGTGTACTGAGCCTGCCCGCCAGCCCGTTGACAGGCATCAAGACCTTGCCAACCCGGGCAAAACCAGGAGCGTCCCCCTTCATGCGCGACATACTGATTACCATCATCATCCTGGGTTCGCTGCCCTTCATCCTGAAGTCACCGGCCATCGGCGGCCTGATGTGGGTCTGGGTCAGCGTGATGAACCCGCACACGCAAGCCTGGGGCTTTGCCACCCACTTGCCGTTCGCCTTCATCATCGCCATCGCCACCATGCTCAGCCTGACGATGACGCGCGAGCCGAAAAGCCTGCCGCTGACGCCCGTCAGCGTGCTGCTGCTGCTGTTCGTCGGGTGGATGAATGTCACGGCGCCGTTCGCCCTGCTGCCGGAAGCGTCGTGGGTGCAGTGGAACAAGGTCATGAAGATCATGCTGATGAGCTTTGTGATCATGATGGTGATACGTACGCGACGCGACATCGTGCGCCTCGTCTGGGTGCTGGTGGGCTCGATCGGCTATTACGGCGTGAAAGGCGGCATCTTCACCATCCGCAGCGGCGGCACGGAACGGGTCTGGGGGCCGGAAGATACGTTCATTGGTGATAACAATGCGCTGGCCCTGGCCCTGATCATCACCATCCCCCTCATGTACTATTTGCAGCAAAACACGGACAAGCGCTGGCTGCGCCATGGCTTGTCGGCGGCGATGCTGCTGTCGGCGCTGGCCGCGCTGGGCTCGTATTCGCGCGGCGGCCTGCTGGCCATCGCCGCCATGGGCCTGTTCATGTGGCTGAAAAGCGACCGCAAGCTGGTGCTGGGCGCGCTGCTCGGTGCCGTCGCGCCGCTGCTGCTGGCCTTCATGCCCGAGCGCTGGGCCGAACGCATGGACACCATCAACACCTATCAGGATGACGTGTCCGCCATGGGCCGCCTGAATGCCTGGCGCATGGCCTGGAACCTGGCGCGCGACCGTTTTCTTGGCGGCGGCTTCGACGTGTCCGATGCCGCCATCTTTGCCCGCTACGCGCCCAACCCCATGGATGTGCACGCGGCGCACAGCATCTACTTCCAGGCGCTGGGTGAACACGGCTTTGTCGGCTTGTTGATTTACCTGGCGCTGGGTATCGCCACCTGGCGCACGGCGGCCGTCATCATCCGCCGCACGCGGGGCAAGCCGGAACTGCGCTGGGCGCATGGCCTCGCCACCATGAGTCAGGCCAGCCTGATCGGCTTTGCCGTGGGCGGTGCCTTCCTCAGCCTGCTGTATTTCGACATGCCGTATTACCTGATGGCCGCCCTGATCGCCACGCGCGTCATCGTCGAGCGGCAGGCACCAGCCCCGACATCGCGCCAGGCCAAGGCCGAGGCCCGGGCAGCCATCGCGGAGCAGCCATGACGGCCACCTTGTCGATTCTGATCTACCATCGCGTGCTGGCGCAGCCCGACCCGCTGTTTCCCGGCGAAGTCGACGCGCCCCTGTTCGAGCGCCAGTTGCGCCTGTTGCAACGCTTTTATGCGCCGCTACCCCTTGCCGAGGCCGTACAGCGGCTGCAAGATGGCAGCCTGCCCCCGCGCGCCGCCTGCATCACCTTCGACGACGGTTATGCGGACAATGCGCAAGTGGCCCTGCCGCTGCTGCAGCGCCACGGTTTGCACGCCACGTTTTTTATCGCCACGGGCTACCTGGACGGCGGACAAATGTGGAATGACATGGTGATCGAGGCCGTGCGCCAGGCACCAGCTCCCGTACTCGACTTGCGCGAACTCGGGCTGGACTGCCTGCCCGTCGCCAATCTGGCGCAGCGGCAAGCTGCCATCGCCACCTTGCTGGGCCAGCTCAAGTACCTGCCATTCGCCCGGCGCCAGCAACTGGCCATGCAGATCCGCCGCCAGGCCGGCGTCGTTGCGGGCCCGCCAGCCATGCTGAGCACGGCGCAGCTGCGCCAATTACATGCGGCAGGCATGGCGCTGGGTGCACACACGGTGAGCCATCCGATTTTGTCCACCTTGCCGGAGCGCGAAGCGCGGCTGGACATCGCCAACGGCAAGCATCAGCTGGAAAGTTTGATCCAGGCGCCCGTCACCATGTTTGCGTATCCGAACGGCAAGGCCGGGCGTGATTACGGCGCATCCCACGTGGCGATGGTCCACAGCCTGGGTTTCAAGGCAGCCGTGGCGACGGACTGGGGCGTGGCGCGCCCCGGCGCGGGGCTGGACTTGCTGCAGCTGCCCCGCTTTACGCCGTGGGATCGAGGACGGCTGGCGTTTCTGTGGCGCTTGCGGCAAAACCGTCGGCAAGCGCACCCAGCGCGCCCGGATGCTGGCTGAGCCACTGTTCCAGCATCAGCAGCAACCACACCATGGTGCCGTGATAGGCCGGGTGTTCCGCCAGCAAGCGCCCTTGTAAATCGTCGATGAAGGCGGGCCGCACGATGCCACGCCCGCGCAATTGCGTCAGGTTATCGAACGCAAACTCGCGCAGCGGCGCATGGCTGTGCAACCACTGGCCGAAGGGCAAGCCGAAGCCGTGCTTTTTCTTGCGCACGATGGCCGGCGGCAAGATCTCCGCCAGCGCCCGCTTGAAGAAGGGCCGCAGCTGCCTGCCGTCGAGCTTGTCGCGCGGCGCCAGGCGCGACGCGAACGCCACCATCGCATCGTGCAGAAAGGGAAAGGCCGCCTCCACGCCCGCCAGCTCGCACGCCTTGCGCACCTTGAACAGGTCGTTGTCGGCCAGGGTAAAGCGCATGTCCAGCGCCAGCAACTCATTGATCTGGCTCAAGCCCTGGCCTTGGCGCTCCCAATACGCGCCATTCACGCAGCCGGGCGCCATGCCCGGGTCGATGGTATCGATAAAGCCCGCTTCCAGCACCGTGCGATGACCATGGCGCAGCAGCAGGTTGTAGCCGTCGAGGCGGGCCGGCAGCGGTAGGCTCGCTTGCTCGATGTAGCGGCGCGCCTTGTCGCCCAAGCGCCACGGCTTGCCCCTTTGTTGGCGAAACAGCAGCGGCTCGATGATGGCCTGGCGCAGCATCACGGGCAAGCGTTCATATTGCGACAGCAAGGCCTGGTGCGCATAGCGCTCATTGCCTCCAAACAATTCATCGCCGCCGTCGCCGCCCAGCAGCCGCGTCACGCCATCGTCGCGCGCCATCTGCGCGCAATAATAGGCGGGAATGGCCGAGGCATTGCCGAAAGGCTGGTCGAAGATGGCCGCCATGGCGGGGATTGCGGCCAGCACGTCGTCTGGTGTCACGTAGCGCTCGTGGTGAATGCTGCCCGCGTGGCTGGCGGCCAGGCGCGCATACGCCATCTCGTCATAGCCGGGCGCGTCAAAGCCGATGGAATACGTGCGTGCGGGCCGGCCCGTCACCTGCCCCATGATGGCGGCCAGGGTGGAACTGTCGGTGCCGCCGCTGAGAAACGCGCCCGTGCTGGCGCTATCGTTGCCCAGGCTGCTTTCGACGGCCAGGCGCAGCAGGCGCAGGAATTCCTGCTTGTTGGCGGCAAAGCTGGCTCGCGGGCGTGCCGCGCCTGGCTCCTGGAAGGCCAGCTGCCAGTAGCTGCCCTTGCATTGCCTGCCGCCGCGCACATGCAGGTATTCACCGGGCAGCAAGCGCTGCTGGCCCAAATAGGCCGTGGCCGGGCCGGGCACCATGTGGAAATACAGGTAGTGATACAGCGCTTGCGGATCGAGCGCGCCCCGCACGGACGGATGCGCCAGCAAGGCATCCATCGAGGAGGCAAAAAACAGGCCTTGCGCATTGCTCGCATAGCTGAGGGGGTGGATGCCGGCACGGTCCACGGCCAGCAGGGCCGAGCCGGAAAAAGCGTCGAGGATGGCCAAACAGAAAGGTCCGGACAGGCTGGCGCAAGCGGCCACACCCCGGCTCAGCCACAGGGACGCGAGGCGGCTCGCCACATCGTCGGCCGAGCCGTCGAGCACGGGCCGGCCCCAGATGGCCACTTGCAAGCCATCTTGCTGATACACATGGCGACTGCCGTCGATGGCGGCCACGGCCACGCCGCCCACTTCGCTCAGGCTGGCGGCCAGGGGCGCGCCATCGAAGCGCGACAGGGGCGCGGCCATGCCGACCAGGGCGACCCGCGCCGCGCCATCGGCTGGCGCAACACTCTCCGCCGCCGCCAGCCAACCGCACAGGCCGCTCATACGAGCACCTCGGCCGGCAAAGGATGGCCGAGAAATGCCGTCGGGCTGGCCGTCAAGCCATACGCACCCGACTGGAACACCACCACCAGGTCGCCCTCCTCGGCGCGCGCCAGCTCCATCTGGTCGGCCAGCAAGTCCAGCGGCGTGCACAGCGGCCCCACGACGGAGGCCACTTCGCGGCCCCCACCCTGCAGCCGGTTGCCGATGGCGACCGGGTAATTCTTGCGGATCAGCTGGCCAAAATTGCCGGAAGCGGCCAGATGATGGTGCAAGCCGCCGTCCGTGACGAGAAACACTTGCCCATGCGATAGCTTGCGCTCAATCACCTTGCACACATAGATACCGGCCTCGGCCACCAGATAACGGCCCAGTTCCAGGTTCAGGCGCGCGCCCGGCGCCGCCTGCGCCAGGAGATCGAGCTGCCGCTGCAAGCCGTCCGCCACGGGCGCCAGGTCGAGGGCCTGGTCGCCGGGAAAATACGGTACGCCGAAGCCGCCGCCGATATTCAGGGTGCGCAAGGGCGATGGCGCGCTGTCGGCCAGTTGCAGTGCCAGTTGCACGCTCAGGGCTTGCGCTTCCACCAGGGCCGTCGCCGACAGGCTTTGCGAACCCGCATACAGGTGAAAGCCGTGGAAATCCAGGCCCAGCTGGCCGATGCGGCCCAGCAGTGCCGGCACGAGGGCCGCATCGACGCCAAACGGCTGCGCCCCACCGCCCATGCGCATGCCCGTGCGGCGCAGGGCGAAATCGGGATTCACGCGCACGGCCACCCGGGCCGTCACGCCCAGCCGTTCACTGGCCAGCGCCGTCCTTTCCAGCTGGGCGCCCGATTCCACGTTGATCAAGACGCCCGCCGCCACGGCCCGTGCCAGTTCCCCATCACGCTTGCCTGGCCCCGCAAAACTGATGCGTTCGGCCGGCATGGGCGTATCGAGTGCCGTGGCCAGTTCTCCGCCCGAAGCCACGTCGATGCCATCGACCAGGCGCGCCAGCCACTGCACCACGGCCGGCATGGGATTGGCCTTCATGGCGTAATGCACGTGCACGCCAGCGGGCAAGGCGGCGCGCAGTTCGGCCACGCGGCGCGTGATGTGCGCGCGTTCATACGCGTAAAACGGCGTGCTGCCCACCCTCTGGGCCAGCCGCTGCAAGGATACGCCGCCGACCTGCAGCATGTCATTTTCCACAGCGAACTGCTGGCCCAGGGACGAGTGCAACGGCAATTCGGTGCTGTTCGAGCGGATCAAATCCTTCATGCCACCTCTCCTGATTGGACCGCATACGCACGCGCCAGTTCCCTGGCCAGCAAGGGACGGTCGATCTTGCCATTCGGATTGCGCGGCAGCACGCCGTCGCGAATTTCCAGCCACAGCGGCACCATATAACTGGGCAGGCGCGCGCGGCAGGCGGCCAGCACGCTGTCGCGCAACAATTGCATGCCCGGCGCGGGTGTGACGAGCAAGGCGATGGCCTGGCCCAGCACGGCATGGGGCAGGCCCAGCGCGACCGCCTCGCCCACCAACCCGCTTGCATACGCGACTTCCTCGATCTCGGCCGGGCTGACCCGGTAGCCGGACGTCTTGATCATGTCATCGCTGCGCCCCACGAAGTACAGATAGCCATCCGCATCGCGGCGCACGGTGTCACCCGACCAGACGGCCAGTTCCGGCAGCACCAGGCCGCTCGCCTGCGGCGGCAGCGGCTTGAAGCGCTCGGCCGTGCGCGCCGCATCGTTCCAGTAGCCAAGCGCCACCAGCGCGCCACGGTGCACGAGTTCGCCCGGCTCATCGGCGTCGCACACGCTGCCGTCGGGGCGCAGCACCAGCACTTCCGCATTCGGGATCGCTTGCCCGATGGAATCGGGATGCCGCTCCAGCTGTTCCGGCGCCAGGTAGGTGGAGCGGAACGCTTCCGTCAAGCCATACATCAGGTAGACCTGCGTGCGCGGCAGCGACTGGCGCAGCTTGTCCAGGGTGGAGCGCTGCATCACGCCGCCCGAATTGGTGATGTAGCGCAAAGGCGTGGACAAGGGCCAGCTCAGCTGCGACAGCTGCACCCACAGGGGCGGCACGGCGGCCAGTCCCGTGATGGCTTCCTGCTCCACGGCTTCGACGATATCGCGCAGCAGCAGATAATTCATCAGCACGGCACAGGCGCCGCTGGCAAACGCCGTCGTCAGCTGGCTCAAGCCGTAATCAAAACTGAGCGGCAAGACGCACAGGATGCGGTCCTGCGGCGTGTTGCGTAGATAACTGGACACGCTGAGCGCGCCGGCCAGCATGTTGCGGTGCGACAGCACCACGCCTTTCGGCCGCCCCGTGCTGCCCGAGGTATATAAAATGGCGGCCATGTCCGTGTCGATCACCGTATGCCACAGGAGTGGGAGTGTGGGCGCGGCGGACAGGCCACGCCACGGCAGCAGCCGTATCTTGCCCAGGTGCGATGCTGTCTCCCCTTCGCCCGTCAGCAGCACCGTCTGCAAGTCCGGGCAAGCGGCCAGCGCGGGGCCCAGCTGCGCCAGGCGTTCGCGCGAGGTGACGAGGATGGCCACGTTGCAGTCGGCCAGGATATACGCCACCTGGTCCGGTTTGAGCAGCGGATTGACGGGCACGAATACGCCACCTGCCGCCGCCGTGCCAAACATGGCGCTGACGTTTTCCGGGCGTTTTTCCAGGTACACGGCCACGCGCGCGCCACGCTGCAAGCCCAGGATCAGCAAGGTGCCAGCCACTTCGCGCACGGATTGCGCCAGCGCGGCATAGCTTGTTTCTTCGCCCTGCCAGGACAGGGCCGGCGCGTGGGGCGCGCGCTGCGCCGTCTCGAAGATCAGATCGTGTATCAGTGTCGCCATCGTGTCGCCCTCAGGTTGCCATGATTGCCATGCATTCCCCTATGATTCAGAAAAACGGCCACAGCGGTCTTGATTTTGATCAATTAACAGTTTCAGCAGCACAGCTTGAGCCGGCGCAAGACCGCCGTTGGCCGCTGCGCTCTAATGGACAGCGTTGGCTGCATAGCCGCCTCATCCCTTACCGCCATGGCCCTGTTTCCACAATTTCCCCTGCTGCAACGGCTGAGCGCCAGCCTCAATCAGCTGGGCTGGCGCGACAGCGCCTGGCTGGCCGTGGCGCGCTTGCTGGAACGCGTGCCGGGCGGGCGCTGCGCGCTATACCGCTACCAGTTCGTCGCGCAGGCCGTGGCGCCCGGTTCGCTGTGCCGCGGGCGCGGCCAGGCCATCACCGTCACGCCCTGCCTGGCGGAGGCGGACTTGCCGCCCGGTCCCGAGCGCCGCCCCGGCGCGCTGCGCGAACGCTACCGGCAAGGCGCGCAATGCCTGCTGGCGCGCAGTTCGCACGACGCTGGCAAGTCAGGCATGGCCGGCTGGATCTGGCTGCTGCGCGATGGCTACCAGGAAGACGAGGTGCGCGCCCGCTATGCGCTGGCGTCGCAGCAGTCGTCCTGGGACCTGGACGTGTGGGTGCATCCCGCGCAGCGCGGCGGCCTGGTCTTCGCACGGCTGTGGGAAGAAGCCAACGCCGTGCTGCACGCGCAGGGCGTGCGCTGGTCGTGCAGCCGCATTTCGCGCTTCAACCGCGCCTCGCTGGGTGCCCATGCGCGCCTGGGCACGCACGCGCTGGGCACGGCCACCTTTATCCGCTGCGGGCGCTGGCAATGGATGGCCGCCAGCCTGCCGCCGTATGTCCACCTGTCGCGCCGCCCGGACGATGTTCCCTGCCTGGCCTTCGATACGTCGATCCTGCCGCACTACCCTTCCCTGGAGCTGACATGCCGCATCTTGAAGCAGTAAAGCACATCCTCGACCGCACGCTGGGATTGAACGGGCGCGCACTGGAAGCCCACACGCCGCTCTTGGGCAGCGTGCCCGAGCTCGACTCGATGGCCGTGATCGGCGTGATCGCCGCGCTGGAAGACCATTTCGGCATCACTGTCGCCGACGACGACATCCACGCGCGCCACTTCGCCACCGTGGGCACCCTGCACGACTTCGTGTTTGCACAGCTGCGGCCATGAACCGCGCCGCCGTCGACGCGCTGCCGCTGCTGCCCTTCTTCCTGCCCGCCAGCGGCGGCCAGCGCTACTGCCTGCTGCACCTGCCGCCGCCAGGCCGCAACGCGCGCGGCGGCATTATTTACGTGCATCCGTTCGCGGAAGAACTGAATAAAAGCCGCCACGTGGCCGCCGCGCAGGCGCGCGCCTTTGCCGCCTTGGGTTACAGCGTGCTGCAGATCGACCTGTTTGGCTGCGGCGACAGCAGCGGCGACTTCAGCGAAGCGCGCTGGGACATCTGGCACAACGACCTGCACCTGGCTTGCGCGTGGCTGGCGCAGCGCGTCGACGGCCCCTTGAGCGTGTGGGGCTTGCGCCTGGGCGCCCTGCTGGCGCTCGATTTCGCCAGCCGCGCGCCGCTGCCGCTGGCGCGTTTGCTGCTATGGCAGCCGGAAACCGATGGACGGCGCAGCATCGACCGCTTCCTGCGCCTGCGCCTGGCGGCCAGCATGCTGGCCGGCGGCACGCAGGAAGCGCCCGGCCAGGCGCGCGCCGCACTGGCGCAGGGTGAATCTGTGGAAGTGGCCGGCTACCTGCTGGCGCCCGAGCTGGCGCTGGCCATCGATGGCGTCAGCGCAGCGGCGCTGCTGCCTTCGGTGCCCGCGATACCTGTCTATTGGCTCGATTACCAGGCGCCGGAACAGCCCTGCGCGCCGTTGCCGCCGCTGGCGCGCCACTGGAGCGAACAGGGCGCCGCCGTGCACGTGGCCAGCTTCGGCGACGGCCCGTTCTGGCACAGCGGCGAGCTGCTGGCGTGTCCGCAACTGCTTGCCGCCACGCGAACACTGTGCCGCGACTGGCTCGACGAGGAAAGGACGCCGCCATGAAGCGCGACAGCAGTCAGCAGCACCTCGCAGGGCACAGCGTGCGCGAGCTGCCCCTGCGCTTTCACAGCGCGGCCGAAGACGGTGAAGCGCAGGCGCGCATGGTCGGCATCCTCAGCCTGCCCGCCGCACCAGGGCCGCGCGGCATATTGATCGTCACGGGCGGGCCGCAGTGCCGGGTCGGCAGCCATCGCCAGTTCGTCTTGCTGGCGCGCGCCCTGGCCGCGCAAGGCTGGCCCGTGCTGCGTTTCGACCTGCGCGGCATGGGCGACAGCGAGGGTAGCGCGCGCGATTACCGCGCCGCCGGACCCGACATCGCTGGCGCGCTGGCGCAATTCTTCGATGCCGTGCCGACCTTGCACGAAGTGGTGCTGTGGGGTTTGTGCGACGGCGCCACGGCCGCCGCCTGCCATGCGCCGCGCGATGCGCGCGTCTATGCCCTGATCCTGCTCAATCCGTGGGTGCGCAGCAGCGCCGGCCTGGCGCGCGCCACCTTGCGCCATTACTATTTGCCACGCCTGCTGCAAGGCGCGTTCTGGCGCAAGCTGGCCAGCGGCGGACTGCAGCCGGGTGCCAGCCTGGCGTCGCTGCGTCAGGTGGCGGCCGCCACGCGGCAGGTGGCAGCGCCAGACAACGACGCGCCCGCGCCGGCCCTGCTGCGGGCCTTGACGCAATTCCAGGGCAAGGTGCTGCTGATCCTCAGCGGCGACGACCTGGGCGCGCGCGAGTGGCAAACCCTGCTCCGTGGCGACGGGGCCTGGCGCGCCGTCGCCGCCCGCGCGCAATGGACGCAGGCGCAGGTCGATGGCGCCAACCACACCTTCGCCAGCGCCGCCTGGCGCGGCGAAGTCGAACAACTGTGCATACAGTGGCTGCAGTCATGGTAAGAACCTCGCCGAACGCGGCCCGACCGAACGCGGCCCGACCAAAACGGGTGCTGATGGTCGCCTACCATTTTCCGCCGCTCGCTGGCGGCAGCGGCATCCTGCGCACCCTGGGATTTGCGCGCCATTTGCCCGACTGCGGCTGGCAGCCGCTGGTACTCAGTCCCGCGCCGCTCGCATATGCGCAGCGGGGCGATGCGCAACTGGCACAGATCGGCGCGCAAGCCACCGTGCGGCGCACCCTGGCGCTGGACGCGGCACGCCACCTGGCCATCGCCGGGCGCTATCCGCGCTGCCTGGCCCTGCCCGACCGCTGGAGTTCCTGGTGGCTGAGCGCCGTGCCGGCCGGCCTGCGCATGATCCGCGAATACCGTCCCGACGCCATCTGGTCGACATACCCGATAGCCACGGCGCACCTGATCGCGCTGACCCTGCAAAAACTCAGCGGCCTGCCGTGGATCGCCGACCAGCGCGACCCCATGCTCGATGACAGCGACCCGCTGGCGCCGTATCCGTCCGAGGCGCGTTTGCACCGCATGCATGCGTGGATAGAACAGCGCATCGCGGCACGCAGCGCGGCCATCGTCTGCACTACGCCGGGCGCCATTGACGCGCACCGGCGGCGCCTGGCGCAGGTGGGGCGCGAGCGCTTCCACCTGATCGAAAACGGCTACGACGAAGACGGCCATGACGGCAACCCTGCGCACACGGGCCACCGCAGCCGCTTTTTGCTGCTGCACAGCGGCGTGATCTACCCGTCCGAGCGTGATCCGCAAGCGCTGTTCGAGGCGTTGGCACGGCTGCGCCACGACGGCCTGCTGCATGCGCGCAACTTCCAGCTGGTGCTGCGCGCCACGGGCCACGATGCGTGGCTGGCCAGCCTGCTGGTGAAATACGGCATCCTGGACCTGGTGCGCCTGGAACCGTTGCAGCCGCACGGCGCGGCGCTGCAGGAAATGCTGGCGGCCGACGGCTTGCTGCTGCTGCAGGCGGCCAACTGCAATGCGCAGATTCCCGCCAAGCTGTATGAATACCTGCGCTGCCGCCGGCCCATCCTGGCGCTGACCGACCTGGCGGGCGACAGCGCGGCCAAGCTGCGCCACTGCGGCATCGACACCATCGGCCAGCTCGCTTCCAGCGCCGACTGCGCGCGCGCGCTGCTGCGCTTCCTGGAACTGGCGCGCCAGGGCCGCGCGCCGCTGGCCAGTCCCACCGCCATCGCCCTGCAATCGCGGCAAGCCCGCAGCAACGCCCTGGCCGACTTGCTGGACCAGGTCAGCCACAGGAGAACAGCATGAAACACCTGATACTTGCCTGCGCCCTGGCCGCCTGCTGCGGCAGCGCCGGCGCCGCTGCCTGCCCGCCCTACGTCAAGGGCAGCACGGGCGGCGACTACACGAGCGCGGACGACCGCAAGGGCCTGTCCGTGGTCGAACAATTCCATTTTTCGCGCGCCGTGGAAACGCTCACGCAAGGCATGACGGGCAGCCTGGGTGGCGACATCAGCTACACCCTGGAGCACTTCCCGAACCACCACCGGGCGCTGGCCTCGATGGCGAAACTGGGCTTGCGGCTGAAAAGCGCGCAGCCACATGGCGCCCGCTACACGGTCAGCTGCTACTTCGAACGGGCGATCGCCTTCGCGCCGCACGACGTAACGGCGCGCATGGTGTACGGCAACTACCTGCTGGCCACGGGCCAGGACGCCATGGCGCTGGAACAGCTGGACTCTGCCAGCCGCCTGGCGCCCGAACAAGCCACCATCCAGTACAACCTGGGCCTGATGTATGTGAAAAAGAAGGAATACGAGAAGGCCAGCGCGCACGCGCAAAAAGCCTATGCGCTGGGCTTTCCCCTGCCGGGGCTGAAGAACAAGCTGAAGGCGGCGGGCAAGTGGCGCGAGCCGGAGCCCGCGCCGGTACCGGCTGCGGCCGTTACGCCCGCCGCCGAACAGGTGCCACCGGACGAAACGCCCGCTGGCGAAGAATGATGGCCTGGAGGCCGCTTAAAATCCCGGGTGGCAGGTATCGGGCCGCCATGCCCATCAGACGTCAACCACGTCGGCCTCGGCGATTTCCACGTCCGAGATTTCTATTTCTTTCTGAAAAATCTCATTGGCACGCCGGCCTATATTCTGGGTCATCTGGTTGGTAATCCAGGCCATGAAAGCAGCGCCAACCACAGGCAACCATTTGCTGATAGAGGATTTCAAAGCCTGCTGCGTGACTTTCCCTGAAAGTAATGTAACGATCTTCTTGAATACTCTCAACGACGAGCGCCGTATCAGTACTTTCCCGCCATGCATTACCATCAAGCCTGCGACACCATTACTCATGGCACTTAATACTATTGCCGCGAGCAATTCCTTATTGATCTCGGCCGCCTTGCCATTGGCTGCGCCAATATCGTACACCATGGAAATTTGATTCCTGATCACCAAGGCAATTTCTGGCACCACGGCAACCATGCCCCACGGCCCGGGAATCAGACTGGAACCACCAGCAATGGCGGCATTTTCCATTGCACACTTCTTGATAATGTAATCAACATCCGTGCTCATGGCAGACTCAGCCGATGGCAGGGATTTGCGTTTCGATTCGATCACCGACTCAAAGGCGCCATCAATGCTCGCCGCCAGCTTTTGCTGCATCGCCGCGTAGGCATCGGAAGAATCAAGTTTATCAGCGGCCCATTCCTTGCCTTCCGTAATTTTCCCCTGGACCTTGTCCAGCATTTCGGAATTATCCACTTTCTCCGATATCCATCCCTTGCCGCCAGCAACCGCGCTTTGCATTTTTTCAGAAATGCCAGCATCCTGGATTTTCTTCGACAGCCAACTCTTCATAAATAACGCCTTTAATTATATTCAAACAATTTCCGTGTGGAAATTATACCTTGTCTTTATAAATAAGAAACAAGTTAATTTGAATATTTGAATACTATTTAGAGATGTGGATTATTCAAAGATGGCAAGCGCGGCAATATAGCGTGGGACGGAAAGTTGGCACCACCCGCCGTCAAAGGATGATGCTAGCTAGCGGACAATGACGGCGGGCCGCGCGGCCACGCTCCAATGCCCCGTCGGCGACGCAGCCAGCGCGGCGGCCAAGTCGCGCCGCGCTCGCGCCTTGTCTTCGGCCTCGCTGATGTATGCCAGTTCGGCCGGCTGCAGCACGGTAACCGTCAGCAACATCACCTCGCCATATGGCGTGTCGAAAGACGGGGGAATCGTGGCCGCGCTCTGGGCCAGCAGCACGCCCACCTGTTCGTTTTCGTCTTCGAGGCCTGCTGGCGCATGTTGCAAGTCCAGCGCCATCGACACACTGCCGTGGCGCTGCAGCAGCAAGTCGATGGAGCCATGGTCGGCCACGTTCTGGCTGACTTGATAAATCACGTCGAACAGCCACGATGCCTGCACGGGATCGCCGTCGAAGGCGGCCAGCGGCGCCTCGATGCAAACTTCCAGCAAATGGCCGCGCGGTACGAACACGTCGTCGTCATCTTCAAAAGGATCGCTCAAGCCGTCGCTGGCGATGATGATCGAATCGGCACGGCGAATCACCCTCCAGGCCTGGCGCAGTGACGGCCAGCGCGGGCCTCCCATGAAGGCGGGATTGACCAGCGGCGCCAGCAAGTCGGCGTCCATGCTGCCCAGGGTGGCATAAAAAGCGTCGCGCGTGGCGCAGGCCGTGGCCAGCATCTGCGCGCCCGCCTCCTTGCCGACGACGGCGTCGTCCGGTTGCGGAACCTGGGGGATATCGTGTTCGTTTTCAGGCATGAGATTGGTCTTTGAATTAGTCGGAGAGAGGAAAATCTTCGTAGGAACGGGGCAAATAGCCCCAGATGCGCGCGACCTGGTCCCGCACCTCGAAATCGAAGCCGATGCGTTCCAGTTCGGGCACGATCCACACGCCATGGTCGATGATTTTCTTTGGCAGCAGCATGGCCACGTGTTCTTCCGAGGTCAGGCCGATGTCGAACCATTCCACGCCCATGAACGGAAACGGCGGGTGGTAATCCCATTCCGTATCCCAGCGCGAGACGTAACCGGACACGGAACCGTAGCGGTACGACGGCACCCAGTCAGTCCGCCCGCGCATGAAGGCCAGCAGCTCGTTCCACTTGCAGTCGTTGGCGGCTCCCGCCAGGTTGCGCCGCGCGATGTGGCCGCGCAGCTTGCGCTTGATGTCGTCGCCGCCGGCGTCGGCCAGCGGCAGGCCAGCCATTATCTCGCCACCGGCTTGACTTTCGAGGCGGCCAGCACGGCGCGCGCGCGGGCCGTGTCGATATCGTCGGCCGTGGCCAGCGCCACGCCCATGCGGCGGCGGGCGAACGATTCGGGCTTGCCGAACAGGCGCAAGTCCGCGCCCGGCACGCTCAAGGCGTCGGCCACGCCTTCGAAGGCGATGCCCTTCGCTTCCAGCTGGCCGTAGATGACGGCCGAGGCGCCGGGCGAACGCAGCGCCACGTTGACGGGCAAGCACAGGATGGCTTTCGCGTGCAGCTCGAATTCGCTCTGCACCTGGCTGGCCATGGTGACCATGCCCGTGTCGTGTGGACGGGGGCTCACTTCCGAGAACCACACCATGTCGCCCTTGACGAACAGCTCCACGCCGAACAGGCCCAGGCCGCCCAGGTTATCCGTCACCTTGCGGGCGATCTCGCGCGAACGCTCCAGTGCCAGCGGCGCCATGCGGGCCGGCTGCCACGATTCCACGTAATCGCCCTGCACCTGCAAATGGCCGATCGGTTCGCAAAACTGCGTCTCGATCTGTCCCGAGGCGCCCACAGCACGCACCGTCAGCAGGGTGATTTCATAATCGAAGTCGATGAAGCCTTCGACGATCACGCGGCCCGTATCGACCCGGCCGCCGCTGGCCGCATACGCCCACGCCGTTTCCACGTCTTGCGGGCCATCGAGCTTGGACTGGCCCTTGCCCGACGACGACATCACGGGTTTTACCACGCACGGGAAGCCGATTTCCTGGCATGCCAGCTGCAACTCTTGCAGGCTGCTGGCGAAGCGGTATGGCGAGGTCGCCACGCCCAGCGTTTCGGCGGCCAAGGTGCGGATGCCTTCGCGGTTCATCGTCAGCACGGCGGCGCGCGCGTTCGGGATGCAGGTGATTTGCCCGGCCGCTTCCAATGCCGCCAGCGTCTCGGTGGCGATGGCTTCGATTTCCGGCACGATCAGATCCGGCTTTTCCAGGTCGATCAGCGCGGCCAGTGCCACGCCGTCGCTCATGTCGATCACATGCGAGCGGTGCGCCACGGGGTGGCCCGGTGCGTTCGGATAGCGGTCGACGGCGATCACTTCCACGCCCAGGCGCTGCAGCGAAATGATCACTTCCTTGCCCAGTTCACCCGAGCCCAGCAACATGACTTTGATGGCGGTGGAAGACAGCGGTGTGCCGAAGGTGCGGGGCGCGATGGTGCTGCTGGTGATGGTGCTAGTGGTCATGGCAGGATCTGTAGGCGGATGGAAAGATGGCTGGGACTATAACAAATGCCGGCCATCTTGGACAGGGCGCGCCGCTGGCGTGCGGCCGCGCTCCCTTGCCCGGCGGCCACGCTAGCCCGCGTACGCCCGCTTGATCTCGTCGATGTCGATCTTTTTCATACCCATCATGGCTTTCATCACGCGCCCGGCCTTGACGGGATCGGGGTCGGTCAGCAGCTTGACCATGATGGTGGGCACGATCTGCCAGGACACCCCGAACTGGTCCTTGAGCCAGCCGCACTGCTGCGCTTCCGGTGGACCGCCTTGGGACAGCTGCTTCCAGTAGTGGTCGACCTCGTCCTGGGTTTCGCAATTGACCTGGAACGAGATGGCCTCGGAGAACTGGAACAGGGGGCCGCCATTCAAGCCCGTAAACGTCTGGCCATCGAGTTCGAAGGCCACCGTCAGTACGCTGCCCGGCTCCTGGCCGTGGATTTCCCTGCCTTCCTCGCCATAGCGCAGGATCTGGCCGACCTTTGAATTGGGAAATATTTCCGTATAAAACCGGGCCGCCGCCTCGGCGTTGCCGTTGAACCATAAACATGGGGTAATCTTTTGTACGCTATGCATGATGTCTCCCTAGTCCGAAACAGGAACGCCTTCCCGCGCGGGAAGGACAGCCACCAATATAGTCAATTTTGTACGCCCATGGCGCGCGATGGCGCCAGGGAGGAGGCCGCCGTCAGGGCTGCGCTCCAAAATTCTGATCCTGCAATTGTTCCACCAGGAAATCGATGAACACACGCAGGCGCGGCGGCAGGTGGCGGCTGGCCGGCCACAGCAGCCAGAAGGCCGTGCGCGCCTGCGTATGCGCATCCAGCAGCGAGACCAGTTGCCCGGCCGCCAACTCGCGCTGCACGGCAAAAGCAGGCAGGTAGGCGATGCCCTGCCCCTGCACGGCCAGGAAGACGCGCATTTCCACACTATTGCAGACCATGCCGGGCGCCGGCTGGGCTGCCTCGTCCAGCAACGGCCACGCTTCCAGGCGGCCCGTGGCGGGAAAACGGTAGTCCAGGCGCCGGTGCCGCAGCAGCGCGGCGCCATCGGCGGGCCGACCATGGCGTTCCAGGTAGGCGGGCGACGCCACCAGCAGGCGGCGAAACGTGCATAGTTTGCGCCGCATCAAGCCTGAGTCGGCCAATTCGCCCGTGCGCACGGCCGCGTCAAAACCGTCGCTGACGATATTGACCATGGCGTCGGAGAAATCGAGGTCGAGTTCGATGGTGGGATAGGCTTGCATGAAGGCGCCGATGGCCGGCTCGAACAGGCCGCTGTAGCGTGGCAGGCTGATGCGCAGGCGGCCGCTGGGCCCGCTGCTGGCCTCGCTCAATTCCCGCTCGGCCGCTGCCACCTCCGCGAGGATGCGCTTGCAGCGCTGCAGGAATTTTTCCCCTTCCGCCGTCAGCGCCAGATGCCGCGTGCTGCGCTGGAACAGGCGGGCGCCCAGCCGCGCCTCCATGCGCGCCACGCTTTTGCCCACAGCCGACGACGATAATCCCAGCAGCCGGCCCGTGGCCGAGAAACTGCCGCTGTCCGCCACCTGCACGAACATGGCGATGCCACCCAAGCTATCCATCCGCGCTCCATTCACGACATTTTTGTCCGATATGTTCGTCAGTTTAGCCCATTTTTCTTCAATGACGGGCGCGCCATACTCGCCGCTCCTTCTTTCGGAACCGATCCCATGTCCTTACTCTCACCTCCTTCACTCCCCCTGCAAGTGCTGGCCGCCTGCCTGACGGGTCTGCTCATTCCCCTGTGCTTCACGGGCCCGGCCGTGGCACTGCCCGCCCTCGGCGCCGAATTGCACGGCAGCGCCGCCGCCCTGAACTGGGTCATCAATGCGTATATCCTCAGCTATGGCAGCGCCATGATGGTGGCGGGCAGCCTGACGGACGTGCTGGGACGGCACCGCGTCTGGCTGACGGGGCTGGCGCTGTTTTGCGCGGCGACCCTGGCCATCGCCCACGCGCCCTCGGTGGCGTGGATCGCCGCGCTGCGCTTCGTGCAGGGCCTCGGCGGCGCGGCCGCATTCGCCGCCGCCATGTCTTCGCTGGCGCCCCTGTTCCACGGCGCGGCGCGCAACCGCGTGATGAGCGTGCTGGGCACCACCTTTGGCCTGGGCCTGGCCTTCGGCCCGCTGGCGGCGGGCGCCATGCTGGCGCTGGCCCGCTGGCCCGCCATCTTTTACGCCACGGCCGCGCTGGGCGCCATCGGCATGCTGCTGGTCTGGAGCAGCGTGCCAGCCGATCCGCCGCGCGGCAAGGGCCGGCTGGACTGGATCGGCGCCCTCAGCTTCAGCGCCGCGCTGGCCCTGTTGACCCTGGGCATGCTGCTGGTGCCCGAACACGGCTGGCGCAGCGGGGCCGTGCTGCTGCCCGTCGCCGCGTCCGTGCTGCTGTTCCTCGTCTTTGGCGCGATCGAGCGCAGGACGGCGCAGCCCCTGCTCGATTTATCGCTGTTCCGCCAGCGCCGCTTTATCGCCGTGCAAGTGCTGGCCGCCTCGCCCGCCCTCCTGTTCATCGTGCTGATCGTCATGCTGCCGGGGCGCTTCATCGGCATCGACAATATGTCCGCGCTGGCGGCGGGCCGTTTGATGACCGCCCTGGCCGCGCCGCTGCTGCTCGTGCCCATGCTGGCGGCGCTGCTATTGCGCTGGGTCAAGGCCGGTACCGTGTGCGCGGCGGGTCTGCTGCTGGCAGCGGCGGGCCTGGCATGGCTGGCGCAGGTGCTGGGCCATGGCACCGCCGCAACGCTGGCCGGACCGCTGCTGCTGATCGGCGCGGGCATCGGCTTGCCGTGGGGCTTGATGGACGGCATGGCCCTGAACGTGGTGGAAACCGAGCGGGCCGGCATGGCGACGGGCATCTTCAATACCGTACGCATCAGCGCCGATGGGGTGGCGCTGGCCCTGGCGGGTGCCATGCTGGCCGGCCTGATCGGTACAGGCCTGGCGCGCCAGCTGCCCGCCGGTCTGCCCGTGCTGGCGGCTGCCAGCCGCGCCGCGCTCGGCGATATCCAGCAAGCAACACAGCTGCTGGGCGGCCACGAAGCGCTGCTGCGCGCCAGTTATGACGCCGCCTTCCGCCTGCTACTGAATGGCCTGGCGGGGCTGGCCGTGGCACTGGCCGCGCTGGTGCCGTATTTGCTCAGGAAGGATCGGGCTCAGGCATCGAGGCCGTAGAACACGGCTACAAGGACGGCGATATTATTGCAGGCGCGCGAGAATGTCGTTGTCGCATAGGCAACAGCCACGCCGGGAGCACGGTAGTGCAAGTAGACAAAACTGAACATGGCGCCCGAGCCCAGCGCGACGATGGCGTGCAGCAAGCCGCCGCTGATGAAATGCACGATGGCCCACAGGATGGCGCCGATAAAAATGCTCAGCTGGCGGCTGGCGCCCAGGCGCTTGAGGATTTCCAGCGGCAGCAGTTGGCCGAGGAAGGTTTCCAGTATGGGAGAATAGATGACGACCCAGAACACCAGCAGGGGCAGCGACATTTCGTGCTTGAACTTGGCCAGGCCCGTGTGTGCGCCCCAGTATGCGGGCGGCAGCAGCCATTTGGTGAGGAACAGGATGGCGAAGCACAGCATGCAGGTGAGCAAGCCCCAACCGAGGCCGGCAAGGGCCAGCTGCAGCACGGGCGGCGCCGCTTGGTCGTCGTCCGGGCTGGATAGATCGTGGCTGCTGCGCACTTGCATGAGAAGTCCTGGCGGTGATCCAGCTCTCATTGTAGCGCGTAATAGGGCTGTTGGCGCATGCCTGATGGCGCGCCGCGCTGCTGCCCTATCGGCCTCAGGCCGCCAGGCGCAGGAGAGCGTTGGCCGGCTGGGCCAGTTTGAAAATCCCCACTTCCTGTTCCAGCTGCGCCGCCTGCTGCTGCAGTTCGTGCGCGGCGGCGGCCGCCTGTTCCACCAGGGCCGCGTTTTGCTGGGTGACGCGGTCCATGTCGACGATGGCGCGGTTGACTTGCTCGATACCGGCGCCCTGCTCCTGCGTGGCGTGGCTGATCTCGGCCATGATGCCAGTCACCCTGCCGATGCCGGCCACCACCTCATGCATGGTGGCGCCCGCCTGCTCGACGAGCACCGTGCCCGTGCCCACCTTGCTGACGGAATCGTCGATCAGGGTCTTGATTTCGCGCGCGGCGGCGGCGGAACGCTGTGCCAGGCTGCGCACCTCGGTGGCAACCACGGCAAAGCCGCGCCCCTGCTCACCGGCGCGCGCCGCTTCCACGGCCGCGTTCAAGGCGAGGATGTTGGTCTGGAAGGCGATGCTGTCGATCACGCCGATGATGTCGACGATCTTGTTCGACGAGGCATTGATCAAGCCCATGGTGTGCACCACTTCGGCCACCGCCTTGCCGCCCTGCTCCGACACCTTCGACGCTTCGCGCGCCAAATGGTTCGCCTGCTGGGCGTTGTCCGCATTCTGGCGCACGGTGGAAATCAGCTCTTCCATCGACGAGGCGACCTCTTCGAGCGAACCGGCCTGCTGCTCCGTGCGCTGCGACAAGTCGCGGTTGCCCGAAGCGATCTCGGTCGAGGCCGTGGCGATGCTTTCCGTACCGTGGCGCACCTTGCCGACGATGGCGGCCAGGTTGTCGCGCATGGTTTTGATGGCGAACAACAAGCTGCTGTCGTCGCCATCGCGCGTGTGCACGTCGATGGCCAGTTCGCCCAGCGCGATGCGCCCGGCGATCGAGGCCGCGTACGCGGGTTCGCCGCCCAGTTGGCGCAGCAATCCCCGCGTGATGACGGTGGCCACCGCAATGCAAATGAGCACGCTCAGCGCGGCCAGCACGCCGATCCAGCGCAGCGACTGGCCGTAGATGGCACGCGCGGCCACGCTGGCCTGCTCTGATTCGCGCTGCACGTTTTTCAGGACCGCATCAATGTCGGCGACGATCTGGCGCCGCAACGGGCTGCATTCCTCGACGAGGAAAGTGCCGTACTGCTCCATCTGCCCCGAGGCGCGGAACTGGCGCGGACGCTGCAGTTCCTGCGCCATGGCTTTCAGGCCCGTGCTGACTTTCTCGAACTGGGCATCGCCGGCAAACTTTGGCGCCAGTCGGGCCAGCGCTTCCAGGTACAGCGCCTTCTGGCTGTCGAGGATGACCAGCTCTTTTTCGGCGGCGGCCTGGTCATGGAAGATATACGCATTGCGGGCGGCCAGGCCCGTCTGGTCGAGCGCTTCGCGCGCCACGTACAGCGGGTCGAGTTTTTCCTGCTGTACCTTGTCCTGCGCGTCCATGGCGCCGGAGATGGCGCCGATGCGCAGCAGCGCGAAGGCGGCCAGCACCAGCATGAGCAAGACCAGCAGCCCGAAGCCTGCGCTCAGGCGCGCGCCTATCGTCAAACGATTGAATGACATCATTGTTGTTATTGCCCTGTAATAAAGTTGATTTTTGCCGGTTCCGCTAGAACCGGGCGATCTGCTCACCGTCGTATTGCCTTTCCTGCATGGCGCAGGATGGGTCTCTAACTGGCGTTTTTTGGGCAGTCAGCTTCTATTTCGGGCAATGTGAACGCGCGCGGAAAAGACTCCCGCGCAGGTACAACAGCACACTGAATTATAAGCGAACAGCGTTATGGATGATTCCACGCGCTCACTTTTAATGCTTTGATGCAAGTCAAGGAGCGTCGATGACGGCCATGGTGATGCGCGAGATGCAGCACAGTTTGCCGTCCTCGTCGACGATGCGGATTTCCCACACCTGGCTGCTGCGGCCCCGGTGGATGGGCGTGGCACGCCCCGTCACGTGGCCGCCGCGCACGCCGCGCACGTGATTGGCGTTGATTTCCTGTCCCACACTGATATGGCGGCGATTATCGAGGCAGGCATTCGCGGCCATGCTGCCCAGGGTTTCGGCCAGCAAGACGGAAGCGCCGCCATGCAGCAGCTTGAACGGCTGCATGGTGCGGTGGTCGACGGGCATGGTCGCCTCGATCCAGTCGGGGCCGAAAGCCGTGAATTCGATGCCCAGGTGGCGCATGGCCGTGCCCTCGCTGGCGGCGTTGAGCGTGGCCAGGTCGAGCGGTGCGTGCCAGATTTCCATGATTACCTCGGATATGTGTGGAGAAAAAACCATTGTAGGACAGCCGGCGCGCGCGCGCTGCTTCATCCTTCCTTCAGCGTGGCACGGGGTGGCACGGACATTAACTGGTTATAATTGCCCCATTCTTAAAAAAACGAGGTTGTGTATGAAGTGGGCCTTGCTGGGCATTTTTGTGTTTTCTGTTTTACATATTCATTTTCGTGGCAAGGTACGCCTGCCGTTTCGCCGCCAGATCTTCGATCACTCCTCGTTCATGGCGCCGCTGAACCTGTTCATGCACACCTTTTCCAAGGTGCCGGCCACGCCATATCTTTCCGTCGATCAATTTCCGGAACTGGCGCCGCTGCAGCAGAACTGGCAAATCATCCGCGATGAAGCGCTGCGCATGCAGGAAATGAAAAAGATCAAGGCGGCTGAAAAGAACAATGACGTGGGTTTCAATTCCTTCTTCAAGTATGGCTGGAAACGTTTCTACCTGAAATGGTATGACGCGAATCACCCGTCGGCACAGCAAATGTGCCCGCAAACCTATGCGCTGCTGCAATCGATTCCGTCGATCAAGGCCGCCATGTTCGCGGAACTGCCGCAAGGCGGCAAACTCAACCCGCACCGCGACCCGTTCGCCGGTTCCCTGCGCTACCACCTGGGCCTGCAGACGCCGAACGACGACCGCTGCTTCATCGACGTTGATGGCGAACGCCACAGCTGGCGCGACGGCCAGGCCGTGATGTTCGATGAAACGTATATCCACTGGGCCCGCAACGATGCCGACAGCGACCGCATCATCCTGTTCTGCGACATCGAACGCCCGATGCGCTACCGCTGGGCGCAAGGACTGAACCGCTGGCTGGGCCGCACCCTGATGACGGCCGCCGCCTCGCCCAACGAACTGGGCGACCAGGTGGGCGGCGTGAGTAAACTGTTCCAGATTTCCTGGACCATGGGCCAGTACCGCCGCCGCTTCAAGGCGTGGAACAAGACGGCGTACCAGCTCACCCGCGTGGCCCTCGTCGTGGGCGTCATCGCGCTGATCTACTTCATCTAGAAACCAGCCTTGCCTGTTTGATCAAAACCGCCTTCGGGCGGTTTTTTTTATAATGCAATGCCACTGACCAGGAGAATTTTAGAAAATGACCGAACGCAACCGCCAGTACGATATCCAGATCGGCGACGATGCCTGGATCGAATACATCGACATCGCAGGCCGCTACGACCAGGCCACCGACATCGATGCCCTGCTGGATGGGCTGTGGCCGCTGATCTGCCGCCTGGAAACGCATTGCGTGGCCGGCTGCTGCGGCATGGATGCCTATGACTTCACGCGCGAAGGTGTCGCTACGGCGCTGCTGGAACTGGATCGTGCGCAACTGCATGCCGCCTGTGCAACGGCCAAGAAGGCCGTAACGGCCGCTGCCAGCGATGTATTGACGAGTGCCACGATGAATCACTTTGCCGATAAACGCGTGTTCCTGCAATTGCTCGATCATCTGGACGAGTGCATCGTCGCAGCGGATCGCGCAGGGGCTTGACCTTGCCAAGGCGGGAAGGTCCAAGGTAACGGTATTCAAGGAACTCAAGGAGAATCCCGCATGCCAAAAATCACCGTCCTGCCCCATCCCGAGCTGGCCCCAGACGGCGCCGTGTTCGACGCGCCGGAAACAATGAGCATTTGCGACGCCTTGCTGCTCAACAAGATTGACATGGAACACGCCTGCGGCCAGGTGGGCGCCTGTTCCACCTGCCACGTGGTCGTGGTGCAGGGTTTCGACTCGCTCAATGAGTTGGGCGACAATGAGGAAGACATGCTGGACCAGGCCTGGGGCTTGCAGCCCCACTCGCGCCTGTCGTGCCAGGCACGCCTGGCCCAGGAAGACCTGACGGTGGAGCTGCCCAGGTACACCATCAACCACGCCAAGGAATAGTCCCCGGCGCGCTTGCCTGCTTACCTGACCATGCTTACCACATGATCACGCGCTGCTCGGGCGGCAGATACATCGGGTCGCCCGGCTTGATGCCGAACGCTTCATAGAAGCCGGGCTGGTTTTTGACCGTGCCCTTGGCGCGAAATTCGCCCGGCGAATGGGGGTCGCTCTTGATCTGTGCGATCGCCGCTTCCGGACGCAGTTTGGCGCGCCATTTTTGCGCAAAGCCGATGTACAGCCGCTGTTCACCCGTCAAGCCATCGATGACTGGCGATGGCTTGCCGTTCAAGGAACGCTGGTAGGCCTTGTAGGTGATCGACAGGCCGGAATTGTCGCCGATGTTTTCACCCAGGGTCAGCTCGCCATTGATGTGGTAACCAGGTACGGGGCTGTAGGCGCCGTATTGCTTGACCAGCCCGGCGGCCAGCGCCTTGAAGGCCGTGCGGTCCTCTGCCGTCCACCAGTTGCGCAGACGGCCCTTGGCATCATATTGGCTGCCGGAATCGTCGAAGGCATGGCTGATTTCATGGCCGAAGGTGATGCCCAGCAAGCCATAATTGACGGCATCTTCCGCTTTCACGTTGAAGAATGGCGGCTGCAAAATCGCGGCCGGGATCGTGATGGCATTCAGGGCCGGGCTGTAGCTGGCGTTGACGGTTTGCGGCGTCATCGACCATTCGTCGCGGTCGACCGGTTTGCCCAGCTTGCCCAGGTTTTGCTGGCGGCTCCATGCGCGCGCGGCGCGCACGTTGGCGATCAGGTCGTTCGGCCGCGTCTGCATGCTGCTGTAGTCGCGCCAGGTATCCGGGTAGGCGATCTTCGGCTTCAGCGCTGCCAGCTTGAGCTGGGCTTCCTTCTTGGTTTCCGGGCCCATCCAGTCGAGCTGCTCGATACCATCCTTGAACGAGGCGACGAAATTGTCGAACATGGCCATCACGCGTGGCTTCGTTTCCGGCGGCAGATACATTTGCACGTAGCGCTTGCCGACGGCATCGCTGATGGCGTTATCCGTGAAGCGCAGCGCCAGTTGCCACTGCGGTTCGCTTTGCGGCACGCCGCGCAGCACCGTGCCGTCGAAGGCGAAGCGCTCCTTGACGGTAGCGCTGTCCAGGTAGGAAGCATAGCTTTCGATGATGCGCCAGTTCAGATAGCTCTTCCACGATGCCAGCGGCACGGCGGCCACGGTCTCGGAAAAACCTGTCATGAAGCTGGGCTGGCGCACCACGGCCGAGGTTTCCTTTTTCGCCAGGCCAGCGGCGGCAAAGTAGGCTTTCCAGTCGAAGGCCGGTGCCAGTGCCGTAAATTTGTCGAAATCGACGCGGTTGTACGATTTGACGGGGTCGCGCATCTGCACGCGCGTCCACTGCACTGCCGCCAAACGCGTTTCGAGGTCGAGAATTTGCGCCGCGTGGTCGGCAGCGGCCTTGTCGCCGCTCATGGCCAGCATGGTTTCGATATGCTTGAGGTACTTGGCGCGCACGGCTTGCAGCTTGGCGTCGTCCTCCTTCAGGTAGTAATCGCGGTCAGGCAAGCCCAGGCCGGACTGGCTGATGTTGACCGTGTACTGCTCCGGGTCTTGCGCATCGGGCGCCACATAGGCGGAAAACGGCGTCGCAACGCCATTGCCCTGCAGGTAGGCGAACAGCGCCGGCAAGTCCTTCTTGTCCTTGACGGCGGCGACGCGGGCCAGTTCGGCGCGCAGGGGCTTGAAGCCGGCCGCATTGCGCGCCTTGTCATTCATGAAACTCGTGTACAGGTCGGCGATCTTGTGCGCTTCGCTGCCGGGCTTGCCGGGGTTCTTGACGGTAGCATCCATCAGGCCGCGCAACTGGCCCTGGGCGATTTCGCGCAGTTCGATATACGTGCCCCAGACGGATTTGTCGGCCGGGATATCCGTATTGCGGGTCCAGACGCCGTTGACGTAGCCGTAGAAATCATCCCGGGGGCTGACCGCAGGGTCCAGGGTTTTCAGGTCGATGCCGGAGACGGGCGCGGTAGCATTGGTAGCTTGGGCGTACAGAGATGGCGAAGATAAGGCGAGCAAGGCGCAGCAGGCGGCGCTGATGAGTGAACGTTTCACGAAGATTCCTTTAATTGTTTTAACTTCATGTTGGGGAACATGCTGTGTCCAGGCATGAGAGGCCGAATTATAGTCGGCCTGCCAGTGGGCAACAATGACAGTTGAACAATCCCAGGGATCAGCGGATCAGCGGATCAGCAGATCGAACAGGTCCAGGCCTTTTTTATCCTGATTTTTCAGCATGTCCGCAAGCGAACCCGGCGTTGGCCCGCCATCGCCGGCCGCGTGATTGAAATAATTGAAATCGAGCTTGATCTTGTCTTCCAGGTCGCTCGCATAATTGGCAGGATATTGCGACTGTTCCAGCTGCGGCAATGTATTGAAATGCGCGAGCACGGACTTGAAGAAATTGGTCATCTTGCCGGTGGTATTGTATTCCTGCATGGCTTGCGCCACGACCTGGGTGCGCCAGGCCTCTTCTTCCTGATACGCCTGCGTAAAGGCGGCGCGCCGCTCGTTGATGGTGAATGTGCCGCTGTCATCGTTCGAAATGGTGGACAATTGCTCGCGCGACAAGCCCGCAAACGGATTGGGCCCCTTCCTGTCGACAAACGCCGTCGCGGCGGCAGCCGACTTTGCCGCTGCCGCGTCATTCGGTTGCGGCACCTGTTTGGCGGCCGCCGCCTTGTGTTCGGCGTCCAGCGGATACAGGATGTCGTCGGTATTGTCATTCACCCACACACCCAGCGCCGCATGATCGAAGCCCCGGATGGTGGCGCTGGTGGCCGCCGAGGCCGCCGACAAACGCCCCGCCAGGGTCGAGATCACGACATCGTCCGCCACGGCGGCTGGCGCCTGCGTGGCCGGGGCCTTGTCCGATGCTGCCTTGTCAGATGACACCTTGCTGTCTGCCGCGGCAGACAGTGCCCCGGGCTGGATTCCCGCCGTGCTGATATTCACCATTGCCCGCCCCAAGATCAGTAAATGTTACTATTTAAGTAAATATTACTATAGCACAATAGATATCGAAGTTTGTCGAATTGAGTTCACGGAGGTTCCTCTGTTCGGGATGACGGAGCCTGTCCCTACTTCACCGGCTCGAACGTCACCGTCAACCCATTGCCCGTGGTCCTGATCTGCGTCGGCACGAATTGCACGCCCGCATAGCGCAATTCGTCGGGCTTGAAGGTGTAGATCGGCGTTTCATGCATGAGCTGGTCGGCCACCAGGCTGGCCACCTTGGCGAACTGGCGCTGCTGCGACTCGTCCATGCCGTCGATGCTGACCTTGTCCACGCTCGCTTCGCTCAGGTAGACGGCATTGCGCTGGGCGTCGAGCACGAGGCGGCCCGACATGACCAGGCTGCCGCGCCAGCTCTGGCGGATGAACGGTGGCAAAACGCTGGCGTCCACGCTCAGGGCGACTCTTTCGCGCTCGGGCTGCAAGGACAGTTGCGGATGCGTCAGCTTGACGTCCAGCACGGACAGCACGCGCTTGTCGATGGGAAAGCGGCGCTCCAGGCCTTGCTGCATCTTGCTCAGCGACACATTCACGTCGCGTGGGCCGATCAGGGTGGAACACGAGGCCAGCATGGTGCACGCAAAAGCGGCGATGGCGGCGGTTTTCAGCAAGGGACGGATGGCGGTCACATTCATGGATAGTCTCGGTGGAAAGATGGCGCCATCTTACACATGCGCCTGCTTCAACACAAACGGCGCCCGGCTTGCGGCGGGCGCCGATTTTCATGTTTGCCTTGTTAGCGTACGAACAGGGCGATCAGTATGACGATGGGCAATGGAATGCCCAGCAGCAGCAAGAGGATGGAACGCATGGCAGTCTCCTAAATTGAATGGGGTATTTAAATGGTCACGTGGCGCAGCACGCGCTCGTGGTCGCGCTGGCGGCCGCCGAACGTTGCAGCCAGGCTGGCGACGAACGCACCGAGCAGCAAGGCGACGAACATCCACAGCGCCGTATGGGCACCGGCCTTGCGGGCCGTGTCGGCCGCTTGCTGTGCTTTCGCCTTGGCATCGGCGGCGGCCTTGGCGGCGCGGGCGTAGACGGCGTCGACCCGCGCTTCCGCTTCAGCCTGCGTCAAGCCCGTGCGGCTGGCCACGACCTGGCCCAGGTAGGCGCGGTCATCGGCGGCCAGGCTGCCCGTGGACAGGCTTGTTGCGAAGATCTTGCCGATTTCCACGCGCTGGTCAGCGACAGTACCGCCCGCCTCCCCCGTACCAGCCGCTGGTGCGGCGCGCAGCAGCATGTCCGAGAAATAATCGAGTGGATTGGCGCTGCCGCCTCCCTCGCCCGCTTTCGCACCCGCAGCCGGGTGCACTGCCGCCGCCACACCGCTGCCAGCATCGATGGCGCCGCTGAGCACGGCGCGCGTGCCGCCGGCCAGCACGGCCACGGTGACCAGGGTGGCCACGGCCCAGGCCAGCAAGCCGTGCGCCGTATCGCGGAAATGCACCTCATCCGTGTGGATGGAACTCCATTTCACGCGCAGCCGGCCCGCCATGTAGCCGCCGATGCCGGACGCGGCCAGTTGCATGAAGGCCAGCCAGGCGATGGTCGATACGCCGATGGCCGTGGCATTGAACGACCACGGCGACACGGACGACAGGCCCAGGCCCACGCCGAGGATCAGCAGGATGAAGGACAAGGCGGCCGCCGCGGCGGCGCCCGCCAGCACGGCGCCCCAGGACACGCCAGGATTGTTCAGGTCCGACGCGGACAGTTGTGTAACTTGCATGGAATTCTCCCTTGATTATTGGATTTTTTTAAGCCGCTCAGGCGGCCACGCCCGTCAGCTGTTCCTTGCGCGCGGCCATTTCCTGGCCCAGCGCGTCGAGGTCGACGGCCGTATGGCGCACTTTGGGAAACATGTCGCCCTCCTCTTCCTTGACGTGGTGCTCGATCTGCTCGGACAGCACCTTGACCTTGGCGTCGTACAGGTCGTCGGCGGGGTCCATCGCTTCGATTTGCGCAATGAGTTCCTTGGCGCTTGCGTGCTCGACGACGGCTTCATCCATCAGGTCGCCATCGTGGATGGGTCGGCGCACGGCCGGATAGAAGATTTCCTCTTCCAGCTGCGTGTGCACGGTCAATTCGTGGCAAATCTGGTCGGCCAGCTTTTTCTTGGTGGCAAATGAGCGGTCGCTCAGGCCTTCATATTGGGCAAACAAGGCTTTGACGGCCTTGTGGTCTTGCATTAATAAACTGATCGCATTCATGGCGCCTCCTTGTTGTGGATGAGACAAGGATGGGCCATGACAGCGCCAGCGTATGTGCGACGCCTTACACTATTTTGATTTTTAATATATTCGGCTACTTGATGCCGTGGTGACTCATCAAGTCATACAGGGTGGGCCGGCTCACGCCCAGCAGTTCGGCCGCCTTGGCGATATTGCCGTCGGCCCGCGCCAGCGCGCGCACCATCACCTTGTATTCGGCCGCTTCGCGGGCCTGGCGCAGGTTGATGGCCTCGTCCACGGGCGCCGCCTGGGCGCTGGCGGGCAAGCCCAGGTCGTCGGCGGCGATCTGCGGCCCGTCGCTCATGATGACGGCGCGCCTGATGCAGTTTTCCACCTCGCGCACATTGCCGGGCCAGCCATGGCTTTCGATCAGCTGCAGCGCGCCGGTGCTGAAATGCAGGTTGCTGCGTCCTTCGCTGGCGCAGAACTTGTTCTTGAAATGGTGGGCCAGCAAGGCTGCATCGCCGGCCCGCTCGCGCAGCGGCGGAATGCGCAAGACGATTTCGCTGAGCCGATAAAACAGGTCTTCGCGGAAACGTCCCTGTTCCGCCAGCACTTTCAGGTCCTGGTGCGTGGCGCAGACGATGCGCACGTCGACGGCGATCTCGGCGCGCCCGCCCACTCTTTCGATGACTCTTTCCTGCAGGAAGCGCAGCAGTTTCGCCTGCAAGGCCATCGGCATGTCGCCGACCTCGTCGAGAAAGAAAGTGCCGCCGTGGGCCAGCTCGATCTTGCCCAGGGTTTGCCGCGCCGCGCCCGTAAATGCCCCCCGTTCATAGCCGAAGAGCTCGCTTTCCAGCAGGTTTTCGGGAATCGCCGCGCAGTTGATGGCCACGAAGCGCTGTGCGTGGCGGCTGGACAGCGCATGCAAGCCCCGCGCGATCAATTCCTTGCCGCTGCCCGAGTCGCCCAGCAGCATCACGCTGGCTGACGAGGGCGCCACTTTTTCCACGCTGCGGCACAGTTTCAGCATGCCCGGGTCGCGGCTGACGATGCCCGCCAGCGGCGAGTCGGCCTGCGTCTGCAGCATGCGGCGGTTTTCCTGCTGCATTGCGTGCAAATAAAACGCGCGGGCGATGACCAGGCCCAGCATGTCGGCGTCAAACGGTTTCTGATGGAAATCGTAGGCGCCCAGGGCGATCGCTTTCAAGGCATGCGCGCGTTCCTGGTTGCCCGAGAGGATGATGACTTTCGTATCCGGCGCCAGCGCGAGGATCTGCTGCAGGGTGGCCAGCCCTTCCGTGGCGCCGTCCGGGTCGGGCGGCAAGCCCAGGTCCATCGTCACCACGGCCGGCTGGTGGCGCCGCACCAGCGCCAGCGCCGTTTCGCGCTCGCCCGCCAGCAAGACGTCATAGCCGTCAAAACTCCAGTGCAGCTGCTTTTGCAGGCCGGGATCGTCTTCGATGACCAGCAGTTTTTGTTTCGCCATGCGTATGCACTCCAGTCAGCGGGTAGAACAGCGGAAATCTGGGGTATGTCCTTATGGATCGGAATTCGCCTCATTGAGGCGCATTTCCCCCGGCGGGTCAGACCCCATGGCCGCATGCAGCGGCAAGATCACGCGAAACGTCGTGCCCACTTGCGGCTCACTGCGCACTTCCAGGCTGCCGCCCACTTCGCGCAAGTATTCGCGGCTTTCGAACACGCCGATGCCCATGCCCGCCGTCTTGGTCGTGTCAAACGGTTTGAACAGGCGTTCGCGGATGAATTGCTCGCTCATTCCCTGCCCCGTATCGTCGAGTTCGACCACGGCCGTGTGCTGTACGCGCCGCAGCCGCACGTCCACCTTGCCATCGCTGGCCGTGGCCTCGATGGCGTTCTGGATCAAATGACCGAGCACTCTTTCCAGGCGCGCGCGGTTGGCCAGCACCGTCAGCTCGCCATCGACGATTTCCAGCCGGGGCGCCGGCGCCAGGCTGGCCTTGGCGGCCACGGCCTGGCGCAGCAAGCCGTCGAGCTGCAGCGGCGCCGGTGCTTCCGGCGCCTCGCCGCGCGCCAGCTTTTGCAGCAAGGTCTTCATTTTCTGCACGGAATGCTCTAACGTACCCAGCATGTCTTCCTGGAAGGCTGGATTGGCACGGTGCTTTTCCGCATTGCTCAATAACAAGGACAGCTGGAACACCAGGTTTTTCAGGTCGTGCACGATAAAAGTGGACATGCGGTTGAACGAGTCAAACTGGCGCGCCACCGTCAGGGTGTCGAGCGATTCGCGGTGCGCCAGGTAGCTGGCGGCCTGGCTGCCGGCAATTTTCAGCACGTCGCGGATTTCCCAGTTCAGGCCGATACGCGTGCGGGGCCGCGCCAGTGCGACAAAGGCGAAAAGCTGGCCATGCAGCATCAGGGGCACCAGCAGCCACACGTCGGGCAGCGCCAGCAGTGCGGGCGGCAACTGCAAGCCGCCGTACTGGAGCGGGTTGTGCTGGCAGTCGGGCACGTCGATCACCCATAGTCTTGCCTCCAGGAACTGGCACAGGGGGCCGGACGCCGGCTCGCTCCACGTACTCGGTGGCCAGTTCCAGCTGGCGGCCGGGGCAAACTGCCCCTGCTCGCGCAAAATCCACAGCGCACCGGCGCGGCTCTCCACTAGCTGCGCCATGGCTTGTATCGTGCGTTCGCCCAGAGCCGGGCCATCTTCCGACAAGGCCCGCGTAAAACGCAACCATTCCTCGCGGTAATCGAAGATGGCATTGTAAAAGTGTTTATTAATGGTGACCTTGAGCTTGGCGCGCAGGCTGCCGGAAAATAGCACGCCCGCCAGCAACAGGGCTGCGCCGCCCAGGTAAGCCATCTGCATCAAGGAACCCCAGGTGCCGCCGAAATAGCGCAAATAATAGGCGCTGGCCGCCATGGCCAGCAAATAGATGGCCGAGCCCAGCAAGGCGGCCGAGCGGTACAGCATCTGGCGCGAGACGGACAGGCCCAGCGCCCAGCCGGGATTGCGCGCGGCCGAGACGGCCAGCAGCGGCGCGCACAGGGCGTCGACGATGCCGCGCGCGGCCCAGATGTCATCGTTGATCGCGCGAAACAGCAAGGCGTCGCTGTACAGATAAAAATCGTAGGCAAACAGGCCGCCCACGCCCAGGCAGGCGAACTTGATGCCCCAGCGTTTCAGGGGCGGCGTATTGCGGTACCATTGTTCCACCAGCAACATGCCCAGTACGGCCAGCAGCAAACGGCTGACGCTGGCGATGATGCGCGCAGGCAAAGGCAGCGCCAGCCACGACGAAGCCAGCGCGGACAACGCGGGCGCCAGCGCCGTGAGGACGATGCCCACCAGCATTAAGCGCAAGCGGGGACGCGACGGCTCGATCAGCAGCAGCAAGAACACCAGCCAGGCCAGGGTGCGCAGGAGTTCCAGCGCATCGCCGGCCAGCGCGATGCGCTGCCCCAGCAGCACCAGCACCACCGTGCCCGTGGCCCAGCCGCCCGTCGCCAGGCAAGCGACCAGCAAGGCGCGCACATTTTGCCGCGCGCGCCAGTTGCTGATGAGCAGCAGCGCCAGCACGAAGAAGGCCAGCGACGCCAGGCCATGGCTGAGGGCCGCCGCGTCGGCCGCCGCCAGCCAGTCCGACTGTTCCCGCATCATCGGCTGCCCTTGCCAAACAGCACCACCTGCACCGTATCGAGCAAGATCAGCAAGTCGAGGAACAGGCTATTGTTTTTCACATAATACAAATCGTATTGCAGCTTCTTGACGGCATCATCGACGGAGGCGCCATACTGGTAGCGCACCTGCGCCAGGCCCGTGATGCCCGGTTTGATGCTGTGACGGATGTTGTAGTACGGCACCTGCTGCTTGAGTTGCTCGACAAAGTAGGCGCGCTCGGGGCGCGGCCCCACAAAACTCATTTCTCCGCGAAACACATTGAGCATCTGCGGCAGCTCGTCGATGCGCAGCTTGCGAATAACATTACCCACGCGCGTGATGCGCGCATCGTTGGTCAGCGCCCAGATGGGCTTGCCGTCGCGCTCCGCATCGCAGCGCATGCTGCGAAATTTCAGCACATTGAAAGGCAAGCCGTCGCGTCCCACCCTTTCTTGCTGGTAAAACACGGGGCCGCCGTCTTCCAGGCGGATGCACAGGGCCGTCACCAGCATCACGGGCAGCGCCGCCAGGCAGATGATGCTGCTTGCCGCCAGGTCGAACAAACGCTTCGAGGCGGCGCGGAAAAAACTCTGGTCGAAGCCGCCGCCATAGATCAGATAGCTCGGTTGCAAGGAATCGATACGGATCTGGCATGCTTCGCGCTCGAAAAACGTGGCAGCGTCGATCACCTTGACGCCGCCCAGCGCGCATTCCAGTAGTTGCTTGGCAGGAAACGCACCATTGCGCCGGTCGCTGACGGAGACGACGATCTCATGCGCCGCATGGCGCTGGGCCATGGCCAGCAGCGACGGTTCGGCCGGCAGCAAGGCCGAGGCCGGCACGCAGCATTGCTCTCCCGCCACATCAATGCAGCCGACGACCGTAAACTGGTGGAAACCGATCTTGCTGGCAGCCAATTCCATGCACTCGCGCGCCAACGCCCCGCCGCCCACCAGGATCAGCCTGCCTTCCATCAGCGCCGATTGCGAGGATTTGAACACCACCAGGCGCGCCAGCAGCACGCCGATGGCACCCAGGCCGAAGATCAGCACGCTGCCGCGCCCGAAATGCAGGGACGGGACAAAACGGATCAAGACGCTGAGCACGGCAAAGCCCAGCGCGAACGAAGGCAGGATGCGCAATAGCGTGTTGCGGATGTCTTCGCGCGAGCGGTGCTGATACATGCCCAGCGCGCTCATGCTCAGCACGATGACCAGCGCAAAGATCGTGGACGACAGGTAAATCTCGCCCACGCGCAGCACGCGGCTGCCGTCCGCCAGCCACAGCATCGATGTCAGGGTGGCCGACAGCAGCAGGATCAGGATTTCCAGCAACAGCAGAATAAATGCTGTTTTCGAGACATAATGGCTGAAGATGCGGATCATGGTTCCTCCTGCGGCAAAAAGCGTCACGCCGCGCACAAGGCGGCCTGCTGCTGTCTTGCCATGATGGCGAACTGTTCCGCGAAGACATTGATGCGTCACAAGCTACGGCCCCAGCTATCTTTCGCTTGCATAATTTATCTCAACACATTACCGAATGAGGGGAAATGGCATATAGTATGCTTCCCCTAAAAGAGATGAATGTCATGAAATTTGATGTAGCGATTGTCGGCAGTGGCCTGGCGGGTTTATCGGTTGCACTGCATTTAGCTGAGACGCGCACTGTCGCGATCATTTCCAAACGCGCGCTGCTCGATGGCGCCAGCAACTGGGCGCAGGGCGGGATCGCGGCCGTGCTGGACTCGGGCGACAGCCACCAGCAGCACATCGAAGACACCCTGATCGCGGGCGGCGGCCTGTGCGACGAGAGCGCCACGCGCTACATCGTCGAGCACGGCCGCGAAGCCATCGAATGGCTGATCGAGCAAGGCGTACCATTTACGCGCGATGCCTCGGCCGAGCTGGGTTTTCATTTGACCCGCGAGGGCGGACACAGCCAGCGCCGCATCATTCACGCGGCCGACGCCACCGGGCACGCCGTGCAAGTGACCCTGGAAGAAAAGGTGCGCGCCCACCCGAACATCAGCCTGTTCGAACACCATTGCGCCATCGACCTGATCACCTCGGACAAGCTGGGCATGAAGCCGACCCAGCGCAACGCGCAACCGCATTGCCACGGCCTGTACGTGCAGGATGAGCAAACGGGCAAGGTGCATACCTTTGCCGCCGAGCACACCGTGCTGGCCACGGGCGGCGCAGGCAAAGTGTATTTATATACAACGAATCCCGACACGGCCAGCGGCGACGGCATCGCCATGGCCTGGCGCGCCGGCTGCCGCGTGTCGAACATGGAATTCATCCAGTTCCACCCGACTTGCCTGTACCACCCGTATGCCAAGTCTTTCCTGATCACCGAAGCCATCCGTGGCGAAGGAGGATTGCTGAAATTGCCGCCTGAAGCGGGCGCGGCAGCGGGCACGCGCTTCATGCTGGCCCACGATGAGCGGGCCGAGCTGGCGCCGCGCGACGTGGTGGCGCGCGCCATCGACTTCGAGATCAAGAAACGCGGCCTCGACTACGTGCACCTGGACATCAGCCACAAGCCGGCCGCATTCCTCATCGAGCACTTCCCCACCATTTACGCGCGCTGCCTGGAACTGGGCATCGACATCACCAAGCAGCCTATCCCCATCGTGCCGGCCGCTCACTACACGTGCGGCGGCGTGGTAACGGATTTGGCGGGCCGCGCCGACTTGCCGGGCCTGTATGCGGTGGGCGAGACGGCCTGCACGGGTCTGCATGGCGCGAACCGCCTGGCGAGCAATTCCTTGCTGGAATGCATCGTCATCGGCCGCGCCTGCGCGCAAGATATCGAAAGCAAGGAAAAGCTGGGCACCCCGTATCTGCCCGACTGGGATGAAAGCCGCGTCACGGATGCGGATGAAGAAGTGGTGATTTCCCACAACTGGGACGAACTGCGCCGCTTCATGTGGAATTACGTGGGCATCGTGCGCACGACGAAGCGCCTGGAACGCGCCCAGCACCGCATCGCCCTGCTGAAGGAAGAAATCGACGAGTACTACCGCAACTTCCGCATCACGCACGACTTGCTGGAGCTGCGCAACCTGGTCGACGTGGCCTCGATGATCGTCAACAGCGCCCTGTCGCGCCGCGAAAGCCGCGGCCTGCACTTCAGCCGCGATTATCCGGAAACCTTGCCGAAGGCCATCGCCAGCGTGCTGACGCCGCCGCATAGGTAAATGTAGTGGCCCGGCACTGGCCGGATTTGTCAATTCCACTCACGTCACCAATAAATGCGCTGTGGTCAGCGCATTTTCCGCCATCCCTCCACCCCCTTCTTCGGGTCTCCCGTCGCACACCGTGCCCGCGTTCGCGGGCTGAAAAAACTATCTATTATGCAATCTATATACGAAAGTCTCACATGACTTTATATATAGATCAACAAATCCATCATCATATTATTAAATGAAAATTTTAATGGTACCTTACCTAATATATAAATATTCAAAATTTATGTAGCAGGAGGAAATATGTCCACAAGAAAATATAGTGCATCGAAGACTTTTTTTCAATCATGCTTTGCATTTCTGGCTTTGACCGGATGTGCAGCCTGGAAAAATAATGCACCAGATACCGTGGAGCGCCCGTCCCTTACTATGGCAGAAAGCCTAGATCCTCTCTATACGCGCCCTTTATTACACGCAGCAAAAGAAACAGAAGGAAATCTTTTTCAGCTACTCATCAATTACAAAGGTGATATGGCGGCGGAAGAAATGCAAGCCGCAGTCGAAGATTCATATATATTGCTGTACAAAGAGATACGACCAAAATTGAATGAATTATCTGAAATATTAGCTCCCGTTTTTAAACTATACGCAAAAACACACCGTGACGAGGCAAGTTTATCACTAAAAAAATATCCATGGGCAAATAGATGCCTAGACTTCTACGAAAGTACCATGGCCATCCCGATAAACGATGGTGAATTTAAAGGCCTACCTGCTGCATGCATTGATAATGATCTGAGTCCGGCATCACTGCTTCCTCTTGTTACAGTAACAAGAGCAATGATGGCAGTAAATCCTGACAATGTGAAAAATAGATTTCTTGACAAATTCCCATCAATCGTAGATTCATTACGGGAGTCAACGAAATATGCGTATGCGTCACAAAGAATATCATTCCCAAATGGAAATGACGCAGATACAATCATGCAATCCATTATGGAATATTTCAATCTAGCCTATAGACGATTGCTTGAAAATGCAATCACATCCAGCGAAGACAAAGTACGGCTCTGGATAGATCGCTTGCCTGCTCCGGGCATTGAAAACCCCACAAATAATATGCATATCAGCGCTGCGGAATTACTACCACTGCGAAAATCGATCATGCACCTTAATAATATTTCCGAAAGCTTGCCCTTGATCCAGGTATGCGATTCAAAAGATAACAAAAAAATCAATGGGGAAAATTTAAAAAAAGTAGTAGTGGAACGTCTGCAGAAATACATTCTCCCCGCGCTAGCCGGCGGCATGAAACTATACCCCAACCAGATGACACAGAAAAAATTTCCGCATATAGGTATCAAATATGATGCTGACAGTCCTACAGGCAATCAGGCTCTTGATGCTGCCGACTACCAAATCATCTTTGGCAGCGCCGAAGCTTTACTCTTCTGTCGCAAATTGAATCTTGATGCCCCTACCAACTTACTTGCTCTCACAAAACGATTATTAAACGCCATCCCGGCAGCAGGTGAAACAAGACCGTCCATTTACGCGACGCTGGCCGATGCCATGAATTCCAAGGGATTATTGCCATTAGTTAAGGCAGCAACGACGCTAGACAAGGCGAACGAAGAATTCTTAGAATCCATCGAATTTCTCTTGGCACATGAAATTGCCCATATATTATTTGATACAGATTCATCGCTATTGCAAACCGAGCGTGAGTTGCGTTCCGATATGCTCGCAGCTGCCGTGGTTGATATCATACATCCGGACTCTGCATTGACACGCGCAAAGGCGATAGCCATGACATACAGTCTCGACACTAACAACAACACAGAAGATAGCGCGACTGCAGATGCGCTGACCTCCGGCCCCGCCATGCTATGGACCTTGCTTTCTGAAACCGATTACGAGAAAGAAAGAATGGGAGGCAGTCATCCGCCCATAGAAGAGCGAATGGAACGTTTAAACGCTGCTTTGTACAATATCGATTACTGGAGGAAAACAGAATGAAAATCTTTTCAATTATGATCCTAAGCTTGCTCTTATCGGCTTGCAGCTCGACATCGGATGTATGGAAAAAAGAACTGCAAGACTCAAGTTTTGATGCCTGGTACCCGCCAAGATCTGGGGATGGAATAGGAACAATTATCACCTTTGATGATAAAAAACGCGAAATTATCGTAAAAAGTGGTGCTTCTTGCTTCAAATCTAAACCATTAAAGTATTCGGTCGGAATTTTGGAAAAATCAGTAAACTACAGTGCAGATGGTTCTGTCAGCTATCAGGTTGCGGAAGCATTGAAAAGCAAGGTCGACATCAATGCGATGGCCAGCTCAAATAAGGACAAAAAAATCAATCTTGCACTTAAATCACCGTATCGCCAGCGATATGAAACATCGGACCTGAAGCAAGAAATGGCGTCAATGTCCAGAGATTCAGAATGTTTCAGAGCCCTGACTAACAAAAATAATCTTTTTGTGTTTGATGTCTTGGGAGCAGAGGGCGTTAGCTTTAAAGTAGTCGACAATGCTGGTGCCAGCATTAAATTCAATGCTGCTTTAATTAATGCAGGCAAGCTCGATTCCTCTATCCAGGTGAAGGCGAACGAAACAGATGAGCTAATCGTACCCGAACCTATGCTTGTTGGATACAAAGCAATCAGGGCAACATACTTTCCTGGGCTAACTCATGACCGGGTAGAAGTGGTGGAAGTTCCGCTAAAAGTCAATTGAGGCGATGGCAAGTAAGGCAAGTCGACTGGAGTTCATATCAACTGCATACCACTGCAGGTCGGATCTTGCCTGTGAACTGACGCGCTATGGTCGCGCTCAGCGCTACGGCATCGTATACTCGATGCCGTCCTCGACATACGAAAACCTGGCCGAGTCGCCCATACACTCCCCCTGCGCCACATCGGCTACATAACGGCATTCGCTTTCCAGGCCGCCATCTGCGTGCCAGTGCCGCGTCCAGCCCTGACGTTCACCATCGACATATTCAATCAGCTGCCTCGGCTTGCCATCGGCATACCAGGAACGCAATGCGCCCTCCTCGCGCCCGCCCGCGTTCCACTGTTTGTGCACGATCAATACGCCGGCCCGGCTGAAGCGCTGCTCGCTGCGCAACACATAATGGTCGCTGTGCGTGCGCTTGCTGGCGACCTTGCCGTCAGGATAATATTCGACGCTCTCGCCGGCAGGCTTGCCGTCCACGTAGGTGGCGGTGCGCTGCACCTTGCCATCCGCGAAATAGCCGGTGCTCTGCCCCGTCTGGATGCCGTTGTCATACTGGCTGCGGCTTTCCACGGTGCCATCCGGATAGAACAGCAGCAGCTCGCCCTCCGTCTGGCCCTTGACCTGGGTCATGCGCGTGCGCAGCTTGCCATCCTGGTCGAAGGTTTCCACCAGGCCATCGGCGGGGGCGCCATTGCGGTAGGTGCGCGACTCGATCAGCTTGCCATTCTGGTGATAAGTCTGTTCCTCCCCCTCCTGCACGCCATTGCGCCACGTGTTGCGCATGGAAACCTTGCCGTCCGGGTAATACAGGGTCTGCACGCCCTCCTGCAAGCTGCGTCCATCGCGCGCCACCTGCATCTCGACTTGTCCATGCGGGTAATACATGCTGTAGTTACCCACCAGCTTGCCGCGCAGATAGTCGGGAGCGTTGACCAAGCCCGTCAGCCGCTTCGGTTCGCCTTCGCGCACGTGATAGATCTCGACTTGCCAGGTGCCCGGCGTCTTGCCTGGCGGCAGCGGCAGGAGCAACGCATAGCGCGCCTGCTCCATCACTTCGCCGCGCGTCAGATTGTGATTCAGGTACAAGCGCGCCTTGCCATCGGCACAGGCTTGCGGCTCGCAGCCGCCCAGCTTGCCGACATCGGGCATGGCGAGCGGTCCGGCACCACCCGGTGCGGGACAGGATTTGATACGCATCAGCAAGGGCGTCTTGTCGCGGATCAAGGGAGCCAATTGATGCTTCATGGCAACATATTGATCCTCATCGAGGCGCACGGAAACGGCATTCATCAGCACCTGCCTGCCGCCGCAGCCGCTGTCGCTGGCGAGGGTCAGCACATCGCCGTCGGGCGTCGCCTTGATCGCTGTGACTATTTGCCGCTGCTCAATCTCGGCGTGGGCCAGCGCCGGCAACAGCAGCATGGTGCCAAACAAATGGTTCAAAGTGCGCGCCATGCCTGCTCCTTGCGCAACAATTCCGGCGCTGGCGGCGCTTCGCCGCAATCGCCCTGGGCCTTGCCGGCCACATACTGGCATTCATTCTTCAGGCTGCCATCCTCGCGCCAACTGCGGCTCCATCCCTCGCGCCGGTCATTCACGTACTCGATGGACTGCTCGGGCTTGCCATTCTCGTACCACGAGCGCGACGTGCCCTGCTCGCGTAATTTCGCATCCCAGCGTCGTTCCAGCACCAGCACGCCCTGGGGGCTGTAGCGCTGCACGCTCAGCAGCCCGCCTTTGTCGCCATACTGCTGGCGGCTTTGCACCTTGCCGTCAGGATAGAACTCCAGCGCCTCGCCCGTCGGCAGGTCGTTGACCTGCGTCATCCTGGCAAGCACAGCGCCATCCGGATAATAATTAGTGCTCACGCCGTTGAACTTGCCGTGCTGCATTTCCGCGCGGCTGGAGATTTTTCCATCCGGAAAGTACGTGAGCATCTCGCCTTCCATCTTGCCGTCGCGCAAAGTGTAGCTGCTGCTCAGCTTGCCATTTTCATCAAACTTCTGCACGGGCCCGTCGAGCTGCTTGCCATCGCGGTAGCTGCTCGTCTCGCTCAGCTTGCCCGTGGCGTGATAACGCTGGTGCTCGCCCTCGGGCAAGCCATGGCGCCAATTACCGCGCAACTCCAGGGTGCCATCGGGAAAGTACTTGCTGCCGATGCCGTGCTGCCGGCCCTGTCCATCCTGCGCCACCTGTTTTTTGATCTTGCCATTCGGGTAATACGAGACATACCCGCCCACCAGTTCACCGGAGGCATAATCGGCCTTGTTGACATGGCCGGACAGGCGCAGCTTGTGGCCTGCCACGCTGTAAATGTCCACCTTCCACGTGCCCGGCAGTTTGCCTTTCGGCAAGGGCAACAGCAGCACATTCGGTGCTTTTTCTTGCTCTATGGGGAAGAAACGTTCGTGCAGATACAGGCGCGCCCGGCCATCGGCGCAGCTGGCAGGTGTGCAGGCGGCGATCTGGCGCACGATGGGCACGCTCGCATCGTCCGGGCATTTTTTCAGGCTGACGAGCATGGGCGTCTTGCTGCGGATCTGCTTGGCCAGCCCAGCTTTCAGCGCGTCGTAAGGCGCCTCGTCCAGGTTCACCGAGCGGGCATCCATGCGTATCTGCTTGCCGCCGCAGGCCGTCGTGCCCGCAATACTGAACACATCGCCGCCTTCGCTATCTGGCTCGGCCGCCATGGCTGTCACTACCAGGCGCTGCACGATGTCCGCCTGCGCCATGCCTGAGGCCAGCAAGGAGGCGCCCAGTAAGGCGCATAGGGTCTTGATTTTCATGGTATTCCTTTAATTTTCCGCCGTGACGGCCACACCGCCCGGCACGAAGCTGACCCGGCCATCTCGGTAGCGCACCAGCACCACCACCTTGGCATCCTGCAATTGACCGTGCTGCACGGCCGGCAAGTAGGTCCAGCGCTTGACGCTATCGAGCAGCACCTTGTTGAGCATCGGCTCCATCGGCAACTCGGCCGCCGCATAGCTCAGCGTACCGTCGGCCGCGATGGTCAGGGTCAGGCGGTTTTCACCCGTTGCGTGCTTTTCGTCAAGCACGCCATAAGCAACCGTCGTCATCGTCTCGCGCTGTACGCCGCCGACCTGGTCCCGCAAGGGCGGCATGGCCTTGAGCCTGGCCGCCAGCAGCGCGCCATCGGCCAGCACCTTGTCCCAGCGCTTCTGGTAAGCGCCCGGCTGGGCCAGACGCAGCACCTTGGCGTTCAGATCCATGCGCTGCATCGTACGGGCGACGCCGTTGTCGGCCGGTTCGCCCGGTTCCGCCGGTATGGCGTTCTGCACGGCATATCGGTAAGCGGTCAGCTGCGCCAGGGCCACCAGGTTCACGGCATCGCGCTCATCGCCGCCGCGCAGCAGGGCAGTGGCCGCGATGCCCAGCCAGGCCACGCCATCGGTCGGGCGTGCCCACACGGCTTGCTCGAAATACTGGCGCGCCGCCTGCGGTTCGTTCAGGCTCAAGTGCATGCGCCCCATGGCCGCCGCCGCCAGATAGTCGCGCGGGTCGGCTTGCAACTTGTCGAGATAGGTAGCCGACAATTCGGGGGTGTAGCCCGGCATCGCCCCCAGGCCTTCCATCAGGCTGGTGAGCAGCCGCATGCGCGTCGGGTCGCCAGCGTAGCCGGACGGCTTTTCTTCGCCGGCCCGGTACAGCAGCTGCAAGCCGCGCGTGACGGCGTCATCGTCGCCCTTGCTGATCGCTTGCGACAGGCTGCGCACGGCCTTGCGCGCATCGGACTGGTAGAAACCCGCCGCCTTGCGCGGGCGCCAGCGAAATATTTCCAGGCCCGCCGCCTGGTCGGCTTGCGCCTGCAGGCTGGCCTTGGCCTTGGCTTCATCGGGCGACGAGGTCCAGGCCGTAAAGCCGATCAGGAACAGCACGATCAGCAGCACCACCACGGCCCAGCCCTTGCCCGTGATGCCGCCGCCCGTATTGCCCGTCACTGGAATGGTGACGGGCGCCTGCCCCGGTGCCGTATGGTGCGCGCCGCGCGCGCTGCGCTGCGACTGCTGAGGCTGAGACTGGGCCAGTATCTGCTGCTGCGCCTGCACGGACGCCTGCCCCGCTGCGACGATGACCTTGTCGCGCGCGCAGGCGGCGCAACCCTGGCCTGCAAAATGCTGGTGTTCGGGATTCACGGCGCAAATGACCAACTTGCCGCCGCTGCGCTGTGCGTAGCCGCGCAGCAACTGCGCCCAGTCGGCCGCTGATGGCCGCTGGGGCTGCGGTGCCGGGGAAAACGCGCGGTCGAACATGGCGCGCAGTTCGGGCGGCATCAGTGCGTGGCCGCTGGTGGCGTTTGGCGCCAGCTGCTTATGGCGTTTTATCCCATACGCATAGCAGCCGTCGCGGATGCGCCCGGGAATATCGGTCGCCACTTGGGCATTGCCGGGCCGCCCGCTGTACGGGTGGATGCCGAAGTTCAGCAACTGGAAGATGACGACGGCCAGCGCGAAGCGGTCTTGCGCCATTTCCGTGCCCGCCGGCATGCCCTTGCGCTGGAATTCCGGCGCCAGGTAGTCGGCTGTGAATTGCTCGGCAGGAAAGCGCTCCGCATGGCCCTGGATGCTGAAACCGTCGCAGTCGAGCATGGCGATGTACAGCGAATCGCGATAGAAACGCAGGTTCACGGGTTTTAAATCGACCACGTAATGCTGCTGCTGGTGCAGCGCATCGATGACGGCGGCCAGGTTGGCGGCCAGGGTCAGCTTGGGACCGAGCCCTGTGGGCAGGCCGGCCGCGCGCGCTTGCCGCTCCTGCATGATCTGTTCCAGCTCGGCCGTCTGCGCCATGTCCAGCAGAGGCATGACGAAGCCGGCAAAGCCGCCCTGGCCGTCGAACACGGCCGCTTGCGGCCAGGCGATCTGCACGTAGCGCTTGCCGTTTTCTACTTGATCGGGCAACTCGGGCGACAATTCCAGCATCGCTTCGAGCTTGCGCCGGTTGGCGGCCCGGTCCAGATGCGGGTGGTACAGCTTGGCGACCTGCGCAGGCGCGCCGGGTAGCAGATACACGCTGCCCGCGCCGCCGCTCTTGACGAGTTTGCCTAGCACCAGCGTCCGGACTTTATCCAGCCAGATCTTGCCGCCCGGACTCAGGCCCGGTGTCACGCCTTGCTTCTGGCTCATGCGCGCAAGGCCAGCAGCAGGGTCTTGTCATCGCCCGTAATCTGGTGCGTGCGCGGGTCCGCCAGGGTGGACGCCAGCGCCGCATTGCCCAGCTCAACGCTCTCGACCGTGCGCAGATAGCCTTGCACGGCATCCATGAAGGGCGCATACAGCGCCGCATTGTTCTTGCTCATGGCAAAGGGCATGCAACCATCGGACATCAGCACCACGCCGCGCGCGGACTGGGGAATCGGCAACAGGCGCAACTGTTCGCGCCAGCGCTCGCCCGACAGAAAATAGGTTTCGTTGGCGTATTCTCCGTTGACAGGCAGCGAGATGAGTTCGCCACCATCGCCCAGCTGCGCCACGCCCAGGCCATCGCCCAGGTGGAAGAAGAAGCCGGCATCTTGCCCCATGACCACGCCCACCACAGTAGAAGCGTAGTCGTCCAGGCTGGCGTTGGCGGCGCGGGCGATGTCGTCCAGCGCGGCGCGGATTTGCGCCAGGGTGCCCGCCAGCGCGCCGTCATGCAAATCCTGCACGCTGGCGCCCTGCTCCAGGCGTCCGGCCAGCGCCTGCACGGTTTGCGCGGCAACAAACTGCGCGCCCTGCTCGCTCAGCCTGGCCGAACCAGCGCCATCGCAGACGATGGCCACCAGCACGTCGTTCACGACGGCGTGCGCGTGCGCATCCTGGCAAGGGATGGCTTTATCCAGGTGCGCCTTGCCCGTGACGGACGCGCCAAACACGCGCCAAGTATTCTGTACTGCGGTCATGGATCAGGTGCTTACGACGGACCAGCCGTCCGTCGAGGCCAGCTGCGCCTGCGCGCCGGGACGCGATTGCGACACCACTTGCATGCTGGCACTCAGCCACAGGAACAGTTCGCGGAACTGCAAGCCCTTCAGCTGCTTCACGCCCCGTTCGCCACGGCTGGAAAACTGTCCCAGGGTATCGATATTCGCATGGTCGCCCACAGCGATGGGGAAGATCGCCACTTTATTCGCCTGCTCGGCTGCGCGCGCCTGTTCGGCGCCGTGCTGCCATTGGTCCGTCGGCTCGCCGTCCGACATCAAAAACAGCCATGGCCGCGTGTACGCCACGCCAGCGGCGCGGAAGCGCTGCTTTTCCTGCTCGATTTCCGCCAGCGCCAGTTCCACGGCCGCGCCGGTCGGCGTGGTGCCGTTCGCCTCAAGGCGGGGCGCCGTGAAATCCATGGCGTCGCACCAGTTGCTGGCGACCACCGCTTCATCGTGGGCGCCATATTGAATCACCAGGATGCGCACGCGCTTGGCGGCGATCACGTCGGACTTGAGTTCCTGTTCCAGCAAGGCCAGGCCTTCGTTGAGCAGCGAGACGGGCTCGCCATCCATGCTGCCGGAACAGTCCAGCACGAGCACCAGCGGCGTGCGTTGTTCGGTATTGTCGACCAGGGCGACGTCGGGAATGATTATTGAACTCATGGGCAATCGGTAAATGTGAAATCGGACATAGTGCGAATCTTACATCACGCGCCACAAACTGCCGCGCGAGATTGCGTTGATGAAAGATTTTTGCTGACGCTGTGCCTTGGTCGACTTTGCCTGACGCCAGATAACCGCACCCCGCAAAATATCAATCCCCATCTCATTCGGATGAATGATGCGCAGCGCAGCGCCCTTGCCTAGACTGGCTCCAGCCTCACGCCCGCCCGACCGGGCCACGCGCCAGGGGCACTCAACCATCGAGGGACGACATCATGAAAACCATCATCCTGAGCACATTGCTGGGCCTGTCAGCCACCTGCCTGGCGGCGAGCGCGCAAACCCTGCCGCAAGATAAGACCGTGGACGTGGCGGCTCACTCGCTGAGCATCGACGTGCCAGCCCAGCCCCGTCACATGCCGCGCGAAGACTTCCAGCAATTCGTGGGCGCCTACGACTTGTCGAATGGCGATACCCTGCAGCTGCGCCGCGCCGGCACCATCATGTATGCGCGCATCGGCAACCAGCCCGAACACCGCATCGTCGCCACGGGCCGCAATGCCTTCGTCGCGCTGGACCGACAGCTGAAAGTACGCATCGACCATCATGACGATGGCAGCGTGGGCGGCGAGCTGGTGATGGTGGTGCCGGCACGCCAGTTGGCCGATGGCAGCGCGCAGGGCGAGCATCTGGCCACGCTGGGCTTTCCAGGCCGCTGACCCTGGCACGAGCTGGCGGACGCCATGGACATGCCAATGACAGCGCAGCAGCAGGCATTGATCGCCCGCCTGTATGACGCGGCGCTCGATGATGCACTGTGGCCGCAGCTGTGCCGCGACCTGGCCGATGCCTTCGGCGGCGCCAGTGACACCAGCTTGATCCTGCAAAGCGACAGCGGCGCGCAGCTGCTCAATCCTGCGGGGCACTTCGGTAAGGAGACCACCAGCGCCTATGAAGCGTATTACTGGCAGCACGATATCTGGGCGAAACTGGCGTACCGCCTGGGCGTGGGCCAGGTACACGGCAGCGCGGAGCACATTCGTCCGCGCGATTTCGAGCGCACGGAATTTTATGCCGACTTTTGCCGCCCGCATGACCTTTACCACGTCATCGGCGCGATCTTGCCCATGGCGCCCGGGGAAGCTGCCCTGCTGGGTGTGCACCGCCAGCACGCGCAGGGGCCGTTTGCGGACAGCCCACTGGTGCAGGCGCAATTGCAAACGCTGCTGCCGCACCTGCAGCGTGCCCTGCGCATCCGCGCCCGCCTGGCCCAGAGCGGCATGCAGGAACGCACCACGCGCGCGGCGCTCGACGCGCTCGACACGGCCGTGCTGCTGGTAGATAGCCGGCTCGACGTGCTCTACGCGAATGCCAGCGCACTGGCCCTGTTCGGTCCCGGCCTGGAACGCAGCCTGCATTGCCCGGCTGGCGGCAGCCCCCGCTGGTGCGCGCTGCCGCAACTGGCGCAAGCCGTGCGGCAAGCCATCGGCACCGGCAAAAGCAAGCGGGTCGCCGCGCCCGTGGCCAGCGCCCTGCGCCTGCCGCGCCTGGGTGCGCCCGACCTGTGCCTGACCGTGGCGCCCTTCCAGCCGCCGCAAGGCCCGTTGCGGCAGCGCCCATGCGCCCTGGTGCTGGCGCGCGACCCACAGGCGCCGGCCATCGCCGTCCCTGCGCTGCAGCAGCTGTTTGACCTGACGCAGGCCGAAGCGCAAGTGGCCCAGGCGCTGGCGCAAGGCGCTGCCATCGACCGCATCGCCGCCGATACGGGCGTCTCCATCAACACCGTCAGGACGCATCTGCACCACATCTACGACAAGACGGGCACGGCGCGCCAGGGCGAACTGATCGCCAGGATCCACCAGGGCGCCAGCCCATTCACCAGAAAGGAGTATTCAGCATGAAAAATACCGTGATTTCCATCATCGTCATCGCCGCCAGCGCCCTGGCCACGGCCCAGGTGCTGCCGCCGCAGCGCACGGTCGAAGTGCCGGCCCTGTCGCTGCGCATCACGCCGCCCGCCCAGCCCCGCTACCTCAGCCGCGAAGACTTCCAGCCATATGCGGGCGAGTACACCTTGGCCAATGGCCAGAGCCTGCGCCTGCGCCAGTACGGCGGCTTGCTGTACGCCAAGGTGGGGGACGGCGAGGAACACCGCATCGTCGCCGCCGCGCCCAACGTATTTGTCGCCCTCGACCGCAAGCTCAAGGTGCGCATCGACCGCCGCAGCGACGGCACGGCAACAGGGGAATTGGTGATGATGGTGCCGCCGCAGCGCGTGGCCGACGGCAGCATGCGGCTGGAACGGGGGGCGGCGCTGCCGATCGCGGCGCGCTAGCGTGGCCGCAGGCGTGCTCCTGGGAAAAATAGTTGCGTGCTATGATCGCCGCCTTCGGCGCGATACAGCCGCAGCCATTCTCCATGGAGCACCATGTCCCAGACTGAAAAGATTCCAGCCCGCCTGCTGCGCCTGCTGGCCTGGCCCTTGCTGGCCCTGGTCAGCGCCGCGTGCACCAGCACCACGCGCCATCCGGCCAGCGAGCCCACGCAAGTGACCCTGCGCTTTACCTATGACGACGGCAAGCCGATGCGGCATGACGATTACCTGGCCAATGCGCGCCAGCAAACGTATATCAAGCACTGCAGCAAGATCGGCAGCACCACTGTCTGCGACATCGGCTCGGATCCACTCTTCATGGGCGGCGACGCCCCGCTGGACGCCAACGGCGAAGTGCGCGTCACCCTGCACTCGACCGGCCCCATCGGCAACAACCCGACCAGTCTTTGCATCAAGGGCAAAGGCTACGTCTTTGATTCAGGCGACTGGAAACGCGGTCCCTTCAGCCCAGGCCAGGTGATCGAGATCCGCTACAGGATACGCGAAGTGCAAATGACGTGCCCTTGGTCGTCGGGCACGCCGCCGTGGTGGGACAAGAGTTAAGCCAGCCGGGGCCGGCTGGCCCGGCTTTACTGCAACTCGAACTCCGCCGGAGTCAAGCCCAGCTCGCGCGCGATCTTGCTGGCCACGCGCTGCTCGTTGGCATCGAAATTGCCGTCCGACGAAGCGACGGCAATAATCATCCGCACCAGCAAACGCGACGCCTCCACATTCGACTTCATCTTGCCCAGCGCCTGATACGCCTTGGCTTCGCCGATATCCTTGTCGAACTCCAGCTGCCCGACATAGTCCTGGAAAGCCTTGATCACGTCCGTGGTGGTAAACACCGACAACGCGTCATTGCTTTCAATAAACTTCACCATCTTCTGCTTCTCTTCCGCACTGACGCTGCCGTCGGCCATGGCGATCAGGGCCGAGCCTGCCATCGCGGCGTTCAGGAAATCCTTGTTCTTGTACTTCAGGGCTTCCGTTTTCAGTTCACTTGCTTTGGTCTTCAGTTTGGACAGAAAGGAATCGAAACTCATGGTGGTTCTCCTTGTTGGTTCAGATGAGGCAGCGCTACAGGCTACCATTGCCACACAGATGAGGGCACATGTCTGAAATGCAAGCGGCGAGAACGAGCCTTGCCTCCGATGAAAGCATGGCCAAACCCAGAACAAGGGCCGGGGTCAGACCCTAAGGGTCTGACCCCAGTTTCTGCCTTGGGGTGAAAAACTGCCAACTGCATACAAACGCACAAAACACCACGAAACCCAATTAATAAGAAAATTATCTTATTTGCAGTTGAAAAATAACTAACTCCATGGCAGCATGGAATTACATTTTCTTTACTGCAAGGTTGTGATGGACAAGCAATTGCTGTTGATTTGCGCACTGACATTTATCATCCACATTATCGGTACCCTCGCCTACTCCGTGCGCATCGCCGGTATCCGCACGCGGCGCATCGCCGTGTCGCTGGCCCTGTTCAGCATTCTGATGCTGCTGTCGCGGACGTCGAACTCATTCCTGGGACCATTCCTCGCCAAGCGCGTGGAAACGGGCATAGACCAGCACGTTGCCGCCAGCACGCTATTGGTAGACTTCCGCTGGCTACTGTTCTCCGCCAGCCTGGCCACAATTATTGGCGCGATACTTATCCCCACCTTCCAGCGCGCCTTCTGCCGCGCCGTGGAGCATTTCCAGGTGCACAGGTCGGTGCCGAAACTGCTGCTGCACGCCGTCTTCAAGGGCGGCTTGTCCTACCTCAAGACCTCCGCCAGCCTGCCCAAGCCCGCCAACGTCACGGGCCTACGCCAACAATCAGGCGTCTCCATCTCCATGACGGCCATGAACGTCATTGCCACGGCCCTGTGGACGGTGGGCGTCTTCGCGGCGCTGTACGCGGGCGTGCTGGACCCCAGCGTGCGCGTCACCTCCAGCACGCTTTCATCGATCATCAACGGCGGCGCCACCATCATGATGGCCGTCTTCATCGACCCGCACATGTCGGGCATGACGGATGACGTCATCGAAGGCAAGATCGAAGAATCGCAGTTTAGACGCGCGGTGGTGTGGCTGGTGGGGAGCCGGTTGGCGGGGACGCTGATTGCGCAGTTTTTGCTGGTGCCGTCGGCGATGGTGATTGTGGGGGTGGCGAAAGGGTTGTAAGTGTGGCTTTAAAATTCGAGAAGATAGGACATCTTCTTTTAAGCAACTAAGTGACGGTTTAAAAACTTCATAGCAACTTTCGGGTCAAAGCATCTTTGATGTTTTGGAGCGATTGATGATGTGGACGCAAGAGAATCGAAACCGGCATCAGCAGGTGAGGACGGGACTCAAACGTGGCGATCCCACGGATGTGAAAGATGAAGAGTGGCGCTTGATCGCACCGCTGCTGCCAAAGCAAGCGAAGACGGGAAGGCCGAGCAAGACGGATTTGCGCACGGTGATCAATGCGTTGCGTTACATGGTGCGGTCTGAATGCGAGTGGCGCATGCTGCCGAATGATTTCCCTCCGTATCAGACGGTTTATTACTGGCTTCGGCGGCTGATGCGACGCATGCTGTTTCGTACCATCCATGACTTGGCGCTGATGCTGGATCGCTTGTGCAATGAGCGGGAGGTGCTGCCGAGTGCTGGTGTTGTCGATAGCCAGAGCGTGAAAGCGCCCGGCGCGCGAACGCGAGGTTATGGCGCCAACAAGAAACTCAGCGGGCGCAAACGCCATATCGCGGTCGACACGGATGGTCGCTTGCTGGCGATGCACCTGACGCCAGCCGACATTGCCAACGCCACTGGCGCGCAGATGGTGCTCGATGGCTTGATCAAACGCTGGCCGTGGGTGAAGCATCTGTTTGGAGATGCGGCATACGACCGCAGACAGTTGATGGACAAGGCCGCGTTTCTCGACTTTACTGTGGAAGTCGTGCGGCGTTTGCAGGGGCAGCAAGGTTTCGCTGTTCAGCCAAGGCGCTGGGTGGTCGAGCGAACGTTCCCATGGCTGATGCGTTACCGGCGCCTGGTGCGCGACTACGAACAGCGCATTGACGTGTCGGAAAACATGATCTACCTGGCCATGGGATCGTTGCTGCTGCATCGACTAAATTTCCGCTAAGTTATTAAACCGTCTCTTAACGCAGTCGGCTAACCGTCTGCTCATGCAAGCACGCTACAGTCGTTTTCGTTCCGGGCAAATCATGCCAAGGATTACCGAAGTGGCTGTCCGCTTTGGGGCTATTGTGTTGAAAAACGCGGGTACGTTGATGTTTAGATAGAAAACCTGTCAGCCTCGACTGGCCAGAACCGCAGCTATTGAACGATCACCGACTGCTTGGAGGCGTCCGGGTCTTTCTCGTCCTCTCGCTCGGCCTCGACCGCTTCCGTCTTCGTTTCAAACTCCACGCGCGTGGTAAAGCCGCTGCCGCCCAGGCTGTGCGTGACTTTGATCGATAGCCACTCGGGGGCATCGATCTCGGGCTTGAAGCCTTGCACGGTCACGGGCGATTGCGGGAACACGGCCGGGTTGCCCAGGGCCAGGCTCGTTTCGAAGGTGGCCAGGCCGCGCAGGATGCGCTGCCATTCGGCCACGCCCGCCGATAGAATGTGTAGAGTTGAATGTGTAGAGTTGAATGTGGATTTGATGCATAATAAATTTCATTAAATTGCACATGCATCAATTTTTAGCGCGTAACGGAAACATCGTCATTTATGGGGGATATATGCGAGTGAAAATTAACTTCTTAATTACTGCTATGCTGTTTGTTTTTTGTGCTGATGATACCTCAGCCGCGCAATCTATGGCGGTGGGAACGATCGCAAAGGCAATCACTGGTTCTGCAACACCTTTGCAGCGTCGTCGGGTGGAGGAGCTTGTGGGTGTTATTGTCAATATGTCTCAACGACCAGAGAGTATCGTCCTGGCTAACATCATTGAAAAAGGTAGTGCGAATTTTAGTTCGATCCATTGTGTCGAAAATACCAAGCACGGTAAATCCTGTTACTACACTGAACACCGATTTCCTACTTCTGATATACGTTTTAATGCACTGAGGACGTTCACTTTTAAAGAGGAGTCTGATGGTGGTGCAGAAGTAACGCTTGAAATAGCGCCAAAATATGCCTGCATACCCAACGCTCTTCTTTCGAAAGTTTGGGGGGAGCCATCTGCTGAGGAACCTGTCATCTTGCCAGATTTTTTTGCAGGATCACAAGAGCGTCCACCGGTGAAATATGAGGCTTACCGGAAGATAAATCCGGAATTTCCTGATATGTATGTTGTAGTAAGGTCAATCGATAATTGTGTCATATCCATTGGTTTGTCAGCCATTCAACCACCTATTGAGAATTAATATGCCTATAAAGACACCTTCCAATCCGCCACTTCCTATGGCAAGGCTCCAAGCTTTGCGTGGCTCTCAACCAGCTGCATTCTTCGATAAATTTATTGTTCAAGGTAGTGCGGATAATACTTATGATGGGAGAAGCATATATGTACCTAAACCAATGAAAAATGGCATTTCGGAACCAGGTGCCATTTTTATAAACCCTCATGATGTGACTTCGCTGGCTAATGCTATAGGTGGAATACCATACCTTAAAGCATATGACTCTATTTTTCTTCATGAGCTTGGTCATGCATTTTACGCAACAAGAGTTGCGCTTGATTACCAAACAGATCCGGCTAAGATTGTTGACTGGTGTTATAAACGAGAGGCATTGGCGTCTATCTTTGTTTTTAATTATCTTGTTGATCGAGGAATAACTAGTGGATCATTAGTGGTTCCCGGGCCGGGGATCCCCGCCGACCTTTATAGTCTAATGGCGGCTTCGGTAGCAGGTCTGACTCCTGGATCGATTGCGTATGAAAACGCAGCGATTGCAACTGCAAAAGAGAGATATCAAGCCAGCCCTGAGTATCAAAAATTTTGTGAAGGTTTTGCTACTAAAGGAGGTTTGCCGCCCGGATTTTACCCACCTCCGGTTCCCACTGAAGGCGGCGGAGGTAGTGCCGGTGGTGGTGGTGGTGGCGGAGGAGGAGGTGGTGGTGGTGGGTCGCTAAAGATACCTTCAGGCTATTGGCGAGAAGTGCCCAGCGAGTAATCCAGTAGCTGATGATGCTTTCAGTGGTTTAGCTACCTGCACCGTCCACAGTTGGTTAAGGCTTCTGTTTTTCCTCGCTGTTCTCGCGGATGATGTCCCGCACTTCCTCAATATGCCTCCACGCATTCAGCGCCGCCCGCTTCGCGGCTTGCTTGCTCTTGTATGTGTGTTCCAGCGTCTTGAGCGTGCCCGTGCCACCAGCCTGCTCCTGCCCCGCCTTTTTCTTCTTCGCCGCCACGTCCTTCCATTTCGCCACGACGCCCGTGATGCCTTCGTCCGGGTCATTCTCGTCCTCGCGTTCCGCCTCGACCGCTTCCGTTTTCGTTTCAAACTCCACCCGCGTGGTGAAGCCGCTGCCGCCCAGGCTGTGCGTGACCTTGCCCTTGTGCTTGTGGATGAAATAGGCCGCCTTGATGGCGCCGCGCATGATCGATTCGGGCCAGGCGTCGTCCCAGCGGTCGACGGAACAGGCCCAGGCCAGAAACGGCAGCAGATTGACCGGGCAGCGGTTGGCGTTCCACAGATCGCGCAGCGGCACCGGCACGTTGACCAGCTCGGCGCTGGCCACGAGCTTATTCATCGCTCACCACCACATTGAGCTTGATGGCCGTGCAGCGCGCGGCCTGAGTGGCGTTCAATTCGATGTCGGCGGCCGGGCTGGTCAAGACCACCTTGCGCACGCCCTCGACGTGGGCGGCGGCGCTGCAGGCGGACCGGTAGATGCTGTGGCCCAGCGGGCGGCGTGGCTGCGACACGCGCACGGCGTCCAGCAGAATCGGCACTTTCGGGCCGACGCCGATAAACAAGGTGGCCTCGATCTGGTAATTGATGACTTGGGCGGCCTGCACGCTCAAGCGGTCGCCAAGGGGGCGCACGTCCTCGGCGTTGAGCGCGCGCGCCACGGTGGCCAGCAGCGCGGCGTCGGCGATGCCTGTGTCGTTGTTGGCCAGCACCGTGACGGTGACGCTGGCCGGCGCCGGGCTGGTGGCGCTTGCGTCCTTGACGCGGCCGTCGCTGCTGCGCGCGTGGAATTCATACGACGCCTTCGGGCCGGCTACGGGCAGGCGACGATCACCTGTTCGCCCACGGTGGGCGCCGACCAGGTGCGCGTGCTGCCGGCGCGTCGTGTTGCCCAGAAGTCCGCGTACGGATGCACGCGGGGGCGGGTTGATAAACCGATTAGCGACTATGGCGGTGACATAGGTGCGTACCCAGTTCTGACTTGAGGGATCGCACATGAATGTACGTCTATTTCTTTTGGTGCAAGGGACTTTGAAATTTATGTATAAATTCAATAATGTAAATTATTGCAATTCAAAATTACATAAAACTTATGTTTTTTTAATGGTGCTGCTAATGTTTGTTTCTGGAAGCACCTCAAGAATCTGCTGTGTAATTTTTAATGTTGCATTCAAACACCAATCGCATAAAACAACTTCTCGATAGCATACCAAATATCAATAATGCATTGCTTCCCGAGGGGGCAATTTCTTGGTCCGACATGACGGAATTAAAGGATCACATCGACATATGGCAAGGGAAAATAAAAATAGAGGCTATATAAAGTCTACAAAAAAAACCGCTGTCTCCCGACAGCGGCTTTCTCATTCCTACCCCAGCAGCAGCGCCTTGAACCAAGACACCGCGCCGCAAATAGCTAAGTAAATTACCCCACAAACTTCCGCGCATTCCTGAACATGCGCATCCAAGGCGAATCTTCGCCCCACGCTTCAGGATGATACGACTGCTGGACCGAGCGGAACACGCGCTCCGCGTGCGGCATCAGCACGGTGAAGCGGCCGTCTGGCGTGGTGACGGAGGTGATGCCTTCCGGCGAGCCGTTCGGGTTGTACGGGTACGCTTCGGTAGCGGCGCCCTTGTTGTCGACGAAGCGCATGGCTTTGCTGACCTGGGTGATGTCGCCCGTTTGCGAGAAGTCGGCGTAGCCTTCGCCGTGGGCGATGGCGATACCTGCTTGCGTGCCGGCCATGCCGTTGAAGAAGATCGATGGGGAGTCCATCACTTCGACCATGGCAAAGCGGCCTTCGAATTTCTCCGACTTGTTGCGCGTGAACTTGGGCCAGGCGTGGGCGCCGGGGATGATGGATTTCAGGTTGCTCATCATCTGGCAGCCGTTGCAGATACCCAGGCCAAAGCTGTCCGTGCGGTTGAAGAAGCGCGCGAACTGTTCCGCCAGGCTGGCGTTGAACAGAATCGTCTTCGCCCAGCCTTCGCCCGCGCCCAGCACGTCGCCGTAGGAGAAACCGCCCACGGCGATGACGCCCTGGAAGTCGTCCAGCTTGACGCGGCCGGCAATCAGGTCGCTCATATGCACGTCGACAGCGGTAAAACCTGCCTGGTGCATCACGTACGCCGTCTCGATGTGCGAGTTGACGCCCTGCTCGCGCAGAATGGCGACACGCGGACGCACGCCGGTGGCGATGAATGGCGCGGCGATGTTCTCGTTCTGGTCAAACGTGACGATCGGCGACATGCCCGGATCTTGCACGTCCAGCAGGCGGTCGTATTCGGCGTCCGCGCACGCCGGGTTGTCGCGCAGGCGGGCGATGCGCCAGCTCGTGTCGCTCCACAGGCGGTGCAGTTCGGCGCGCGGCTGGGTGTAAATCAGCTTGGCGTCGCGCGTGAATTCGATGACGTCGCGGTCGTTCAATTTGCCGATGATATGGCTGCAGGCGCCCAGGTTAAACGTGCGCAGCACGTCCATGACGAGCGACTTTTCTTCCGCGCGCACCTGGATGACGGCGCCCAGCTCTTCGCTGAACAAGGCGCGCAGGGTCAGTTCGTTGCGGCGTTCCGCTACCTGGCCGGTCCAGTTCTTGGCGTCGCCCCAGTCGCTGGAATGCTCGCCTTCCATGGTCAGCATGTCCAGGTTGACGGACATGCCCGTATGGCCGGCGAAGGCCATTTCCGTCAGGGTGGCGTACAGGCCGCCGTCCGAACGGTCATGGTAGGCCAGCAGCTTGTCGTCGCTGTTCAATTTCTGGATGGCGGCGAAGAAGCCTTTCAGGTCTTCCGCGCTGTCCACGTCCGGCGTTTCATTGCCCAGTTGGCCCACGACTTGTGCCAGCGCGGAGGCGCCCAAACGGTTTTTGCCGCGCCCCAGGTCGATCAAGATCAAGGACGTGTCGCCCTTGTCCGTTTTCAGCTGCGGCGTGAGCGACTTGCGCACGTCCGTCACTGGCGCGAACGAGGAGACGATCAGCGACACCGGCGACGTGACGGATTTCGCCGCGCCCGTGCTCTCGTCTTTCCAGGTGGTGCGCATCGACAGCGAATCCTTGCCGACGGGGATGCTGATGCCCAGCGCCGGGCACAGCTCCATGCCGACGGCTTTCACCGTGTCGTACAGGGCTGCATCCTGGCCAGGCTGGCCGCAGGCGGCCATCCAGTTGGCGGACAGCTTGATGTCGGAAATGTCGGCAATCGCTGCGGCAGCGATGTTGGTAACGGCTTCGCCCACGGCCATGCGGCCCGAGGCGGCGGCGTCGATCACGGCCAGCGGCGTGCGTTCGCCCATGGCCATCGCTTCACCCAGATAGCCTTCAAAGCTCATGGTGGTGACGGCGCAATCGGCCACCGGCACTTGCCATGGTCCCACCATCTGGTCGCGCACGGTCATGCCGCCCACGCTGCGGTCGCCGATGGTGATGAGGAAGGATTTGTCGGCCACGGTAGGCAGCAGCAGCACTTTTTGCGCCACATCCTTCAAGTCCATGCCCGTCAAGTCAATCGCCGGGAAATCGTTGGCCACGTGGACCACGTCGCGCTGCATCTTTGGCGGCTTGCCCAGCAAGACGTCCATCGGCATGTCGACCGGCTCGTTGCCCAGTTCCGGGTCGATCAATTTGAGTTGACGTTCTTCGGTGGCCACGCCCACGGCGGCGAACAGACAGCGTTCGCGTTCGCACATGGCTTTGAACAGTGGCAGGCTTTCCGGCGCGATGGCGAGAACGTAGCGTTCCTGCGATTCATTGCTCCAGATTTCCTTCGGCGCCATACCCGATTCTTCCAGCGGGATCTTGCGCAGGTCGAAAATCGCGCCGCGCTTGGCGTCGTTGGTGATTTCCGGGAAAGCGTTCGACAAGCCGCCCGCGCCCACGTCATGGATCGAGATGATCGGATTGTCTGCGCCCATTTGCCAGCAGGCGTTGATGACTTCCTGGGCGCGGCGTTCCATTTCCGGGTTGCCGCGCTGGACGGAATCGAAGTCCAGGTCAGCCGTGTTGCTGCCGGTGGTCATCGACGAGGCGGCGCTGCCGCCCATGCCGATGCGCATGCCCGGACCACCGAGCTGCACCAGCAGGCTGCCGACGGGGATGTCGTTCTTGTGCGTGTGCTGCGCCGAGATATTGCCGATGCCGCCCGCGATCATGATCGGCTTGTGGTAGCCGAATACGGCATCGCTGTCGACGCCGACGTTCTGTTCATACGTGCGGAAATAACCGCCCAGTACAGGACGGCCGAATTCGTTCGAGAACGCGGCGCCGCCCAGCGGGCCGTCGATCATGATTTGCAGAGGCGAAGCGATGCGCTCAGGCTTGCCATACTGGTCGGCGTCAGCGCGCTTGTCCAGCGGCGCCGTCACGGAAGCGGCCGTTTCCCAGCTGCGCACGGCATCCGGCAACGACAGGTTCGAGACGGTGAAACCGGTCAAACCGGCCTTAGGCTTGGCGCCGCGGCCCGTCGCGCCTTCGTCGCGGATCTCGCCGCCCGCGCCCGTCGAGGCGCCTGGGAATGGGGAGATGGCCGTCGGGTGGTTATGCGTTTCCACCTTCATCAGGGTGTGCGTCAGTTCGGTCGACGCCGCGTATTCGTGGCTGTCACCGCGCGGGTAGAAGCGCGACACGGTAGCGCCTTCCATGATGGACGAGTTGTCGCTGTAGGCGACGACGGTGCCCTTCGGCTGCAGTTCGTGCGTGTTCTTGATCATGCCGAACAGTGATTTTGGCTGCGCCACGCCGTCGATGGTCCAGTCGGCGTTGAAGATCTTGTGGCGGCAATGCTCGCTGTTCGCCTGCGCGAACATCATCAGTTCCACGTCCGTCGGGTTGCGGCCGGCCTTGGTGAAGGCGGCGTCCAGGTAGTCGATTTCGTCGTCCGACATCGCCAGGCCCAGTTCCGTGTTCGCCGTTTCCAGCGCGCGCTTGCCCTGTCCCAGCAAGTCGATCGATTCGAGCGGACGCGCTTCCAAGGTGCGGAACAAGTCCTTGGCGTCGTCTGCGCTGCGCAGCACGGATTCCGTCATGCGGTCGTGCAGCAGGTCGGCCACAGCCTGTACCTGCTCGTCCGTCAGTTTGCCTGCTAGAATCGCGCTGCCCAGGATGCCCGATTTCAGGTTGATGCGGAAAGCGATGCCGCGTTCGACGCGCTTGATGTGCGCCATGCCGCAGTTGTGCGCGATGTCGGTGGCTTTCGAGGCCCACGGCGAGATCGTGCCGAAACGGGGGATGACGAAGAATTCTTCGGCAGCGCCTTCCGTATTGTCAGCCTGGGCCGGCTCGCCGTACGTCAGCAAGGCGCCAAGGCGCGTGCTGTCGTCGTCGGTGAGAGGCGCGCTGGCATCGATGAAATGGACATAGCGTGCTTGTACGGCAACAATCGCAGGCGAGACGGCTTGCAGTTGGCTTAACAGACGGTGGCTACGGAAATGGGACAGGGCATTGGAACCCGGCAGTATCAACATGATTGGAAGGTGGTTGATGCAGCGTGGCTGCGGGTTAAAGGTAGGTATGACAATATCTTTCGTACGGCAAATTTCCTTTGCGCGCATTATACCCGTTTTACCCCTGCCTTATGACCGGAACTTGCGGCTTTGCCCCCCTTTTGCCCCGCAAAGCGGCAGTTTTTGACACGGCAACAACACCCTCAGGCAATCATCCGGCGATCACGTAGCGGTTCTTGCCTTGGCGCTTGGCCAGGTACAGCGCTTCGTCGGCCAGCCGGTAGCTGTGGCCCAGTTCCTTGCCCCGGTCCAGCTCGGCCACGCCCACGCTGATCGACACGAACTGTGACGCATGGAAAGCCTGGCTGACGGCCTCGACCAGACCACCGGCAAAGGCGCACGCGTCTTCGCGGCTGCCCGCATACACGATGCCGAATTCCTCGCCGCCCAGGCGCCCGCACAGATGGCCTTGCGTCTTGTCGGCGATGATGGCGGCCGTGCGCACCAGCACCTCGTCGCCTGCATCGTGCCCCTGCTGGTCGTTGATGATCTTGAAATCGTCGATATCGATCATCAGGAAATGCAGCATGCCGCCTTGGGCTGCGCCATGCATCTGCTGGGCGCGCTGCGTGAACATGCGGCGATTATTCAGGCCCGTCAGGCTGTCCTGGAAAGCGAGCCGCGTCAATTCCACCTTGGCGTGATAGTTGCGCAAACGCAATAAACTGAAGCTGACATTCAGCGCCAGGCCGAACAGCACGCTCACGGCGATCATCAACGGCGCCCAGGATTGGTCGGGCAAGCCCGCGTTGACGGGGTACAGGCCGTGGCCCACGTTCCACCAGATGCCTGCCACCACGGCAAGGTAGCTGAGGCCGCCATTGAAGATGGAGGCGATGGCCAGGGTCATGAAGACGCCCACGGGCAAGACCCAGAAGCTGGCGTGCTGGACGGCGTCGGCCATCGTGCGCAGGCCGTAAGTCAGGGCCAGCACGGCGCAGGCGCCGGAAATGGTCAGCACAGGCAAGGTGGTGCAGCGATAGCGTGCCACCAGGCTGACCAGCATGCCCAGCAGCGCCAGCAGGGCGTGCAGCAGGTTCGGATGATAGGGATCTGGCATCATCAGCCAGGTCAGGCTGTAGGCGATGATGCCCATCACTTGCGTGACCAGGCCGACGCGGTGCAATTCCGCAAAATAGGTATGCTGCTGTTCGCTGTTGCCGCCAAATGCAAGGGGGACGGCAACGCGCCGCAAGGTAGACAGATCAGGAACGCGCATGACGGGTATCGACACCAGAGAGAGATAAAGCGCCCGGTAAAGCCTTGCGCATGCCTGGCCGCGGCATGGCGCGGCATGCAACAAGTGTTGCATTTTTCAGAATACTATCACGCTAGTCAAGGAATGGACGGAAAAACAGGCGCCGCCGCCGCCGCAAGCGCCCCCGCGTCATGAAATACAACGCCGGACGGCGCCGGGCGTCCCTGCCCTCGCGCGGCACGCCCGATTGCATGCATTTTGCTGGCAGTGTCTCCCGGCTTTGCAGTATGCTGATAAAAAGTAATACTGCCAGGCAGATACGTATAAGAAGAGTTCCCGCAAATGACCGAACAGATGAACGAGAGCTGAACAATGCCAGAAACTAGCGACTTATCTGTCCTGATCGTCGACCCTAACCCCAGCATGCGGGGCAATCTGCACAATATGCTGAACCAGGCGGCCATCACCAAGGTGGAATATGCCGTCAATTCCGGCACGGCCATCCGCTTGCTGATGAAGAAACCGTTCGACATCATCCTGTGCGAATACGATCTTGGTAGTGGCACGGACGGCCAGGATGGCCAGCAATTGCTGGAAGACTTGCGCCACCACAAGCTGATCGGCCTGTGGACGATCTTCATCATGCTGACCTCCGAAGCCATCCACAGCAAGGTGATCAGCGCGGCCGAGCTGACCCCGTCCGACTACATATTGAAACCGTTTACCGTCGATGTGCTGAGCGGACGCATCGCGCGCGCCATCGAACGGCGCGCCATTTTCCTGCCCACGTATCAGCTGATCGACAAGGGTGACTTGCGCGAAGCCGTGAAAAGCTGCCGCGCGGCCGAACTGCAGCACCCGCGCCTGGCGGCCGATTTCACCCGCTTGCGCGCCGAGCTGCACATCGCCCTCGATGAATGGAAGGAAGCGGAACAGCTGTACGCCGACATGCTGGCCACGCGGCCTATGGCCTGGGCCCATCTGGGACTGGCGCGCACCCTGTTCGAGCAGCAGCGCCATGAAGATGCGCAGGAGGCGCTGCTGCAGCTGGTGGAAACCTATCCCCGCTTCATGGCCGCCTACGACTTGCTGGCGCAAAACCATGAAGCCATGGGCCAGCAGATACAGGCGAAGAAAGTCCTCGAAGACGCGGTGGCCATCTCGCCGCACATGGTGCGCCGTCTGCGCCACTTGGGCGGCATCGCCTACGACACGGGCGATATCGGCGCGGCCGAACGGGCCTACAAGCAGGTGGTAAGCAAGGCCAAATACTCGGAATTCCGCGACCCGGAAGACCACGTCAACCTGGTCAAGGCGCTGGTCAAGAAGGGCGATGCGCCGCAAGCGAGCGGCGTGCTGCGCGACATGGAGCGCTCCCTGCGGGGCAGCGCCAACGTGGAAGCCTGCCGCGCCATCTCGGCCGCCATGCTGCATGAATTGTCGGGCAACGACATCGCCGCCGCCACCGAACTGCAACTGGCCGCCGCCGCGCTGGACACGGCGCGCGGCCTGTCGACGCAGCTGAAGGTAGGCCTGGTGCAGAGCTGCCTGAAAAACAACCTGGAGCAGGCGGCCTCCGACGTCATGATGAAACTCGTCAACGAAGCCGACAGCGATGTGACGATGGAAGCGGCAGTCGACGTATTTGAAAAAGCGGGCCGCCATGACCTGGCGCAAGGCATGGGCCAGCAGATCACGCACCAGGTGCAGGAATTGATGCAGGATGCGGCCAGCAAGTCGGAAAGCGGCGAGCTCAAGGGCGCCGTCTTCGTGCTGCGCCAGGCCCTGCGCAAGACACCGGGCAACCTGCCCGTGCTGTTCGCCTCCGTCGACGCCATCTTGCGCCAGCTCAACACGCTGGGCTGGGAAGCGCCACTGGCCGAACAGGCGCAACACCAGATGCAGGTGATCCGCAAGATCGACCCCAGGCATCCAAAGCTAGAGTCGCTCAAGCAGCAATACGCGGCGACGCAGCACAAATACGGTATTGCGACCTGACTGCCGCCTTCTCACTGCCCTGCTCACGACCCTGCTTAATTGCCCTGTTTATCTTCCGGGGTCGGACCTTGAGGTCCGACCCCAATCCCTGCTTTCGGGTTGAGCGCGCCTGACAAAACCTTTTCATTACTCGAAAAGCAACAATCTCATGCGCTGGATTGTGCCGAGCTTGGGCGGGTGCCCATTCGTACAAACGTGACAATGTGTGAATTTTCCCTCTTGGCAATTTGTTACTCTGTACTGCTGTTCGTAACCACGAGGCGCCGGGGGATGGCGCGACGCAATCGCATTGCGTCTACCTGGAAATTAGCAATGCAATCAATCGAAGGCTCTGCATGTATATTGTCGCTTCCCTATTCTTTACCGCAGGCGCCGCCCTGCTCATTTTCGGCTTCCGGAAAAACAATCGAAAACTGCTGGCCTTCGCCGCGTGTCTGTGGCTAGTATCCGGCGCATGGGAAGATTTCTCTGAAGGCTTTATCAATGGTGTGAACGACAACGCCCCAGCAGTGTCATCTTCGCCTGCGCCATAGCATGCGCTCCTGTTTAGCCAGGCAGCGTATGTAGCTTGCCTGGCGTGCGTTTGCGGCCAGGAGCGGACGGTCACATTTTTGTATCAGATAGGAGCAGCCACATTTGGATCAATGAGGGAGGTACAGCATGGTAATTAAGAAGCTACATCTACCTAAACCACCAAAGCCGGTTGATCGGCTCCAAAACATACAGACTCTCAGGCCCTTGGGTAAAACAAAATGGGTAAAAGCGCACTGGCGTTGGGACTACAATACACACAAATGGGAGTGGGTCCTTGGACATTGGAGCGCGTAAAACCTTGGGCTGACAACGGCCAAAAACCGACGGTCGCAAACGGGAATTTATGTTCACTTGTCCTTGCCGCGAGTACGAGAACGCAGCTCCATCAACTTGCCCCGCAACCACCTACAATCCTTCTCGCGGGCGTTTCTACAACTGCAACTGTTTTGACAAATACGGCAGAATCATCTTGTATAAAATCGTCACATATCCAGCATACTCATACTTCTTAGAAATCCCTCTCCCGTTACAAATCACGCATTTTCAGAGGAGTTATCATATGCACTGGCCATATCTCAACCTCGTTGATCTAAGCATCGTTTGATGAGTAAGCCTCCTTGCTCGTGCTGTAATAAGGCATCCGGTATCAGCACCATTGTGTGCGACGTTAACAATTGCGGCTTGACTTTCGCCTGTTGCTTATTCTGCATGCCCGATTTTGTATGTACCAGTTGCGGTTACACGTACTGCACCGACCATATAGATATCTGCTCTGGCTGCGCTGAAAAAACCTGCTGCTACTGTATTGAAAAAACTCACGGCAATCCAGACCTACTGAATCGAAAATGCATGCTAGCTGTAGCGAGTAGCGACGCAATCGCTATATATCCTCTAGCTTCTTCGCTACCCTATCCAGACCTAAGTATCTTAAATAGCTTCAACCCGGCTCTGACGCTGCAGTCTTACAGCGCAAGTAAAGCCGCACGATTGAAAGGAACACGTCCAGCGAACGTTCAAGCCGAACATTTCGTTCCAAATTCATGCTTCATTACAGGTGCTGGGCGCAAAGGACCATTAGTAAACGGAGCAGGAAATTATTCCGAGGGACGTGCTCTTACATATTGGGTGGACGACGACCAGAAAGCTGGGACTGAGCATAAATACTTAACCGATCGCGAACGTGCATTTTGTACTTTGATCGCTACGTCCGTTCCTAACCAGTTTTCAAACATAATTCAATGGTGCGATTTCATGCAACGTACGACCGTATCGTCGATCATGTCACATCGCACTTACTTGGTAGGGACCGCTACACCTGGTACCACCCAAGCTCACTTGGAAAAACTACACGCCGCACAGCAAGCAGCTTACGCAATGCGGCATGTTATTCAGGACTACTTCTTGATTAATTTAAATGTATCTCCGACCGCTCCATTGAAAAATGGTCTCGCACTTGGGGCAATGCCTCCGCCAATCAATGTGACGCCTGCTCAACGGTTTACTTTTTGAAGATTCATGGCAATGGGTAATACATCAGATACCAAAGTAATACGGGATAGAGTCGACTGGATCAGGAACTCTCTTTCGATTGTACGCACAGGCCAGCAAGAATTGCATGTCCTTACCACAATTTATCCTGAATCCGATGCACTTAATCCTGGAGGACAACTGCTACAGGTTTCCGGCTTAGAGGAAGACTCACGCTCAATCGTAAGTACATCTAGGCCGCTTGCTGCGATGTGGCGCTCACCTCGTAAGCAACTGTGGCTCGGAAGTTCAGATGGATACCTATGGACCACAGCCAAAGTGCCATTTAATGAAAATATTGAAGGCGTTGATTTGCGAGACGATCAGAACTGGACTTGGGCGTCTGCGTCACTCCCTGAACTGGAGGGCGCCGGCGGGCGACCAAATATTACAGCTATTTGGGGGACATCGGACTCCAATGTATTTTTTGCAACCGCATCAGGTGCAATTTATCTGTGGAACGGCAACCAATTGAGTTTATCGCTGGAGGGGGGTGGCGGTAGCTTGACAAAAATTCATGGCGCAAGCTCAAACGATGTCTACGCCGTCGGTTATGAGGCGACTCTCTTACACTGGAACGGGAAACATTGGCGACACATTGCGACTAATCTGGACCGAGATGTCACGATAATCACCGGCGTCGCCGTACAGAAATCCGGTAAAGCTTATTTTGTGACGAATCAAGGACAATTACTGTTTAGGCACAGACTCGGCAGGAGGCTCACTTTACTGGGAAGTGCAGAGACTCGGTTCACTGGCCTCGTGGCGTGGAAAGGGGTACTCGCCGCATCAAGTACACATGGAGCTTGGCTCTATAGCAAAAAACGACTGCGGCAAATTAAAGACAATTTCAACGCAACGGATATTATGGTAGTCCAGCACGAATTGCATTTCATCGAATCAGAACAGTCTATGGGGCCCTCAGTAATAGAGTACAAAGCTAGTCGTCAAAAAGCACCATGGCAGCGAATCGTGTTTTATATGAATAATGACCGCTAGCTCAACCAATAGATACTTTGATGGCCATAGCTTCTTACTATAAAAAATAGAGTAAGAAGCCTGAAATGCTGGAGTCCGCTTTAAGGCCTGCGCTTACATCACGTGCTGCACGAACACCGTGAGCACGCTGCGCGCCTTGTATCTGGCCATGTGCGCATTCCAGGTCGCCTGACCGTGCGCAGCGTCCAGGGCATCGGCGCCGCGCCGGCTTAGCTGCGGGCGCGTGCTGGTCACCTTCTTACCCGGCGCGCAGGGCAGGCACTTCCTGCCTGCCCACCGCATCGATCAAGGCTCGCCCCTAAGCGTGTAGACGGGCTTGTCGGACTCCCCTTTCTCCACCATCGCCAGCACGCGCTGCAGTTCCTTGCGCTCGTTGCCCTCCTTGGCCGATGATGCCAGCATGCGCAGGATGGCGACGTGCGCCGTCTGCAGCGCCTGCGCAGCCGGCACGGCGATGTCCGGTTTCACGCCGACGTGCTCCCAGTTGGTTTTGGTGACGGCATTGGTCGTGCGCGCGGTTGGGATCGCGACTATGATGTCCTGTCCCACGTTGAACCAGCTCATGGGATTGGAACCGCCGCCGGTGGTTTCTCCGACCACCGTGCCGCGCTTCTGCGCCTGGATGCCATAGGGAAAATCCTCTCCGCCGGAAAACGTGCGGGCCGAGGTCAGCACGTACGCGGGCTTGTCGTAACGCTGTGCGATCGTCTTCACGGTCCAGAACTGCCGCGTCGTGCCTGTCGGGCGGTCGTAGATGTCGATCAGGTGGCGCTCGTCGCCGAGCGGAAAGAAATGACTCATCAGGTAAGCCACGCTGGCCGGGCTGCCGCCGCCGTTACGGCGCAGGTCGAGGATCAGCGCATCCGTCCCCGCCATGAGCGACATCGCCGCCGTGTACGCCGCGCCGAAGAATTCCGGGCCGCCGAAGCCGCGCAGCTCGATATAGCCGATGTTGCCGGGAAGGCGTTCGATCTTCTCGATGTCATAGCCTCGCCGTGCGGTCTGCTCGCGCCATTCTTCCATCTTGGCGCGGCTGGGCAGTTCGGGGGTGGCGCTGCGCTCGCGAAGACCTTCATAAAACGCGGCGCTGAAATGCAAATCGCCGCTCAATTCGCGCAAGTCCTTCGCCAGCGCCTCGCTGAACGCCTTCACGCTGGCGGCACTCGCATAACCTCCTTCGGTATTTTTCCTGGCGATCGCACTGCCGACCCGTTCAGCCACCGCTGGCTCGATGTAGTTCGCATTCATTTTCGTTACCAGTGTCTGCACGATCGCAGCGCGGGCGGACGCGTTCAACGGAGTATCCTCCGCCGCAAAGGCGGAAAACGACAACATGCTGCTCAACACGACTGCGAGACAAACTTCTTTCTACCTGACATACATTCCTCCAAGTTGGACTGCGAAGCGATTGATTGTTGTGTGAAAAAGTGTGCGTGGCGGCATCATTCGGATTTATCGTCAGGGGTTGCCGTGCCTGCGTCAGAGCGGGTATCCGGGAGCGGCCTGCCGTCGCGGATGCGCGCGCCGAAGGAGCGCGTCTCGAGTACGGCGATCGCCTGTGCGAGGCAGGTGGACAAGGGAAACGCCAGTTCCGCATCGAGGCTGTCGGCCGCGGATTTGGTCGCTTGCCAGCACACCCGCAGGCGCGGCAGCATCGCTGCGCCTGCGGCGCTGAGGCGCACCACGCGCTGCCTGCCGTCTTCGCCGCCGGCGGCCACCGTCAGCAGGCCCTTCTTCACCATCAAGGCCACTGTCTGCGTCGCGGCGGGCTGCGTGAGGCCGGCCACGGCCGCCAGTTCCCCAATGGTCGCGCTCGGCTGCTCGGCCAGCACCCGCATCACCGGTGTGTAGCGGGGCCGGTAATCGAGCCCCGCTTCCACGTAGGCCTGCTCGACCGCGCCGTCCAGCAGTTCGATGAGATGTCGTAATTGTGTGCCCAGTCCAGGTTTCATGAAGCCATGGCAGCACGATTTACATAAGTGCTTATATATATTCTTCCATAATTGATAACTCTTGAGGCGAGCCGCTGCGCTGTCAAATGATGTAAAGTCGCGATGGGCCGTAGCTGCGGGAATGCGGCACCGCTGGCCCGTTCCACCCTATTCCACCCTGGCAAGGAGGCGCCATGCGCAAACAGATCATCCTCAACCTGCCCGTGAAGGACCTGGACAAATCCAGGGCCTTCTTTTCCGCGATCGGCTTTACCTTCAATCCCCGCTTCAGCGGAGAGAACGCGGCGTTCATGCACATCGTCGACGGCACCATCGCTGCCATGCTGACGACCGAACCCTTCTTCCAGTCGCTGATCGACAAGCCTGTCGCGAATGCCAAGGAAGCCAATGAAGTCGTCATTTGCCTTAGTTGCGACAGCCGGGAAGAGGTGGACAGCCTGATCGCCAGGGCCGTTGCCGCCGGCGGCCGCACGCCGCACCCGCCCGAGGACCATGGCTTCATGTATGACCAGGGTTTCGAGGATATCGATGGCCACCTGTGGAATCTGGTCTGGACGGCGCCGGAAGCCTAAGCCGTCGAGCAAGATTTCGAGGCCCGATGACAGCGGGGCGCAGGTCCGATCAGGCTTCGCAGCGTCGGATTACGGCCCTACCGGACCTAATCCGACCTGCGCTCCACCCTCGCCACGACAAGTTCAATCAACTCCGCAATCAAGGGCCGGAAGGTAGCAGCATTGCCGCCCTGCCCCAGCATGACGGTGCGCGTGGTGAGGTGCGAGAAGACGGCGTCGAACAGGATCTGCGGCAGGTTGGAAAACGAGGTGTCGGGCGCGATGCGGCCCTGGGTGCGCTGCTGCTCCAGCAGGCGCAAGATCAAGGCGTGCCACACTTGCGGGCCGTGCTCGTACCAGGTCAGTCCCACAGCCGGCACGGCGGCCGCTCCCGTGACGACGAGGCGGTAGAAAGCCACGTGGCGGGGGCTGGTGACGACGGCCACCAGTTCATCGAGGATCAATTGCAAGCCCTGTTCCAGGCCCGCTTGCGATGTATCGAGCTGGCGCAGCGCGATGATGAAGTCGGCGCACAAATATTCGACCACCGCCACCAGCAGTTCCTGCTTGCTGCCGAAGTAGCGGTAGGCGGTGGCTTTCGAGCCGCCCGCCTCGGCTACGATGGCGTCCATGCTGACGCCATCGTAGCCGGAGGCGAGGAACAGGTCTGCGGCCGCCACCAGCAGCTTGCGGCGCCGCTCCTCGCTTCGGGTACTCGGGGAAGCTGGAACGGTGCGCAACTGGGGCATGAAGCAAACTCTTACTGTGTCTTGGGAAGCGCGTATGCTATCACGTAATCCCCCCGGTCCGGGCTCTGGCGGGCGCCGCCCGCGACCACCACGACGTACTGGCGGCCCGACTTCGGCGACACATACGTCATCGGCGTGCCTTGCGAGCCGACAGGCATGCGCGCCTTCCATACTTCACGGCCCGTGGCGATATCCATGGCGCGCAGATAGTAATCCTGCGTGCCCGCATAAAACACCAGGCCTGACGCCGTGCTCATGCCGCCGCCCAGGGTCGGCATGCCCAGCGGGATGGGCAGTCGCGCGCGCACACCATGGATGACGGCATCCTGCACCGTACCGGCCGGACGCTCCCACACTTTCGTGCGCGTTTTCAGGTCGATGGCGGCAAACACGCCCCAGGGCGGACTTTGGCAGGGTATGCCCAGCGGCGAATTGAAGGCCTTGTGGTCGATGACGAACGGCGTGCCATCCATCGGATAAGTGCTGCCCACGCCGTGTCCCGACGTCAGCTTGGCCACGTCCACCGTTTCGCGCGGCACCAGCTTGACCACTTGCGGCATGCGGATATCGTTGACGAACATATAGCCATTGCTTTCATCGACGGCCGCGCCGCCCCAGTTGAAGCCACCGTAGTAGCCCGGATAGATCAGCGTTTCACGGGTGCTTGGCGCCGTGAATTCGCCCTGGTAATTAAGCTTGCGGAAGTTGATGCGGCAAGCCAGCTGGTCAAAGAAGGTGGCGCCCCACATGTCGCGCTCCGTCAGGGTTTCCGCACCGAGGGCCGGCATGCCGGTGGAGTATGGCTGCGTCTTTGACACCCAGTCGCCGGCCGCGTGCTCCTGCGGCACAGCTTTTTCGATGACTTCGGCGATGGGCTTGCCCGTGCGGCGGTCCAGCATGAAGATCTGGCCACGCTTGGTCAGCTGCACCAGCGCAGGGATCTTGCCGCCCTGGCCGTCCGGGACGTCGTACAGGGCCGGCTGCGCGGCCACGTCGTAATCCCAGATATCGTGGTGGACGGTTTGATACGTCCAGCGCTCGCGGCCCGTGGCCATGTCGAGGGCGACGATGGCCGATGCGTATTTTTCCGTCAGCGGCGGACGCTTGCCGCCCCAGAAGTCGGGTTGCTCATTCCCCGTCGGCAGGTACACCAGGCCCAGTGCATCATCAAAAGCGGGCGCCGACCACATGTTCGGCGTGCTGCGCGTGTAGGTCTGCCCTTCCGGCGGCAGCTTGGTGATGGCCGGATTGCCCAAGTCCCAGGCCCACACCAGTTCCCCCGTGTCGGCGCTGTAGGCGCGCACGACGCCCGACGGTTCATCAGTGGAGCGGCCGTCGAAGACCCAGCCGCCGAGGATGATCAGGTTGCGCGCGATGGTCGGCGCGGACGTGTAGGCGTAGTACGGCACGTTCATTTTCACCTTGCCCAGGCCGACGGTCAGGTCGACGGAGCCCTTGTCGCCAAAGCCTTCGCACTGCTTGCCCGTCTGCGCGTCGATCTCGATCAGGCGCGCATCCATGGTCACTTGCACGATGCGTTTGGCGCACACGCTCGCCGCCGGTGCGCTGGCCGCCTGCATGCCCTCGAACTGGAACGGTTTATCAACCTTGGCCGGCTCGTAATAGCCTACGCCACGGCAACGGTTCCATGTCTTGGTGTTGGCCGGCTTGGGATCGAAGCTCCAGCGCTCCTTGCCCGTATCCGCGTCCAGCGCGATGACCTTGCTCGTCGGCGTGCACGTATAGATGGTGTCGCCGATCTGCAGCGGCGTGTTCTGCGATTCGGACGCGCCTTCGGCCAGTTCGCCCGTGCGGTAGCTCCAGGCCACCTGCAACTGGTCGACATTGGCCTTGTCGATTTGCGTGTATGGCGCGAAGCGCGTGCCCTTCGGCCCAGAACCGTAATGCGCCCAGTTGGCGCTGCCGTCATTGATAGCCGTCACAGCATCCTGCTGCGGCTGCACCGTGGCGTCCGTCACTCCATGCGGCTTGAACATGGCAGCGAAACCGGCTACCAGCACGACGGCAAACAGGGTGGCGAAACCACGCGACTGCCCCGTGTGCCTATGCCCCGCCAGCCATGGATGCAGCAAGGCCGCCACCAGGCCGATAACGACGAACGGCGCCAGGCGCGGCACCATGGGCCAGAACGCGAAGCCGATTTCCCACACGGCCCAGATCACGGTGGCGATGACCAGCACGGCGATAATGGCGCTGGCCAGTGGTTTGCGGCGCAGATACAGCACGCCGGACAATATCAGGCCGAGACCGGCCAGCAGGTAGTACCAGGAACCGCCAAGGGTGATCAGTTCGATGCCGCCCGCCGCCAGGGCGAGGCCGGAAAATCCGAGAAATATACCAAAAACCGTCAGGGCAAGCCGCTTGCCCCTGAAGACCGCCGGGATCGCCGCCGCTCCATTCTTTGTTGAAGTGTCCATTTTTTATCCATGACGCCTCCCCTGCCCAGGCAAATACGTTAGGGATGGCTGATTTTTTAAATCTACGTAGTGAAACTGTACTGTACGGTTTCATTTTATGCCGATTTTTGACGCAAGGAAAGAAAAATTGACACGGGAGCTTGATTTTTGGTGGGGATGGGGACGTTGGTGAGATTGTCGGATTACGCGCTTGCGCGCTAATCCGACCTACCCGACCTACCGGACTTGGCCGGGTTTAATGCGTAGGTTGGATTAGCGCAAAGCGCGTAATCCAACAAACACAGGTGCGCCGGGTGTTACAGCGATGCCATGTCGATCACGAAGCGATACCGTACATCGCTCTTCACTACTCGCTCAAACGCCTCATTGATATCCTGGATGCGAATGATCTCGATATCGGACACAATATTGTGCTTGCCGCAGAAGTCCAGCATTTCCTGGGTTTCCTTGATCGAGCCGATCATGGAGCCGGACAGGCTGCGGCGCGCGCCCACCAGGCCGAAGGCGCTGATCGGCGGCACGGCGCCGTCCGGGATGCCGACGATGACCATGCTGCCATCGACTTTCAGCAGGTTGATGTACTGGTTCCAGTCGATGGACGCGCCCACGGTGCAGATGATCAAATCAAACGTGCCGGCCAACTTTGTAAACGTTTCCGCGTCGTTGGTGGCGTAGTAATGGTCGGCGCCCAGGCGCAGGCCGTCTTCGCGCTTCGACAGGGTCTGGCTTAGTACCGTCACTTCGGCGCCCATGGCGTGGGCAATCTTGACGCCCATGTGGCCCAGGCCACCCATGCCCAGAATGGCCACTTGCTTGCCAGGGCCGGCTTTCCAGTGGTTCAGCGGCGAATACAGGGTGATGCCGGCGCACAGCAGCGGCGCGGCGGCGTCCAGCGGCAGGTTGTCGGGTATCGACAGCACATAGCCTTCCTTGACGACGATGCTGTCCGAGTAGCCGCCCTGCGTGGCCGTCTTGCCATCCGCTTCCAGGCCGTTGTAGGTCTGGATCAGGCCTGGCATGTACTGTTCCAGGTCCACGTTGCGCGTCTTGCAGGTGGTGCACGAGTCGACGAAGCAGCCCACGCCCACGTGGTCGCCCACCTTGAACTTGGTCACATTGGCGCCGACGGCCGTGACGACGCCGGCGATTTCATGGCCAGGCACCATCGGGAAGGCTGCGCCGCCCCATTCGTCGCGCGCCTGGTGGATGTCGGAATGGCATACGCCACAGTATTTGATCGAGATGGCCACGTCGTCTTCGCGCGGGGCGCGGCGCTCGAACGTGAACGGTTGCAGTGCGGAGGTTGGGCCCAGTGCGGCGTAGCCTTTGGCGATGGTGGTCATGAAAACTCCTGTATCTATATGTGTGTGACGAAGGGGACGCGTGCCTTGCATGCGATTGCACAAGTGTGCCCGAGAAGCCCGCCCGCCGTTACCGCGATCCTGCAAGACCTTTGCACGATCCTCCAAATCTGCGTAAGATCAGCCCCTGCCCTTACCTACCTGACGCATACTGGCCCACATGTCCACCCTGTCCACACCACTCGCTGCGCAAGATGAAATCGCCGCCCTGATCAGCCGCCACGCGCCGCGCAACGGCGACTACGCCACGGCCATCGGCAACCTGACGTTTCACCGCCAGTCTTCGGTCACCGAATCGCTGTTCCATACGGCGCGCCCCAGCGTGGCCATCATCGCGCAGGGGGCAAAGGATGTCACCCTGGGCAGCGAAACCTTCCATTACAGCCGCATGCAGTATCTGCTGACGTCCGTCGACTTGCCAGTGCAGGTGCGCGTGGCGCAAGCGAGCGAGCAGCAGCCACACCTGTGCGTGGTGCTGGGCATCGACATCGCCGACGTGGCGGCGCTGCTCGACAGTGAAAGCACCAGTGGCGCAGCTGGCAGCGCGCAGCAGAAAATCCTGCCCGCCACGCGCGGCATATCCGTCAGCGACGTCTCGCCCGAGCTGCTCGATGCCATGCTGCGCCTCGTGCGCCTGCTCGACAAACCGGGGGAAATCGCCGCGCTGGCGCCCTTGATCCGCCGCGAACTGACGTATCGCCTGCTGAACGGCCCCGTCGGCGCGCGCCTGCGCCACATGGCGCTGGCCAGCAGCCAGTCGCACCAGGTGGCGCAAGCCATCGACTGGATCAAGCACCATTACGCGCAGCCACTGCGCATCGAGCACCTGGCCGGCATGGCAAACATGAGCATGTCGTCGCTGCACCACCATTTCAAGGCCATCACGGCGATGACGCCGATGCAGTACCAGAAGCTGCTGCGCCTGCAGGAAGCGCGGCGCCTGATGCTGGTCGAGCAGATCGACGCCGGCACGGCCGGCTACCGCGTCGGCTACGCCAGCGAATCGCAGTTCAGCCGCGAATACAGCCGCCAGTTCGGCCGCGCGCCCATGCGCGACGTGGGCCAGGTGCATGCGCAGCTCAGCGGTGCCAATGCCAGTGCTGACAGGGCCTATTCCGGCTTGCCGTAACCGCCGCCGCCCGGCGTCTCGATGACGAACACGTCACCCGCCAGCATGCCGGTCTTGCCGATATGCGCCAGGTGCTCCACCGTGCCGTCTGCTCGCTCGACGTAATTGCGTCCCAGCGCACCCGCCTCGCCGCCATCCATGCCGAAAGGAGGATGGATGCGGTTGTTCGATAAAATCGCCGCCGTCATCGGCTCGAGAAAGCGCACCCGGCGCACGCCACCATTGCCGCCGTGCCAGCGCCCCTCCCCGCCGGAGCCGGCGCGAATGCTGTAGCTGTCCAGCCGCACGGGGAAGCGCCACTCCAGAATTTCCGGGTCCGTCAGGCGCGAATTGGTCATGTTCGTCTGCACCACATCCGTGCCGTCGAAACCGGGACCGGCGCCCGAGCCGCCCGATATCGTCTCGTAATACTGGTACTTGGCGCTGCCGAAGGTGAAATTGTTCATCGTCCCCTGCGACGCGGCCATCGCCCCCAGCGCGCCATACAGGGCGTTCGTGATGCAGGTCGAGGTTTCCACGTTGCCCGAGACGACGGAGGCCGGATACTGAGGATTGAGCATGGAGCCGGGCGGAATGATGACGGTCAAAGGCTTCAGGCAGCCCGCATTGAGCGGAATATCGTCGTCGACCAGGGTGCGGAACACGTACAGCACGGCCGCCATGCAGACGGCGGACGGCGCATTGAAATTGTTCGGCAGCTGGCTTGAAGTCCCCGTAAAGTCGATGGTAGCGCTGCGCTGCGCCACGTTGACCTTGATCGCCACCTGGATGCGCGCGCCGTTGTCCAGGTCCAGCACGTAGCTGCCATCCTTCAGGGTCGTGATGACCCTGCGCACGGCTTCTTCGGCGTTGTCCTGCACATGGCCCATGTAGGCTTGCACGACCGGCAAACCGAAATGCGCGACCATGTTATGCAGTTCTTCGGCCCCCTTCTGGTTGGCCGCCACCTGGGCGCGCAAATCGGCCACATTCTGCTGCGGGTTACGCGCCGGCCAGCTGGCGCCCGCCAGCAGGGCCAGGGTTGCGTCTTCGCGCATCACGCCCGTGGCGCCGTCGACCAGCTTGAAATTGTCGATCAATACACCCTCTTCCTCGATGCGCGTCGAATCGGGCGGCATCGAGCCGGGCGTGGTACCGCCGATATCCGCATGGTGGCCGCGCGAGCCGACATAAAACAGGATGGCCTCGCCCTTGTCATCGAAGACGGGCGAAATGACCGTCACGTCGGGCAAATGCGTACCGCCGTGATACGGATCGTTCAGCATGAAGACGTCGCCGGGCCGCATGGCGCCCGCGTTGCGCGTCATGACGGTGCGGATGCTCTCGCCCATGGAACCCAGGTGCACGGGCATGTGCGGCGCATTCGCGATCAGCTGGCCTTGTGCGTCGAAGATGGCGCAGCTGAAATCGAGCCGCTCCTTGATGTTGACGGAATGGGCCGTATTCTGCAGGCGCAGGCCCATCTGCTCGGCGATCGACATGAACAGATTATTGAAAATTTCCAGCATCACGGGGTCGGCATCCGTCCCGATGGCGCGCCGCTCGGGCAAGGCGACGACCCTGCGCAAGATCAAATGCCCGTGCGCGGTGACGTCGGCGCGCCAGCCAGGTTCGATGACAGTGGTGGCGTTGGCGTCGCTGACGATGGCCGGACCATCGATAGTATCGCCGGGATGCAGGCTGTCCGCCCCATACAGGCCGCTGTCGCGCCACGCGCCGGCGCAGTACATGGCCACCGTCGCCAAAGGCGCCAGCGCACCGGCGCGGGGCGCATGGGACGGCACCGCTACTGCCGGCGCATCGGACGCGCCGATGGCTTCCACGGAAATGGCTTCGACGATCAAGGCACGCGCCGGCATCAAAAAGGAAAAACGCTTTTTATACGCCGTTTCGAACTGCGCCTGCATGCCCGTTAGCGTATCGAACAGCACGACGAGGGCCGTATCCGTGCCTTCGTAGCGCAGATGCACGCGCGACACCAGCGCGATGCAGTCAAGCTCCACGCCCTGGCGCAGCAAGTCGCCCCGCGCCAGCTCGCCCAAGGCCGCGAAATCGACCTCCAACTGCGTGCCCAGTACCGCCTCGATGGCCTGTTCGCGCATGGCGCTCTGGTCGGCCAGTCCCATGCCGTAGGCCGACATCACGCCCGCCAGGCCGTGGATGAAGACCGTGCGCATGCCCAGCGCATCGGCCACCAGGCAAGCGTGCTGGCCGCCCGCGCCGCCAAAGCTGGTAAGCGTATATTCGGTGACGTCATGACCGCGCTGCACGGAAATCTGCTTGATGGCGTTGGCCATATTGCCCACGGCGATAGCGACATAGCCTTCGGCCACCTGTTCCGGCGTCGAGTTCACCGTGCGGGCCAGCGCTTCGAACTGGGCGCGCACGGTGGCCGCGTCCAGCGTTTCATTCGCGTCGGGGCCGAAGACGCGGGGGAAGAAGGCCGGCTGCAGCTTGCCCAGCATGACGTTGCAGTCGGTGACGGCCAGCGGGCCGCCACGCCGGTAGCTGGCGGGGCCGGGGTTGGCGCCCGCGCTGTCCGGCCCCACCTTGTAGCGGGCGCCGTCGAAGTGCAGGATGGAGCCGCCCCCGGCGGCAACCGTGTGGATGCTCATCATGGGCGCGCGCATGCGCACGCCGGCGATCTGCGTCTCGAACACGCGTTCGAATTCGCCCGCGTAATGCGACACGTCGGTGGACGTGCCGCCCATGTCGAAGCCGATGACTTTATCGAAGCCGGCCAGCGCGCTGGCGCGCACCATGCCGACGATGCCGCCCGCGGGGCCGGACAGAATGCTGTCCTTGCCCTGGAAGGCGCGCGCATCCGTCAAGCCGCCGTTCGACTGCATGAATTGCAGGTGCACGCCGGGCAGCTCCATCGCCAGCTGGTCGACATAGCGGCGCAGAATCGGCGACAGATAGGCGTCGACCACCGTCGTGTCGCCGCGCGCCACCAGCTTCATCATGGGGCTGACCTCGTGCGACACGGACACTTGCGTAAAACCGGCCTCGCGCGCCAGCTGCGCCACCCGCGCCTCGTGCGCGTGGTAGCGGTAGCCGTGCATCAGCACGACGGCGATGGCGCGCACGCCGCGCGCATAAGCCTGTTCCAGCGCGGCGCATGCGGCTACTTCATCGAGCGGCGTGACCACCTCGCCGTGGGCGCCCACCCGCTCATCGATTTCGATCACGTCGCCATACAGCAGTTCCGGCAAGACGATCTGGCGTGCGAACAGCTGCGGGCGATTCTGGTAGGCGATGCGCAAGGCGTCGCGAAAACCGCGCGTGATGGCCAGCACGGTGGGCTCGCCCTTGCGTTCGAGCAGCGCATTGGTCGCCACCGTCGTGCCCATCTTGATGGCACCTATCCGTTCCACGGGCAAGGGCGCATCGGAGGCAAGGCCCATCAGCTGGCGCATGCCGGCCAGCGCCGCGTCGCGGTACTGGCCCGGGTTCTCCGACAGCAGCTTGAAGGTGGCCAGGCTGCCGTCGGGACGGCGCGCCACGATGTCCGTAAAGGTGCCGCCCCGGTCGATCCAGAATTGCCAGTCCATCGTCTTGCCCCCAGTCTTAAGTGAGATGGCTATTGTAGCCGCCAAACAGGGGCGCGTTTCAGGCGTGCGCGCCTTGCCTTCCGCGTGGATCGGCCGTATGTTGAAGGCATACCAATAAATGGAACGCACCATGACCCCCACCGCCCTTCCCCTGTTTTCCATCGCCGAACTGCGCGCCATCGAACAAGCCGCCATGCGCGACCTGCCGCAAGGGCTGCTGATGCAGCGCGCGGGCCAGGCCACCGCCAGCGCCGCCCTGAAGCTGCTGCACGCCACGGAAGAAGGCGACGCGGGCCACCGGCGCGTACTGGTGCTGGCCGGCCCCGGCGACAACGGCGGCGATGCACTGGAAGCGGCCGCCCACCTGGCCGCCAGCGGCACCGAGGTGCTCGTCTGGCTGGCGCCCGAGGCGCAAGCCACCTCGCCCGAGCGCGAGCAGGCGCTGAGCCGCGCACGCAACAGCGCCGCGCGTTTGATGGAAGCGGCAACGTCCACGGCGTCGGCGGCGGTGGGCGCCGCGCCCTGGCACCTGGTCATTGACGGCCTGTTCGGCATCGGCGCGTCGCGCCCCCTGGACGGCGAATGCCGCGACATGGCGCAGCTGGTCAACAATCTCGATTGCCCCGTGCTGGCGCTCGACGTACCCAGCGGCCTGCACGCGGACACGGGCGCCATCGACGGCGTCGCCATCCGCGCCACGCATACGCTCACCTTCATCGGCGACAAGCCGGGCCTGCACACGGCAAACGGCCGTGACTATGCGGGTGAGGTGGAGGTGGCCAGCCTGGCCATCGACCCTGCCCTGCTGCCGCCTGCCAAAGCCCAGCTGGGCGGCCTGCACCTGTTCGCCCGCCAGTTGCAGCCGCGCCAGCAAAACACGCACAAGGGCAGCTACGGCAGCGTGGCCATCATCGGCGGCGCGCAAGGCATGGCGGGCGCGCCCATCCTGGCGGCGCGCACGGCCCTGCATGCGGGCGCGGGACGAGTGTATATTGCCTTTCCCGATACGCCGCCCGCGTTTGACAGCGGCCAGCCGGAGCTGATGTGCCGCCGCGCCCAGGACGTGGATTTCTCGGGCCTGCACTTTGCCGCCCTGGTGGCGGGGCCAGGCCTGGGCGACGACGGCGATACGGTGGAACTGTTGCAGCGCACGTTCGAGAGCGACAGCCCGCTGCTGCTGGACGCCGATGCGCTGAACCTGATGGCGGCCGAGCCGGAGCTGCAATCGGCGCTGGCCGTGCGCACGGGTGCGGGCGCGACGATCTTGACGCCGCATCCGCTGGAAGCGGCACGCCTGCTCGACATGACGGTGGCCGAGGTGCAGGCGGACCGCCTGGGCGCGGCGCGCCAGCTGGCGGCGCAACTGGGCGTCATCGTCGTATTGAAAGGCTCGGGCACAGTGATCGCCGCGCAGGATGGCAGCGTGGTGGTCAACAACACGGGCGGCCCCGCGCTGGCGACGGCCGGCACGGGCGACGTGCTATCCGGCCTGTGCGGCAGCCTGCTGGCGCAGGGCTGGCCCGAATGGGAAGCGGCGCTTGGCGCCGTCTGGCTGCATGGTGCAGCGGCCGACGCGCTGGTGGCCGCAGGCAGCGGCCCCATCGGCCTGACGGCGGGGGAACTGATCCCGGCCATCCGCAAGCTGATCAATGCCTTGTCGGCATAAGCGTATGGCGTGGGGGTGTTGGATTATGCCCTGCGGGCTAATCCAACCTACGGCCCGGAGGTCGGGTAGGTCGGATTAGCGGAACGCGTAATCCGACAATCACCAGCACCAATCACACCAGCCTGCCCGCCGAAATCGTAATCGTCCGCCCGCAACGGGCCGCAATGGAACTGTCGTGCGTGACGAGCACCAGGGTCGAGCCCCGTTCACGGTTCAGCTCGAACATCAGCTGGATCACGGCCTCGCCCGTGGCGGCGTCCAGGCTGCCCGTCGGCTCGTCGGCGAACAGCAGGGGCGGCTGCGTCACAAAGGCGCGCGCCAGGGCCACGCGCTGCTGCTCGCCGCCGGACAGGTATTTCGGATAGTGCTTCAGGCGGCTGCCCAGGTTGACTCTGCCCAGCATGGCTTGCGCCTTTTCCTTCGCATCGGGGTCGCCGCGCAATTCCAGCGGCAGCATGACGTTTTCCAGCGCCGTCAGGTGCGCCAGCAGCTGGAACGACTGGAAGACGAAACCGAGCTTTTCCTTGCGGAAACCGGCGCGGCCGTCTTCGTCGAGGGCGAAGATATCGGTGCCGTCGAGGATGACCTTGCCCTCGCTGGGCGTGTCCAGGCCGGCCAGCAGGCCCAGCAAGGTGGACTTGCCGGAACCGGAGGCGCCGACGATGGCCAACGTCTCCGCCGTTTGCACGGTAAAATCGACTTGATGCAGGATGGTCAGCTCACCATCGGCATCGGGTACGCGCTTGGCCAGCTGGACCACTTCGATGGCCGGCCGGTCATTTTGGCTATTGGGTGCGGCGGGCCGCTGGGCCGCTGCGTCTGATGGGAGAAAACTGGTGGAAGTCGCTTTAGGGAATTCGGGCATGCTGATCTATCTTAAAAAAATTCGTGAACAAATGAGTGTCAAGGCCAGCAGCCGCATGCGGCGGCGCACGCTGTCCCTGCTTCCTGCGGCAGCCCTGCTGCTGGTGTCAGGCATGACGAACGCCTATTCTGCACCAAAAACGCTGCTGGTGCTCGGCGACAGCCTCTCGGCCGAGTATGGCCTGGCGCGGGGCACGGGCTGGGTGGCACTGCTGGAACAGCGGCTGGCCGCGCAAAAGAACGACACGCGCATCGTCAACGCCAGCATCAGCGGCGAGACCACCAGCGGCGGCCGCGCGCGCCTGCCCGCCCTGCTGAGCAAACACCAGCCCGACGTCGTGCTGATCGAACTGGGCGCCAACGACGGCTTGCGCGGCTTGCCCGTGGCGGCCGCCGAAGCAAATCTGCGCGCCATGGTTGAGGCAGCCAAAAAAGCGGGCGCGCAGGTGGTGCTGGTGGGCATGCGCATGCCGCCCAACTATGGCCGCGCCTATGGCGAGCAGTTTTATGGCGTGTATGGCAAGCTGGCGAAGGAATGGAAGGCGCCGCTCGTGCCCTTCATGTTCGAAGGCATCGCGGACCAGCCGCAGCTGTTCCAGGCCGACCGCATGCACCCGAATGCGCAGGCGCATCCGACGATTTTAAGGAATATCTGGCCGCGGCTGGCGCCGTTACTGGGGGCCAAATAAGCAAAAGGCTGGAGTTATTTCTAGCCCGAGGCAGAATCCGGGGTCAGACCCGCCGGGGGGATGCGCCCCAGTGGGGCACATCCCGATCGCGAAGCGACTGACCCCAGCTTTACGCTGGGGCCTAGCAAATTGCACAACATGCACATTTTCAAGACAAAAAAATAGCCGCTCGAGAGCGGCTATTTTTATGCGTGGAAACTAAATCTTACGGTGCTGGCGCTGCGGCCGCTGGAGCGGTGACCGGCTTGACGATCTTCACCTTGGCCTTGGCTTTCAGGTACTCGACGTAATCGAACATTTCCTGTTGTGCCAGGATGCCGCTGATCTGGTCTTTCTCTTGCTGGCGGCGTGCCGCGTCCACTTGTGCCGGCTGCTGCACCTTGCCGATGCGGTAGATGCCGTAGCCCAGGGCTGGCAGGTCCACGCCCACATACGCTGGCAGCTTGCTCGTGTCGGCTTTCATGACTTGCGCGATGGCGGCGCGGTTGATGCCGTCGAGCTTGCTGCGCGACACCCATTGTGCGGCGCCGAAACCGGTCGCATCACCCGAAGCCTTCAAGGCGGCCAGCTTGGCTTCGCCGGCTTTCTTGGCCAGCTTTTCCGCTTCTTCCATCGTCACGCGCTGACGGATCATCGCTTCGACTTCGGCCAGCGGACGCTTGCTTGCTGGCTTGAATTCCACCACGCGGCCGGCGATCAGCACGTTCGGCGCAACGGTCACGGCTTCCGTGTTGCGCTTGTCTTTCAGCGAATCGTTCGAGAAGATGGCGGTCAGGAACTTGGCGTTGTTGAACGGCGCCTTGCCCAGTGCTGGCGACGGCGTGCGCGACAGGTTGGCGACGCTTTCCACTTTCAGTTTCAGCTTGTCGGCCACCGGTTTCAGGCTGTCCGATTGCTCGTAGACCGTGTTGGTGAACGTTTCTGCCATTTCCGAGTATTTCTTGGCAGCAAATTGCTTGCGCAGGTCGGCCGTAATTTCGCCGCGTACTTCATCGAGTGCCTTGACGTGCTGTGGCTTGAGCGAGGTGATGGTCAGGATGTGGTAGCCGAAATCGGAAGCGACGACATCGCTGATTTCGCCTTGCTTGAGCTTGCTTACCGCGCTCAGCAGTGGTGCTGGCAAGCCATCCTTGCCAATCACGCCCAGGTCGCCGCCCTGTTCGGCGGAGGCCGGGTCTTCCGACTTGGCTTTCGCCACAGCGGCAAAGCTGGCAGGCGTTTTGCGCACGTCAGCCAGGATGGCCTCAGCCTTGGTCTTGGCGGCTGCCTTGTCGGCGGCCGAGGCGTCTTTCTTGACGGCTACCAGGATGTGGCTGGCCTGGCGCGCTTCTGGCGTCGTATAGGCTTTCTGGTTCTTCGCGTAGTAGCCGGTGACGTCGGCCTCGGTGACGTCGACTTGCTCGCCGGCAGCACTGTCGTCCAGCACGACGTATTCGATCTTGGCTTGTTCCGGGATTTCGAAGAACTTGCTGTTCTTGTCATAGAAAGCCTTGATCATGGCGTCCGTCACTTTGACTTCCGACACGTACTGGGCGATCGGCAGCAGCAGTTCCTGCACTTCACGCTCTTCCGAGGTGATGTCGGACAGGCGCTTGGAGACAGTGCTCGGCGCGAAGGCGGTGCCTTGCACGGCGCCGGCCAGTTGCTGCAGCGCCATGTCGCTGCGGCGGCGCGCATCGTACATCTGCGGCGTCATGCCTTGCGCAGCCAGCATGGCCTTGTAGCGTTCCAGGTCGAATTTACCGTCCGGCAAGGTCAGGCCTGGGATTTCCAGCACTTCCTTTTGCAGTACGGCATCGCTGATGACGAGGTGGCTACGGCCCACTTCGGCAGCCACGGCGCGCTCGGCGATCAGGTTGTCGAGGATGCTCTGGCGCGCTTCCGGCGTGTCGAACATTTTCTGGTCGAACTGCTCGCCCATCATCTGGCGGTAGCGGTCGATCTGCTGGCGTTGCGCTTCTTCATATTGCTGCTGCGTAACGACCTGGTCGCCGACCTTGGCGATGGTGTTCGCGCCGTCGCCGAAGCTTTGGTAGCCGCTGATACCGACCAGTGCAAAAGACGGGACGATGACCAGCATCAAGAGAAACTGCATCAAGCGTCGATGGGTACGAATAAATTCAAACATGGTCAGCCAATTCGGGATGAGTGGATCACTATAAAAAAAGGCGAACATGCGTTCGCCTTGATTTCTTCGGCGGAATGGACGGGACAGATGTCCACTTCCCCTTTAGATTCAACAACTTGGCGCTGGAACTAAAGCAGGATTCTGACGCCCAAGCCATTATCTCCTGATTCTACAATGCCCATAGCGCTATAGCAAGAGTAAATCAGGGCGCGCGCCCTGCCCCGGCGCCGCCTGGCGGACAAGGTGCCAGCCAGGGCATAGCCTGGCCATTAAGCACGACAAAGCTTAAAGCGGATTTAAATACCCGCGTCGGCCATTTAAAAACGGCAGACGGAGAATTGAAAATGCAGGAGCGCCAAGATAATCGGACGCATAAAAGAAAAACCCGCGCTACTTATTCAGCAGCGCGGGTTTCTATATTCTGGCGGAGCGGACGGGACTCGAACCCGCGACCCCCGACGTGACAGGCCGGTATTCTAACCAACTGAACTACCACTCCTTAAGAGCGTATTTTTTTGGCGGAGCGGACGGGACTCGAACCCGCGACCTCCGACGTGACAGGCCGGCATTCTAACCAACTGAACTACCACTCCGAAAAATACACAGTACTGCTTGCATTTGCATCCAGGGTTGCGATTCGTAGAACTTCAACCCTGAAATCGCAGCACCCGAGGGCGCCGCCAAATGTTTCCGGTGATTGTCACCTCACCGAAGTCCGTTAGTTTACAGCATCCTTCAAAGCTTTACCAGCTTTAAATTTTGGAACTTTTGCTGCTTCGATCGTGATCGCTTCTTTCGTACGCGGATTGCGGCCGGTACGCTCAGCGCGTTCGCTGACCGAGAAAGTGCCAAAACCAACCAGCGTCACGCTGTCGTTGTTTTTCAAAGTTTCCGTCACGCCGCCGATAACAGCGTCGAGTGCGCGCGCAGCGGCGGCTTTGGAAATGTCAGCTTTTTCAGCAATGTGGTCGATCAATTCAGTCTTGTTCACTAGCATCCCCAATTACAAAGGTATAAAACGATTACCGTATCGTTGCGGCACTTTTGGCACCACAGCTGTCCGGCGAAAAAAATGTGCAGGCGTATTAAACAAGCCACACTGTATATGTGTCAAGCGCTTTGGGGGCGCAATTCACGTTTCAATATAAAACAAGCGCTCTAAAAGCGCTTGTTTGGGAAAAACAGGGGTAAAACGTTAGTGTTTTACCACCTCGCCAGCCGTGTCAGGCTTGGCTGCGGCAGCCGTGACAGCCTCCACTGCAGCGACTTCCACCAATGGTTCCGGCATGCGTTCGAGGGCGATTTCCAGCACTTTATCGATCCAGCGCACGGGCACGATCTCCAGCTTGTTCTTGACGTTGTCCGGAATTTCGGCCAGGTCTTTCACATTCTGCTCTGGAATCAGGACCGTCTTGATGCCGCCGCGATGGGCCGCCAGCAGCTTTTCTTTCAGGCCACCGATCGGCAACACTTCGCCACGCAAGGTGATCTCGCCCGTCATCGCCACGTCGGCGCGCACGGGGATGCCCGTGTAGACCGACACCATCGCCACCGTCATGGCCGCGCCAGCCGAAGGACCGTCCTTCGGTGTCGCACCTTCCGGCACGTGGATGTGGATGTCGCTCTTCTCGAACACGTCCGCCTTGATGCCCAGGCGCTGCGCCCGGCTGCGCACCACCGTGCGGGCGGCCTCAATCGACTCTTTCATGACGTCGCCCAGGGTACCCGTGCGGATGATGCCGCCCTTGCCCGGCATCGACACGGCTTCGATGGTCAGCAGATCGCCGCCCACTTCCGTCCATGCCAGACCGACCACCTGGCCCACCTGGTTTTCTTTCTCTGCGACGCCGAAATCATAGCGGCGCACACCGAGGAATTTATCCAGGTTCTTCGAGTTGACGATGACTTTCTTGTCAGACTTTTTCAGCAGCAGCATCTTCACCACCTTGCGGCAGATCTTCGACACTTCACGCTCGAGCGAACGCACACCGGCTTCCCGCGTGTAGTAGCGGATGATGTCGCGCAGGGCCGACTCGGCCACCGAGATTTCCTCTTCCTTCAAGCCATTGTTCTTGATCTGCTTCGGCAGCAGATAACGCTGCGCGATGCTGGTCTTTTCATCTTCCGTGTAACCGGACAGACGGATCACTTCCATGCGGTCGAGCAAGGCTGGCGGAATGTTGTACGAGTTCGACGTGGCCACGAACATCACGTCCGACAAGTCGAAATCGACTTCGATGTAATGGTCGGAGAACGTGTGGTTCTGTTCCGGATCGAGCACTTCCAGCAGGGCCGACGAAGGATCGCCACGGAAATCGGCGCCCATCTTGTCGACTTCATCGAGCAGGAACAGAGGATTGCGCACGCCGACTTTCGACAGCGATTGCAAGATCTTGCCCGGCATCGAGCCGATGTAGGTGCGGCGGTGGCCGCGAATCTCGGCTTCGTCACGGACGCCGCCCAGGGCCATACGCACGAACTTGCGGTTCGTGGCACGGGCGATGGACTGACCCAGCGAGGTCTTGCCGACGCCCGGAGGACCGACGAAGCACAGGATAGGCGCTTTGAGCTTGTCGACGCGCTGTTGCACCGCGAGGTATTCCAGGATGCGTTCCTTGACCTTGTCGAGGCCGTAGTGGTCGCCTTCGAGCACTTTTTCCGCATTCGCCAGGTCGTTATTGACCTTGGATTTCTTTTTCCAAGGCAAGTTGACCAGGGTGTCGATGTAGTTGCGCACGACGGTGGCTTCGGCCGACATCGGCGACATCAGCTTGAGCTTTTTCAACTCGTTGGTAGCCTTGTCGAGCGCTTCCTTCGGCATCTTGGCCGAAGCGACTTTTTTCTCCAGCTCGTCGAGGTCGGCACCATCTTCGCCCTCGCCCAGCTCTTTCTGGATCGCCTTGACTTGCTCGTTCAGGTAGTACTCGCGCTGCGATTTTTCCATCTGGCGCTTGACGCGACCACGGATGCGCTTTTCCACCTGCAGGATGTCGAGCTCGCCTTCGAGCTGGCCCAGCAGGTGTTCGAGGCGCTTGGCCACGCTGAAAATTTCCAGGATGACTTGTTTTTGCTCAAGCTTCAGGGGCAGATGCGCAGCCACCGTGTCGGCCAGGCGGCCGGCGTCGTCGATGCCCGACAGGGATGCCAGGATTTCCGGTGGAATCTTTTTGTTCAGTTTGACGTACTGATCGAACTGCTGCACGATCGCGCGACGCATGGCTTCGACTTCCGACTCGTCGCCCGGCTCGGACTCGAGCGGCGTCAGGTCGGCGATGAAGTGCGTCGGCGAATCGCTGATGTGGTTGATACGGGCACGCTGCGCGCCTTCGACCAGCACCTTGACGGTGCCATCGGGCAGCTTCAGCATTTGCAGAATATTGGCGACACAGCCAATTTCATAGATATCCGAAGGGGACGGCTCGTCCTTCGCGGCTGCTTTTTGAGCGGCAAGCATGATGCTCTTGCCCTGCTCCATCGCAGCTTCCAGCGCCTTGATCGACTTTGGACGGCCAACGAACAGCGGTATCACCATATGCGGGAAAACGACGACATCCCGCAACGGCAATAACGGCAGTTGAGTTTGCTCAGTTAATTTGGAAGTTGTCATGGCGTACCTTATAGAAAGCGTGTTTACGATGTTGGCGCTCGCTGCCAAAACACAAGACCGGCGAGAATAAATAATTCTGTGAAACAAACATAGAGTCTATTTCGCAAAACACACCCGCATGACTGTAATAAATGCAGTTTTCACAGTAAAAAAGCCACACGCAGCTAAGCGCCGCGAGTGGCTTTACGATTGAAGCCTGCACTCATTGATTTAAATTGTACTGCCATGCATTAAGGAATCAAAACCCTTTTTATGCATTTGTCTCGGCAGTAATCAATTTTCTCCGGAGGCCTTGGCAGTCTCTTGATAAATCAACAAAGGTTTGGCGCCACTGGTGATGGTATTTTCGTCGATGACGACCTTCACCACATTTTGTTCGCTCGGCAGTTCGTACATGACGTCCAGCAAAGCATGTTCCAGGATGGAACGCAGGCCACGGGCACCGGTCTTGCGCGCCAGCGCCTTCTTGGCGATCGCATGCAGGGCGGCCGGACGAATCTCCAGTTCCGCGCCTTCCATCTCGAGCAGTTTCGAATACTGCTTGATCAGCGCATTCTTTGGCTCGACCAGGATCTGGATCAGCGCCTCTTCCGTCAATTCCGCCAGGGTGGCGATGACGGGCAGACGGCCCACCAGTTCCGGGATCAGGCCGAACTTGACCAGATCTTCCGGCTCCGCTTGCAGCATCAGTTCGCTGGCCGAGCTTTGCGACTTGCTGCGCACCGTGGCCGAGAAGCCGATGCCGCTCTTTTCGGAACGGTTGGCGATCACTTTCGACAGGCCGTCAAAGGCGCCGCCGCAGATGAACATGATGTTGGTCGTGTCGATCTGCACGAAATCCTGGTTCGGATGCTTGCGGCCGCCTTGTGGCGGCACGGAAGCCATCGTGCCTTCGATGAGTTTCAACAAGGCTTGCTGCACGCCCTCGCCCGACACGTCGCGCGTGATGGACGGATTGTCGGACTTGCGCGAAATCTTGTCGATTTCATCGATGTAGACGATGCCGCGCTGGGCTTTCTCGACGTCATAGTTGCAGCTTTGCAGCAGCTTCTGGATGATGTTTTCCACGTCTTCACCCACGTAACCGGCTTCGGTCAGGGTGGTGGCATCGGCGATCACGAACGGCACGTTGAGCATGCGCGCCAGGGTCTGTGCCAGCAGGGTCTTGCCCGAGCCGGTAGGACCGACCAGCAAGATGTTGCTCTTGGCCAGTTCGATGTCGTCTTTCTTGCCCAGGTGCTTGAGGCGCTTGTAATGGTTGTACACCGCCACCGACAGGATGCGCTTGGCAGTCTGCTGGCCGATCACGTACTGATCGAGCAAGGCGGCAATTTCTTGCGGCGTCGGCAGGTCGGATTTGGTACCGGTCACCGTCTCGATGCTCGACGTTTCATCACGGATGATGTCGTTGCACAGGTCGATGCACTCGTCGCAAATGAACACGGACGGGCCGGCGATGAGTTTCTTCACCTCGTGCTGGCTTTTGCCGCAGAACGAGCAATACAGTAATTTTTCGCCGCTAGAGGATTTTTTGTCTGACATAAGGCATTTTGGTTGGAACTGCATTAACAATATTGCAAAATCGCAAGCCGGAGTGCGGTAGTTGCCCGCAAAGGCAGCCACCCATGGCGCAAGTCAACAACCTGCACAAGCTCCATGCTACCCGAAATAAAAGCGAAACGCCCGAACGTTTGATCGCCCGGGCGTTAACTTACGTACTTAGCAATACCGGTAGGGGCTCATCAAGCGCGGCTGGTCAACACTTTGTCGATCAAACCATACTCAACGGCCTCGTCGGCGGACATGAAACGGTCGCGGTCGGTGTCCTTGGCGATCTGTTCGATCGACTGGCCCGTGCGCTCGGCCATGATGCCGTTCAAGCGGGTACGCAGGTAAAGGATTTCCCTTGCCTGGATCTCGATGTCGGACGCCATGCCTTGCGAACCACCGGACGGCTGGTGAATCATGATGCGCGAGTTCGGCAGCGAGAAACGCTTGCCCTTGGCACCAGCGGCCAGCAGGAAAGCGCCCATCGAAGCAGCCATGCCCGTGCACAGGGTCGAGACGTCCGGCTTGATGAACTGCATGGTGTCGTAGATGGCCATGCCGGCCGAGACCGAACCACCTGGCGAGTTGATGTAGAGCGAGATTTCCTTTTCCGGATTTTCGCTTTCCAGGAACAGCAGCTGGGCGACAACCAGGTTGGCCATCTGGTCATTGACCGGGCCGACCATGAAAATCAAGCGTTCCTTCAGCAGGCGCGAGTAAATATCATACGAGCGCTCGCCGCGACCGCTTTGTTCCACCACCATCGGCACCAGGCCGAGCATCTCTGTGTCCAGCGCCGGATTACGGTTCATACCTGTCATTTCATTTCCTTGTGAAGCAGTTAGAGGGCGCCGCCTCGGCCTTGCGGCCGGGAGCGGTGCCGGATACCAACTGGTTTACGCTTGTGCGTTGCTTCCCATCAGTTCGTCGAAAGCAACTGCTTTCGTCGTGACTTTCGACAGGCCCAACACGTAAGTGACGACGTTTTCTTCCAATACAAGGGCTTCGATCTCACCCAGACGACGACGGTCGCTGTAGTAGTACTTCAGCACTTCGCGTGGATCTTCGTAGCTTTGGGCGAAATCTTCGATTTGCGCCTTGACTTGCTCAGGCGTCGCCTGCAGGTTGTTGTCGCCCACCAGTTGCGACAGGATCAGACCCAGGCGTACGCGACGCTCGGCTTTTTCTGCGAACAGTTCTGCTGGGAAAGGCACGTCCTTGACGTTCATGCCGCGCTGCGCCATGTCTTGACGGGTCATTTCGGCCAGGCGCTCGGAATCTTGAGCGATCAGCGTTTTTGGCACGTCCAGCTCGGCAACTTTGATCAGCGCGTCCATGACGGCTTCCTTGTTGCGTGCTTTCACGCGGCCAGCGACTTCACGCTGCAAGTTGACTTTGATGTCTTCGCGCATTTTGGCCAGGTCGCCATCGGCAACGCCCAGGGACTTTGCGAATTCGGCATCGACTTCCGGCAGGTGCGCCCATTCCAGCTTTTGCAGGGTGATGGTGAACGAGGCGGTTTTGCCGGCCACGTCCTTGCCATGGTAGTCCTCAGGGAACGACAATGGGAAAGTCTTGGACTCGCCCACTTTCAGGCCCAGGGTCGCTGCTTCGAATTCTGGCAGCATGCGGCCTTCGCCCAGCACGAAAGCGTAGCCTTCAGCTTTGCCGCCGGGGAATTCAACGCCGTCGATCGAGCCGACGAAGTCGACGGTCACGCGGTCGCCGTTGGCAGCGATCGGCTCACCGCCGTCGCCGTGTTCGCCAGCTTCACCCTTGGTGTGGAAGTGCACGCGCTGCTTGCGCAGGATATCGATGGTCTTGTCGATTTCGGCTTCCGACACCTCGGCTTGCACGGTTTCGATTTCAACAGCCGTCAGGTCGCCGATGGCGACTTCCGGATACACTTCGAACGTTGCGTCGAAAGCCAGCTGGCCTTCGGCTGCTTCTTCTTTCGGCACGATGTTCGGGAAACCGGCCACGCGCAGATTGTTTTCGTTGGCGGCGTCGTTGAACGCGCGGCCGACTTTGTCATTCAGCACTTCGGATTCAATTTGGTAGCCGTATTGTGCTGCGACCATTTTCAACGGCACTTTGCCCGGACGGAAGCCCGGTGCCTTAGCCGTACGGGCTTGCACTTTCAGGCGCTTCTCAACTTCCGTGCGGACGTCCGTCAGCGGGAAGGAGATCGTGATACGACGTTCGAGTTTGCCCAAGGTTTCGACTGCAGTTGCCATGTAAAAAATCGTCCAAAAAATAAACACTGTTGGTGCGAGAAAAGAAGACCCGACCCCTTGCGCCATCACTGGCGGCAAGACATGGGTCCAGCTTCACTCGCTCGCATATTCATCTGTAAAAGTACTGAAAACAGGACGATGGACCTGGTCTACCCGGCTGAGGGAAAAACCCGCACCAGGCACCAAACAATCCGCTGCTTCCAGTACTGCGACAGGGCTCCGAGCGTCCAGCCTTGCTTCCAAGTAAATGCAAGGCCGGCCATCATTCGGTAAAGCGTGGCATTATAACAAAGGACTTCGGGAAAGTGGCTGGCTTTGCAGCCCGGCCACAGAGGATGCCAGCGGCGGCGAATGAATCGCCACAGCCTGGGTTGCCCTGTCTTTACTCTTGCCCCGGCTTTTCTTATTTCGCCAGAGACAGGCTTTCCAGCCTGCTTCGTTCATTAGTATATGCGAACTGTCGCTCCGTCCGAAACAAAGAAATGCGCTCTTGACGAAGATTTCAGTCAAAAAACCTTTGATTTACCTCAATTTGGCCATTTTTCAGCAAAATCTCTGCCTGCCCCCTGCCCTGCCGTCCGATCTCTGGCGAAAAATAGCGCGAACAAAGGCATCACGAATGACGAAAATACAGCAATAGCAACAGGAAAAACAAGAAAGATGCCTGCAACGAGGCTGAAGAACAACTTGATGGTGCTGCACCTCCGGGCTGGAACAACCCGGATTGGTGCGGATGGGGAGACTCGAACTCCCAAGCCGAAGCACTGGCTTCTAAGACCAGCGTGTCTACCAATTCCACCACATCCGCATTTTGTACTACTTTGTGCTATTTGCCACAGCTTGCTCCCCTGATTTTAACAACTCGGGAACGATCTGGCTACCGTGGACTCATAGAGCAAGCCCTCGGTAAAGCAAAGGCGGCATTCTACTGGATTTTCCAGAGGAATGCCGCCTTTTTTATATCAGCTTGCTAGCGCTGATTCTCACGTCCCTTCCTTGCCCAGCGCCACCGGCTTCTTGACCCGGAACCAGGCCGCATACAGAGCCGGCAGGAACAGTAAAGTTAAAGCCGTCGCCAGGATCAATCCGCCCATGATGGCGACCGCCATCGGACCCCAGAAGACGGAGCGCGACAAGGGAATCATGGCCAGCGCGGCGGCGGCGGCCGTCAGCACGATGGGGCGGCAGCGGCGCACGGCCGAGTCGATGATGGCATCCCAGGGAGCCGAGCCATCGTTGATGTCTTGCTCGATCTGGTCGACGAGGATCACCGAGTTGCGGATGATCATGCCGAACAGCGCGATGATGCCCAGGTTGGCCACAAAACCAAGTGGCCGGCCCAGTGCCAGCAAGGCAAACGCGGCGCCCGCCACACCAAGCGGCCCCGTCAGGAACACCAGCAGGGAACGCGAGAAACTGTGCAGCTGCAGCATCAGCAAGGTGAAGATGATGAAGATGGCCAGCGGCAGATTGGTCGCAATCGACGCTTCCGCCTCGCCGCTGTCGGCCGCCACGCCTTTCACAGTGATGCGGTAGCCGTCCGGCATCTTGGCCCGCAAGGCGTCGAGCTGCGGCGCCAGTTGCGTCGAGACTGTCGCGCCCTGGATGCCGTCGACCACGTCCGACTGCACGGTAATGGCCCATTCGCGCTTGTCGCGCCAGACCACGCCCGGCTCCCACACGAAATGCACGCGGGCCAGCTGCGAGATGGGCACGGACTTGCCTGTTGCCGTCGGGATATTCGTGTCATTCAGCACGGAAATCGTCGCCCGCTCCTCCAGCGGCTGGCGCACCTGGATATCGATCAGCTTGTTGTCTTCGCGGAACTGGCCGATGACGGTGCCCGAGAGTATCGTATTGGCCGCCTGCATCACGGTTTTCGAGGTGACGCCCAGCGCGCGCATCTTGTCCTGGTCCAGGTCCAGGCGCAGCACTTTCACCGATTCATTCCAGTTGTCATTGACGCCCAGGGTGTTCGGATTGGCGCGCATGATGTCCTTGACCTGGTCGGCGATGGCGCGCACGCCCGCCACTTCCGGCCCCGTGACACGGAATTGCACGGGATACGGCACCGGCGGCCCGTTCGGCAACAGTTTTACCCTGCCCCGCACTTCCGGGAAATCCTTCTTGAAGACATCGATGATCTTCTGGCGCAGGCGCTCGCGGTCCGCCAGGCTCTTCGGCAGGATCACCACTTGCGACACGTTGGTCTGCGGGAAGATCTGGTCCAGCGGCAGGTAGAAACGGGGGCTGCCTGTGCCCACATAGCTGGTGACGCTGTCCACACCGTCGAGCTTGCCCACAAAAGCCTCGAATTTCTTCACCTGCTTTTCATTCGCGGCAAAGGTCGTGCCTTCGGGCGACCACAGCTCCACCATCAGTTCCGGGCGGCTGGAATCAGGAAAGAATTGCTTTTCGATAAAGTTAAAGCCGTAAATACCCAGCGCAAAGATGGCCAGGGTGGCGGCAATGGTTGTCTTGCGCCATTCCACGCACCAGGTGACGGCGCGGCGGAAGCGGCGGAAATTGGGCGTATCGAACAATTCATGGTCGTTATGCGCGTGCGGTTTCACTTTCAGCAAGACGTAGCCGATATAGGGCGTGAAGACGACGGCCACTACCCAGGAAATGATCAGGGCCAGCGCATTCACGGAGAACAGGGAGAACGTGTATTCGCCGGCGGCCGACTTGGCCAGGCCGATGGGCAAAAAGCCCGCCACCGTGATCAGGGTGCCCGTCAGCATTGGCATGGCCGTCGAGGTGTAGGCGAAGGTGGCCGCATCGAAACGCGACATGCCCTCTTCCATCTTGCGCACCATCATCTCGACGGCAATGATGGCGTCATCGACCAGCAAGCCCAGCGCGATGATCAGGGCGCCCAGGGAAATCTTGTGCAAGTCGATGTCGAGCAGGCGCATGAAGAGGAACGTCACGGCCAGCACCAGGGGGATGGTCAGCGCCACCACCAGGCCGGGCCGCACGTCGATGCGCAGCGGTTTTGTGTGCAAGCCCAGCGCGACAAAGCTGACGGCCAGCACGATCAGAATGGCTTCGATCAGGGTATGCACGAACTCGCCCACGGAGGCGGACACGGCTTCCGGCTGGTTCGACACACGCTGCAACTCTATACCGACCGGCAATTCGCTCTTCATGCGCGTCACCGTGGCCTGCAAGGCCTTGCCCATATCGATGATGTTGCCGCCTTTTTCCATCGATACGCCCAGGCCGATTACTTCCTTGCCGTTGAAACGCATCTTGTCCTTCGGTGGATCGACGAATTCGCGTTTCACGGTGGCAAAGTCGCCCAGGCGGAAGGTGGTGCCGTTGGCGCGCAGCTCCAGGTTTTCCAGGTCCTTGACGGTAAGCATGGCACCCGTCACGCGCACTTGCAGATTATCCGTCGGCGTCACCAGCACGCCCGTGGCGTTGATGCTGTTTTGCTCGGACAATTGCTGCACGATGGCGTCAAAAGGAATGCCCAGCTGGGCAAATTTCTTGTGCGAAAAGATGATATTGATCTTTTCATCCTGCACGCCGAACAGTTCCACCTTCGATACCTGCCCCACGGCCAGCAGTTCCTGGCGTACCTTGTCCGCGTAATCCTTCATTTCCGCGTAAGTAAAACCGTCGCCGGACAGGGCGAAGATGGAACCATACGTGTCGCCGAACTCGTCATTGAAGAACGGGCCCACGACGCCGGCCGGCAAGGTGCCCTTGATGTCGCCGATCTTCTTGCGCACCTGATACCAGGCGGCCGCCGTTTCCTTGGGCGGCGCCGATTCGCGCAGCTCCAGCAAGATCAAGGTTTCGCCGGGTTTCGAATAACTGGTGATTTCATTGATGTACGGCGTTTCCTGCAGCTTCTTTTCCAGCTTGTCCGTTACCTGTTCGGCCATCTGCAGTGCCGTGGCGCCCGGCCAGTAGGCTTGCAGCACCATGGCGCGGAAGGTAAACGGGGGATCTTCATCCTGGCCCAGGCTGGCATAGCTGAGCATGCCGCCGATCAGCAGCACGGCCATCAGGTAGCGCGTCAGCGGGATGTGTTCGAGGGCCCAGCGCGACAGATTGAAGCCGCCCTTCATTTGGCCGCACCCACGCTGACTGCGGCAGCGGCAACATCGGGTTTACTGGCCAGTTCGGCGCCCAGAATCGAGACTTTCTGCCCAGGCTTGAGCAGGTTGACGCCGGCCGTGACCACCGTCTGGCCCGCTTTCACGCCCGAGGTCAGCAGCAATTCATTGCCCGCTACGCCGCCCACCGTCACCGGCACCAGCTTCACGGCGCCGTTTTCCACCACCCACACGGAGCTTTGCGACTTTTCATTGAACAGGGCCGTCAGCGGCACCTTGATCTGCGGCGTGGCCGTCTGAGAGGCGAACTGCACCACGGCCGTCATACCCAAGCGTGCCTGCGGCGCGTCCGGGATGCTGACCTTGGCCAGGTAGGTGCGCGTGGCGGCATCGGCCACGGGAGACACTTCGCGTATCTTGCCCGGCAGCGCCTGCTTCGGGTCGGCCCACAGGCGCACCACCACATCCTTGACGCCGCGCAAGGTTTCGACCTTGTCTTCGGGAATGCCGATCACGACTTCCTTCTCGCCACTTTTCGCCACCTGCACCACGGGCGCGCCGGGCGCCACCACCTGCCCCACTTCGGCCTCGATGCGCGTGACGACGCCATCGACGTCGGCCAGCAAGCTGGCATACCCGGACTGATTCGCCTGGCCACGGTACAGGGCTTGCGCCGCTTCCACGTTCGCCTGCGCCGCCTTGTAAGTGGCATCCTTGCCATCGAGCACGGCCTGGCTGACGAAATTTTTCTCGCGCAAATCCTGGTAGCGCTTCAATTCCGCGCGCGCCAGGTCGCGGCTCGTTTCCGCGCTGACTAGCGAGGCCTTGGCCTGCGCCTGCGACAGCTGCAAGTCGACGGGATCGAGCTGCATCAGCACTTGCCCTTTTTTCACGCTGGCGCCCACATCGACCTTGCGCGCGACGATCTTGCCGCCCACGCGGAAACCCAGCTGCGACACGACGCGGGGCACGACCTCGCCCGCCAGCTCGGCACTCACGTCAACATTACTGCTAGTCAATACCATCGCGCGCACGGGGCGCACGTCTTCCACTTTGACGGCGGGCTTGGAACAGGCCGCCAGGGTCAGCGCCAGGGCGGCGGAGGCAATCAGCCGCAGGGCGGGCAGTGCGGGTGCGCCGGTCTCGCGGCGCAGGGTTTTCAGGGCAAACAAGGTATTTTCCTTTACTATGCGGGCTGTAATATTTTTATGCGGAGAAACTTTTTGCTTGCCGATTGGGATAAGCCAAATTTTTTCGCACGCGACATCCTTAAATTTGTGACAATATCAGCTTGATCATGACTGGGAGTGATCTCCCCCTAATGACTTTCTGGTTATTAATTATAATCGTGCGTAAAAGTTTTTAGTGACTTTTGCGTCATTAATCTTGAGACGTACAACGTCCGGCCACATTCCAGCGTTTGAGGGGTGCCGGACAAACGCAAGACTAGAGAAGCGTGTTCATGCCTGTAGACCATTACGAAAATTTTCCTGTTGCATCATTTTTACTGCCGCGCCGCCTGGTGCCTGCCGTCGAAGCCATCTATGCCTTCGCCCGCAGCGCCGACGACCTGGCCGATGAGGGCGACGCCACGCCGGCCGAACGCCTGGCCGCACTGCACGCCTACGAAGAGGCGCTGGGCCGCATCGAGCGCCACGAAGGCCATGCAGGCGAAAACGCCGCCATGTTCGAACGCCTGGCCGCCGTCATCGCCAAGCACCAGCTGCCGCTGAAGCCATTCCACGATTTATTGTCCGCCTTCAAGCAGGATGTGCAAACGACGCGCTACGCCAGCTACGACGACGTGCTCGATTACTGCGCCCGTTCCGCCAACCCCGTGGGGCTGCTGATGCTGCACCTGTACGGCGCGGCCGATGAACAGAATGTACGCGATTCCGATGCCATATGTTCAGCTTTGCAACTAATTAATTTCCTGCAAGACGTCGCCATCGACCAGCAAAAAGAGCGCATCTACCTGCCGATGGACGACCTGACCCGCTTTGCCGTCTCTGCCGCCGCCTTCGAGCGGCCCGAGGCGCACGGCAAATGGAGCGCCCTGATGCGCTTCGAAGTGGCCCGCACGCGCGCGCTGATGCTGTCCGGCGCGCCGCTGGCCCTGCGTTTGCGCGGGCGCATCGGCTGGGAACTGCGCCTGGTGGTGCAAGGGGGCTTGCGCATCCTCGAAGCCATCGAAGCCGTCAATTACGACGTGTTCCGGCGCCGCCCCAAGCTGGAGAAACGCGACTGGCTGATCATTTTCTGGCGCGCCCTGCGCATGTCGCGCAAAAACCTGCATCAAGAGACACAAGTAAAAACGGCTTTTCCCCCGTCGCCCACTCTGTAAGACGATAGAATAGCGGCTTCGATCTGCAACCCTTGCTCTTTTGACTATGTCTCCCGACGAATACTGCCAACAAAAGGCCGCCCAGAGCGGCTCCAGCTTCTACTACAGCTTCCTGTTCCTGCCGGCCGAACGCCGCAAGGCCATCACGGCCCTGTACGCGTTCTGCCGCGAAGTCGATGACACGGTCGATGACTGCACGGACGAAGCCGTGGCACGCACCAAGCTGGCCTGGTGGCGCAAGGAAGTCAAGGCCATGTACGAGGGCCTCCCCACGCATCCCGTGATGCGCGCGCTGGAGCCGCATCTGGCCGTATATCAACTGGAAGAAAAGCATTTGCAGGCCATCATCGACGGCATGGAAATGGACTTGAACCAGACCCGCTACCTCGATTACCAGGCCATGAGCCGCTATTGCTGGCACGTGGCCAGCGTGGTGGGCATCTTGTCGGCCAGCATCTTCGGCGCGACCCGCCCGGAAACGCTGCTGTACGCGGAAAAACTGGGCCATGCCTTCCAGCTGACCAACATCATCCGCGACGTGGGCGAAGATGCGCGCAAGGGGCGCATCTACCTGCCGATCAGCGAATTGCAGCAGTTCAATGTGACGGCGGCCGACCTGCTGAATGCGCGCCACAGCGAAAACTTTGAAAACCTCATGCGTTTCCAGGTGGCGCGCGCGCAAAAGGCGTACGACGAAGCCTTCGCGCTCTTGCCGGCGGAAGACCGCCGCGCCCAGCGCCCGGGCCTGATCATGGCCGCCATCTACCGCACGGTGCTCAATGAAGTCGAACGCGACGGCTACCACGTGCTGAAACAGCGCATCTCGCTCACGCCGATCCGCAAACTGTGGCTGGCCTGGAAGACCTGGGTTCGTGGCTGAGAGTAGCGTGAAGCAACGCTACGCCGTCATCGGCGCCGGCTGGGCTGGTTGCGCGGCGGCCATGGAACTGGCGCGCGCCGGCTACTCGGTGACCGTGTTCGAAGCGGCGCGCACCCTGGGCGGCCGCGCGCGCCGCGTCGAACGGGAAAGGACCGTGCTCGACAACGGCCAGCACATCTTGCTGGGCGCCTACACGGAAACCTTGCGCCTGATCAAGCTCGGGGGCCAAGACCCTGCCGAACTGATCCTCACCCTGCCCCTGCAGATGCGCTATCCGGCGAACTCCGATGGCATGGATTTTCTAGCGCCGCGCCTGCCCGCACCGCTGCACCTGGCCTGGGCCCTGCTGCGCGCCAAAGGTTTGCAGCGTGCCGACAAGCTGGCCCTGATGCGCTTTTCCACCGCCATGCGGACGATGGGCTGGCAACTGTACAACGATTGCACGGTGACCGAATTGCTGCAGCGCTTCGACCAGACGGACCGCTTGAACCGGCTGATGTGGCACCCGCTGTGCCTGGCAGCGCTGAATACCCCGCCCGAGCGGGCCTCGGCCCGCGTCTTCCTCAACGTGCTGCGCGACAGCCTGGGGGCGAGCCGCCGGCGCGCCTCCGACATGCTGATCCCGAAAGCGAACCTGAGTGCCCTGTTGCCCGAGGCGGCTGCCCGCTATCTGGAACAGCATGGCGGCACAGTGCGCATGGGCGCGAAGGTTACCGCCTTGCACGCCTTGCCCGATGGCCGCTGGCAGCTTGATGACGGCGTCGATGACGGCGAGCACTATGACGGCGTCATCGTCGCCACCTCGTCCGTGCAGGCCGCCAGCCTGCTGCAAGGCTTGCACGACACACGCCTCGACGACGTCATCAATCGCATGCAGGCGTTCACGCCGGAAGCCATCAGCACCTGCTACCTGCAATACGACGCCAGCGTGCGCCTGGACTTGCCGTTGTACGCGCTCGTCGATGCACCAGAGCGGCAGCACTGGGGCCAGTTCGTCTTCGACCGGGGCCAGCTCGACGCCAACCAGGCGGGCTTGCTGGCCGTCGTCATCAGCGCTTCCGGCCCAGCCGCCGAGCAAGGCCACGGGCCGCTGGCGCAAGCCATCGCGGCGCAGCTGGCGCAGGTGCTACAGCGTCCGGAGCTGGCGCAGCCCGTCTGGACCCAGCTGATCACGGAAAAGCGCGCCACCTTTGCCTGTACGCCGGACCTGGCGCGCCCCGGCAACGCCAGCGGCGTGCCGGGCTTGCTGCTGGCCGGCGACTACACGGCCAATGCTGACCGGACGCAAGACTATCCGGCCACCATCGAGGCGGCCGTGCGCAGCGGCGTGGCGGCGGCAAAGGCCGTCACCACGGGCAAGGTGGCAAAGTAGACTTGACGGTGCATCCTCCCCTGGTGTCGCTCGCCCCCGCGAAATTGCATTCTGTCGCACCGCGCTGGTGCGCTCGCGTGCGCTTGGGTACAGTCTGATCATCGACAACGTCCATGCCACGGGGAATACCATGCACACCACCTTGCACTTGAAAAACAGCTTGAAAGCCCTGGCGTTGCTCGCTTGTGTGGTGCTGGCCACCCTGATCGTCATTCAGGTACAGCAGGCGCCACAAGCGCCATTACTGCTGAGCCAGGCAAGCATGTTGCTGCCGGCGCTGGGCTAAGCGGCGCGCAGGAACAGGAAGAATATGATGAACAAGCAAGACTATCTCGACTCTCTGCGGCGCGCGCTGGCAGGCTTGCCACCGGACCTGGTGGCCAAGACGCTCGATTATTACGAACAGACCTTCATCGAAGGCGCTGCGGCCGGCCGCAGCGAGCACGAGATCGCCGACGATCTGGGCGAGCCGAAGAAAATCGCCCTCACCTTGCGCAACAGCACCAATCGCCAGGCTTTCGAGCAAAAGAAAACTCCCATCAACCTGCTGCGCCTGCTCGTCTCGCTGGTGGGCCTGACCATCTTCAACCTGTTCATGGTCGTGCCTGCCGCCGTCTACGCGGCCCTGCTGGCCACCCTGTATGCCGTCGGCCTGAGCTTTTACCTGGCCGGCATCGCCATCACGGCCAGCGGCTTGTCCGGTGCCAACGAACTGGTGCTCGACGGCCCCTTGCGCCACGTCTTCATCCATGACGATGACGGCGGCGAAGGAGGCGAGCGGCGCGAAACACGCATCACCATCGGCGACACGGGCATCGAAATCGACCACGTGCCCGGTCCCTTGCAGCGTGAACCGGCCGAACCCCAGGGGCCGGGCGTTTCGTCGCGCATGATGGAGCGGGCCGAAGCGCTGGCCGGCGGCGGCATCCGCATCTCCACCGACATGGACCGCGATGCGCGCACCACGCAAACCGTCTTCGGCGTGGGCATGCTGCTCGGCGGTATCGCCATCTTCCTGCTCAGTCTGGTGGTCACGCGCTATACCTTGATCGGCATCAAGCGCTACATCGCCATGAATGTCTCCCTGCTCAAAGGTCACTAGAAAGGCTGCCATGAAACGCTTGCTCAAAGTTGGCCTGTCCATGCTCTTGCTGGCAATGGTCCTGATCGCCATGTCGTATGCGGCGCTGCGCGCCAAGGGAATCAGCAATCCCAGCAGCGCTGCCGGCCGCGCCGTGCGCAGCGAAACGCGCCCGATTTCCGCCAACATCAACAGCATCGACCTGGCCGGTCCCATCGATCTGGTGTTGCGCCGCGGCAGTACGCCATCAATGAAGGTGAGCGGCGAGCAACGCTTGCTGTCGAACGTCGCGACCAGCGCTGACGGCACGACCCTGCATATCGGCCCGAAAGGCATGCTGTTCCACCATCGCCAGCCGCTGCAAGTGGAACTGGTGCTGCCATCGCTGGTGCGCGTGGAAGTGCACGGCAATGGCGACAGCAAGATCACGGGATTTTCCGGCGATAGTTTCATCCTGGAATTGACGGGTTCGGGCGACGTCAGCTTCACGGGACGCTACAAGCAAGTACAAGCCACCGTCAACGGCAGTGGCGACCTCGACATCAATGCCGGCAACAGCGACAGCGTGGTGCTGGAAATGGTGGGCTCCGGGCGCATCGCCGCCAGCGGCAACACGAAATTCCTGCGTGCCGACCTGAGCGGCTCAGGCGATATCGATGCCGAGCACCTGGCGTCCGACAAGGCCAGCGTCAGCCTGCAAGGCTCGGGCACGAGCACTGTCTTCGTGCGCGACGCCACCAACCTCACCTTGCGCGGCAGCGGCGACATCCACGTCCACGGCAACCCGCGCCAGCGCGATGCGCAAAAGAGTGGTTCAGGCGATATTATCTGGCATTAATGATGGCGCTAACGATCAAATGCTGTAGTAATTTCAAGAATTCTCTTCCAGCCAACTGACCGCCTGCTCGCCGGCCGCCTTGCCTTGCGCCAGGCAAGCCGTCAGCAGGTAGCCACCCGTGGGCGCTTCCCAGTCCAGCATTTCACCAGCGACAAACACGCCCGGCATGGCGCGCAGCATGCTGCCGTCGATGCCGTCGAAGGCCACGCCACCGGCGCTGCTGATGGCTTCATCGATGGGGCGCGGACGCTGCAAGGTGACGGGCAGCAGCTTGATGGCGGCAGCCAGTTTGGCTTCGTCGGCAAAGTCCGCCGCGCCCAGGCATTCGCGCAGCAAGCCCGATTTCACGCCCTTGATGCCCAGCCGGCTTTGCAGGTGGCTGGACATGGAACGGGCGCCACGCGGGCGCGTCACTTCCTCGAACACGCGTGCATGACTGTGGTCGGGCGCCAGGTCCAGCCAGATGGTGGTGCTGCCGTCACGCGCGATCTGCTCGCGCAGTGCGGCCGCCAGCGCATAAATCAGGCCTCCTTCCACGCCGCCCGCCGTGATGACGCACTGCCCCTGGCGCTTGACCGTCAAGCCATCGAGGTCATGCGCCGTGATGGCCAGCGTGGCCAGGTGCTCGCCCGCGTAACGGCTGCTGAAATGCTCGCTCCAGTCCACGTCGAAGCCGCAATTGGCCGGCGCCAAAGGCGCCACGGCGACGCCCTGCCCTTCCAGCAGCGGCACCCAGGCGCCGTCCGATCCCAGGCGCGCCCAGCTTCCGCCACCGAGCGCCAGGATCACGGCGTCAAAGGTGAAACGGCGTTCGCCGTCCGGCGTGGCGAAGGCCAGTTGGCCGTCGTGCCAGCCAGTCCAGCGGTGACGCATGTGAAATTGCACGCCTGCTTCGCGCAAGCGATGCAGCCAGGCGCGCAGCAAAGGCGCGGCCTTCATATCGGTCGGGAAAACGCGGTTCGAGGAACCGACGAAGGTCTCCACGCCCAGGCCGTGCACCCAGTCGCGCACCTTTTGCGGGCCGAACTGGTCCAGCGCCGGTTTCACCCGGTGCGCTTGCCTGGCGTAGCGCGAGACGAAGGCCTGGTAGCCTTCCGCGTGCGTGATGTTCATGCCGCCGCGCCCGGCCAGCAGGAATTTTCGGCCAACGGACGGCATGGCGTCGAACAATTCCACCTGTGCGCCCTGGTCGGCGGCCGCCTGGGCGGCCATCAGGCCGGCGGGGCCGCCGCCGATGACGGCGATGTGAAACGGAGGGGAACTGGAATGGGTCATGGCAAGCTGGAAAGACGGTGAAAACCCCGGCATTTTAGTCGAGATAAGGCCCGGGGATGGCAAGAATGCCGAAAAATGATGCATACTGCGCGGACATGCTGCAGCGATCAGTACTTTGACTTCACCAGACAACCAGACGACAAGAGGAGAAACACATGGGTGCAGGATTCTGGATTTCCCGTTATTTGCTGGCCAGTTCGATTTTATTCATCATCCTGACGGTGGTCGAATACAGCAAGGGCACCACCAGCAACGCCGACATCCTCAGCGCGCTGGCCTGGTCGCTGGTGGCGTCGGCCATCTTCATCGGCTCGAAATACTGGCGCCACAAGAAAGCCATCGCCTGCGCCACGTGCAGCGGGGACAAAGCAAAAACCAAGTCATCATGAAAAAACGGCCACTTCGATGAAGTGGCCGTCTCACTGGGAAGCGGGATCAGCCGCCCGTCACAGGTGGGAAGAATGCCACCTCGTCGCCTTCCGCAATCACGGTATCGGCATCGCACATCACCTGGTTATGCGCCATGCGCAGCGCGCGCCCCTGCGCCAGCGCATATTCCCAGTTGCCGCCGCGGGCGATCAGCAGGGTTCTCACCTCGCCCACCGTCAGCGGCGCGGCCACTTCCAGTACTTCCTGGCCCGTGCCCACCAGCTCGCGCACGCTGGCAAAAAAACGCAGATTGATCTTCATCGATACTTCCTTAGTACAGCAATTCGTTAAACGGGATAAAGCGCAGCATGTCGCCGCGCGCAATCGACAGCCCCGGCGGGCAATCGATCAAGCCGTCGCCCCATACGGTGGACGTCAGCACGCCCGAACTCTGGTTGGCGAACAGCTCCAGTTCGCCGTCGTCATTGACCTTGGCGCGCAAGAACTCGTTGCGCTTGTCCGCCTTCAGGCGTTCAAACGCGGCCGGCAGCTTGTAGCTGCGCGGCGCCAGATTGCCCGCCACGCCTTGCAGGCGCAGGATGAACGGGCGCACGAACAGCAGGAAGGTAACGAAGCTGGAGACGGGATTGCCGGGCAAGCCGACAAAGAAGGCATCCTGCACTTCGCCGAAAGCCAAGGGTTTACCCGGCTTGACGGCGATCTGCCACATGTTCAGCCGCCCTTCCGCTTCCACCGCCGGCTTGATATGGTCTTCCTCGCCCACGGACACGCCGCCCGAGGTGATGATCAGATCATTGCCCTGGGCCGCCTGGCGCAGCACGGCTTTTGTCGCTTCCAGGCTGTCGGGCACGATGCCCAGGTCCGTGATGTCGCAACCCAAATTTTCCAGCAGTCCCCGCAGGGTAAACCGGTTCGAGTTGTAGACGGCGCCCGGCGCCAAAGGTTCACCGGGCATGGCCAGTTCGTCGCCCGTGAAAAACACGGCCACGCGCAGCTTGCGCAGCACGGGTACTTGCGCCAGGCCCACCGAGGCGGCCAGGCCCATTTCCTGGCTGCGCAAACGCCTGCCCGCACCGAGGATGACGCCGCCGGCGCGGATATCCTCGCCCTGGCGGCGCACCCATTCGCCCGCATGCGGCACGTGGTTCACCGTCACCACGCCGTCAAGCAAGGTGCATTGCTCCTGCATCACCACGCAATCGGCGCCGTCCGGCAGCAGCGCGCCAGTAAAGATGCGCGCCGCCGTCCCCGGCTGCAGGGGCTGGCCCACGTGGCCGGCCGCGATGCGCTGCGACACGGGCAAGCTGGCCGCGCCGCTGGCGCAGTCAATCGCGCGCACGGCATAGCCATCCATCTGCGTGTTGTCGCGCTCGGGCACGTTCAGGGTCGACGTCTGCGCCGCAGCCAGCACGCGGCCGTTGGCGCGCATGGTATCGACCAGCTCGACTTCGGCCACCGGACGCGCCGCGCCCAGCATGAAGGCTTGCGCCTCAGCCACCGACAGCATGCGTGGTGCAGCCGGATCGCTCATCACAGGCCCGCTCATCACAAGCCCGTATTTGCGGCGATGTACGCCTTCATTTTCTCGACGTCGGCATCCATCACGACGAACTTTTGCGGCAAGTCTTCGATGTTTTCGAAGCCGGCCGGGCGCTCGGCGTCCACGCCCAGCGCTTCGAGGATGGTTTCGTTGAACTTGGCCGCCAGCGCCGTTTCCAGCACGATCATCGGCACGTTCGGTTCCAGGTGCTCGCGCGCCACCTTGATGCCATCGGCCGTATGCGTGTCGATGGTGATGCCATAGTCGTCGGCCACGTCGCGGATGGTATCGAGGCGGTCCTGGTGCGTGGACTTGCCCGACTTGAAGCCGTATTTGGCCACCAGCTTGAATTCGTCGCCGTCGCTGCCAGGCTTGCCGGACAGGTCGAAGCCGCCATGCGTTTCCACTTTCGTGAACAGTGCGCGCACGCGCTCGCTGTCGCGGCCCACCAGGTCGTAGACGAAGCGCTCGAAGTTCGACGCTTTCGAAATATCCATCGACGGGCTGCTCGTATGGTAGGTCTCGGCCGACTTGCGCACGCGGTAGACGCCCGTGCGGAAGAATTCGTCGAGCACGTCATTTTCATTCGTCGCCGCCACCAGTTTCGAGATCGGCAAGCCCATCATGCGGGCGATATGGCCGGCGCAGATATTGCCAAAGTTGCCAGACGGCACCGTGAACGACACTTTTTGCTCATTGCTGGTGGTCGCCGCCAGGTAGCCGCGGAAGTAGTACACGACTTGCGCCACGACACGCGCCCAGTTGATGGAATTGACGGTGCCGATCTTCTGCTTTGCCTTGAACGGCAAGTCGTTCGACACGGCCTTGACCATATCCTGGCAGTCGTCGAACACGCCTTCGACGGCGATGTTAACAATGTTCGGGTCTTGCAGGCTGAACATCTGCGCCGTCTGGAAGGCGCTCATTTTCTTGTGCGGCGACAGCATGAAGACGCGGATGCCCTTCTTGCCGCGCATCGCGTATTCGGCCGCGCTGCCCGTGTCGCCCGAGGTGGCGCCGAAGATATTGAGTTCGGCGCCCGTCTTGGCCAAGGTGTATTCGAACAGGTTGCCCAGCAGCTGCATGGCCATGTCCTTGAAGGCCAGGGTCGGGCCGTTCGACAGCGCTTGCAGCATCAGGGTGGTCGATCCACCCTTGACGACGTTTTCTTCGAGCACGCGCAGCGGCGTGATGTCGGACGCGTTTTCGCCGGTGCGGGCATTCTTGTAGACTGCCTTGGTATAGGTTTTCGCCGTCAATGCCTTCAGGTCCGCGGCCGGGATATCGGTGGCGAACTTCTTCAGGATTTCGAATGCCAGGTCGGCATACGACAATGTGCGCCAGGCGTTGAGCTCGGCACCAGTGACTTGCGGGTAGTGTTCTGGGAGGTACAGTCCGCCATCGGGGGCCAGGCCGCCCAGGAGGATGTCGGAAAATTGCTGCAAAGATGACTGTTGCGACTGCAATGGCGCTGTATCAGCGCGGGTAGACACGTAGTGCATAAATTTGAAGAGTCCAGTTGAGCTGAGTGCGGTTGATCATGAATGGCAGCGGATATTATAGTGCCAGCCGCTCCCCAAGGCGAATCCGTCGCGTTTGCCCGGGCACCGCCCGCCCGGCGCAGGGCGCGTCTGTTGTCAAACGACACACCTTGTCGCACGGCAACTGTATCATGGCCGCTTTACAGACTAGCCGGGCACGCCAGCCCGCCCACGACGACCATGCCACAGCTCATCGACCATATCGACGCCATCGCGCGCCAGCGCCAGCGTGCCGTGCTGTACCTGGAGTTCCACCCAAAAAGCTATGAAGAGTCGCGCCTCTACCGCCATGACGACGATGCCGTGCGCAGCAGTATGCTCGACTGGTTTGACGCGCAGGCGATCGCCTGGCAGCCTTGCGGCCCCTACGCCGAACTGTCGGGCTTTTCGTCGTGGCGCGGCCAGATCTGCTTCGAGCTGCCGTATGACGAAACGCTGCCCGCGTATTGCCAGCTGCGGGACTACCTCGAGCATGCGGACGGCAGCATGCGCCATGCGGGCGTGCGCTTCTACCTGCTCACCCTTGATCTCGCCATGCAGAACGCGGCCCATGACGAACCCGGCTTCTGGGACCGCTGGGCGCAAGATCTGTAGGCCCGCCGCCGTCCCCCATTTTTTCAACACAGCAATGAACAGGAATGCCACATGAAGCGTGACGATTTTCTCAAGCAGGACGATGTACGGGGCTTTATCGACTGGCTGGCGGCAGAACTGCCAGTCAAGCCCTTTCACCTGAAGATGGCGCGCAGCCGCTTCGTGCCGGGCGGCCTGGACGTGCAGGCGACGGGCCTGGAAGCGGTGCTCGGCCACTATGTGTGGAGCACGCGCTGGACCGATGCGCAAGGCAAGGCTGTCATCTCGGGCAACTGGCACGAGACGCGCGCCTCGCTGGGCCTGCTGCGCGGCTGGCTGAAAGACGCCATCGCGCGGCAGGATGAAGACCAGGCGCTGGCCGCCTGCCTGGCCATCCTCGAATGGGGCGGCGTGCGCGGCGCTATCGTCTTCCTCAAGCGCCTGCATGCACAAGGCCGCCTGGTCGCCTACTTCACGCGCCTGGCGCCATTGATGTCGCTCGACTCGGACGCTTCGCTCGATGCGCTCGATACGGACAGCGTGGAACGCTTCGACGCAGGCCTGACCAAGATCCACGCCCTGTTTGATGACAGCGGCTCGCCCATCTACGACAGCCGCGTGGGCGCGGCCATGGCCATGCTGTACGCGCAATACCGCAGCCAGGCGGGCAAGAAGCTGGCAAAAAAACACTGGCTGGCCTTCCCCTCGGGCGCCGCGCGCGGCAAGCAAATCCGCAATCCCAAGGGGATCGACAGCGGCTTTGCCGGTGCACCGCAATTCTTTGGCAAGGCCGTGTCGTGCCAGGACTGGGCGCAATGGCAGGTCAAGCTGGGCTGGATCCTGCGCGCCGTGCTGGAACAGTGCGACTGGTTCCAGGCGGACAGCGCCGACATGGCTGCCCGCTGCCATGCCTTCGAAGCTTGCTTGTTCATGCTGGGGTATGACTTGCGGTGTTTTGCTGCGACACGCGTCCCGGAATCGGTGGCCGTCGCAGCGCCGGTCGAGGAAGACGAGGTGCCGCAATTTGGCTGGGTGCCGACTGGCTGTTCCTTTGAAAAAGTCCTCCCCCTGTACGCACAGTTCCGCCGTGGCCAGGAAAAAGACGATCTTGCCACTTTTGCCAGGTGGTACACCAGGACTCAGGGTGCCGCAGTAAAAACCGCCAATGCCTACTGCTTTCCATACTCCGAAGGCGAATTTGATCTGTTTGGCAGCAGCGAAGAGCGTCTGAATGAAGTTTTGGCCGGTGGCAAGAGCGGACTGTATGCCGCGGTGGGCAGCGCGGAACCTTATGTGGAGAGCGCCGAGCGGGAACAAATTTGTCTGGTCGACGCTTTGCTGGTTGGACGCACAGCGGATATGTCGGCTCCGGTGCGCACAGCCTGGCTACTGAAAAAAGGCTATGCGGGAACGAAAAGTGCTGCCGGCACCCTGATGACGGTCGGACGCCAGGTCGGCCGTCATTTCGGCCTGCTGGACGAAAAGTATCGTCCCACCGCCTTCTACCATGAGTACTTCGGCGATTGCATGCGCGAGCCTTAAGTCAAAAAATCAGGCGCCCGTGCTGGCGCGTGCGCCTGATTTGCGCCACACTGGTGTTTGTCGGCCCGCTTCCGGGCCATTGATGGAACCGGCCATGTCGCTGAGTAAAAAACCGTATCTGCAAAGCGCCGCGCTGCGCCACGACGCCGTCGTCGACCTGGACCACTATCCGTTCACCATCCCCGCCATCCGCGACTTCGTGCACATGGACTTCCACCGCGATGTGACGTTTTTCGTGGGCGAAAATGGCAGCGGCAAATCGACCATGCTCGAAGCGCTGGCCGTGGGACTGGGTTTCGGCAAGGATGGCGGCACGCGCAATGTGCGCATCGCCCTGCCGTCGGACGAGGAATCGGGCTTGCATGCGCATCTGCGCCTGAGCAAAAGCTACAAGAAACCGGAAGACAGTTATTTTTTGCGCGCCGAGAGCTTTTTCAATGTCGCCACCTACATGGACGACATGCCCGAATACCTGGGCAGCTACGGCGGCAAGTCGCTGCACGCGCAATCGCACGGCGAAGCGTTCATGGCGACTCTGATCAACAAGCTGCGGGGCAAGGGACTGTATCTGCTGGACGAGCCGGAGGCGGCCCTGTCGCCCAGCCGCCAGATGGCGGCATTATCGGTGATCCACCAGTTGGTGCAGGACGACTCGCAGCTGATCATCGCCACGCATTCGCCCATCCTGCTGGCCTACCCGAACGCGAAAATCCTCAGTTTTACGGGCGGTGGCATCCATGAAGTGGCGTATGAGGATACGGAACACTATGCGGTCACGCGCGATTTCCTGAATCACTACCCGAGAAGGCTGGAGCAGCTGTTTGAGGAGGAGTGAAGACCAACCCAAAGGTAAGATCCGGGGTCGGACCCTGAGGGTCCGACCCCGGCGTCTGCCGTTGGGGTATTTTCAGATGTTCAGCAAGCGGCGTGGTTCACCGTAATCACATGGACTGCCAGCCCACCCAGCGACGTTTCCTTGTACTTGTCCTGCATGTCCGCGCCCGTCTGGCGCATGGTTTCGATGACTTCGTCGAGGCTGACGAAGTGCGTGCCGTCGCCCTTCAGCGCCAGCGAGGCGGCCGTGATGGCTTTCACGGCGCCCATGCCGTTGCGCTCGATGCAGGGAATCTGCACCAGGCCGCCGATGGGGTCGCAGGTCATGCCCAGGTGGTGCTCGATGCCGATTTCGGCCGCGTTTTCGATCTGTTCATTCGTGCCACCCAGGGCCGCCACCAGGCCGGCCGCTGCCATGGCGCAAGCCACGCCCACTTCGCCCTGACAACCCACTTCGGCGCCCGAGATCGAGGCATTGCGCTTGCACAGCATGCCGATGGCGGCGGCCGTCAACATGAAGCGGCGCACGCCGCCCACGGGATCGCTGGGGCGGCAATCCTGCGCATAGTAGCGCAGCACGGCCGGGATGATGCCGGCGGCGCCGTTGGTCGGGGCAGTGACCACACGGCCGCCCGCCGCGTTTTCTTCGTTGACGGCCATCGCGTACAGGCTGACCAGGTGCACGGCGTCGTGCGGCAAGTCGTTGGCGCGGTTGTCCGACGCCTTCGCCTCCTGCGCCAAACGCCATAATTTGGCGGCGCGGCGCTTCACGTTCAAGCCGCCCGGCAGGTTGCCCGTCGTTTCCAGGCCGTGCGCGATGCAGTCGCGCATGACGTGCCAGATGCGGTCCAGGCCTTCATTGAGTTCCGTCTCGCTGCGCTTGACGCACTCGTTCGCGCGCAGCATTTCCGGGATCGACAGGCCGCTTTCCACGCCATGCGCCAGCAACTGCTCCATGGTGTCGAAGGGGAAGACGACTCTTGCGCTGGCAGCCGATTCCACCGCCGCTTCCGACTGCGCTTCGCCTGCCTCGCGGATAAAACCGCCGCCGATCGAGTAATACACCTTGTCGACCCGGCTGCCATCCGCCAGTTTCAGCGTAAAACGCATGCCGTTCGGATGCTCGGGCAGGGATTCGCTCTTGTGCCAGATCAAACCCGTGGCGGCCGTAAACGGCACCACGTGCGTGCCCAGCAGCGCGATTTCACCGGCCGCCTCGATGGCGGCCAGTTTGCTGTCGACGGCATCGGGCGCCACGTCTTGCGGCGTTTCGCCCATCAAGCCCAGAATGACGGCCTTGTCCGTGGCATGGCCCACGCCCGTCAGCGCCAGCGAGCCATACAGGGCCGCCTCGACGCCCACAACCTGGTCGAGCGGACCGTATTCGACCAGAAAACGCCGCGCCGCCACCATCGGCCCCACCGTGTGGGAACTCGACGGCCCGATGCCGATCTTGAACAGGTCAAATACGCTCATATCCATGTAGTGTCTCTTTATATTAGTATGTTTTTATGAAAGCGGGTTCGTGCTTCAGGCAGCCTGCGCAGCCTGGCCCACGTCGACATTGGCCAGCATGTCGGTGACCATCTGCTCGACGCCGATCTGCGCCTTCCAGCCCCAGTCCGCGCTGGCCTTGCTGTCGTCCAGGCTTTGCGGCCAGCTGTCGGCGATGGCCTGGCGGCTGTCCGGTTTGTAGCTGATCTTGAAGTCCGGCACCATGTGCACGATGGCTTTCGCCAGTTGCTCGGGGTTGAACGACACGCCGGCCACGTTGTACGAAGAACGGATCTTGATCGATGCTGCCGGCGCGTCCATCAGTTCGATGGTGGCGCGGATCGCGTCGGGCATGTAAATCATCGGCAAGGTGGTGTGCGCATCGAGGAAGCAGTCATAACGCTCGCCGCGCAAGGCCGCGTGGAAGATCGCGATGGCGTAATCGGTGGTGCCGCCGCCCGGAGGCGACTTGTAGCTGATGATGCCCGGGTAGCGGATGCTGCGCACGTCCACGCCATACTTGTTGAAGTAGTACTCGCACAGGCGCTCGCCGGCCAGCTTGCTGATGCCGTACATCGAGGTCGGGTCCATCACCGTCATTTGCGGCGTGTTCACTTGCGGCGTGTTCGGGCCGAAGGCGGCGATCGATGATGGCCAGAAGATGCGCAGCGGTTTGCCCGCTACACCCCGCTCGCGCGCCAGTTCCAGGATATTCAGCAAGCCATCCATGTTCAGGCTCCACGCCTTCAATGGCGCCGCTTCGCCCGTGGCCGACAGCATGGCCGCCAGCTGGTACACCTGGGTGATGTTTTCATCGGCGATGAGCTTCGCCAGGCCATCCTTGTCCAGCACGTTCAGCTGCGCATAGCGCCTGGCGTGGTACAGGTTATTCGTGCCGATATCGCTGGCGATGACGTTGTCCGCGCCGTGCTGCTGCGCCAGTGCGCCCACCAACTCACTACCGATTTGGCCGTTTGCGCCAATGACTAAGATGCGTTCCATGCTATTTTCCTGAATTCTTGTTAGTTGGTAGTGGTAGTGGTAGTGGTAGTGGTCAGCAAACCGAGTTCCTTGCCGGCCTGCTCGAAGGCGGCCAGCACTTGCACCAGCTGTTCGCGGGTGTGGGCGGCCGACAGCTGCACGCGGACCCTGGCCTGGCCCATCGGCACGACCGGGTAGAAGAAGCCCGTCACCAGCACGCCCAGTTCATATAGGCGGGCGGCAAATTGTTGTGCCACGGGGGCGTCGAACAGCATCACGGGCACCACCGGATGCGTGCCCGGTTTGATGGTAAAGCCGATGCGCTCGATTTCGCTGCGGAAGAAGGCCGTGTTTTCATGCAAACGGTCGCGCAGTTCCGTCGACTTGGCCAGGCGTTCCAATACCGATAGCGAAGCGCCGGCAATCGATGGCGCCAGGGTGTTCGAGAACAGATAAGGGCGCGATTTCTGGCGCAGCGTGTCGATGACTTCCTTGCGTGCCGAGGTAAAGCCGCCCATGGCGCCGCCCAGGGCCTTGCCCAAGGTGCCCGTGATGATGTCGATGCGGCCCATCACATTGTGATGTTCGTGCGTGCCGCGGCCCGTCGCGCCCATGAAACCGGAAGCGTGGCATTCGTCGATCATCACCAGCGCGCCGTATTGGTCGGCCAGGTCGCAGATCTTGTCGAGTTGCGCAATCGTGCCATCCATCGAGAACACGCCATCCGTGACGATGACCTTGTGGCGCTTGCCGGCGGCGACGGCCGCTTGCAGCTGCACTTCCAGGTCGGCCATGTCGTTGTGCGCGTAGCGGTAGCGGCCAGCCTTGCACAGGCGAATGCCGTCGATGATGGAAGCGTGGTTCAGCGCGTCGGAAATGATGGCGTCGTTTTCATCGAACAGGGGCTCGAACACGCCGCCGTTGGCGTCGAATGCGGCCGCGTACAAGATCGTGTCTTCGGTACCCAGGAACGCGGAAATCGCCTGCTCCAGTTCTTTATGTACGGTTTGCGTGCCGCAAATGAAGCGCACGGACGACAGGCCGTAGCCGTATTTTTGCGTGGCGGCAATCGACGCTTCCTGCGTCTGCAGGTCGCCGGACAGGCCCAGGTAGTTGTTCGCACACATATTGATCAGGGTACGGCCATCGTCGCACACCACTTCGGCGCCCTGGCGCGAGGCGATCACGCGCTCGGACTTGTACAAGCCCTGTTGGCGCAATTGATCGAGATTCTGTTGCAGACCGCTGAAAAAGGTGTTCTTCGCTTGCTCGCTCATGATGATCCTTGTGTGTCCCTGTTGTATGGATGATATCCGGGTAACCTCAGCCGCCATAGCGAAAAGCAGCCGCTTGACCGGTGCGCGCAGTATGCTGTACCGTGAAGCGCTGTTTGAAGTCTACACGTTTCCGTGTTTTTCCTCAAAATCCACTATGTCGAACTAAAATTCAATATAGTGGATATTACCCAAGCCTATTGAACTTTGCAAGCCACCTGCCGATGAAAACCAGCGTTTCGACCAATTCTCCCCCTGAAGTGGGTGCCACCCTGCAACGGCTACGCCTGGCGCGCGGCCTGACACTCGAGGATTTGTCGCGCATCGCGGGCGTATCGAAGTCCATGCTGTCGCAAATCGAGCGCGAAAAAGCCAATCCCACCATCGCCATCACCTGGCGCCTGGCCAACGCCCTGGGCGTGCAGATCGGCGAATTGCTGTCCAGCGCGGAAAAGGCCGTGGAAACCATCCGCATCACGGACGCCCACGAAACCCCCACCCTGCCCGGCGACCATGCGGGCTACGTGCTGCGCATCCTGGGGCCGATGGAACTGGCCGGCAAATATGAATGGTATGAAGTGACGCTGGCGCCGGGCGGCGAACTGGCGTCGCAGCCGCACGATCCCGGCACCACCGAGCATTTGACGGTAATCCACGGCAACCTGGAACTGGAAGTGGGGACGGCGAAGAAAAAGGTCAAGAATGGCGGCACGGCGCGCTATCCGGCGGACCAGCCGCATACCATCCGCAATCTGGGCAAGACCGAGGGCAAGGCGCTGCTGGTGGTCATACACAGGTAATAAGCCCAAGGGCAAGAACTGGGGTCGTACCCTCAGGGTACGACCCCGGCGGCAGTGGGGTTCAAGTCAGGCACTGCATTCTCCAGTGCGCAATAAGCCCCCTTCCTCATGCTAAGATTTTAGAATAGACAAGATTTCCAGGCCTGGATGTCTTCGCAGAGCGTCGCGGCACATCCCGGCTCATCCCTCCGCCACACCGCGCGCGGCATCCAGGCCTCCACCGCCTACACGGAGCCATAGCGATGACCATTTCCGACAGCACCACCACCTTCCACGACAAGCAAGTCGTCCAGTACGACCCGGACTTGCCCTTCGACGCGTCACCCGGCATCGTCTACCGTTTGTCGCTCGAGTATGACGATGAACGCAAGATGGACGAGCTGATCGCCGGCTTCCTCGCCAAGGCAGACAAGAACACACTTGAAGCGCTGATCATCGGCATGTGGGGCGACCCGTACGAATCGGGCGCCGACGAAGTGATGGCTGCGCTGATCGCCCAGGCGCCGCAGCTGCCCAACTTGCGTGCCCTGTTCATCGGCGACATGACGTACGAGGAATGCGAAATTTCGTGGATCGTGCAAGGCAGCTACAAGCCCCTGCTGGACGCCTTCCCGCTGCTGCAGGAATTGCGCATCCGCGGCGGCAATGAGCTGGTCATCGAACCGTTCGCCCACCAGCACCTGCGTCGCTTCACCATCGAAGCGGGCGGCCTCGATCAAAAAATCGCCGAGGCGCTGGCGCAATCGAGCATGCCGCAACTGGAACACCTGGAACTGTGGCTGGGCACGGACGACTATGGCTTTTCCGGCGACGTGGCGCTGTATCGCAAGGTGCTGGCGCAACTGACCGTGCCGACCCTGAAATATCTCGGCTTGCGCGACGCGGAGATCGCCGACGACCTGGCCGTCTGGCTGGCGCAAGAACCGCTGGTGGCGCAGCTCGACACCTTGGACCTGTCGCTGGGCACCATCGGCGACCTGGGCGCCGTGGCCGTGCTCAATCACACGCAACTGGGCAAGTTGAAGCGCCTGGACCTGTCGCATCACTACATCTCGGAAGAAAACCAGGCCAAGCTGAAGGCGCTGCCCTTCGAGGTGGTGCTGGACGATCCGCAGGAAGCCGATGAAGACGACGGCGAAAGCTACCGCTACGTGGCTGTCGGCGAATAGGCGGAGTTTTATCCTTTGCTGATGCCTCTCACCCTGCTGGCGACACAGGGCTGCAAGCGCGTGCGCCTGATGCAGGCGGCGCGCGCGCAACTGCGCCTGCCGCCCGTGCAGGTGCTGGAATGGCGCGACTGGCTGGCGCAGCCGGCGCTGCTGGAAGCCGCCCTGCGCCAGCCCGGCTGGCTGAAAATCGAACCGCCCGGCGACGATCCCGCCGCCCACCTGCTGTTACTGCAGGCGGGCGGGCGCCTGCTGGAGCGTCCGCCCGTCGCTGCGCCCGCGCATGGCGAGCTGCTGGCCATGGACGCCTGGTTTGCCGGCTTTACCGCTGCCATGGCCACCCTGGCGACGCAGCTGGCCGAGCTGCCGCAAACGCGCGTCTTCAATGCGCCGGCCGAGATCAGCCTCATGACGGACAAACTGGCTTGCCAGCGCCATCTGGCCGCGCACGGCGTGCCCATACCTGCCTTGCTGGGAGCCGTGGAGAGCTACGACCATCTGCAGTCGCTGCTGCATGCGCATGACATTGACCGCGTGTATCTGAAACCGCGCTACGGCTCATCCGCGTCCGGCGTCGTCGCCTACCGAAGGAACAAGGCCGGCCAGCAGCAAGCCACCACCTCGGCCACCTTGCACCGCACGGAGGGCATAACGCGCCTGATGAACAGCAAACGCATGGCGCGCTACGAATCCGAACACGACATCGCCGCCCTTGTCGACGCGCTGGCCGCGCAACAGCTGTATGCGGAAGCATGGCTGAACAAGCCGCGCTGCGGCGACAGCCACTACGACCTGCGCGTCGTGACCCTGGCCGGCCAGCCCGCGCACCGGGTGGCGCGCATCGGCAAGCAGATGATGACCAATCTGCACCTCGACAACCGGCGCGGCGATGCGGCTGGTCTCCTGAACACTGCCGACATGCAGGCACTGGAGGAAACCGCCGCCCTGGCCGCGCGCGCCTTCCCCCGCAGCCACGTGACGGGCTACGACCTGGTGGTGCGCCAGGGCCAGGCCCGCGTGCTGGAGGCGAATGCCTTCGGCGACCTGCTGCCCGGCCTTCTGTGGCAAGGCATCGATACATACACGGCGCAACTGGCCCATGCATAAAGAAACACCGGCCAGCCCCGACATGCACGCCATCGTCGGCAGCCACGACATCGTCTTCATCACGCTCGACACCCTGCGCTACGACGTGGCGCAAGCGCTGTACGAGGCGGGCGAACTGCCCGTGCTGGGACGTTTTTTATCACCGGGCGGCTGGGAACGGCGCCACTCGCCCGCCACGTTCACCTACGCGGCGCACCAGGCCTTCTTCGCGGGCTTTTTGCCCACGCCGGCCGCGCCGGGCCGCCATCCGCGCCTGTTCGCTTCCGCCTTCGCGGGCAGCGAAACGACCTCAAAGCACACGTTCGCGTTCGAGCAGGCGGACCTGCCCGCCGCGCTGGCCGCGCGCGGCTACCGCACCATCTGCATCGGCGGCGTGGGTTTCTTTAATAAACAGACGGCGCTGGGCACCGTGCTGCCGTCGCTGTTCCAGGAAAGCCACTGGAGCGCCGGCATGGGCGTGGCCAGCCGCCACTCGACGCAAAAACAGGTGGCGCTGGCCATAGCCCGCCTGGCGGACGGCGAGCAGCGCACTTTTTTGTTCATCAACGTTGCTGCCCTGCATACGCCAAACCGCGCCTACCTGCCCGGCTGCCATGCCGATAACCTGGACAGCCATGCGGCGGCCCTGCGCTATGTGGATGGCGCGCTGGCGCCGTTGTTTGCCGCCTGCGCCGCGCGCGCACCCACGTTTGCCATCGTCTGCTCGGATCACGGCAGCGCGTATGGCGAAGACGGCTACCGGGGCCATAGAGTGGCCCATGACAGCGTGTGGAACGTGCCGTACGCGCACTTCTTCATCGCCCCCGATACACCTCCCAAGGAATCCCCACCGTGAACCCATCCGAACAGCCTGGCACCCTGGCGCAGCGCATGCGCCACACGCCCTACCAGGCGTATTCCTATTCGTATCCGCACAAGGCGGCTTACCGCACCTTGCCGCAGGCGGCGCCGCTGGCGCCCCTGTGGGCGCAGCAAGACCGCTCCGCCCTGTTCGCGTATATCCATATTCCGTTTTGCGAGATGCGCTGCGGCTTTTGCAACCTGTTCGCCATGGCACGCCCAAGTACCGACATGGTCGAGCGCTACGTGCAGCAATTGCTGGTGCAGATGCGCGCCCTGGGCGGCGCGCTGGGCGAACGGCGCTTCGCCCGCTTCGCGCTGGGCGGCGGCACGCCCACTTATTTGTCACCGGCGCAGTTGGACACCCTGCTGTGCGGCGCGCGCGACATCCTCGGCATCGACTTGCAAACCACGCCGGCCGGCATCGAGGCGTCGCCCGAAACCATCACGGCAGAACGCCTTGCCGTCTGCCGCGCGCACGGCATCGACCGGGTCAGCCTGGGCATCCAGAGCTTTGCCGCCGGCGAAATGCGCGCGCTGGCCCGTCCCCAGCAAAACGCCACCGTCCATCACGCCATCGGCCTGATACGCGACGCCGGCTTCCCCACCTTGAACCTGGACCTGATCTACGGCATCGCGGGGCAAACCGTCGCCAGCCTGCTGGCCTCCATCGACAGCGCGCTGACGTTTGCGCCCGAAGAGATCTATCTGTATCCGCTGTACGTGCGAGAACAAACAGGCCTGGGCAAGGTGGCGCGGCGCCGGGGTGCGCAATCGCTCAACCCCATCATGCTGGCGCAGGACGGCGACAGCCGTCTGGCCCTGTACGCGGCCGCGCGCGACCATTTGCGCGCGCAAGGCTATGAGCAGGTGTCGATGCGCATGTTCCGCGCCCCGCATGCGCCGGAACAGAACGGTCCCTCGTACTGCTGCCAGAATGACGGCATGCTGGGCCTGGGTGCGGGCGCCCGCTCCTATACGACCAAGCTGCACTACTCCAGCGAGTACGCCGTGGCGCGCACGGACACCATCAACATCATCGACGGGTATCTGGCGCTCGATGAAGCGCGCTTCGCGCAGGCAGAACACGGCTACCAGCTCGATGACGAAGAACAGCGCCGGCGCTACGTGATCCAGTCGCTGCTGACCGAACCGGGCCTGGACCGCGATGCCTACCTGGCGCGCTTCGGTTCTCGCTGCGAAGAAGACTTGCCGCAACTGGCCGAGCTGCACGCTTTGGAATTGGTGGAAGAAAATGGCCCGCTGCTGCGCCTGAACGAGCGGGGCTACAGCTATGCCGACACCATCGGCCCGTGGCTGGCATCCGATACGGTACGCGCGCTGATGGCCGAAGGCGGCCAGGCGTGCTGACCGCGCAGCCAGGCGTGCTGTCCTTGCTGTACCGCGGCACCCTGGCCAGTTGCAACTACGCCTGCGGCTACTGCCCATTCGCCAAGAAGCGCGACAGCCGCGCTGCGCTGGCCCGCGACGCGCGCGAAGTGGCGCGTTTTACGGATTGGGTGGCGGCGCAACACCGGAACATCAGTGTGCTGTTCACGCCCTGGGGCGAAGCGCTGGTGCGGCGCCACTACCGCGCGGCCATGCAAACCCTGGCAGCCTTGCCGCACGTGCGCCAGGTGGCGCTGCAGACGAACCTGTCCGGCCCCTTGGGCTGGCTGGAGAACATGGACGGGCTGGACAAGATCGGCCTGTGGTGCACCTACCACCCGGACCAGACGACCTTGACCCGCTTTCTCGCACGCTGCGCGCGTCTGGACGCCATGGGCGTGCGCTATTCCGTCGGCGTCGTGGCGATGAACGAACACCTGGATGCCATCCGCGCCCTGCGCGCGGCGCTGCCGGAGCACGTGTACCTTTGGCTGAACGCGTATGACCGGCGTGGCCCCGGCTACTACGCTCCCGACGATCTGGCCTGGCTGGACGCCGTCGACCCGTGGTTCGCGCAAAACCGCCGCCCGTCGCCCTCGCGCAATAAACCTTGCCTGGCGGGCGAAGCGTCGCTGTCCGTCGATGGCGATGGCGAACTGGCGCGCTGCCATTTCGTGCCCGAGCGGCTGGGTAATCTGTACGTGGATGACCTGGCGGACATGCTGCAGGAACGCGCCTGCCCGCGCTTCAAGTGCGACTGCTATATCGGCTACGCGCAGCGCAAGGATTTGCCGTTTCAGGCGGTGTTTGGGGAGGGGGTGCTGGCGAGGATTGTGACTGTAGGTCGACTTAGCGGGGCAAAAAGCCCCGCGTAATCCGACACATTGTTGGCGCTGGCGGTGTCGGATTACGCACGGCGATGCCGCGCGAATCCGACCTGCCGTGTTTTACTGCGCCGCCACCTTGGCCGGCTCCGGTGCCGCGACTGGCGTCATCTTCAGCGAACGGCTGAGGAAGCCCCAGCGGTCCGCCACTTCTTCGATCTGCTTGGTCGTCGGCTTGCCAGCGCCATGGCCCGCCTTGCTGTCGATTCGGATCAGCACGGGTGCCGGGCCGCCTTGCGCTGCCTGGGCAGCGGCGGCGAACTTGAAGCTGTGGGCAGGCACGACGCGATCGTCGTGGTCGGCCGTCGTGATCATGGTGGCCGGATAGCAGCCGCCCGCCTTCAGGTTGTGCAGCGGCGAGTATTTCACCAGCGCCTTGAATTGCTCGGCATCGTCCGACGAACCGTAGTCAGGCACCCAGCCCCAGCCCACGGTGAACTTGTGGAAGCGCAACATGTCGAGCACGCCCACTTGCGGAATCGCTGCGGCGAACAGGTCGGGACGCTGCGTCATGGCCGCGCCCACCAGCAGGCCGCCATTACTGCCGCCGCCGATCGCCAGTTTCGATGGCGAGGTGACTTTGTTGTCCACCAGCCATTGCGCCGCGCCGATGAAATCGTCGAACACGTTTTGCTTGTTCAGCTTGGTGCCAGCCTGGTGCCAGGCTTCGCCGTATTCGCCGCCGCCGCGCAGATTGGCCATCACGTAGACGCCGCCCATTTCCACCCAGGCAAGATTGGCCACGGAGAAGCTCGGCGTGAGGGAAATATTGAAGCCGCCATAGCCATACAGATAAGTTGGATTACTACCGTCGAGCTTCATGCCTTTTTTCGAGACGATGAACATTGGCACCTTGGTACCGTCGCGGCTGGTAAAGAATTGCTGGCGCGTTTCAAAGGCGTTCGGGTCGAAATCGACCTTCGGCTGGCGGTACACCGTGCTCTTGCCCGATTTCATGTCGTAGCGGTAGATGGTCGCTGGCGTCGTGAAACTGGTAAACGAGTAGAACGTTTCCGTGTCGCCACGTTTACCGGCAAAACCACCGGCCGAACCGATGCCCGGCAAGGCTACTTCACGCACCAGCTTGCCGTTCAGGTCGACGATCTTGATTTGCGTTTGCGCATCTTTCAAGTAGTCGAGCACCAGCTGGTTGTTGATCAGGTTGACGGCGACCAGGGTTTCCGCGCTTTGCGGCACGATTTCCTTCCAGTCGGCCGCTGCAGGTTTACGCGTATCGATGGCGATCACGCGCGATTTCGGCGCATTGTTATCCGTCTTGAAGAAGAACACGGGGCCGTCATTGTCGATGAACGAGTAGGAAGCATCGAACGCCTCCAGCAAGCCCACGACCTTGGTGTTCTTCTGGCGCAAGTCCTTATAAAAAACGCGGTTCTTGCGTTCCGTGCCCTGCGTGGCCGTGATGATCAAATAATTGCCATCATCGCTGACGGTGCTGCCGCCAAACGCCCATTCCTTCTGGTCGGGACGGTCGAAGACCAGCACGTCGTCGCTTTGCGGCGTGCCGATCTTGTGGAAATACAATTTCTGGAAATAATTGATATCGGCCAGCTTGGTCGCTTCATTCGGCGCGTCATAGCGGCTGTAGAAGAATCCCTTGTTGTCCTTGGTCCATGAGGCGCCCGAGAACTTGGCCCACTTGATGTGATCGCTCAAATCCTTGCCCGATTCGATGTCGCGTACTTTCCACTCGTTCCAGTCGGAACCGGAGGCGGACGTGGCATACGCCAGGTACTTGCCGTTCGGGCTGATCGAAGTGCCGGCCAGCGCCACCGTGCCATCCGTGGACAGGGTGTTCGGGTCCAGCAGCAGACGGGGCTCGTCCGTCAGTTTTTTCACCGTGTACAGCACGGCCTGGTTCTGCAAGCCATCGTTGCGGCTGTAGAAGTAGCGGCCGCCCTGCTTCGTTGGCGTAGAGAAACGCTCATAGTTCCACAGCTTGGTCAGGCGCTGCTTGATCGCGGCGCGCTCAGGAATGGTGCCCAGGTAGGACTGCGTCAGCTTGTTTTGCGCCGCCACCCATTCGCCCGTTTCCGCGCTGTTGGCGTCTTCCAGCCAGCGGTAGGGATCGGCAATGGTGGTGCCGAAATAGCTGTCTTGCTGGTCAACTTTTTTGCTGACCGGATACGTCACGGAGGCGCCATCGCCGGCCGGGCAAGATTGCGCCATGGCATTGCCACCGAAAGCGGCCAGCAAGCTGAATATGAGGGTTGCACTACGTAATTGCATGGGTTGTTGTCTCATTGTTGGATGTCGAAGAAAGCAGGCCGTTCACACTCACGCTGCGGCTGCCCATGTTGACTTTCGCCAAGAGAAATCATAGCGCGGATTGCCACTTTTAAAGCACAGTTATCTGATGGATTTGCCGTTTTTTGTTTGGGCAATTCTAAGGAATCACCGTGGTAAATCGCGTTTTTGGCGAGAATCGGCAAACTGAAGGGCAGGCAAGAAACATTATCAAAAGCTAATACGTTTCATCAAGCCGTCATAAATCTTCTTTACTATAGGCAACATGTTCATGGCCCGTCCAGAGGCCGTGCCGCCACATCCGCCTATGCACACTCTCGCCCTCCCTTCCACCACCGCCGCGCCGCCCGGCGCGATGCCATCGAATGTGGCTTACCTGAAGCCGCCATCTGCCCCCATGAACATCGAAGGAACGGATGCCTTGCACGATATCCTGGCGGGCCGCAAGCTCAGCGCCCTGTTCCAGCCCATCATCCACATGCACAGCGGTGACATCATCGGCTACGAAGGCTTGATACGGGGGCCGTCCGACAGCCCCCTGCACGCGCCGATGAATCTGTTCAAGGTGGCACGCGCGCATGACCTGACCCTGGAAGTGGAACACCTGTGCCGGCAAGTGGTGCTCGAACGCTTTGCCGAACTGCAGCTGCCAGGAAAACTGTTTCTCAACGTCAGCCCCGAGTGTTTGTTGCTGCGCAATGCGCGCCATGGCGAAACCCTGGAATACATCGAGCACATCGGCATCAATCCGGACCGTGTCATCATCGAACTGACGGAGAACCAGCCCACCTACGATTACGAGCTGATGCGCGAAGCGGTGCTGCATTACCGCAACATGGGTTTCCAGATCGCCATCGACGATCTGGGCGAAGGCTTTTCCAGCCTGCGCCTGTGGTCGGAATTGCGCCCGGAATACGTGAAGATTGACATGCATTTCATCCAGGGCATCAATCATGACCCCGTGAAACTGCAATTCGTGCGCTCGATCCAGGAAATCGCGGAAAAATCGGGCACGCTGGTGATCGCCGAAGGGATCGAGGCGCAAACGGAATTGCTGGTCTTGCGCGACCTGGGTGTGGCCTTCGGACAAGGCTATCACCTGGGCCGGCCCAATGCCGTGCCGGCGCGCGCCCTGCCGGCCGAAGTGGTGCAGGCGCTGGGACGCAACGGCGTGGCCGTGTATCCACAGCGCAGCAGCCTGGAAAAGAACGGCGCCAGCATCCGCAAGCTGCTGAACAAGGTGGCGGCCGTCTCGCCGCAACTCAATAATAACGAGGTGTACGACATCTTCCTGAAGGAACCGAAGCTGATGATCATCCCCGTCGTCGATGACGGCGTGCCGCTGGGCCTGATCAGCCGCTTCGAAATGATCGACCACTTCGCCCGCCCCTACCAGCGCGAACTGTACGGCAAGAAATCGTGCAGCCTGTTCATGGATGCCACGCCCCTGATCGCCGACCACGAGACGAGCTTGCAGGAACTCAGTTACACCATGGTGCAGTCCGACGCCCACCACCTGTTCAACGGTTTCATCATCACCGAGCACGGCCGCTACCTGGGCATGGGCACGGGACACGACCTGATGCGCGAAATCACGCAGATGCAGATCAATGCGGCCCGCTACGCCAACCCGCTGACGCAACTGCCTGGCAACGTGCCCATCAACGAGCATATCGACCGTTTATTGCACAGTGGCAGCCGCTTCTGGGTCTGCTATTGCGACCTCGACCACTTCAAGCCCTTCAACGACGTGTACGGCTACCGCAAGGGCGACGACGTGATCCAGTTGACGGGAGAAATCCTCAGCAGCCATTGCGACCCGAACCGCGACTTCATCGGCCACATCGGCGGCGACGATTTCATGATCCTGTTCCAGAGCGAAGACTGGGAAGCGCGCTGCCAGGCCATACTGGAGCGCTTTGCCGCCGCCATCCTCGCCTATTACAGCACGGGCGACTGCGAACGGGGCGGCTACATCAGCGAAGACCGGCAAGGCAAGAAAGTGTTTTATTCCTTGATCAGCCTATCGCTGGGCGTCATCAAGGTCGAGGCGCACCAGTACTACACGCACCATCAGATTGCCACGCAGGCGGCGGAAGCGAAGAAGCAGGCGAAGAAAATCCACGGCAACAGCCTGTTCCTGGACCGGCGGCAAGGCACGGGCGTGGTGCGCCTGGATGCGTAGCCAGGGGAATAGTCAGAAGTTGAACGGGGATAGCATACGCACGATCAAATACGCACGAGGTCGCCAAACGCATTGCTGCTGCGCGCATCGGGCACAAATGCCAGGCTGATGCGCGCGCCATCGCGACGCGCCTGCACGCGGTAGCTGCCCGCGGGCACATCCACGAACAGGCCGCCACAGGCCGTGTCCGGTTCCAGGCCGCCGCCCGTGACGTCTTCCCCGGCACCGATAAAGACGCGGCCCGAGACGACGGCCAGATGCACGCTCGCGTGCGGCTCGGCAAGTTCGGCATGCCATACCAGGTCATACGCGCCGTCGCCGCCCACGTTGAAAAACGCCACTTGCCCCGCATTCACGGCCGCCAGTTCCGCGCCGGGGATGCTCCACCAGTCGCAGTCATCGTCCAGTTTGTGGCGCACCAGCGCCGGGTCGAACACACACACGGTGGCCGCGCCGGTCACAATGGTGACGAGCTTGCCTGCCGTCATGCCGCCAGCGGCGCCGGACCCAGCAGGGGCTGGCTCTCCACGTACTGCGCACTGGCTTGCGCCTGCCATGGGAAGTGGCCATCGCGCGACGGCCAGACGATCTGGTACAGCATAAAATCATCGCCCTGGTAATACCAGCGCGCATAGCCGACATAGTTGCGGTATTGCTCGACGGGCACGCGCACGAAGGCGCACTGATGGCCTTCCAGCAAGGCGTCCGTGGTGGCCGAGAAATCCGTGATGGCGCCGCTGCGCGCGGCGTCCAGCGCCACGTCGAGTATCTGGTGGGCCATGGCGCGCGGCAAGCCCATGATGAGAAATTCAGGCTGGCCGAAGCTGTGGCAGGCGCCTATCGTGAAGGCATAGCCGGGACCGACTTCATCAGCACTGATATGCACGCCATGCCAGCCATGCGTGGCGATGTCGTCGATGACTTTTTGCTCGGATGCATCCTCGCCTGCCTGCCTTACCATGTTCCACCTTTCACTGTGCCAAAAACCCGCGCCGCCTTCGCGACATGCTCTTCGGCAATTATCGCATGCAGTGCGCGTCCGTGCGCGCACGCTGCCGGCGCTTCAGTCTGGCGGCGGCAGCGGCGGGGAGCGCATCTGGTGCCATTGCCGCATGCGCTGCTGCGCCTCTTGCAACTGTGCCGGCTCCAGCCTGGCGGCCGCCGCTTCCCTGGCCCTGGCCGCCCCGCCATCGCCGCCCTCGGCCGCCAGCGCCAGCCACATGTAGCCGCACAGCACATCCTTCTCCACGCCGCGCCCGCTGTTATACATGCCGCCCAGGTTGTACTGGGCCAGCGCATGGCCCTGGCCGGCCGCGCGCGCATACCATTGCACGGCCAGGCCGTGGTCTTGCGGCACGCCATGGCCGTTCGCATACATGACGCCCAAATTGTTTTGCGCGCTGGCATCGCCCTGCTCGGCGGCCGTACGGTACCAGCGCACGGCGCAGACATCGTCGCGTTCGACGCCCTGCCCATTGGCATACATCACGCCCAGGTTGAACTGCGCATTCGACGCGCCCTGGGCCGCCGCCCTGGCATACCAGTCCAGCGCCTGACGCAAGTCGCGGGCGATGCCGCGCCCACCAGCATACATGCCGCCCAGATTGTATTGCGCCATGCAGTGGCCCTGCAGGGCGGCGCGCCGGTACCAGGCCACGGCGCGCGCCTCGTCCCGGTCCACGCCCTGGCCGCGCGCCAGCATCAGGCCCAGGTTGAACTGGGCGTCGGCGTCATCCTGCTCGGCCGCCCGCTGCAGCCAGGCATAGGCGCGCAGCTGGTCGGGCGCCACGCCCAGGCCTTCCGCATACGCCACGCCGAGTTGCCGCTGCGCCACCGCCAAGCCCTGAGCGGCGGCTTGGCGGAACCAGGCCAGCGCCTGTGCATCGCTTTGCGCCACGCCCTGCCCCCGCTTGTAGACGAGTCCCAGGTTCAGCTGCGCCTGCGCATCGCCCTGCAAGGCTGCCTTGCGGAACCAGGCCAGGGCCAGCGCATCGTTCTTTTTCGCGCCCAGCCCCTGGGCATACGCTTCGCCCAACATGGATTGCGCGCTGGCCACGCCCTGTTCGGAGGCGCGGTAAAACCACGCCAGGGCCAGCTCGTCGCTCTGCAGCACGCCCCGTCCCTTGCGGTACATCTGCCCCAGGTTTTGCTGGGCCGAGGCATCGCCCTGGGCGGCGGCGCGGCGAAACCACAGCACGGCGTCCTCGTCGCTCTGCGCCACGCCGCGGCCGTGGTAATACAGGGCACCCAGGTGGTTCTGCGCGAACGCCAGCCCTTGCAGCGCGGCCAGGCGCAGCCAGACAAAGGCGCGCGCATCGTCCTGCGCCACACCTTCACCCTTCTTGTACATCAAGCCCAGGTTGAACTGGGCATAAGCATTGCCCTGTTCGGCAGCCGTGCGGAACCAGATATACGCCTGGTGGCTATCTCTGGCAGTATGGTGCTTGTCCATGTGCGCCCCCATCCACATTGCGCTTGCCGGCAGCACGCGCAAAACGGCGGCCCAGGGCGGCGAAATCGTGTGTGTTGCCTAAATTTTAAATTCGATGTGGGGGAAGGACTTGAGCAGGCTCAAACGAAATAACAAAATTATATCGTTTTGATGAGCCCGCTTAGAGGCGATGCGCAGATCAGCGGCGTGATGGATGCTTTTGCAGGAATTGCGGCACTTTCGCCGCCGCCAGCTTGTTCAGCGACACCAGCAGGTCGGCGTCGACATCGGCGATGCCATAGCTGCTGCGCAAGTGGCGGCCGATATGGATCAGCACTTGCGCCGCCACTTCCGCATCGGACTCGGCCCTGTGGGCGGCGCTCTTGAAGGCGATACCCAGCTGGCTCGACAGCAAGCCCAGCTTGTAGCTGGCCATGCCGGGAAACACGCGGCGCGACAGTTTCAAGGAACACACGAGCGACTGGTGCGCGGGTGTCAGGTTCAGCCTGGCGCTTTCCGCGCGCAGGAATTTTTCATCGAAGCTGGCATTGTGCGCCGACAAGGCATCGCTGCCGATGAAGTCGAGTAACTGCGGCACCACCTCGGCCACGGGCGGCGCCTTGTCCACCATCGCCTGCGTGATGCCCGTCAAGCCCGTGATGAACGAGGGAATGCGCGCATTGCAGTTGATCAGGGTCACGTAACGGTCCGTGATCCGCCCGCCCTCGATGCGCAAGGCCGCCACTTCCGTGATGCGGTCGCCCATGTCGGGTGACAGTCCGGTCGTCTCGAAGTCGATCATGACGATCGGTTTGTCAAACACATTCATGGGGCGTTCTTTCGTGGGTGCAACAGTGGGTGTATCGATAAAATGCGCAGGGCAAGGCGCCGCGTCGCAGACAGTACACTAGTACGGCAAGACGCGGCAACGCCGCCATGCACATTTTATCAGCCGAACTTACGCACGGCGTCCAGCGCGAGGCCCGCGCCGATACTGCCGAACAGGTCGCCTTCGACCTTGCGCGCGGCCGGCACCAGGGCGGCGATCTTTTCGCGCAGCAAGCGCACGCCGCTCGATCCGCCCGTGAAGAACACGGTGTCGACGGCGTCCGGCGCCACGCCCGCGTCGCGCAGCAGGCGCAGCACGGTTTCTTCCACGGAACCGCACAAATGGCCGATGGCCTCGTCGAATTGCGTACGTTTGAGCAACAGGCTTTGCGCGGGCGACAAACGCTCCAGTTCCAGCTGCACTTCGGCCGCGTCGGACAGGGCAATCTTGCCCTCTTCCACTTTCATGGCCAGCCAGTGGCCGGCGCGCTCATCGATCAGCTTTTGCAAACGCCCCATCTTGTCTTGCTCACGCGCATCGCGGCACACGTCGGCCAGCTGCACCCAGATCTTCTTGGTGTACGCCAGGTTGATGGTGTGCCAGGTCGCCAGGTTGAAATAATAGCTGGACGGCACTTCGCTATTGTTATGCAGCCGGCTGCCATAGCCGAGCAAAGGCATGACCGAAGACAGGCTCAGGTATTTATCGAAGTCCGTGCCACCGATGTGCACGCCGCCCGTGGCGAGGATGTCGTCGCGCCGCTCGGTTTTTTTGGCCCGCTCGGGCGACAGGCGCACCAGCGAAAAGTCGGAAGTACCGCCGCCGATGTCGGCGATCAGCACCAGCTCTTCGCGGTCGATCTGCGACTCGTAGTCGAACGCAGCGGCAATCGGCTCGAACTGGAAGGCGACGTCCTTGAAGCCGACGGAACGGGCCACGTCGGCCAGCGTGTCTTGCGCCAGCTGGTCGGCTTGCGCATTGTCGTCGATAAAGAAAACGGGACGACCAAACACGGCCGACGAGAATTCGCGGCCTGCCGATTGCTCCGCGCGGCGCTTCACTTCGCCGATGAATTGCGCCAGCAACATACGGAATGGCAGCGCGCGTCCGCCCACTTCCGTCTGGCCATCGATGAGGCTAGTGCCCAGCAAGCTTTTCAGCGAACGCATCAAACGGCCCTCGTAACCGGCCAGATAACCGGCCAGCGCCGCGCGGCCAAAACTGACTTCCTCGTCTTCCGCATTGAAGAAGACAACGGACGGTAAGGTCGTCTTGCCATCTTCCAGGCCGAGCATGGTGCTCTGCCCGGGACGTGCCCAGCCTACCGTGGAATTTGACGTGCCGAAATCGACGCCGCAAGCATTGGCCATGTCGACCCTTCCCTGAATAAAGGGGCGTTATCTTACCAGAATGCACGCCATTGCACCAGAAAAATACTTCCGGCACGGCCAAGACAACAAGCTTGCTTTGCATCAAGTAGCGACGGCGTGCGCAAGCTACTCTTGGGATTGACGCCGAGCAACTCGGCAAGCTCCCGGAGACCCATCGTGCCCCATGCCCCCCTGCGCCGCCCGCGCCACCTGCCCGCTGCTTTGCTGGCTGCCTTCCTCGTTTCCCTGGCCGGCTGCGGCGGCGGGGGTGGCACCGATACGCAGGTGTCCGGCGGCTGCTCGCTGCACAGCACGGCTGGCTGCGGCGGCAGCCCGCCACCGCCCATTGTGCCGCCTGTCACCCCGCCCATAACGCCACCCGTGATTCCGCCCGTCACGCCACCCGAGCCGGCCAGCCTGGCCAGCGCCGTCAACCTGGTGTTTTCCAGCACGGAACTGGCCTCGGCGGGCCTGCCCGGCAGTGAAGTGGCCGTCACGGCCCTCGTCAAGGATGGCGCCAACCTGGCCTTGCCAAACGCAAAGATTTCCTTTGCTGCCGATTCCGGCATTCTCGGCAGCGTCGACGCCGTGACGGACAAGAACGGCCAGGCCCGCGCCCTGCTGGGCACCGGTGGCGCGAACAGCAACCGCAACATCACCGTGACGGCGAATGTGGGTGCGCGCAGCGGCAAGGGCACGGTGGCGGTCACGGGCAGCAGCGTGGAATTGCTGGGACCGGCAGCCTTGATGCTGGGCCTGGGCGCCGACCTCACCGTCACCGTGCGCGACTCGGCAAAGCGGCCCGTGGCCGGCGCCGCCATCGCCTACAGCACGGGCGCCGGCAACGGCCTGCGCGTCAAGGATGGCGGCGCAGCGCTCAGCAATGCGCAGGGCCAGCTGGTGCTGCGCCTGACGGCAGGCAGCCTGGGCAAGGATGCCGTCTCCGTCAGCGCGCTGGGCGCCGCCGCCGCGCAAGCGTATGCCGTGGCCGGCAGCGACTTGCGCCTGAGTCCGGCCGTGGGCCAGGACGCCAGCGGTGCGGACGTGCTGCCGGAAGTGGCGATCCTGGCCTGCCAGGCCATCGACGTGCGCTACGACAAGGCGGGCGTGGCGCAGACGGGCAGCGCCAGCCTGTCGACCTCGCGCGGCAGCCTGTTTGCGGACAGCGCCTGCAGCCAGGCCTTGCCTGCCAGCTTGATCTTTAACAATGGCAACTTGCCACGCAGCTATGTGCAGTCGGCCAACGCGGGCGTGGCCAGCATCACGGCGGCCGTGGCGGGCGGACCCTCGGCGCAGACACGGCTGGAATTCGTCGCGCCCCTGAGCGGCGCCAGCAAGCTGGCCATGCAGGCGGAGCCGGCCGTGCTGCGCGCGAATACGAGCACTTCGGCGGCCTCGTCCGACAACGCCAGCAGCAGTATCAGCACAAGTATCAGCACCATCAGCGCCGTGGTGCGCGATGGCGCAGCGAACAACCTGGTCAAGAATGCGCCCGTCGTGTTTACCATCTTGAGCGACCCCAGCGGTGGCTACCTGCGACAGGCGGGCCGGGTGCTGACGGGCAGCGACGGCCTGGCGCGCGCCGTGTATGTGGCGGGGCCGGCCGATAGCGGGCGCGACGGCGTGCTGATCCAGGCCCGCATCGAGGGCGCAGCGCAAGCGGCGGCCACCGCCCTCGTGCGCCTGACGGTGGCGCGGCAAGCGCTGTCGATCAAGCTGGGCACGGGCAGCCTGCTGCGCGAGTATTCGACCAGCGTGCTGCAAAAGGACCTTACCGTGTTCGTTTCCGACAGCGCGGGCAACGCCGTGTCCGGCGTTGCCATCACGGCTGCCGCCTGGCCCAGCCGCTATGCCAAGGGATACTACGTGTGGGAGGCGGACAAGCCCGAGTTCCCCGACACGGGCGTCTGGCGCCTGGCCCTGCCCCGCTACAGCTGCGCCAATGAAGATGTCTTGCGCAACGGCATTTTTGACGCCGCCTATGACCGCAACGGCAATGGCGTGCTCGATCCCGGCATCCCCCTGACCGTCAGCGCCAGCGGCCTGAGCGACGCGCTGGGCATGGCCACCGTCACCCTCAGTTATCCGCGCAACCATGGCTCCTGGGTCCACGTCGCCCTGACGGTGCGCGGTACGGTCAGCGGCACGGAAGCGAGCGCCACGGCGGATTTTCCATTACCCACGCTGGCCAGCGATTTCAGCGCGCGCCGCGTGGACCCGCCAGGACGCATCAGTCCCTATGGCAGCGGTCCCTGCGACAGCCCCGACTGAGGGGCAAGCATACCACTTGCCTTTCAATCAAATTATTTGCAACATGGACAAGAAAACAGTCTTGCCACATGGAAATATTTTCGCTATGCTCATTTTTCCCGCCCAAGCCGCCACAAGCGGCCGGGCCTGCAGGAATACTTTGAGACAGATTGCTTGCCAGACCAATATGCGAAAAAAGAATACTGTAGCCTGGACACCCGGCACCACCGCCCGCCCCGTACCCGGCGCCGGACGGCGCGTGACCTCGTATGACGTGGCCCTGCTGGCCGGCGTGTCGCAATCGGCCGTGTCGCGCTGCTTCAAGCCGGGCGCCAGCATCTCGCCCGCCACCCAGGCCAAGGTCATGCAGGCGGCCATCAGTCTCGACTACATCCCCAACGCGGCCGCGCGCAGCCTGATCACGCGGCGCTCGAACCTGGTGGCTGTCATCATTTCCAACCTGGCCAACCTGTACTATCCGCAAGTGCTGTCCGACCTGAGCCAGCAAATCGCCCGCCAGGGCAAGCGTTTATTATTGTTTACCCTGGAGCGCGAAGCCGATATCGGCAAGGTCTTGAGCGACGTATGGCAATACCAGGTCGATGGCGCCGTCGTGGCCGCCGGCCTGTCGGACGAGCAAATGCTTGAGTTTGGCCGGCGCGACGTACCGCTGGTGCTGTTCAACCGCAGCCCCCGCGAGCACGCCGTGCATGCCGTGCTGTGCGATCAAGGGGAAGCGGCGCGCCTGCTCGTGTCGCGCCTGGCCGAGGCGGGTCACCGCCAGTTCGCCGTCATCGACGGCCCCGGCGACTCGGCAGTGGCGCAGGAACGCAAGGCCGGCGTGCTGGACCGCCTGTTCACGCTGGGCTTGCCCGCGCCCATCGTCGTCAGTGGCAACTACGATTACGCCAGCGGCGGACGAGGCCTGCGCAAGGTCATCGACCGCCTGGGCCGCGTGCCGGACGCCGTCATTTGCGGCAACGACATCATGGCCATCGGCTGCCTGGACACGGCGCGCCACCAGATGGGCATCCAGGTGCCGCTGCAAATGTCCGTGGCCGGCTTCGACGCGCTGGAAGCGTCGGGCTGGCTCAGCTACGACATCACTACCCTGCGCCAGCCCGTGCAAAAGATGGCCACCGACGCCGTCGCCATGCTGGGAGAACTAATGGAACGGCGCGGCGGCAACGCCGAACGGCGCCGCTATTGTTCCTATCTGGTGGAGGGCAGTACGGCGAGGCTGACTGGAACACCTCCCCACTTCGGCATGAGGGCCGCTGCTTAAAAGCAAAAAACCTCGCATCGCTGCGAGGTTTTTGTTGTGGCTTCGGCTGCTCAACCGAAAATTTTGCCCTTGAGCATATTCAAGCCCTGGCTGACGAGGTCATTGCCTTCTGGCACTTGGCCATTCGGCGTCAGCTTGTCGATCAGCTGGGGCAGCAAGGCTGCCAGGCCGCCCGAGGCCGCGTCCGGTGCGACGCCCGCTTTTTCAGCGATCTGCGTGATGGTGTCGGCACCCAGCGCATCCTTGATCTGTTCGCCGGAAACGGGCGCATTGGCGCCGGTGCCGATCCAGCTGGCCACCTGGTCGCCCAGGCCGCTTTCCTGGAATTTTTGCAGCAGGCCCGGCAAGCCGCCATGCTGGTTGACCAGCTCCATCACGCTGGCCATCAGCCCCGATGACGCTTCCCCATCCGCGCCCTTGTTGCCCAAAGCGCTCATCGCCTGTCCTGCAAGTTGATCTAGCAAACTCATCGTATTCTCCTGAACGCTATCGATTCGTGCCGCGTGACCGCGGCGTCCGGCATGGCGCAGACAATTCTGCGCCATGGAAAACATTATACTATGAATAATAACAGTGCTATAATTACAATCTCGCGACGAGTGCGTGGACTGACTCACTGTCGAGCCACCCACCTCCATCATATTTAGTTCGGCACAACATGCAAGCGTAAATTGACGGTTCGCAGAAACGTGTAAAATTAATTTTCCTACTTACTGAGGAGTATCAATACATGAACATCAATAAAGCGGTAGACAAAGCCTACGAGAAAAAAACGTTCAAGGAAATCGCTGACGCCCCCGTCGATGCGCTGCAAGGCGTGAGCGAGAAAGATGCGGAGCTGCTCAAGCAAGCGTTCAATATCAAGACCGTGCGCGACCTGGCAAACCTGAAATACTCGAAGTGGGCGCGCGCCATCGTCACCTTGGCCGATACGGAAGAATAGACGCGGCCATGCCCCAGGCACGCCCGTCAGCACAGCCCGCCCACGTCGGCGGGCTTTTTCATTCCGGCCGCTTAGCGGCTGGCATCACGCAATGCTCCTGAAGGTGCGCCCGGCCACAGTCGACCTGGTCACTTGTGCGTAGACTGGTCCCATCACCACCACGAGGACGGCCCCATGCCACATGCGCAACACCAGGATGAAGATGGCCAGCCCGGCGACGAAGGCGACTTGTCCGACCTGCTCAGCGAATTGCGCATCCTGCTGCCGGGCGCGCAGATGCTGACGGCCTTCCTCATCATCCTGCCTTTCAACGGCGGCTTCGCGAAGATCGTGCAGGCGGAAAAAATCGTCTTCCTGCTGACGTTTTTCCTCTCCATGACCAGCCTGGTGCTGCTCAGCGCGCCAGCCATCCAGCACCGCGTGATGCGCCCCCTGCAAGACCGCGAACGCTTCAAGCGCGTGGCCGACCGCATCATGATGTGCGGCGCCTTTTCGCTGGCGTTGGCGTTCATCCTCGGCACCAATCTGGTGATGTCGGAAGTGTTCGGCCACATCGCCGGCATCGTCGCCTGCGTGCTGATGGGCACACTCATCATTTGCATGTGGTGGTGGCTGCCCCTGCACTTGAAACACGCCAGAAAAATCTAGGCGGCGAGGCCCGCCTGCTCAAGCAAGGTCTCGAGGAAGATCCCCAACAACGGATGCATTCCGTGTTATCGTTAACAACAAGAGCAAACACGGGTGTGTGCAGTGCAGCAGATTTTAGCCGTCGCCCAGCAGAGCTTGCCCGAATCTTTTACAATGTTGTCCTTGGGCAGTTGTTACAGCCCGAAAATACCGGCCATCCGTCGACTCTGGTGGCGCATTGCCACTTCCGGCCGGGCCACAGCACGCCTCTCCACCCTGTCATTCTTTACCCAACTAACAAGAACATGCACGCCTCCGTAGATCCCCTGATTCCGCGCGTCACTGCGCCTTTCGGCGCTGGCTATGCCGACCTGGCCCTGGCCCTCGGCGGCCTGGCCATCGGCACGGGCGAATTCGCCTCCATGAGCATCCTGCCCGTGGTCGCCGACGACCTGGGCACAACCTTGCCGCAGATGAGCCACATGATCAGCGCCTACGCGCTGGGCGTGGTCGTCGGCGCGCCCCTGATCACGATCTTCCTGGCGCGCATGCCGCGCCGGCTGATGCTGATCTGCCTGATGCTGATGTTCGCTGGCGGCAACTTGCTCAGCGCCATCGCTCCGAACTACGGCTTGCTGGTGGTGGCCCGTTTCGTGGCCGGCATCCCGCATGGCGCCTACTTTGGCGTGGCAGCGCTAGTGGCGGCCGCCCTGGCCGAACCGGACAAGCGGGGACAAGCTGTGGCCCGCGTCCTGATGGGCTTGACTGTCGCAAATATCTTCGGCGTGCCGCTGGCCACGTATATCGGCCAGACCCTGGGCTGGCGCTCGGCCTTTTTGCTGGTCGCCGCGCTGGGCTTGCTGACCATGCTGATGGTGCGCATCTTCGTGCCCATGGTGGCCGCCGGCGATTCCAGCCCGCGCCGCGAACTGGGCGTATTCCGCCGCCTGCAAGTGTGGCTGACCCTGCTGATGGTGGCGATCGGCTTCGGCGGCATGTTCGCCGTCTACACCTTCATCACGCCCACCTTGCTGGAAATCACGAAAGTGTCGCCCCTGGTCATTTCGATCTTGCTGGCCATCATCGGTGTCGGCATGACCTTGGGCAATCTGATCGGCGGCTGGCTGGCCGACCGCTCGCGCCTGTGGACCATCTTCGGCGTGCTGCTGTGGAACGTGGCCGCGCTGGCCGCGTTTACTTATACCAGCAGCAATGTCTGGCTGACGGCGATCAACCTGTTTGCCATCGGCGCCGGCATCGCCGTCGCTCCCGCCGTGCAGACGCGGCTGATGGACGTGGCCGGCGACGCGCAAACCGTGGCCGCCGCCCTCAACCATTCCGCCTTCAACATCGCCAACGCGCTGGGCGCCTGGGCCGGCGGCATCGCCATCGCCATGGGCATGGGCTTGCGCTCGACGGGCTGGGTGGGCGCCATGCTGGCCTGCGGCGGCATCGTCGTGCTCGGTATTTCCGTGCTGGTGGAAAACCGCAGCCGCAATGTGGGCGGCGCGCAGCCGGCCTGAGTCGCACCCGAATGCGGCCGCCGATGACGGCGGCCGCATCGCCCAGCACTCCCCTCTTTCTTCCCCGCAGCATCCCACTTCGCAGTCCCGCCCTTTCCTCATCGCGTTTGTTCTAGCGCAAATCGCCCCCCATGTTTTGCCCTATTGTTAAATATGCTTTTGATGTATTTTTCCTTTGCCAGGAGAAAGATCATGAAGGAACCTGCTGCGCCCCCTACCACGGAAAGCTATACCTTGCACGCCGATAGCGTCACTGCGGAGGTATTTGCCTTTGGCCAAAATCCGATCGCCAGCAAGACGGTCACCAGCATCGATAACGCCACGCAAAAGACCTTGCAGGATGCCATTGCCCAGCTAGAACAAGCGATCGCTCAGTTGCCCCTGAATGCTGGTGCGGCGGCCATTGTTAAACAGGAAACACAGGCCATGGCTGACATGGTGCGCTCCGGCAAGACGCAGCCTGAAGGGATGCAGCACATGCTGCACAGTTTAAAGGACAAGCTGCAAATGGCCGGCGTGGTGATTGCCGACGTCGTCGCCCTTGCCGCGCCCGTCAAGGCGATTGCCAGCGCGCTGCGCCTGCCATTGCAGTATTTCGGCCTGTGATGGCACGACACACAAGCGGTGGAGGCGAACATGACGGATCCCATCCCCGAAGAACTGCAGCAAGCCGCTACCAGGCAGGCTGAGCAGGCAGCACACCAGCACGATGACGCGGAAGTCATCCGCCTCCTCGGTGGCCAGGCCTTCCTTGGCGGCCTGGTTTTTCGCCGCCGCATACTGCATTTCTTTCATAAAAACTATGATGCCGTGGCGCCCGAGTTCGGCCTGGACGTGCGCCTGCTGATACAGATTTGCCTGGCTGGCGAACAGCTGCAGCGGCGCTACAGGCTCGTCTTCGCTGCCACCTCGCTGCTGATGCTGCTGGGTTATCTGCTCGACATACCGGCGCTCATCGTGCTCGGCGCGCTCGTGGCGGCAGGCGCCAACGTCAGCCGCGCAAACGCCGCCAGCCGCCACGCGCAAGGTTTTCGACGCGGCAACTTCAACTATGCGGCCTGCGTGCAGCAATATGGACGACACCCCATTCCCAAGCGCATCGAAGACGCCCTGCCCGTCCCTGGGCAAAACCTGATCCTGTATCGCGGCTTCATCCCGTTCATCGGCGCAGGCATCCAAGAAAGCGGCTGGTCATTCAACTGCGCGCTGAATGCGCCCCGTGGCGAGAGCGCAAAACAACCCGTCACGCCATTCACGGCAACAGAGCTGTACGCGCATATCAAGGCAGCACTGCAAGCCATGCAGCTGCCTGGCTTGCGCTGCATGGATCCCGTTTTTGTCCATGGTACGCAGGCGCGCGGGCCGGAAGACCTGTGCAATGGACCATGGCAACGTCCTGCCCAAGTGATCGCCGCCGCGCGCCTGGCGCAATGCCTGGGCACCAGCGAGCGGCATATGCGCCACTATCTGTGCGTGCAGATTGCCGACTGGGGTGGGGAAATCATCACCACTTACTATGTCCGCTTTGTATTGCGCGGCAACGGCTTGTATGTCGAATTCAACCGCTATTTCCTCGGTCCGGTAGGGGATTCCTACCGCAAGGTCGACAAACTGGCCAAGATCCGCTGGCAGGAACGCTTGCAGCGCTGGCTGACCGCCTGCGTGCTTGGCCCCTTCATGGCGTTCGGCGCCACGCTGATACTGCTCGTCGACGAATTGTCCCGCTTTGCCGAGTCTTTCAGCATGGACAGATATGTGCGCGAGCGCGCGGAGCATATCGAATACAGCGCCAGCTACAACTTCGGTGCCGGCACCAGCTTGCGCGAGGCGCTGTCGGCGCCCGCGTGGCGCCACTACTTCCAGCGCTCGGACGAGGATTTCAACCGCAAATTAATCGAACGCAAGCTGCTTGACGAGCTGGCCGACTTCCTCGAAGCGCATGGCTACGACAGCGCCGATATCCGCGAACGACGTACTACCATCCTCAACAACGGGATCATCGTCCATGGTGGCAATGTTCAAGCGGAGGCCCTGGCCGTGGGCGCTGGCGCAAAAGCCAGCAAACAGGATGTAGCACGCGCGCCGGCGGCGGCATGATGAACGGCGATCTGCTCCAGTTGCTTTGCAATGGCCTCGCCCTGGGCATGCTGACGTCCCTGGTCGCCTGCGGGCACAGCTTGCTGTACCGCGAGTACGGCGCCCTCTGCCTGGGCTTTGCCGTCGTGCCTAGCGTGGCGGCCATGCTGGGCAGCACCGCGATCATCTGGCTGCAAGACCCGCTGGCAAGCCTGCCCGTTTACGCCATGCTACTGCTAGTGCTGGCGGCAAGCTGGGGCGCCGCAGCCCTTATGCTGGTCCTGTACCAGCGCCATTTCTGGCAGCACATGCGCCGCGCCACCCCGGTGGAGCAATTGCTGGCAGGCTTGGTCAGCGCCATCGCGGCCCTGGCGGTCGCGGCCCTTGTCTGGGACGAGCAGATGCTGCCCGCGTTCTTGCCTGGCCAGGGTGTCATTGAGCTTGGCGGTGCCGTGCTGCCGCTGACACCACTCGTGATCGTGACGGGGGGCATGCTGCTGATCTGCCTGTGCCTGCACTATTTCCCTGCCACTGCGGCATCCGCCACCTCTGCCACCGAGCGCCAGCGCGCAGCCCTGCTGTGGGCGGCACTGCTCGGTGCGGCAAGCGGCGTGGGGGCGACCCTGGCCTTCGGCGCGGCCAGGCCTGCGAGCCTGTCGATCGGCGCGGCGCCATTGGTGGCGCCCCTGGTGGTGGCGCTTGCGGGCAGGCTTGGAAACGTCAAGGGCAGCGCCGTGGCGGGCCTCGCGCTGGGTCTCCTGGGCACCAGCTACGCCACGTACATGGCAGAGCCAAGCACCGGCGTCCGGAGCAGCGAGACGAGCGATGTCATGATGCTGCTGTTGCTGGCGCTGGCGCTGGCCTGGGGAGCGCGCAGTCGCTGGCTGAGGCGAGCGACTATGCCCATGCATGCAGCAGCGCTGCCGCTGGCCGCGCGCAGCGACACTCCCGATTCCCATGCCCGTGCCTTTGCCGTCATCGCCGTCCTCGTGCTGGCCGGGACGATCCTCGAAGTGCTGTTGCCCTTCAGCGTGGTACCCATCCTGAGGCACAGCACACCACTGATCGTGATCACCATCGGCCTGTATTGCGCCGTGGGCCGGGCGCAAGTGCCTGCATTGGGCTACCTGATCTACCCGGCAACGGGCGCCTGCGTGTACGCCATGCTCAGCGGCGCCGATGCCATGGTCCCGCATCTGCCGCCATGGCTACTGCTCGTGGCAGGGGGAGCCGTCGCTGCCACGCTTGCCGCCCTGATGTCTTTCTGGGCACGCACGCTGCAGCCCGAAGCTTGCGCCATCGTGTCGCTGGCCGTGTACGGTGCCGCCATGCCATTCATCGCGCAACTGAACGATTCCGCCTATCCGGGCGGCACTGCGCTGGCGCAACCACTGATCCGCCCGCTGGTGGAGACCACGTCATCCACCATCTTCCTGGTTGGCATGCTGGTGGCGGCAGCCGCGTCCGGCTTGCTGTACCTGATCCATAAAATGGCTCCCGCCTCGCGCGCCGGCAACCACGTGGCTGCCGGCCTCATTGGCGGCGTCGGCGGCGCCTTGCTGGTGGCGACGCAAGCATCGTTTGCGCCTCAGGATGTTTCCATGTACCCGTACATCGTCCTGTTTGCCATGGTGCTGGTGCTGAAAAGATTCGGACTCTGGAGCATCATTGCGGGCGCCGTGCTGCTGGCCGGCGTGCCAACCGTGCTGGCGGGCTGGCAATGGCTGAATCCGACGCTGTGCGTGCTGTTACTGCTTATCGCCAGCCGCTTGCCGGAACGCATACAATTGCTGCACGGCATGGCATACACGCCATTTGGTCCCAACCGCTACCGCCTGGAGTAAAAGCAGTCGCGGGCCATTACCTTACAGCGTGGCCATTGGAGATTTGCCGGCGGTATTCCCCCTCAAATGTGGCCAAGCTTTCCGCCTGTGCCCACAAGCTGGCGATATAGTGGAATTCATCCTCGAACGGCTGCTCGAAATCGGGCACGTCCATCGCATATTCGCAATTGCGGCTCAGCATCGTCAGCCAGTCGGGATAAGCTAACGCCGGGTACAAGCGGGTAAAGATGGCATCGAGCGACGACGCGCTTTCCCGCCCTGCCAGATAGGCTGCGCGCAGTTCGACGATGTATTTGCCGGCCAGGAACTGCTCGTCAAGCCGCTGCGCGCCACGGTAGCGCTCGATGATCACGTCGGCCAGCGCCAGTACCTCATCACGCCCCCGGGCGCTGGCCAGCAGCACGACCTCCAGGTCGTCGCCTTCCTGGTCCAGGCGCAAACGCTCCACGGCCCAGTCGACGCAGCGGTCGGCCGAGGCAAAGTCCATGCGCAGCTGAAAAACAACGATTTCAAGTTCTGTCAATTGTTCCATGTCTTTCCATCCAATGCCGCTGACGGCCATGTCGTCCCCGAGCGTGCTTCAGCATCATCGCGCACCCAGGTTTCAAGCCTTTGTTTCCCGCTTGCCACTGCCACGCAAGGCTGACAGCCAGCGCGGCCACCGCTCCTGCACGCCGCCGTTGTCTGCCGATTCGCGCCAGCAGTCGTCATAGGGGAACAGATCATCGTGCGCTGTCGTGCTACGGACCAGGCATCGCTGCGTCAGCAACTCAATTTTTTCCGCCAGGGTCAGCACCGGAAACAGGCCGTCATCTGCCGTCTCGGCCGCCTGCGCCGCCAGATCATACGTGCCATCCACATTGTAAAATCGCGTATCGCCGACGACATAGTCGCGGCGGAAAGACGTGCGCCATTGCGAATTACTACCCCACCCATGCGACAGGTCGTTGACAGGGCGTCCCTTGCGGCGGTCAGCCCAGTACAGCGTCGATGCGTCGGCGATACCGGGCTTGAAAATTGTCTTGCCAGCGCAGACATCGACGCCACCACGCGCAAACAGCATGTTGCCGAGCATCACGCACGGCCATCGCCACGCCAAGATCGCGGCGCGCGCATGCGCAGACCCAGCGGGCTGCAGCCCGACTATCTCGTGATAAAAAGGCGAAAATTGTGCCGGCCGCAGCACCGTCATGCCCAGCGCCTCGACGAAAGCCTCATACTCGGCGAGCGACAGCGGCGGTCCGGCCCAGCCTTCGCCATTGGCGCGTCCGTGTTGCAAGGGCAAGACCAGCACCTGGCCTATGCGGCTGAACGCCTGGAGTACCCACGATTCCTCTTTGCTTGCTGGCGGAACAGGATTTCCTTGCCTTTGCGCAAATGAGCGCAGCCAGGCCAGCGCAGGCGGATTCGCGCGCAACCAGGGAAGGAGCAGGTCGGCATACACGCCATCGCCTTCGTAATCGAGCAAGGCATCGTGAAGCGCGCGGGCGCCATCCAGCAAGTCAGGCAGATGCCATTCTTCCTGGATCACGCTGTGGGACGATTGTGGTTGACACTGCATGTATCGTTCACCCTGCCTGCAGCATCTTCTGCAGCATCGCATCGAGCTCATAAAAATCCACGGGCTTGGTCAGATGCAAATCAAAACCCGCGTCGGACGCCATCTGGCGGTCCTTGTCCTGGCCCCAGCCCGTCACGGCGACCAGGATGGCATGTTGCCCGCACGGCTGGGAACGCAGCAGGCGCGCCACGTCATAGCCATTCATGTGCGGCAAGCCGATGTCGAGCAGGATGACTTGCGGCAGGAAGCTTTGCGCGACCGCCATGCCGGCCGCACCATCATAAGCCGTGCGCACCTCGTAGCCGAGGATGTCGAGCGCCAGCGCCAGGCTTTCGGCCGCGTCGGCGCTGTCGTCGATGACCAGCACCGTGCCCTCGCGCGTGCCAGCCAGCAAGCGGCGGTCCACGGGCGCAGGCGCTGCCAGCGGCACGGCCGGCAGCGGCAGGCGCAATTCAAACGTGCTGCCCTGCCCCACGCCATCGCTGCGTGCGCTGACCGTGCCGCCATGCAATTCGGCCAGGCCGCGCACCAGCGACAGGCCGATGCCCAGGCCGCCTTGGGCGCGCGCCAGGGCCGGCTCCAGCTGCGAAAACATGTCAAAAACGGTGTCCAGGTGCTCGGGCGCGATGCCGATGCCCGAATCGCGCACGGTAATGTGTACTTCGTTTTCCGTGCATGTCACTTCCAACCCGATGACGCCATTTGCCGGCGTATATTTGACGGCGTTGGTCAGCAGGTTGGCGATCATTTGCCCCAGGCGCGTGGCGTCGGCATCCAGCCAGATGGGCTGCGGCCATTGATGGACATGCACGCTGTGGCCCGATTGCGCCGCCAGCTCCGCCACGCTGTGCAGGGCCGCGTCCACCACGGGCGCCAGTTCCACGCTGGCGCGGCGCAATTCCAGGCGTCCCCGCGTGATGCGCGACACTTCCGTCAGGTCGTCGACCAGGTGCGTCATGTGGCCGACTTGCCGTCCCAGCACGTCACGCGCCCAGCATAGCTGCGGATTGTCCAGCTGCGCCAGGCGCAGCACTTCGAGCACATTGCGCATCGGCGCCAGCGGATTGCGCAACTCGTGCGCCAGCGTGGCCAGGAATTCGTCCTTGCGCCGGTCGGCGGCCGCCAGCTGCTCGTTGAGCTCGCCGGCCTCCTTGCGCGCCAGCTGCAGTTGCTGCTCGTATTTGCGCCGGTCGCTGGCGACAAAGACGGCGACCTCGTCATAACGCACGCCCTCGTGCACGCGCCGCACGGCGTTGAACAGCATGGGGATGGACTGGCCCTGGCGCTGGCGCATGTCGAGCAGGATTTCCGACACGCTGCCCTGCACCTGCATCAGCGGCAGCCAGTGCGTCTGGTGGAACATGCGCCCGCCGATGGTCAGCAAGTCTTGCAGTTTCTTTTTCCCAAGCAATTCCCTGGCGCCATAGCCGAGCCAGCCACAAAAGGTGGCGTTCGCCTGCACGATGGTGCCGTCGGCCGTGCACAGCAGCAAGCCGCAGGCTGCATGCTGGAACAAGGTATTGGCGTCAGGCAAGGAAGGCAGCGTGTCGCGCATTACAGGTGCAAGCCGTCGAGAAAGTGGCGGATGGCGCGGTAGCTGGCATCGGGCGCGCTCATGTGCGGGCAATGGCCGATATTCTCCACCACATGCAAGCTGCTGCGCGGCAGCATCTCGCGCAGATAATCGCCCACGGGCCGTGGCGCAATGAAATCGTCGCTGCATTGCACGATCAGCGCCGGCGTGCTGTTGTGCGGCAAGATGGCGCGGTGATCGGACAAGAAGGTGGCTTGCGCGAAATGCCGCGCGATGGCCGGATCCGTGCGGCAAAAGCTGCGCGCCAGGTCCTCGCCCAGCGCCGGCTGGCCGGCTGCGCCCATGATGGCAGGCGCCATGCTGGCAGACCAGCCCAGGTAGTTGCTGTCCATGGCGCCCAACAGGTCGTCGATATCGGCGCGGCTGAAACCGCCACGGTAACCGGTGGCAGGTTCGTCTAGATAACAGGGCGATGGCGCCAGCATGATTTGCGCGGCGAACAGGTCCGGCTCGGCGATCGTGGCCAGCAAGGCGCTCATGGCGCTGACGGAATGGCTGATGCAGACCACAGGGCCGTCGCCAGCGCCCGGCACGGCCTCGACCACCGCCCGCAAGTCGTCGGCATAGCCGTCGAGCGTCGCATAACGGCGCATATCATAGGCGCCCAGATCCGAGCGGCCGCTGCCCACCAGATCGAACAGCACGGTCCGGTAACGCTGGCGGAACTGCGGTTCCAGATAGCGCCACATCGTCTGGTCGCAACCAAAACCATGGGCAAACACCAGAGTTGCCTGCCCCTCTCCAGCGACACGGACGTTGTTGCGACTGTGAATATGCATGCCCACCTCGTTCGATTGTTTCCACAAAAATACATTTATTATCATCTTTGTACGCAAGAATACCCCAGCAGGCCACGATGCGCCATCTTGGAAGCGACGCCACTCTACCCGTTTTTTTCCACAACAGTGTTCTTTGCAGTCATCGGGATTTTTCCAAAGTAACTTTCTGATTGATAGCCACCACCGTTCCCGCGCCCCCGATAATATGGTCCGGCACTCTGCGCATAATCCCTGTGCAGGCATGTTTATCGCTGTGATAACGCATTATAGTCATTACAACAAGAAACTCACACATATACACTGCCATATCCGTTCATTTAAGCCTAAAGCATTTTTATCTGCAGATGGGCATCAATTCACGACAGTTAGCCGATTCAGATTGGCCCATATAAATATCCACGCCACCGCCATACCATACTTTTGATAGCCAGCCTCTACCGAAGCGCATCAAATTATCTTATTTTTATATTTGTTTTGCGTATTTAAGCAAGCTCATATAGGAAATCACTTATATCGGAAATCAATGATAAAGATGATAATTACTGTGAAAATATGGAAATAATATTTCATACTTAAGCAATTATTAAATTTGTGACTTGCAGTATGCCGCCAGCGACTGTGGGCTCGGGATATCCGTTAATCCATGGGCGTTCCACGGATGGCGGCGCGGTAGCAGGCCTCCTGGCACCACTACGAAACGTACCCTTGCCCCTGAAGCCGTAGCATATATGCCATATTTTTAATGTTACAGAATAATCAATTAATATGACATTTTTTTCTGATTTTTCTTTTGTCATATTCAGTCAGAACAATATTTTCCATGTTTTTGTTATTTACTAAAAATTACAATCAATTAACAATTCCAAGGCTGCGCCCATAGCGCCCTTTGGCGCGTTTCCGGCGCGTTGAGCGCCAGGCCAATTGCCTGAACCGCGATTGTCTTTCCACCCAGCTCAATTGCGACAGCGGCCCTCGCCAAAACCCGCGTTACAGCGTCTACGCCAGCCTGGGCACGCACCATTCCTGGTGCTGCTTTTGCACCTGGCGAGTACATCCAGGCCGCCATCCCGATATTCATCTTCCGATATAAGCCCCTTTCCGCCTCAACGCCGCAATTAACGCAACAGCGCGGATCATGGCGCCCGCCCGTGCGCACGAATAATCGAAAAATTGGCTAAAAAATCATTATTCAAACCAAGTGTTGTTATTAAGTTGAAAATACCAAGATGCCCTGGAAATGAAAAACACGATGCTATATTCGCAACGCTGATTTCCCGCCCCGATCCCGTTCCAGCCCGCCTGGCACGGACCGGACTGACTCACTGCCTCACTTTTCGGTGTACACCATGGCTCTGACAGACTATTTCCACACTCTCCGGCATGGCCGCCAGGCAAACGCCACGCCAAGTCCTGCCCCGTGCGCTCCGCTGCCACTGGAGCAGGCCGCTTTCTGGCGCCAGCAGCTGCACGGCGCCCCCGCCCTGCTGGAATTGCCCGGCGAACGTTCCAGGCCGGCTCGCCAAAGCTGGCGCACGGGCAGCGTGCCCTTCGCCATCGACGCCGATACGGCCACGCAAATGCGCCAGCTGGCACGGCACTGCGGCGCGACGCCGCTGGCCGTGCTATTGACGGCCTGGTCCGCTTTCCTGGCCCGCCTCAGCGGACAGCAGGATCTGGTCATCGGCATGGCGCAGCAGGATGCCGTCGCCCCGCTGCGCCTGCGCCTCGATGACGCCAGCACGGGCAACAGCCTGCTGGCACAGGCTGGCGCAGCCCTGGCTGCGACGGCGCGCCACCGCGCCGGCAGCCTGGCGCAGCTGGTCGAGGCGCTGCAGCCGCCGCGCAGCGACAGCTTTCATCCCCTGTTCCAGGCCGTGCTGGCCTTCGGCTCCCACCCGGCGCAGGACACGCCCTTCGACCTGGCGCTGGTGCTCGATGACGCTGCCGGCGGCGGCCATGCGGGCAGGCTCGACTTTGCACTGGACCTGTTCGACGGGGATGGCATCGCCGCCTGGGCGGACAACCTGCAACAGCTGCTGCGCTCGTTGCTGGCCGATCCCGCCAAGCCACTGGTGCAGCTGTCCCTGCTGCCGCCCGTGCAGCAGCAACTGCTGCTGCACGACTGGAACGCAAGCGCTCTGCCCCTCGGTCCGCTGCGCAATGCGCACGACTTCGTCGATGCGCAGGCGGCACGCACGCCACAGCGCACGGCCATCGAATACGGCGGCCACAAGGTGAGCTACGGCCAGCTGGCGCGCCGCGCCGACGCCATCGCCGGGCGCCTGCTGGAACGGGGCGTGCAAGCGGGCGACCTGGTGGGGCTGCACCTGCGGCGCGGCCCCCAGCTGGTGGCCGGCCTGATGGGCATCCTCAAGGCAGGCGCCGCCTACGTGCCGCTCGATCCCGCCTATCCGGCCGAGCGCCTGGCCTTCATGCTCGACGATTCGAACGCGCGCCTGGTGCTCGGTGAGCGCGCGCTGCAATCGCAGCTGCCCGCCGGCGCCCGCGAATTCGTCGCCATCGACGATATCGGCGAGCGCGCGGCCGATGCGCCGGCCGTCAGCGTGGCCGTCGATCCTGACTCGCCCGCCTACGTGATCTACACCTCCGGCTCCACGGGGCGCCCCAAGGGCGTGCTGCTGCCGCACCGCGCGCTGGTCAACTTTTTCGCCGCCATGCTGCACCAGCCGGGCATGACGGCCGCCGACACCATCTGCGCCGTGACCACCCTGTCCTTCGACATCGCCGTGCTGGAACTGCTGCTGCCCTTCACGGTTGGCGCCAGGGTGACCATCGCCGACACGGCCACGGCGGCCGATGGCCTGGCGCTGGCCGCGCTGATCGACGCCTGTGGCGCCACCCTCGTGCAAGCCACGCCCGCCACCTGGCGCATGCTGCTCGACTCGGGCTGGCAGGGCCGCCAAGGCCTGCGCATCATCAGTGGCGGCGAGCCGATGACGCGTGAACTGGCCGATGGCCTGCTGGCCAGGGTGGCGCAGCTGTGGAATCTGTACGGCCCGACGGAGACCACCATCTATTCCACGGGCGAACAGGTGCTGTCCGGCGATGGCCTGGTCACCATCGGCAAGCCCGTGCGCAATACTCAGGTCTACCTGGTCGACCGCCATTTGCAGCCGGTGCCCGTGGGCGTGCCCGGCGAACTGCTGATCGGCGGCCTGGGCGTGGCCAGCGGCTACCATGCGCGGCCCGAGCTGACGGCGGAAAAATTCATCGCCGATCCGTTTTCCGGCGTGCCCGGCAGCCGTCTGTACCGCACGGGCGACCTGGTGCGCTGGACCCGCGACGGCCGCCTGGATATGCTCGGCCGCATCGACAACCAGGTGAAACTGCGCGGCTTCCGCATCGAGCTGGGCGAAATCGAGGCCGTGCTGGCCAGCCATCCGGCCTGCCGCCAGGCTGTCGTGGTGTGCCGCGAAGACCGCCCCGGCGACAAGCGCCTGGCCGCCTACGTGCGTGCCGATGCGGCGGACCTGGCGCAGGAAGACGGCGCGCCCCTCATCGCCAGCCTGCGCGCGCTGCTGTCGCAGGCCGTGCCGGCCTACATGGTGCCGCCTGCCTTCGTGCTGCTGGAACAGTTCCCCATGACGCCGAACGGCAAGGTGGACCGCCGCGCCCTGCCCGTGCCCGGCCGCGCCGCCATGTCCGGACGGCTGGTCGAGGCCCCCCTCGGCTTGCAGGAAACGCTCGTGGCGCGCCTGTGGCGCGAGCTGCTGGGACTGGAACAGGTGGGACGGCACGACGACTTCTTCGAGCTGGGCGGCCATTCGCTGCTGGCCGGCCAGCTCGTGTCGCGCCTGCGCCAGGCCAGCGGCACGGCCCTGACACTGGGCCAGCTGTTCGGCGCGCCTACGGTAGCCGGCCTGGCCGCCATCCTCGACGGTGCCCCGGCCGGCGCCGCCCTGCCGCCACTGGCGCCGCAGGCCCTGCCTGCCGACGGCAAGGTGCCGCTGTCATACACGCAGCAGCGCCTGTGGTTCCTGAACCAGCTCGACGCTGCCGCCGGCGCCGCCTATCACATGCCGGTGGCATGGCGCCTGCGCGGACCGCTGCAGGCCGATGCCCTGCGCCTGGCGCTCGACGCCCTGCTGCGGCGCCACGCCATCCTGCGCACGCACTTCGGGGCCAGCGACGGCGTGCCGCACCAGGTGGCGGGCGCGCCATTCGCCTTCCCCCTGCGCCAGGAAGACCTGTCGACGCTGGCACCGGCGCAGCGCGCAGCGGCGGCCGAGGCCCTGTACGGGGAAGAAATCGCGCGCCCCTTCGACCTGGTGCGCGGCCCGCTGCTGCGCGCCCTGCTGTTGCGCCAGTCGGCGCAAGAGCACACGCTGCTGCTGGTGCAGCACCACATCATCAGCGATGGCTGGTCGCTAGGCGTGCTGTGCGAGGAACTGGCGGTACTGTACGCCGTCTTCGCCGCCGGCCTGCCCGACCCGCTGCCGCCGCCCGCGCTGCAGTACGCGGACTATGCGCGCTGGCAGCGCCATGCCGCACACACGGCCGCGTTCGGGGTGCAGCAGGCGTACTGGCGCGCGCAGCTCGATGGCGCGCCTGCCCTGCTGGAGCTGCCGCTCGACCATTCCCGTCCCGCGCGCCAGAGCTACCGTGGCGCGCGCCTGGCATTCGCCTTGGCGCCGCCGCTGGCCGAAGCGCTGCGCCGCCTCAGCGCCCGCCACGGCGCCACCCTGTTCATGACCCTGCTCGCGGGCTGGAGCGCGCTGCTCTCGCGTCTGGGCGGCCAGGACGACATCGTCATCGGCACGCCCGTCGCCAACCGCCCGCTGCCCGAACTGGAGGCGCTGCCGGGCTTCTTCGTCAACACGGTGGCCCTGCGCGTGCGCCTGCACGGCGACCCCACGGTGGCCGAGCTGCTGGCGCGCATCCGCGCCACGGCGCTGGCCGCCTACGAACACCAGGACCTGCCGCTGGACCAAGTGGTCGATGCCGTCAAGCCCGTGCGCAGCCTGGCCTACAGCCCCTTGTTCCAGAGCGTTATGGCGCTCAACAACACGCCGGCGCCGACGGGCGAAGGCGCCCTCTTCGATCCGCGCCCCCTGCCGCTGCCGCAGGCCAGCACGCATTTCGATCTCTCCCTGCTGCTCGACGACGATGGCGAACAGGTGAGCGGCCACCTGGAATATGCGAGCGAGCTGTTCGACAGCGAGGGCATCGCGCGCCTGGCCGCCAGCCTGCAAGCCGTGCTGGCGGCCATGGCGGCCGACGACAGCCTGGCCCTCGGCCGCCTGCCACTGGTGGATGCGGCGGCGCGCCGGCAAGTGCTGCTGGACTTCAACCGCGCCACCGTCGCGCCGACACGCCAGGACAGCGTGCCTGCGCTGTTCGCGCAGCAGGCGGCGCGCACGCCCCAAGCGCTGGCCCTGCGCCACTGCGCGCGCAGCCTGACGTATGCCGCCCTCGACGCGCAGGCCAACCGCCAGGCGCACGCGCTGCTGGCAGCGGGCCTGCAGCCGGGGCAGCGCGTGCTGGTGCTGCTCGAGCGCAGCGACGCGCTGGTGATTGCCTTGCTGGCCATCCTCAAGGCGGGTGCCGCCTACGTGCCGGTGGAAGCGAACTGCCCGCAGCAGCGCCTCGCGCATATCCTCGCCGACGCCGCGCCCGCGCTGGTGCTCAGCAGCGCCACGCTGGCCGCGCGCCTGCCCGCTGGCGGCCCGCCGCTGCTGCTGGTGGAGCCGGGCACGGCACCATCGGCCTGCCTGCCCGATACCGATCCGGCCATCGCCGGCATCGACGCGCAGTCGCTGGCCTACGTGATGTACACCTCGGGCTCGACGGGCATGCCGAAAGGCGTGATGGTCGAGCACCGCAACATCGTGCGCCTGGCCGTCGACAGCGGCTTCGCCCCGCTGGGCAGCAGCGACTGCGTGGTCCACTGCGCCAACCCCGCATTCGACGCGGCCACCTGGGAGCTGTGGGGCCCGCTGCTGAACGGCGCCTCGGTGCTGGTGCTGGACCAGGACACGCTGCTCGACCCGGCGCGCTTCAACCGCGCGCTGGTCGATGGCGGCGCGACGGCCCTGTGGCTGACGGCGGGCCTGTTCCATGAATACGCCGACGCGCTGGAAGAAGCATTCGGCGGCCTGCGCTGGCTGCTGGCGGGCGGCGACGTGCTCGATCCGCAAGTGGTGGCACGGGTGATGGGCAAGGCGCGTGCGCCGCGCCAGCTGCTCAATGGCTACGGCCCCACCGAAACGACCACGTTTGCCACTACGTATGCCGTGACGGGCGCGCCGCACGAGGCGCGGGCCATTCCCATCGGCCGGCCCATCGGCAACACGCAGGTCTACCTGCTCGACCCGCTGGGCCAGCCCGTGCCCGTGGGCGTGCCCGGCGAGATCCATATCGGCGGCGACGGCGTGGCGCGCGGCTACCTGAACCTGCCGCAGCACAGCGCCGAGCGCTTCATCGCCGATCCGTTCTCGGCGCAGCCGGGCGCACGCCTGTACCGCAGCGGCGACCTGGGCAAGTGGCGCGCCGACGGCACGATCGAGTTTGCCGGCCGCAACGACTTCCAGGTGAAGATCCGCGGCTACCGCATCGAGCCGGGCGAGATCGAAACGCGCCTGGCCGCCTGCGCCGGCGTGCGCGAAGCGCTGGTGCTGGCGCGCGAGGACAGACCAGGCGACAAGCGCCTGGTGGCTTACCTGACGGCCGCCGCCGGCTTCGACGTGGCCGCCGCGCGCGAAGCGCTGCGCGCCCAGCTGCCTGCCTACATGCTGCCAGCGGCCTTTGTCGTACTGGAGCGCTGGCCGCTGAACGCCAACGGCAAGGTGGACCGCCATGCCTTGCCCGACCCGGCCGACGTGGCCGTGGACGCGCCGGCGGCGCTCCTGTCAGCCGAACAGGAAACCCTGGCGCAGCTGTGGCGCCCCCTGCTGCGCCTGACCGGCGTGGAACCCGGCGACAGCTTTTTCGACGTCGGCGGCAACTCGCTGCTGGCGACGCGGCTGGTGGCGCGCATCGGCCAGCACTACGCCATCGATTTCCCGCTGCGCGCCGTCTTCGATGCGCCGCGGCTGGCGCAGATGGCCGACGCCATCGCCCTGCAGCTGGCCAGCCAGCATGCCGACGCACTCGATGAACTTTTGAAACAACTTGACAACCTGAGCGACGAACAGGCCAGCGCGCAATTGCAGCACGCGCCCGTGCCCGTCGGCGACTCGCCTATCCTGGGATGATGACATGACTGATTTGAACCAACGCCTGGCCGGCCTGTCGCCGGAAAAACGCGCGCTGCTGATGCAGCAGCTGAGCAAACAGGCGGCACCCGCCGCCCGCAGGGAGATCACGCGCCAGCCCCGGCCCGCGCGCATCCCCGTCTCGCATGCGCAGAACCGCCTGTGGTTCCTGGAACAGATGGATCCGAATTCGGCCACCTACAACGTGCCGTCGGCCATGTGGATGCGCGGACGGCCCGATTGCGCCATCCTTGCGCGCAGCCTCGACGAAATCGTGCGCCGCCATGAAGTGCTGCGCACGGCCATCGTCACCGACGACGACGGCCCGCAGCAGCGCATCTTGCCGCCGGCACCCGTGCCGCTGCGCCGCATCAGCCTGGAACATGTGCCGATCGCGCAGCGGCGCGAGGAAGCGGCCGCGCTGGCGCAGCAGGAAGCGGGCACGCCATTCAACTTCAGCACCGGGCCGCTGCTGCGCGCCGTGCTCATCAGCCTGGACGAGGAGCAGCATTTGTTCGTCCTGAACGGCCACCATATCGCGCTCGACGGCTGGTCCTACACCATCATCTACACGGAACTGTGCCAGCTGTACGACGCCTATTGCGCGGGACTGCCGTCGCCGCTGGCCGAAGTGCCGCTGCAGTACGCCGACTACACGCTGTGGCAGAACGCCCTGCTCGACGAGGAAGGCGAGACCATGCGCAAGCAGTTCGCCTACTGGCAGCAGCGCCTCGTCAGCCACCCGCCCGTGCTGGAGCTGCCCGGCGACCGTCCCCGTCCGGCGCAGCAAAGCCGGCGCGGCGCGGCTTCCGTGCACCGCCTCGACCCGACCCTGTACGACGGCTTGAAACGCCTGAGCCGACAGGAAGGCGCGACGCCGTTCATGGTATTTGCCACCGCATTCAAGGCGCTGCTGGCGCGCTACACGGGCCAGCTCGACCTCGTCATCGGCATGGGCGTGGCGAACCGGCCGCGTCAGGAACTCGAGGCGCTGGTGGGCTTTTTCGCCAATACCCTGGCGCTGCGCACGGACCTGACGGGCGACCCCACCTTCCGCGAGCTGCTGGCGCGCGTCAAGGACGGCACCCTGGGCGCGTATGCGCACCAGGACATGCCCGTCGAACGCCTGCTCGACGTGCTCAAGATCGACCGTTCGCTGAGCCACTCGCCCCTGTTCCAGGTGATGCTGTTCTTCCAGAACTTCCCGTCCGAGGAAATCCGCCTGCACGGACTGGTGCTGTCGCCGATCGAGCCTGGCGTCATCTCGTCGGGCACCTCGCGCGTCGACCTGACCCTGTTCGCCAGCGAGGAAAACAATGGCCTGGCCATGTACATCGAGTATGCGACCGACCTGTTCGACGCGGCCACCATCGCCGCCATGGCGGGCCACCTGCAGCAGCTGCTGCAAAGCGCGCTGGGCGATCCGGACCGCCGCCTGTCCGAGCTGGAACTGCTGACGCCGGCCGAGCGGCGCTGCGTGCTGCACGACTGGAACGACACGGCACGCGCCCTGCCGGACGGCGGCGCAATGACAGCGCATGCGCTGTTCGAGGCGCAGGCAGCGCGCACGCCGCAGGCCGTGGCCCTGTCGCACCTGGGGCGCGAACTCAGCTACGCGGAACTCGACCAGCGCGCCGATGCGCTGGCGCGCCACCTGCAGGCGCGCGGCGTGCAGTCCGGCGAGCTGGTGGGGCTGTTCCTCAAGCGCTCGCCCGACATGCTGGTGGCGCTGCTGGGCATCCTCAAGGCGGGTGCCGCCTACGTGCCGCTCGATCCCATCTACCCGGCCGAGCGCATCGCCTTCATGCTCGACGACGCGCAGACGCGCTTCGTCGTCACGCAGCGCGCGCTGGCGCCGCTGCTGGCGGCCAGCGGCCCGGCCCTGGTGCTGCTGGAAGAGGCGCGCCTGAACGAAATGGCTCCGCCCGCGCACGTGCAGGCGGGCGAGACGGCCTACGTCATCTACACCTCCGGCTCGACGGGCAGACCCAAGGGCGTGCGCCTGCCGCACAGCGCCGTCGTCAACTTCCTGCTGTCCATGAAGGAACGGCCCGGCATCACGGCCGCCGACCGCCTGTGCGCCGTCACCACCCTGTCGTTCGACATCGCCGTGCTGGAACTGCTGCTGCCGCTGACGGTGGGGGCGCGCATCGAGATCGCCGACCCGGCCACGGCGGCCGACGGCATGGAACTGGCGCGCCTGCTCGACAGCTCGCAGGCGAGCATGCTGCAGGCCACGCCCGCCACCTGGCGCATGCTGCTCGACGCGGGCTGGCAAAGCCGTCCCGGCATGGCCATGCTATGCGGCGGCGAGGCACTGAGCCGCGAACTGGCAGACCGCCTGCTGGCCGGCGGCGGCACCCTGTGGAATATGTACGGCCCCACGGAGACGACGATCTGGTCGAGCGTGGAAAAAATCGAGGCGGGCGACGCGCCGATCGCCATCGGCCGTCCCATCGCCAATACGCGTCTGTACGTGGCGGACGCCTTCCTGCAGCCGCTGCCGCCCGGCATTCCGGGCGAACTGCTGATCGGCGGCGCCGGCGTGGCGCAGGGCTACCATGCGCGCCCCGAACTGACGGCGGAAAAATTCCTCGCCGATCCCCATTCGCCGGAGCCGGGTGCGCGCCTGTACCGCACGGGAGACCTGGCACGCTGGAGCCGCGACGGCAACATGGAAGTGCTGGGCCGCATCGACAACCAAGTCAAGCTGCGCGGCTACCGCATCGAGCTGGGCGAGATCGAATCCGTGCTGGGCGACCAGGCGGGCGTGCGCCAGGCCGTCGTCATCTGCCGCGAAGACCGTCCCGGCGACAAGCGCCTGGTGGCCTATCTGCTGGCGCAGCCGGGCCAGGTCCTGCAGGCGGCGGCGCTGCGCGACGCCATCGCGCCCCAGCTGCCCAACTACATGCTGCCCTCGGCCTACGTGATGCTCGAGCACCTGCCGATGACGCCGAACGGCAAGGTCGACCGCAATGCCCTGCCCGTGCCCGACATCGAGGCGGCCCCCGGCCACAGCTACGTCGCGCCGCGCAACGGCGACGAGGAACTCCTGTGCGGCCTGTGGCAGGAAGTGCTGGGCCTTGAGCGCGTGGGCATCGAGGACAACTTCTTCAAGCTGGGCGGCCACTCGCTGCTGGCCACGCAGCTGGTGATGCGGGCGCAAAAGGCGTTTGGCGGCGAACTCAGTTTGCGCCTGCTGTTCGAGGCCCCTACCGTGGCGGCCTTCGGCGCGGCCCTGATGCGCAACCGCCTCGACAGCGTGGATGCGGACGACCTGGCCAGCATGCTGGACCAGCTCGAAGGTCTTTCGGACGACAACATCGAAGCGCTGCTGGGCGGCGCACTGGAAAACACATGAGCCAATCCAATCTTCACGACGACCCGCGCCTGGCGCGCCTGACGCCGCAGCAGCTGGCCCTGCTGCGCCAGCGCCTGGCCGCTGCCGCAGCGCCGCAGGTATCGCTGGCCGACGCCGTGCGCGCCCTGCCGCCGCTGGCCGACGGCACGCCGCTGCCCCAGTCGCCCGCCCAGCAGCGCATGTGGTTCTTCGAGCGCCTGCAGCCGGGCACGGGCGCCTATCACCTGTACCAGCACTGCCGCCTGAGCGGCGCGCTCGACGCGGCCGCGCTGGAAGCGGCGTTTTGCGGCATCGTGGCACGCCACGCGGCGCTGCGCACGGGCTTTGGCGAGGAAGGCGGCCAGCCGCTGCAGACGGTGGCAACGCGCGTGCCCTTCGCCTTGCAGCGCCTCGACCTGTCGCACCTGGACTTCGCCGCCGCGCATGCGGCCGCGCTCGATTACGCTGGCGCCGAGACGCAGCGCCCGTTCGACCTGGCCCGCCCGCCGCTGCTGCGCGCCAGCCTGGTGTCCCTGGCACCGCAGGAATACGCGCTGGTGGTGGTGCTGCACCATATCATCGCCGACGCCTGGTCGCTCAATGTGCTGTATGGCGAACTGCAGGCGCTGTACCGCGCCCATGCCTCGGGCGCGCCGTCGCCGCTGGCGCCGCTGCCGCTGGCCTTCCCCGACATCGTGCGCTGGCAAGCTTCGCCGCCGCGCCAGGCCGCGCTGGCGCGCCAGGTGGCGTTCTGGCACCAGGCGCTCGACGGCAGCAGCGGCGTGCTGGAACTGCCGGCCGACGCACCGCGCGGCCCCAGCCTGTCCCCCGTCGGCGAACGCCACGCCTTCGCGCTGCCGCCAGCCTTGTCCCAGTCCTTCAATGCCATGGCGCAGGCCGAGGGCGCGACCCTCTTCATGGCGCTGCTGTCAGCCTTCCAGGTGCTGCTGGCGCGCCTGGCCAGCCAGGATGACGTGGTCGTCGGCACCCCGGTCGCCAACCGTGGCGCGCCGGAGTCCGAACCGCTGATCGGCCTGCTCGTCAATACCCTGGCCCTGCGCGCGGACCTGTCGGACGATCCTGCATTTACCGCCCTGCTGGCGCGCAACCGCCAGCACTTCCTCGACGCCCTCGCGCATGCGGAAGCGCCATTGGAGCGCATCGTCGACGGCTTGCAGATCGAGCGCGTGCCAGGCCGCAGCACCCTGTTCCAGACCATGTTCGTGCTGCAGGCACCGGCCACCAGCGCCAGTGAGGAAGGTGCGCAGGCAGCCTGGCACGGCTTGCGTCCCGGCCCGTTCGAGCCGCCGTTCAAGGCGGCGCGCTTCGAGATCACCCTGTCGATGATGGAAGCCGACGGCGCGCTGTGCGGCGTCATCGACTACAGCGTGGCGCTGTTCGAAGCGGCCACCATCGCCCGCATGGCGGAACAATTCACGCAGCTGCTAGCATCCATCGTGCAGGCGCCCGCCACGCCCGTGTCCCGGCTGTGCCTGCTGCCGGCCGCGCAGCAGGCACAATTGCTGGTCCTGGGCGATGGCGGCGCTCCTGCCGGCATGCAGGACTTGCCCGACGGCGGCCTGTATGCACTGCTGGCGCGCCAGGCCGAACACACGCCGCAGGCCGTGGCCATCGTGGATGACGATGTCGAACTACGCTACGCACAGCTGCACGCGACAGCCACCGGTCTGGCGGCGCGCCTGCAGGCGGCAGGCGCGGGGCCGGGCCACCACGTGGCACTGCTGGCGGACCGCTCGGCAGAAGCCCTCGTGGGGCTGCTCGCCATCGTCGCTACCGGCGCCGCCTACGTGCCGCTCGACCCAGCCCTGCCTGCGGCGCGCCTGCGCTTCATGCTGGACGACGCCGCCGCCATCGCCATCGTCGCGCCGACCGCCGCACAGGCACAGGCGCTGGCCATTGCCGGCCAGCTGCCCGTGCTGGCCACCGGTGCGTCCACGGACGGCGCCACGTTCACCGCGCCCGCCATCGACGGCAACGCGCCCGCCTACCTGATCTACACCTCGGGCTCCACGGGCACGCCGAAGGGCGTGAGCGTCAGCCAGGCCAACGTGCTGCATTTGCTGCAAGGCTTCGCCCGTGTCCACGACCTGGCTGGCCAGCGCCTGCTGATGATCCCGCCGCTGCAGTTCGACGCCTCCGTGGGCGACATCTTCCCCGCGTTGGCCGCCGGCGCCACCCTGGTGTTGCACGGCGCCCCGAACCAGCTAGGCGTGGCGGAGCTGGAAGCGTATTGCGCGCGCCACGCCGTCACGGCCATCGACGCGCCGTCCGCCCTGTGGCGCCGCTGGACAGACGCCCTTGATGGCGCCGCCAGCGCCACGGGCAGCGTGCTGCCCAGCTTGCGCCTGATGATGTTCGGCGGCGAAGCCGTGCCCGTGGAGCAAGTGCGCCGTTTCGCCCGCCTGACGGGCAAGCGCGTGCGCCTGGTCAACCATTACGGCCCCACCGAGGCCACCGTCTGCGCCACGACTTTCACCACCGTGGATGGCGCGGGCCTGGAAGGCAGCGACCTGCCCATCGGCCAGCCGCTGCCCGGCGTGCGCGCCTATGTGCTGGACCGCCACCTGCAGCTGGCGCCGCGCGGCGTGGCGGGCGAGCTGGCCATCGGTGGCGCCGGCGTGGCGGCCGGCTACCGCCATGCGCCGGAGCTGACGGCCGAACGCTTCGTCGCCGATCCCTGGAGCCCGAACGCAGGGGCGCGCCTGTACCGCAGCGGCGACCTAGCGCGCTGGAACAACGACGGCAGCCTGCAATTTTTGGGCCGGCGCGACCACCAGGTCAAGCTGCGCGGCGTGCGCATCGAGCTGGGCGAAGTGGAAAGCGCGCTGCTGGCCTGCGAGGGCGTGCAGGCGGCCGTCGCCGCCGTGCTGGAAGTGGCGCCCGGCGACAAGCGCCTGGTGGCGTATTTTGTTGGCCCCGGCGTGACGGGCGCCGCCCTGCGCGCCGAACTGTCCGCGCGCCTGCCCGACGCCATGCTGCCGGCCATCTTCGAGCGCCTGGAAGCGCTGCCGCTGACCGGCAACGGCAAGATCGACCGGCGCGCCTTGCCCGCCCCGACGCAGGCGCTGCACGACCTGGAAGCGCGCAGCATCGTCGCGCCGGCGACAGCCACGGAACAGCGCATGCTGGCCGTGTGGCAGGAACTGCTGGGCCGCGAAGGCCTGAGCACCGACGATGAATTCTTCAGCGTGGGCGGCGACTCCCTGCTGACCCTACCGCTGGTGTTCCAGCTGGCGCGCGCCTTCGGCGTCGACGTACCGCTGACGGCCGTGTTTTCCGCCCCCAGCATCGCCGCCCTGTCGCGCGTCGTGGACGACCTGCTGGCCGGCGTCGCCGCGCCCGTGCTGGACCTGGCTGCGCAAGCGGTGCTGCCGTCCGACATCGATGCGGCGCACGCGGCACCGCACCGCGCCGGGCCGCCGCGCGCCATCCTCGTCACGGGCGCCACGGGCTTCCTTGGCGCCTGGCTGCTGCGCGACCTGCTCGACGCCAGCACGGCGCAGCTGCTATGCCTGGTGCGCGCCAGCAATGCCGCCGACGGTGCCCGGCGCCTGCGCGCCAATTTGCAGCAGTACGGCCTGTGGCAGGAAAGCTATTCGGCGCGCCTGACGCCCCTGCCGGGCGACTTGGGCGCGCCGCGCCTGGGCCTGACGGACGATGGCTACGCCACCGTGGCCAGCCAGGCGGACGCCATCGTGCACAACGGCGGGCAAGTCAACTTCCTCGCACCGTATGCCAGCCTGGCGCCCGCCAACGTGGGCGGCACCGTGGAAGTGCTACGCCTGGCCACCACGGGGGCGCTGAAGGCCGTGCACATGGTCTCGACCCTGGGCGTGTACGTCAGCGCCGGCTACCTTGGCGCCACCGTGCGCGAAAGCGACCCGCCACCCTCGGCAGACAGCCAGCAGGGCGGCTACAACCAGAGCAAATGGGTGGCGGAACAGCTGGCCATGGCGGCGCGCGAACGCGGGGTGCCCGTGGCGCTGTACCGGCCGGCCCGCATCACGGGCGACAGCGGCAGCGGCAGCGCCAACCTGGGCGACTATTTCAGCAGCTGGGTCAAGGGCTGCGTGCAGCTGGGCCTCGTGCCCGACATCGCCAATGCCAGCTACGACATGGCGCCCGTCGATCACGTCAGCGCCGTCATCGCCCGCCGCGTGCTGGCGCACGACGGCGCCGACGGCACCTGGCACTTCCTCAATCCGGCCCGCCTGCCGACCAGCGCCCTCGTCGACGGCCTGCGCGCGGCCGGCCACCCGGTGCGCCTGGCCGGCTATGGCGAATGGCGCTCGGCCCTGCAGCAGGCGGTGGCCAGCAGCGAAGAAAACGCGCTGGCCAGCTTCGCCGCCCTGTTCCCGGAGCAGGCCGACGCACGCGAACCGGGCTTCGACTGCAGCGCCACGGAAGGCATGGCCGCCGCGCTGGGCCATGTCTGTCCACCGGCCGACGGCGTCCTGTTCGCCACCTGCCTCGCCTACATGCACGGCCAGGGCTACCTGCCCCTTGCCGGCGCCACACCACAGGAAAGGGCATGCGCATGAACGCTACCACTGGCCGCTATGCGGGCTTGCGCGACTTTTTGCTGATCTGGTTCGGCCAGATGACCTCGGGCATCGGCTCGCGCCTGTCCAGCTTTGCGCTAGGCATCTGGGTCCTGCGCACGACGGGCTCGACCACCCAGTTCGCGCTGATCTTCGTGGCCATGGCCGTGCCGGCGCTGCTGATTGCGCCGTTCGCGGGCGCCCTCGTCGACCGCTGGGACCGGCGCCGCATCATGCTGTGCTGCGACCTCGTCTCGGCCAGCGCCCAGCTAGTGCTGGCGGCGCTGCTGATGAACAGCCAGCTGGCCATCTGGCACATCTATCTGTGCGTGGGCGCCACGGCGCTGGCCAACGCCTTCCACGGCCCCGCCTATGCGTCGAGCATCCCGCTGCTGGTGCCGCACGGCCAGCTGAGCCGGGTCAACGGACTGGTGCAGACGGGCGGCGCCATCGCCCAGGTGGCCGGTCCGCTGCTGGCGGGCGTGCTGGTGAGCCTGATCAGCCTGCCCGGCGTGCTGCTGATCGACGCCCTGTCCTTCGTCGCCGCCTTCATCGCCATGCTGCTGGCGCGCATCCCCCGCCCGCCGCGCAGCCAGGACAGCGAGGGGCAGAGCCTGTGGCACGAAGCGGCGACGGGCTGGCGCTACGTACGCGAGCGCAACAGCCTGTTCGGCCTGCTGCTGGTCTTCGGCACCTGCAATTTCCTGTTCGGCATCGCCGCCATCACCATCACGCCGCTGGTGCTGTCAATGGCCGATCCGGCCCTGCTGGGCGTGCAGATGTCGATCGGCGGCGCGGGCCTGCTGCTGGGCGGCGTGCTGATGGCGGCGTCAGGCGGCGTGAAGAAGCGCATCAACGGCGTGCTGGGCTTTTCCCTGCTGGCGGGACTGGCCCTGGCCGCGCATGGCCTGGCGCCGTCCTTCGTGCTGGTGACGGCCGCCGGTTTCGTCTTCTTCCTGACCTTGCCCGTGATCAGCGCGTCGAACGATTCGCTGTGGCAAAGCAAGGTGCCGCCCGGCCTGCAGGGACGCTGCTTCGCCATCCAGCGCGTGCTGTCGGAAGCGGCCATGCCCGTCGGCTACTGCCTGGCGGGACCGCTGGCCGAACACGTCTTCGAGCCGCTGCTGATGCCGGGCGGCGCCCTGGCCGGCTCGATCGGCCAGCTGATCGGCACGGGCGCCGGGCGCGGCATGGGCCTGATGTTCATCGTCCTGGGCCTGGCGATGAGCCTGGTCGCCATGCTGGCCTACAGCATCCCCGCCCTGCGCCGCGCCGACGAACTGCCCGACGCCTGGAGCCAGCCGCCCCCGGCCGCCGAAGGGGACGCCCAGCCCGCCTGATTTTTTCTCGGTAGTACCAAGGTGAATGAAAAAGCGCTGCCACGCAGCGTTGTGGGGACGCTTTTTCTTCAAAAACGCAATGCAGTAGCAAATCGCTAACAACATCGTCCCACTGGAGCAAGCAAGATGACTGACACAGACATGCTGCACACGACACCGGCGCCCACAAATTGCCCGGTCGCCCATCACGACAAGCAAGCCGACGCCGCGCACGGTCCCGGATACGGGCTGATGCGCGTTTCCCAGGTGGCGCGCGATTATCCCAGCCATTCGGCGCTGGCCAGCGTGCTCGAATGGATGCGCGCCTTCCTCGCCCGCAGCCATCCAGAACTGGGACGCAAGGGCGCCGTCTGCCCCTTCGTCCCCGTGGCGCTGGAGCAGGACAGCATCTGGATGGCCGAGATCGCCGAACGCGAACCCACGCTCGACAGCATTTCCCGCGTGATCCTGTACTACCGCGACCTTTTCCTCGCCACCGAGCCGACCAGCGGGCCGGACGCCATCAACAAGGCCTTCCTCGTAATCTTCCCCAACCTGGGCGCCGAGGGCGCGGGCGTGGTCGACGAGGTGCAGCAGCTGCTGAAAAAGGATTTCGTGGAAAAGGGCCTGATGCTTGGCGAATTCCATGCCAGCAACGAGAGCCCCGGCCTGCGCAATGCGCAGTTCCGCCCCCTGCGCAGTCCCATCCCCATGCTGGCCATGCGCCACATGGTCGATTCGGACCTGCCTTTCCTGCTGCGCACGGCGTATGCGGCGCCCGTGCGGGCCGCCTACCTGCGCGCCTACCTGTTCCGCCTGGCGGGCAGCCTGGGCTGGTCGCGTTTCGAGCAGGCGCTCGACGGCGTCGTGGCCGCCGAAATCGAGCAGTGGCAGGCAGGCCAGGACCAGCCCGATGCGGCAGGCGCGGGAGAGACGGCATGAGCGCCGCCCATCACACCCAGGGCGCCCCCAGCGCCCGCGTGGCCATCGTCGGCGGCGGCCTGGCCGGCTCCCTGCTGGCCCTGGCGCTGGCGCGACAAGGCCACGGCGTGGACGTCTACGAGCGCCGCGCCGACCCGCGCCGCCAGGATGGCGCGGCGGGCCGCTCGATCAACCTCGGCCTGTCCAAGCGCGGCATGCAGGCCCTGCAGATGGTGGGACTGCTAGACCAGGTGCTGGCCCATGCCGTCGTCATGCGCGGCAGGATCATCCACGCGCCGGACGGCAGCACGCGTTACCAGGCGTATGGCAAGGACGACAGCGAAGTACTGCATTCAATCGACCGCAATCTGCTTAACCACCTGCTGCTGGACCAGGCCGAGCAGCATCCGCAGGTGAAACTGCATTTCGAGCACCGCCTGCTGCGCGCCGACAAGGCGCAGCGCGAACTGGAGCTGGAAACGCCGGGCGGACGCCGCATCACGGCCCATCCGACCTGGGTGGTGGGCGCCGACGGCGCCTTTTCCAGCATGCGCCGCGAACTGCAGCACGGCATGCGCGCCGACTACCAGCAGGAATACCTGGAATGGGGCTACAAGGAACTGACCCTGGCGCCGCGCGCGGACGGCAGCTCGGCCATCGAACTGACGGCCCTGCACGTGTGGCCGCGCAGCCACTGCCTGTTCGTCTCGCACCCGAACCAGGACGGCTCGCACACGCTGACCCTGTTCCTGCCGTTCGAGGGCGAGGACAGCTTCGCCAGCGTGCGCAGCGAGGCCGACGTGACGGCGCTGTTCTCCAAGTATTTTCCCGACCTGCTGCCCTTGCTGCCGGGCCTGCTGGAACAGTGGTCGCGCCACCCCACGGGCACCCTCATCACCACGCGCACGGCACCGTGGCGCTTCGGCGACTGGGCCGTGCTGGTGGGCGATGCCTGCCATGCCGTGTACCCGTTCTATGGCCAGGGCATGAACTCCGCGTTCGAGGATTGCTGCACCCTCATGAATGCGCTCGATGCGGCGCGCGGCGACACTGCCAGCGCCTTTGCCAGCTACGAGCTGGCGCGCCGCCGGCACACGGATGCGCTGGCGCAATTATCAAAAAGCAACTTTACGGAGCTGCGGCAAAAGGTGCAGTCGCCGTGGTTCGTCGCCCGCAAGAAGCTCGACCTGCTGCTCAACCGCGCCTGGCCGCGCGGCTGGCTGCCCCTGTACACCATGATTGCCCACACCACCATGCCCTATGGCGACGCGCTGCTGCGGGCGCGGCGCCAGGAAAGAGTCCTGCACGCCTCGGGCGCACTGGCCCTGGCCGTGCTGGGCATCGCCGCCGTCGTCCTGTCCCTGTCCCTGATTGGAGGTAACTGATGCATCCTGTACATTCACAAGGCCGCGCGTGGGAGCGCCTGGCCGTGGCGCTGCTGCTGTGCGCCTTCTTCGGCATCTGCGCGGCCGTCGCCGCCACTGCCCTGCAAGCGGCGCCGTCGCCGCTGGCGCTGCTGCCGCTGGCCATCGCACTGGGACTGAGCCCGGTGCTGGCCCGCCATCTGCCGCGCGAGCTGGACGGCCTGCTGCGCGCCCATCCCGTGCTCAGCCTGCTGTGGCTGGCGCTGGCCGCGCTGGCCGTGGCGCGCCTCGCCGGCGTGGCCCTGTTCATGGCCAACCCGCAGCAGCCGCAGTTGTCGGCCATCTGGTATGACCGCTTCTATGTCAACCACAGCTGCTTTTCCTCTTACTGGAAAGCGTCCGAGCTGGCCAGCGCCGGTGCACCGAACATCTACGACGGCGCCCATTATGCGGGCAACGAGGGACGCTTCAAGCTCGACGAATACCTGTATCCGCCGCCGTTCCTGATCCTGCCCCAGCTGGCGGCATCCCTGGGCGCGGGCTTCGTGGCCATGCGCGCCGCCTGGTTCGCCGTCGACGCGGGGCTGGTGATGACCATCATGCTGGCCGTCTGCGCCTGGATCGGCGGCGCAACAGGCCGCCGCGCCGCCCTGCTGCTACCGGCCGCCTGGCTGGCCCTGCCCACCCTGATCACCATGCAGACGGGGAATTTCCAGCTGGCCGCCATCGCCCTGGCCCTGCTGGCCATGCTGCTGTTCCAGCGCGGGCGCGACGAGGCCGGCGGCGCCGTGATGGCACTGGCCCTGTTCAAGATCTTCCCCGGCGTGCTGTGCGCCTACCTGCTGTTCTGCAAGCGCTGGCGCGCGCTGGCGTGGAGCATTGCCTTCTCACTGCTGTACGCGGCGCTGGCCTGGGCCATGCTGGGCGCCCAGCCGTTCCGCGATTTCGTCGGCTATGAAATGCCGCGCATCGCCAGCGGCGAGGTGTGGACCTGGATGCAGCTGGAAGGACTGGAAGCGGTAGTGGCCATCAATTATTCCGTGCCGGCCCTGGTGCTCAAGCTCAGGCTGTTCGGCGTCGACGGCCTGGAATACCGCCACCTGGCCGCCGTGGCCCTGCTGTGGAGCGTGGTGGTGGTGGCGCTGGCCTGGCTGGCGGCGCGCCGCGCCACCGCGTACTCGCGCCTGGAACTGGCCGCCGTCTGGCTCGGCCTGCTGGGTCTGGCCGCCGTGCGCAGCCCCTTCGTGCCCGACGACTATGCGCTGTTCCCCGCCCTGTGGCTGTGGTGCCTGCTGGCCGCCGGCCAGGTCCACGCACAAGCGCATCGCGTCTTGCGCCACGCCGCGTATGGCCTGCTGTGGCTGGCCTTTGCCATCGTCATGCCGATCGGCCTGGTCCAGCCGCAGCACCTTCCCTTGCTGCTGGCCGTTTCCACCGCCAGCCAGCTGCTGGCCCTGGCCTTCTGGCTGTGGCCCGTACTGCGCCGCCCGGCCGCCAACGGCAGCGCCGCAACCAACCCGTCCGCGTCGCCCGCGGCCGCCTGACTCCCTTTCAGAAAGAATATCCAAGATGAAACAAGCTATCCTGACTCCGCTGCGCCGCACCGCCCTGTGCCTGATGCTGGCCTTTTCCGCTCCCGCCCTGGCCGACGAGCGCCTGCACATTCCACGCGCCGCGCAGGCGCCCGTGCTGGCCGACTACATCGGCAAGGTGCCGGCCAATGCCGGCGTGGAAATCAAGGGCTTCCGCCAGTACGCGCCCGGCGACGGCGAGCCGTCGTTGCTGGAAACGAAGGCCTACCTGTCGTATGACGACGAGCACCTGTACGCTGTCTTCGTCTGCACGGACGACCCGGCCCTGGTGCGCGCGCGCATCGCCCGCCGCGAAGACTTGCCCGGCGACGACGCGGTGCAGCTGGAAATCGACTCCTTCAACGACAAGCAGCGCTCGTTCCGCTTTTATGCCAACCCGTATGGCGTGCAGATGGATGCCAAGCACACGGAAGGCCTGGGCGACGATTTCAATTTCGACACGCAATGGCAGTCCGATGGCAGGATCACGCCCACCGGCTACGTCGTCACCATGGCCATTCCGTTCAAGAGCCTGCGCTTCAACCGCGCCGACGTGCAGAACTGGGGCATCGCCGTGGGCCGCATCGTGCCGCGCCTGAACGAGTTTTCCTACTGGCCCTACATCACCAAGCGCCAGGCCGCCTTCGTGCCGCAGCTGGCGCCCGTGCAGATACCCGAGCCGATCACCTCGGGGCGCAACATCCAGCTGATTCCTTATGGCTACATCGGCCGCAGCCGCGCCCTGAACGGCAGCGACCCGGCCAACACCTACTGGGACCGCGACGACAAGAACCAGGCCGGTGTCGACGCCAAGCTGGTGCTGGCCGACAAGTTCGCCCTCGACCTGACCTACAAGCCCGATTTCAGCGAGGTCGAGTCGGACGAGCCGCAAGTGCTGATCGACAAGCGCTACGAAGTGCTGTTCCCGGAAAAACGCCCGTTTTTCCTGGAAAACTCGGGCTTCTTCACCACGCCGCAGCCCTTGTTCTTTTCGCGCCGCATCGCCGAGCCCCGCTACGGCGCGCGCCTGACGGGTCGCGAAGGCCACTGGTCCGTGGGCGGCCTGTTGATGGACGACGTGGCACCGGGCGAAGCGCTGCCGCGCGACAGCCGCGACTTCGGCAAGGCGGCTCGCATCGCCGTGGCCCGCGTGCAGAACGATTTCGACGGCGATTCCAACGTGGGCGTGCTGTTGACGGACCGCAAGTTCGGCCAGCAGAGCAACCGCGTGGCCGGCGTCGACCTGCGCTACAAGATCGATGAAAACTGGGTGCTGAGCAGCCAGCTCGCGCACAGCAAGTCCAGCATGGACGGCCTGCCCGACCACAGTGGCCGCCTGGCCTTCGTCGAGGCGAGCCGCTCGGACCGCAATTTCAACTATGCGGGCCAGTACCTGGACATCACGCGCGACTTCGACCCCGCGCTGGCCTTCATTCCCCGCACGGACATCCGCCAGACGACGCAGACGGCATCCTACCTGTGGAACTTCCCGGAGGCGCCATGGCTCGTCAGCGCAGGCCCCAGCATCAAGGCCGTGGGTACCAGGGACCACGACAACACGCTGCAGGACTGGTCCAGCGATGCGTTTTTCAGCGTCAACGGCTTGCGCGCCACCACCTTCGAGGCGCACAAGCTGGACGGCTTTGAAAAGTACGCGGGCCTGGACTTCCGCAAGTCCGGCTATTCGCTGGCCGCCAGCACTGAATGGCTGAGCTGGCTGACGGGCTGGGTCACCGTGGGCCAGAACGACGTCATCAACTACCAGCCCGCACCGGGCCTGGCGCCCTTCCTGGGCGACGCACGCAGCGTCTCGGCCAACCTGAAGTTCACGCCCGTGGCGCAGTTCCGCGTCGAGCAGACCCTGTACTGGAACGACCTGCGCACGCAGGCGGGCGTGGCGGGCCTGGCGCCGGGCAGCATGGTTTACCGCGAACTGCTGTCGCGCACCAAGCTGCGCTACCAGCACAGCCGCTTCATGGCCGCCCACCTGATCCTCGACTACAGCCACCTGAAGACCAACCGGGCGTTGACGGGCATCGAGGGCGGCAAGCGCCTGACGGGCGACCTGCTGTTCAGCTACGTGCTCAGTCCCGGCACGACAGCGTACGCGGGCTACACGGACCGCCAGGAAAACCTGCAGCTGGTCGGCAATCCGCAGCTGCTGCAGCGCACGCGCGACCTCGACATGCACACAGGCCGCAAGGTGTTCGTCAAGTTCAGCTACCTGTTCCAGCTGTAAGGCCGGCCACCTCTTCCAGGGCGGGCCGTGCCCGCCTCGCCCGCCCTGGTCTTTGCACGCAACTGGAGTCTGAACATGCAAGCATTCTTTTCCTCCGCCACCGGGAGCGCCCCATGCGCGCGCTGATCCGGCTGCTGCGGCCGCACCAGTACATCAAGAACGGCTTCGTGCTGCTGGGGCTGCTCTTTGCCACGCAGCGCGATGCCGCCACGGCCGCGCACGCGGCGCTGGCCTTCCTGGCCTTCTGCGCCATGGCCAGCGCCGTGTACGTGCTCAACGACCTGTTCGACGCCGAGGCAGACCGCCAGCATCCGCAGAAATGCCGGCGCCCCATCGCCAGCGGCGAAATCAAGACGCCCCTGGCCTGGTGCGCCTGCCTGCTGCTGGCGGGCACCGCGCTGGCGCTGGGCGCGGCCGTGGGTCTGGCCGTGCCGCTCCTGCTGCTGACCTACCTGGCCCTGAACGTGGCCTATTCGCTGTACCTGAAGCACGTGGTGATACTCGACGTCTTCATCATCTCGGCCGGCTTCATGCTGCGCATCCTGGCCGGCACCGTGGGCATCGGCATCGCGCCGTCGCAATGGCTGCTGTTGTGCGGCCTGATGGTGACGCTGTTCCTCGGCTTCGCCAAGCGGCATGCGGAGCTGATGCAGCTGGCAGCCGCCGGGCCGCGCGCGGAGCCGGGCGGTGCCTGCGCGCGGCGCGTGCTGGACGACTACAGCGGCGTGATGCTGGGCCAGTTCATCGCCGTCAGCGCCGCATGCACCGTGCTCAGCTACAGCCTGTACACGGTCAGCCGCGACACCATCGCCACGCACGGCACGGCCAACCTGATCTACACGGTGCCGTTCGTCGTGTATGGCATCTTTCGCTACCTGTTTCTGTTGCACCTGCGCGCGCAGGGCAACGATACCGCGCACGACCTGCTGACGGACCGCCACCTGCTGCTGACCGTGGCTGGCTGGCTGGCCGTTACCATCGGGGTGCTGCCATGAGCGGCGCCCTGCTGTCGGGATGGCGCTACCGCGCCTTCCTGCTTTCCATCGCCATGGCCGCCGCCGGCTACCTGGCATTTTCGCTGTGGGGCGGCCTGCCCGCGCTGGGCAGCGCTGCCGCGCACGTGGGCGCGGGCGGCGCGGCGTTGATGCTGGCCCTGTCGCTGCTCAATTACGGCCTGCGCTTCTGCCGTTGGCAGCTCTACCTGCACGCCATGGGCCACGCCGTGCCGTGGCGCGCCAGCGCGCGCATCTACCTGGCCGGCTTTGCTCTGACGGTGACGCCGGGCAAAACGGGCGAAGCGCTGCGCAGCGTGCTGCTCGCCCGCCTGGGCGTGCCGCATGCGCACAGCCTGGCGGCGCTGCTCAGCGAGCGCGTGTCGGACTTGCTGGCCATCATCTGCCTGGCCCTGTTCGGCCTGAGCCAGTATCCCTCCCTGCTGCCGCTGGTGGCTGCCGCCGGCGCCGCCGCGCTGGCCTGCGTGTGGCTGCTGACGCGCGCCGCGCCCGCCCGCTGGCTGGCCGCCTGGAGCGCGGCACGCCCGGGGGCGCGCGGGCGCACGCTGGCCGGCCACCTGGCCCAGCTGCTGCGCCAGGCCCAGGCTTGTCACGCGCCGCCGCTGCTGGCCGCGGCCTTCGCCCTGGCCCTGGCGGCCTGGGCGGCGGAGGCGCTGGCCTTCTACTGCCTGCTGCAGTGGCTGGACGCCGGCGCCAGCCTGTCCTTCGCCTGCCTGGCCTTTGCCAGCGCCATGCTGGCCGGCGCCCTGAGTTTCCTGCCGGGCGGCCTGGGCGGCATGGAAGCGGCCATGGTCAGCCTGCTGCTGTGGCAGGACATGACGCCGGCACAGGCCGTGGCCGCCACCATCCTGATCCGCCTGACGACCCTGTGGTTTGCCGTGGCACTGGGCGTAGCCGCCCTGTCCACCAGCCGCGCCGCCCAGGTACAGCCGTCATGAACGCGCCCGTGCGTTCATGGAACGGCCTGCCGCAGGCAGCACATGTGCGCCAGCTTGCCCTGCAGGCGCGCGACGCGGCCCTGCCCACGCCGGACGGCAGCCTGCTAGCGCACGGCAATGGCCGCAGCTATGGCGACAGCTGCCTGAACGACGGCGGCACCGTGCTGCTGACGCGGGGCCTGGACCGCTTCATCGCCTTCGACCGCGCCAGCGGCGTGCTGCGCTGCGAAGCGGGCGTGCTGCTGGGCGACATCGTGGCGCTGGCCCTGCCGCAAGGCTGGTTCCTGCCCGTCACGCCGGGCACACGCCACGTGACGGTGGGCGGCGCCATCGCCAATGACGTGCATGGCAAGAACCACCACGTGGCGGGCAGCTTCGGCCACCACGTGCGCGCCTTCGAGCTGCTGCGCTCGGACGGCAGCCGCCTGCTGTGCGGGCCGCAGCAGCTGCCGCAGTGGTTTGCCGCCACCGTGGGCGGGCTGGGACTGACGGGCTGCATCGTCTGGGCCGAGCTGCAACTCATGCCCGTGCCCAACCCCTTCATGCTCGTCACCGAACGGCGCTTTGCGGGCCTGGACAGCTTCTGGGAGCTGAACGCGGCGGCCGGGCGCGCCGCGCCCTACACGGTGGCGTGGATCGACTGCCTGGCGCGCCAGCCGCGCGGCATTTTCAGCAGCGCCTGCCATGCGCCGCCGCAGCCGGACCTGCCCGCTCACCGCGCTGCGCGCCGCCACATGCCCTTCATGCCGCCTGTCTCGCTGGTGAACTGCCTGAGCCTGCGCGCCTTCAACGCGCTGTATTACCGCCGCCCCCTGCCGGAAGCGCCGGCGCTGCGCCACCATGGCGGTTTTTTCTATCCGCTCGACGGCGTGCGCGACTGGAACCGCATCTACGGCCGGCGCGGCTTTTTCCAGTACCAGTGCGTACTGCCGCCGGCCAGCTGCCGCGACGGCATCGCCGCCATCCTCGCGCTCATCGCAGCCAGCGGCCAGGGCTCCTTCCTGGCCGTGCTGAAGACCTTCGGCACGCAGCCTGCGCCCGGCATGCTGTCCTTCGCACGGCCTGGCGCCACCCTGGCGCTGGACTTTCCCAACCGGGGCGCCGCCAGCCTGCGCCTGTTCACCAACCTCGACGCCATCGTCGCCCAGGCGGGCGGCGCCCTGTACCCGGCCAAGGATGCGCGCATGCCCGCCAGCCTGTTCCGCGCCGGCTTTCCCGCCTGGGAAGCGTTCAGCGCCTTCATCGATCCCCGATTTTCATCAAGCTTCTGGAGAAGAGTCAACCCATGAGATCATTGCAACGCACCGTCATCTTCGGCGCCACCTCCGCCATCGCGCACGCCACGGCGCGCCGCCTCGTCGCCGCCGGCGCCAGCGTCCACTGCATCGCCCGCAACGGCGCCAGGCTCGACACCCTGCTGCAGGACCTGCGCGTGCGCGCCGGCGCCGGGGGAGCCTATATCGGCGGCGAATGCGCCGACCTCGACGACTATGAGCTGCACGCGGGCCTGCTGGCGCGCGCCGACGTGGCGCTGGGCGGCATCGATGCCGTGCTGGTAGCCCACGGCTGCCTGCCCGACCAACAGGCCTGCGCCGACTCGGTGCCGCTGATGCTGGCGCAATGGACCACGAATGGCGGCAGCGCCATGGCCATCCTGGCGCTGGCAGCGAACTTGCTGCAGCCGCGCGGCCAGGGCGTGCTGGCGGCCATCGGCTCGGTGGCGGGCGACCGTGGACGGCAAAGCAACTACATATACGGCACGGCCAAGGGCGCCCTGGCCATCTACCTGCAGGGACTGCGCCACCGTCTGGCGCCGCATGGCGTGGCCGTGCTGACCATCAAGCCCGGCTTCGTCGACACCCCCATGACGGCGGGCATGGACAAGGGCGGCCCCCTGTGGGCCAGCGCCGACACGGTGGCAGCCGGCATTGTGTCGGCCATGCGGCGCGGCCAGGCGCAAGCCTACCTGCCCGGCTTCTGGCGCTACATCATGCTGGCCATCCGCCTGACGCCCGACGCGGTCTTCCACCGCACGCGCCTGTGAGCGCGGCCCGTCCAGACGTCAGCGGCAACCTGCCGCTGGCCGTCCTGTTCGATTTTGACGGCACCCTGAGCCGGCGCGACTCGCTGCTGCCCTTCCTGCGCCATGCCAGCGGCACGCCGCGCCTGGCGGCGCAGCTGCTGCGCCTGTCGCCCGTGCTGCTGGCGTATGCCTGCGGCCTGTTGCGCAACGACGTGGCCAAGCGCAGCTTGCTGGCGTGCTGCCTGGGCCACATCGACGCTGGTGCGCTGGCGCGGCTGGCCGACGCGTATGCGGGCGCGCCGCTGGACGCCCTGCTGCGCCCGCAAGGCATGGAACGCCTGCGCTGGCACCAGGCGCAGGGTCACGCTTGCGTGCTCGTCAGCGCCTCGCCCGAGCTGTATCTGCAGCCGTGGGCGCGGCGCCACGGTTTCCGCGCCTGCATCGCTTCGCCGCTGGCGGGCGCCAACTGCCACGGCCAGGAAAAGGTGCGCCGCATCGCCCGCTGGCTGGCCCACTCGCCGCACGCCATCGGCTACGCGTATGGCGACAGCCGCGCCGACCTGCCCATGCTGGCCCTGGCGCGCCACGCCTTTTTGTGGCGCGGCGCGCGCTTCGAAGCCCAGGCGCGAGGCCGGCATGCGTGAGCCGGCCGTCTTCCTGTGGCTGGTCGACCTGGACGACCCCGCGCTCGATGCCCTGGCGCCCTGCCTGAGCGCACAGGAACAGGCGCGTGCGTCCCGCTGCCGGGGCGACGCCCTGCAGCGCGGCTACCGGCGCGGACGCGCCGCCCTGCGCCACATCCTGGCGCTGCAGACGGGCCAGGCACCGGCCGCGCTGGCGCTGTCCGAAGGGCCGCTGGGCAAGCCCGTACTGGCGCATGGAGGACTGCATTTCAACCTCAGCCACAGCGGCACCTTGGCGCTGGTGGCCGTCTCCGAGGTGGCCGTGGGCATTGACCTGGAGCAGCGGCGCGACGGTTTCAACGGGGTGGCGCTGGCGCCGCTGGTCTGCCATCCGGCCGAGCGCGCAGCCCTGGCGGCCCTCCCGCAGGCGCAGGCACAGTCCCGCTTTCTGCAGTTGTGGACGCACAAGGAAGCGTATTGCAAGCTGCTGGGCACGGGCTTGCACACGGACCCCGCGCAGCTGACGTTCGGCGCGTCGCCCGGCCCGGCGCCCGTCATCGATGCAGGCGATCCCCGCTGCACCGCCTGGGTCTACCCGCTGTATCCGGCCGACGGCTACGCAGCGACCCTGTGCGTGGCAGGACGGGGCGCCAGGCCCGTGTGGCTGCGCTTCCAGGCCTGGCCCGCCGCGCTGTTGCCGCCTGGACAAGCGCTTGCGTAAACTCCCGCCACGCTCGATAATGAGAATGCTTCGCATTTGTAGCCATGCGGATTTCTCAACAAGTTTTGCAGGGTTGTCTTACGCATGCGCGCTTTCTGGACTGTCATACACCGCTGGGCTGGCCTGACCATCGCCCTCTTCCTCATCGTTGCAGGCCTCACGGGCGCCGTCACGTCGTGGGACCATGAACTCGATGAATGGCTCAACGCCGACATCATGAACACGCCGGGCCGCGGCCCCCTGCAGCAACCATTTGCGCTGGCGCAAAAGGTCGCCGCCGCCGACCCGCGCGTGGCAGTCAATTACATGACCCTGGGCCTGGAAGAAGGCCATGCGGCCACCTTCATGGTGCGCCCCCTGACCGATCCGGCCACGAACAAACCGTTCGTGCTCGACTACAACACCGTGTACATCGACCCCGTCACGGCGCAGATCACGGGCACGCGCGATTCGACGGCTATTTCCCTGTCGCGCCGCAGCCTGATGCCGTTCTTGCGCCACCTGCACTACAGCCTGCACGTGCCCGCCTTCTGGGGTACGGACCGCTGGGGCTACTGGCTGATGGGGAGCGTCGCCCTGATCTGGCTGCTCGACAGCATGGTGGCGTTTTACCTGACCACGCCACGCCGTTTGCGCCCACGCGCGCAGGACGAGGCGCCGCGCCACCGCGACGCCGCCAGCTGGTGGCAGCGCTGGAAACCGTCGTGGGTGGTGCGCTGGGCGGCGGGCGGCTACAAGCTCAATTTCGATTTGCACCGCGCGGGCGGCCTGTGGGTGTGGCTCATTATCATCGTCGTCGCGTTCACCTCGTTCTCGCTGAACCTGTACCGCGAAGTGTTTTATCCCGTCATGTCGCTCGTTTCCACCACCACGCCGGGTCCGTACGAAACGCAGACGCCAGCGCCCTACGGCACGTATATCACGCCCGTGATCGGCTTCGAACAGGCCGTGGATATTGCCAAAAAGCAAGCCGTGCAGCGCGGCATCACGGCGCCTATCGGCGGCATTTATTATGGCGGCAATTATTCGTTCTACAACGTCTCCTTCTTCGACCCGGCCGACGAATTCGGCACGGCCGGCATGGGCCTGTCGAACCTGTACGTCGATGGCATGGACGGCGGCATCATCGGCCAGCACAAGCCATGGGAAGGCACGGCCGCCGACGTCTTCGTGCAACTGCAATTCCCCCTGCACTCGGGCCGCATCCTCGGCTTGCCGGGACGCATTTTGATGTCCTTCATGGGCCTCATGGTCGCCATGCTATCGGTGACGGGCATCGTCATCTGGGAGCGCAAACGCCGCGCGCGCCGGCTGCAGGCGAGAAGCCATTGAACTTCACCTGAAGCAGCGATTCCATAACAGCGCAGGCGGATTCATTCAGCCTGCGCCGCACACGCGCAATGCATAACGCAACGCCTGACGTGTAGCGGCCATCCCATCTCCGCACTTTGCTACCCGGTAGCCGGCACATGCCGGCTGTCTGCGCTGCGCGCTTTCCGTACGCCACCCGGCCAATATCCTCAAATGCAGTTTACTTGCATTAGAATTCCACGCAAGCTATTATTGCAACTCGATTGCATCTACGCATTCCGCTGCGCCTGCATCCGGCGCCAGCACCCCATTCCGCCTTTTTAGAGAGTCCCATGCGCCATCACGTATTCGCAGCTGCCATGCTGTCCACTACCCCGCTCGCTTACGCGGCAGACGACATCACCCTGCAGACCATCAACATCCGCGCAGACAGGCCGTCGGGCATCGACAGCGTCGTTGTCGTTGAAAATACGCAAGCCCAGAACAGGACGCTGGGCGGCATGCTCGAGCATGTCTCGGGCGTGCAAAGCAGCGCCTTCGGGCCGAATGCCGGCGCACCGGTGATACGCAGCCTGAGCGGCAGCCGCGTGCAGATCCTGGAAGATGGCCAGTCCATCCTCGGCATGAATGCGCTCAGCGGCGACATCAATATCCCGTTCGATCCGCTGTTTGCGCGCAGCGTCAGCGTGAACAAATCGTCCGATAGCGTGCGCTTCGGCGGCAATGCCATCGGCGGCAGCGTCGACGTCGATTCCGGCCTCATTTCCAGGAAGATGGAGGACAAGCCGAAAGACCTGGAACTGGTCCTGCGCAAGGGTTTCAACGATGCCAATGCGCAAGGCTTGCGCCTGAATTTCAACGATGGAAAACACGTCTCGACCAATCTGCAGATGTCATTCCAGAAGATCGGGCATTACACTATTCCGGGCAACAGCAAGGCCGGCGTATGCAACAGCCAGCTGTTCCCTTCGAGGGGCGGCGTGAATACCTTTCTGGCCGACAGTTGCCAGAAAGAAGCGAGAATCCAGCAGGTCTACAACAAGGCGTCGCAACCGTTTATCGACCAGTTCATGACGGAAAATCCGGACTGGGCGGACGGCGATTTTTCCTTCTACACCAATAATCCGACCTCCGTCTGGCAGCGCAAGACCTACGTCAATCCGGCCAACCCCGCATACGTGCCCGGTACGCCGTCGACGACCCAGAACAAGATCAACAAGGACGTCACCCCCGATTATCACGGCACTCTGGGCAACAGCTATGCCAGCAATTCCCACTTTGCCGTCGGCAGCACCTACTTTTTCGATCGTGGCTACGTGGCCGTCAGCCTCGATACCAAGAATAGCGAGTATGGCGTACCGGGCTTCTCCATGGAGAACAAGTCTTTCGGGGCGAATTATGCCGAGGGACTGCCCGTCGGCGTGGTGATACAGCAGGATAAATATGCGCTGGAAGCCCATCTGCGCGATCCCCTTGCCTATCTTGAAAGCGCGCAACTGCGCGTGTCTCGCCTGAACAATGCGTCGGGAGAACGCCTCGGTGCGGCGAAGGCGAATGACTACCAGTTCAACACCAATCAGGCCGAGCTCCTGCTGGCGCACCGGCGCGCCGGTCCATTGAGCGGCTTGCTTGGCCTCAGCCATAAAGCCAGGGATATCGCCGGCAGCGGCTCGCAGCTGTACCTTCCCGATGCCAGCACGCTCAGCCGTGCGCTGTTCATCAAGGAGAGCCTCGACGTCGACTGGGCCACCTTCGATGCGGGCTTTCGCCATGAAAAAGTGGATCACGACATCCGCAAGAGCGGCTTCAAGACGTCGAGAAATGCGAGCAACGCCAAACTCGAGGACAAGTCGTTCAGCCTGAACAGCTATAGCCTGGGGGCCTCGGCCAAACTTGGCCAGCTTTTCGGTGCGAAGCTGCGCTATGCCTCCTCGGAAAGAGCGCCCGACGTCAATGAGTTGTATGCGAGCAACCGCCACTATTCGATCATGACCCAGGAAGAAGGCAACCAGAACCTGAAGGCCGAGCGTGCCAGGAATACCGAACTCACCGCCCTGTTCGGCAATCGCGGCTTCAACCTGTCCGCAACCGGCTACGTCATGCAGTACGAGAACTATCTGTACCTTGGCCATTCTGGAGCCCAGATGGCCAATCGCCTGCCATTAAAATATTGGAAGCAGACCGATACGACGGTCAAGGGATTCGAGATCGACGCTTCCCAGGTCGTTCAGCTGGGCAACTATGGCAAGCTGAATCTCTCCGCATTTGCCGACCTGGTCAAGAACAAGGCGGACCATCCTGACAAGCTGCGCGCGCACAACGACGGCGTCTACCTGCCCAACATGCCCACCAACCGCTACGGCGCGAATGTGCTGTGGGAAAACCAGGGGTGGAAGGCCAGGGTGTCGAGCACCTGGTACGACAAGCAGAAGTATCTGGGCAAAAGTGTCAGCGAAGAAGTGCCGCTCGACGGCTACACCATGGTGAATTTCCAGGTGAGCCGCACACTGCAGGTGCCAAATTCGCCGTTTGCAGGCATCGATGTATTTATTAGCGGCACCAACCTGCTCGATGACGATGCCAGGCCACACAATTCTCCACTGAAATACATCGCGCCCTTGCCGGGCCGTGGCTTCCAGATTGGATTGAGCGCCAGGCTTTAAGGCGCGGCGCCACCGCGCTCCCGTTCCACCAGCGCCAGCAAGCTGTCGCCCCGGTTACCATCGCAGCAGACGGCCACGCCATCGGTGAAGTCAGGCGCCGTCAAACGCGTCAGGACGCTGCCGGGCGGCATTTCCACTGCCAGGCGGGCGCCCCGCTCCCACGCCAGGCGCGCGGTAGCGGTCCATTGCACGCGCTGCGCCATGTTGGCGGCCAGACTGTCGCGGATGCGGGCAGCATCGAACAGCGCGCGCGCCGCGCTGCTGCTCAGGTAGACGAGCGACGGCCGGCGCACGGTCACGCCGTCGAAGGCGGCGCGCAAGTCCAGCGCGGCGGCGTCCAGCAGCGGGCAATGCGACGGCACGCTGACAGCCAGGCGCTTGGCCTTGCTGGCGCCGTGCGCCAGGGCCAGCGCCATCACGGCTTGCAGGGCGGGCTCGCTGCCGGCAATGGCGATCTGGCGCGGCGCATTCAGGTTGGCGACATACACGGGCGTGGCCGCGCCATGCACCTGGGCCAGCAGCGATTCGAGTTGTGCCAGATCAAGCCCGATGATGGCCGCCATGCCGTAACCGGTGGGATAGGCCTGTTCCATCAGCTGCCCGCGCCGCGCCACCAGGCGCAGGGCATCGGTGAAATCTAGCGCGCCAGCCACCACCGCCGCTGCATACTCGCCGATGGAAAAGCCGGCCACCATGTCCGGTAGCGCGCCGCGCGCGGCCAGCGAACGCGCCATCGCCACGCCTGCGATCAGCAGACACAGTTGCACGGCCCCAGTCGAGGCCAGCGCGGCGGCCGTGTCCAGCGCCAGCGGATCGCGGCCCAGCACGCCCGCCGCTTCGTCCAAGGCCGCCCGCACAGCCGTATCGTCCGGCAGTGCATGCAGCATGCCCGGAGTCTGGGCGCCCTGGCCGGGAAAGGTAAATAACACGCTCATGCAAGCTCCCATGGCGTGGCCGTCAACACTGGGCCATGATCCGTCTTGAGCAGAATCTTCGCACGCCCCGCTGCCCATTCGGCATACGCAAAGCCGCCAAGGCCCGTGTCGATCTGCAGGTCCAGCCGGCACGCCGTGACACTCGCCGCGATGGCGCGCAGCGCCTCGGCCTGCGCGGCGTCCGGTGGCGCGGCGATGCGCAGTACGAGATCGAGGTCGCTGTCGGCGCGCAGCACGGGCAAACCGCTGGCCAGCGCAAAACCCACGCCGCCCGTCGGGCCCCAGTCCCAGCCCGTGGCGTCGAGCAGCGGTGCCACCTGCCGCAGCGCATCGAGCGCCGCGCAGGAAAAACCTGGCAGCGGCGCGTGCGCCAGCCGCGCCAGCCGCGCCAGCCGCGCCAGCATTTCCGGCGTCACCCGGTGCAGCACGGCGGCGGCGTCCACTTCGCATGCGTGCCGCTCCCTGCGCAGCAGGCCGCGCACGCCCACGGGGATACGTCCGGGCGTGCAGCTGGCGCGCCGCACCACCAGCGGCGCCGCCCGCAGCCAGACAGCGTCTAGCCAGGCGGGCAAGGACATACCGTCCGGCAGGCCGGAGATCCACAGCAAATCATGTGCGCGCCAGGCTTCCATCAGGCCACCACCGCCTTGACGGCAAAGAACAGCAACGATGGTCCCAGCAAACAGCCCAGGCCCGTGTGAAACGTGGCCACCAACGCGCCATACGGCACCAGCTTGCGGTCGGTAGCCGCCAGGCCGGCCGATACGCCGCTGACGGTGCCGGCCAGGCCGCCGAAGACCATCGCCGAGCGCGGCGTTTTCAAGCGCAGGAAGCGCGCTGCAGCGGGCGTGCCCACCATCACCAGGATGGCCTTAATGAGGCCCGCCGCGATGCTCAGCGCCATGACATCCGAGCTGGCGCCGATGGCCGCACCAGTGACAGGGCCGACGATGTACGTGACGGCGCCGGCGCCGATGGTGGTCATGCTGACGGCATCCGAGTAGCCAAAGGCATAAGCGACACCGGCGCCCACGACGAAGGGCAGCACCACGCCCAGCATCAGCGCCACGACGCCGATCAAGCCAGCCTTGCGCGCCTCCGTCGCCTGCACCTCGAAGGCGGTGGCGACGATGGCAAAGTCGCGCAGCATGGCGCCGCCCATCAGGCCGATGCCGCCAAACAGCGACAAATCGGCCAGTCCCTTGTGGCCGCCGCTATGCACGCCGCCCCAGTAAGCGAGGCCCAGGCCGATCACGATGGCAATGGCAGAGCCATGCACGCGGCCCAGGGTCAGATACTTCGACAGCGCCACCGATACCAGCATGATCAGGCCGACAAAGGCGAATGCCGTCACCAGGCCATTGTGGATGGCGGCTTTTTCAAAGATTTCAAGCATGACGGTGCTCCTTGATCAGAATCGACTCGGCTTCGGCAGCAGCGATGGCGGCCGGGCTTTCCATCCTGTTAATCAGAGAAATCACGGCGCCGCAAACGACGACGGAACCGATGGCGGCCAGCACGGCCACCGGGCCGCCACGCAGCGCCGCCACTACATCCTGCTGCGCCGCCATCGCCACCACCACGGGAATATACATGGCGCCCCAGTATTCGACGCCCCGCTCCGTCATCTGCGGCAGCCATGCGCGCCGCTGCATGTAGAGCCGGGCGCAGATCAATAGCAGCATGGCGATGCCCACGCCGCCCACATTCGTCTTGACGCCCATCAACTGCCCGAGCAGGTCGCCCAGGAAGATGCCGAGCAAATGGCATAAGGCCAGCAGTGCGGTTCCGTAAATGATCATGATTGTCTCCGTTATAGGAATAGGAATGACTTGATGTCTTCTCTGTTGTTTCACCTACCACTGCTGCCCCAGCACCTCCCTGACTTTTGCCGACGCCTGGCGGTGCGGCGCGCCCAGGCGGCTGGAGAGGTCCGTCAGCGGGTCGGCGCGGATATCGCTGAGGGCCGCCTGCAGGCTGGCGCGCACCTGCGCCACATCCCCGCTTGATGGCGCATCCGCCTGCGCCACCTGCAAGGTTTGCCACAGCAGCCCCAGGGTGGCGTAGTTGCGGATGTCGTAGGCCATCGGCGCGATGGTCTCGGCCAGCGCTTCCAGTGCCGTCACCGTGCGCAAGGTGATACGCGCCGCCGACGCCTTGCCCATGGCATGCACCATCACGTGCGGATCGTCCAGGGCGATCAGGCGGTTGGCCTGGTAGCCGTGGGCAAGAAAAGCGCCTGACATGGCCTTGCCGACGATCAGGCCGATCACGGGATGGCCGGCCAGGCGCGCCTCGGCATACGCCCCCGCCGCGCCGGCCAGCGCCTGGTGGATGCCATACGCCTCTTCGCGCCGGCCATATGCCTGGCTGGCCACGTCGATGACGGCGACGATGGGCCGCTTCACGGCCAGCGCGTGGTCTTCATGAACCACCTGCTGCACAGCGCGCGCCAGCTGCCACGCCTCGATCAGGCCGATTTCACCAGTGCGGGCGCGTGTAAAACGGTTGTCCGGATCGGGCAGCACGGCCAGGTAGCGCGCCGCTTCGCCCGCCAGCGGCGCGTCCACCACGCGCACGGAAGCGGGGTAGCCTTCCAGCGGCGCGGCGTTGTTCGTGAGGGCCGCCAGCCAGATGGCGCCGCGACTGGTATCGGTGATGGCGTTCATGCTGCGACTCCTTTGCTGTAAATCAAACGGACGGCGTCCGGCGTGGCTTGCACGGTCGCGTCGATGTCGGCCAGGCGGGCCAGGAAGCCTTGCGCCTGATCGCTGCGGTGCTGCGGCGGCACGCCGCGTGCGAACAATGCGGCCACGGTGGCGCGCATCTGTGCCGTGTCGTCTGCCACATAGGCGTCGGCCAGGCCGCTGTGAAAGCGCTGCTCGCCGCCCGTCAGGCTCCATATGAACGGCTTGTTGCGCGAGTCGAATTCGTCCACGCCCGCCTCCTGCTCGATCACGGCGGGGCCGTTCAGACCCAGCCGCGCTTCGCGCGTGACCACCAGATAGCTGCACAGGCCCGCCGCAATCGACATGCCGCCGTAGCAGCCGACGGTGCCGGCCGTGATGCCGATCACGGGCTGGTAGCGGCGCAGGTCGACGATGGCCGCATGGATGTCGGCAATCGCCGCCAGACCCAGGTTGGCTTCCTGCAGGCGCACGCCGCCCGTCTCGAACAGGATCACGGCGCGCGTCGGCACGCCCAGGCGGTTGTCGCGCGCCGCCAGTTCCAGCGCGCCGGCGATCTTTGCGCCGCCCACTTCGCCCATGCTGCCGCCCTGGTAGGCGCCTTCGATGGCCAGCACCACGGCCGGCTGGCCGTCGAACAAGCCCTTGGCCACCACCACGCCGTCGTCCGCCTGGGCCGTGACGCCCTGGCGTGGCAACCAGGGCGAAGCGATGCCGCAGAACGGGTCGAGCAATTCGCGCATGCTGCCCGCGTCCAGCAAGGCCTTGGCCCGGCTGCGCGCTCCCCGTTCGATGAAGCTGTCGCGCTCCAGCAGTTCTTGTAATGTGCTCATGCCGCCCTCCCCGCTTGCAATTCTTCGTAAGCCTGCTCGATGCGCATGCGCACCACGCCCGGCGTGGCGCCGCAGTCGTTGATGACGATGCGCGCCGCCGGCAGCGGCTCGCCGCCGAATACGCGCTGCAAGAGCGCATCCCAGACGGCGCCCTTGCCGTCGACGGAGGTGTTGACGACGATGCGGATCACGCCAGCGTCGTGCGGCTGCAGCAGCACTTCCAGGTCGCCCGAACCGACCACGCCGGCCAGGGCCCGCCCCGATGCCGGCTGCCCGGCCGGGAATGTATAGTCACGCGTTTCCATGCGCTTCTCCTTCTGTCAATCGATCCAGGAACAGGGTCGCCGCCAGCAGGTCAGCCGCGCCGCCCGGCGACACGCCGCGCGCCAGCGCCACCGCTTCCAGCGCCAGCAGCGCCTGCGACCCGGCGGCCGTGGCCGCGCCGCCGGCAGCCAGCACCCGCGCCGCCCCTGCCTGCAGCGCCAGCAGGGCCGCCTCGCCGCCGCGCGACAGCACGCAGGTGTCATCCAGCTGGCTGACAATCGCCAGCAAGGCATTCAGACGCGCCGTCGTTTCGTTGTCGCCGCGCGCCCGCGAAGCGTGCAAAGCCGGCAATCCGGCGCCCGTCACCAGAGGGAAACCGGCGCGGGCCTGACCCCGTGCGCCATCGACCCGATACTGGCGGCACGCCAGCTCGCCCTTGTTACCGGTGGCGACAGGTGCAGCGTGGTCCGTCAAGCGGGCCAGCGCACCGGCCCGCGCCGCCACGGCTTGCGGCGCCAGCGATGCGCCGCGCGCGCCCTGCTGCGCCGCCGCCGTCACCAGCAATCCCAGTGCCCAGATGGCGCCCCGGTGCGTGTTCACGCCATCCGTGGCCGCCAGCATCAGCGCTTCACCATCGCGGCCGATGGCGCCGATGCGCTGGCGCAGGCCGTCGTCATCGTCGCTTTCCAAACCCGCTTGCGCCATGGCGGCAAACACGGGCTGCAGCACACAGGCCGAATGGCACATCAAGGCCCAGTTCAAGTCCGCGTGGGCGCCACGGCCGCGCAAATCGACCAGGCCCGGTTTCGGCGTCAAGGTCACTTCATCGAGCAGCGCCTGCAGCACCTGCCGCGCCAGCGCGGCAGAGCGTTCCCGCACCGGCATCGCGATAGTCATTGTCATCATTGTGGTCATTACCAGCTCCTGAATTTGGCGGGGGGTTGATACAGGCCGTCGGACCATTCGACCAGGTCGGCGATGCTTTTCGCCGCCAACAGCGAGCGGCTGGCCGCGCCGCGCTGCACACCGATATCCTCGGGCAGCGCGATCAGGCCATCGGCGCGCAATTTCGCCGTGGTCTTCGGGTCGTGGCGCAGGCCGATGGGCGTCACGCCGGCCACCGCCGCCAGCATGGCCTTACGCTCGTCGAGCGAACGGGCCTTGTACAGATAGGCAATGCCCTCTTCCGTCAGCACGTGGGTAACGTCGTCGCCATAAATCATCACCGGCGCCAGCGGCATGCCGCTGGCCTGGCCCACGGCTACGGCATCGAGCGATTCAACGATCGTCGGCTGGCCGCCATCCTGGAACGTCTCGACCATCTGCACCACCAGCTTCTTGCCGCGCGCCAGCGGGTCGTCCGTCTCGATCAGATCCAACCAGGCGGGCGTCGGGTGGCGCCGGCCATGCGGATCGTGGCCCATGTTGGGCGCGCCGCCAAAACCTGCCAGGCGGCCATTCGTCACGGTGGACGAGTTGCCCAGGCCATCCATCTGCAGGGTGGCGCCGATGAACAGATCGACCGCGTACTGGCCCGCCAACTGGCACAGGGCGCGGTTCGAGCGCATTGAGCCATCCCGGCCCGTGAAAAACACGTCGGGCCGCGCGGCCGCATAGCCTTCCATGCCCAATTCAGCGCCGAAGCAATGCACGCTCTCGACCCAGCCCGTCTCGATGGCCGGTATCAGGGTGGGATGGGGATTGAGCACCCAGTTGCGGCAAATCTTGCCCTTCAAGCCCAGCTGCTCGCCATACGTGGGCAAAATCAGCTCGATGGCGGCCGTATTGAAGCCGATGCCGTGATTCAGCGACTGCACCTGGTGTTTTTCATACACGCCACGGATCGCCATCATGGCCATCAGCACGTGCACGGGCTTGATCACGCGCGGGTCGCGGGTAAATAATGGCTCGATAAAGAACGGCTTGTCGGACTGCACCACGAAATCGACCCACGAGCCGGGCACATCCACCCTGGGCAAGTCGCTGACGTCGTCGACGATCTGGTTCACCTGGGCGATGACGATGCCGTCGCGGAAGGCGGCCGATTCCACCAGAGTGGGTGTGTCTTCCGTGCTGGGGCCCGTGTACAGATTGCCCTGGCGGTCGGCCATGTAGCCGGCCACCATGACGACGTTGGGCGTCAGGTCGACGAACAGGCGCGCATACAGCTCGATATAGGTGTGGATGGCGCCCACTTCGAGCAAGCCATCCTGCAGGAACTGGGCGATGCGCAGGCTTTGCGTGCCGGCAAAGGAAAAATCGAGCTTGCGGGCGATGCCCCGTTCGAACAGGTCCAGGTGCTCGGGCAGGCTGACGCTGGGCATGATCAGGTGCAGATGGTTGATCTTGTCGGGATTGACCTGGGTCAGCATGCGGGCGAGGAAATCGGCCTGCTTCTGGTTGTTGCCTTCAAGAACAACGCGGTCGCCCGGCGCGAGCAAGGCTTCGAGCACGGCGACCATGTCGCCCTGTTGCAGCACGGGACCGTTCGCGTACTGGCGCACGGCTTCCAGGCGGCGGCGCTTCTCGGTGCGCCGCGTGTCCCATTGTTTTTGCCGCTGCGCTGGCGCTGCTGTGGCGGTTGACATCATGCCTCCGAAGTGAGCTATCGAACCCTGACGATAGAACGAAAGCGTCACCGCGACAATCAACCTGCTACCATATTCATTACTCTGAAGTTAATGAACCTCCATGAAAGAGGCTAGCCATGGCCATCAACGAAGAAATTACCTTGAAAAAGCTGGAAGTGTTTCTCAGCTTTATGGAATTGAACAACCTGGCGCGCGTGGCCGATGCGCTGGGCCAGAGCACGGTCAGCGTGCACCGCGCCCTGCACTCGCTGGAAGACGGCTTGCGCTGCCCCCTGTTCAAGCGCGAGGGGCGCAGCCTGATCCCCCTGCATGCGGCCTACACCTTTGCCGAATCGGCGCGGCGCGCGCTGGCCGAATGCGAGGAAGGCGTGCGCAAGGTGCGCGAAATGTCGGGCATCAATCCCGTGCGCCTGAAAATCGGTTCGCTGTATTCCCTGACCCTGCACTGCATCCCGCAGCTGGTGATCGCCCTGAAGCTGCGCCGGCCGGGACTCGACATCGACCTGACGCTGGGCTCGAACCGCGACCTGCTGCAAAGCCTGGCTGACGGCCGGCTGGACGCCATCATCATCGGCGTGCAGGAGGACGAACAGCATGCGGGCCTCGTGGCGGTGCCCCTGTTCCAGGACGACGTCTACCTAGCCGCGCCGCTCGGTTCGCCCTATGCGGGGGCCGCGTCGGTGGACTTGCAGCAGCTGCGCGACGACAAATTCGTCACGCTCAACGAAGGTTTCGTCACCTCGCAAAGCTTCAACCACGCATTTGAACTGGCGGGCTTCGTGCCCGACACGGCCATGCGCGTGGGCGACATCTTCTCGCTGATCAACCTGGTCAGCGGCGGCATCGGCTACAGCCTGCTGCCGGGCCGCGTGCGCGCCTTCAGTTCGCGCATCGAACTGCTGCCCCTGGACGCGCGCTACGGCTCGCACCAGCAAATCACCTTGCTGATGCTCAGCAGTCGCGAGCGCGACCCGAATTTGCTGGCGTTGGCGGCGGAGTGCCGGTTGTATGGGCGTGGAAAATCTGCCAGTGTATGACCCTCCTTCTAGGGAAGTGCTGATCAGTTAACTTTCTTAGCAAAGTTCGAGTGTCAACTGCTCGAACGGAGATATGATCAAGCGCTCTTCTCGATTTAACATGATACTGGCGACGTATTCGAGATCGAAAAAGCTCCTTTGCATGATGGATGGTAGATAGTGTTTATGTGCGCCGTTGTTGCTTCAGGCCGACGCGACGCAGGGAGCGACGGCGACGAATTAAACAGCACTTCCCTAGGTCAGCAATTCCTGCACTTCCAGTTCGAACCATCGAACTTGTGCTCAAGTACAAAGAGACAATGTACCGCATTGTGCATAGTTGTTTCGTCTTGAGAGAATTTTGAAGCCATTACGAATTTTCCAAATAAATATTGCTCATCTAACACTTTTGATATAGCCTGTTTACAACTAAATTTTTCCGCTAAAACTCCATGATCGAATTTTTAAAAAAATCGCAGAAGAATAATCTTATTCTTTTTATCCACGGATTTACTGGCGACTCGGAAACGTGGAAAAACTCTGAGCATGGATATTATTATGATCAGTTAGGCTCAAACAGTTTCATTGAAGATAACTTCGACATTGCAAAATTTGAATACTTCAGTAAGCTATTGAATATTTTTGCTACGACAAGTTCAAATTTTGCTTGGTTAGCAGGACTGTTTACCACAAAAATAAATAAGTCCGAAAAAAATCTTGGAATTTCAGAACTTGCCGCTCTATTACAATCGCAACTTCGGTTTACATTGAAAGAATACGAAAACATTGTGGTGATAGCACATAGCATGGGCGGATTAGTCACTAAAGCTTGCGTCATTGAAGATATGAGTCAATATGATGAATCTAAAATAAAGTTAATACTTTCTTTAGCTGTTCCTCATTTAGGAACTGACATTGCCACCTATAGCTCTTTATTTAGTGGGAATCTTCAAACCAAAGATATGACCCCACTCGGAAAATTCCTACCTGAACAAAATAATCAATGGCTTAGACTCAATAACAAGCCAGCGATTAAATATTTTTATGGCACGTATGATGATGTTGTAAAGAAAGAAAGCGCCATCGGAACTGAGGTTGCCATACAAGATATAATTGCTTGCAATGATAGCCATCTTAGTATTTGTAAACCGGCAGGCAGTACGAGCATTCCAATATTGGCAACAGTAGATTTTTTGAGGGATTTTATCGAAAAATTGCCAGGGAAAAACCTCGATTTTCATAAATTAGCTGATGAAACACAATTTTCGGATGAGTACTTTGCTCTGAAACTTATAGTAGCCGGGGTCCATACAGCGACGATAAAGCATTCTAAAGAACATTTTTTGAATGCAGAATATGCTCGCAAGTTTTTTAGCAGCGCCGCAGATCAAAAAAAGCTTTCTGAATTGTATATAAAGATTCGTACTATTTATCAAGATTGTTATGATAGTCACGCAAGTGAAGGCGAAATGAATTCCGGGAAACTTGTATCTGAGGTTCATCAAAAAATAGTAGGTGAGGATTCTGGATATTTAAAAAGCGCACTACCACTCATACAAGCGCTCCATAAGAAGGGTATGCTGCATCAACTTGCAAACGATATATCTGATGACATCTGGTGGAGTGACAGTCGGTCGGTTAAGGATTTAGAAAACATGAAGGAAAAACGGGGAGGAATTAATGGTTAGAATCCCATATTTAAATCCGGATCAAGATGTAAATATAAATACAGGCTTACTGATATTAATTATATTTTTCTTAGGAAAATCGGCTCGCGACATAGCTCTTCTTAATAATGATAGATTGCTAATTTTTTTATATTTATTAAAAAATCCCATAATTCTAGATAACGTACTTGAGCAAGTTGGCCGGCGAGAAATTTCACTGACTAATGTCGAGTTATACTCCATAAACAGTATCTCAATTAACTTAGATCCTCTCTTTGATCGCGAATGGCTCAAGAGCCTGCTAATGCGTCTTTCAGCTATGGGCTACCTGGCAATCACATACAGAAAAACTGATGGCTTTATGTATTTACTAACAGACTCTGGGCGGGAAGTTGCCGAAAATATTAGCGGACCTTATTTCGACAGGATAAAGATATACTTAAAAAACTTAGAAATGATTAAATCCGAATCAACGACAAATATGAATCGCCTAATAAATAATATTTTCCGACATTAATATGACCAATAAATCTAGCCTTGTAGTAAAAAAATTAATTTTAGTTGGTCATCGCAAGGATTATCAAATTTCTTTTGAGTCCGGGGTTAATATAATATATGGTGACTCGGCTACTGGCAAATCAAGCATATTAGAACTTATTAATTATTTATTAGGATCCTCTAAATTTGTTTACGATGAGGAAATTGGAACATCGGTTAAATATGCAGCATTAGAAGTAGAGCTGAATACTGTCACCTATACTATTAAGAGAGATATATTTTCCACGGCACGACCAGTAGAAGTATATACCTCTAATTTTGACTCAATTGGTGATGTATTTCCTAAAAAATATAGCCCCAATTACTCAGGAACAGAAACTGAGGACGGTTTTTTCTCAGACTTCTTACTTGAAGCGCTGAACTTGCCTGTACTAAAAGTCCGTGAAGCCCCATCTCAACCTGACTCTCCCATGGTTAGGCTTAGTTTTCGAGATATCTTTAAATACTGTTATTTGAAGCAGGACGATGTTGGCAGCAAGCAGATTCTAAGCGTCACAAATGGAGTGCTCTATCAAAAGAATAAGCAAACATTTCGATATATATTTAATTTATTGGACTCTAGTATTACAGAGTTAGAGCTGGAAATTCATAATGTCAGTACTAAAAAAACAGAGCTGACACGTAAGTACAAAGCAGTAAGTGATTTTTTGCGGGAAATTCAATTCGACACAGCGATAAACCTCGGCGACAAGGTTGAGGAACTGCAAACCCAAGCCATATTACTGCGAAAGCAACTTGATAAAATCAATTCCTCCATGGTCGCGAATAATGAAACCTACTCATATTTAAAAGACTCGCTTGAGGTTTTTTCCATTAAATTTGTCGGCGTCCAAGGCGCGCGAAAAGATAGTGAGCTATTAATAGAAAGATTTTCACGTCTTAAAAATGATTACGTCATTGATATCGATAAATTAAAGGCAATGCAGAAAGCTCGAATAATTATTGGAGTTCCTAGTGCGTCCGCCTTTAATTGTCCAATATGTGATAGCCAAGTCGATCTATCACGAATAAAGGACGAGTATAAAATTGATGATAGTGACAAAGCTAATCACGAAATCAATGCACTTAATCGACGCATCCGTGATCTAGATACGCTCGTTCAAAATGAGCGTGAAAAACTCGCACTACTTGGTCAGGAAAGCGACATCCTCGCAAAGGACCAAGTTAAGGCCCGCCGGCTATTGGATGAGGAGTCGAAGCAAATGATTACTCCATACCTATCTGAACGTGACGGCGTGGCATCTGAACTAGCAACAGTCACCGAAAAGATTCGTCAGTCTGATCACTCATTAAAAGTCAGAAATCAGCAGAAATTAATATTCAATGAAATTGAGCGTATAGAAATACATATTGCCAGCCTTTTAGACAAATTGTCATCATTAAGAAAAAATACCCCCTCAGTAGGAAATGTTTTAGACAATCTCGGCAATATACTTAAAAGCTTCTTAGTTAAAGTTAGCATAAAAGATCCACGCAATATTTCACTGAATCCAACAGGATTTTTGCCTGTTTTACGGAATCGAAATTACGTAGACATAACCTCTGGAGGATTGCGAACTATTTTATCAATTGGATATTTTTTGAGTTTTTTTGAACATTCTATTTCGCACTCCTCAAATATTCCAGCTTTTTTGATGATTGACACAGTTGGAAAATACTTAGGGAAGACTCAAAGCCAATACAGTGAGACCATACGCGCTGAAGACGAGCGGGAGAATGTCTCGGATCCTTTAAAATACAGCAATATGTATGAGTACATGATTAACTTGGTTGATCGGGCCGCCCTAGACGGTGTACCTTGCCAGATTATTTTGGTAGATAACGATGTTCCTGTATCAATCCAACAGAAATATGCAGGTTTCGTGACAGCACATTTTAGCTCAGAAGGCGAAAATGGCCTTCCTTTTGGACTCATTGATGATGCACATTTACAAAAGAGCTAACGGTAACATGATCGGAATTTAAGCGGATAGATACCAAGACCGTGCTGGCTATATACACCGTTACTGAGTTATTTCGCTTTTTCTCCTTTTAGCTCTCCAGAGCCTGAATCGGTGTTCGTTATCTAGGCCTTGCTGGGAGATGCTGTGGTTATAACTTTTCAGTTAATTACACAGTGTCGACTCCAGTTCGGCCAAGAAACCGAAACGGGTTTGGTTGACGATCTCGCTGATACGGCCGTTGAAGCGTTCGACCATACTATTGGTTTGTTGGTGACGCGGCGAAATTAATCGACGCTAGATCACCACTTGCTTGAACAGCCGGTCAAAGACATGTTTTCCGCTGGGAATACGGTCGCCGCGCACAAATTTTTCTAACGTGTAAAACGGTCGGTGAGTTGGCTGCCATTGTCGGTGAGTAATTGAATATGATGATCGGGCAATAGTTCTTCAGTTTGATCAGGAAGTCGGTACTGCTGCTGTCGAACTGGTCGACATAGATTTAAAAAAAACGCGTTCAACGGACGTCAACTATTATCATTCCCGATGGGGTAAGAGGCAAGTCTCTCCCCACCAAGTAGTATCAAATCGCACTATCCCAAGGCGCCGACAACCTCACGGCGCAATTGATCAAGCCCACCATCGAATACGTCTGCGGAAAGTTTCCCCACATTTCGCCCGTCACGGGATGCGTGTCTTCCGACAGCAGGCCCAGGTGATTGCGCGCCATTAGCATCGTCTCGAAGATTTTGCGCGCTTCGTCTTTCCTGCCGATGCGGGCCAGGGCGTCGATGCGCCAGAAGGTGCAGATGTTGAAGGCTGTTTCCGGTTTGCCGAAGTCGTCGGGCGCTTCGTAGCGGCGCATGTAGGGACCGTCGCACAGCGACGCTTCCAACGCATCGACGGTGGCGATGAAACGGGGGTCCATGGGGTCGATGAAGTTGACTTCCGCCATCAGCAGGACGGAGGCGTCCAGGTCGCGCCCGCCCAGGCTTTCCGCGAAGGCCTGGCGCTCCTCGCTCCACGCTTCGCGCAGCAGGCGTTCGCGGATCAGCACGGCGCGACTGTTCCAGTGGTCGGCCCGGTCCGGCAAGCCCAGCTTATGCGCGACCTTGGCCAGGCGGTCGCAGGCGGCCCAGCTCATCAGCATGGACGAGGTGTGGACCCTGGCCCGCGTGCGCAGCTCCCACATGCCCGCGTCCGGCTCCGCATGCAATCGGAATGCCTGGTCGCCCACGGCTTCCAGTGCGGCAAACTCGGCCTTGCCGGCCCGGTGGAACAGCCGGTGGTCAAGGAAAGCCTGCGCCGCACCGAGCACGATATTGCCGTAGACGTCGTGCTGGAAGTGTTCCTGCGCCTGGTTGCCAACGCGCACGGGACCATTGCCCCGGTAGCCGGGCAAGTGGTCGAGCGTGGATTCAGGCAATTGCTCTTCCAGGCCGATGCCGTACAGGGGCTGGATGTGGCCGCCCTTCGAGCGGGCGACGATATTCGTCAGCCAGCGCAAATACTCTTCCATCGTGCCCACTTCCGACAGGCTGTTCAGGGCACGCACGACGAAGAAGGCGTCGCGCAGCCAGCAATAGCGGTAATCCCAGTTGCGGCTGCTGCCCGGCGCTTCCGGGATGCTGGTGGTCATGGCGGCGATGATGGCGCCCGTGTCTTCATACAGCGACAGTTTCAGGGTGATGGCGGCGCGGATGACCACGTCCTGCCACTCCAGCGGCACGGCCAGGCGGCGCGTGTAGGTGCGCCAGTAATTGATGGTGTCCTTTTCAAAGATGCGCGCCGTCTCGTCGATGCCGCCGGCCAGGGTTTCATCGGGCCCCAGCAGGAAGTTGGCGGTGCCGCCCAGCACGAAATACGTTTCGCTCAGTACATAGTTGAGCGATACATCGGTGTTCAGGCGCAAGGTCTGTTCCGGTCCCACGTAGCGGATGTGGTGGCTGCCCTGCGTGATCTGCGGCGCCAGCTTGCCCCAGTCGTAGCGGGGCCGCAAGCGCACGCGGATGCGCACGGCGTGGTCGAGCGGGCGCACGCGGCGGATCAGCATCAGCGGGCGGAACATGCGGTCGCGGCTGAGGAATCGGGGCGCGAAATCCGTGATTTCCACGCCTCGCCCTTCGGTGTCGTACAGGCGCGTGCGCAAAACGGCCGTGTTCGGCTCGTAGAATTGCTCGCTGCGGGCAAAGTTTTCAATGTCGATGGCCCACACGCTGCCGTTTTCCGTGTCGTCCAGCAAGCGGTTGAAGACGGGATCGCCATCGAAGCGGGGCAGGCAGGACCAGACGACCTGCCCTGCCTGGTCGATCAGGGCGTTGAAGGCACAATTGCCCACCACGCCGCAATTGAGGCTAGCCTGGATGGGCGTGGCGGGCGCCGACGCGCTGGCCGCCGCAGTGGCGGAAGCGGCCTGCAAGGCGGCGGCGCCGCTGGGCGTGTCATACGCTTGTTCTTGGGAACTCGTCATCATCTACTCCTTCTGGGGATACGGAGGCGGCCAGCAGCGCGGTGCGCAAGGCGCCCGGACTGGCCAGGCGCAGGGTGGCGGCGCTGGGGCCGCTGCCCACTTTCACGCCCTGTCCGCCAACTTGTTGTACAAAGGCAAAGCCTGCCTCGTCGGTGGTGTCGTCGCCCGCGAACACGGGCCGGCGGCCGGCAAACGGGGTTTCACGCAGGAAGGCGGCGATGGCGCCGCCCTTGTCGGTGGCGGCCGGCTTGGCTTCCAGGACCATTTTGCCATGCAACAGCAACACCCCCGGGCACGCTTGCACGGCGGCCGTCATTTCACGCAAGCACAGTTGCTCCAATTCGGGCGCCAGACGGTAATGCAGGGCCACGGCGCCCCGCTTGTGTTCCACCAGCAAACCGGGGTGGACAGAGGCCAGGGCCTGCGCGCGCGCCAGGACGGGAGAGACATCGGGCGTGGCTGCCACATGCAACACGCCATCGGCGCCGCGCCGCTCCACGCCATGCACGCCGGCCACCGGCAAGACCAGGGGCGCCAGCATGGCGTCGATCTGCGCCACGGGGCGCCCGGAAATGAGGGCCAGCGCGCCGCCATGGCGTTCGGCCAGCAGCGCCAGCGCTTCAATGACACCTGGCGCCACATGCACGCCGTCGGGCGTGGGCGCCAGGTCGACCAGGGTGCCGTCGAAGTCGAGAAAAACGGCGCTGCCGGGAGTACTCAGCAGCTGCAGCAGGGCCGCGCTATCGTCAGGCATCTCCGTCATCAAAGCCCCTTGCGCCGCTTGATGCGGCTGTGGGCATCGATCTTGGTCATGACCTTGTCGCGCTGGCGCAAGCGGGCCGCGTCCAGCAGCATGCGCCCGGCCCAGCGGTAGACATTGAAATGTTTCACGCGGGCCCGCATGCTTTTCATGCGTTCGCGCTGCTCCACGGGCGGCATCACGAGCCCACGGTACAGGGCATCGGCGCCCTGCTCGATGTGATACGGATTGATGATCAGCGCTTCATGCAGTTCGCGCGCGGCGCCCGTGAATTGCGACAGCACCAGCACGCCCAGCTCGTCGTCGCGCGCGGCGATGAATTCCTTGGCCACCAGATTCATGCCGTCATGCAAGCTCGTCACCATGCACACCTCGGAGGCGCGGAAATAGCGCTGCAAGTCGTCCTGGCCATGGTGCTCCGCTTTCAGCAGGATGGGTACATAGCTGCCGCTGCCGAAGCGGCGGTTGATGCGCTCGACCATCTTGCGCACACGCGCGTCGAAGCTTTGATATTCATCGAGCGAAGCGCGGCTGGGGGCGGCAATTTGCACGAAAGTGAAATTGCCGACCATGCCGGGCTGCTGTTCCAGCATGCGCTCGACGGCCTGGAAGCGCTCGACGATGCCTTTGGTGTAATCGAGGCGATCGACGCCAATGCCCAGCAAGTGGTCGGGCGCCACGCCCAGTTCGGCGCGGATTTGCGCGCGGCAGGTAGCCACGTCGGGCTGTTCGGGATTATCCTCGGGCCAGGCGATGGAGATCGGGTAATCCTCGACCTGCGTCATCTCGCCGCCATAGGAAATGGTCGACGCTTCCGGCTCGATGCGGGTTTCCAGATAGCGATCCACCGTTTCGAGGAAATTTTTGCGGTGGAATGGCGTGTGGAAACCGAGGATCGTGCTGCCCAGCAAGCCGTCGAGGATTTCCTCGCGCCAAGGGCAAATGCCGAACGATTCCGAGTTCGGCCAGGGGATATGCCAGAAGGTGATAATGGTCGCCTTCGGCAAGGCTTCGCGCACCATGCGCGGCAGCAAGGCAAAGTGATAATCCTGCACCAGCACGACGGGGTTGTCCGTCTTCGCTTCGGCAATCACGGCGTCGGCGAAGCGGCGGTTGACCTTCACATACTGGTCCCAGTCGGACGAGCGGAACACGGGGCGCACGTGGGCGATATGGCACAGCGGCCACATGCCTTCATTGGCAAAACCATAGTAATAGCCCTGCTCTTCCTCTTGCGTCAGCCACACGCGGCGCAAGGTGTAGCTGGGATTGTCGGGCGGCACGGGCACATGGTCGAATTTATCCACCGTTTCGCGGTCGGCGGAACCTGCGCCATGCGCGATCCAGGTACCGGAACAGGCGCGCATCACCGCTTCCACGGCCGTCACCAGGCCGCTGGCCGGACGCTGCACCGCTATCCCATCTTCCGTTTTGGTGTGGATATACGGTTCGCGGTTCGATACCACCAGCACTTGATCTCCCGCAAGGTCTGCTTCCAGCAGGCCGCGCAGTTTTTCCGGCGTCCACTCCGAGGTCCAGCCACTGTCGCCCTGGCGTTCCAGATGATATTCCTGCAGCAGTTCGCGCAAGTCGCCGATCAGCGGCTGCATTTCCGGCGGCGGCGCGGGTGCGGCGGCGGGCGCATCGGCAGCCTGAACGGCCGCGACGCTGCGCGGCATCAGCTCGCCCCGCAATATATCTTTCACGGCCGACAGCCAGCCGCGCCAGCTCAGGTGGGCGACGAACACGGTCATCAGGGAAATCAGCACGGCCAGCACGGCCAGGAAGGCAAAAATAAAACGCTTGGTATCGGTATTGCGGCGCTCGACAAAGCTCATGTCCTGCACCAGCACCAGGCGGCCCAGCTGGGTCGCGTCGTGCATGACGGGCGTTTCGCTGAGGTGGACTTGCCCTTGCGGCAATTGCGCCAGGGATTTGTACAGGCCGCCCGTGGGAGGCGTGCTCCAGCAGCCGATGGATGCCGGGTATTGCGCGGATTGGTACAGCAAGTGGCCCGCATTGTCGCAAAAGCCGATGGCGATCAGGCGTTCGTCGCGCGTGGCGCCCTGGAACAATTCGCCGATGCGGGTGGCGTCTTGCGCGGGCAGGTATTCGGTGAGCGAGGGCCGCAGGGTTCCAGCGAGCAATTCGGCCCGGCTGTCGAGGTCGCGCACGTACCAGCGCAAGGTAATATTATCGAGCAGGGGTACCACAATATAAGCAAACAATCCCAGCACCAGGGCTAGCGGCAGGATGAAGCGCAAGGACATTCGGAGTGATCGTACTATCATCGTTTTCCTTTGCAGACATGAACAACCATTGCAAGTATGGCTATATTTCCAATACGGCGGCGCGCGTTTGCTTTGCGTATTGAAACGTCAACGTGGCATGGCGCAGCGCAGCAATTACTTGCAGTATCGCCCTTGATGCAGGTCTTATCCGTTCGGCAACGCACGCCCGCGCGACGCCATCTGCCCGTAAAATACCCGCTTCCGACATCCATTTCACCAATAACGAAGGAGTTTTCGCCTATGGATCTCAGCACGTTTCACTCGCTGATGGGAGGCCCGCTGCGCTCGGCGCTGACCGTGTTCCTCTCCGCCCTGCTCGTCACCATGGTCGCCATCGGCCTGCACCGGGCCGGCATCGGCTTGCTGAAAAAACTGGCCAATGGCCACCCGTTCACCCGCAACCTCGCGCGCGTGGCCTTCCGCGCCAGCCAGCTGTCCATGATCGTCTTCGGCCTGCGCATGGTGCTGGCCAGCGCGCCCGACGACACGCCGGGCCTGGTCGCCATGTCGCATGTCACCAGCGTGGCGCTGATCATCGCGCTGACCTGGCTAGCCATGCAATGCATCGAGTCGCTTTCCATCACGATTTCCCAGATCAACCCCGTCGACGCGGCCGACAACCTGCGCGCGCGGCGCCGGATCACACAGGCCCGCGTACTGACGCGCAGCGCGCACGCCATCGTGGTCCTCCTGGGCCTGTCCTTCGTGCTGCTGACCTTGCCCGGCGCGCGGCAGATCGGCGCCAGCCTGCTCGCTTCGGCCGGCGTGGCGGGCCTGGTGGCCGGTATCGCTGCCCGCCCCGTGCTCGGCAATTTCATTGCAGGGCTGCAAATTGCGTTTTCTCAACCCATCCGCATCGACGACGTGCTGATCGTCAATGGCGAATGGGGCACGGTCGAGGAAATCAAGGGCACGTATGTGGTCGTGCGTGTGTGGGATGAACGGCGTTTGATCGTGCCGCTGCAGTGGTTCATCGAAAATCCGTTCGAGAACTGGACGCATACCTCCTCGGACATCCTGGGCACGGTGTTCCTGTGGCTCGATTTCAGCGTCCCGATCGAGCCCCTGCGCGCGGAACTGACGCGCATCTGCGCGTCCGCCACACAATGGGATGGCCGCGTCTGCACCGTGCAGGCGACGGATTCGAACGAGCGGGCCGTGCGCGTGCGCTTTCTGATCAGTGCGAAAGATTCGGGCACGGCCTTCGAGCTGCGCTGCCTCGTGCGCGAGCAGATGCTGGCCTTTATCACGAGCAATTATCCGCACAGCCTGCCCCGCTTGCGCTCCACGCACGACCCCATCGAGGTGCATGGCATGCAGGCGCAGAACGACAGCGTGTCGCTCTACAAGGCGTAACAAAACCCTGCGGCGCGCTGCCCTTGCCCGCGCGCCGCTACAATGGTTCGCATGAGCACCACCGCCTGGTTCATCCTGATCGGCTGCCTGATGCTGGCGCGCGGCCTGGGCGCCGACCGCATCGCGCGCCTGCCCTTGACTTCGGCCATGGCTTACCTGGGCGTGGGCCTGCTGCTGGGGCCCATGTTCCTCGGCCTGTTTGCGTTCGACCTGCTGCAGCAGGCGCCCCTGCTGGCAACCCTGACGGAAATCGCCGTCCTCATCTCCCTGTTTTCCGCCGGCGTCAAGATGCCCGTGCCCTTCAGCCTGGCGCGCTGGCTGCCTTCGCTGCGCCTGGCCTGGCTGTCAATGGCCATTTCCGTGGCCCTGGTGGCCGCCTTTGCGTGCCTGGTGCTGGGCCTGCCCCTGGGCGCGGGCGTGTTGCTGGGTGCCATCCTCGCACCCACCGACCCCGTGCTGGCCACCGACGTGCAGCTGCGCCATGCGGGAGACAGCGAACAATTGCGTTTCATCCTGACCAGCGAAGCGGGCATGAACGATGGCAGCGGCTTTCCTTTCGTCATGCTGGGACTGGGCTTGCTTGGCCTGCATGAGCTGGGGCCGCATGGCACCACCTGGCTGTGGCGCGATTTATTCTGGGCCAGCGGCGCCGCCATCGCCCTGGGCGCGGCCGGCGGCGCGCTGCTGGCCTGGCTGGGCTGGCAGGTGCGCGCCAAGGAACCGAAACATGCGATGCTGGACGACCTGGCGGCCCTGGGCTTGATCGCCTTCGTGTATGGCGTGGCCACCTGGCTGCACGCGTGGGGCTTTTTGGCCGTGTTCTTTGCCGGCGTGGCCTTGCGCCAGACGGAACTGCGGCTGGCCGGCGCGCCCAAAGACCGGCAAGGCTTGCTGCAAGCGGAGGAAACCCATGCCGTGTCCGCCGCCAAACCGCACGCCAGTGAAGTGCCGCTGACCGTCAGCGGTGAATCCCTCGTCTTCAAGGAACACCTGGAACGCCTGTCCGAACTGACCCTGGTGCTGTTGCTGGGTGGCACCGTCACGGCCGCCGCCTGGAGCTGGCAGGCGTGGAGCGTGGCGCTGTTCCTGCTGCTGGTGGCGCGCCCGGCCAGCGTGATGCTCGGTTTATTGGCGTCGGGCACCAGCGTGCGTCTGCGGGGCCTGGCCGCGTGGTTCGGCGTGCGCGGCATCGGCTCGCTGTATTACCTCAGCTATGCCATCGCGCATGGCTTGCCGCGCGGCCTGGCGCGTGAACTGGCCGACATCACCGTGGTCGTCGTCATCCTCTCCATCGTCGCGCACGGCCTGACGGTCAAACCCCTGCTGGAACGCTACTGGCGCAAATAACTGGTGCAAATAAGCGCTGGCCAGCCCCTTTGTCATTGCTGCAGAGCAATGATTTGTCAATTGCCCCTATGATGGGCGGAAATATTGTTAAGATAATTAAAAATGGCTAAAGAGAGTATCAATGAAACGAAGAAGCGTGCTGGGACTGGGCGTCTCACTGGCCCTGCTGCAAACGGGCTGCGCCACCGATCCGGCCAGCCTGGCGTGGGAAACGGAATTTGACGGCTTCATGCGCGATGGCCTGGCCCGCACGGAAACGCCGGGCATGAGCGTGGCCGTGGTGCGCGGCGAGCAAACCATCTTCGCGCGCGGCTATGGCTGGGCAGACATCCAGGCCGGCAAGAAAGCCGATGCCAATACGGTGTTCCATGTCGCCTCAGTCAGCAAGCTCGTCACGGCCACGGCCGTCATGATGCTGCTGGAACAAGGTGCCTTCCAGCTTGACGACAAGGTGGCCGCCTATCTGGACTTCCCGCTCATGCATCCGAAGTTTCCCGATGTGCCCATCACCTTTCGCCATTTGCTCAGCCACACCTCGGGCATTTCCGATGCCGTGTACGAAAAGACGACGGCGTTTGCCGTGCAGGGCGACCCGCGATTACCGCTGCGCGACTTCCTCAAGGGCTATCTGTCGCGCGGCGGCGCCTGGTATGACGCGGATGTGTCGTTTGCCGCCCGGCCCGGCACGGAATGGCGCTACAGCAACGTGGGCATCGCCCTGCTCGGCTATCTGGTGGGGCGCTTGAACCCCGACGGCCTCGATGCGTATGCGCACGAGCACCTGTTCGAACCGCTGGGCATGGACAGCACTGCCTGGAACCTGGCCAGCTTGCCGCGGCGCGCCGTCGTCGCCCAGCCGTATGCGCACAAGGAGACGGGCCTGCAAGTGCTGCCGCCCGTCGGCTATCCGGACTGGCCGGCCGGCTTGCTGCGCAGCTCGGCGCATGACTTTGCCCGCTTCCTGGCCATCTTCAGCAATGGCGGCCGGGTCGATGGTCAGCGCTATCTGCAAGATGCCACCCTGCAATTGTTTTTTTCCCCGCAAGCGGCCCCCGTCGTGCCTGCCGACTCGTCCGTGCGCCAGGCCCTGGTGTGGCTGCTGCGCGACGTCGACGGCAAGCCGCTGGCCACGCACAGCGGCGGCGACCCGGGCGCCGCGTCCGTCGTCTGCGTCGACCGGGTCAGCAAGACAGCCGTGCTGGCCTTCGCCAACGTCAGCGCCGACAAGGAGTTTCGTTCATTCCAGAAAGAAGTCGTGCTGCGCCTGCTCGCGCATGGAGGCGGCAGCGCGCAAGCCAGGTAGGCATGCAGCTTGTGTGAGCGGGCGCACGGTGGCGCCCGGGCAAGAACGTATGCTGTGCTGGTCAAACTTGACGCTCAACGAGGAGACCAGCATGACGAACCGCATCGGCAACAAGGACGTGGCGCAGCAGCGCAGCAAGAGTGAAAAAGCCCGCATCAAGGCACAGAACATCGCCAGCGAGGCGGTGAAGAAGGCCGAGGCCAGGGTCCGCTACCGCAATGCGGTCAAGGGCCAGCCCGCTCCCGGTGCCTAGGCGCCGAACCAGCCGCGCAGCTTGTCGGCGGCGCGTTCCTTGACCTCGGCCGTGATGTAGGTGGCGACCGTGGCGACGGCCGCCGCCAGCACGGCCAGGTCATCGGCATAGCCGATCACGGGCGTGATGTCGGGAATCGCGTCGATGGGCGAAATGAAATAGCCGAGCGCGCCATAGATGGCCGTCTTGGCCCACAGCGGGGTATTCGGCTGCTGCGCCGCATAGTACAGCCACAGGGCTTTCTCGATGACTTCGCGTCCCGCCGTCTTGGCGAACTTGACGACCTTGTCCCAGAAGCTGTCTTCCGTGTATTTCTTTTCATACTGCTTGTCGGCCTGGGGGGCGTGGTCTTGTTCCAGATTCTTTTTTCTGCCAAACATCTGCTGCTCCTGTCTGCCGTGCACGGCGTTACGAATGCGCACCTTAGCATAACGGCGCGCCGGGTGCGCGGCGTGCAAGGTAAGCTATCACCATGGAACTATCTGCCACCGCCACGGCCCGCGCGGCCGGCCTGCGCTACACGGGCGACAATCAAAGCGGCATCGCCCGTCTGGGCCAGCCCGGAAAATTCCGCTACCGCGACGCGGATGGCCAGCTCCTGCGCGACGCAACCACCTTGACGCGCATCAAGGCACTGGCCATTCCGCCGGCCTGGACGCACGTGTGGATCTGCCCGCACGCCAACGGCCACCTGCAGGCGACGGGGCGCGATGCACGCGGCCGCAAGCAATACCGCTACCATGCGCGCTGGCGCCAGGTGCGCGACGAAGTGAAATACGAGCGCATGCTCAGTTTTGGCAACGCCCTGCCCGCCATCCGCGCCGCCGTCGCGCGCGGCATGCAGCTGCCGGGCTTGCCGCGTGAAAAAGTGCTGGCCACCATCGTGCATTTGCTGGAATTGACGCTGATGCGCATCGGCAACGAAGAATACGCGCGCACCAACAAATCGTTCGGCCTGACGACCCTGCGCACGCGCCACGTGCAGGTCGACGGCAGCGCCGTGGCCTTCCACTTCAAGGGCAAGAGCGGCGTGCGCCACGATATTCGTCTGAGCGACCGGCGCCTGGCCAGGGTGCTGCAGCGCATGCGAGAGCTGCCGGGACAGGAACTGTTTCAATATGTGGATGAGCACGGCGAGCGTCACGGCGTCGATTCGGGCGACGTCAACGACTACCTGCGCGAAGTGACGGGCGAAGACTACACGGCAAAGGATTTCCGCACCTGGTCCGGCACCTTGCTGGCCGCGCTGGCCCTGCAGGCGTTCGAACAGGTCGATTCCGAGGCGCAGACGAAGAAAAACATCGTGCAGGCGATCGAGTCGGTGGCAAAAAAGCTGGGCAACACGCCGACCATCTGCCGCAAGTGCTATGTGCACCCGGCCGTGCTGGAGTCATATCTGGATGGCAGTTTATGGGAAGGCATGCGCACGCGGGCGCGGCAGCAGTTGCAGGACGATTTACCGGCGCTGGCGCCGGAAGAAGCGGCGGTGCTGGCCTTGCTGCAGCAGCGGCTGCAGGCTGGCGTCAAGCCTGGCGGCCAGGCTGGCAATGCGCCGACAGGGTGAGGGCATCGCTGCTGCAGACTGGCAAGGCACCATGCCCCACATCGCGCGCCACAGGCGCCGGCGCGGCATCGCTCGTCTGCGCCTCGCCCGTATTCATCCAGGTGGCCGCCAGGGTCGACAAGGTGAACAGGCAGATCACCAGGAACGGCTTGTTCAAATGATTGGGCTTGGCTGGCTTGGACATCGCATACTCCATCGGACTGGTTGGCTGTTGCAGCATGGACACGATCATCGCGTGTTTCCGCAAGGCATACAATCAGACAGTTTCGACAAGATGGGTAGGACAGCGCTGACAAGCTCAGCCGTATGGACCAGTGTCGGCAGATTTGACACCGGCACCGACCCTCTCCAGCCAAGCCCTTGTTTTTACAGCACAATTTCCACGGGAACGCTTCCTGCTTGACCTCTTGCCTGGGCACACTTGGCGCCAGTCAACGGGGGAACGATCATGAGCCTCATCAAGCAGGCGCTGCTGGCGCTGCTGCTGTGCGCAATGTCTGCCGCGCACGCCACCAGTATCGGCTACACGGCGACCTCGCTGGGCGGCACGCAGTGGCGCTACGACTATACCGTCAGCAATACCACCCTGGCCGTGCCCATCGAGGAATTCACGCTGTTCTTCAGCGTGGGCCAGTACGCCACGCTGCACAACGTCTCGACGCTACCAGGCTGGGACGTGCTGCTGGTGCAGCCCGATCCGGCCATTCCCGCCAGCGGCTACTTCGATGCGCTGGCACTGGCCGGCGGTATCATGCCCGGCGCCACGGCCACGGGCTTTTCCATCACCTTCGATTATCTGGGCGCGGGCAGCCCCGGCGCGCAGCCGTTTTCCATCCTCGACCCCGTCTCCTTCATCGAACTCGAGGCGGGCCTCACGCAGCCCGCCGCCGTCGCCCTGCCGTCCACGCCGTGGCTGCTGCTGGCAGGCGTGCTGGCCATGGCCTGCCTGCGGCACCGGCAGCTGGCCATCACTGCGCTGGCCACTGGCCTGGCGCTGGGCCTGTGCGCCTGCGGCGGGCCGAACGATCCCACCCAGCCGCCCGCGCCGAAAGTCTTGCTGGCCGCCGCAGCGACTACCAGCACCACCGTCCAGGCTGCCGGTGACTTCGAAGTGACCTTGCTGGAAAAAGTGGCCGAACAGCGCGTCAGCCGCACGGTCTGGGACTACACTTACCGCGTGCACATCCGCAACAACAGCCGCGCGGCGGCCAGCAATGTGCAAGCCGTGCTGACCGGCGCACCGGAAGGCAGCACCATCATTGATGGCGAGGTGCTGGCCGGCAGCATCGACGCAGGCGCCACCGTCACACCCGACGACACCATCACCCTGCGCATCGAGCGCAGCATCGCCTTCCAGAGCACTGGTCTGACGTGGACCTTCAGCGCCAACGCCGGCATCGTCCTCGATCCCGTGCGGCCCGCGCAAGTGGTGACGCTGTCGCTGGCCGAGCTGGGTTTGACGGACGGTGCCGACAGCGTCAAGGTCAGCGGCGCCGTCACGGACGTGCTGCTGCAGGACGGCAGCCTGCGCTTTTCCACGCCCGGCGACACGGGCGTCGATCAGCACGCGCAGTTTTCCCTCAGCAAGGGCAACAGCGTCACCACCCTGAACCTGCTGATCCAGACGGAACTGCCCACGGCCGTGGAAACCTATGTGGAGCCAGACGACGACGGCAACCTGCCGGCTACCGCGCCCGTGCTGGCCATCACGGGGCTGGGACCGAACAACCGCCTGCAGCCGGGGACCCTGGCGTTCCGCCTGGTGGGCGCGCCGCCGCTGGCCCTGCAGGACGACAGCGACGGCCTGCTGTCCAGGCCGAACGGCGTGGCCATCAGTCTCAAGCAGTATTGGGTCTTCGATGCGGCCAGCGGCACCTTCAGCATCAGCGCCACGGCGATGCAGCAATTGCTGGCATCCTTGCCCAACGGCAGCTACGACCTGAACCTCAATTTCGTCTCGCAGGATGGCGAATTCACGGCCAGCTATGCCTTGATCGCCGTCAAGTCTGGCATCGTGCTGCAAGGCCAGCTGCGCACACCGGCAGGCGGCAATGCCACTGGGCTGGCCGGCAAGAAGATGTTACTGGCTGGCTACAACAACCACCAGCGCCAGGTAGCCGTGGTCGACGCCACAGGCGCCTTCCACTTCGACGGCGTGCTGCCCGACACTTACCAGCTGACCTTGAACGACCTGGTCCACCCGAACGTGGTCAGCGTCAGCGCCGTCGTCTTCGACAACAGCAGCACAGTCAGCGTCGGCATCGTGTATCCATACGCGCCCGGCCTGGCCCAGCGCACCACGGCGCAGAGCTATGTGGCGGGCACGGTCACGCAGGATGGCGCCGCGCCGCCAGCGCGCGCAGTGTCCGCCAGCCCCCGTGCCGCGGTCGACGTCACGCCGCAGGATGACGAGGGCAGCAAGACGTTTACAGCTACGGCGGCCGCGCAAAACCAGACCATCACCTCGCCCGTTGCCTTCACGGTGCCCAAGGGCACGAAAAACGTGGGCGTGAAAATCACCGTCAGCACGGCCGAGTACCCCGTCTACACGACGGCGCAAAGCCAGTACAACGATACCTGGTCGTACGCCGTGACGGGGCTGCCCGGGGTCAACCTGGCCGCCACGGGCGCCGTCAACCAGACCCACTACACGCAGGGCAGCATCGTCAGGACGGAATGCGTCGATGTCAGCAAGCAAACCAGGGATGGGGCGTTGAGCCTGGGCGGCAATGTCAGCGCCACGAATATCGGCGACAGCGCCCTGACCACCGTGACGACGGTGGAACTGAGTCTCGTGTGCAAGGGTTTGAAGGTGACGCAGGCGAAGTTCAGCTCGCCGAACAAGGCCACCCATCCCGTGCTGCAGCCGATCAAGCTGACGGGCAATCTGCCGGGGCCGTATGTATCCGTGTCGCAAGGCGCGGCCACGGCCACACACACCTTGCCGCTGGAATTGCACTACACGCCGGCGGCCGCGACGATTACGGAAGTCAATATCGGCATTTCGTCCGGCGGCGGCGATCCCGCCTTCAGCACGGAGAATTTATTGTCCCAGACCAATACCAAGAGCGCGGGCAAGGTGACATTCCCCAGCCTGGTGCTACCCGCCTTTGCCGGCGCAAAACTCGACAAGAAGGCCGTCGTCACCTTGCGCTTGAAGGGCAAAGTCGACAATACGGACGCAAGCTCCGACCCGGCCGAAGGGGGGCAAGTGGAATTCAAGGGCGACACGGCCTACATCCCCCTGTACCTGGCCAACAACGAGGCGGCGCTGGCGGCGCGGCGCTACGGCACGCGCGATGCGGGTGGCGATTCATGGGCCACGCGTCTGGCCATCGCCTGGCTGGCGGGCAAGGCCTACCGCTTCGACGACATCAGCGGCCAGCACGTGACGCAGACGGCGGCGGGTGATTCCATCCTCGGCCACCGCGGCCACAGCGACGGCCAGCAGATCGACTTGCGCTACGCGGACGGTGCGGGCGGCTACACGGATGCGCTGGGCGGGCAGAACAATGGCGCGGCCATCCACCAGTTGATCCTCGACGCGAAGGCGGAAGTGGTGGCCAACCCCGCGCAAAAGCCGAAACTGGCGGCCCTGCAGGCGTGGATCGCGGCGAACCGGGCCATGCTGGCCCTGGAAGCGGCGCCGGCCAGCACGCGCGTCATCTACATCGGCCCCAGCTTCGTCAAGCTGGCGCTCGTCGACGGACGTTTTTCCGCCGCGCCGGCCGACAAGATCCCGGGCGCGGGGGCCTGGAGCAAGCCAATCAAAGTGCATATCGAAGCGGGACACCTGAGCCACTGGCATATCAGCCTGACGGCTCATCCGTGACCCCGCGACAGATTCAGGCGGGCAAATCGGCCAGTTCCAGCTCGGAAAACCCGGCCCGGCGCCGCGCTTCCAGGTTGAACGGGCCGCGCAGGGTGGGCGCTTCGTAGCGCAGCGCCAGTTCGGCATACGTGGCGCGCAATTCCAGGCCGCGCTGGTCGCACAGATAGCCGTACCAGCGGTTGCCGATCTCGACGTGCCCCACTTCATCGCGCAGGATGATGTCGAGGATGGCGGCGGCGGCCAGGTCGCCCGCCTGCGCCAGCTTGGCGCGCAGCGGCGGAATCGCGTCCAGGCCCCGCGCTTCCAGGGTGCGCGGCACCAGCGCCATGCGCGCCAGCACGTCGCCGCGCGTCTTGTCGACCATTTCCCACAGGCTGTCGTGGCCGGGAAAGTCACCATACGTGTGGCCCAGCACTTGCAGGTGCGCCTGCAGCATGGCGAAGTGCGTGGCTTCCTCCTTCGCCACGCGCAGCCAGTCCGTGTAGTACTCGGTAGGTAAATCCGGAAAGCGCCACAGGGCGTCCAGCGCCAGGTTCATCGCATTGAACTCGATATGCGCGAGCGCATGCACCAGCATGGCGCGCCCTTCCGGCGTGATCATCGAACGCCGTCCCACCAGGCGCGGCGGCACCAGTTCCGGGCGTTCTGGACGGCCCGGCACGGCGCCGGTGGGCGCCAGCGGCGCATGCGCATCGAGCGCCAGCGGCGCTTCGGCCATGGCCGCCACCATCGCCACCTTGGTGGCCGGGTCCGGTTCGAGCAGGCAGGCGAGCGCGTACGTGCGCAATTCCTGCGGCGCGGTGAAGGTCAATGGGGATGTTGCGTGCATGGTGCTTCCTTCGTGCGCGTTCTTGAACAAGGGGCGCAGTGTATCAAATTGCCTGCCCCAGCAGCCAGTCCAGCAACGCCTGGACTCTCGCTGACAGTGTCCGCGCGGCATGCACGAGGTAATACGCCTGCGGGCTGGGCAAGTCGAAACCGCCAAACGGCAGGACCAGCTGGCCGCTGTCGACCCACGGCTGCACCAGCTGGCGCCGGCCCATGGCCACGCCCGCGTGGTGGATAGCCGCCTGCGCGCACAGGTCGGCGCGGTCGAAGCGCAGGCTGCGCGTGGGCAAGTTCACCTCGGGCGCCTGCCCGTCCAGCCACAAGCGCCATTCGGCATCGGGCGCGCAGGCTGGCCAGGCCAGGGTGTCGTGCAACAGCGTCGCGCTGGCCAGGTGTTGCGGCGCATCTTGCAAGCGGTGCTCGCGTGCATACGCGGGACTGCATACGGGCGCCAGCCGTTCATCCATCAGCTTGCGCGATGCCAGGCCGGGAAAGTGGCCGTCGCCATAGTGCAAGGCCAGGTCCACCTGGCCGGCGCGAAAGTCCACGCTTTCATTACCCACGCGCAAATCGATCGACACCTCCGGATATTGCGCAGCGAACCCTGCCAGGCGCGGCACCAGCCAGCACTGGGCCACCGAGGGACGCGCATGCACGGTGATGCGGCCAGTGAGCGCATCGCCGCCGGCCAGCGCCGCCTGCAAGCCGTCCCAGCCGATTTGCAGGGCGGCGAAGATGCGTTCGCCATCCGCCGTCAGCTTGACTTGCCGCGTCAATCGTTCGAACAGGCGCAGGTTCAGACTGCTTTCCAGCCGCGCGATGCGGTGGCTGACGGCGCTGGGCGTAAGTGCCAGTTCCTGCGCGGCCAGCGCAAAGCTGGCATGGCGCGCCGCCACGAGAAACGTGTGCAGGTTGGCGAACTGGCTGGCCGTCAGCGTACCTTTGAGCGCCACGCCGGCCGGCATCAATCGGCTCCGGCCTTCAGCAGTGCGCGGCCACGCGCCACGTAGGCGGCCATTTCTTGCTCCGGCACCATGCTGCCGCCCGTGCCCCACACCAGGTGCGTGGCCGCTTCCAGGTGCTGCTGATATTGCGGCGCGGCCAGCACGTGCTGGATGCCCGCGAAACCGGCCACGGCGGACGGTTCCAGGCGCAAGCCTTGCGTTTGCTCAAGCAGCGCCAGCAAGCGGTACAGTTCTTCATCCGTGACGGTGGCGTAGCCGTCGATCAGCCGCTGCATGGCGCGCCCGACAAAGCCGGACGGGCGGCCCACGGCCAGGCCATCAGCCGCCGTGAGGTTATCGATGCCGATCTCCTGCACGCTGATGCCTTCATGCAAGCCCGTGTGCACGCCCAGCAGCATGCACGGCGAGTGCGTCGGCTCGACGAACACGCAGTGAACAGCATCGCCAAAGGCCAGTTTCAAGCCGAATGCCACGCCGCCGGGGCCGCCGCCCACGCCGCACGGCAGGTATACGAACAGCGGGTGCTGCGCATCGACCGCGACGCCGGCAGCGTCAAACTGCGCTTTCAGACGCTGGCCAGCCACCGCGTAACCGAGAAACAGATCGTGCGAGTTTTCATCGTCGACGAAGTGGCAAGTCGGATCATTCTCCGCCTGCCTGCGCCCCGCTTCCACGGCCACGCTGTAGTCGGTGGCGTACTCGACCACCGTGACGCCGTGGCTGCGCAATTTATCCTTCTTCCATTGCCGCGCATCAGCCGACATGTGCACGGTGGCGCGAAAGCCCAGGCGCGCACTCATGATGCCGATCGACAAGCCCAAATTGCCCGTGGAGCCGACGGCGATCGCATACTGGCCGAAAAACGCCCGCACGGCGTCGCTGGCCAGCAGGCTGTAATCGTCGCCCTGCTTCAGCAAACCGGCGTCCAGCGCCAGCATTTCCGCATGTTTCAGCACTTCATAGATGCCGCCGCGCGCCTTGATCGAGCCGGAAATGGGCAAATGGCTATCCTGCTTAAGCCACAGCTGACCGCTCGTCATGCCTGAGGCAAAACCCAGCGCCGCCTGCATGGCCGGCAGCGGCACGACGGGCGACTCGATGATGCCGCCGCTGGCCTGCGTTTCCGGAAACGCCCTGGCCAGGTAGGGCGCGAAGCGCGCCAGGCGCGCGCTGGCATCCGCCACGTCGGCCGCCGTCAAGCCCACGTCGTTCAAGGCCTCGGCCGCCGGCGCGATGCGGGGATTGAACCAGCTCAAGGGCTGCAAGGCCATCAGTTCAGGAATCAGGGGAAATTTTTCGCACAATGCGGCGATGGCGGGAGTGGGCAGCATGGCAACCTCGTAAAGGAACAAGCCATGATTAGACCGCATCCGGGCGCCGCTGGCAAAGGATGGTTGATCAGGCAATGGGTGACGGAAGATCATGTGTCATGATGGCCCGGATGCTTCCCTATTTCAATTTTATGTACAGATGCATGGCGGGATTCTTTTCGCTTTGAACTTCCTTTATTTCAACGAAAGGAAGACGACGCACCAGTTCGCTCAATTTCTGGCATCCATAGTGGCGCGGATCGAAGGCCGGGTTATTCTTCACGATCAGACTGCCGACGCTGCTCAAAGAGGCAAAACCGTCATCGCGCGCTGCGGCGATGATGGCCTTGCGCAGCACTACCTGCGTATCCACGTCGAGGGAGACCGGTGCCAGCGCATGTAACGTTTTTTGTTGTTTTCCCGCCAATGGAGGCGGTGTTACCGGCCGCAAAATCTCCGTATACACAAACTTGTCGCAGGCGGCAACGAAGGCCGGCGGCGTCTTTCTTTCACCAAAGCCGTACACGGCGAGCCCTGATTCGCGAATCCGTGTTGCAAGGCGCGTGAAATCACTGTCAGACGATACCAGGCAAAAGCCGTCCAGCTTTTCAGAGTGCAGCAAATCCATGGCGTCGATGATCAACGATGAATCGGTTGAATTTTTCCCTGTCGTATAGCTGAATTGCTGGATCGGCTGAATGGCCATCAAATGCAGGATTTCTTTCCAGCCTTTCAAATTGGGCGTAGTCCAGTCTCCATAGGCACGCTTCACCGATGCGGTACCAAAGGTCGATACCTCCGTCAGCAATTCCTTGATAATCGACGCCTGGGCATTATCCGCATCGATCAAGACTGCCAGCTTGGCATTACTTGTCATAATTTTTGGGCTTCAAAAAGTTGAGATTCCGAGCGTGGCTCAATACCAATGCACACGGGCCTATCAGGTATCCGCAGTATGTGTGCAGTCCCGACTATGCAGTCAAATGTTCCGGTAAGTAATATCCAAACCTGCAGCAGATCCCTGACGATAGCTAAATTTGATTCTTGAATGCACTATCGATTAAAGAAAAATTTCCACAAAGGCATAAAAATAAGTTATTTTAAAGGCAAAAAAGGAGACATTTTTCTCTTTTCTACTGAGGCAAAAATGCGCTCCAAGAATGACAAAGCCACTGCTACGAATATGGACATCCTCGACTGCGCAAGGCAGGACGATTTGACGGCCCAAAAGGTCGAGGTCGGCATTATCTTCCAGGAAATGCTCGATACCGCCACGGCCGCCGCCTACCTCGCCAAGAACAAGGTGCCGATTGCCACCGCGCTGCGCGTCCTGACGGGGTCACGGCGAAAAAAGAGCGGAGGCGGGAATTGATGGCTTTGTGCCGGATTACCTGGGCAGGAGCTGGGTAGTCGACGCCGGGCACACCCGCGCTCCAGAAACATTATTGCAGGCAACGCTGGAAGCGTTCCCACACCTGACGGTGACATAGCCTGATTGAACAGGTCAGGGTTTCAAGGGAAAAGAAGCCACTTCATACCACACCCGCAGACCCCGCTCAACCTGGATTATCGTCACCACGCCCCTGGTTTCCGTGATGGTTTCGATGCTGACTGGACGGACACCCGTTTTTTCCAGCCATTCATTTGCCAATACCAGCGATCTGTCGATGCCATCGGAAAGAGGACTGCCCGAAGTAGTAGAACGGAAATCTTTAAACGCGATCATGTACACCCTTTTTGTAAGCCAGCATCCTATCCACCGATAGCAACAAGCCTCGCTATCGTACGCTTGTGCGGCAAATACCGGAACCAGGACGCCACGGAGAATACCAAATTACCGAAAAGAAACATGCGCACATTGTCACAAGCACCTGACTAGCATCCTGCGATGCCTCCCGCAGACGCCTTCCCCCCGGTAGCAGGAAGGCGCTAGTGCGGATTATCGACCTTAGAACTTCAGCTGCAACCCCAGATCAATCGACCGGCCCTCGGCCGGCAAGGCTTGCAGCGCCCCGCCGTTCGCCTTCAAGCCCGACAAATACACGCCACCGAGCGGGTCCGCATACGCGCGGTTGAACAGGTTGCTCACGCCGGCGCTCAGGCTGGCCATCTTGCTCAATGCCACGCTGCTGCGCAGGTTGACGAGGGCATGGCCGCCCGTTTCCGGTTCGAAGCGGCGCGCATCGACCTTGTCCTTGCGGGCAACGATCTTCGTTTCGATGCGGCTGCTCCAGGCGCCCAGCTTGTGCTCGACGGCCAGCAAGGCGTTGAACGGCATCATGCGGTACAGATCGCCACCATCGCTGCGCTTGCCCCGCGTGTAAGCGGCATTGCCCGTCGCCATGAAGCGGCCCCAGCGCGCGCTGCTGGCCAGCGGCAACTGCCACGCCACGTTGGCGCCGTACAGCTTGGCGTCGTGGTTGGCAAAGCGCAGCAAGTTACCATTCGCGCCCATTTTCATGTACGGGTGGAAGGATGCCAGCACGTCGACGTCGATGTAATTGTCGACCTTGCTGTAGTAGGGATTGACGCGCAGGAACCAGCCCTCCTCGCCGCCGCCATGCCAGTCTGCCGTGAACGCGGCCGTGTAAGCCGTCTCGGGTTTCAGGTCGATATTGCCCACATAGCCGTTGCCATCGCCAAACCAGTTGGTCATGGTCATGGCCATCGAGCCGCAGCCCCACGAATAACGCTCGTACAGATTGGGCGAGCGCACCTTGCGCGCCAGCGCGAATTCATAGCTGCTGGCAAGGTCCGGCGTGAAGGTGGCTTGCGCCGAGGCATCGATATTCGTGTCGCGCTGGCTGCGGCTGCGCGCATTGAAGGCCCTGGCGGCCATCAGGTCCGGCATGTTCATCATGTTGGTGCCGTACGATTGCACGTCGCCCGCATCCATGCGCACGGATTCGCCGCGCAAGCCCAGCACGCTCGTCCAGCGCGCATCGTGCCGCGTTTCCAGCTCGCCGAACAGCACGGTGCGGTCGCGCTTGCCGTCGTTGATGTTCAGGTAGGTACGCGGGCCCATCATCATGGAACCGGGCACGGCAGGCCAATAGTCGTCGAGGCGGAAACCGTGCCACTCCTGGCCCAGGCGCAACTCGCCCGCAGCCATCGGCAGGCTGGCCATCAGCGCATAGCCCGTGTTGCGCCCGTGCGTAATCATCGGCATCGTGCCCGTGCGCTCGGGAGAGAAAAAGCCCATTTCGTGGTCAGTCTGCTGCCAGTAGGCGCGCGCGTCGAGCACGCCCCAGGCGAACTCGCCTTTATAAGCGAGATTGGCGAACTGGCCGTGGTTGTCCGTCATGTCCATGTACTGGTTCGGAAAACCCTGGTACGGAATGTGCTGCACGCCAGCGCGCAGTGTCAGCTGCTGGCCCTGGCCTTTCGCCGCCAGCACGATGGCCTGGTTGATGCTCTCGAACATGCTGCCCAGCACCTTGTTGCCGTGACCATCGTCATAGCTGTGGCCGCGCGTATAGGCGCCGCTGTAGCCGACGCTCAGGCTGTCGCTGGCGGCCGAGGCGTTCACGCTGGTCGCCACGCTGTTGTTGACGCTGCGCCCCGAGACGGCAAAGCTGCCTTGCGTCAGCAGCCCTGCGCCAGGCTGGGCGAACACGGGCGCGTTCGACTGCACCTCGATGGTGCCGCCTATGCTGTCGCCGCCCGCGCTGACGGGTGTGATGCCGGCGATCAGGCGAATGCGCTGCACTTGTTGCGGATCAATGTAGGACAGCGGCGCATTCATATGATTGGCGCAAGCCGACGTCAGTTCCATGCCATCGATGCGAATCTTGATGCGGTCATCCGCAAAGCCATTCACCACTGGCAAGCCGGACACGCCGCCGCCGGCCGCCACGCTGTAACCGGGCGTGCTCGACAGCATTAAGGCCGTGTCGGCGGCGGGACGGTAGCCGTCACCGATGGCTGTCACAATGACTTTCATCTCGGGCAAAACATCTTCAGCGCGCGACTGCGCCACGGCGGGCATGGCGATGGCGAGGGAAATCAATAACGGTAAATGTTTCATGGTGCTGCTTTCAGATTCTGTATAGGTAAAACGAACAGGCGCAAGCACACGACACGCACGGCGCAAGGCAGTTCAGGAAAGGGACAGATCAGAAAGCGGCAGGCGGGCCGCGGGGCTGGACGGGCGTCCAGGCGAATAGCGGCGTGGCGGATTGGTAGAACAGCTCGGGCAGCAAGCCCGTGATCAGTTCACCGGAAGCAAGCACGAGGGAGGTAGGCGGAAGCGACAAGGTGTCAGCATGCATGCTGCAGCAAGGGCAGTCGGCCATGCGCATGCCGCTCTTGGAACTATCGGACGCGTCGTTGGACAATGTTGCGGGAGACATATTCATGCCGCCCGCCACCGAACAGATTTCCAGGCTGGGCACGGCCAGGCCGCTGGCGACCGTCAGCGCGCGCGACACTGTAGGGGCGAGCGTGGCCAGGAAGATGGCGATACACGCGATCCACAGGACGATGCCGGCCTTGCCTTTGCTGATGAACATGGCAACATTGTATCAGGGCAAGCACCCTGTGCACAGGGCGCAGGTCAAGCCGTCCTTACAAATCCACCTTCATCGACAGCTTAATGGCGCGCGGCGCACCGGATGCCAGGCGCGTGCCAGCGCCGGCCCAGTAGCGCTTGTCGGCAAGGTTTTCCACGTTCAGCTGCCACACGACGGATTTCTGCATCACCGCGCTGGCGTAACGGGCGCCCGCGCTGAACAGGCTCACGCCGCCGAGGAAGGCCTGGTTCAGGTCGTTGACCGGACGGGCGCTGTAATAATACGCGCCGCCGTTGACGGACAGGCCCGGTACGGCGTCGAACGCGTAGGCGAGAAAGGCGCTGGCCGTGCGTTTCGACGCGTTTTCCGGCGCCTTGCCGTTGTAGTCGGCGTTGATGTTGGCAAACTTGGGGTCGAGCAACTGCGCCGACGTCTGCCACGACAGCTGGCGCGTCAGCTTACCTTGCGTCGAGACTTCCAGCCCACGGTAGCGCTGTTCGCCATCCGACGTGAACACATTGCTGGCATTCGTGTAGTAGCCGGGGCGCGTGATGTCGAACAGCGCGGCGGAGACCAGGGTGCCGCCCGGCGTCAGCCAGCGCGCGCCCAATTCTTTCTGTTTGCTCACGCCAGGCGCCATCTTGACGCCCTGGTTCACGGTCCCCGTCGGCCCCGTTTCACCCTCTTCCAGCCCGCGCGCCGTGGAGGCGTAGAACGACAGCTGGGGCGTGGCCTTGTAGATCAGCGAGGCCATCGGCGTGGTCTTGCTGACGTCGTAATGGCTGGCGCCCTGGTCGCTCTGGTAACTGCTGCGGCGCACGCCGATGATGCTTTGCCATTGCGGGCTGAAGACCATGCGGTCGAGCGCGTACAAGCCCGTGTCGCGCGTGTCGAGCGCGGCCGTCGTGGGCGAAACCGGCTTGGGACCGAACACGACATTCGTCACGGGCACGGGGTTGTACAGGTTTTGCGACGCAATCGTGTAATTGCTCTGATAAATCGGATCTTGCGACTTGTCCGTGCGCGAAGCGCCCAGGGTCAGCTCGTGGGCAATAAAACCCGTATGAAAATTGCCGGCCAGTTCAAAGCGCAGCAAGTCCGACGCCGTCACGCTGTGCTGGATATTGCCCGTGATGCGGCCCGCCCCCGTGGCCAGCGCGGCCGCGTTGTTCAAGCGGAAGATCGCCAGGCGGCGGTCGCGCGCCGTTTCCGAATGACCCGCCTCCACCGTCAAGGCCCAGCCGTCCGTGATGGCATAATCGGCGCGCAATTGCGCATTCTTCGTTTGCGCCTCGAAAGCCGACCAGTCGGGGCCGATCAACTGGCGCGGATCGACGGCGCGCGGCAAGCTGATCACCCCTTTCACGGCCGTGGGCAAGGCCACGCCCGCCTGCTCCGTCACCTTGCGGCGCTCGTATTCCAGGTCCGCCTTCAGCAGCAGTTTGTTCGTCACTCTCCAATCGAGCGCCGTGGCAAGAAAACGGCGGTTGCCGTTGCCGACATGGTCCAGCCAGGAACCCAGCGTCCCACCGGCCGCATTGATGCGCACGCCGAATTCCTGCTGCGCGCCGAAGCGGCGGCCCACGTCGATATTTGCCACGGCACTGCCACGGTCGTCCAGAACCAGGCCCATGCTGGTGATGGGCTGGCTGCCGGCCCTCTTGGTGACGAAGTTGACCACGCCGGCCGGCGACGTAAAACCGTAGTACAGGGCCGAGGCGCCCTTCAGCACTTCCACCCTTTCCTTGTTTTCCATGGGTACTTGCGAGAAGTTCATGATGGGCATCGAGCCGTTGAGACGGTAATTCGTGCGGTTTTCCACGGCGATGCCACGTATCACCAATTGATCCCAGGTCTCGCCGCCATTTTGCTGGCGCGTCACGCCGGCCGTATTGCGCACGGCATCGTACAGGCCGGAGACGGCTTGCTGTTCCAGCAATTCACGCGTGATCACGTTGACGGTCGAGGGCACGTCCATGATGCTGGCGCCGCGAAAACTGCCCGCCTCCGTGGTGAGCGGCACCAGCCCTTGCGCACGCGCCCCCGTCACCTGCACGGCTTGCATGACTTTCGCATCGCCAGCCGTCAGGTCGTCCTGGCCGCTGGCAGCGTTGGCCGCGTGGGAAGCGAAGGCCAGCGACAGGGCGGCGGCGACTGGAAGCAAGCGGGTGCGGGGTGAGACGACTGGCATGACATCGGGCTTTCAATGAAAAAATATATACAAATGGAAACTAACGGTTAGCCGCCATGATACCGGTAATGAGAATCATTATCAAGAAAGAGTGAGTTTGTGTGAGTTTTACAGAAGAAACACGGTGTCCATGGCTTCTGTTATCACATGAACACGTTTGGATTTTGCAGACGAGGCCGCAAAGAGGCATACTGGCAGTCACGGCGCTCAGGTGTGCCGTTCAACAAGATCAAAAGGTAAGTTCGTGAACACAATCGACAACAAAAGCGTGCAGACGAAAACATTTCGCTGGAAACGCTGGCAGCGCTGGGCCCTTGGCACAGGCTGCGCCCTGGCCGCCTACAGCGCGGCCGGCTTCTGGCTGGTGCCCTACGTCGTCAAAAATCAGCTACCCAAATTTGCAGAAAAAGAACTCGCGCGCCAGGCCAGCATAGCCTCCGTGCGCTTCAACCCGTTTACCCTGCGCCTGGAAGCGGACCAGATCGCCTTTACCGAAGCGGCCAGCGCGAATGGCAAGAACGGCGCGCCGCTGCTGTCCATCGGCGCCCTGGCCGTGCAGCTGGAATGGAAATCCATCGTGCGCCGCGCCTGGAGCCTGGCGGAAATCCGCATCACGGCGCCGCAGACGCATTTGACCATCACGCCGGACGGCAAGTTCAATCTGGCGGAAGTGCTGGCCACCTGGCAACGCAACCATCCTGAAAAAAGCGACGGCGGCATGCCGCGCCTCGTCATCGCCCACTTTGCGCTGGAACAAGGCAAAGTGGACTGGCAAGACCAGAAGGCGGGATATGCGGACAACTTCACGCCGATCAACTTTACGCTCGACAATATCTCCACCCTGCCCGACGCCAACGGCAGCTACAGCCTCAGCGCCGACGCGGCGCGCGGCGGCAAGCTGCACTGGCGCGGCACGGCCTCGCTCAGCCCGATTCGTGGCGAAGGCGAACTGATCCTGAACGACGCTTCCCTGCCCGGCCTGGCTGCGTATTTGAAAGCCTATACGCGCGCGCAAGTGACCAGCGGCAAGCTGTCCGCGCGCCTGCCCTACGCCTTTTCTTATGCCGACGGCACGCTGCAAGCCACAGTCAAAGGCGCGGGCCTGGCCTTGCGCGATCTGGCGCTGGTGCAAGGCGATGTAAAGGGCAAAGGAGAGCCATTCACCTCGCTGGATTCCTTGGGCATCGCCGGCGTGAACGCCGACCTGGCGCGCCAGAACGTTACGGTCGACAAGATCAATCTGTACGGCGGCAAGGTGGCCGTGCGGCGCGACAGCAAGGGCGAGATCGACGTGGCGAACCTGATGCTGCCCGGCAACCCGGCACCGGCAGCCTCCGCCGCGCCAGCCAAGCCGGGCAAGTGGAAAGTGGACTTGAAGCAAGTGGCCCTGGCCAACGTGGACGTGTCCGCCATCGATGAAACCGTCTCACCGGCCCTGCAATTGAGCGCGAAACAGTTGCAACTGCAGCTGCAACTGGGCTTGCAGCAAGCCCAGGCCGGCACGGCCATCGTCATCGACGGCGCCAGCTTTGCCCTGGCCGATCTGGCCATGCAACGGGGTGCGCAAACGCCGTTCAAGCTGGCCCAATTGGGTTTTACGGATGGCAAGATCGACCTGGCCGCGCATACCGTGCACCTGGGCGCCGTGACGGCCAGCGGCGCGCAGATCGACCTGGCGCGCAACCGCCAGGGAGAGTTTGCGATTGCGCAAAAGCTGCCCGTATTTGCCGCCAGCAAAGCCGACGCGGGCAAGGATGAACCATCCGCACCGTGGTCCACCAAGGTGGAGAAGGTAGAGCTGAGCAAGTTCGGCGCCCGTTTCGACGATGCGGGCACTGGCATCAAGGGCAACTTGCAGGATGCACGCCTCTCCTTGCAAAACGTCAGCAACGACATGAAACAGGCGCTGCCGTTCGAGCTGGGCGTGGGCTTGCGCGAAGGCGGCTTGCTGACGGCCAAGGGCAAGTTCGTGCCGGGCACGGGCGCCGTCGATGCGCAATTAAATTTGAAACAACTGACCCTGGCCCCTGTGCAACCCTTGCTGGCTCAGCATGTAAAACTGAAGCTGGCGGGCGGCACCCTCTCCGGCAGCGGCCGCCTGACGACGGGCGGCGGCGCGCCGAAAGCGCCCAAGGTCCGTTATGAGGGCGGCGTGGATATTGCCGGCCTGGTGCTCAATGAAACGGATGGCAAGCGTTTTGCCTCGTGGAAAAGCGTGCGCGCCGACAAGCTGACGGCCAGCGTGGGTCCCGACTTTGTCGACATCCCCGAACTGCGCGTGGTCGAACCGAACGCCCAGCTGATCATCGAAAACGACCGCAGCCTGAATGCACAGCGCTTGCTGGTGAAGGCGCCCGAGCCAGTCACCGCGCCCGCTGTGGCTCCCGTTGCCGCCGCCACGCCGGCAGCCGACGCCGCCTTCCCCGTGCGCGTGCGCCGCGTGCGCCTGCAAAACGCCAAGCTGGACTTTGCCGACCTGAGCTTGCGGCCCCAGTTCGCCGCCAAGATTTATGAACTCAATGGCGTCGTCACGGGCCTGTCGACCAAGCGCGATGCGCGCAGCCAGATCGAACTGGACGGCCGCATCGACGAATTCGGCCTGGCCCGCGTGCGTGGCCAGCTGAACCCGTTCGCGCCCACCGACAACACGGACTTGAACGTGGTCTTCAAGAACGTCGACATGGTCTCCGCCTCGCCGTACACGATGAAGTTCGCCGGCTACAAAGTGGCGGAAGGCAAGATTTCGCTGGACTTGCAATACAAGGTGCGCAACCGCCAGCTCGACGGCACCAACCAGATCGTGCTCGACAAGCTGACACTGGGTGAACGCATCGACAGTCCGGACGCCTTGAAACTGCCGTTGGAACTGGCGCTGGCCATCCTCAAGGATAGCGATGGGCGCATCGACCTCGGTTTGCCCGTTTCGGGCGACATGAACGACCCGCAATTCAGCTATGGCGCCCTGATCTGGAAAGCCGTGGGCAATGTGCTGACGAAAATCGTCACGGCGCCGTTCCGCGCGCTGGGCAACTTGCTGGGCATCAGCGCCGACAAGCTCGAATCCATCGACTTCGATGCGGGCAGCGCCGTGCTGCTGCCACCCGAACGGGAAAAGCTCAAGCAGGTGGCGCAAATCCTCGCCAAGCGCGAACAGCTGAAACTGGCCGTGCCGGGCCAGTACAGCGACACGGACGGGGCCGCCCTGCGCGCCCAGGCCGTGCGCCGCGCCGTCGCCGCCAAGGCCGGCATCAAGCTCGAAGCGGGCGAAGAACCGGGTCCGCTGAACCTGGGCGAACGCAAGATACGGGGCGCCCTGCGCGAGCTGTACAGCGAGCGCTTCGGCAAGGCCGAGCTGGACAAGCAGAAAAAGGCGGCGGAGTCGGCCGTACCAGCCACGGCAGCGGCAGCGGCAGCGGCAGCGGCGTCCACTGCGGCTCCGGCAAAAATCCCCGTCCTGCAGCGCCTGGGCAAGCTGATCGAAGGCGAACCGCAAGTGGCCGACACGGGCGCCTTCTATAATGGCTTGCGCGAGCAGCTGGAAGCCAAACAGCCCCTGCCTACCGATGCCTTGAATAAACTGGGCGCCCAGCGCAGCGCAGCGATTCTGGCGGCCCTGCAGCAGGACGGCACGCCGGCGACCAGGGTCAGCGCGGGTGCGCCGGAAAAAACCGAGGCCGCTCCGGGCAAGCTGGTGGGCTTGAAGCTGGGATTGGCGGCGCAATAAAATCTGGGGTCAGACCCGTCGGGGGAATGCGTACCAATGGGGCGCATTCCGATCGCGAAGCGACTGACCCCAGCTCTTCCCAGGTGCTTGCCCTCCGCTTTCTATTTTTTCTTCTCCACAGCCTCATCCGGCAAGGCAAACGCCACCAAACTATCGCCCATCTTTGTTCCCAGCGAACCGTGGCCGCCGGCCATCACCACCACATACTGCTTGCCCGTCTTGTCGGAGATATAACTCATCGGCGTGGCCTGGCCGCCGGCTGGCAGGCGGGCTTTCCAGACGGTTTTTCCGTTGCGCACGTCGTAACCGCGGATGTAGTAGTCGAGCGTGCTGCTGAGGAAAGCCACGCCGCCGCCTGTCGTGCTCATGCCGCCCAGGCTGGGTACGCCCAGCGGCAAGGCGATGGGTACGGGGGCGCTGTCGCGCGTGGTGCCGTTCTTGTGCATCCACACTTTTTTCATGGTACGCAAGTCGACGGCGGCGATGTAGCCCCAGGGCGGCGCCTGGCATGGGAAGCCCAGCGGCGACAGGAAGGGCTTGATTTCCACAGCAAACGGCACGCCCGTCTGCGGCTGCAAGCCCATTTCCGAACCCGTGCCACCCTTCGCGTTGGCTTGCGCGCGCGGCACCAGGCGTTCCAGGAAGCCCATGTAGTCGGGGTTCACCAGCAGCAACTGACGCACGGGATCGACGGCCGCCCCGCCCCACTCGAAGATGCCCAGGGGACCCGGTGAGATGATGGCGCCCTTGATCTTGCCTTCGGCCACCGTTTGCGGCGTGAACGGCCCCTCATAACGGTGCTGGCGGAAGATGATGCGGCAGGCAAGCTGGTCGAACGGCGTCGTGCCCCACATATCCGTTTCGCTGATGTGTTTCTCGGGCAGGAAAGTGAGGGCCGAAAACGGCTGCGTGGGCGACAGCTTGTCGCCAGGGGCCGCGTTGGCCGTCGGCACGGGTTTTTCCGGCGCCGGCACGACCAGGCTGCCATCGCGCCGGTCGATCACATAGATGTCGCCCCGCTTGGTGGTGGCCACGACCGATGGAACTTTACCTTTTGGCGTGTCGATATCGACCAGGGTGGGCTGGCCGCCGATATCCATGTCCCAGATATCGTGGTGCACGGTCTGGTACACCCAGCGTACTTTCCCGGTGACAAGATCCAGCGCGACGATGGCGCTATTGTATTTCTCGCCGTTCGGATTGCGCTTGCCACCCCACGTGTCCGGCGTTTCATTGCCCATCGGGATGTACACCATGCCCAGCTTTTCATCCACGCTGGAGACGCCCCAGGAATTGGGCGAATTGTTGGTGTAGGTTTTTCCCTCGGCAATGGGCGCCGTGTCGTCCGGGTTCGAGGCATCCCAGTTCCACATCAGTTTGCCGGTAACGGGATCGTAACCGCGGATCACGCCAGAGGGTTCTTCCGTGGAAAAATTATCGGTCACGCTGGCGGCCATCACCACCACGTTCTGCGCCACGGCCGGCGGCGACGTGGGCATCAAAAAGCCCCGCTTCTTCATGCCCATGCCATGGTACAGGCCAATCACGCCATTTTCGCCGAAGCTTTTGCACGCTGCACCCGTATCTGCATTCACGGCGATCAGGGTCGCATCCATGGTGGGCGCGAAGATGCGGCGCGGGCATTCCATGCTGGCAGCTTCGGGCGCCGGGTCGCCCTTGGCGCGGCCCGCGTTGACATCCCAGTAGGCCACGCCGCGGCAAATCATGTGCTGGTAGCTGGACGCATCGCGGTTGATCTTCGGATCGTGGCGCCAGATTTCCTTGCCCGTGTCCGGGTCCAGCGCGATGACGATGTTATGCGGCGTGCACAGGTACAGCATGCCGTTCACTTTCAGGGGCGTGACTTCGTTGGCGATCTCGCCCGGGTCGTTCGGCCCCTTGAAGTCGCCCGTGTGGTAGACCCACGCCTGTTTCAGCTGCGCAGCGTTGGCCGGCGTGATCTGCGCGGCCGGCGCGTAGCGGTCTCCATAGCCGGAGCGGCCATATGCGGCCCAGTCGTTGGGCGCCACGCCCGGTGCAACATCGCCTGCGGGCGCGGCCGCCATGTTCTCGGCCGGCACTTCGCCGTGCAAGGTGTAATAGTCCTGGAACAGCGAAAACACGCCCACGGCGGCCGTCAGCACCACGGCGGCGGCCAGCGCGCTCTTGCCGGCGTCGCGCGGTTTCGCCCCGGCCGTCAGTGGCGGAGCGAGGCGGCGATCGACGAACGGCAGCAGCAGCCAGACGGCGGCGGCGAACCAGATATCGAGACGGGGCAGCAATTGCCACCAGTCGAACTTCACTTCGATGACAGACCAGATCAGGGTGGCGAACAGCAGCAGCGCAAGGAACAGCTGGGCGCTGCGCCGCCCCTTCCACACCAGCGCACCGGCGACCAGCATGCCGATGCCGGCCACGACGTAATACCAGGAGCCGCCAAGGCTGACGAGCCAGGCGCCGCCGCCGGCAAGCGCCAGGCCCAGCAAGATGAAGATGACTGCGGTGATGACAAGCAAGGGTCCAGGCCGGGCAGAGGCAGTCATGATGCTCCTTTACAAGAGTCAATCGGCGGCACGCGCCAGCGCACCGTATTTGAGGGCGATCAAGGAATCCCATTTTTTCACTAATTGGCAAAGCGTGCCACACGCCAGAACGCGATATCCGCGTGGTGTTGCTTTTCATCACAGGCCATCCCCGCCAGCCCGCCTGTCCTCTTGTGATTTCAAAAAAAGCACAAAATAAATCAAATAAATAACAAATTTCTCGAATAAATCAAATTTTTGCCGTAAAATGAAAAACGTGAACTCTGGCAACCGAATTTCCCGATTTTCAACCTTCACGTGGAGCGGCACACATCATGACCATCGCCCAACGCCTGTATGCATTGATACTCTCCGTCGTCCTCGGACTGGCCGCCCTGACGGGCTTCAGCATCTATCAAATGGACCGCGTGTACACGGCGGCCGGCTATGCCACGGTCAACACCGTTCCCAGCCTGCTGACACTGAACACCGCATTTGTATCCTTCGCGCAAATGCGCACGCAGGTGTGGCAACATCTGGCAGCGAAAGACCCCGCCGTGCGCGGCCAGCTGGAAACCTCGGTGCGCGCCGCCCGCGTCGCCGTCGGCCAGGCGCTGGACAAGTATGAAAAGGAAAACCTCACGGACGAGCAGGACCGCGCGCTGCTGGCGGCCGACCGCGCCGTGCTGGCCCGCTACGATAGCGTGCGCGAGAAAGTGCTGGCATTGTCGGGCAAAGGCGAGCTCGACGCGGCACGTGACTTGCTGATGGCCAACCAGCCCATTATCAAGGAACTGACCGACGCCCTCGCCGCCCACCATAAATACAATGAGGACGTGGGCAACAAAGGCGCGGCCGATGCCGCCACCGCCGTCGCCAGCGCACGCTGGATCTCCATCGTCCTGGCCCTGTTCATCAATGCTGCCGTAGCCGGCATGGGCCTGCTGCTGGCACGCCGCATCGTCGCCTCGCTGACCAGCGCCATCGGCGTGGCCCGCACCATCGCAAGCGGCGACCTCAGCGTACAGGTCAAGGCCGCATCGAACGACGAGGTGGGTCAGTTGATGACAGCCATGGGCGAGATGAGCGAGAACCTGGTACGCATCGTCTCCGAAGTGCGTTCCGGCACGGAGACCATCAACACGGCTTCGAGCGAGATCGCGGCAGGCAACCTGGACCTGTCGGCACGCACGGAGCAGCAAGCCGGTTCGCTGGAAGAAACCGCCTCGGCCATGGAAGAACTGACGGCCACCGTACGGCAAAACTCGGACAATGCCCGCCAGGCCAAGCAAATGGCCGTCAGCGCCTCGGACAAGGCGGTGCGCGGCGGCGAGGTGATGGGCGACGTGATCCGCACCATGGAAGCGATCGACAACTCGTCCAACAAGATCGCCGACATCATCAGCGTTATCGATGGCATCGCCTTCCAGACCAACATCCTGGCCCTGAATGCGGCCGTGGAAGCGGCGCGGGCGGGCGAACAAGGACGCGGTTTTGCCGTCGTGGCCACCGAAGTGCGCAACCTGGCGCACCGTTCGGCGGCGGCCGCCAAGGAAATCAAGGCACTCATCAGCGACTCCGTGGAGCAGGTGGAACAAGGTGGCAAGCTGGTCCAGCAAGCCGGCGCGGCCATGACGGAAGTGGTCGATACGGTACGCAGCGTCACCGACATCGTCAGCGAAATCTCGGCCGCCAGCGCCGAGCAAAGCACGGGCATCGACGAAATCAACCGCGCCATCACGCAAATGGATGAAGTCACGCAACAGAATGCGGCCCTGGTCGAAGAAGCGGCGGCGGCATCGCAATCGCTGCAGGAGCAGGCGAGCAATCTGGCCAGCGTGGTCGGCACCTTCAAGCTGGCGCATGGCCAGGCTAACGCGGCGCAACACAGCACGCCGGTGCGACAAGCCCCAGCCGCCAAGCCTGCAGCACGCAAGCCGGCGCCGCTCAAGCTGGTCACCCGGCGCGACCCCGGCCCGGCCCGCAGCACGGCCAGTGCCGGTGCCAGCGGCGACTGGGAAGAATTCTGAACCCGTCGTCATGCAGGCTCACCTGCATCGGTCATCCTGGAGCATCGCCATGACATCCGTTGTCAACCACTCTCACTGAATGCAGGCATAGCCATGAACTCCTTCCTCGCGGTCCATCCTTACCTTCAGTGCGACGACGTCTCGCTGATGCGGCCGGCGCTGGCGCTGGCGGGCCTGTTGCTGCTGCTGGCCGCCCTGCTCTGGCGCCGGACCCACTGGCGCCAGAGCAGGGTGGCCGCCAGCGCGACAGCTGCCGATCTGCATCAGCAGCTGCAAATGCGCAAGGCTACCCAGACGACCAATACAGCAGATACGGCAGACACGGCACCGCCGCCACAGCCCGAGGCGCTGGACACGCCGCCGTTCGAGCTGGCCCGCCTGGACGCCATGTTCGGCTACGACCGGCGCTTGCAGGGCGAGATTCTGGCCCTCTTCGTGGCCGAGACGCGCGACCGGCTGGCCGGCATCGCCCATGCGCTGCGCTGCGAACGTCCGGCCCCGGCAAGAGTGCTGGCACAGGAAATTGTCGACAGCAGCTACGCCATGGGCCTGCTTCCCTTGCACGCACTGGCGCGCCAGGCCGTGCATGCGGGCTTTTCCAACGATATCGGCGCGCTGCGCCGCCTGCATGCGGACCTGCTGATGGCGCTTGATGCCCTGTCGCAAGCGGTCACGGCCCTGCAAACGGGCGCCGCGCAGGTGGATGACTGCAGCGGCATGGGGAGCCGGCCATGAATGCGCACCTCGATCTGGCGAGCCTGCTCAGCGGCGCCATCCTGCCCTCGCCCGCCTGGCGGCGCCACTGGCTGGCGACCTTGTTCCAGCAGCAGGTGCCGTTCGACGAGCTGGCCGAACAACTGGGCTGCGACCCGGCCCTGACCGGCAAGGTCATCGGTCTGGCGAATGCGGCCGTGCCACCGGGCGAGCGCAAGCATGCAGCAATCGACGCCGCGATGCTGGCCGCCATCGACCTGCCTGCCCTGCGCCAGGCGTTCGCCATCCCGGCCCGGCCAACGGCCACGTGTGCGCACTTCGACGAACAGCGATTCTGGTCGCACTCGCAGGCCATGGCTTGCGCCGCCCGCGTGGCGGGCGAAGCGCTGCAACTGGCACCGGCCAAAGAGCTGTACACTTGCGGCTTGCTGGCCAACATCGGCCAACTGGCCATCGCCATGCTGCATCCGCAAACGTATGCAGAACTGCTGGGCCAGCACGGCAGCGCTGCCAGGGCGCTGCTGCTGTGCGAGGAATCGCGGCGCTTCGGCCACCATCAACTGGCGCTGTCAGCCAGCCTCATGCGGGGCTGGGGCATGCCGGATATCCTGTGCGACGCCGTGCGCTGCCATGCCGCGCCGCCCGGCTTCGGGCAGGCCGGACGCATGACAGACCTGGCCTGGCTGCTGCAACTGGCCAGCAGTTTCGCCGACCTGATACTGCGCAATGGCGTGGGGCCGCGCGGGCCGGCCACGGCCGCCGCGCGAGTACTGGGTCTGGACGCGGACCACATGGAAACCCTGCTGCGCCACAGCAACGCGGAGTGGAACGAATGGCGCGAGATCCTGGAACCGCACGCCCATATTGCCCTTGGCCGCACGCGCAGCAGAATCCGGCCCGCCGCACGGCAGGTTTTTAGTGAATTCATCTAATTTGTTGAAATTGATTTTTTGAGCATGATTGCGTATCATTCCATTTAACTTCATCCTCGAGCCTAGAGTCCATCATGCACACTGCAGACGTATGCACTACCCAAAAGGCTGCCGAAATCCTCGGCATCTCGGTCACATCGGTGCAGCAATTGGTCGAGGCCGGCGTTATCGAAGCCTGGAAGACCAAGGGCGGCCACCGGCGCATTCCCCTCGCGGCCGTCGAGGCCTACAAGGGCAATCCCGGCCAGCCAGGCCAGGATCAGCGCGCGGCACGCGCCAGCCGCCCCGCAGCATCGGGCCGCCCGCCGTCCATCCTGGTGATCGAAGACAATCCGATCGAACGGGCGCTGTATGAAAAGCAGATCGGCTCATGGGGCTTGCAGGCAAGCTTGCGCTTTTGCGAGAACGGCTACCAGGCCCTGATGGAAATCGCCCGCGACCAGCCCGACATCCTGCTGGCCGACATCATCATGGAAGGCATCGACGGCTACGAAGTGATCCGCACCATCCTGGCCGACCCGCTGCTGGCGGACATGCATATCGCCATGCTGTCGAGCCTGACGCCGGAAGAACTGGAAGAACGCGGTGGCGTGCCGCCCGGCGTGGTGTTCTTTGCCAAGCCCGTCAATTACGACGAGCTGCGTGGCTATCTGCGCGCCTGCTGCGCCGGCCATGCGCGGCGCAACAGCCTGGCCGCCTAGCCAGCCACCGCTTTTCCCCCGTCCCGGAGCCCCCGTGCAAGTCTATCGCCACATTGATCCAGCCGTGCTGTTCCAGGCCACCGGCCACGACCTGGAGATGTTCCGCGCCCTGTCGCAGACCTATCTCGACACGGCGCCGGCCATGTTTGCGCGCGTGGATCAGGCCGTACGGGGCGGTGCGGCGCAGGCCATCGTGCATAGCTGCCATACCTTGCGCGGCACCGTGGCCCTGCTGGGCGCCGGTGCGCTGGTAGCGCGCCTGGCAGAGCTGGAGCAGCTGGTGCGCCACCAGGGCGTGGCGGCACCGGACTGGCTGGCGGAAACGGCAGTGCTGCTCGGCGCAGTCGAGCAGGAAGTACACCGCAGCATGCGCGAGTACACGGGCGCGCAGGCATGAACCTGCGCCAGGCCGTCTTGCGCCTGGCGCACCACTATCGCCCGCGCACCACGGCAGCCGTGGTGGGCCTGGTGCTGGTGTGCCTGCTGGCGCTGCGCATCGTCGTTTCCGGCGTGCTGCTGTACCGCGAAGCCGTCGATGACTGGCAACAGGACCTGTCCAACCTGTCGCTGCTGCTGGCGGAAAACACGGCGCAAAGCATGACGGCGGCCCGCCTGGTGCTCGACAGTGTCAGCAACGACATCCAGGTCGCCGCCTCCGCAGACGCGCGCGCGCTGGCCGCCACAGTCGGCACCCCGGCCATGCACCAGATGCTGCAGCACAAGATCGGCGGCGTGCCGCAAGTGGACGTGGTGTCCATCGTCGGCAGCGATGCCAGCGTACTGGTCTTCAGCCGCGCCTACCCCGCGCCGCCCATCCGCCTCGACGAGCGAGATTACTTCGAGTATCACCGGCGCCACCCGGACGGCGGCATGCATGTCAGCGCGCCCGTGCAAAACAAGGGCAATGGCGCCTGGACTTTCTATATCAGCCGGCGCATCAACAGCCCGGACGGCCACTTCCTGGGCGTGGTGCTGGTAGGCCTGTCGTGCGACTTCTTCAGTAAATTCTTCCAGAACGCCAGCATCGGCGAGCATACTGCCTTTTCCCTGTACCGCAACGACTACACGCTGCTGGCCCGCTGGCCAGCCGTGCCCGCCATGATGGGCCAGCGCAACCTGACGGGCAGCACCTACCGCCTGCTGGAACAGGGCAAGACGCATGGCGTGCTGCAGGTGGACTCGCCGCGCGCGGCCGAGCAGGGGCGCAGGGTCGACCGCCTGGCCGGCGTACGGCTGGTGCGCGACTATCCGCTGGCCATCAACGTGACCATTACCGACGAGGTCTACCTGGCGGCCTGGCGGCGCATGCTGCGCACCATGGGCGGCTCGGCGGTCATCAGCCTGCTCGTGCTGGCCCTGGCCATCGCGCTGATCATGGCCCTGCTGCGGCGCCAGGAGCGCGGCGCGGCCATGGCGCTGGCGCTGCAAGCGCGCGCGGAAGCGGCGAATGCCGCCAAGTCGCGCTTCCTGGCCATCATGAGCCACGAGATCCGCACGCCCATGGCCGGTATCGCCGGCATGGCCGAACTGCTGCAGGAAACCGAACTCGATGCGTCACAACAGCAATATGCGCACCGCATCGGCGATGGCGTGCAGCACCTGATGCGCATCCTGAACGACATCCTCGACCTGTCCAAGGTCGAGGCAGGCCAGATGAACATCGAACTGCGCGACTTCGACCCGCGCCTGCTGCTCGACGACGTGCTGGCACTGCACCGCCCGCACGCCGACCGGAAGAAGCTGCACCTTGCCAGCGAGATCGGCAACAGCGTGCCGCAGCGGGTGTGCTCGGACCGCACGCGCATCGCGCAAATTCTCGGCAACCTGCTCAGCAATGCCATCAAGTTTACGCCTTCCGGCAGCGTGACCGTGCGCCTGCACCTGGAAGCGGCCACGCCGGACGGCGCCAGCGCCTGCCTCGTCGCCAGCGTCAACGACCAGGGCATCGGCATGAGCCAGCAGCAGCTGAGCCGCATCTTCGAGCCGTTTTGCCAGGCCGACGACAGCATCAGCGGCGCGTATGGCGGCACGGGACTGGGTCTGAGCATCTGCAAGCACCTGCTGGCGCTGCTGGGCGGCGAGATTTTCTGCAGCAGCGAGCCGGGCACCGGCTCCCGCTTCACCGTGCGCATTCCCTGCCAGGTGGCCCAGACGCCAAGCGCCGCCACGCCAGAACCGGGACCGGAAGCGGAACCGGCGCCCGCTCCAGTTCCCCTGGCCGCGCCCGCATCAGAGCCGGGCGCGCGCATCCTGCTGGTCGAGGATACGGCGCTGAATCGCCAACTGGTGTGCCTGCAGCTGGCCGCCCGCGGCTACCTCATCGACACGGCGGAGAACGGCGCACTGGGCCTGCAAGCCCTGGCCGGGCAGCAGTACGACCTGGTTCTGATGGACTGCATGATGCCCGTCATGGATGGCTACCAGGCTTGCCAGGCCCTGCGTGCCCGCGAAACGGCCAGCGGCGCGCCGCGTCTGCCCGTCATCGCCCTGACGGCCGGCGTGACCGAGGACGACCGGCAGCGCTGCATGGCGGCCGGCATGGACGACTATCTGTCCAAGCCCTTTACGGCCGCCCAGCTGCGCGCAATGGTAGAGCGCTGGCTGACGCGCTAGTTCCCTGTCGGCGCTGAATACAACACTTCCGCATAAAAATCATTTTATTCGATAAATTCAATTGTATTCGCTATAATTGACAAATCGACGTGCCAGTGACGCCGGACTTCCGCGCATAACGGAAAACCTGGGAAACCTGGCAGACCTGGCAGACCTTGCGGAGGCAGCATGCGGCAGTACAGATACTGGAAGGCCATGGCCTGGGAGCGCTGCGATACGCGCACCCTGCTGTCGCTCTTCATGGCGGTCCTGCTGGCGGGGCTGTGGAGCATCACCATGCTGCAATTGCAGCGCGCGCACGACGCCGCCATCACCGATGCCGGGCGCGATGCGCGCAGCATGGCGCGCGTCTTCGACGAACACGCGATCCGCACGATCGAGGCGGCGGACCAGGCGGTCACTTACCTGCGCGGCCGCTATCAGGCGCTGGGCCAGCACCTCGACATCGTGGCGGACCTGCAGCAAGGCCTCAAACCCGGCCCCCTGTACAATCTGTTTACCATCGTCGACGAACGGGGCGACACAGTACTGTCGAGCCACCCCTTCAAACCGACCAACCTGGCCGACCGCGAACACATCCGGGTACACATGCAGCGCGACAGCGGCGAACTGTTTATCAGCAAGCCGGTGCTGGGGCGCGTGTCGAAAAAATGGTCGATCCAGATGACGCGCCGCATCAACCATGCCGATGGCCGCTTCAAGGGCGTGGTGGTGGTCTCGATGGACCCGTATTACTTTACCCGCCTGTACGACGAAGTCGACTTGGGCGACAACAGCTCCATCACGCTCGTCGGCAGTGACGGCGTGGTACGCGCGCGCCGGGTCGGCGCCGTCAACACCATCGGCCAGGATGTCGGCGGCAGCAAGGTATTTTCCTTGATGCAAGGTAAAACGCGGGGCAGCTTCACCGAGCGCAGTCCCGTCGACGGCACCCTGCGCATGTACGCCTTCGAAAAACTGGCCAACTACCCGCTCTACATGCTGGTCGGACTGGACCGCGACACGGTATTGGCCGACTACGTCTCGCGCCGCAACCAGGCCTTGCTGATGGCCGCCGTCACGAGCGCGCTGATCGTGCTGTCCTGGGCTGCGCTGGTACTGCTGATCGGCCGCCTGGTCGACAGCCGCGCCAGGGCCATCGCCGCCAGCGAGGCCAAGTCGCGCTTCCTGTCGAACATGTCGCATGAATTGCGCACGCCCCTGAATGGCATCCTGGGTTTCTCCGAGCTGCTGCTGGAGCAGCTGCGCGAGCCGGAACAGGCCGCCTACGCGCAAACGATACAGGACAGCGGCCGCCAGTTGCTGGCCATGGTCGAGGCGGCGATGGAACTGAGCGCGCTCGAAAACGACCAGGTGCGGCTGGAGTCTGCCGCCGTGCCGCTGGACCAGCTGCTGGCGCTGGCGCTGGCGCCGCACCGGCAGCGCGCGGCGCACAAGGGCCTGCTGCTGGCCGCGCACGTCGCGCCCGCAACGCCGCTCAGCATCGATTGCGACCGCGTGCGTCTGGTGCGCGTGCTCGACATCCTGCTCGACAATGCCATCCGCTACACGTCCGCTGGGCAGGTCGATGTCCACGTCATGCTGAATGGCGCGGACCTGCAGATCGAGGTGCACGATACGGGCATCGGCATCGCGCAGGCGCAGCAAGCCGACATCTTCGACAAATTCTCGCAGGCTGACGACTCGCCGAGCCGCGCCCATGGTGGCGCCGGCATGGGCCTGGCCATCGCGCGCCAGCTCGTCACCTTGATGGGCGGCAGCATCGGCGTGGCATCCGCACCGGGCCACGGCGCCGCCTTCCGCCTGCGGCTGCCGCTGGGCGGCACGGCCCGCGCGACGGCGGCAGACGGCAAATTGACCACACTTTCACATGCATAGTCGTACGCTAAAGTTGTTATCCATCCGTATCGGGTATAGCATCGCCCCATGAGCTATCACACAGATGCGGCGGCGGTACGCAGACAATGGATCGAATGGCTGTTTTTACTCCTCGGCTTGCTCCTCGTGGCGGCAGCCCTGGCCTACGCGCATCTGGCCGAAGCCGCGCGACACGATGCGGCCGAGCGTGAACGGCTCGGCGTGCTGACGGCACTGCTGGCAAAAAATATCGAAGTCGACCTGGCAGCGACCAACCTGGTGCTCGACGGCGTGATCCGCGACTATCTAGGCGCCGGTGCTGCGGCGGACTCCGGGCGAGCCCTGCCCCGGCGCCTGGCCGCGCTGGTCGACGCCATGCCGGGCGTGCGCACCATGCTGGTCATCGACGCGAAGGGCAAGCCGATCGCCACCAATATCGCGGAACTGGCCGACCAGGATTTTTCGCATCGCGGCTACTTCCTGACGGCGCGCGACGCCCCTGATGCGCGCATGCTGTACATCTCGGCGCCCTTCCATTCCTTCAAGGGCGACCTGGTCATCACGGCGTCGCGCATGGTGCAGGACCAGCAGGGCCGCTTTGCCGGCGTGGTGGTCGCCACCCTCGATCCCGAATATTTCACGGCCAAGTTCCGCACCGCCATGTATGCCCCCGACGTCTGGGCCGTGGTGCTGCATGGCGACGGCCGGCAATTCCTGAACTATCCCGCCAGGGTTGCGAATGGCGGCAATGTGGACGTGCCCGGCAGCTTCCTGCGGCGCTTTCGCGACAGCGGCTATCAGGCTGGCGTCCTGAGCGGCGTCGAAATTGCCGGCGCCGCCGCACCCCGCATCATGGCCATGGCGACCATCGCGCCGCCCGCGCTGCACATGGACCGTGCCCTGATCATCGGCCTGAGCCGCGAAGAAGCGGCCATCGCCGCCCCGTTGCGGCGGCAGGCGCTGGCCTACGTCGTCTGCTTTGGCATGCTGGCACTGGCCGGGGTCAGCCTGCTGTTCTGGAGCCAGCGGCGGCGCCGGCAGCAGGCCGCGTGGCATGCGCAACAGGAAACGGAGCGCCAGGCCATGCAAGCAATGTCCGACAGCGAAACGCGCTTTCGCACCTTGATCGAAGATGCGCCCGTGGCCATCGCCATCCTGCGCCACGGCCGCTTCATCTACTCGAATCCGCGCTACCGCAGGCTGCATGGCTACTCGTTCGAAGACGATCTGAACGGGATCCCCTGGTCCGCCATGATTTCCGCGCAATCGCAGGCGGCACTGGCCACCAACGAAGCGCTGATCGAGGCGGACTCGCCCAGCGAACAGGTGTTCGAAGCCATCGGTCTGAACAAGCAGGGCCTTCCCGTGCCCGTCTTCAAGACCACCACGCGCGTGATGCTCAAGGATGGACCGGCCACCTTGATCTTTGCGCAGGATATTTCCGCGCAAAAGCAGGCCGAAGAGGCCATGCTGCTGGCGCGCGATGCGGCCGAGGGGGCCAACCGCAGCAAGGCGGAATTCCTCGCCAACATGAGCCATGAAATCCGCTCGCCGCTGAACGCCATCCTCGGCATGGCATGGCTGCTGGAACGCGGCAAGCTGGACGGGGAAGGACTCGAGATGACGCGCAAGATCCGCGCCGCCGGCCAGTCCTTGCTGGGCATCATCAACGACGTGCTCGACGTATCGAAAATCGAGGCGGGCCACATGAGCATCGAACAGGCGCCGTTCCGCCTGGCCGAGGTGATCGAGAAGATCGCCGCCAGCATGGGCGTGGCCGCGCATGACAAGCCGATTGCGGTGCGGATCGGGCCGCTGCCCGATGGCGTGGACCAGGTGCTGGGCGACGCGCTGCGGCTGGAACAGGTGTTGGTCAATCTGACCAGCAATGCCATCAAATTCACGGCGCAGGGTACGGTCGAGCTGTTGAGCGCACTGGAAAGCCGCGACGGCGACGCCGCGATGCTGCGTTTCAGCGTGCGCGACACGGGCATCGGCATCGCGCCCGAGGTGCAGGAAACGATCTTTTCCGCCTTCTCCCAGGCCGACACGTCCACCACGCGCCGCTTCGGCGGCACGGGCCTGGGCCTGACCATCTGCCGCCAGTTGGCCAGACTGATGGGCGGCTCACTGCGCCTGCAAAGCCGCCTGGGCCTGGGCAGCGAATTCAGCTTCACGGTGCCGCTGCAACTGCTGCCCGCCAGCACCCTGCCCTCGCCCGACATGCAAGCCTTGCTGGCCGATGCCAACGCCGACGCGCGCGAGGCCGTTGCCGCCGTGGCGCAGGACCCGGGTACGCCGGAAGAACACGTGCTTGCCGGCGTGCGCGTGCTGGTGGTCGATGACAGCGAAATCAACCGCGATGTGGTCAACCATATCCTGTGCGACCAGGGGGCAGTGCCGTCGTTCGCCTGCGATGGCAGGCAGGCGCTGGACTGGCTGCTGGCCCACCCCGCCGACGTCGATATCGTGCTGATGGATGTGCAGATGCCTGTCATGGATGGCTTGCAGGCGACGCGCGCCTTGCGCCAGCTGCCGCAGTTTCAGGACTTGCCCGTAGTGGCGCTGACGGCCGGGGCGTTCCAGACACAGCGCACGGCGGCACTGGAAGCGGGCGTGAACCATTTCATCAGCAAACCGTTCGATGTGCCGCAGACCATCGCCCTGATCGCGCGCGCGCATCGGCGCCATGCGCAAGGTCTGCCAGCCCTGTCGCCGGTTGTGACCGAAGCGACGATGGCCGTGCCGCCATGCGGCGCGGCAGCCGTGATCGACCTGGCGCAAGGCATGGCGCAGTGGCTCGATGAGGCGCCCTACCGCCAGCATCTGTCGCGCTTTGGCAGCAATTATCGCAATACGGTGGGCGCCATGCGCGAACTGCTGGCAGCCGATGCGCGCGACGATGCCGCCGCGCTGGTGCACAAGCTGGCGGGCGAGGCTGGCAGCCTGGCCCTGCCCGCCACCCTGCAAGCCGCGCAGCAAGCCGAACAGTTACTGCATGCCGGCGACGATGCGTCGGCCGCGCTCGACACACTGGAACAGGCGCTGGCGCGCGCCATCGAGGCCGCCGCCGCATTCACGGCACAGACGCCGCACGGCTAGCCGGCCATGCCAATGACAAAATGATCAATATGAAAACTCGGGGGATGCCATGATCTGCTGCAGGGATTTGCTGCTGAGGGCCTTGATGCTGGCCATGCTGCTATTCGTCGTGGGCGAATCGCTGTCCTACTGGACGCCGGAACTCAAAAAACTGCTGGCCTGGCGCCCTTTCTGACAAGCACCTACCCTTCGCGCCCATCCACCCTGGCGCGCCACAGATAGGGCGCATACACGCAGGCATACAAGCCAAAGGCCAGCGACCAGCAGGCGCCGGCAGCCAGCAGCAGCGGCATGGACAGCGAGGCGGGACCGACGGCGGCCAGCAGGCGCGCCAGCGCGCCCAGCTGGATCAGCCAGTACATCGCCGCTTCCGCACGGCCTCCCTTCAGCGGACGGCCCGTATGGCCCAGGGTGGTGCGGGTCATCATGCCGATGATCAATCCCGCCATCGAGCCCACCGTCAGCGCGTGAAATGCGGCGCTGGCCGGCAGCAGGCCCAGGCTGGCAGCCGCCAGCAGCGCAAAGCCGACGCCTATCCACGCATACGACAGGTGCAAGATCCACAGCAAGGGCACGCGCAAGGTACGCTGCGGCTGCCAGGCCAGCAGATTGGCCAGCGACACGCCGCTTGCCAAGAGGGCCAGCGGCGCCGTCAGCCAGGCCGGTGCGCCGGCCAGCCACGCGATGGCGGCGGCCGCCATGCAGGCCACGGCGACCAGTGCGCGCTGCGGGCTGGCCACCGGCGCACTACCTGGCGCCCCATTGCGGGTAAACATGGGAATGACGCGCGCGCCGATCACCGATTCGATCAGCACGATGATGAAGATGGCTGCCTGCACGGGCACGAACAGGGATAACGTCAGCCAGCCCAGCACGGCCGCGTGGAACAGGCCATTGGCCAGCGCCAGCAAGGCCAGCAGAGCGACCAGGAACAGGTTGCGCGTATTGCCCGAACGGCGCAGCACCTGGTACAGGGGCCAGGCGGCCAGCGGCAGGAACAGCCACTCGACCAGCGCCGGCAACAGCCCGGGGCCGCACAGCATGGCGATGCGTCCCGCCAGCCACAACGCCACCAGCGCCATCAGCGGGGTACCGTGCGGCGTGGGCAAGCCCGTCCAGTTGCGCCCCGCCGTATACAAAAATCCCACGACGACGGCCAGCGCGAAGCCGAACACCATTTCATGCATATGCCATCCCAGCCCCACCTGCAGGCCGCCCGTCAGCAAGCCGGCATAACTGGCCAGCCACAGGGGAATGCTGATGGCCGCAAACACGGCCGCCAGCAGATAAAACGGGCGAAAACCCAGCTGCCAGACGGCATGGCGAGCATGCCAGGGAGCGGCGCCGGCTGTCGTGGAAGGTGGGGAAGGTTCGCTGATCGGGGTAATGGCCATGATGGGCTCGCTTTTAAAGATATATTCAATATACTACTTTAAAAGCGCAAGCACAGCCATCGGCAAAAAGGACTAGAGAGAGATATTCGCCATGGGGTCTGACCCGGCGGTCAGACCCCAACTACCGGGCTACTTGCCCTGGCGGTGCTCGACCGCATACACGGCCGCTTGCACGCGGCTGGTGAGGTTGAGTTTTTTCAGCACGTTCTGCACGTGGATCTTGACCGTGCTTTCGGCCAGGTCGAGGGTGCGCGCGATGCCCTTGTTGCTCTCGCCGCGCGACAGGCAGTCGATGATTTCCTTTTCGCGCGGCGTGAGCTTGTCGAGTTCCGACACGGGTTCCTCGCGCCGCGTGCCCGCCTGCAGCTGCGCCACCAGCTTGCCCGTCATGGCTTCGGCGATGACGACTTCGCCGGCGGCCGCGCGGCGGATGGCGCGCACCAGATAGTCGGCGTCGATATTCTTGATCAGATAGCCGCAAGCGCCCGCGCGCAGGGCTGTCGCCAGATCCTCAGCGTCTTCCGACACGGTGAGCATGACGATGGCCGTGTCGGGACAGTCGTGCTGCATCAGCTGCAGCGCTTCCACGCCCGACATACCGGCCATGTTCAGGTCCAGCAGCACCACGTCGGGCTGCAGCTGGATGGCGCGCTTGATGCCTTCGACGCCATCGGCCGCCTCGCCCACCACGGAAAAGTCCGCATGCCGCTGCAGCAGCGAGCGTATGCCGCTGCGGAACAGCGCGTGGTCGTCCACCAGCATGACGGTGATCGGTTTATCGGGAGTCTCCATTTTTTTGTACTTTCAGATAGTTACTTAGGCGGCGCGGCGCTGCTCGCGCGACAGGTGCAGTTCGACGGTCGTGCCGCCACCGGGACAGGCGTGCACGTCGAACGTCGCTTCGATGCGCTGCGCGCGCTCGCGCATGATATGGATGCCGACATGGCTGTCGCCCTTTTCCAGCACGGCGGCAGCGTCGAAGCCGACGCCATTGTCGCTGATCGTCAGCGTAAAGTCCTGATGATCGGCGAGACGCACCTCGACATGGCTGGCCTGGGCGTGCTTGCGGATGTTCGACAGCGCTTCCTGCACGATGAATAGTAACTGCAATTGCTGTTCCCGGGGGAATGGCGCGCCATCGACATCGGCCAGCAGCTCGGCCTCGATGCCCGTCTGGCGGCGGAATTTCTCGATTGCCGCGCGCAGGGAGCCGATCAGGTCGTCCTCCATCAGGCGGCTGCGGAAGTTGGCCAGCAGTTCGCGCACGTCCTCGTAGCTTTCCTTCACACCCGCATGCAGGGCCGGCACGATGCCCGCCACTTCGTCGAAACGCGCATTGCGCACGGAGTCGTCCAGCATCTGCACTTGCAGGTTGAGGAAATTGAGGCTTTGCGCGATGCTGTCGTGCAGGCCCTGCGCCACCAGGTTGCGCTCTTCGGAAATGGCCATCTCGCGCTCGCGCGCGGCCAGGCGCAGGTTTTCCAGCGCGATGCCCAGCAGCTGGCCCAGGGTTTCCAGCAGCGCCAGCTCGCGCGCGGAAAACACGCGCGCATGGCGGAAGTGCAAGTTGAAAAAGCCCAGGTGCTGTTCGTGCGCATGGATGTGGAAGACGGAGACGGTGGCAAAGCCCTCGCGGTGGCAGCGCAGCTCGTGCGCCTTGTCGATGCGGCGCATGTCGTGCACCTTCGCCACCTTCATTTCGACGGCCGTGCCGCACAGGCAGTCGCCCACTTTCAGGCAGTGTTCCGACGCCACCAGTTCCTCGGACAGACCCGTATGTACCACCATGTGCAGGTTGCCCCGTTCGGCATCGAGCACGCGCACGGTGGAGCCGTCCGCCTCGAAATAGTCGACGATGCGCTGCATGAAGCCGCCGCAGATGTCTTCCAGGGGCTGCGGGCGCTGCAGGAAAGCGGCGCTTTCGTACAGCAGCGCCAGTTCGCGGTTGCGGTACTCGAGGGTGGCCGTCTTGCTGCGCACGCCCTCTTCCAGGTTGCCGTACAGGGCCTGCAGGCGGTCGGCCATCTGGTTGAAGCCACTGGCCAGCTGGCCGAATTCGTCATTGCTTTCGACGGCCAGGCGCACGCTGAAATCACGCTCCTTCATGCGCTGCATGCCCAGGCGCAGCCGCGTGACGGGCTCGATGATGAGCATGAACATCAGGTAAATCATGCTGACCGTGCCGATGACGGCCATGCCGACCAGGATCAGTTGCGAAGCACGCAGCCAGAAGGTACGCTGCTCGCTATCGTGCTCGATCAGGCGCACCAGCTGGTCGACCTGGCCGACGAAGGTATCGGCGTCATGCTCGAACTGGCGCGCGCGCTGGGCAGAATCGGCGGCCAGCGCGGCCGGACGCAAGGCGCCGCGCCAGGCGGCGCCGATGCGCTCGAATTCGGATTTGATGGCAGTGCTGGGGGGCAGGAACAAGGGGCGCTGCGGATCGCCGTGGCCGATCTTGGCCAGGGTCTCGTCGATCAGCAGTACTTGCTGGCGCGCCTGCTCGCCGGCGTCGCTGGCCAGCAGCAGGGTCAGGCGGTAGGTCTGCATGCGCAATCGCCCCGTTTCGTTGATGGCGGCCGAACTGCCTTCGAGCTGCCACGACAGGAACAGGGTGCAGCCGATGGCGCTCAGGGCCAGTACCAGCATGAGCAGCAGCGCGCCGACGATCTTGGTCGACAGCTTCTGCCAGGAGGAAAACATCGCCTTGAATTTCATACCGCCCTTGAATGTAAATGCAAACTGCCTCAGCCGCCCGTCTGCGCCATGAACCTGATGATTTTATCGGGCTGCGTATTGAAATCATGCTGCTGCGGCTTGAGTTCGATGGCGGCGCGGATCGCCGCTTCGATCTCCGCATCCGTGGCCCCGCCGCGCAGCATGGGGCCAAGGGCGAATTTCTCTTCCTGGCCCAGGCACAGGTACAGGGTACCATCGACGGACAGGCGCACGCGGTTGCAGGTGGCGCAAAAATGCTGCGACATCGGCGTGATGAAGCCGATGCTCGAGCGGCCATCGGCTGTCGCCATATAGCGTGCCGGCCCGCCACCCAATTCTTGCGCCTGCGGCACCAGGCCAAAGCGGGCCGCCAGGCGCTCGCGCACGGGGCCCAGCGGCATGTAGCTGGCATTGCGGCCCGTACTGCCCATCGGCATGGCTTCGATCAGGCGCAGGATGAACTGCTGCTCGATACAGAAAGCCGCCATGGCCTCGATCTGGCCGTCATTGACGCCGCGCATGGCCACCATATTGATCTTGATCGGGTCGAAACCGGCCGCCTTGCCCGCCATCAGGCCGTCCAAAATAGGCTGCAGGCTGTCGCGTCCCGTGATCTGCTGCATGCAGGCGCGGTCCAGCGAATCGAGGCTGACATTGATGCGGTCCACGCCCGCCGCGCGCAAGGCCACGGCATGCTTGCCCAATTGGGTGGCGTTGGTCGACAGCGACAGGTCCTGCAGGCCAGGCAATGCGGTCAGCCGCTGCGCCAGCTCGGGCAGGTTGCGCCGCAACAGCGGCTCGCCGCCCGTCAGGCGCACGCGGCGCGTGCCGAGGCGAACGAAGATGCCCATCAGGCGTTCGATCTCGTCGAACGTCAGCCAGTCCTTCGGCTCCTCGAAGCCGCGAAAGCCCTTGGGCATGCAATAACTGCAGCGCAAATCGCAGCGATCGGTGACGGACAGCCGCACATAATCGATCGAACGGCCAAAACGGTCCTGCAACTTGACGCTACCCATGACGCTACTCCTGATTCTTCCGTGATTGTAAAGGCTGGGGCACGATCTGGCTGTGCCCCAGAAGGCCTAGCGGCCTACGCCTTTTTGCCTACGCATTTCTACTTACTGAACCAGCGGACTGGCTGTGCCTTCCAGCTCGATGCCGGCGATGTCGGCGCGCCCCACCAGCAAGTGCAGATACTGGTGCACGGCGCGCTGCCACGCGGCGCGCGCCAGCCGGTCGGCGATCTGCGCCTGCACCGCCTCGTAGGCGATAGCCTGGCCCTCGACCCGGCGCAGCACTTGCACGATGTGGTAGCCGAAGCGCGTTTCCAGCAAGTGGCCGGCCAGCGCGCCCGCCTCCAGGCGGAACAGCAGCGCGTCGAATTCCGGCACGCTCTGGCCCGGCGACAGCTGGCCCAGGTTGCCGCCCAGCGCGCCCGACGGGCAGTTCGAATACTGCGCCGCCAGTTCGGCGAAGCGCTCGGGCGCCAGTTTGAGGGCGTCGAGCACGGCTTGCGCCGTCGTGCGCAGCAGCTCCAGGGGCGCCTCTGGCGTCACCTGGAACAGGATGTGGCGCGCCTCGACCAGCGCGCCGCTGCGAAACAGCTGCGGGCGCTGCGCATAAAAGGTGCGGCAAGCCGCATCGTCGGCCGGCGGTACGCGCACTTCCTGCTCGAACAGCGCTTCGACGACGGCATCGTCGCTCTCTGCTTGCAAGCCCAGGCGCTGAGCCTCGTCCAGCAGCAGGCGGCGCAGCACCAGTTCATGCACGGCCTGCTTCAGCGGATTGCCCGCCTGCTGGTGGTGCGGCAGTTCCTGCGCGATGTCGGCATCGTCGATATCGATGCCATTGACGGAAATTCCCATGATGATTCTCCTTTCAATGACCGCCTTAGCGGCGACGCACCAGTTGATAGGCGCGGCCCAGATAGCCAATGGCGCCAAAGCCGCTCCACACGTGCACCAGGCGGGTGAATGGGAAGATGACAAACAGCGACATGCCCATGAACAGATGCAGCTTGAACACCAGCGGCGCATCGACGATGAAGCTGGCCGCGTCGCCGCGGAAGGTGACGATGTGCTGCGCCCAGTTCATCAGCAAGACCATCATGTGGCCATCCATGTGCGAAGCCGAGACAAAGATCGACGACAGGCCCAGCAGCAAGGTCAGCAAAATCCACAGCATCACCAGCTTGTCGCCGGCCGTGGTGACGGCGCGCAGCCGGTCATTGGAAAAGCGGCGCACCAGCAGGATCAGCAGGCCCGCAAGGCACAGGCCGCCCATGATGCCGCCAGCGGCCATGGCCACGCCCTGTTTCAGGCTGTGCGTCACGCCCAGCGTATCCCACACCCAGACTGGCGTGAGCAAGCCGGCCGCATGACCGAACAGCAAGCCGATGATGCCGATGTGGAACAGGATATTGCCCAAGCGCAGGCTGCCACGGTGCAGCAGCTGGCTGGAATCGGACTTCCACGTGTATTGCTCGCGGTCGAAACGGATCAGGCTGCCGAGGAAAAAGATCGCCAGCGCGATGTATGGATAAATGCCATACACAAATTGATGCAAGTAATTACTCATGATGTACTCTCCTCATGCGGGCGCAAGCGGCCAATTAAGCGGCGCGCCGCGGCTGCGGGTGAAAATGCACGGGATGGACGCCGCCCGGGGCTTGGCGCAGCAAGGGCTCGACGCCATCCGCACCGGGACCGAAGGTTTCCAGCGCTTCATCCATGTCGCGGATCGGCGGTTCGGCCAGCATTTCGGCCGCCACGGGGCTCAGGCGTTCGAGCACCGTGAAGACGGGCGCATACGGACTGCCATTGGCCGTCAGCTTGCGGCCGATATGCGCCAGCACATGGACGGCGTCGCCCAGCAGCGGGGCCGATGCGGCCTCGTCGAGCTGCGCCAGGAATTCCAGGAACAAGGGCACGAAGTCGGGCAAATCGTCGCCCGTCATCTGCAAGCCATGGCGCTTGTATTCCTCCATCAGGTCGACCATGGCCTGGCCCCGGTCGCGCGATTCGCCGTGGATATGCTCGAACAGGTGCAGCGAGTGCGACGGATTGCGGTCGAACGTGGCCACGTACTGCTGCTGCAGGTCGATCAGACTGCTGCTTTCCAGGTGCGCCAGCAAGGGCTGCAACAGCGCGTGCTGTTCCGGCACCGCCGCCAGCGCAGCATCGAGCTGCGGCAGATGGGCGATCAGCTCGGGCTCGGGATACAGCAACAGGCGCGAGAGGATTTGATACTGATTCATAGCGTGTGTCATCTCAGCTCCTTAAGCGCCTGGCGCCGTTTTGCGCGATTTCGGCATCTGCATGAAGATAGCCGAACCGTGTTTTTTCTTGCCGAACAAGGTCGGTTCGCTGGTGCCGTCCGAACAGCCATTGCCGAAGCTGAAGCCGCACGAACCCTTCTCGTTGAAGCTGTCCTCGGCCATTTCCTTGTGGCTGCTGGGGATGACGAAGCGGTCTTCGTAATTGGCGATGGCCATGATGTGGTACATGTCCTCCACCTGCGCCTTGGTCAAGCCCACTTGTTTGAGGACCGTGAGGTTCTCCACCTTCTCGACCGTTTTGCTGCGCATATAGGCACGCATGGCCAGCATGCGGTCCAGCGCCGTGACGATGGGCGGCTGGTCGCCGGCCGTCAGCAAATTGGCCAGGTATTGCACCGGAATGCGCAGGCTTTGCGTGTCCGGCAGCATGCCGTTGACGCCCAGCTTGCCCGACTCGGCGGCCGCCTGGATCGGCGACAGCGGTGGCACGTACCACACCATCGGCAAGGTGCGGTATTCGGGATGCAGCGGGAACGCCACTTTCCACTCGACGGCCATCTTGTAGACGGGCGACTTGACGGCCGCTTCCAGCCAAAGATCAGGAATGCCCTGGCGGCGCGCCTCGGCGATGATGGCCGGGTCGTGCGGATCGAGGAACAGGTCGAGCTGCGCCTGGTACAGGTCCTGCTCTTGCGGCACGGAGGCCGCAGCCTCGATCTTGTCGGCGTCGTACAGCAGCACGCCCAGGTAGCGGATGCGGCCCACGCACGTTTCCGAGCACACGGTAGGCTGGCCAGCCTCGATGCGGGGGAAGCAGAAGGTGCACTTCTCCGCCTTGCCGGACGACCAATTGTAGTAAATCTTCTTGTACGGGCAACCGGAGATGCACATGCGCCAGCCGCGGCACTTGTCCTGGTCGATCAGCACGATGCCGTCGTCTTCACGCTTGTACACGGAGCCGGACGGGCAAGACGCCACGCACGTCGGATTGAGGCAATGCTCGCACAGGCGCGGCAGATACATCATGAAGGTGTTTTCGAACGTGCCGTACATCTCCTTCTGCATGTTGTCGAACAGTTTATCCTTGCTGCGCTGGGCAAATTCACCGCCCAGGTCATCTTCCCAGTTCGGACCCCACTCGATTTTTTCCATCTTTTTCCCCGTCAGCACGGAGATCGGACGGGCCGTCGGCGGCGTCTGCGACAGCGGCGCGCTTTGCAGGTGCTCGTAGTCGTAGGTGAACGGCTCGTAGTACTCGTCGATGGCGGGCAGGTTCGGGTTGGCGAAGATATTGGCCAGGATTTTCAAACGGCTGCCCTGGCGCGGCTCGATCTTGCCAGCGTCCGTGCGGCGCCAGCCGCCATTCCACTTGTCCTGGTTTTCCCACTGCTTCGGATAGCCGATGCCCGGTTTGGTTTCAACGTTGTTGAACCATGCGTACTCGACGCCGTCGCGGCTGGTCCATACGTTCTTGCAGGTGACGGAACAGGTGTGGCAGCCGATGCACTTGTCCAGGTTCAGCACCATGCCGATTTGCGCTCTGATTTTCATACTATGCTCCTTCTTCCTGCAACGGGCCTTCGAGCCAGTCAACCTTGTTCATCTTGCGCACCAATACGAATTCATCGCGGTTGGAGCCCACCGTGCCGTAGTAATTGAAGCCGTACGCCAGCTGGGCGTAGCCGCCGATCATGTGCGTCGGCTTGGGCACGGCGCGCGTCACCGAGTTATGGATGCCGCCCCGCTTGCCCGTCATCTCCGCGCCAGGCACGTTGATGATCTTTTCCTGTGCGTGGTACATCATCGTCATGCCGGCCGGGATGCGCTGGCTGACGACGGCGCGCGCCGTCAGGCTGCCGTTCACGTTGAAGACCTCGATCCAGTCGTTGTCGACGATGCCGGCCGTCTTCGCGTCGGTCTCCGACAGCCAGACGTGCGGTCCGCCACGCGACAGGGTCAGCATGCGCAGGTTGTCCGAATACGTGGAGTGGATGCCCCACTTCTGGTGCGGTGTCAGGAAGTTCAGCGCCAGTTCCTTGTTGCCGTTCGGCCTGGTGCCCAGCAGCGCTTCCGTCGTCTTGGTGTTGATGGCCGGCTTGTACACGCACAGGCCTTCGCCGAAATCGCGCATCCACAGGTGATCCTGGTAAAACTGCTGGCGGCCCGTCAAGGTGCGCCAAGGGATCATTTCATGCACATTCGTATAGCCGGCCGTGTAACTGACTTCTTCGCTTTCCAGACCCGACCAGGTGGGCGAGGAAATGATCTTGCGCGGCTGCGCCTGCACGTCGCGGAAGCGGATGCTGTCATGCTCGCGCGGCTTGGCCAGATGCGTGTGCTCGCGTCCCGTGATGGCCGACAGCGCGGCCCAGGCTTTGACGGCCACGTGACCATTCGTTTCCGGCGCCAGCGTCAGGATCATTTCCGCCGCATCGATAGCTGTATCGAGGCGCGGCTGGCCCTTCGACACGCCTTCATCGAGCACCGTGCGGTTGATGCCGCGCAGTACTTCGACTTCATGGCCCGTTTTCCAGGAAATGCCCTTGCCGCCGTTGCCGATGCTTTCCAGCAGCGGCCCGATCGAGGTGAACTTCTTGTAGACGTCGCGGTAATTACGCTCGACCACCGTCATGTTCGGCATGGTCTTGCCCGGGATGGCGTCGCATTCGCCGGCGCGCCAATCCTTCGGATCGAAAGGCTGGCCCAGTTCACCGGGGGTGTCGTGCATCAGCGGCGTGAGGATGATGTCTTGCTGGGTGCCCAGGAGCTCGCCGCCGATTTCCGAGAACTTCTCGGCCAGCCCCTTGTAGATTTCCCAGTCCGATTTCGATTGCCACAGCGGTTGCACGGCTTCCGACAGCGGGTGGATGAACGGGTGCATGTCCGAAGTGTTCAGATCGTCTTTTTCATACCAGGTGGCCGTCGGCAGCACCACGTCGCCATACAGACACGTGGTCGACATGCGGAAGTCCAGCACCACCAGCAGATCGAGCTTGCCTTCGGCGGCGGGGCGCACTTTCACCTGTTTCGGCGTGATGCAGTCGTCTTCGTCGCTGAGCAAGCCATTCTGCGTGCCCAGCAGGTATTTCAGGAAGTATTCGTGACCCTTGCCCGAGCTGCCCAGGATGTTCGAGCGCCAGACAAACATATTGCGCGGGAAGTTGGCCGGATTGTCCGGGTCATCGCACGAAAACTGCAGCTGGCCCGCCTTGATCTGGTCGAGCGCATACGCGGCCGGTGCCTGCCCCGCCGCCTTGGCGGCCTTGGCCACTTCCAGCGGATTGGTTTGCAACTGCGGCGCCGATGGCAGCCAGCCCATGCGTTCAGCCTTGGCGTTGTAGTCGAGCAGGGTCAGGTCGCCCGTGCCGCCGGCCGCCGATGGCGAGGCGATGTCGCCCGTTTCCAGCTTTTCGTGGCGCCATTGGCTGGTGTGCGCGTAGAAGAACGAGGTGCCGTTCATCTGGCGCATCGGGCGTACCCAGTCCTGGGCGAAGGCCAAAGGCGTCCAGCCCGTTTGCGGACGCAGCTTTTCCTGGCCCACGTAATGCGCCCAGCCGCCGCCCGACTGGCCGATACAGCCGCACATCATCAGCATGTTGATGATACCGCGATAGGTCATGTCCATGTGGTACCAGTGATTCAGGCCGGCGCCCACGATGACCATGCTCTTGCCGCGCGTCTGGTCCGCGTTTTGCGCGAACTGGCGCGCCACGGTGATGACGTCGGCGCGCTTCACACCCGTGTGCTTTTCCTGCCACGCGGGGGTGTACGGCACGTCGTCGTCATAACTTTCCGCCACGTTTTCACCGCCGAGGCCACGGTCGATGCCGTAGTTGGCCAGGGTCAGGTCGAACACGGTGGTGACCAACGCGGTGCTGCCGTCGGCCAGGCGGATGGTTTTCACCGGTACCTTGCGCAGCAGCATGTCGGACGCATCCTTGCCGCCGAAGTAGGCGAAACCCACTTCCGTGACGGCGTCGCTGTCGTTGATCATGGACAGCATCGGCACGATGGGCACGCCGCTGCCGCCGGCCTTCTGTTCCAGGTTCCACTTGCCCGACTCACCCCAGCGGAAGCCGATCGAGCCAGCCGGCGCGGTAATCGCACCCGTGGTTTCGTCGATGACCAGGGTTTTCCATTCCGGGTTATTCGTTTCGTCGAGGTTGTTGTCCAGGTGCGAAGCGCGCAGGAAGTAATCGGGCACCAGGGTGCCGTTATGCTCCTTGAGCAGCACCAGCATGGGGAAGTCCGTGTACTGGCGCGCATATTCGCGGAAGTAGTCGGACTGGCCTTCCGAGTGGAATTCCTTCAGGATGACGTGGCCCATGGCCAGCGCCAGCGCGGCATCCGTGCCCTGCTTGGGCGCCAGCCAGATGTCGCCGAACTTCACCATTTCGCCGTAATCGGGCGAGATGGCCACGGTTTTTGTGCCCTTGTAGCGCACTTCCGTGTAGAAGTGGGCGTCCGGCGTGCGCGTCATCGGCACGTTCGAGCCCCACACCATCAGATAGGTCGAGTTGTACCAGTCGGCCGATTCCGGCACGTCCGTCTGTTCGCCCCACACTTGCGGGCTGGCCGGCGGCAAGTCGCAGTACCAGTCATAGAAGCTCAGGGCCACGCCGCCGATCAGCGACAGGTAGCGCGTGCCGGAGGCATAGCTGACCATGGACATGGCGGGAATCGGCGAGAAGCCGACGATGCGGTCCGGGCCGTATTTCTTGATCGTCAGCGCATTCGCGGCGGCGATGATTTCATTCGATTCTTCCCACGTGGCGCGCACGAAGCCGCCCAGGCCACGGATGGATTTGTACTGCTGCGAGCGCACGGGGTCCTGGCTGATCCAGTCCCAGGCGGTGACGGGGTCCATGGTCTTGCGCGCTTCGCGCCACATTTCCATCAGGCGGCCGCGCACCATCGGGTATTTCACGCGCTGGGCCGAATACACGTACCACGAATAGCTGGCGCCGCGCGGGCAGCCGCGCGGCTCGTGGTTGGGCAGGTCGGGCCGCGTGCGCGGGTAATCGGTTTGCTGGGTTTCCCAGGTGATCAGGCCATTCTTGACATACACCTTCCAGCTGCAAGAGCCGGTGCAGTTCACGCCATGCGTGGAACGCACGATCTTGTCGTGCTGCCAGCGCTGGCGATAGGCGTTTTCCCAGGTGCGGTCTTCATCGACCACGGTGCCATGGCCGTTCGAGAACGGCTCGGCAGGCTTGCTAAAAAATTTAAGACGGTCCAGAAAGTGACTCATGCTACCTCCACATTGCGCCGCAAGAGCGGCGCCAGGTCATAAAAACGCTGCAAGCAGGATGGCTCAAGCGTCGATACAAACAGTCTATCGATGCGCCCCGCCCGGCGGTATTGGCAAGAAGTCGGTTTCCGGCACCAGGAATGCATAGGCGCGTAGTCACCCGGATAGTCACTATTGCCTATGGGCGCCGCGACCGTGCTGCGGTATACCTGTCGTCATCGTTCAATACAGAGAAAGAGCACCATGTCGATTACCGATTACGCCAGCCTGCTGCGCAGCGCGCGCGACCAGGAACAGCCGCAACGCCTGCTGTTCACCTTTACCCAGGCGCAGGCCCAGCCAGGCGGCCAGGGCAAGTCCCTCACGCCCGTGATGTGCGCCGACAAGCTGCCCGATGAACTGGGCAGCTTCGAGACATTGATGGAGGAGTCGAAACAGATGCAGACGCACTGGGACGTGGTCTTCGTGGCGGGACTGGCGGGCCAGGACGGCCAGCCGCCCGCCGCCCAGGAATGCGAGGCGCCGCTGCGCGCCATGGTGACGGCCATCGAGCAAGGCCGCATCGACGGCCTGCTGGCGTTTGACCGCAGCGGGGATTTATTACGTTTTAGCTGAGGGAACTTGTCGGATTACGCCCTGCGGGCTAATCCGACCTACCTGATGAGGCAACAGCGACGTAGGTCGGATTAGCGTAGCGTAATCCGACACATTGTTGGCGGCACGTTTCGGATTACCTGGCCGCATCCGGCCACGGGCGCTCATGCAAATGGCGCGCCCGTTCGATTGGACATACGAGCGGCAAAAACTGCTGCTGGCGCGCCGAATACGCCATCAGGGCGCCGCTGTCGATGTCGAAATACCAGCCATGCAGTTTTAACACCCCCTGCTCCACCCGGCGCTTCAGCCAAGGGTAGGTCAGCAGGTTATCCAGCGACTGCAATATGCTGGCCAGCTCGCACGCATGGTGCTGCTCTTCCGACGAGCGGTGCGCCAGCTCGCGCCGCACGCGCTGCGCCACCGGTTCGGCGATGCGCATCCACTGTCCCACGAAGTCCGTTTCCTGCCCTTCCGCGCGCGGCTGCGGTTCCAGCAGCGCGCGAATGCCGCCGCAGCGCGCATGGCCCAGCACGATGACCCTGGCCACTTCGAGCTTGCAGACGGCAAACTCGATGGCCGAGCTGACGCCGGGCGGCGCGTCGGGCGTGCACGGCGGCACCAGGTTGGCGATATTGCGCACCACGAACATGTCACCCGGGTCGCTGCCCGTCAGCAGCATGGGGTCGACGCGCGAATCGCAGCAGCCGATCAGCAAGGTCGTGGGACGCTGCCCGTCGCGCAGGCTGTCGTACAAGGTCTGCGGCTCGCTGAAGTACTGCTGCTGAAACAGGCTGAAGCCGTTGACGAATTTTTCCAGTTCTTCCATGACATACTCTCATTTCCTCAACGTCTGGCAAGAACGACTTGCCAGACATTCCAACTTTAGCAAGGCATCGGTGCATTCTTGCGCGCATAGCACCACCAGGTGATCGCGATGCAGCTGACATAAAAGCCGATGAAGCACCACAGGGCCGCGTCGGGGCTGCCCGTCAGCGAAATCGAGGTGCCATAGCTTTTCGGAATGAAGAAGGCGCCGTAGGCCGCCACGGCCGACGTGAAGCCCAGGACTGCCGCGCCTTCCTTGTTGGCGTCAACGATGGCTTGCTCCTGCGCCGCCTTGCCCTTGCCGGCGGCCGCGCGCTGGTGCTCCGTCAAGAAGATCACGGGGATCATGCGGAAGGTCGACGCATTGCCGATGCCCGTACCGGCGAACAGCAGCATGAACATCCAGAAGAAGCCGCTGAAGCTTCCACCCACGCCGGCTTGCGGCATGAAGTACAGCACGCCCAGCACGGCGCCTATCATCAGCAGGAAGGACCACAGGGTGACGCGGGCGCCGCCCAGTTTATCGGAAATCACGCCGCCAGCCACGCGCGCCAGCGCGCCGACCAGAGGGCCGAGGAAGGCGTAATCGAGCGGGTTGACGTCGGGGAACTGGATCTTGATCAGCAGTGGGAACGCGGCCGAATAACCGATGAAGGAACCGAAGGTGCCCGTGTACAGCCAGCACATGAGCCAGTTGTGCTTGCGCTTGAAGATCACGGCCTGCTCGGAAAACGAAGCCTTGGCCGAGGCCAGGTCATTCATGCCGAACCAGGCCAGCAAGGTCGACAGCGCGATGAACGGCACCCAGATGAAGCCCGCGTTTTGCAGCCACATGTCCTTGCTCACGCCATTCTTGACCCAGGTCAGCGAATCGCCGCCCCAGGCGCCGAAGACGGCGAAGGTGATCACCAGCGGCACGACGAACTGCACCACCGACACGCCCAAGTTGCCCAGGCCCGCATTCATGCCCAGCGCGAAGCCCTTGCTCGCCTTCGGATAGAAAAAGCTGATGTTGGCCATCGACGAGGCGAAATTGCCGCCGCCGAAGCCGCACAGCAGCGCCAGGATCAGCATGGTCGGATAGCCCGTATTCACATCCTGCACGGCCAGGCCGATGCCGATGGCGGGTATCAGCAGCGAGCCCGTGGAAATGGCCGTCCAGCGGCGGCCGCCGAAAATCGGCACCATGAACGAATAAAAGATGCGCAAGGTGGCGCCGGACAGGCCCGGCAAGGCAGTCAGCCAGAACAGCTGGTTGTTACTGTAGGTGAAACCGATGTTGGGCAGGTTGACCACCACCACGCTCCACACCATCCACACGGCGAACGCCAGCAGCAGCGCGGGAATCGAGATCCACAGATTGCGCGCGGCCGTGGACTTGCCCGTATTTTGCCAGAAGCTGGGGCTTTCCGGCTCCCAGGTATTGATCATATAGCGGCTCATTGGTTTGCTCACAGCGTTACTCCTGCAGGTTGATTGGTTGGTGCCGCACGCAGCGGTTTGAACGAGAAATACATCCAGACGAGGGAAACGCAGACGGTGCCGTACAGCAGCATGAAGGCGCTCGAACGCACGCCGGTGAAGTCCACCAGGGCGCCAAACATCACGGGCAGGATGAAGCCACCGAGACCGCCGGCCAGGCCCACCACGCCCGAGACGGCGCCGATGTTGTCGGAAAAGTCATCGCCGATGAACTTGAAGACGGACGCCTTGCCCACGGCCATGGCAATGCCGACGATGAACAGCAGCGCGGTGAACCACAGCGGCGACAGGCCGATATGGATGGCCAGCGGCCCCGTGACGGTCTCGATCACCATCTGCGTTTGCGGATACGACAGCAGGAAGAAGCACACCCAGCACACCCACATCACGGCCCACGTCACCTTGGCGGCACCGTATTTGTCCGAGATCCAGCCGCCAAACGCGCGCAGCACGCCGCCCGGCAGCGAGAAGCAGGCAGCCAGCAGCGCCGCGTGCTTCAAATCAAAACCGTATTCGGCCACGTAGTACTTCGTCATCCACAGCGCCAGCGCCACATAGCCGCCGAACACCACCGAGTAGTACTGGCAGTAGCGCCATACACGCGGGTCCTTCAGCACCTTCATCTGCGCCGAAAAACTTTCGCCCGATGGCGCCAGGTGCGATTTATCCGTGTACGAAAACAACCAGAAGATGATGGCCGTGGCCAGCATGGCTACCGCATACACCTTGGGCAGCATTTGCCAGCCGAAGGCGGCGACGATGCCCGGTGCGACGAACTTGGTCAGCGCGGAACCGGAGTTACCGGCGCCGAAGATACCCATCGCCAGGCCGCGGCGCTCCTTTTCATACCAGCGCGCCACATACGGCGTGCCGACGGAAAACGAGCCGCCTGCCAGGCCCACGAACATGCCCAGCACGAGGAAGTGCCAGTAGGCGGTGGCGTAGGAAATCAGGTAGATCGGCACCACGCTGGCCAGCATCAGCCAAAAGAAGACGCGGCGTCCGCCGTATTTGTCGGTCCAGATGCCCAAGGGCACGCGCACGAGGGAGCCCGTCAGCACGGGCATGGCGGCCAGCAGGCCGAATTGTGTTTCAGTCAAGCCCAGGCTGGTCTTGATGGGGATGCCCAGTACGGCAAACATCATCCAGACTGCAAAGCAGATGGTAAACGCGAAGGTACTGCTGACCAGCACGGAAAACTGCTTGCGCCGCATGCCGGGTTCGACTGCCTTGTTACTACTGTTGTTCTTAGTGCCATCTAGGGTAGCCACGATGTTTCTCCATGAATGCACTGGCCGTCTGGCCAGCCGTCCCGACCAGCTTACGTGGCAGAGGCGAAAGGCACTATCGGCCACAGGGTGATTCTGGAAAGGCAATCTGGATAGCCGTATCGGCAAAAGTGACTAGATACAGGCACCCGGACCTAGGCTGGATGGCGGGCGTTTTACAAACGCAGGTATTTTTGGCACACTCGGCACCGGCACACGAAGGAGCTGGCCGGATTCCTGCCTTGCCAGCACCTCATCCCGGTGACCTATGGCGCGGCGCGCCAAAGGCGGCTATGCTGGCGCCATTGTCAATCAACGCCCACCACATCACGCATGGATTACCTGAGCCTCAAGCATTTCCACATGGGTTGCGCCGCCGCCAGCGGCTGTCTTTTCCTCTTGCGCGGCGCCTGGATGCTGCGCGCCTCGCCGCTGCTGCAACAGCGCTGGGTGAAAGTGCTGCCGCACCTGATCGACACGGCCTTGCTGGCCAGCGCCATCGCCTTGGCCGTGTGGAGCGGCCAGTCGCCCGGCAGCCAGCCCTGGCTGGCCGCCAAGCTGTGCGCGCTGGTGGCCTACATCGTGCTGGGCACCATCGCGCTAAAACGGGGCAAGACGCCGGCCGTGCGCGGCGCCGCCTTCGCGCTCGCCGTGCTGGTCTTCGCCTACATCGTCGCCGTGGCCGTCACCAAACAGGCCTGGCCACTGTGATGCATCAGAAGATGTAGCGCAGGGTGACGCTGGCATTACGCGGCGCACCCCAGTAACCCTGGTTGTACATGCCAAGCTGGCTGTAGTAATGCTTGTCGAACAGGTTGTTGACGTTTGCCTGCAGCGACAGCTGGCGCGACAGCGCATATTTCGCCATCAGGCTGGCCACGGCATAGCCGCCCTGCTCCACGCGTTCCGTGCCCTTCGGCCCCGTGGCATCGCGGTAGGCACCGCTCAGCCAGTTCACGCCGCCGCCCACCGATAACGCCCGCAAGTCGCCACGCAGCTGATACGTGGAAAACACGCGCGCCAGGGTCTGCGGCACATAGCTGTTCAAGCGCGCGCCCGCGTTGTCCTCAGCCGCCGCGTGCGACACGCTGGCCGATACGTTCCAGCCCTTGGCCAGTTCACCCGATACGTCCAGTTCCACACCCTTGCTGGTGGTGCCCGAGGCCGCGAAATACGCCTGCGTCAGCGAATTGCCGACAAAATGGCCCGTGTCTTCCTGCGCCAGGCCATCCTGCGCGATGCGGAACACGGCCAGTGACGCATTGAGTTTGCCGTCAAAATACTCGCCCTTCACGCCCGCTTCCACATTCTTGCCCTGCACGGGGTCGAGATAGCGGCCAAACCGGTCCTGGTAGCCCTGCGGCTTGAAGATCTTGCTGTAGCTGGTGTACAGCGCATGCTGCGCATCGATATCCCATACCAGCCCCGCATACGGCGTGACGGCATGCTTGGCATAGGCGTAGCTGCCGCCCCAGTCATCGACGTGGTCCGCCTTGTAGCGGCTGTAGCGCGCGCCGACGATCAGTTTCAAGGGGTCGGCCAGCGAAAAACGCGCCGTGCCATAGATGCCGCGCTGCTGCACCGTGTCGAGCAGTTGCCAGCGCGAGAAATTCGGGTTATTCCAGTCCGGCTCCGGCGTCACGCCCTGCCATTGATGGAAATTGCCGTAGTCGACGCTGCCGCCGGCCAGGCCCGGATTGCTGGAGAACTGGTTGCTGCCCGAGACGCCGAACGCCAGGTCATGCGTGCGCCCCAGCAGTTGCAGCGGCCCCTGTACATAGGCGTCGACGCTGTCCTGGCGCCGCGTGCCCGAGTAAAAGCCGGAGTAGCCCGTCACGCCCTGCCCCGTGGCCTTGTCCGGCCAGGTATTGGCGAAGAGCTCGGCCGCCGAATAATTGCCCCAGCCGTGATTCAGCATGGCGGTCAGGTTCCAGCCACTGCCCAGGCTTTGCTCCAGGCGCAAGAAAGCCGTCTGGCTGGTGCTGAACCAGCGGCTCCAGGTGGTGGCCGTGGTGGCCGAGCGGGAAAACGTGGCGCGCTCGCCATCCGCATACCACAGCGGCAAGCCGCCATACATGCCGCCGCGCGGGCGGTTATCCTGGTATTCATAGCCGGCGATCAGCACGCTGCCAGGCGCCAGGTCCGCTTCCACGGTGGCGTAGGCCATGGCCTTCTTGCCGTGGTACAGATCCACATACGATTCGCTGTCCTGATAGCTGGCCACGACACGGCCACGCACCTTGCCATCCGCAGTCAACGGCGTGGAGAGGTCGGCGCTGGCGCGCGCATTGTTCCAGGAACCCAGGCTCAGGGCCGCATTCCCGGCCAGTTGCCCCGATGACGCGCGCTTGCGCACCAGGTTGATGGTGGCCGACGGTTCGCCCGCGCCCGTCAGCAGGCCGGTGGCGCCGCGCACGATCTCGACCCTGTCGTAGGCCGTCATGTCCAGCGTGCTGTCGCCCACGTTGTAGGCATTGTCGACCGTGGTGGGGATACCGTCGTACTGGTAGCTGGCGATGGAAAAGCCGCGCGCAAAAAACGAGGTACGATCGCTGTCGTAGCGGTTGATGGCGATGCCGGCCGCGTTTTGCAGCACCTCTTCCACCGTTTGCAGATTCTGGTCATCCATCTGCTGGCGCGTGACCACGCTGACGGCTTGCGGCGTCTCGCGCACGGACAAGCCCAGGCGCGTGGCCGAGCGCATGGCCTGCGTCGTATAGGCGCCGCTGCCTTCCGTCGCGCCGTTCGCATCAAAGCTGGCACTGACCTTCATCTCGGGCATGGTCTGGCCGCCATCGGCCGCTACCGCGTCGAGCACATAGCCGCCATTTGCCTGCGGCACGGCACGCAAGCCGGAGCCGGCGACGATGGCGCCCAGCGCTGCAGGTACGCTGTAGCTGCCCGTCAGGCCAGCGCTGCGCTTGCCCGCCAAGGCGGCGGCCTGGTAGGAAAGCATGGTGCCCGTCTGCTGACCGAAGCGCACCAGTACCTGCTCCAGGGTGCCGGCAGGTATTGCCAGCTCGATGCGCGCCGCATTGGCTGCCTGGGCAAGGGGGGCGGCAGCCGAGGCGCCGCTGGCGGCGAACAACCACAGGGCCTGGCTGACGGCCAGCGCCGCCACGCGGCGGCGGCATACAGTGGAAGCGGAAGAAGCGTAAATAGGAGTTGTGCTGGGCATGCGGACTGTTTTCCTGAAAGTGAATGAAGGGTTCACTTGCTATGTCACGCGAAAATCGAAAACCCCTCAGTTTTTCAGAAAATAATTATGCATGCTGCCGATGCGGCACCACGCTCACCCAGAAACGCGTGCTCTGGCGCACGTCGACGGGCAAGGTGCGCGTCAGCATGTCCAGCACTTGCGTGGTGTCGGCCAGCGGGTAGATGCCCGACACGCGCAGCTGGGCGATGGCCGGATCGCAAGCCAGGCGCCCGTGGCGGTAGCGCGCCAGCTCGCCGATAAACTCGGCCAGCGGCATATCGTGCGCCACCAGCATGCCCGTCGTCCAGGCATCCGCACCGGCAGGCAAGGCCTCGATTGCCCCGATGCGGTTTGCCGTAAACATCGTTTGCTGACCGGGGTGCAGCCTTTGCACGACGCCAGGCGCCAGCATTGGCATGATGTCGACCGCACCCGCGAACACGCCCAGGCGCGTGACTTCGCCACCGGCGCGCACGGCAAAGCGCGTCCCCACCGGTTGCAACCGGCCTTGCGCCGTTTGCACGAAAAACGGCCGGCCGGCCGGATCGCGCGCCGTGCTGACCATGATCTCGCCCCTTAATAACGTCACCAGGCGCTGGCCCGCGTCATAGCGCACGTCGATGGAGGTGGCCGTATTGAGGGCGATGCGCGTGCCGTCGTCCAGCACGACGTGGCGCAGCTCGCCCGTACCGGTACGGTAATCGGCCAGCCAGAAGCGCGCCTGCTCATCGCCGCCCGCCATCCAGGCGCCGCCGCCCACGGCCAGCAGCGCCAGGAATTTCAACGACTGGCGGCGCGCGGCATTGGCCTGCGCATGGATCGGTTTGCGCGCCAGGGTGCCATGCGCCAGCGGCGCGGGCAAGGCACGAATGCGCGCCATGCAGCCTTCCACGTGCAGCCAGGCTTGCTCGTTTTCCGGGTCACTGTCGCGCCAGGCGCGCCAGGCCTGCTCCACTTCCAGCGTGGCGTCGCTGGCCTGCAGGCGCACCAGCCATTCGACAGCCTGCAGGCTGGCCGCTTCCGACGTGGAGGCGCCCATCACGGCGCCGGAGGAGAAAAGAAACATTGGTGCATGGCTTTCACCAGGTAGCGCTGCACGGTGGCCAGCGAGACATTCAGTTCCAGCGCGATGGCCGCCTGCGGCATGCCATCGAGCTGCGACAGCAGAAACGCGCGGCGCACGGCCGGCGCCAGGCCATCGAGGCGGCGGTCGATGTCGAACAGGGCTTCGAGCAAAATTGCCTGCGCTTCGGGATCGGGCGCATGCTGCGCCGGCAGGCTGGCCAGGGTGTCCAGGTACGCCGCTTCCAGGTCGCGGCGACGGTACAGATTGCCCAGCACGCCCTTGGCCACCGTCGTCAGGAAGGCCCGCGGCTCGCGCACGGCGATGCTTTCTTCGCGATTGAGCAGACGCATGAAAGTGTCGTGCGCCACGTCGGCCGCATCAAAGGCGTTGCCCAGCTTGTGCCTGAGCCAGCCTTGCAGCCACCGGTGGTGATCGTGATACAGGCTGCCCACCTGCTGGTGGACGCCGGATTGGGCAGGCGGCACGGAAAATCCTCACACGCAAACAATAATGATTCGCATTCTAACTGGCATAACAAGGCTGGCGCAACCGCCGCGTGGCACGTAGAAATGATAGTATTTACAACATCTTGCACATGCCCCCTGGCCGTGCCCTACCCTGAAAGGCAAACATGCTGCTATCTGAACTGCTGACCAAGCTGACCTGCGGTGACCTGGAAGGAGAGGAACTCGACGAAGCCGTCACTGCCATCACCGCTGCGCCGTCCGCTCCGCGCGACGAGTGGATCGACAGCGATGCGCAGGCCTGCACGGTGGCGATCCTCTTGCACCTGGCCTGCCATATGGCCTCGAGCGACAAGCTCGATGAACTGCACGAACAGATACAGGACATGTTCGACGAATTCCCCGACTTCCCCTACGAAATGCTCGAGGACAGCGGCGGTAGCGCGCTGCCCTATTTCGAGTGGCTGGACACGGAACTGGCGCAGCGCGCCGTGGAAGACGGCGGCTATGAGCTGATCCAGATCGACGGCAACGGCTCCGACGAAATGGATGCGCTGGTGGTGTACCGGCGCGACACGGACGACATCATCCAGGCGGCGGCATTGATGGGCGTGACGATACGCCGGCCGCTCACCTACTATCGCGGCATCGAAGCGATGGTGGGCAAGCGGCCGTTCTGAGACCCCGCGCCTATTGCATCGGCAAGGCGCTCACATCGACGGCCGGCGCCTGGCCCGTGGCCGGGCGCGTGAAGTTCTGGCCGGTTTTCACGTACTCGGCGAAGAAGCCGCCATTACGCAGGTAGAACTTGCCGTTTTCCAGGCCGCCCGCGTAATCCATGCGCTGCGCGTTGGTGGCCGTGGCATCGCCCGTGTAGCGCCCTGCCGTCACTTCCGACCAGGCGCCGGAAACGTTCCTCGCCCACTGGTTGCCGAACTGGACGCGGCGCTCCGTGTAGCCCAGGGTATCGATGAAGTTTTCGAGGAAGGAATGCACGCGCGTCAGATACGTGGAAATCGCCGGCCGCTTCCAGGTGGCGATGTAGCGCCATTTTCCCGTTTCCGGCGCAAAGAACCAGGCCGAATAATCGCTGCCGCCCTTGCCGTCGGGACGCGCGCGCGTGATGAAGCGGTACGTGGTGCCGGCCGCCCAATTATATGAAAGGTAGGTTTGCCCGCCCGTGCCCTCGCCGCCAAATGCATTGTCGATGACGCCCTCGCCCTTGCTGACCAGGGTGGTCTTGGCGCCATTCTCGGCGTCCCACACGGAAAACAAGATCCAGCGCTCGGTGGGCGACTTCACCTGGATGCCCATGTAGCCCTGGCCGAAGCCGTTGGCCATGAAGTAGGACCCGATGGCGTCCTGGCCCACGGGTATCGTCATCTCGTTATAAAAATACTCGGTATTGGCCGGCACCGTGTAGCCCATGTGCACGGATGGCCCGCGCCTCGACCAGTAGTAATTGGCCGGGTCGCTGGCATAGTTCAGCGTGGCACTTGCCGTCACCTTCAATGCGGCGACTTCGCCGAACGTGGCCTTGGCGCGCGTCAATCCCTGCAAGTCCACCTTCACATAGCCGGCCGCCGGCACATTGACCGTACCGACGGCGTAGGTCTTGCGCGCCTTGCCGGCCAGCCTGACGTCGAACGGCGTGCCGTTGATCTTCACGCGGACGGTACTATCGCCGCCATCGGCCAGGCTGGCGTCCAGCGCCACCTGGACGGGACCTGCTTCAGCCACGCGGAAATACGTGCTGGCGACGGCAGAAGGATTGCTCCAGCCGGTCAGGCCATGCTCGCCGATGACGGCGCCCTCCTGCCCGCTGGTGATGAAGGCATTGCCGGCCAGCTCCACGCTGGCGGGCGTCGCGGACGCCATGGGCGCGGCCACGCAGGCGGCCACGCAGGCGGCAAGTAAAGGCATGGCGGGAAGGACTGCATAGAGCAATGAACTTGTGTGTTTCATCAACGTCTCCTGAAATGGAAAAAACCCGCTACGGCGGCAGGCGCGGTAGCGGGTTGTAAAGCCTTAGTACTTGCCGTCGAGGGCGAAGATCGGCTTGCGCGCTTTCCACTGGCCGCCCGTGAAGTCGGGGAAGTCCAGGGTCTGGAAGTTGGCGGCAATCGATTGCTCGGACAACGGCGTGATGGCGCTCCACGTCACGGCGTCATAGATATCGATCGGCATCGGCGCATTGGCCTTCAGGGCTTCGACAAAGGCGTGGATGACGAAGAAGTCCATGCCGCCGTGACCCGCGCCTTCCGCTTGCGCCGCATATTTGCGCCAGACCGGGTGCTCATACTTGTCCTGGTAAGCCTTGAAATCGTCCCACTGGTGCGGCTTGCTGACGCCTTCGATATGAATCGAATTATTCAAGTCCATCCACAGGCCGTCCGTGCCTTGCACGCGGAAGCCCAGCGAATACGGGCGCGGCAGGCTCGTATCGTGCTGCAGGATGATGGTTTCACCGTTCTCGCACGCCAGCGTGGTGGTGACCACGTCGCCCAGCTTGAATTTCACCTTGGCGTTCGCATGCTGCGCGCCGCCCGGCTGCTTGACGATGTAGTCGTGCAAGCCGCGCGCCTTGGTGGCGAAGGCGTTGATGCGCGTAAAACGGTTGCCGCGATTGATGTTCGTGTACATGGCGCACGGGCCGATGCCGTGGCTTGGATACAGTTCGCCATTGCGCTCGACCGAGTGCTGCGTGCGCCAATGGGCTTCCGACCAGCCCTTCTCTCCGAATTCCACGCCGCCGCCATACGGCTTGGCCGGATTGCCGCTATTGAATTTGACGGCGCGCAGGTCATGCTGGTAGCCGCCCTGCAGGTGCAGCAGTTCGCCGAACAGGCCTGCGCGCACCATCTGCAGCGCAGCCATCACGTCGCGGCGGTAGCACACGTTTTCCAGCAACATGTACGGCGTGCCCGTCTTCAGCTGGGTATTGAGCACATCCCAGTGGTCTTGCAGGGTAATACCGGCCACCACCTCGCAACCGACGGCGATCTTCGCCTGCATCGCGGCGATCGCCATGGGTGCGTGGAATTCCCACGGCGTGGCGATGATCACGCCATCGAGGCCGCCCGCGTCCAGCATGCGCTGGTAGGCTTTCTGGTCGCGGTCTTCGCCATATGTGCGCGGACGCGGCTTGCCGGCTTTGGCCACCTGGCCCAGCGCGTGTTTCAGCATGATCGGTTCGATATCGCACAGGGCAACCACTTCCACGTCATCGCGGCGCACCAGTTCGGCCAGCAGCACCTGGCCGCGCATGCCCGTGCCGATCAGGCCCAGGCGAACCTTGTCGCGACCGGTGGCGGTTGCGGCGTTGGCCGCGCCAGGCAGCAAGGCGCTGCCGGCCATGGCGCCACCGGCCAGCGCTGCGCTGGCGGACAGGAAATTGCGTCGATTGATTTGTGTCGTCATTGGTCTCTTCTCGCTTCCGTTGGTAATGATCGTCACCGGCCCGCCGCACGGCAGGCCGGTTGCAGGTTAATAGGTGTATTCCGCCGTGAAGCGCACGGAACGCGGTGCCGTGCGTCCATCGACCTGCAGGTAATTGCGGGAGATGGCGCCATGGTCTTCGCGCGTTTCGGTATAGCGGGTGACGGTCTGGCTGTTGAAGACGTTGAACACGTCCACTTTCAGGCTCAGGCCTTTGACGGCGCTGGGAGTATAGGCCACATTCATGTCCAGCTGGGCTTGCCATGGCAGGCGGCCCTGGCTGCCGCGCGGCGCCGGCTTGCCGTTGCAATAGAAGTAGGAATCGCCGTAATTGCCCTCGAACTTCAGGTTATCGGGCAGCGCGCCGATGCAGTTGCGCGGCGCACCCGAGATCAGCGACAGGTTGGCGCCCACCATCACGTCCGGGATGACCTGCATGAAGCCGTAGGCCTTGAAGGCGTGGCGGTGGTCGCCCGGCAGGTAGCCATACGCGTTGTACATCAGTTCCTTGTGATCGTCGCTGACCGTCAGGCCCACGTCGCCGCCGCCGATGCTGTCCGTCTGGCCTTCCATATTGCCCTTCAGGCCGGACAAGGTGTAGGTCAGCTTGCCATACCAGCCGTTCGTGTACGGGTGCTCGACGAACATGTTCAGGGCGCGGTAAGTGCGCGATGGCAGCGGGTTGCCCCACTCTGCCGCCGAAATATCCACGCGGCGCAGGCCCTTGCCATCGTCAAAGTCCACCATCAGGCTGTTGTCGCGGCCCGGATTGATGATGGCGCACTGGAAGCCGCTCCAGTTAGCCGTATCGACGCTGTTGCGCGTGGCCCAGGCTTGCAGCGGACGCGCGTCGCAGCTGTCGTCGTTGGTGTCGTTCAGCTTGCGGTACAGGACGCTGGCGCCTACCACCAGCTTCTTGCTCAGGGCGCGTTCGAAGCCCAGCGAGAATTCATCCTGCGACAGCGGTTTCAGGCCAACGGCCGTCACTTCGCGCGCATCGCGGCTCTGGCCATACGCGTTGTTGGCCGAATACGGCTTGCTGATCGCATGCAGGCCCGTCGGCGCGCCCGTGACGGGATCGACGCCCGTGTAGGTGAACATCTCGCTGGTGGCCAGGAAGGGGCTGGCCATGTTGCTCGACAAATTCGATGGCACCGGCAGGTGGTAGCGGCCACCGTTGGCGAAGAATTTCAGGGTGCCGTCGCCCAGGTAGTCCCAGGTGGCGCCCAGGCGCGGGGCGATCATGTTGCGCTGCGAAATGAAGGCCACTCCATCGCTGCTGTAGTTGGTGAACTGTTCGCGGCGCAGGCCCAGGTCCAGCAGTACCCGCTCCGTCACCTGATAGTGATCCTGGATGTACTGCGCCGATTGCACGCTGGTCGGACGCGCCAGGTTGGCGTTCAGGTCCTTGCTGACATAATAGCCATCCTTGCCGTAGCCGTCGCCCTGGTATGGCGTTTCAAAGGCGCCGTTGATCGGCAGATTCTTATCCGCGGCCCGCTGGTAGTTCCAGCGGTAGCCGCCGGCCAGGCTCAGGCCCACCTTCGATTCCACGTCGATGCGGTCGATGCCGCCGCGCAGCGAGTGCTTGCCCAGCTTGTATTCCAGGTCCAGGCGCTTGGCTTTCTGGCGGTCTTCCGAGGATGGGTCGACCAGGGTCCCCGTCACCGCCTGCGGATTGGCGTACGTCAGTCCAGGTACACGGGTATCGCTATTCGAGACCGTCTGCGCCAGGCTCGGATCGTAGCCATTCGGCGTGCGGCGGTGCGATGTGCGCGATTCGCCCATCATGGCCGTCACCGTCAGCTTGTCCGTCAGGTAGCCCGTGTACTTGAAGATGTCGACATTCGCGCCTGGCGCGGCCGACGAACCGCAGCAGTTGATGGTGGTCTCGCTGCCGCCACCAGGCACGTTGTTGCGTTTCAAGGTGGCATAGTCGAAGCCATAGCTCTGGCTATCCGTTGTCGTGCGGTCATACAGCTTGGTATATTCAAAGTGATGGTCGTCCGTCAGGTTGTAGTCCAGCTTGGCCATCATGCGGTCAACCTTGCTCTTGCTTTCGCGCCAGCCGTTCGGCAGCACCTTGTCCGAGTCGTCGCGCGCACCGGCGACGGCGCCGCCGTCCGTGCGCGTCTGTTCCAGCGCCACGAAGGCGAACAGCTTGTTCTGGATCAGCGGCCCGCTGCCGTACAAGCCGACGACCTTGCTGGTGCTGCCGTTATCGCGATTCCAGTACTTCAAGGTGCCATCCGTGCCCGGATTGGCGCCCGTGTTCGGGTAGTACCGGTTTTCCGTTGTGCCCTTCAGCGAACGCGGGATGATGGAGACCTTGCCGCCGAATTCGACCTTGTTGCCGCCGCTCTTGGTAGTGATGTTGATCACGCCGCCCGTGGAGCGGCCAAACTCCGAGCCGTAGCCGCCCGACAGCACCTGCAGGTTGGAAATCGCGCCAAACGGCAGCTCCGACGCGCCCACCTGTGTCAGGAGGTTGGTGATGGGGAAGCCATTGACGTAGAAGGCGTTTTCCGACTGGCCCGAGCCGCCGATCGACGGCGCATTGCCATACACGCTGTTGGTGCCGCGCGCCACGCCCGGCGTCAGCTGCACGATGGAAGCCACATCATTCCCGACCGGCAGCGCTTTCAGTTCCTTGGCGGTGAAGATCACGCCATTGTTCGTGTTCGACACGTCGATCGTGTTGCGCGACGCTTTCACCACGACGGTTTGCTCCTGGCCCACGGAACCGGCCACGCTGGCCGGACCGAAGTTCGCTTCCGCACCGGCGCCGATCAGGGCTTCGACTTCCTGCGACGCTTCCACCGAACCGGCACGCAGCACACGCACCGCATAGCGGCCTGGCGGCATGGAATTGGCCACATAGCGGCCCGACGTATCCGGCGTCAGGCTGCGCCGCACGCCCGTCGCCAGGTTTTCCAGCACCACGGTGGCGCCGGCCGGTGCGCTCACTTCGCCGAAAATGGTACTGGTGGCATTCGACTGTGCCCAGGCCTGGCCTGGCACGCCGGCCGCCAGTGCGATCACGATCGCGGCGGCGCGGCTGATGTCGCGCAATTTGAGTCGGGTGGTATGCATGCTGTCTCTCCGTCTATATCGAGGGTTATAAGCGTCCTCCCCGCTCCAGGGCGGAGTCGGGGGGATGCAATTTTTATGGTGTTCGTCGGAAGGTAGCGCCAGACAGCCGCACCTTTCGAGAAATCAGTCCGTATCGGCTGATTTTCGTTTTCTTGGGATTACTTTAAAAAGAAAAATAAGTACCGTCAACAAAAAGAAAGTTATAACGCAAATTTATCACTCAACCAGGTAAATAAATGCGATTTATCTTTTGAATCGATGGCTGGTGCGGCAAATAACTTTCGTTATCGTGGTGTGACAGATACACACGTAGGCAGGTAGGTGAGCAAGAATGGTGAAACGGCCCAAAAATCCGGAGAGAAAAACGCGAAAGCAGCCCTGATGATCTGCTTTCACTTACGTTTATCTTTCGTATTACATATTTCAGAGTATTGTCTTTTCTTTTTCATGGCAATACCCCGGCCCGCACAGGCGGGCCGGGGCAAGGTCACGCCTTAAAAGAACTTGTAGCTGGCCGAGAGCGCAAACTGGCGGCCGAACAGGTCCTGGCTATGGTTGTAGCCTTCCCAGCCATTCGGGTCGTAGTACGGCTGCTTGTTGAACGCGTTTTTCACGTTCAGGCCCACGTCCAGGTTCTTGACCGGCTTCCAGCTGAAGGCCAGGTTCACCGTGGTGTACGACGGCGCACCCTTGCACTGGCCGGCCGGCAGCGATACCGAGGCGGCGGTGCAGTTCTCCGGCGTATTGTCCTTGTCCCAGGGGCCATACGCCCAGCGCGTCTTGCCCGAATAGTTGACGAACACGCTGCTGACGAAGTTGCGGTAGCTCCAGTCGGCATTCACGGTGGCGCGGTAGCGCGGCGAATCGTAGTAACCGACGGTATTGCCCTTGATGTCGCTGCCGTCTTCGCTGTCATGGGTATCGCGCTTGCGGATGGTGGCGGCGATGCCGGTACTCAGCTTGCCCCAGTCACCGAGCGCAAAGCGCGTGCGCGCGTCGATGTCCACGCCGTCCATCAGGGTGCGACCGCGGTTCGAATACGAGTTGATCAAGCCGCCCAGGTTGCCCACCGAGTAGCCCGGTACGCCGCCCGCGCACACGCCAGCATTGGCGGGATTGGCGCACATGGCCGCCACTGCAGCCACGTTGCCCCGGTCCGTATCGGTCAAGTCGTTGCGGATGGCGCTAGACGTGCCGGCCAGGGTCGGACCGTACTTGCCCACCAGTTCCGTAAACAGTTCGTTGAAGTCCTGGCGCACGATTTCGTCGCGGCGGTTGATGAACCAGTAATCGATGGAAATGCTCACGTCCTTGGCCGGCTGCAGCACCAGGCCCACGGTCGATATCTTGGCCTTTTCCGGACGCAGGTTCTGGTTCGGCGGCGTCAGGCCGCCCACCGTCGTGGAGCAGTTCGAGTTCAGCAGGCTCTTGCCCAGGTCCGCATCCGTTGCCACCCTGGACTTCATCAGCGCGCGCGCCATGGCATTCGTTTCGTCGCAGCGCACCGTATCGCGGATGCCGCCCACCTGCGCAAAGACGCCGCCCGTGCCCGATTCGGCCAAGTTGGGCGCGCGGAAGCCTTCCGAATACGTCCCGCGCAGCATCAGGTCGGGCCGCGCGCGCCAGATCACGCCCAGCTTGGGCGCCAGGTTGGCGGCGAAATGCGGATATTTGTCCAGGCGCGCGGCCGCATTGACTTCCAGGGTATCGCTGAGCGGCACCACCACTTCGCCAAACACGGCGGCGATGGTGCGCTTGCCGTCGAACCAGGAACCGCCTTGCTGCGTGATCAGGCCATTGGCCGCATCCGCGTTGCCGGGCGTGAGAAAGCTCTCGCGCATGATGTTGGTACCCACGGCGGCGCGCACTTCGCGCTCGCCGAGCTTGAACAGGGTGCCTTCGACCTTCGCGTCCCAGGTCATCAGTTTGGTCCAGGATTCGATGGCGAAGGTCGGGTAGGCGGCACGCAGGAGCGCCGCGTTGGCGTCACTGATTTCGCCGAACTTGTAGGCGGGATTGTCCGAGATGTACGTGCGGCCGCTGACGGGGTCTTTCGTGAACGGGCCAAACGCCTGCTCGAAGCCCTTGATGTTGATGTTCGCCGTCTGGAACAGGGTGGAATGGCTGCCCGCCACGCTGAGCGCCGTTTCAAAATCCCAGCCACCGCCGATGCTGCCGCGCAGGCCGACGAGCGCGCGGTAGTTTTCATCGACATTCTTCTGGCCGAAGTGGCCCGTCGCATCCTGCAGCAGGTAATTCAAGCCGGCCGCGCCGCCCATCTTGGCCAGCATATCGGCATCGAGCTTGCCCTTCAGGTAGACGTTGTTCGGGCTGAGGAAAGGCGTGGCGAAGGTGTTGAGCGTATTGCCCGTATTGCGCGCAAACCAGTTGTTCGTGCTGCCGCTGTTGAAGCTGGACGGGCCATTCTCGCCGCGCATCTTGATGTGGGTGAAGGCGCCTTCCGCGAACGCTTCCATGTCGCCACCGAGTTTCAGCCGGCCGCTCAGGTAAGCCGTGGCGCGCTCCGAGGTAGGCCCCGTGTCGAGCTGGTTGGGCAGCGCATTCCATACGCAGCGCGTGCCCGACGCCTCGGTGATGCTGGTGTTGCATCCGGGCGCGGCGCGCTGGGTGCGCGCATTGTTCTTCGCCTTGTCGAAGACAAAGAAGGTCCCCGGGTTCATCACGCCCGGCTCGCTGCCGACGCCCACACGCATGTTCGGGATGAAATTGGGATTGTTCGCATAAAAATACGCGGGACGCTTTTGCCAGGTATCGGCCAGGGCGATGCGGTCGCGCTGGTAGACGTTCACGGAACCATAGATGTTGTAGCCGTCGTTGGCCAGGTCACCCAGGCCATACAGCACGCTGGCCTGGCGCTCGCCATAGGCTTTCACGCTGGGCGAAAACTCGCCATTGGCACGCGCTTCCAGGCCTTGATACGACTTTTTGGTGATCACGTTGATGACGCCGGCCACGGCATCGGAGCCATACACGGCCGACGCGCCGTCCGTCAAAATTTCCATGCGCTCGATGGCGGCGGCGGGAATGGCGTCGATATTGACGAACATGGTCTGGAAACCGGCCGGCGCACCGTAGAACGACAGGCGGCGGCCATTCAGCAGCACCAGGGTGCCCTGCGCACCCAGGCCGCGCAAGTTCGCTTGCGAACCGCCATCGGAACCCGTGAACATCGAGCGGAAGTCCTGCTGCGCCGGGCGGGCGGCAGGCAGGTTGTCGAGCACTTGCAGCAAGGTGAGCGCGCCCATGTTTTCGATCTGCTTGGCATTGATCACCTGTACCGGTGACGCCGTTTCTGCGTTGATCCGCTTCAGGCTGGAACCCGTCACTTCGACACGCTGCAGTTTTTCCTCCTCCGCTGCCAGCGCTGTCGACGCCAACGCGGTTGAGCCTAGTCCGACCGCCACCATGGCGGCCACCATTTTTTTCATATGCATGTTCGTCTCCCTTTTTATAAGTAATTGATGTTGCAGGCTGCAAGAGTCCCTCCCCGGTCCGAAGAGGGGCTCTTTTTTAGTGAAATGATTGATTGCTTAGCGCGGCTTGACTGTCGCGCCTTCCGTGCCGGTCAACACGGCGTTGGCCCAGTTACCGCAGACCTGGGCCGGGTGGGCGCCGCGTGCACCCAGGGTGCGCAAACTGAGCTGGCTCAGGCCGCGCACGTCGATTTCGGGTTTGACCACCCCGGGAGCCGTGACCAGGCCGCTGTCATACAGCAGCCGCTCACCGCTCCAGACCTGGAATTGCAAGCCGCCCGCGCTGCGGCAGCTATCGTCCACGCCCAGGTCGGCGCGCAGCAGATTCCAGTTGCCGGCCAGCTGCAAGTCGATGCGGCTGGCCGGTCCCACGCCGAGGCCCTTGCGGAACCACAGCCCGTTCATGCGCATCTCGGCCGCCTTGCCGGCTGGCCGATCTTTCGCGACGTTCTTCGGCAGCACCAGGTCCGACAGATAGCGCTGCACCTCCTCGCCTTCGGCCACGCGGTGCTCGAGCACGCGAAATTCGGACAAGGCGACAGGCGCCACGTCAGTGGCCAGCGCCGCATCAAACGCGCGCGCCACCGGGCCGGCCTGCGCCGCCGTCACCATCGGGTCGGTGGACGCCGCGCCATCGCCTTCCGGATTTTGCGTGCTCATGACGCGGAAGCGCAGCAAGCGTCCGGCCGTGGCGGGGAAATTGATCGTCTGGGCACCCTGTTCCAGTTTGAGCGTGCCACGCGCAAGCGCCGCGCCCCATTCGCCGTTGTTGTCGCCGATGTAGATTTCATAGTCGCGCACCTGGCCATGCTTCCAGTGCTGGTCGTTGCGCGGCGCCAGTTCGATGCCATCCACCAGCCGGCGTTCCGTAAAGCCGATCACCCATTCGTGCGGGCCGCTTTTCACGGACGGGCTGCGCACGGTGCGGAACCAGGTCTCCGGCTTGCCATCGAAGGCGTTTTCCAGCGGATAGCCGCTTTCCTCCGCAGGGCGCGCCACCACCTGCATGGCGTCTGCCGGCAAGGCGCGGCCCGGCACGGGGGCGGCGGGGAAGTCGGCGTCGATTCTCGCCACGGCCAGCGCACCGGCGACCTGCAGCATCAAGGCCTGGCGGATATCCTGCGCCGCCACTTTCACGTGCAGAGTGCCTTGCCGGTCGGCCGCGTCGAAATACCAGCCTTCGACCGCCTTGTCATAGGCGGCGCGCTCGCCCGCTGCCGCGATCAGGCGTTGGCCGGCCCGCACGGCGGCCGGTGCCTGGCCCGCCAGCATGCGCAGCGCATAGCCGCGGCGCGCTTCCTGGCCCTGATATTTGCCATCGACGGCGCCGATGTCGACCTGCACATCGGCGCCCGTCTGGCGCATGCGGATGACTTGCTGGCTGAAGGCGCCGCCCTGGTACTGGCGCGTGTTGCCGTCGTCTTCATACAGGGTGTAGTCGGACTCGCCGTGCGGGTAGATGTCGAGGGTCAGCTGATCCTTCGGCTTCTGGCCGTCGTACAGCATTTCCGGATACATGGGCAGGATGGCGCCGGCGCGCACGAACACGGGCAATTTATCCAGCGTCACTTGCATGTCCAGGTCGCGCCCCTTGGCATCCGCCGTGGCTTGGCGGCCATCCCAGTAGTCGTACCAGGTCCCTTGCGGCAGGTGGATGCCCTTGCGCCAGCCGCCGCTGACAGCCTGGCTGCGGTAGACGGGCGCCACCAGCACGTCGCGCCCCAGCAGGAATTGGTATTTATAGGCTTCCGTGTAGGCGGCCGGGTCTTGCGGGTAATCCCACATCAGCCCCCGCACCAGCGGCGCGCCCGATTGCTCCGCTTCGCGCACGAGGGTGTACATGTACGGCGTCAAACGCATCTTGAGCTTCAGATAGCGGCGGTTGATGTCGCGGTACGGTTGCTCGAACCACCACGGATGCTTGCGCTCGGCCGCGGCCCAGCCGGACATGCCCATCAAAACTGGCGTAAAGCTTTTCCACTGCAAGTCACGCAGATAGGTTTCCGGGCTGCCGCCGAAGATCGCATCCACGTCGCCGGACGCATACGCCTGGCCGGACAGGCCCGAGCCGATCAGGGTCGGGATATGCCAGCGGATGTAATCCCAGCTGGCGCTCTGGTCACCCGTCCACGCCACGGCGTAGCGCTGGATGCCGGCCCAGCCCATTACCGTCCACAAAAATGGCCGTCCGTCGGAGTTGTTCAGGATGCCGTCATAGGCGGACTTGTTCGCGTCCATGGCGAACTGATAGCCCTTGCCCGTCCACGCCACGTCCAGCTTTTGCACGCGGCTACCCGCCTGGCCCACTTCCCAGGCGATCTTGTCGACGCCGTTTTCCGTCCACAGGCCCGTGCGGAAGCCATAGCCGGCCAGGCCCTTCACGGTTTCCGGCAAATTCGTGTAGCCGCAGCCATAGCCGTCGTTGGGTAAAATCCAGCCGCCCGGCATGTCGTGTTCGCGGTACTGGCGCGCCACGGTTTCCACCACGTCCGGCGTCTTGCCCGTGGGGCCATCGGTCCAGCCCTTCGGCACGGAACCGGGCTTTTTTACATTGTCGCCATCGTTGTAGCAATCGGCGTCGCCGTATTCCAGCGCCCAGCGGGGCAGCATGCGCGCGCGGCCCGTCAAGTCCGTGTAGCGGGCGACGACGTCGCGCAGGTCCTTGCCGACAAAGAAATAGGCGTCGAAGCGGCCTTCCGCGTGCTGCAGCGAGATCTGCTCCTTGTCGCGCAAATCGTAATTGCCGTCGGACCAGGTATTGCGCAGCATGCCCCATCCGCGTGAACTCATCAAAAATGGCGCGGGATTCGGGCGGTCGCCCTCTTCCCAGCCGCCCGAATACGACACGGGCACCTGCTTGCCCTTGAATTCGAAGCGGCCGTTCTGCTGGCCGCCGCCGAAGTAACGCTCGCCCGGCAAGCTGGTAAGCACCTGCACGCCCTGCTTGTCGTCGAGCGACAGCGGCTGCACTTCGCGCCACAGCGGCACCAGGCCGCCCTTGCGGTACAAGGTAAAGCGCAAGGGCTTGCGGTCGATGCGCAGGCTCAGGGCTTCGGTGCTGATCAGGATATGGTCGGGCTGTTCATTGATCTGGTACGCCACCTGCGCGGCAGGCTGGCCCACGACGATGGGCGCGGCCTTGTCGCCCGGCCCCGTCAAGCCCCCCTTGCCGCCCGCCTGAATGCGCAGCACGTCCGCCTGCGGCAGGCTGATACGCAGCTGCATGCCCGTGTCGCTGCGCACATCCCAGCCCAGTGCCTCGCCCTTGGCCACATCGGCCGCATGCACGGCACTCAAGCGTGTCAGGTTGCCGATAGGCGCGGCCTGCAGGCCCGGCGCGGCCAATGTGGCGAGGGCGGCGAGGACACAGGCGGCAAGGGCGCGGCGGGGAAGCGGGAGAGGTTTCATCTGGCGGCTTTCAGAAAATCGAAGTGATGGAAATACTTTAAGAAGAAAAATAAATATCGTCAATCAAAAGAAAGTTAAAGCTGCAATTTATTAATAAAATGCCCAGTATTGGCGCATTTTTCTTACGTTTCACCAAAAAGCCACAAAACATACTTTCGTTATCGTCGCATTTCAGCGACAGGCGGCAGCGCCACAGGGTTTCATGCGGCACTGCAACACGATTGGAAGCAGATAAAACGACATTATTTCGCAAGCCATGCAACTATTTACTTTCGTTTTACTTTCGTATTTGACTTTTCGAAATTTAGTATTTATGCTTTCTCCAACAAACACTTTACTGACACTCCATGACTACCCTTCTTCAGCGTGACATTCAAACCTGGCGCGACATCGGCGGCCTGCACACGGCCGAGGAAATCGCCCACCAGCCGGCCATCTGGCGCGCGCTGGCTGGCATTTTGCGCAAGGAACAAGCCGGCCTGGCCGCCTTCCTGGGCGACGCGCTGTCCAATCCTGCGCAACGCGTCATCCTGACGGGCGCCGGCAGCTCCGCCTATGTGGGCGAAATCGTCGTCGACACCCTGAATGCGGCCTGGCCAGCGCAAATCCGCGCCATCGCCACCACGACGTTGCTGACGCACCACGAGCTGTACCTGGAAGCGCATGCGCCTACCCTGCTCGTCTCGTTTGCCCGCAGCGGCGACAGCCCGGAAAGCCTGGCGGCCGTGGAACTGCTGCGCCAGGTCGTGCCCGGCGCGCGCTTTTTGAACATCACCTGCAACGCCGATGGCAAGCTGGCGCGCCAGGGCGCCAATGACAGCAATACGTATAACTTGCTGATGCCGGAAGGCAGCTGCGACCGCGGCTTCGCCATGACCAGCAGCTTTTCCAGCATGCTGCTGGCGGCCGTGTCGGTACTGGGCAAGGACACGGATTTGTCCCGCCTGGAGACCCTGGCGCAGCTGGGCGAACACGCCTTGCGCGACTGGTCGGCGCCCGTGGCGGAGCTGGGCTCGACACCCGTACAGCGCGTGGTCTACCTGGGCAGCGGTCCGCTGGAAGCGCTGGCCAAGGAAGCAGCCCTGAAAATCCTGGAATTGACGGGTGGCCGCGTGATGGCGATGGCAAATACCGCGCTGGGTTTCCGCCACGGCCCGAAATCGGCCGTCACCACGGAGTCGCTGGTGATCCTGCTGCGCAGCAGCAAGCCCTTGGCGCGCCAGTATGAAGACGATCTATTGAAAGAACTGCAGCGCGACAGCGTGGCGCAGACGTGCCTGACTGTGGGCATCGGCGGCGACCTGTCAGCCGACGCGCCGGCCTGGCCCGACGCCTGGCTGGCCCCGCTGTGGCTGCTGATGGCGCAGCAATATGCGCTGCACCAGTCCGCGCTGCTGCAACTGCGCCCCGACAATCCATTCGCCGGCGGCATCGTCAACCGTGTCGTGCAGGGCGTCACCATCTATGGCCATGACCAATTCTAATCATACCGCCGGCTACCACGGCATCGACATCGGCGGCAGCAAGATGGAGCTGGTGGCCTTTGCCGACCGCGACGGCGCGCTGAAGGAAGTATTCCGCGAACGGGTGGCCACGCCCGGTGACGATTTTGCCGCCTTCGTGCAGGCGATCGTCGGCCTGGTGGCGCGCGGCGACACGGCCCTGGGCACGACGGCGCCCGTCGGCATCGGCTTGCCCGGCGTGATCGACAGCGCCAGCGGCCGGCAACTGAGCTCCAACGTGCCGGCCCTGAACGGCCGCCTGGTGGCGCAAACGCTGCAGCAAGCCTTGCAGCGCCCCGTCGCCATCGGCAACGATTGCCAGTGCTTCGCCCTGTCGGAAGCGCAAGGCGGCGCGGCCGACAATGCCGCCAGCATGTTCGGCGCCATTCTCGGCACGGGCGCCGGCGGCGGCTATTGCGTGGGCGGCCAGCTGCTGCGCGGCTTTAATGGCGTGGCCGGCGAATGGGGCCACTGGAGCCTGCCCGCCACCCTGCTGGCGCAGCACGGCCTGGCCGAATACCCCTGCCCGTGCGGCAAGACGGGCTGCCTGGAACGCTATGTCTCCGGCCCCGCCATGAGCAAGTTATATGCGCATTTTGGCGGCGAAGGCACAGAACCGTTGGCTACGCTGGCCATTATCGCCCGCGCCAACATCGGCGACGCCGTGGCCCAGCGCACGGTCGCCGTGCACCTCGACGTGCTGGGCCACGCGCTGGCCGGCCTGGTGCTGGCCTACGACCCGCACGTCATCGTGCTCGGCGGCGGCCTGTCCAAGCTGCCGCACCTGTACGACAAGCTGCCGGCCGCCGTCAAGCGCCATTTGTTTCCCGGCGTCCACGTGCCGCCCATTTTGCCGCCCCGCTTTGGCGACGCCGGCGGCGCGCGCGGCGCGGCCCTTTTGATACGACAACATACCAAGGCGTCAACATGATGAAGCAAGTGGAAAACCCGACCTTTACCCTGTCCCCGATCCAGCAAGTGATCAAGGCGCACCGCCGCGGCGAACGCGTGGGACTGTACGCCGTGTGCTGCAGCCACCCGAGCGTGCTGCGCGCCGCCATGCGCGTGGCCAGCGAGTACGACACCGTGCTGTTGGTCGAAGCGACCTCGAACCAGGTCGACCAGTTCGGCGGCTACACGGGCATGACACCAAACGTTTTCCGCGACACCATGCTGGCACTGGCGCGGGAACAGGGTTTCCCGACCGAGCGCCTGGTGCTGGGCGGCGACCATCTTGGCCCGAACGCCTGGCAGCACCTCGATGCGGCCACCGCGATGGCCCACGCCGAGACCCTGATCGCCGCGTATGCGGCGGCCGGCTTTCATAAAATCCACCTCGATTGCAGCATGCGCTGCGTTGATGACCCTTTGCAGCTCGACGATGAAACCGTGGCGGCCCGCTCGGCGCGCCTGTGCCTCGTCGCCGAAGCGGCGGCTGCCGCAGCCGGCTTCGCGCCGCCCGTCTACGTGATTGGCACGGAAGTGCCGATACCCGGCGGTGAAGCATCGTTGGCGCAAGCTGGCGCCGTCACCAGCCCGCAGGCCGCGCGCCGCACGCTGGACGTACACCGCCGCGCCTTCCTGGACAACGAGCTGCATGGCGCCTGGCGCCGGGTCATCGCCATGGTGGTGCAGCCTGGCGTCGATTTCGACCAGAGCAGCATCCAGCATTACGATGCGCCAGCGGCCGCCGAACTGTCGGCCTTCGTCGCCGAGCAGCCTGGCCTCGTGTTCGAAGCCCATTCCACCGACTACCAGCGCGAATCGGCCCTGCACGCCATGGTGCGCGACCATTTCGCCATCCTGAAAGTGGGGCCGGCCGCCACCTTTGCCCTGCGCGAGGCGCTGTACGCGCTGTGCCAGATCGAGCAGGAACTGCTGCCGGCGCACGCCACTTCGCAACTGATGCAGGTGCTCGACGATGTGATGCTGGCCAAGCCAAAGCACTGGATCAAGCATTACCTGGGCACGCCGCAAGAACAGCGTTTGATGCGCCGCTACGGCTTGAGCGACCGTTGCCGCTATTACTGGGGCGAGCCGGAAGTCGCTGCCACCGTCGACAAGCTGCTGGCCAACCTCGACGCCCTGACGATTCCGCTACCGCTGCTGAGCCAGCATTTGCCGGAACAGTACCTGGCCGTGGTGCAGGGCAGCCTGGCAGCCAAGGCGCCGGCCTTGATCGAGCACAAGATCGGCAGCTTGCTGGCGCAATATGCGCGCGCCTGCAACCGCAATACGGCCGTCCCCGTCGTTGCCGAAGCGGCAATCTGTTAAGCTCGATATTTTCATTTTTACTGAGCCCGCCACCATGCGAAATACCAGCCAACGCCGTGAATCCATCCTCCAAATGCTTACCCAGCAGGGCTCGGTGCAAGTGACCGATCTGGTGGAAAAGCTCGGCGTGTCCGCGGTCACCATCCGCAGCGACTTGAATGCGCTGGAAGCGCAAGGCATGGCCACGCGCAGCCACGGCGGCGCGACCCTGACGCGCACGCCGCCACCCGAGCACACGATACGCCAGAAGGATGCCATCAACCACGAGCAAAAGGAGCGCATCGGCGCCTATGCGGCGCGGCTGGTGGAGCCGGGCGATAACATCATCATCGACTCGGGCACCACCACCATCTCGCTGGCGCGCCATTTGCGCGACGCGACCGGCGTGACGGTGGCCACGAATGGCCTCAACATCGCCTGGGAACTGGCCGATGCGCCCGGCGTGGACCTGATCCTGACGGGCGGCCTGCTGCGCAAGCAATCGCTGTCGATCCAGGGCAGCCAGGCCGAGACCTGTCTGCAAGCGTACAGCTTCGACAAGCTGTTTCTGGGCGTGGACGGCTTCGACCTGCAGTTTGGCGTCACCACCCACCACGAAGCGGAAGCAAGCCTGAACCACAAGATGGTGGAACGGGCGAAGAAAATCATCGTCCTCACGGACGCCTCGAAGTTCGGCCGCGTCAGCCTGCACCGCATCGTGCAGCTGGACCGGGTCGATACCGTCATCACCGATGCCAGCATCAGCCAGGAGTACCGCGAAGGGCTGCAAAAGCTGGGCATCGAACTTTTTATAGCGGAATAACACATGCTGAGCGGCAGAATCCTTACCCCATCTGGCTGGATCACGGGCACCATCACTTTTGACCAGCGCATCGTCCAGATACAAGAAGACCCTGCCGCCGACAGCGCGCTGACCATTTTGCCCGGCTTTATCGACCTGCACGTGCACGGCGCGGCCGGCGTCGACATCATGGAAGGCGGCAACGCGGGCGCCAGCGTGGCGCAGGTGCACGCGCGCCACGGCACCACGGCCCTGCTGGGCACCACCCTGACGGCGAAGGAACCGTCGATCCTGCGCGCCCTGCAAGGCCTGGCCGGCGTCATCGCCGAGCGTCCGGCCAACGGCGCGCGCATGCTGGGCGTGCACCTGGAAGGCCCGTTCTTGAACCTGCACCGCCTGGGCGCGCAGCCGCCCGACGTGGTGCAAGCGAGCCTGGCGCTGGTGCAGCGCTTCCACGCCATCGCGCCCATCAAGGTACTCACCATGGCGCCGGAAATCCCCGGCCACCTGGAACTGATCCCGCAACTGGCGGCGATGGGCATCCGCGTGCAGATCGGCCACAGCGCCGGCACGTATGACGAAGGCGTGGCGGCCCTGAAGGCCGGCGTCTCCGGTTTTACCCACCTGTACAACGGCATGACGGGCATGACCCATTACGACCCCGGCATGGTGGGCGCGGCGCTGGCGCATGCCGAATACGCGGAAATCATCCCCGACCTGCAGCACGTGGCCAAGGGCGCCCTGCGCGCGGCCCTGCGCGCCATCCCGCGCCTGTATGGCGTGACGGACGCCACCTCGGCCACCGGCATGCCCGATGGCGAATACGGCCTGGGCACGCAGCGCGTCTACAAATGCCTGGGCTGCGTGCGCCTGGCCACGGGCTCCTTGGCCGGCAGCGTGCTGACCATGGACCAGGCGCTGCGCAATTTCGTCGAACTGGGCCTGGACCTGGCCGACGCCTCGAACCGCTTGTCGCTGTACCCGGCCGACTACCTGGGCGAATCCGCACGGGGCCGCCTGGCGCCTGGCGCCTGGGCCGACATCGTCGTCCTCGATTCCACATTACAGCCAGTGTCCGTCTTCGTCGAAGGCACGGCCATCGATCTTTCCACCCGCTAGATTCAGTCTCTAGACCCAGCCCCCAACCTCAACCCCGTCCCGGAGTTACCATGCACGACACGTCACACAAGGCCCCCGTGTGGGCCATGCGCTACCTGCTATTTATTGCCGGCATGGGGGGATTGCTGTACGGCATAGACATCGGCATCATCGCCGGCGCCCTGCCCTACCTGGAATCGACGGCCTCCGTGGCCTGGAAACTGACGGCCCAGCAGCTGAGCTTTATCGTCGCCGCCGTGCTATTGGGTTCCGTCCTGTCTTCGCTGTTCGCCGGCGCCCTCGCCGATATCCTCGGCCGGCGCTGGGTGATGTTCCTGGCCGGCGCCCTGTTCAGCGCCAGCATCCCGCTGATCGCCCTGGCCGACGGCTACACGCCGCTGCTGCTGGGCCGCCTGCTGCAAGGCATCAGCGGCGGCTTGATCGGCGTCGTCGTGCCCCTGTACCTGGCCGAATGCCTGCCCGCGCAGCAGCGCGGACGGGGCGCCGCCCTGTTCCAGCTGCTGCTGACCATCGGCCTGGTGGCCGCCGCCCTGATCGGCCTGCAGCAAGCGCAGACGGTGGAAACGGCCACGCAGGCGGCGCAAGCGTTGCCGGAAGCGGGCCGCATCGCCGCCATCTTCACGGCCAAGGACCACGCCTGGCGCAGCATCTTCTGGGTCTGTTTGACGCCGGGCCTGGTGTTTACCATCGGCGCCCTGCTGCTGGCCGAGTCGCCGCGCTGGCTGGCGCAACGGGGCCGCATCGAACAGGCGCGCCAGTCGCTGCTGCGCACGCGCCTGCCCGCTGCCGCCGACATCGAACTGCGCGAGATGCAAGACACCCCGGAAAACGCGGCCAAGATCAGCGGCAAGGCCAGGGATCCGCTGCTGAGCCGCCGCTACGTGCTGCCCTTCCTGCTCGCTTGCCTGATCCTCGCCTGCACGCAGGCGACGGGCATCAATTCCATCCTCGCGTATGTCGTCAATATTTTGAACCAGGCGGGCCTGTCGGGCGCCTCGGCCAACATGGCGGACGTGTTATTGAAAGTACTGAATGCCGTGATGACGGTGGTGGCCGTGCTGCTGGTCGATCGCAAGGGCCGCAAATTCCTGCTGATGCTGGGCACGGGCGGCATCGTCGTCTCGCTGCTGGCGGCCGGGCTGCTGTTCCGCAGCGCCGAAGCGCACCTGGCCGACGTGCGCCCCGCCATCGCTGCCCAGGTACAAGCCGATGGCCTGACCCTGCAGCTCGATGCGCCCACCTTGACGGCGCTGGGCGCGGCCGCCGACGGCACGCCGCAGCAGCTGACCATCGCCTACGCCTACGGCCCGTTCACCAACGTGAAAAGCCTGCGCAGCGATGACCCCGTGCTGCGCCAGGTGTCCATCGCGCGCGACGACGCCGTGCAGGCCGACAGCGTGATCGGCGTGTTCTTCCGCAAGCTGCACCTCAATCCGTTCGCCGACCCGGCCGCCGGGCGCGAGGCGCCACTGCGCATCGAGAAGGCCAGCCTGGGCCCCGTGCCCGCGTCCTCGCACGGCTGGCTGGTGGCGATCGCCATCTGCGTGTTCGTTTCCAGCTTTGCCGTGGGACCGGGCGTGTGCGTGTGGCTGGCCCTGTCCGAACTGATGCCGACGCGTATCCGCTCGAACGGCATGAGCATCGCGCTGCTGGTCAACCAGTTCGTCTCGACGGTGATCGCCGCCATCTTCCTGCCGACCGTGGGCTTGCACGGCTATTCGACCTTGTTCTTCTTCGGCGCCGGCTGCACTGTGCTGTATTTCCTGGCCGCCGCCTTCCTGCTGCCGGAAACGAAGGGCAAGACTCTGGAAGAAATCGAAGCGCACTTTTCAAAGTAAACCCAAGTAACCATTTGTAGCAATCTCCTTTTCAGCTCCGGACCACCATCCGGGGCTGTTTTTTTGCCTGCCGAACAAGTTTACGGGGCTGGCGCGCACGGCACGGCACAGTTTTCCTTCTGGAATCACGGGCGCGTGGGCTAGAATCTGGCTGCGTCGTGCTACTCACGAGGCGGCAATGGCGCCATGACAAAAACCACCAGGAGACACAGTGAGCTTATTTAGAACCAAGAATTTGGATGACATGATCGCCCACAGCAAGAAACCGGGAGGACTGGCCAAGGTGCTGGGGCCCTTCGACCTTGTCCTCATGGGCATAGGCGCCATCGTCGGCACGGGCATTTTCGTGCTCACCGGCACGGGCGCGCTGACGGCCGGCCCCGCCCTGTCGCTGTCGTTCGTCGTGGCCGCCGTTGCCTGCTGCTTCGCCGCCCTGTGCTATGCGGAATTCGCCTCCACCGTGCCGGTGGCCGGCTCCATCTACACCTACAGCTATGCCACTTTGGGCGAGCTGGCCGCCTGGATGATAGGCTGGGACTTGCTGCTCGAGTACGGCCTGGCCGCAGCCGCCGTCTCTGTCGGCTGGTCCGGCTACTTTCAGTCGCTGCTGGCGGGCTTTGGCATCGCCCTGCCTACGGCCCTGACGGCCGCGCCGGGTGCCCTGCCCGGCGTGACGACCTTCATCAACCTGCCGGCCCTGGTCATCATGCTGCTGCTGACGGCCATGCTGGGCTGGGGCGTGCGCGAATCGGCGCGCCTGAACAACATCATGGTAGCCATCAAGGTGGGCGTGGTGCTGCTGTTCATCATCTTCGGCGCGCGCCACGTGCAGCCGGCCAACTGGCAGCCCTACATGCCGTTCGGCTACCACGGCATGCTGAGCGCCGCCGCGCTCGTCTTCTTCGCCTTCATCGGCTTTGACGCCGTCACCTCGGCCGCCGAGGAAGTCAAGAAACCGTCGCGCGACTTGCCGATCGGGATCATCGGCTCGCTGGCCGTGTGCGCCGTGCTGTACGTGGTGGTCTCGGCCATCATGACGGGCATCGTGCCGTATCAAAAATTCCTCGGCGTCGACCATCCCGTCTCGCTGGCCCTGCAATATGCGGGTGAAAACTGGATCGCCGGCTTCGTCGACCTGGGCGCCATCCTGGGCATGACCACCGTGATCCTGGTGATGGCCTTCGGCCAGACGCGCATCATCTTCGCCATGTCGCGCGACGGCTTGCTGCCCAAGCGCCTGTCGACCGTGCATCCGCGCTTCCACACGCCATTCTTCGCCACCTGGCTGGTGGGCATCGTCTTCGGCCTGATCGCCGCCGTGATCCCGCTCAACATCCTCGCCGAGCTGATCAACATCGGTACCCTGGCCGCCTTCACCATGGTGTCGATTGCCGTGGTGGTGCTGCGCAAGAAGCGCCCTGACCTGCCGCGCGCCTTCCGCTGCCCCGGCGTGCCCTACGTGCCGGCGCTGGCCGTGATCCTGTGCGTGGGCCTGATGACTTTCCTCAGCTGGGTCACCTGGATGGCCTTTACCATCTGGCTGGTGATCGGCCTGGTCATCTACTTCGGCTACGCGCGCCGCCGTTCGCTGCTGCACCCACCGCAGTAAAAAGTCCCCGCAGCGACATATCCTGTCGCTGCCGCAGTTAAGATGGCGGTCTCGCAACCAACGCAGGCCGCCATCCATGCAACCTTCCCCCGACCTCATCGCACAGCTGGACCAGAGCACGGACCAGCTCAAGCGCACACGCCTGCGCAACATGCAGTGGCTGGCCGTCGGCCTGCTGCTGCTCGCCGCGCTGGTATTCGCCGTGGCCCGCTCGCAACGGGGCGGCCATCCCGCCTGGGGCTATGTGGAAGCGTTCGCCGAAGCGGCCATGGTGGGCGCGATTGCCGACTGGTTCGCCGTCGTCGCCCTGTTCCGCCACCCGCTGGGTATTCCCCTGTGGCATACGGCCATCATCCCGAACAGCAAGGCGGACATCGGCCGCAGCCTGGGCGCCTTCGTGGAAAACCATTTCATTACCGAGCAAGGCATCGCCGAACGCATCGTGCAAGCCGATCCTGCCGCGCGCCTGAGCACCTGGCTGGTCCAGCCTGCCCATGCGCAGCAGCTGGGCATGGCCAGCGCCGGCGTGGTGAAACAGCTGCTGGCGATGGCCGATCACGACAAGCTGGGCCGCCTGTTGCGCGAACAGGCCAGCAGCTACCTGGGCCAACTGAATTTGTCGGAGGTGGCAGCCGACTGCATCGACGCGCTGATCGCCGACGGCAAGCCGCAGGAACTGCTGGACTTTCTGCTCGACCGCAGCGCCGCCTACCTGGACGACGAAGCACACCACGCCGCCATCGGCGACTTCGTGCTGGGCGCCTTCCAGATCGAGAACGCGCTGGTGAAAAAAGCCGTGAAAGCGTATGAGCCGCGCATGATCGCCTCGCTGCAAAAGTTTGCCCTTGCCGTGCGCGTCGAGCCGGCACACCCGCTACGCCAGCGCATCGCCGGCTGGATCGCCGACAGCGCCTTGCACCTGAAGGCCGATCCGCACTGGCAGGACACGGTGCGCCGCTACCAGCTGCAACTGGTCGCCAGCGACACGCTGCAAGCCATGCTGGGCGACGTCTGGAACAACATCCGCACGCGCCTGCTGGCCGACCTGCATGCGGACGCGCCCGTGCTGGCGCAAGCCATCGCCAGCCTGGCGCGCAACACGGGCCAGGTGCTGGCCGAAGACACGAGCGCGCTGGAATGGCTGAACGACGCCATCGTCGCCGGCAGCGGGTCGCTGGTGCGCCGCTACCGGGGCGAAGTGGGCGCCTTCATCGCCGCCCGCCTGGACCTGTGGAGCAAGGACGAAATGAGCGAGCGCATCGAACTGGCCATCGGGCGCGACCTGCAATTCATCCGCATCAACGGCACCATCGTCGGCGGCCTGGCCGGCTTGCTGATTTACGCCGTCAGCCAGGCGTTTTAAGCGCCTGTGGCGGGCGCGGGAAGCGTGATGCCGAGCTGCACGGCCGGGCGGGCCGCCACGCGGGCATACCAGGCTCCCACGTGCGGCCAGGCGGAAAAATCAAAGCCGACCAGCTGCGCAATATGCAGCCAGCCAAAGCTGGCGATGTCGGCGATCGAATAATCGTCGCCAGCCAGGTAGGCGTTCGCGGCCAGGCGGCCCTCCATTGTGGCGAAGGCCGCGTCGCACAGCTGGCGGAAGTGCGCCGTGGCCGATACGTTTGCGCCGGCGTCGGCAATCTCGAAATGCACGCGCTGGCCCAGCATCGGCCCCATGCTGGCCGCGTGAAATTGCAGCCAGGTGATGGCAGCCCAGCGCTGCTGCGGCTGCGCCGGCAGCAGTCGTCCCGTTTTCTCGGCCAGGTACAGCAGGATGGCGGCCGATTCGAACACGGTGATGCCCGCGTCGTGGTCGACCAGCACGGGAATGCGCCCGTGCGGATTGAGGGCCAGGAAAGCGGGCTGCCGGTGCTCTCCCCGTTCGATGTGCACATGGCGCAGCCGGTATGGCAAGCCCAGTTCGGCCAGCGCAATCGTGGCTTTGAAACCGTTGGGCGAGCTGTCGGTGTAGAGTTCCATCATGGCGCCGCCTCCTGGCGCGCGGCCTTGCCGGGCAGGATGGCAATGGCGCAGGCCAGGCCCGCCGCCACCAGGCAGGCGGAAACGAGGATGGCGCTGCTGTAGCCTTGTGCGGCCGTTCCGCCACCGGCCAGCACGGCGATGCTGACGGCCACGCCCACGGCCAGGCCAACGGCCGATCCGACTTCCTGGGTGGTGGTCAGCATGCCGCCCGCCAGGCCATGGTCCGCTTCCGGCACGCCATCGATGCCGGCCACGGTCCAGGCGGGAAACGCCAGGCCATAGCCGATGCCGGCCAGCACGGTGCCAGGCAGGATGGCTACGCCCCACGAGGCGAGCGTGGCCAGCGACGCGCCCAGCAGGGCCAGGCCGCCGATAAACAACAGCATGCCGCCGACGATGACGGGCTTGGTGCCGCAGCGGGCGATCAGCGCCGGCCCGGCCCAAGCGCTGGCCAGGGTAAAGGCGACGGCCATCGGCAGCAAGCCCAGTCCCGTGCGCGTGGCGGAGAACGCCAGCACTTCCTGCATGGCCAGCGCCACCACGACAAAGGTGGGGCCCAGGGCCGTGTTGGCCAGCAGGGAGACGATATTCGCGCCGCCCGTCGAGCGGCGCCGGAACACGACCAGCGGCATCAGCGGCGCGGCAACGCGTCCCTCCACCCACACGAACAGCGCCAGCAAGGCCAGCGCCAGCCCGGTCAGGGCAAAGGTGAGCGGATGCGCCAGTCCCACATGCTCGCTATTGGCAAAGGCAAACACCAGCGTCGCCACGCCCGACGCCACCAGCAGCGCGCCCCACACGTCGAGCGTGCCGCCAGCCGCAGCGGTATCGGCATCGGGCCGGCCCAGGGGCAAGGCTGGCGACAGGGCCAGCACCAGCAAGCCGACGGGCACATTGATCCACAGCACCCAGCGCCAGCCCAGCAGGTCCGTGATGAAGCCGCCCAGGATCAGGCCCGCGACAAAGCCGCTGGCCGCCACGGCCGTCCAGGCGCCCAGCGCCCGGTTGCGCTGGGCCGGTTCGGGAAACACGGCCAGCAGCAGGGAAAACGCGGCCGGCGAAAACATGGCAGCGCCAAAGCCCTGCAGCGCGCGCGTGGCCACCAGCATGGCCGGGCTATGCGAAAAGCCACCCAGCAGCGAAGCCGCCGTAAACAGGACCACGCCCATGAGAAAGACGCGGCGGCGGCCAAACAGGTCGGCCGCACGCCCGCCCAGCAGCAGGAAGCCGGCGATCGCCACGCCATACGCATTGATCACCCATTGCAGGCCGCCGGGGGTAAAGCCCAGGCTGTGCTGGATTTGCGGCAAGGGAATCATGGTGATGGAAAAATCGAGCAAGGCAACGAATTGCGTGGTGCATAGCAAAACCAGGCAAAGTTGCCTATGTGAAAGTAACATGGAGATCCTATCGATATAGTTTTACTCGACGTCAAAACAACGCCGCATGCCCCTATAATGCGTTTTTTAAGAGCGAAACTGAAACGATGATTTTTCGCTCGCAACTATAGAAAAACTATATCGATGAAGCATCCTTTACCGCTCCAGGCGCTGCGCGCCTTTGTCGAAGTGGGCCAGCGCGGCAGCATCAAGGCGGCCGCCGACGCGCTGCACGTGACGTCGGGCGCCGTCAGCCAGCAAATCCGCCTGTTGGAAGAGCGGGTCGGCATGCCCCTGTTTACGCGCGAACGCCAGGGCTTGCGCCTGACCGAAGCGGGTGCCATGGTCCACCCCGCCCTGCTGGGCGCATTCGCGCAGATCGCCAGCGCCAGCCAGGCACTGGAAGACATGGGTGGGCGCCAGACGCTCACCGTCAGCACGGTGGCCACTTTTGCCGCCGCCTGGCTGGTGCCACGGCTGGGCCGCTTCAATCAGCGCCATCCGCATATCGAGGTGCGCGTGGAAGCGACATCCGCACTGGTGGACCTGCGCCGCGACCGGGTCGACGTGGCGCTGCGCCACGGTCTGGGCGACTATCCGGGCCTGCAGGTGACGCGCCTGATGGCGCCCGTGCTGGTGCCCGTCGCCAGCCCCGCCCTGATGGCGGGCCAGCCGCCCATCGCCACACCGGCCGATTGCCTGCGCTACCCGCTGCTGCACGATACGGACCGCGCCGACTGGCCCTTGTGGCTGGCTGCGCATGGCGCGCCGGACGGCAGCGCGGATGCGGCGCGGGCGCTGCGCGGCTCCGCCTTCGAAGATGATTTTCTGTTGATCCGCGCAGCCGAGGCGGGCCAGGGCCTGGCCCTGGTGCCGCAGCTGTACGCGCAGGAGGAAATCGCCGCCGGGCGGCTGGTGCAAGTGCTGGACTTGCCCTGGCCCGCGCGCTTTGCCTATTACCTGGTGGTGCGCCCCGACGCGGCCACGCGCCCTGCAGTACAGGCATTCATGGCATGGATCAGCGAGGAGGCGCAGGCCACCGGCGCAGGCGGCTAAAGCGCCCCGTCTCCGGCCGCGCACGACACCACGCCGCACACGGTGCTGAACAACATCGGCACGCCGGCGCGCCCCGTGGCGATACAGGTCACGGCCGGTATCACAGCCAATAACAGGGCCAGGCAGGCAATCGCCTTCAGGCGCCGCGCGGGTGAGCGGAACACGCCCGCGCCCGGCCCTTGCGGATGGCGCCCGCTGCCGGACGGCGGCTGGTCCTTGTACTCCGCTTCGCTGCCTCTTGCCGGTATTTTCGTAAGCATGTCCGTCTCCTCCATCCACAGTGACCAGCCTTGCATGTCAGGCCGGGCGCGCCACACGCGTGCTGATCTGCATGCATTCTATTTTGCCGCATAAATTTACCAAATACAATAAATAAATCCACAAAGAAAATAATTTTTCCATCAATAGACAAGCGACATGACGGAAAACTTGCCCTATAAGAAAGTAAAAAGACCTACAACACGCTGCTCCTTCCGTCAAGACTTGAATTTTTTTGTGTTGAAAAGCCAAATAAAATCATGAAAATCATAATATTTGTTGAAATCATTTTTATTTGATGTATGATGATTTTCAAGGAAATATCAAGGCGATGCAGCAACTCTCTTTGCGTCGATCGCCCGACATCTCTGCCTTCTTTGTAGGGGACAAGCACATGAACATAATCCTGGCCTTGCGTCTGCTCGACGCCGCCGACGCCGCCGTCATCATCGATGCGGGTTCACGCATCCACTATGCGAACGACGCCATGTATGCGCTGAGCGGTTATGCCCCGGGCAGCCTGTCGGGCCAGCAGATCGAGGCGCTGCTGCCCGACTCGGTGCGCAAGCAGCATGGCGCACGGATCGGCGCCTATCTGGCCGGCGAAAAGAAGTCCACGGTACTCGGGCACAAGCGCCATTTCGCCATACGCCACCGCGATGGCACGATGCTGCCCATCGTGCTCAAGGCCATGGACCTGGGCAAGCTGGGCGATGAGAACTACCTGGGCGCCTTTTTCATCGACCAGCGCCACGAACGCGCCATCGAACAGCAGAATGCGGCCCGCTGGCAGCAGTTGCAGCGCATCGCCCTGAGCGACCCCCTGACCCACCTGCCGAACCGCCGCGCCTTCGAGATCGAAGCCGTACGTTCGGCCGCGCGGGCCAGTCGCGCGGGCAGTCCGATGACCATCGGCATCGCCGACATCGATTTCTTCAAGAAGGTCAATGACCAGCATGGCCACGCCGCCGGCGACGCCGTGCTGCAAGCCATCGCGGCCGCGCTGCAGTCCCAGGCACGGGCATCCGATGTCGTCGCCCGCGTGGGCGGCGAGGAATTCGGCTTGCTGTTCCCGCATACGGACATGACCATGGCGTACAAGGTGGCCGAACGCATCCGCCTTGCCGTGGCCGCAACGTGCGTCGACTTCGAGCACGCGTCCATCACGGCGACGATCAGCATCGGCCTGGCGCCGCTGCCCAACAACGGCGACTGGAAAGCCTGTTTCATGCAAGCCGACGCCGCGCTGTACCAGGCCAAGAGCAATGGCCGCAACCGCACCGAGCAGGTTTGAGCACCAGCCGGTAACCCTCGCAGTTTCATGCATCACGCATCACCTGACAGGAGCAAGCACATGGAAACCACCACGACACATGCCGCAGCAGCGAGCCAGCTGGCACAAGCGGGCACCCGGGAATTGCTGGTCTTTGGCCTGGGCAATGAGGAATACGCCATCGACATCGGCCTGGTGCAGGAAATCCGCGGCTACGGCGCCGTGACCCGTATGGCCAATGCGCCCGCCTTCCTCAAGGGTTTCATCCACCTGCGCGGCAGCATCGTGCCGCTGATCGACCTGCGCATCGCGCTGGGCCAGGCCGAGCCCGCGTATGACGCCTCGACCGTGGTGATCATCCTCATCTTCGCGCATGGCGCCACCGGCATCGTGGTCGACCGCGTGGCCGATGTGGTGCCGCTGGCACCGGCACAGATCAAGCCCCCGCCGCAGCTGCATGGCTCGGCGATGGCCGGCCATGTCACGGCCATCGGCAGCCTGGATGAACGGCTGCTGATCGTGCTCGACATGGACAGCCTGCTGTCAGGCCTGGGCATGCTCGCCACGGGCAAACTGGCGGCCTGAGGCAGCATCGCCATCGCGTCCGCTACCTGACCGCCATCCGCCGGAGACACCATGAGCATCCTGATCGTCGATGACAACGACACCAACCTGAGCCTGCTATCGACCCTGGCGCGCAAGGCCAGCAGCATCGAGCCCGTCTGCATGAACGACCCCATCGATGCGTTGACCTGGTGCGAGTCGCATGTGCCGGACCTGGTCCTGCTCGACTACCGGATGCCCAGCCTGTCAGGCAATGAATTTCTCAGCATCTTCCGCAAGATGCAGGGCATGGCCGACATCCCCATCATCATGGTCACCACCGAGAACGACCGCGCCGTGCGCAAGCAGGCCTTTTCGCTCGGTGTCACGGAGTTTCTCACCAAGCCCGTCGACACCATCGAGTTCAGCCTGCGCGTGCGCAATCTGCTGTCCCTGCGCACGGCGCAAACCTTGCTGGCCGACCGCGCCAAGCTGCTCGAGCATGAAGTGAGTCAGGCCATCGCCAACGTCACGGCGCGCGAGATGGAACTGGTCACGCGCCTGGCGCGGGCGGCCGAATTCCGCGACCCCGAAACGGGCGCTCACATCATGCGCATGGCGCGCTATTCGGCGCTGATCGCCAGGAACCTGGGCATGGATGCGCAATGGCAGGAACTGCTGCTCAAGGCTGCCCCCATGCACGACGTGGGCAAGCTGGCCATGCCCGACCATATCCTGCTCAAGCCGGGCCGGCTGGACCCCGCGGAAATGGCCATCATGCGTCAGCATGCGGAAATCGGCGGCAAGATCCTCGCCGGCAGCGATTCGCCGCTGATCCGCCTGGCCGAGGAAATCGCCTGCGGCCACCACGAAAAATACGACGGCAGCGGCTATCCGCGCGGCCTGGCGGGCGAACAGATACCGCTGTCGGCGCGCATCGTCGCCGTGGCCGATGTCTTCGACGCGCTCACGTCGGAACGCCCGTACAAGCCGGCCTGGCCCGTGGAACAGGCGCGCCTGTTCCTGCAACAGAACAAAGGCAGCCATTTCTGCCCGGACTGTATCGACGCCTTCCTGGGCGCCTGGGACGAGGTGCTCGATATCCGTAACAGCCTGCCCGACCCCGTCCGGCACCACGCCCACCCACTGTAAGCGAGGAGCCTGCCATGCGCGTGCAACAACTGATCCTGAAAAACCGTGCCGACATCGATGCCGCACTGGCGCCCCTGGCCGCCATGCAGCCGCAGCTGGTGCTGGTGTTTGGCGCCTGCGCTTATTTTTCCACCCCCGAACTGACGGCGGCGCTGCGCCGCCAACTGCCCGGCGCCGTGACCGCCGGCTGCTCCACGGCCGGCGAGATCGCCGGCAAGCGCGTCTACGACGACAGCTGCGTCATCACCGCCATCCGCTTTGCCCACACCACGGTGGCGATTGCCGACGCCATCATCTGCGACATGGCGGACTCGCACGAGACGGGCGAGCGCATGGCGCAGGCGCTACCGCAGGACGGCCTGACGGCGGTCTTCATGCTGGGCACGGGCGTGGCCGTCAATGGCAGCGCCCTGATTGCCGGCCTGCAGGCGAATTTGTCGCCGGGCGTCACCATATCGGGCGGGCTGGCCGCCGACGGCGGCGCCTTCCGCCAGACCTGGACCCTGGGTCCGCGCGGCGCGGCCGACAATACCATCGTCGCCGTCGGCCTGTACGGCGAGCATATCCGCCTCGGCTACGGCAGCCATGCGGGCTGGGAAGCGTTCGGCCCCGCGCGCAAGGTGACGCGCTGCGTCGACAACGTGCTGTATGGCCTCGATGGCGCGCGGGCGCTGGACATCTACAAACTGTACCTGGGCGACTATGCGCGCGACCTGCCCGGCTCAGGCTTGCTGTTCCCGTTTGAAATGCTCACGGCGGCGCATGAAAAAAGCAATGTGTTTCGCACCATCCTCGCCGTCGATGAAGAACAGGGTTCGCTGACACTGGCCGGTGACATCCTCGCCGACGGCTACCTGAAACTGATGCATTCCAGTACCAACCGGCTGGTCGACGGGGCCGAAATGGCCGCGCGCGGTGTCCAGCTCCACGCCGATACGCTGGGCGACCAGCTGGCCCTGCTGGTCAGCTGCGTGGGGCGCAAGCTGGTCATGGGCGACCGGGTCGAGGAAGAGGTCGAGGCGGTGGCCGAGGTGCTGGGCAGCGGCGCCACCTGTATCGCCGGTTTTTACTCGAACGGCGAAATCGGCATCACGCAGCCGCATGGCGCATGCCAGCTGCATAACCAGACGATGACCGTGACTGTGCTGAGCGAAACATGAACCGCACCCTGGCACGCCAATTGAGCCGCGTCTGCAATATCGACTCGGAAAGCGCCTGCATCGCCTTGCTGGAACAGGCCCAGGCATTGGGGGCGCAAGCGGGCACCCCGCCCGAACTGGCCGTTTTCCTGGCCGGCCTGCCGGCCCTGCTGCTGCGCATCGACAGCACCTACGAACAGGCCGAACGCGACCTGGACTTGCGCTCGCGCAGCCTGGAGCTGAGTTCGACAGAACTGAGCATGACCAATGACCTGCTGCGCACGGAACTGGCCAGCCGCAACCGCGTCCTGCAATCGCTGCGCGTAGCGGCCGTGCGCCTGCTCGACAACGACGATTCCGGGCTGCATTTGCCGCAGGAAGGCGATATCGAGGGCCTCTCCGTGCTGCTCGCCGAGCTGGTGTCGCTGCAGGAACTGCGCCGCATCGAACTGCAGAACCAGCGCTTTGCGATGGACCAGCATGCCATTGTCAGCATCACCGACACGGCCGGCATCATCATTTACGTCAACGACAAGTTCTGCGCCATCAGCGGGTTCGCGCGCGAAGAGCTGATCGGCAAGACGCACCGCCTGATCAATTCGCACACGCATCCTGACGCCTTCTTTGCGCAGATGTGGCAAACCATCACCACGGGCCAGGTCTGGCATGGCGAAATCTGCAATCACGCCAAGGATGGCGGGCAATACTGGGTCGACGCCACCATCGTGCCCTTCCTCGATGCCGCCGGCGAGCCCTATCAGTACATCGCCATCCGCACGGAAATCAGCGACAGCAAACGCATGGCCGAGACCATCGCGAAAAGCGAGCGCGAATACCGCAACGTCGTCAACAGCCTCAATGAAGTGGTCTTCCGCACCGATTTGAACGGCGCCTGGACCTTCCTGAACCCCGCCTGGCATACCATCACCGGCTTCGGCGCCGCCGACAGCCTGGGCAAGAATGTGCTGCAATTTATCGATGCACGCGACCGGGAGCGCGCCGCCGCCGGCCTGTCCCAGCTGCTGTGTGGCCAGGTGGACAGCATGCGCCATGAAGCGCGCTACGTCACCCACGACGGCAACGTACGCTGGATCGATGTGTGCGCGCGCGCCGAGCGCGATGGGCAGGATCGGCTGGCCGGCATCACCGGCAGCCTGACCGACATCACCGAGCGGCGCCTGGCGGCGCACGAGCTGCGGCACAACCTCAACTTTGTCGACGCGCTGATCGAGACCATTCCTATCCCTTTGTACCTGAAGGATGTGCAGGGCCGTTACCTGCGCGCCAACCGGGCCTATTGCGCCTTCTTCCAACGCGCGCAAGCGGACATCCTGGGCAAGACGGTGGCAGACATCCTGCCGCAGCAGGAGGCGCAGCAAGTGCTGCAGCGCGACCTGGAGCTGCTGCAGGACCGGGGCAACCAGACGTATGAAGAGCGGCTGAGCGTCGGCGCGCGGCAAGTCGATGTGCTGTTCAGCAAGGCGGCCCTGCTGAAGTCCGACGGCAGCCTGCACGGCCTGGTCGGCACCCTGGTCGACATTTCCAGCCAAAAGGCGGCTGAACGGGCGCTGCTGCTGGCCAAGGAAGTGGCCGAGTCGGCCAGCCGCTCGAAGAGCGAATTCCTGGCCAACATGAGCCACGAGATCCGCACGCCGATGAACGGCATTCTGGGCATGACGGACCTGGTGCTCGATTCCGAACTTGACGTCCACCAGCGCAAATACCTGGAAATTGTCAAGGCTTCGGCCGACGCCCTGCTGTGCATTATCAACGATATCCTCGATTTCTCGAAGATCGAGGCGGGCATGCTGACCCTGGAAAGCATCCCTTTCAAGCTGCGCCAGCTGATGCAGGAAACCATGCGCGCACTAGCCATGCGGGCCCAGGCCAGCGGCCTGGAACTGGTGCTCGACATCGATCCCGCGCTGCCGCACACCTTGCTCGGCGACCCTGGCCGGCTGCGCCAGATCCTCACCAACCTGGCGGGCAACGCCATCAAGTTCACGCCGCGCGGCGAAGTCACTGTCAGTGCCCGGCTGCTCGCCAGCGGCGATGGCATGGCCCAGCTGCAGCTGTGCGTGCGCGACACCGGTATCGGCATCGCCGCCGACATGCAGGAGGCCGTCTTCGACGCCTTCCAGCAGGAAGACGGTTCGACCACGCGGCGCTTCGGCGGCACGGGACTGGGCCTGTCGATCACGCGCCGCCTGGTAACGATGATGGGTGGCGGCATCAGCCTGTCGAGCGAACTGGGCAAGGGCAGCAGCTTCAGCGTCGAGCTGGCCCTGCCCATCGGCGAGCATCAGCCTTGCCTGCCGCCGCCGGGCGCCTCGCTGGCGGCGCGGGCGATCCTGCTGGTCGACGACAATTCCAGCAGCCTGACCATCCTGCGCAAGATCTTCGAGCACAGCGGTGCCAGCGTCACCGCCTGCGAGTCGGGCGAGGCGGCGCTGGAGCACTGCCGCAGCGCCCTGCCGGCCGACTGCATCATCATGGACTTTGCCATGCCCGGCATGAATGGCTTCGACACGGCATCGGCGCTGGCCGCCCTGCCCCACTGGAGCCAGGTACCCATCGTCATGCTATCGTCCAGCGGCAGCCTGGGCGACGCGGCGCGCTGCCGCGAACTGGGCATCGACGGCTACCTGCTCAAGCCGGCCAGCCCCGAGGAATTGCTGGCCATCACCATGAGCGTGCTGGGCACCTGCCGCGGCATGCCCTGCGCAACACCCGTGGTGACGCGCCATTGCGTGCGCGAAGGCTCGCCCAGCCTGGACATCCTGCTGGTCGAGGACAACGCCATGAACCGCGAACTGGCCACCGTGCTGCTGTCGAATGCGGGCCATCGGGTCACGCATGCGGCAAATGGCCACGAGGCGCTCGACCGTCATGCCACCAGCCACTTCGACCTGATCCTGATGGACCTGCAGATGCCGGAAATGGGCGGCTTCGACGCCACCGCGCAGATACGCCAGCGCGAAGCGCAAGGCATGCCGAAAAGCGTCATCATCGCCATGACGGCCAGCGCATTCGAAGGCGACCGCGAACGCTGCATCGCCGGCGGCATGGACGATTACCTGTCCAAGCCTTTCCGCACCGCCGCCTTCCAGAGCCTGATCGAGCAGCATGTATTGCAAATCAGCAAGCTGCCGCTGCCGCCCGCCATGGCGTCGCAAGTGGCAGTGCTGGCCACCGGCAGCGCGCCACGCTTCGACTACGGCGCTGCGCTGGCGAACGCCGACGCCGACGTGATCGCCATCATCGGCGCCTCCTTCCTGGCCGGCTTGCCGGAGCAGCTGAGCGCCTTGCGCGCAACCCTGCAGGCGGGCGACCGGCCCACCGCGAGCCGGCAGGCACATACTCTGGCCGGCTTGCTGGCCAACTTCCATGCCATCCCCGCCGTCGCCATTGCCGCAGCCATCGAGCGCGAAGCGGCACAGGCCCCGCAGGAGGCCTTGCTGGCGCGCCTCGCTGCGCTGGAGGAACAGTCGCGGCTGTTCCTGCAGGAAACGGGCGCGGCCATCCAGGCGACAAGCCAGACGCTGCACGCATCCGGGCAAACTTGATGTAGATCATAATTTTTTGAACAAGCTCTTGCTATCCTGTAAAAAAATGACAGGAGTCCTGAATGAGCAAGACGCAGGCGAGCAATGCGCAGCAAAACGTTGAACATGAGCGCCAGGGCAGCGCCTGGCAAGGCGTGCCGGTGCCCGACTATCCGGAGAGCGCGCCAGAAGGCGCCACCCTGGACCTGCTGCTGAACGCCTGGCTGGGCAAGTTCACGGGCGGCATTTCGCCGGCCGCGCTGGGCAACGCCTATGCCGACTGGCTCAGCCACCTGGCGCTGGCGCCATCGAAGCAGCTGACCCTGCTGCAGGAAGCGTGGAAGAAGATCGCTCGCTGGCAGCAGTACGCGCTGCAATCTGCGCTGCAGTCGGCGCAGAGCGGCAGCGCCGGTGCGCCGCCGTGCATCGCGCCGCTGCCGCAGGACCGGCGCTTCGAAGACCCCGCGTGGCAGCGCTGGCCGTACAACCTGGCCTACCAGGGCTTCTTGCTGCAGCAGCAGTGGTGGCACCGCGCCACCACGGGCGTGCGCGGCGTCTCGCCGCACCACGAAGATGTCGTCACGTTCACCGTGCGCCAGTGGCTCGACATGCTGGCGCCGTCGAACTTCATGCTGACCAATCCCGTGGTGCAGCAGGCAACCCTGGCAAGCGGCGGCGCCAACCTGGCGAACGGCGCACAGCACCTGACCGACGACTGGCGCCGCGCCGCCATGGGCGCGCATGCGCCCGACCAGCGCAGCTACAAGGCCGGCGAGAACGTGGCCGTCACGCCCGGCAAGGTGGTCTACCGCAATGACCTGATCGAGCTGCTGCAGTATGCGCCGGCGACAGCGAGCGTGCATGCCACGCCGCTGCTGTTCGTGCCGGCGTGGATCATGAAATACTACATACTCGACCTGTCGCCGCACAATTCGCTGGTGCGCTACCTGGTGCAGCAGGGCCACACGGTGTTCATGATTTCATGGAAAAATCCCCTCGAAGAAGACCGCGAGCTGTCGCTGGAAGACTACCGCCAGCTGGGCGTGATGGACGCGCTCGACGCCGTTGCCCGCATCACGGGCGCGCCGCAGGTGCACGCAGCCGGCTACTGCCTGGGCGGCACCCTGCTGGCGATTGCCGCCGCCAGCATGGCGCGCGACGGCGATGCGCGCCTGGCCAGTCTCACCATGCTGGCGTCGCAGGTGGACTTCAAGGAACCGGGCGAACTGTCGCTCTTCATCGACGACAGCCAGGTGAGCTTCCTGGAAGCGGCCATGTGGAAGCAGGGTTATCTCGACACGAAGCAGATGGCGGGCGCCTTCCAGCTGCTGCGTTCGAACGACCTGATCTGGTCGCGCCGGCTGCGCCATTACCTGCTCGGCCTCGATGAGCAGGACAGCGACCTGATGGCCTGGAATGCGGACGCCACGCGCATGCCCTGCCGCATGCATTCGGAATACCTGCGCCGCCTGTTCCTGCACAACGACCTGGCCGAAGGCCGCTACCGCACGGCAGGGCGGCACATCGCCCTGCCCGACATCGATGCCCCCATCTTTGCCGTCGGCACCCTGACGGACCACGTGGCGCCATGGCGCTCCGTGTATAAACTGCAGCTGCTGACCGACACGGACGTCACCTTTCTGCTCACCTCGGGCGGCCACAATGCGGGCGTGGTCTCGCCGCCGGGCCAGGCGCGCCGCAGCTACCAGCTGGCCACGCACCTCCACGACGCGCCCTACATCGACGCGGACAGCTGGCAGCGCGACGTGCCGCACCACGACGGTTCCTGGTGGCCCGCCTGGCAAGCCTGGCTGGCAGAGCGCTCGGGCGCGCAGGTGGCGCCGCCGGCCATGGGGCCGGACCTGGGCGACGCGCCGGGCAACTACGTACTGCAGACTTGATAACCGACTTCCGACAACCGAGGAAAACGCCATGCCCTACACTACCCTGCTGGTCCACGTAGACAATTCCCGCCACTGCGCCCAGCGCATCCGCTTGGCCGTGCGCCTGGCCGTCGCCGAAGGCGCGCACCTGATCGGTTCGGCCATGAGCGGCATCTCGCGCTATGCCTATGGCGGCGGCGTCAACGCGCTGCAATTTGCGCCGGCGCAGATGCAGGCGCTGCGCAGCCAGGCCAGCGAGGCCTTGCATGAATTCGAGCGTATCGCCCGCGAAGAAGGCCTGGGTACCTACGAAACGCGCTTCGTCGACGACGATGCGCAAGGCGCGCTGCTGCTGCAGGCGCGCTATTGCGACTTGCTGATCCTCGGCCAGACGGACGCGCAGGACACGCCCTCGCGCGTCATCGCCGGCACGCCCGAATACCTGATGCTGCATTGCGGCCGGCCCGTGCTGATGGTGCCGCACGCGCCGTCCGCCGCGCTATCGGATACCGCGCAGCATCCGCTGCTGGCCTGGAACGGCAGCGCCGAAGCGCTGCGCGCCATCACCGATGCGCTGCCGCTGCTGCAACGCGCGCGGCAGGTGACCCTGGCCGTCGTCAATTCGCACGCCCAGCCGGCTGCGCACGGCGAGCAGCCGGGTGCCGACCTGGCCCTGTACCTGGCGCGCCACGGCGTCAACGTCGAAGTGCTGCAGCACGACACGCCGCACGGCCAGGACGTGGGCGCGGCCCTGCTGGCCATGGCGACGCAGCGCCAGTGCGACCTGATCGTGATGGGCTGTTACGGCCACATGCGCCTGCGCGAAGCGCTGCTGGGCGGCGTCACGCGCACGGTGTTGCAGGACATGACCTTGCCGGTGCTGGTGTCGCACTGACAGCGTCAGGCTGCCGGGGCGCCGAACAGCGCCCCGATGCCCGATGCCGCCGCCATCGACAGCGCGCTCCAGAACACCACGCGCAGCACGCCACGGCCCACGCGCGCGCCGCCGGCCCTGGCGGCCAGGCCACCCAGCAAGGCCAGCGATAGCAGCGACGCCACGACGATGGCCGGCGCCAGCATCGACAGCGGCGCCAGCAACACCACCAGCAGCGGCAACGCCGCGCCGACGGCAAAACTGAGCGCCGAAGCCAGCGCCGCCTGCAGCGGGCGCGCGCGCATGCTCTCGGTGATACCCAGTTCATCGCGCGCATGCGCGCCGATCGCATCGTGCGCCGTCAACGCCCTGGCCACTTGCGCAGCCAGCGCCGGTTCCAGGCCGCGCGCCACATAAATGTGCGTCAGCTCGTGCAGCTCCCCCTTGGGATCGTCGAGCAGCTCGCCGCCCTCGCGCTCCAGCGCCGCCTGTTCCGTATCGGCCTGCGACTGCACCGAGACATATTCGCCCGTGGCCATCGACATGGCGCCCGCCACCAGGCCCGCCACGCCGGCCACCAGGATGCTGTCGTGCGTGGCATGGGCCGCCACCACGCCCAGCACCAGGCTGGCCGTCGAGACGATGCCGTCATTGGCGCCCAGCACGGCGGCGCGCAGCCAGCCCACGTTGTCCATCCGGTGAAACTCGCGGTGTCGCAATGGCATATTCGCTCCTTTATGTATGCATGGGCGCGTCGGTGGGCAAGGGAAAGCGCACCGTCACCACCAGGCCAGCGCCATCGGGGCCGGCGGCCAGCTGCACGCTGGCGCCATGCGTTTCGGCGATGCGCCGCACGATCGACAAGCCCAGGCCACTGCCTGGCTGGTGCGCGCCGGCGGCGCGGAAAAAGCGTTCGAACACGCGCTCGCGCAACTGCTCGGCGATGCCGGGCCCCGTATCGCTCACGCGCAGCAGCACGCCGTCGGCCTCGCTACGGCAGGCCAGCACCAGCGTGCCGCCGGCCGGGGTGTAGCGCATGGCATTGTCCATCAGATTGCGCGCCAGGATCAGGACATGGTCCAGCTGCAAACGGCACGGCGCCGTGGCCAGGTCGGCCCGCAGCAGCAAATCCTGGCGCTGCGCCTGCGCCATCCAGGCGGGCAGCTGTTCGGCCAGCACGGCGGCCAGGTCCAGTACGGGCAGGTCGGGTGGCGGCTGCGACTGCGGGTCGAGCCGGGACAAGGTCAGCAACTGCCCCACCAGGCGCGTGGCGCGGTCCACGCTCAGCCCCAGGCCCATCACGGATTCCTTGCGCTCGGCGTCGCTGCGCGCGCGCTGCAGCACCTGCAGGTTGGTCTTGATGGCCGCCAGCGGCGTGCGCAATTCATGCGCGGCATCGGCCGTGAAGCGCTGCTCCTGCTCGCGCGTCTGGCGCACGCGCACGAACAGGCGGTTGATGGCCTGCAGCAGCGGCTGCACTTCCAGCGGCGCGCCCGTCACGCTGACACTGGCGAGATCGTCGGGCGTGCGCTGCGCCACTTCATCGGCGCTACGGCGCAAGGCGCGAAACACGCGGTTGATGCTCCACCAGATGGCCAGCGCCGCCAGGGCCGCCATAGGCAAACCGATGGCCAGCAGCTTCAGGGCGAAGCGGCTGCTGATTTCCTGGCGGTGGCTGGCCGGCTCCGCCACCTGGATCTGCAGCTGCGCGTTGTGATTCCAGCTCGTGTAGATGCGCCACAGGCGGCCATCGTTGTCGTGCCAGCTGTAACCGACATCGGCCGGCGCGGCGAACGCCTGGTCCGGCGCGCCGGCGTTCTTGTATCGCAGGCGCTGCTGCGCATCCCACACCTGGAACAGCAGATACTGGCGGTGGTTGCGGTTCTGCGCCACCGGCATCACCAGCGATGTGCTCGCGCCATGCTCCTGCACCTCGTGCTCGGCCAGGGAGAGCAGCAAATGGCCCGTCTCGGCCAGCGACTGGTCGAACAGTTCCTGGCTTTCGCGGCCCGCTTCCAGGTACACGATGGCGGCGCTGAAGCCCCACAAGATGAACGTCAGTCCCAGCAGCACGGCCAGCAGCGTGCGCCGCAGCGACCATGCGCCCGCGATACCCGGGATGGCGGGCATCACGGACACGCCTGCATATCGGGCGTATCAGGCGTAGCGGGCTTGTCGATGCTGTAGCCGATGGCATGCACGGTGCGGATCAGCGCCTTGCCCAGTTTGCGCCGCAAATGGTGGATATGCACCTGCAGCGCGTTGCTGTCGACTTCCTCGCCCCAGCTGTAGACGCCCTCTTCCAGCTGCACGCGGCTCAGGATGCGCCCGCGCTGCTCGACGAGCATCAGCAGGATGCTGAACTCCTTGCCCGTCACGGGCACCTCCACGCCGGCCTGCCGCACCTGGCGCGCGGCGACATCGATGACGATATCGCCGTGCACGAGTTCTTCGTGCGTGCGCCCGGCCGCACGGCGGCAGGCGCTGCGCATGCGCGCCGCCAGCTCATCGAGGTCGAAGGGCTTGACGATGAAGTCGTCCGCGCCCGCATCCAGGCCCGTCACCCGGTCGACGATCTGATCGCGCGCCGTGACGATCAGGATCGCCCCGTCGTAGCCGCCGCGGCGCAAGGTCGCCAGCGCCTGCATGCCATCCTCGCCCGGCAGGGCCAGGTCGAGCAACAGACAGCCATAGCGGTGCAGGCGCACGGCCATATGCGCGCTTTCAGCCGACTGCACCCAGTCGACCGCATAGCCGGCCTGCTCCAGCCCCATCTGCGTGGCGCGCCCCAGCTGGGGATCGTCTTCTGTCAGCAATATACGCATCGTGGCCTGTCCTGTCTGGCTATCCTGTCCGAATTTCATGCCGGCAGCGTAGGCGCCGGACATTAAGAACTTCTTAACATCTGCTGGCGACCATCGATCCATCGTCCACTTCCGGCTGCCTCCCATGCCCGCTTCCTATCTTAACCGCTGGCGGCCAGACGCATCATCCACGCAACACAACGACAAGGAAACACCATGCACACCCACACTTTGAAAACGCAAGGCTGGCGCCATGCAGCACCGGCGCGCCTGCTGCACTGGCTGATGGCCGTGCTGATCCCCGTCATGCTGGCCCTGGGCTGGACTATGATGGAGGTCGAGGACGATCCCGGCAGCGAGGTGTATTTCAATCTGCATAAATCGCTGGGCTTGCTGCTATTGCTGCTGCTCGCCGCGCGCGCCGCCTGGCGCCTGGGCCACAGGCCGGCTAGCCTGCCGCCGTCCGTGGCGCCGTGGCAAGCGCGCCTGTCGCGCCTGGGGCATGGCTTGCTGTACGCGGGCATGCTGCTGGTGCCGGCCGCGGGCCTGGCCGGTGCGCTGCTGAGCAAGAGCGGCGTGGCCTTCTTCGGCCTGGCCCTGCCGCGCTGGTTCGCGCCCGACCACGCCCTGGCCGAACAATGCTTCGAACTGCACGAACTGGGCGCCTGGACCCTGGCCGCCCTGATCGCCCTGCACGCCCTTGCCGGCCTCAAGCATCTGCTGCTGGACAAGGACGGCGTCTTCCAGCGCATGCTGTAGGCGGCTGGCGTGCCATGATGCTTATGTGGCAACAGCAAACGATGGCGGTCCCGGCTGGAAACCAGCCCGCGCCGTGCGCAAAGCCCGGCGCGCCGTACCGATGCCGCCGATGACGGTCTGCCCCGTCTGCGCGGCGCAGTGGTCGAGCGCCTGCCGCAGCAGGGTGTCGACGCTGCGCAGCGAGATGCCGTGGCGCGCGGCCACCTCGTCGCGCGTGGCGTCCTCCAGGCGCAAGCCGAACAGCACCTGGCGGTGGCGCCGCGGCAGGCACGCCACCGCCCGGTCGACGGCGGCCAGCTCGGAGCGCACTTCGGCCAGCGTGGCCGGTCCCGCCGCGCCATCTGCCAACTGTTCCAGCACCGCTTCGGCGCCGTCCGCGTAGTGCCAGGGCCGCGCCTGGCGCAGCCGGTCCACGGCCAGGTTGCACGCCACGCGGCAGACGTAGGCATCCATGCTGCTGGCGGGCGGTGCCGGCTTGCCCGCCAGGCGCAGCCAGGCGTCGTGCAGGCTGTCGCTGGCCAGCTCCGCGCAGCCCAGGTAGCGCGTCAGGCGCCGGTGCAGGCGCGCGTAGTGCGTAGCCAGGTGCGCCTGCAGACACGGCGACAACGCTTCCACGCTGGCCATCACAGGTCCAGCTCCTGCTGCTCCTGGCGCGTCAGGTGGGCGCGCTGAGTGGCGCCCGTGCCGCCGAGGCCCAGGATGGCGACAGGGCTGTCCGGCCGGTAGCTGGCCGCCTTGCCGCGCTTGTCGCCGTCCTCGACCGGCTCGTCGCCAAAGCCCAGCACGCGCACGGAAAAGATCGATGGCAAGTTGCCGCGCGCCGCCGCCCGTTCGCGCTGCAACACTTCCTGCGCCGCGCCCGTCGCCTGCGACGCCGCCGCACTGGCGTTGCTCAGGGCGGCCACATTCACGGCGGCCAGCACCGGCATGCCGCTCGATTTCCCCTGCACCTGGATGTTCGCCGCGTTCACCACCTGCAGCGCCGCCAGGTTGATATTGCCCGACACGCGGATGCCCGCCTCGCCCGCGTCGATGGTGCCCAGCGGGGCGATCAGGTCGATATCGCCGGCCGGCACTTCCGGTATCGGCGCCAGCGTGGCGATGCCGGCGCCCGTGCTCGGCACGTCGGACGCCAGCGTCACATTGCCCCATTGGTCATACACGCGCTTGGGCGGCGTATAGACGATGGTCGACTTCGAACCGCGCCCCGCATTGATGTCGCCCAGCGCCGACCAGCCCAGGATGGCGCCGCCGAAGGTGGTCATGATGCGGCTTTGGCCCAGCAGCATGCTGTCCTGGGCGTACAGCGCGATATCGCCCGCACCCTGCGTGAGCACGCCGGGCACCAGGCCAGGCACCGCGAGCGGCGCCTGGCCCTCCGTGCCGAAGACCTGCTTGCCGCCCGGCGCGAGCATGCTGATATCGCCGCCAAACAGGGTATTCACGCCAGACGGGCCATACAGGCTGATATCGCCCTGGTAGCCGATGCGCGCGCCGTGCGCATCCTGCGCGGGGAACAGCGCCGCGATGGCGTTGCGGCCGCGCAGGTAGCTGCCGAAACGCGGACCTTGCGCATCGTTGTATTCGCGCCCGCCCGCCTTCAATTCATCGAAGAAGACCTGGCGCGCGAAGATACGCTGCTGCTCGGGCGGCAAGGCGTCAAAGCGCGTGCGCGCCTGTTGCGGCGTGCCGGCGAAACCCTCGCGCTCCGCCAGCCAGGCGGCCAGCTCCGGCGCATAGGTCCTGGCGACCTTGCCCGCCTGTTGTGCCAATGGCACGCCAGCCTGGGCCAGATTGGCCGGGTCCAGGTAGCGCTGCGCGAAGGCGGCGAAATCGACGCCATTCACGCCGGCCTCGCCCAGCCCCGCCTGCAGCACGATGCCGGCGCCGGGACGTTTGTCGCCAGCCACCACGGCGCCCAGGCTGACCAGCGCCCCCTGCTCTTCCATGCGGATATGGCGCCCCGCCGTCAATTCCAGCGTACCGGGACCGGCCACGTTGAAGCTGCTATGCAGGATGTCGCGGCCGGCAGCGACGATGGACACGTCCGTGGCGCGCGCATGCACGAACAGGTTGCCCGTGCTGACGCCATTGCCATACGCGTTCTCGCGGGTATTGGTGATGGCGTTCGGCAGCGCCGTCGGCTGGCCCGGCTGCGTGCCGGAGTTGACAATGTCGCGCCCTGCCCTCATCCATACGGGCGCGGCACCCTCGTACCACGTCTGTCCGGCCCGCTGGCCGTTGGCAAACGCCAGAATTTCGCCGCTGCGCAAGCCGACGATATCGCCCTTGCCCGCGTACAGGCGCGACGGCGTGCCGGCGGCGTCGCCGAGCGGCGCGGCGCTGGGGCTGCCAAACGCGAACAGGGGAAAGCGCGCCAGTGACGACACGATGCCGTCAACGCCGCCATTGCCCGCCACGTAGGTGGCCGGCTGCGCATAGCCGGCGAAGGCGGGATGAACGGGCGTGGGCAGGCTCGATGCGGCGGCGCCCGAGCGGCTCACGGCATAGCCGCTGGCATACAGCGAATCGCCCGCCAGCAAGTCGAGCCGGCCGTTGGCCGATGGCGCCAGCAGCATGGAGTAATCTGGCGCGTAATAGTCTTGTCCGCCCAGCGCCGACTTGCCCAGGAAAATGCTGCCGTTGGCGGCCACCGCCCCCAGCTGCGAAGGAAACAGGAAACGCCCGTCCGAATCGGCATGGTTGCCCTGGCCGGCCGGTGTCCTGCCCGAATTGACGTCGCCCAGCTGCACGCTCGGCGCCAGGCTGCCGCCAGCGGAGAACAGGTCGATCGCCGTGCCCTCCGTCCACAGCGAAAACCAGCCATAACCGCCCTGCGCATAAGCCTTGCCATTGGCCTTGAACGCGGACGAATGGGGCGTCTTCACGCGGCCCGGGTCGCCCGTGCCGGCCAGCACCAGGTCGCCCCGCGTGGACACGCGCGCCGCCGCATCGCCCAGCATCAGCGTCGCGCCACCCGTGGCCGTGCCCAGCGTGGCGCCGTAGGGATCGTAGGCGCGCTGCTCCTTGCTGTCGTGCTGCTGCGGCATGCCGCCATAACTGAAGGCGACGCCGCCCAGGCTGCCCGTCTGCAGGGCCAGGGCGCCGCGCAGATTGCTCAGCACGCCGTTCAGGTTCAGGTTCTGGTTCTGGTAATCCGTCGCCGCGCCCGGTTGCATGCCAAAACCGTTGTTGACGGCCGCCCTGGCCTGCAGGCCGGGATTGAGGTCGCCGCCGATGCGCACGTCCATGTCGCCGCCGCCCGTCAGCAGCATGCCGCCGTCGGCGCCGACCCGGCCCGTGCCGGCCACGGCCAGCACCAGTCCTTCGCTGCGCGGCGACTGGTCGCCATCGGCCGAGCCGCGCCGCGCCTGCATGCCCGCATGGCCGCCCACATCGACGCTCAGATTGCCGCCACCCAGCGTGCCCATGCCCGTGAAGCCCACCAGCATGGGCAGCTTGTCGATGATCGGCTGGTCGGGCTGCAAGACGCTCGCGCCACCGGCTTCCTTGATATACGTGCCAAAATTGATCCACCAGCTGGCAGGTATGGGGTCGACGCCGGCCGTGCCGCCCGTGCCCTGGCGCCACAGCCAGTTGCCCACGTTGGCGCTGGCTGCCTGCCTGCGCAAGTCTTCCTGGCGCGCAACGCCGAACGCACTGACGATGTCGCCCGTCAGGTTGCCGCCCGCGCGCAGCAGCACATTGCCGCCATGGTCAGGGTACCAGGCCGCATAGGTGCTGGCCGCGCCGCCATCGACCAGGGATTCATACGCGGCGCCGCCGCTGCCCAGCACCGTCGCACCATCGCCGGCGCGTCCGCGCGCCTGATTATAGGCGGCATTGCCCAGGCTGGCGGTAGAGGTGCCCGCCGTATAGATGCCATATGGCGACAGGGTACTGACGTTGCCGGCCGCAATCAGGTCCAGGTCGCCCGTCCCCGTGCGCAGGACGCTGAAATGCTGGGTCGCGGGCGTCACGCTTTTCAGCGCGCCTATTTCCACCCGGTCCGGCGTGCCGGGAATCGCCTTGCCCAGCGGGATGCAGAGCTCCGCATCGCACTGTCCTTCCACATCCAGCGGCACCGGCTTGCCGGGCAGCCAGGCGGGATCAAACAGGCTGGCGCTGTCGCTCCAGGCATAGTTGTAGCGGTCGCAGGCGCCCTCGTCGCACCAGCCTTCAAGATCTGGCGCTACGGGCGTGCCTGGCTCGTACCCCAACTCGCCCCCGAACGCATTCCAGAACCAGGCACCGCCCGGCCGCGCCGGCGTGCCCGGGATGATTTTCCGGTCATATGTTTCATACAGCGCGTAATGGCTGTCGGCCAGCCGCAAGTCGCCCGCCAGCACGGGCCGGATGCTGCGCGTGTCAGCCGCGCTGGTATCGGCGCCGGACACGAGCCGCATCGACCACGACAGCGAGCCTTCGGGCAACATGGGCGCCACCGCCCAGTTACGGCCCTGCACACCGCCCGTGATGGCGCGCAGCGGCACGCTGAGGGCGCCGCCCGGCAGCTTGACGCGGGTATCGGCGGGGATCAGCGCGCCGACGCGCAAGGCCAGCGCAGCGGCCAGCATGACCCCGTTCGGCTTGAGGTAGTTATCGAACTGCGCCAGGCTGGGCAGGGGCACGCCGGCCGGCCAGGTCAGGCCTTCCAGCGCGGCCGTCCCGGGCAATTGCGAACCGGCGCCCAGCTGCGTGCCTTTCGGCAGTAGCAGCGGCTGGCCCGCAACCAGCGTGCCAGCCGCATGCAGCAGGCGGCCGGCGCTGTCGCGCACGTCCGCGCGCAGCACCGTATCGAGCGGCACTTCCAGCGCCGCCGCCAGGCTGGCCGCCACCGGCAGCACGGTGCCCACGGCCAGCGTCGCCGGCTGGATGGGCAGGGCATAATTCAAGACCTTGCCGGCAGGAAACAATGTTCCCTCGGAAAGCACCACGCCATGGCCCGGCACCACCACGTCGCCGCCGTAGGCCTGGCGGCCCGGCGTCAGCACCCAGCCCTTGTCGTCCGGCGTGGCGGGCGGCGGCGCGAAACCGTCGTTGATGCTGCCAAAGATGTCGAGATTGCCGCCTGCGCGCAACACCAGGCTGCCCGGTTCGCCCGAGCCGGCCACGGCGGTTTTTGGCGTCTTCACATTCAGGCCCACATAGCGGTGCGCAGACAGGTCGATGTCGCCGCTGACCACCAGGTCGCCCTGCGTGACGATTTCCACGCCGGGCCGCACATGCAGCGCCTCGGCATATGCGGCCGTGCGCAAGCCGGCCAGCTTATTTCCCAGCAAATTGGCGTTGGCCAGCGCCGCCGCCATGAAGTCCGTGCTGTCGCCATGCTTGTTATCGAGGTAAGCCTGGTCGATGAACTGGTACGGCCGTCCACCCGCCGCCAGGTCCGCCTGCGGCAAGCCGTCCGGGCCCGGCACGACCTGGCCACTGGCATCCTTGAACACGCCTTGTGGCGCATCGCTGTAGCGCGCCGTGCCGTGCACGGCGATCTCGCGCGCACCTTCGATGCGCAAGCCTGCGCCGGCCGCGATGGCGATGTCGCCGTGCGTGGCCGCATCGGCGTCGTTGGCGCCTCCGGCGCTGCCCAAGCGCGCCGCGTGCAAGTCCAAGGTGCCGCGCGCCTTGCCGTCATGCCGGCCCTTGCCCGCGCCGCTGGCGGCGGCCGTGCCGTGGCGCAAATCGAGCCGCGCGCCGCTGTCCAGGGCCAGCACGCCATCGCCCGCATTGATTTCGATCAACGCCCGGTTCGGCGCATCGATGATCTTGCCATAGCTGTCGACGCGCAGCGTGCTGCCATGCGCGTCGAGCACGGCCGTGCCGGCCAGCGTCACGCCATGCTTGCCCGCCAGGCGGATGGCGCCCACGCGCTCGCCGCTGGCGTCGATGGTGCCCTCCACCGTCAGGCGGCCATTATCGAGCGAAACATTGACGCTGCCCGCCCTGATCTCGTCGCCGATGGTCAGATCGCCCCGCTTGATCTGGAAACTGCGTTCGCCGTCGACCTTGCCGTCGTTCAGGCGCCGGTTCAGGGCCGCGAAATCGCCCACATCCTGCGCCCGGATATCCACGGCGCCGCCCTTGTAGGGCAAGACGGTGCCACCCGCGTCATAGCGGCCGCTGGCGCCGCCCAGCAGCCGGCCCTGCAGGTCGATCTTGCCTGCGGCCGCATCGAGGGCGATGGCTTGCACCTTGCCGCCCTGGTTGTTGCGGGCCGACACATCGATGCCGGCGGCGGCGGCCTGCGCGATATTGCCGCTGCGGCTGGTCAGTATCACCTCGCCGCCCCAGCTGTATTTGTCCGCATCGTGGATGCTGACCTTGCGTCCTGCCAGGTCCAGCTGCGCGCCGTCGAGCAGGCGCACGTCGCCTGTGGCGGCCAGGGTCAGTTTGCCGCTAGGCAACACCACGGCCGTATCGAGCGTCACGCTATTGCCCGCCAACAGCAGTTCCGCGCCCAGCGCGTCGCTGCCTGCAAGCGCCGGTGGCCTGGCGCCGCCCGCTCCCGCGATATTGAGCGCCCCGCCTGCCGTGATGCGGTTGACGGAACCGGCTTGTCCCGTCAGCAGCGGCGTGTTCAGGTACAGGTCGCCGCCTGCGTAGGCGTAGCCCTTGCCCGTCGCATAGGCGCCCTGCGAATGGTGCACGGCCAGGCTGCCCTTGTGGTTGGCCGTGATGCGCTCGCTGGCATTGAGCCTGACGTCGGCGAAGCCCAGGACCAGGCGCTGCGCATCGGCCAGCGGGTCCGGGCGCGTGTCGGGGCCATAGCCGAACTCGATGCGGCGCGCACGCACGTCCAGCGTGCCGCTGCCCGTGCCGGCGCCGCCTGCCAGCACGGCGCCGGGCAGCGCTGCCGGGCCGGCCGTGCCGCCATTCCAGACGAGGGTATCGGTGACGATGCGCGCCGCCTCGCCCGCCTTGCCGCCGCCATACATGGCCGGCGTCGTCAGCGATAGCTTGTCCAGCAGCGACTTGCCGCTGGCATCCATGGTGCTCAGGGTCGTGTCGCCGTAGAAATTGAGCGACTGTGCGGCCGTCAGTGACAAGGTCTGCAAGGCCGGCGCGCCCATGCCGGCATCGCCGCGCAGGAGGCGGTCCAGGACCTCCTGGTTCAAGGTCAGCCCCGGCGGCAAGGCACCGCGCGCGGCGGCCGCATCGAGCGCCTGCGCACTGCCCACGTTGATGCCGCCGACCGCCAGGGTCAGGTGGCGCGTGCCGTAGCGCACGGCGTCGCCGAGCTCGAAGGCACTGCTGGTGGCAAAAGCGATCGAGCCTTCCGAATACAGCGAGGTGGCGCCAGCGCAGGCGGCTTGCGCGCAAGTGCCGATGCGGATGCTGGCCGGCGTGCCCACGCTATTGTATTGCGGCGCCAGCATCTGCAGGCGCCCGTTGGAAACGGCCAGCACGCCGCGGTAGCCGGGCTGGTAGACGAAGCCGTCGTCGGCATCGAAGGCGGACTTGCCGCGCCCCAGCGTGCTGATGGCCGCCCCCTGCTCGACCTTGATGCCGGCGCCCTGGTTTGCCATTGTTGAGTTGGCGATGAGCAATACTTCGGCTGCCGACAGCGACGCCCCGTCACGCACGGTGATGGCGCCGGCGGCCCCGCCAGTGGAGAAGTCGAGCAGGTTGCCGCCCTGGCCGTAGCGCACCACGGGCAAGTTGCCCAGCGACAGGCGCGCCGCGCCCACGGCATTGACGTCAGCGGCGCGCAGCGATACGGTGCCCATGTCGGCGCTGGCCTGGCCAGTGGCCGCCAGCACTTCCAGATGCCCGCCGTCCATCGGGAAGGCCAGCGTGCCGCCATGTCCCTTGTCGGCGGGCTGAAAGCGGGCCTGGCCCTGGAAACGGAAATCGATGGCGTCGCCATTGCCTGGCATCAACTGGACCAGCATGGTCCGCGCATCCGCTTCCAGCATGGCGCGCGGCACGTCCAGCCTGGCCGCGTCGGCGCGCACGAAATCGGCATAGCTGGTTTCCCGGTACTGCGAATAACTGCGCAACACGCTGGCCGGCGTCACGATCAGCTGTCGCGACAGGGCGTCGCCGATGCCCGTGCCTGCCACGGACAGGCGGCCGCTGGCGGCCCAGGAACCGTTGCGCATGGCATTCGGCGCGGCCGGCGCGATGCCGGCCTGGCCATTGATCTCGACCCGGAAGGCGCCCGGCAGCAAGGCGTAGGTCGATGGCAGCAAGGTGTAGCTGCCGGCCGGCAAACCGGGCACGCCGGCACCTATCGTCACCTGCTGGCCCGGCACGGGCACACTGGCACCGCGCTCGCCATCGGCGGGGGCCACCGGCGCCTGCGCGCCCGGCACGATCGCGTACACGGGATTGCTGGCCAATTCAGGCAGGATGAAGCCGCCGTTGGCCCGCGTCTGCACCAGCGGATGGTAGCGCGCATCGGTGGAGCCGCCACGGCCGGCCACGAAGGCGGCGCCCAGCAACTGGCCGCCGCCCGACAGATCGAGCACGGCGCCCGGCTGCACGTCAACCGCGCGGCTCTTCATCGCCAGTCCCACCTTCAGATTGGCCGTCGTGCCATAGGTGCCGCCCGCGCCCAGCAAGCTGACATCCTGGCCATCGTAGCGCCAGCTGACGCCGTCGGCCGTGCCGCCATACGGCAGCATCAGGCCGGCGCCGCTGACCGACGTCACGCTGCCCGGCAGGAAGCGCAAGGAACGCGTGTCCGACATGCTGGCGCCCGTACTGGCGCCCAGCACGAGGCTGCCCAGCGGGGCCAGCAACACGCCGCCCTGCTCGATCGCGGCCGCGCCCAGTGTCAGCGTGCCAAAGGCGGAAGATGGCGGCAGCGGCGGCGCTGCGCCATCCGTGGCGGCGCGGCCTATGCGCAGCAGGCGCTGCTGCGCATAATCGCTGCCCCCGCCCAGGTAGCCGGCCCGCACGATGGCGTTGGCGCCCGTTGCCGGATAAATGCGCGCCGCCGTCAGCGCCAGGTCGGCCGGCGTGTTCAGGACGGTATTCTGGCCGCTGACGGTGGCGCCCAGGAAGCGCAAGTCGCCCTGGCTGGCCAGTTCCACGCTGTCGAAGGCACGCCGGTCGAGCACCATCGGCAGTCCTTGCGCGCGCTCCTTGCCGCCATGCGCACCCGTCGTCAGCACGTCGCGCACATCGAGCAACTGCCCTGCTGCCAGGCGCAAGGTGCCTGCGGCCGGCTGCGTCGACACGCCACCCGTCACAGTGGGACGTATCTGGCCATCGCCCGTGCCGATGGCGCCGATGCCGGCCAGGCGCATGTACGGCGCCGCCAGCAGCACGCGCGTGGCCGCCGCCGCGCCGTCGGCCAGTACCAGGGTGGGCGCGTACAGATGCAAGCTCTGGCCCAGCGACAGGGACAGGTCGCCATCGAAGCCGAGCATGCCGTTGCTGAGGATGCACAGATTGCCGAAGCCGCCAGCGGCCACCTGCGAGGCGGCCAGCGCCGCGTGGCCATACACGAACTGCGCGCCCGCCTGTTCCGGCTGCGTGCCGGCCAGCGTGTCGCCGGCCGGCTGCTGGCGCAGCATGAACTCGCGCGCCTGGCGCACGCGCGCGCCCGCAGTATCGCGGTACTGCGGCGTTTCCAGTGCGAGAGCAAGCGTGCCGCCGGCCGCGCCGGCGCCGCCCGCGCCGGCTTTCATCTGGCCGTCAAGGTACAGGCCGTTGTTCGACGCCAGCGTGATGCTGCCGCCACGGCTGGCCACTTGCGTGGCGCCCAGGCCCGCCACGTCGAGCTGCGCCTGTGTGCCGGAAGCGTCAAGCAGCGCGCCTTCGCGCACGGCCACGAACAGGTGCGCCGCATCGGCCTTGCCCGTGGCCTGGTCGAGCGTGCCACCCACCACGATGCTGCCGCCGTCGCGCACCAGGCCATAGCGCTGGCCGCGTGCATCGATGGCGGTGGCGGCGCGCGCCGCCACGTCCAGCACGGCCCCGTCACCGATCCAGATCGAGCGGCCGTGCCCGGCGCCGTTGGCCGCCTCGGCCGCCTGCACATCGCCCGCCATGCCTTCCAGTGCGATCTTGCCACCCCAGGCGTTCAGGCGGCCATCGAGCGTCAGCTGGCCGATGCCAGCTACCGTGATCGACTGGCCGGGATCGACTTCCAGCGTGGCGCCAATGCCGATACGCGCCTGGACGCTGGCCATGTCCGCGCCGCCGGAGACCTCCGCCACACCGGCCTGCAGCCGCAAGCTGGCGCCGAGGCGCTGCGTCAGCACGCCCTTCCTCGCGTCTTCGCGGTATACCGGCGACAGCCACGCCTCCACCTCCTGCCCGGCCACGCGCAGCAGCGGCATCGTCACCGCGACCTGCGCGCCGTCGGCCACCGTCAAGCCGGCGTTGCCGCCGATATCGTAGCGGGAAAAACCCTTGTCAAAAAAACCGCTGTCGAGCTGCAGCGTGTCGGCCGCTGCCTGCGCCGCTGCGCCGATCATCACCTTCGCCGCGCGCACCTGCAGCGTGCCACCGCCCTCCATGCCCTGGCCCAGCAGCGCGCCGTCGAAACCCAGGCTGGCCGCGCGCTCGCTACCCTGCATGCGCGTTTCCAGCGTCACGTTGCCGCCCTTGCCGCCGCGTACCACACCGCCAGCCAGTTGCGCCACACCCGAGCGCACGTCGATGCGGCTGTCCTGGCGCAGCAGCACGTCGCCGCTGCTGCGCAGGGAAACACTGCCGCCATGCCGGTAGGCCAGCTTGGCGCCAGACAATGATTCCTCCTCCTGCAGGGACTGGCTCCACAAGCCGCTCGCGTCCAGCGTCACACCGCCGGCCACCTGCACGCCGGCCTTGCCGCCGGGCGGCGCCTTCAGCACGCTGTCCTCGATGCGGCCGTTGACAGCCTGCCGCAGGATATTGCCGATCTGGATGCCGCCCGCGTGCGCCGTCACGTCGGCATTCACCGCCACAGCGCTGCCGTACAGGGTCACGTTGCCGCCGTCGGCCACCCGCACGGCGCCATTGACGGCGATCGTATCCGTGGCGGCAATGCGCAGGGCGCCCAGTTCGAAGCCGTTCAGGCGTGCCGTATCGAGCACCAGGCGCCCCTGGCGCGAGGTTGGCAGCAGCGTGCCCAGGTCCAGGCCTGCGGCGATATCGTCCGCGCCGCCGGCCAGTTGCACGTCGCGCATGACGGCGCCCAGGCTGTCATGCGTCAGGCCCGTGCTCTTTTCGAACATGGGCACGGAGCGGCCGACGATCAGCTGGCCGCGCGTGGCGGCGGCCTTGTGCGACTGATGGTAGCCATCGACACCGGCCTGCGCCGCCTGCTGCTGGCCCGGGCCCTGGACGGCGCTGGCGTCGATCAGCCCTTCCAGCACGGCCGCCTGCGTGCCGATCACCAGCCGGCCCGCATCGCGCCCCACCGTATAGCCGTTTTCCAGCCGCTGCAGCGGCGCGATCAGCGGACTGCGGTAGGAAGCCGTGGCAGACTCGCCCCAGCGCGCGTGCAGCTCTTCAAAGCCCCGGTACAGGCCCGTGTACAGCAGGTCGCCGGGCGCGCGCGAGGCTTCGTACTGACGGCCATCGGCCCCATTCACCCAGGTCTGGCGGATCGAGCCGCCTTCCACCCGCAAGGTGCCGCCCGACAGGTTGATGCTGGAGCCGGCCTGCGTGACGACGTCCTTGCCGTCAAAACTGAGCGTGCCGCCCTGCGCCATCCATTCTCCCACCGTGTGTCCCTGCATGCCCAGGTAGCCGCCCACCTCCAGCAAGCCGCCCGCCGTGTACCAGCGGTCGCTGTCATAGCCATTCGTTCCCTTGGGAACAAACACCAGGCTGCGCCTGTCCAGCCAGATATCGCTGCTATTGAGCCCCTTGCCATCGCGGTTGCCTGGTGCGTCGCGCTGTTCGTTGCCCTGTACATTGACCTTGACGTTGTTGCTTTCCATGGCCAGCCGCACGCCCGCCGCGCCCGACACATCGATCTGTGCGCCATCGCGCACCAGGCTGCGGCCGGCCGCATTGACGCTGATCTGCCCACCCGTGGCCAGCGTCAGCGACGCGCCCTGGAAATCCACCGTGCCGGCGCTGTCGATGGCGATGCGCGACTGGTCACGCCGGTCCGCCAGCGGCAGCATGGACGCGGCGCCGGCCACGGCCGGGGCACGCAAACCGTCGCGCTGGCTGTCGAGCGCCGTATTGCTCGCCTCTTCCTCGATCAGGACGGCTGTCGTGGCGCCCTGTCCCAACACCACGGCGGCCTGCTCGCCCAGCGCCTGCAGGTGCAGCGTGCCGCGCGCATTGACGCTGGTGCTGGCCAGCAGCACGCCATCCTGGCGCACCTCGCGCCCAGCCAGGGTCGCATCGCCTTCGCGCACCTGGATCAGCCCCGAATTGGCGACCTTGCCTGTCGCCCCCGCCACGCCGGACCGGGGCACGACCTCGTTGCCACGCGTGGTGGACAGCGCATTGCCATCCGTGCCCACGCCCTTGCGGATGACGAAGCTGTCACCAGCGGCCAGCAGCGCCTGTCCCTTCGGCGCCAGGATCTCGCCGCCGTTATGCACCTCGGCGCCCGCCAGCAGCACATAACCGCCCCCCTCGGTGGAATTGGCGGGCGCGCGCGTAGCGAGGCGCGCGCCGCGCAGCACCTCGACCTTGCCCAGTGCATCGCTGATCGATGGCACGCAGCCATTGCTGTAAATGCCGCGCTCGCGGAACTGCGCGTCGCCGATGCCGGCGGCGGCAGCCACCAGGTTGCGCGTATCGACCTGGCTGGCGCCATGGAAGACGATGCCGTTGCGGTTGACCAGCAGCACCGTGCCGTCACCCTCGATGCGGCCCTGGATCTGGCTGGGACGCGCTAGCGGATCATTGACCCGGTTCAGCACCGCCCAGTCCTTCTGCTGCTGGAAGGACAAGGTCGTATCCTTGCCGACATTCAACGTTTCCCAGTTCAGGATGGCCTTGTCGGCCGTCTGCCGCACCAGCACCGTCGTCTTGCCTCCCTGCACCGTCTGCACGGGCGCCTGGGCGTTGAGCCAGCCAGCCGTCAGGCTGTTGGCATCGATCTTCAGGCCGCCAGTCACCAGGCCGTCGGGCACGCCGGGCGCAGCGGCCGCTGCCTGGCGCGCCTGTGCCTGCGCCGCCTGCTGCGCAGCGATGGCGCGCGCGGCCAGATTCAGGTTGTTGAGCGAACGCTGCAACTGCTCGCCAGTCTGCGCGCCGGGCGCCACCGGCCGTCCCGCCAGCGGCACGCCGCCAGGCTGCCGCCCCGTCTGCACCGCTGTCGCCTGCGTCGCGCCCTTGCCGGCAAACCAGGCGCCGCTGAACGCCTGCTGCGCCTGCGCCTGCTGCACCGTACCGCCCGCCGCCAGCAGCACGGCCACGGCATACGCGAGTGGCGTAAGCCGCATGGCCGCTTGCGGCGCGGGCACGCGCAGCGTCTGTGTCATGGTCTTGCGCCGGGCAGTGTGAAACATGGTCATGGCAATGATTTCCTGGAAAAATGAACGTGCTGGTTGGTCAGGGAAGGCGCGCTGAAAATGCGCTGCTCATGACTGGGACGCGTGCTGCCCGCCTAACCCGCATTTATTTTTTCCAGAAACACTATTGAAGGCAACGCCGGCAGCGTTCCCATAGTGGAAGGCGAGATACCGTGGGTCCACGCCCGGCTTGATGCGCGCGTGTGACAGGGCCTAGCTGAGCAAGACCAGATTGCCAGGCAAGTAGGTGAGCCGGGCGCCGTACAGGTCGCGGATCAGCGCCAGGGCGACATCGAGCTTATCGATGGAAAACTGCGCCTGGACGCGGCGCATGCCCAGCTCTTCGCTTTGCAGGAAGATCCTGCCGGGCCGGTATCGGTTGAGCTCCTCGACCACCTGCGCCAGCGGCGTGTCATTGAACAGCAGCAGGCCGCGGCGCCAGGCCAGCACGGCATTGGAATCGGCCGGCGCGGCCAGGCGCAGCACGGCCGGGCCGTAGCGCAACTGCTGCGACGCGGACAAGGTGATGCGCCGCTGCGGGTGGTCGACCTCGACCCGGCCTTCCAGGCAGCTCAATTCCACGTCACCATCCGCAAGGCAGCGCACGTTGAAACTGGCGGCGCGCGCCTGCAGCCGCGCGCCGCCGGCCAGCACGGCACACGCCTCACGGCCACCCGTGACGATCTGCGCTTCACCGGCCAGCAATTCGATGAACGCGGCGTCATCCGTGCCGCGCAGGTTCAAGCGTGTCTGCGTATTCATGCGCACTTGTGCGCCGCCGGCCAGCGCCAGTTGGCGCTGCTCGCCCGTGCCCGTGCGATAGTCGGCGGCCAGTTCGCCCACCGACGGCCACAGGGCCAGCGGCGGACGCAAGGCCAGCAGCGCCACGCCCGCGGCCAGCGCGCCGCCCAGGAAGGCGCGCCGGCCGCGCGACGGTGCGCGCATGGCCTGCTCGCGCGCCACCGCGGGCGCCGCCATGCGCAGGCCGCGCCACAGCTGCCCCAGTTCCCGCGCCGCCCGGGCGTGGCGGGAACTTTGCGCGCGCCAGCGGCCGAATGCCTGCGCATCGGCCTCGCTCGCCCGGCCCGAGCGCAGGCGCACCAGCCATTGCCTCGCCTGTTCCTCGATATCGCCGTCGCTGTCGTTGCTGTGTTGGGTCATGATGAAGAATCGTATCAGAAGCGGCGCGGGCCGCCACGGGCGGCCATGTCTGCCGGCGCGCCCACGTATTGCTGGCAATGTCGCAGGGCGTGCCGCAACTCTTTTTCCACCAGGCTCAGCGAAATATCCAGGCGCGCGGCGATCTCGCGATTGAGCTGGCCATCGATATGCGCCGCCAGCAGGATCTCGCGCTGGCGCGGCGTAAGCTGGCGCAGCGCCGCTTCCAGGGCGATGATCTCGCTGCGCGCCGCGACGATGCGCTCGGGATCGGCCAGTTCATCTTCCACGTCGAACAGGGCGTCGATATCGGCATCGTTCAATTTCCGGTGTTCGCGGCGATACTGGTCGGTGGCGACGTTGACCGCCATCTGCAGCAGGTAGGCGTCGGGATTGCGCACGGCGGTATTGCCGGGCATCGACTCCAGGCGCAGCCAGGTCTCCTGCAGGGCATCGCTCGCGCGCTCCCCGGTGCCGACGATGTATTCAAGCTTGCGGCGCAGCTGGCCGTAGCGCGTCACCAGCACGCCGCGCAGGCGCGCGCGCAAGCTATCGGGCATCAGCCTGGTCCTCCGCGGGCGCCGGCTGGCAGGCGCCGCCCGAGTCATCCGGGCGCAGCAGAATGGTGATCGGCTGCGGCATGGCCGGCGGCGGCGGCTCGAATACCTGCGCACGCAAGCTGCGCGAGATCAAGGCATCGCGCAGCGGGCGTCCCGTGCTGCCCGCCTGTTTCAGCGTCGCCACGCTGCCCGACGCGGCGATGCGCAAGCGTAGCGCCAGACGGTAGCTGCCGGGGCGCGTCAGGGCCGAGCGGCACAGGACGCGCAGCAATTGCGCCTGCACGCCGCTGACATAAGCGCCATAATCAGCACCGTCCGCATGCACGGCATCGATGGCGTCCAGGGCGATGCGACCGCTTTCTGGTGGGAGTGGCGGCGTGGCCGGGGTATCGCCGGCAGGCAGCTGGATGATGGCGGCATTCGCCGCTGGAAAATGGGCCTGCAGGCCGGTGCCCGACAGCAGGCGCTGCAGCGCCTCCGGCGCCGGCAGGCTGCCTTGCACGGCACTGCTGTAGCGCTGGCGCAAGGCGCCGCTGGGCGCCAGCACGGAAATTCCCGTGATCAGGCCATACGCCCTGAGCGCATCGGCGAGCGGCTGGGCAGGAATCTGGAACGCATACAGCGACGGCGCGGCGTGCGCCGTTCCTGTCGCGGCGAAGCCGGCCAGCAGCAGGCATCCGGCCAGCGCCAGCACACTGAGCGACGCCGGGCTTGCTGTCATCACGCTATCGTCCTGTTCTCGAAATGGGGCTGTTGCCGACGGATGCTCCATCGACAGCAGCAGGCTACACGGCAAAAGTGACACCATCGTGACACGCCGGGACCGGGCGCCGCCTTCCGCCATTTTTCACCCCATGCTCGGCCGCGCTGCCGGGCAGGCGCCGCCCGGCCATCGACAATGGCAAGCACGGCGACTTCTTCATCGAGTACGCGTCGGGTACGAGGCGGCGGTGGTCAACGCCATCGCCGCCCTGTCCCGTGCCTGAACGCCTGACTACATGCGCTGGCAGGCGGCCGGCTGGCCGTTTCGCGCAGCCGGATGCCAGCTCTTGCCCGAGCTTTTCACCTTGCAGTTATGCGCATCGCGATTGCTCAGCACATCGCCGCCACACTTGGCCGCCGAGCAGCACTGCTGAACCGTGGCGTTGACATCGCATGCCGCGTTGGGCGCGGCGACCGGGGCCTCGGGCTTGGCCGTCTCGCCGCTGGCCGGTTTCGCCGGCTTGTCCTGGGCCAGGGCCGGCGCCTGCACCAGCACAAGGAAGGACATCGATACCAACAGGGCGCTCAGGAAATGACGTTTCATTGCTGCTCCTCGACAGGTAAACCATGAACCGGCCCACGGCTTGCATCAGCGCTTGTGCGAGACCGCGCCGCGACTCGGCAAGGGACGAGCCGCCGCTGCGGGCATTTCCGCATAAGCTAACTCGCAAACGGTATGACGAATCCATGGTAGCAGCTAATTGCGCGCCAAATCTCTCGAATGATTGCAGCCGCGCCTGGCGCTGGCGACGCCCGCAGGCGCCTACAATAGGGCTGGACCGGCATGCCGCCGGCCGCCGCGCCGCAGCCTGCTGACAGGCGGCATGGCATGCAAGGTCAGCCCCCGCCACAAGGAGTATCGGCATGTACAATCAGACCACCATCGTCCTCGTCCACGATTTCTGGGGCGGCGCCGCCCACTGAAGCCGCGTCATCCTGGAACTGCGGCGCCAGGACCACACGGCCATCCCTGCCCTCGAACTGCCATTGACGTCGCCGGCCGACGACGCCGAGCGCACGCGCAAGATGGTGGCGCAAGTCCATGGCCCGGTATTGCTGGTGGGGCACTCCTACGGCGGCGCCGTCATCAGCGTGGCCGGCAATGCGCCAAATATGGCGGGCTTCGTGTACATCGCCGCCTTCGCGCCCGACGCGGGCGAAAGCGCGGGGAGCATCACGCAGGAGCGCATGGCAGCGCGCCTGCAAGCGAAGAAAGTCATCACGCTCAACGCCAGCCACGCCTCGCTGGCCTCGCGTCCCGTTGAAGTGGCGGCGCTGATCCTGGAAGAGGCTGGCGCGTAAGCCGGCTGGCTACAGCCAGCCCTCGCGCTTCAGGCGCCGGTGCAGCCAGTAGCAGCCGGCGATGATGACGACGATCACGGCCGGATAGCTGCCGCGCCACTTCAGTTCCGGCATGAATTCGAAGTTCATGCCGTACAGGCTGAAGACCATGGTGGGCACGGCCAGGATGGCGGCCCAGGCGGCCAGGCGCTTGACCACCTCGTTCTGGCGGATCGAGATTTGCCCCAGCGCCACCTGCATGGCCGAATTGACCAGTTCGCGCATCTGCCCCGCCGTGTGCGTGACGCGTTTGACGTGGTCGAGAATGTCGCGGTAATAGATGCGGTTTTCCTTGGGCACGATGTCGCCATGGAAACGGATCAGCTGGGTGCAGATGTCGTGCAGCGGGTTGACGGCCGCGTCGAGCTTGAGCAGTTCTGTCTTGAGCTGGTAGAAATCCTGCAGCTTGTCTTCGGAGAGACTGGGCTGGAACAGTTGCAGCTCGTAGTGCTGGAAGCGGGACTGCAAATGGTCGATGCAGGGCTGGTACTGGTCGACGATGAAGTCGATGATGGAATACAGCACGTAGCCAGGGCCACTGGCCAGTTTCTCGGGCACGCTTTCCTTGCGCTCACGCAACTTTGCATAACCGGCCGAGGCGCCATGGCGCACCGTGATGATGAAGCGGGGGCCGAGAAAGACGTGGGTTTCGCCGTAGACGATGGCGCCGCCGTCCAGGGTAGCCGTGTGCATCACCATGAACAGGGTGTCGCCATACTCTTCCAGCTTGGGACGCTCGTGCGCCCCCTGCGCATCCTCGACGGCCAGCTCGTGCAAGCCAAACGCCGATTGCAGCGCCTGCATGGCGATGCTGTCGGGACCGGCCAGGCCTATCCACACGAAACAATCGGGGTCGCCGAGGAAGTCGCCCACCTTGTCGATGTCGAAATGGGCGATCTTCCTGCCATCGCGATACGCTTCGCAGTTGACGACGGCGGCGTGGGTACTCAGATCCATGGTGATTTTCGGCTAATGGCGGCAATATTGGGGGGCCAGTATAGCGGAGACCATGATAAACATGCCAACTGAGCGAACGGATTGACATGCGGGTACGCCAAGACAAAAATTTGAAACAAGGATAATCGGGATTGAACGACCTCGGCGGCCTAGCCCGTCGACATGACCGCATTCAAGGCGCGCCGCAACTCCTTCAGCCGGGGCGGCTTGCCCAGCACGCAGTCGACGTGTTCGGGATAGTCGCTGTCGGCGGCCAGGCGCTGGCCCCAGCCCGTGAGCATGATGATGGGCGTGGCCGGCGAGCACTGGCGCACCGCGCTGGCCACCTTGCGCCCGTCCACGTGGGGCATGCCCAGGTCCGTGATGACCACCGCAAAGTGTTCGTGCCGGTCGTGCGCGGCCTGGAAGCAGTCGATGCCGGCCTGCCCGCCATCGGCGGACACCACGTCGTGGCCATCGATTTCCAGGATGTCGCGCAGGGACTTTAGCACCATCGGGTCGTCATCCACCACCAGGATGCGCAAGCGCGGCGGCACGGCGTGGGCCGCGTCGGGCGCGCTCTCCCCCTCGCCCGCCGCGCAGGCGGGGAAATCCAGGCGCACCGCCGTGCCCTGCCCCGGCGCCGTGACGATATCGATGCTGGCGCCGTGGCGCTCCATCATGCCGTACACCATGGCCAGGCCCAGGCCCGTGCCCCGCTCGCCCTTGGTGGTGAAAAATGGTTCCAGGCAACGGCGGCGCGTGTTCTCGTCCATGCCGATGCCCGTGTCGCCCACCTCGATACGCACCTGCCGCGCCTCTCCCGCTGCGCCGGTGCAGCTGGTGCGCACGCTCAGGGTGCCGCCTTCCGGCATGGCGTCGACGGCGTTGAAGACCAGGTTGGTCAGCGCTTCGCGGATTTCTCCCACGCTGCCGGGCAGCATGGGCAGAGCGTCCGCCAGCTGAGTGCGCAGGACGATGACGATGCCGCGCTGCTGCGGCATGTCGCTCCAGCGCGCGCGCGTCAGGTCCAGCACCTGCTGCACCACCAGGTTGGCGTCGATGGGCGACAGCGCCAGCTGCGGTTCGCGCTGGCGGTAGAATTCGCGCATGCGCGCCACGGTGGCGGCCACGTCGTCGATGGCGCGCTCGATGACTTCCAGATAATGCCGGCCCTGCGGACTGAGATTGGTTTCCGTCTCCAGCAAGGACTCTGTGTACAGGGCCACGGGGGAAATGGCGTTATTGATGTCGTGCGCGATGCCGCTGGCCATCTGCCCCAGCGCGCGCAGGCGTTCCTGCTGCATCACCGACTGCTGCGTCTGGCGCAAATCGTCATACGCGCACTGCAGCGCGCCGTAGAGCTGCGCCTGGTTGGCGGCCAGCGCCACATGCTCGCTCAGCTGGCTGAGGAATTCGCATTCGCCGCTGGTAAAGCTGTGCGCGGCGCGGCGCGCCACGATCAGGATGCCGAAAACCGTGTTTTCAGCCAGCAGCGGCGCCATGACGAGAGCGCGCAGCCCCCCTTGCGCCAGCCGCTGTGGAAACGGAAACGCCACCTCGGCGATGTCGGCTTCATACACGAGCTTGCCGCGCACGCAGCTCGACAGGCCATTCTCGTCGATGGGGATGTGCGCCTGCTCGCCCATCATGAACGACAGTGCCAGCGCCTCGCTGCGCACGCCCACGCACGTCACCTGCAGCGCGTGCTGCGACGGCTCGTACAGGCAGATGCAGCTGAAATCGATGGGCAGCTGGTCTTCCAGGCTGCGCACCACCACCTGAAAGATGCTGCGCAAGTCCTGCCGCTCGCCGATCGAGCGCGTGATCTGCTGCAGCAGGTTCAGGCGCTCGAGCTGCTCATGCACCTTGCGCTCGGCCAACTGGCGTTCGGCGATCTGCGTTTCCAGGGCGGCATTCGTGTGCGCCAACTCGTCGCGCGAGACGGTGGTACGGCGCAGCTTTTCCGTCATGCCGTCGAAGGCGCGCGCCAGGTCGCCGATTTCATTCTTGGTGTGCAGGCCGAGCGCAAAATCGAGCTTGCCGGCGCCGACGATCAGGGTTCCCTGGCGCAGCTTTTCCAGCGGCCCCGTGACGCTGGTCATGGTGAAGTAGATCAAGCCAGCCACCAGGGCGATAATCATGCCGCCAAACAGCATCACGGCGACGTTGGCCCGCTGCTGCGCCTCGAGCACGCCTTGCCGGCTCAATTCGGACAGCCGCATCGCGTCCGAGATCATGCCCTGCACCCTGCCCATGATCTGGCCGGACAGGCGCGACTCCAGTTCGCCCAGCACCTCGCGCCGCTGCGGGTCTTGTCCCAGCTCGCGGTGATTTGCCACAAACAGCTCGAACAGGGCGCCCACGCCGGCCAGGTCGCCCTGCAATTTGCGCAGCAGCGCGCGCTCCTCGCCGCTGCTGAAGGCGGGCGTGGCCAGCAGGCCCGTGCCCAGCGATTCGCTGCGCAACTGCCACTGGGCCCGCGTGCGCGCGCCATGGTGCAGCGCATATTCGATCGACAGGTAGCGCAGTGACGTGACCGCTTGCAGGATATCGCCTGCGGCCTTGTTCTTCGCCAGTTCGCGCTGCATCGCCATGGTGGTGGAGAACAGCACGGCGACGATGATGGCCACCAGCAGCACGCAAAACAGTTCGGCCAGCTTGAAGCGCGTTACGATTTTCACGGTGGCTTTCTCAATGAATGACCGTCACGGCCGATGGCGCCACGGCTTCCAGGCCGTCCAGATACACGGCGTCGAGGAAGTTCGGCATCTCGCCGTTCCCGGCCAGGCGGTTCTTGATGGCCCAGCGCGCCTCGTCTTCCAGCGCCAGCAGCAAGCCCTGGTCGAGCACGATGCCAAACTGATAACCGTGCCAGGCTGCCTGCAGGCGCGCCGCCTCGCTGGCCGACGCCGTGGAAAACAGGGCGCGCGCGGCATCGGGCTCGTCGCGGCAAAAGCGCGCGCCGGCCAGCAGCGCGCGCAGCACCTTGCGCATCGTCGCCGGGTGGCTGCGCACAAAGTCGCCCGTGCCGGCCACGTTGAACAGGCCCGCATACACGTCCTCGCCATAGAAGATGGCCGCCTTGCCCGCGATGGCATGCGTCATGCCTGTCAGGAAGGGTTCCCAGCCGGCCGCCGCGTCGACCTCGCCCCGCGCCAGCGCAGCGGCCAGCTGGTCCGGCGCGTAGTTGCGCAAGGTGACCTCCGCAGGCAGCAGCTTCTGGCGGTTCAGGAAAGCGTCCAGTGTGAAATGGCCGGAGGTGCCCAGGGTCACGCCGATGCGCTTGCCTTTCAGGCTGGCGGGCGTGGACACGCCGCGGTCCAGGCGCCCCACGATGCCGTGGTCGCGCTCGGCTTCGAAGATGCTGGCGATGATGACGACGGACTGGTTTTTGAGGCTGGCCAGCACCACGGGAATATCGGACACGGTACCCAGGTCGGCCCTGCCCTGCAGCACGGCTTCCAGCGACGCCTTGCCCGACGAATACGGTTGCAGCCGCGCGTCGACACCCTCGCGCGCGAAATAACCGCGTGCGCGTGCGGCCAGCACGGGGCAGCTGCCCACGTATTCCGCATTCACGGCCAGGCGCAGCACTTCCACCGGGCCGGGCGGCGCTGCAGGACGGGCATTGAGCCGCCAAATGGCAGCGGCGGCCAGCGCCAGCAACAGCGCGATGGCCGCCAGCCAGATCGCCCGCCGCACCGGCGCCGCGCCGTTCATGCGCTGCGCTGCGCCGTGGCAGACTCCAGCGCGCTGTTGATGGCCTCGGAAAACGCCAGCACGTCGAGCGGCTTGGTGAGGTAGCGGTAAAAGCCCGCCGCCAGCCCCTGGCGGATATCACCCGGCCCGGCCACGGCCGTCAGGGCGATGACGGGTATATGCGCGGTGCGGGCATCGGCGCGCAGCAGCTGCATGACTTGCGTGCCGCTGATGTCGGGCAGGTCGCTGTCCATCAGTATCAGCTGCGGCAGGTGGCGGCGCGCCAGGTCCAGGCCCGTTTGCCCGTCGCCGGCCGACAGCAGGTCGAGGTCGGGGCGAAAATGGATCAGGCCCGCCACCAGGGCCAGATTCAGGGGATTGTCTTCCACATACAGCAGCGTCTTGCGGTCCGGCAGCCGTATCGTTTCTGCGGGCCGGGCAATGGTGGACAGGCGCACACTTTCCTGCTGCGGCTGGCGCGCCGGGCAACTGGCGATATCGAGCCAGAAGGTGCTGCCGCGTCCGGGCGTGCTGGCCACGCCCAGCCTGGCCTGCATGGCTTCCGCCAGGCGCTTGCTGACCACCAGCCCCAGGCCCGTGCCCTCTTCGTCGCGCGCGTCGCGTCCCAGGCGGTTGAAGGGCTGGAACAGCGCTTCGAGCTGCGCGGCGCTCAGCCCGCCGCCCGTGTCGCGCACGGACAGGCGCAGCTGCCGCGTATCGACGGGCTGGCAATCGACGTGGATTTCGCCCTGTTCCCGGTTGTACTTGACGGCATTCGACAGCAAGTTGAGCAGTACCTGCTTGAGGCGCGTACGGTCGGCCAGCACATGCAGGCCGACCGCTTCCACGAACGTCAGGGTGATGCCGCGCTTGCGCGCCAGCGGTTCCATCATTTGCCAGCATTCGTGGTAGATGCCGGCCAGGTCCACGGGCTCCATCGACAGCGACATATTGCCCGACTCGATTTTGGCGATATCGAGGATATCGTTGATCAAAGTCAGCAGGTGCCGGCCCGCGCCGAAGATGTGCGAGGCAAAGATTTTCTTTTCCTGCGCCGTCGAGGGGATGGAATCGGACATCAGCATCTGCGAAAAGCCCAGGATGGCATTGAGCGGCGTGCGCAGCTCGTGACTCATGCTGGACAGGAAAGTGGTCTTTTCCTGATTCGCCCGCTCGGCCACTTCGCGGGCCAGCTGCAAATCCTTGTTCATGGCGTCGAGTTCGTCCGTATGCTGGCGCAGCAGCAGTTCCAGGCGCGCATTGGCGATGCGCAGCTGGCGCGTTTCCAGCGCGCGCGCCAGTATCAGCAGGATGCCCGACACCTTGAACGGCTTGACCACATAGTCGAGCGCACCCGCCTGCATGGCCTGCACGGCCGAGGCGATCGTGCCTTCGCCCGTCATGATGATGCAGGCCAGGTCCGGATCGATCTGCCGCGCCGCTTCCACCACGGCAATGCCGTTCATGCCAGGCATCATCAGGTCGACCAGCAGCAGGTCGAACGATTCGACGGCCAGCAGGGCCAGCGCCGCCTCACCCGAAGCGAGCCCCGTCGTGTCGTAGGCCTGGCCCCGCAAGGTGTCGCACAGCGCGCGCATGTGCGCCAGCTCGTCATCGACGATGAGGATACGCGGCGGCATTGATGAGCTGTTCATGCATTCTCCCGGCGCCCCACCTGCGCCTCGCGGAGCGGAGGCAGGCCTGCAAGATGCGTTTCGAGCATAACACTTGCAAATTACCGAAAATACACGAATTGTCACGCGCACCCGCCAGGGCCGCCGGTATCACCGCATGAGTGGCCGCCCAGCGCTGGCTATGTGGATCGCCTTCGGACTTCACATCTTTTTGATTGTAATCTCAGTGGTTGCGATCGGGCTCAACTCCCTCGACCTTCCGGCCGGGTACACTCCTGCGTATCCCCTATTCCTGACAAGCGCATTTTCGTTATGTCAATCGCAGCATTGATACTTGTGAGCATGACCTACTCCGCTACTCACGCAATCCTGACTGAGCAAGAGGCGGCAGACGAAAAAATCAACGTAGAAGTACTGAGAAGACGGTAGCGGATAAACAGGCTACTATCGCAATGACCCGCGTTTGCAAACGGTCGGGCTCGCGTTCCACGGCCGCCAGCTTATGCTAACGGCAAATGCCCGAGGCCCTGATATCGTTTTGTTGGGGTCTGGACAATCTGGCGACGATGTCTCAGCTGTACCGAATCAACCCATGTGAAACGCGAAAAGCATCTCAATGGCAGTGCCTCGCATGAGGTGTACTTCAACTGTACAGTACTCTACGAACGGCTCCAAATTTTTGTAATCGATTGATTATAAATGAAAAAATCAGACTTTGCTATAATGTGCATATACCACTCAACAGGTACATATCGTGAAAATTCAAAGTCGCATCATCTCGTCCATCAGACACCACCCGGGCTCCATCGTCTTGCGGCGCGACGTGGCTGGTCTTGGCAGTGCGTCTCAGGTATCGAGGTCGCTCAATGCGCTGCTGATGCAAGGTGTCATCGTCCGCGTTGGCGCCGGGATCTACGCGAAGTCGTTCAAAGATGCTGAGACCGGAGCAATAACGTTGGCAGCATCGGCTGAAAACCTCGCGCTTGAGGTTTTCAGCAAGCTGGGAGTGACCGTACGTATCGTGCACAATAGCATTTCTGATGCTGCCGCCACCCATGTCTTGAAGCTTGACACCGGTTCACACCGAACCAAGCGGCGCCTGTCGATCGGTCGTACATTAGTCACTTACGTGCAACCGCACTCATACAAGTCTGCGCATTCCCTGACTGCGCCACTGCACATCCCCAAAGAAGGAATCAGCCAGTTTGTGAAGCATCTGGCTCGCAAACACCACATTTCCTATACGCGTACCGTTGGCGACGAATGGGCTGAGACGGTGACGCGCCTCGCGGGCGACGACGTTCGCTCCGACGGGACGGGGGATCTGCTCGTTGCACTCAAGCGCGCTCACAAGTTAAGCGACCGCGAAATGACCACGCTGCTCATCAGTCATCAGCGCGAAATACGCCGTGTTCGATCCGTTTAAGGATTTCGATGCGGCAGGTTACCTGCGCAATTTCGAAGGCGAGAAGGACCTCGGCATAGTCAAGGTGATCGAGCACGATCTGTTCCGTGCCAATCTGCCGGACGCGGTAGCCTACCTCGCACGACAAGAGAACCTTACGTACCGCAATTTTCTTAAGGTTCACCATATCTTGTTCCAGGGCTTCTACCCCTGGGCTGGCCAAGATCGGAAAACAACGGCACCTGAAAGCGCCATCAACAAGGGGGAGACCATATTTTCTCATCCAGTTGACGCGGTGCTGGCGGTCGACCAGGGCCTGCGACTAGGCCAGGACAAGAAGACCATGAGTGCGCGGCCAGGCGAGGTGATGGGATCGTTTGCATATGGCCACCCATTTCTTGATGGCAATGGACGTACTATGCTACTTGTGCATACGGAACTGTGCCGGCGAGCTGGTTTTTCTATCTCATGGGAAAGTACCCGTAAAAACGACTACTTGCTTGCTCTAACAAACGAGATTTCTTCTCCAGGCAAGGGCATTCTGGATCGCTACCTGCTTCAGTTTATAGGGCCACCGCAAATCAGTGAGGCGTGGATTACTACCGCAGCGACGCTCCAGGGCTTGGACGGAACAAGTCAGGACGAAATTGGTGGCACCTTTAACGATCCCGACGTAGTTGCCGAGTACCAGCAGTTTGAGCGGAAGCGCGGCTACGATATCAAGGCTTAGCCCAAGTCGTTATACATAAGTCAGCCGAACCAACGCAAGCTCGCCTCATAGGAAAAGATCGTGGCGACATTTGATGCACTCTGCGGTTGCAGCGATGAGAGCGACACGCACTCTTGCCTGTGCATGCGTTGGAAGGATCAAGCCGGGACTCAGTGCGCCAAATGCTTGACTGGGACCATGAACGGCAATGTGGCCAGCAGTTTGTCGAGCGTGAGCGGATAGTCGCGCACGCGTACGCCCGTGGCGTTGTAGACGGCATTGGCGATCGCCGCCGCCACGCCGCAGATGCCCAGTTCGCCCACACCTTTGGCTTTCATGGGCGAGGACATGGGGTCCGTTTCGTCGAGAAAAATGACGTCCTGGTGCGGAATGTCGGCGTGCACGGGCACTTCGTAGCCGGCCAGGTCGTGGTTGACGAAGAAACCGGCGCGCTTGTCGACCACCAGTTCTTCCATCAGGGCCGCGCCCACGCCCATGGTCATGGCGCCGATCACCTGGCTGCGCGCCGCCTTCGGGTTCAGGATGCGGCCGGCCGCACACACGGCCAGCATGCGGCGCACGCGCACTTCGCCCGTGTCGCCGTCCACGCCCACCTCCACGAAATGCGCGCCAAACGTCGATTGCTGGAATTTTTTGTCCAGGTCGCCATATTCCATATGATCTTCGGCGACGATGTCGCCGTTCGCCGCCGCCTGCGCCAATGGCACGCTGCGTTCGCCCTGGCTCACTTGCCCATCGGAAAAACGCGCTTCCTTCTGATCGAAACCCAGCTTGCCGGCCACGGCCTGGCGCAGGCGTACGCAGGCTGCGTACACGCCGGCCGTCGAGCTATTGCCGCCCCACTGCCCGCCCGAGCCGGCCGAGACGGGAAAATCCGAGTCGCCCAGGCGCACGACGACACGGTTCAAGGTCACGCCCAGCATTTCCGCCGCCGTCTGCGCAATGATCGTGTAGCTGCCCGTGCCGATGTCCGTCATGTCCGTTTCCACCGTGACGATGCCGTTGCCATCGAGGCGCACGCGGGCGGCGGACTGCATGACGAGGTTGTTGCGGAAGGCAGCCGCCACGCCCATGCCTACCAGCCAGCGGCCGTCGCGCCGCGTACCTGGCTGTGCTTGGCGCTCTTTCCAGCCAAATTCCACGGCGCCCGTGCGCAGGCAATCGATCAGGCGGCGCTGGGAAAACGGCCGGCCGGGCTTTTCCGGGTCCACTTTCGTGTCGTTCAGGATGCGCAAGACGATGGGGTCCAGGTTCAGCTTTTCCGCCAGCTCGTCCATGGCGATTTCCAGCGCCATCAAGCCCGGTGCCTCGCCCGGCGCGCGCATGGAGTTACCTTCCGGCAAATCGAGCACGGCCAGGCGCATGGCCGTCATGCGGTTTGCTCCCGCGTACAGCAGGCGCGTCTGCATCACGGCCGTTTCCGGCTGCCCGCCTTTGAGGTCGCCCGACCACGACTCATGGCCGATGGCCGTGATTTTGCCATCGCGCGTGGCGCCGATGCGCAGGCGCTGGATGGTGGCGGGCCGGTGCGTCGTGTTGTTGAACATCAGGGGCCGCGTCAGCGCGACCTTGACGGGTCGCTGCGCCGCACGCGCGCCCAGGGCCGCCAGCAGCGCTTCCGCGCGCACGAACAGCTTGCCGCCGAAGCCGCCGCCAATATACGGCGAGACGATGCGCACCTGCTCTTTCGCAATACCAAGGGTGCGGGCCAGGTCGCCCCGGCCCCAGTCCACCATCTGGTTCGCCGTCCACAGCGTCAATGTATCGCCCTCCCAGGCGGCAATCGAGGCGTGCGGCTCCATCATGGCGTGCGACTGGTCAGGCGTCGTGTAGCTGGCGTCCAGGCGCACGGGAGCATTCGCATAGGCGCTGGCGAAATTGCCCGTCTTGCTGTCGGGCTTGCCATCCTTCGGCTTGGTGGCCGAGTTTTTTGCCTTGGCCAGGTCGAAAACGCCCTGCTGCTCGGCATACTTGACGTCAAGCAACTGCGCGGCCGAGCGCGCCTGCTCGAAGGTTTCCGCCACCACCAGCGCGATGGCCTGGTGATAATGTTGAATGTCCGGCCCCCCCAGCAGATGCGCCGTATTCATTTTTCCCTTGCCCAGCTTGCCCGCCGATTGCGCCGTCACCACGGCCAGCACCCCCGGCGCCCGGCGCGCCGCGCTTGTATCAAGCGAGGCGATTCGGCCTTTGGCAATCGCCGCGCCGACGACGTAACCGTAGGCGGCATGCGGCGCGGCCTTGTTCTGTTCATACGCGTACGGCGCCATGCCCGTGGTTTTCAGGGGGCCGTCGATGCGGTCCGTGGGACGGCCCACGACTTTCAGCTGGTCGATGGGGTTGGTGGTCGCAGGTGTCGTAAATTTCATGGCGCTAGCCTTTCTGGTCGGGTGCTTGCGCCAGCACGGCGGCTATCGTGCGCTGCGCCAGGATCAGCTTGAATGCGTTGTCGGCGGTGGAATGGGCACCGGCCAGCAGGCGCTCGCTCACGGCAGCCGCGCCATTCGGCATCGCCTGCTCGGCGGCAGCAATTCTCCACGGCTGCGGCGCGACGCCGCCCAGGGCCAGCCGGCCCGTGCCATTGGGCAAGATGATGGCCGCTACAGACACCAGCGCAAACGCATACGAAGCGCGGTCGCGCACCTTGCGGTAGACGTGCGTGCCGCCAACGGGCGGGGGCAAGGTCACGCTGGTGATCAGTTCGCCCGGCTGCAGCACCGTTTCCAGCTGCGGCGTGTTGCCGGGCAAGCGGTAAAAGGCGGCAATCGGGATGCTGCGCGTGCTGCCGTCGGCCCGCACCGTGTCGATGGCGGCGTCGAGCACGCGCATGGCCACGGCCATGTCGCTGGGGTGCGTGGCGATGCAGGCCTCGCTGCCGCCCAAAATCGCCAGCGGCCGGCTGAAACCGGCGATGGCCGGGCAGCCGCTGCCCGGCACGCGCTTGTTGCACGCCTGGTTCGTATCATAAAAATACGGACAGCGCGTGCGCTGCAGCAAATTGCCTGCCGTCGTCGCCTTGTTGCGCAATTGCGCGGAAGCCCCCGCCAGCAAGGCGCGCGACAATACGCCGTAATCGCGGCGCACCAGGGCGTGCGCGGCCAGCGCCGTGTTGCGCACGAGGGCGCCGATGCGCAAGCCGCCGTCTGCCGTTGTCTCCACTTTATCCAGCGCGAGGCCATTCACGTCGATCAAATGCGCGGGCGTTTCGATTTCCAGTTTCATCAGATCGAGCAGATTCGTGCCGCCGGCGATGAAGCGCGCACCCGGCGTGTGCAAGGCTGCGGCCGCCGCTTCGGCCGGCGTGGCCGCCTTCTGGTAGCTGAACACTCTCATGTCGGCCTCCCCGCCACCTCGGAAATCGCCTCGATGATGTTGGAATACGCGCCGCAGCGGCACAGATTGCCGCTCATGCGTTCGCGCAGTTCTTCCGGCGTCGCCTGCGGGGGGGCGTTCAAGTCCGCGCTGACGTGGCTGGGGATGCCCTGGCGGATTTCTGCCAGCGCAGCGACGGCCGAGCAAATTTGCCCCGGCGTGCAGTAGCCGCATTGAAAGCCGTCATGCGCGATGAAGGCGGCCTGCATCGGGTGCAGTTTCTCGGGCGTACCCAGTCCCTCGATGGTGGTGACCTTGGCGCCGTCATGCATCACGGCCAGGGTCAGGCAGGCATTGATGCGCTGGCCGTCGAGCATGACGGTGCAGGCGCCGCACTGGCCGTGGTCGCAGCCCTTTTTGGTGCCCGTCAGTTGCAGGTGTTCGCGCAAGGCGTCGAGCAAGGTGGTGCGCGTATCGAGTTCCAGGCTGTGGCGCCGGCCATTGACGTCCAGGCTGACTTTCATGAGGACGGGCGGCGGAGAAACACTGGCCTGGGTGGCCGTATTCACCGCTTCCGCCGCACCCGCAACACCGGGCACGGCCACAACCGTGGCCGACAGCGCGCCGGCGATCAGCAAGCCGCGGCGGCCGGCATTGATGTGATTACACTCTGTCATCTCGCGCTTCCTCCTGGCTGTGGACTGGCTGGGTGGGCGCATGCAGGCCCGAAGCAGCAGTCTGAAGGCCGGATTCCTAAGAGTCTGTACGCGAACGAACGTTCAGCCTCAGACTGCGCCGGGCCGTGCCGGCGCCGCCCAGCGCCGCATGGCCCGTGTGGCGCGCGCAATGGTCGAGCGCCTGGCGCAAGGCCGTATCGACATTGCGCAGCGACATGTCATGCCGCTCGGCCACCTCCTGGCGGGTCAGCTCATCCACGCGCAGCGCTTCGAGCACTTGCTGGTGGCGCCGCGGCAGCAGCGCGACGGCCTGCGCCAGCCGGCGCACATCGGCATGCAGTTCGGCCAGGCGTTCCGGCCCCGCCGCCGTATCGGCCAGGAAATCGACCAGGCCGGCGTCGTCCTCGCCAGCACCTTCGCCCGCATACAGCCAGCCGCGGTTGCGGCGCAGGCTGTCCGTGGCCGCATTGCAGGCCACGCGGAACACATAGGCCACGGGGCTGTGCGCCAGCGCCGCCCCATCCCCCGCCGTCAGTGTGCGCAGGCGCAGCCAGGCGTCGTGCAGGCTGTCGCTGGCCAGTTCGGCGCAACCCAGGTGGCGCGTCAGGCGCCGGTGCAAGCCCGCGTAATTGCTTTCCAACACCGCCTGCAGCTGGGCGCCCTGCCCTGGCACCGCCGCCATGTCGTTGGCCGCCTGCAAACGCGACCGGATGGCGGGCCGGTACCGGGCCATGCCTGCAGGCCCCATGGCGCCGGCCATGCGCAAGGGCAAGGGTTCGGCCAAGCGGGCCATCATGGCGACAACCTGCTGCGCTCTTGCGCCGTCAACTGGCGCGTGGCCGATTCCGGCAGCGGGCCCAGGCCCAGCACGCGCACGGCGCTGCGCGGGTTATAGTCGGCCGCCTCGGGGCGCGTGCCGTCGGCCGGGGCGGCTTGCGCGCTGTCGGGCGGTGCGTCGCTGCCAAAACCCAGCACGCGCACCGTAAACACCGATGGCTGCGCCGAACGGGTGGCGGCGCGTTCGCGCTGCACCACCTCCTGCGCCGCTGTCGTGGCCTGCGTGGCAGCCGCGCTGGCGTTGGTCATGGCAGCCACGTTGACGGACGCCACCGTCGGCATGCCCTTCGCTTCGCCCTTGACCTGGATATTCGCCGCGTTCATCACCGTCAGTGCGGCCAGGTTGACGTTACCCGAGACGCGGATGCCCGCCTCGCCCGCGTCGATGGTGCCCAGCGGGGCCAGCAAGTCCACGTCGCCGGCCGGCACTTCGGCGATCGGCGCCAGGGTGGCGATGCCGGCGCCTGTGCTCGGCACGTCGGACGACAAGGTCACATTGCCCCAGTTGTCATACACGCGCTTGGGCGGCGTGTAGACGATGGTCGACTTCGAACCACGCCCTGCATTGATGTCGCCCTGCGACGACCAGCCCAGGATATCGCCGCCAAACGTGGTCATGACGCGGCTCTGGCCCAGCAGGATGCTGCCATGCGAGAACAGATTGATATTCCCGCCGCCCTTGGTGATGACGCCCGAAGTCGACGGCGGCGCCTCGCCCTCGATGCCGAACACCTGCTTGCCGCCCGGCGTCAGCAGCTGGATGTCGCCGCCGAAGTTGGTGTGCACGTAGCCGCTGCGGGGAACGATGCGGTCGTTTCTTCCCGAGTCCGAGTTGTAGAGACCAAACGTGCCGCGGTACATGACGATGTCGCCTGCATAGGAAATCGCCTTGCCGCTGGCGTCGGTGGCCGGCGCCAGGCCCGCGATGGCGTTGCGGCTGCGCAAAAAGCTGCCATAACGCGAGCTATCCCAGTCGTTGTACTCGCGCCCGCCCGCCTTCAGTTCCGCGAAATACACATCGCGGGCAAACACGCGCTGCTGCGGCTCGGGCAAGGCCAGGTAGAAGGCCAGCGCTTCGGCAGGCGTGCCCTTGAAGCCGTAGCGTTCGACTAGCCAGGTGGCCAGTTCGCCCTCGTACGATTTCACCACCTTGCCGGACTGGTCGGCCAGCGGCACACCCGTCTTTGCCACGTTCGCCGGGTCAAGATAGGGCGTGACGAAGCGCAGGTAGTCGAGGCCGGCCGCGCCAACGCCCGCCTGCATGGCAATGCCGGCACCCGGACGCTTGTCGCCCTGCACAATGGGGCCGAGGCTGACGACGCTGCCCTTGTCCTGCATCAATATGTTGCGTCCGGCGCTGATATCGAGCGTGCCGGGGCCGGCCACGTTGAAGGAACTGCCCAGAATATCGCGCCCGGCCGAGACTACCGATACGTCATGCGCATTGTTATGCACGAACAGATTGCTGCTGTTGTTGAACATCATGCCGCTCTCGCTGCCGCCCACGCCCTCCAGCAGCGCCGTGCCGCTGCTGACGATGTCGCGCCCCGCCTTCATCCAGACCGGTTGCGCACCCTCATACCAGGTGATGCCTGCATGCTTGGCGTCGTAGAACTCGACGATGCGACCGACGTTGACGCCGAGCAAATCGCCCTTGACGGCATAGATGCGGGCCGCCTGCGTGCCGCTGTTGTCAGGGCCGGCGGCCGAATCGGGACCGAAGGCGAACAGCTGGTATACATCTGCCCTCGCCGGCACCCCCGTGCTGGACAGATTGCTGGCCAGCGGACCGGTCGACCACGAATTCGGGGTCAGGGCGAGGTAGGCGGGCTTGAACGGCGTCGCCATGCTGTCCGCTGCCGCGCCGGACTGGCCGATGGTAAAACCGCCAGCATAGATGGAATCACCGGCCAGCCACTGCAGTTGTGCATTCGGCGAAGGCGCCAGCAGCAATGGTGCGGCATAGCTGTTGGCAGCATTGCTGTCCACAATCGTCTTGCCGTAGTACAGGCTGCCATGCGCTGCGGCAACGCGCACGATGGATGGGTAGATAGTGGCGAAGTCGGTTTCCGTGCCGATCGGCGCCGTCAATGGCGTCAGATTACCGCCGGCGGAGAACAGGTCGAGCGCCGTGTGCGGCGTCCACAGGCTGAACCAGCTGTTGCCGATACCCAGTTCGCCAGATGGCGCAAGCGCCGATGTCGGGTTGACCATCAGTACGCGGCCGGGATCGGCCACATCTTGCAGCACCTGGTCGCCCAGGGTCGCCACGCTGAACGTGGCGTCGCCCGGCACCAGGGTCATGCCGCCCTGCGGCGTGGCGCGCGTGGCCGTAAAGGCATCGTAGGCGCGTGTTTCTTTCGGCGCGTGATCGATACTTTGTGTACCGTATTGCAACACCAAACTGCCCAGCTGTGCGGCCGACGTTTCCGCGTGGCCGCGCAAGTCGACCAGGGCGCCATTCATGTGACCAGCATACGGCATGCCTGCCGGGTTGATGGCGCCGCCCACGCGCAGGTCCAGGTCGCCACCACCCGTCAACAGCATGCTGCCATCGGCATTCACGCGGCCCGTGCTGCCCACGGCCAGCAGCAAGCCCTGCGAACGGGTATTGATATTGCCGTCATAGCTGCTGCCCTGCGCCAACGCCAGCGCGCCGGCGTCGCCCGCCACGTCGGCGCGCAGATTGCCGCCACCCAGGGTACCGAAACCCGTAAAGCCCAGGACGTCGTCGGCCAGGGTGCTGCGGCCCACATAGGTGCCGAAATTGACCCACCAGGCCACCGGCTGTGCCAGGCCGCCGACGGCGAGACCAACGCTGCCCTGGCGCCACAGCCAGTTGCCCACGGCCGTGCTGTCGTAGCCCGCGTCCGCAGTGACGGGGCGCAAATTGGTCGCGGCACTGCGGCCCAATAGCGAACCGCTCAGGTCACCGTCGACCTTCAGCAGCAGGTTGCCGCCCTGGTCGGGGTACCAGGCGCGGTAGATGCTGCCGGTGCCGCCATCGACCAGGTGTTCATGCTCGCCGTCCGGATTGTTCAATACCTTGCCGTCGGCATTGCGCGCCCGTGCCTGGTTGAACGGGTCGCCTGGCAATGTCGCCGTGGACGACATGCCGGCCGTGTACACGCCATACAGGCTGTCCATGCGCAAGTCGCCGCCGCTGACCAGGTCCAGGTCGCCCGTGCCCGTGCGCAGCACGCTGTAGCGCAGGCTGCTCGCCTTGTAGTCAAACGTGGGGCTGGAGGTGCCGCACCAGGTGGGATTCTCCTCGCATAAAGTTGGCCAGCCTAATGCCACGGGGTCGAGCAGGTCGCCCGCCTTCACGCTTTCGTCGGCAAACTCTTCCGCGCCGACCTTGGTCCACACGTAGGCCACCTTCAGCACGCACAGGCTCGCGTCGTTGGCGCAAAACACCTCGACAGTCTGGCCGAACTGGCTGGTGAATTCCTCGGTGATGGGCTCGCCCGCCACGATGCCGGGGATGTTCTCCCGCTCGCCCAGTTCCTGCGCTTCCTTGGTCCAGTACTGCACGCCCTTCGGCGGAATCAGGATCCCGTACATACCGTAATGGCTGTCGGCCAGGCGCAGGGTGCCATGCTCGGGATGCGCCCGCACGCTGCGCGTGTCGGCCGCATCGAGGTCGGCGCCGGCCACCAGGCGCATGCCCCACGCTTGCGAGCCTTCGGCCAGCATGGGCGCGATGGCCCACAGCTTGCCCTGGCTGCCCGCCACTTCCGGACGCAGCTGGATGGACGCCACATTGGCCATCAGCTTGACATCGGTGCCGGACGGGATCAATGAGCCCACAGCCAGAGCCAGGTTGCCGTTGAGCATGAAGCTGGAACGTTCGCCCGCCACGCCAGGCAGCGGCATGCCCTTGGGCCAGGTCATGGCGCCCACTTTCACCGGTTGCTTGAGCACGCTGCCTGCGTCAAGGCGCATGCCGGCGTCCAAGGTTTGCGCCGTGGCCAGCAGGCTGCCGGCCGCATGGATGATATTGCCGGCGCTGTCGCGCACGGCCGCCGCCAGCACCGTGCCAGCCGGCAAGGTCACGGCCTCGTCCAGGGTCACGGCCACGGGCAGGCGCGTATTCGCGCCCAGATTGAAACCCTTGACGGGCAAATCGTAGTTGAGCGCGATGCCGCCCGGGAACAGCGTGCCATCGGCGACGGTCACGCCCTGGCCCGGCACGATGACGTCGCTGCCGTTGATGTCGCGGCCCGGCAGCAATACCCAGCCTTTGTCATCCTTGGTGGCGGGCGGCGGCGCGAAGCCGTCATTGATGCTGCCGTAAATGCTCAAGTCGCCGCCGGCGCGCAGCAGCAGGCTGCCCACCTCGCCCGAGCCGCGCACATTTGTCGCTTGAAAGCGCGGATTCAGGCTGGCATAGCGCATGCCTGACAGGTCCAGGTCGCCCTGCACCACCAGGTCGCCATCCGGCGTCTTGCTGACGATATCGACGCCGGGACGCAGGTGCAGCGCATCGGCATACGCGGCGGCCGTCAAGCCCGCCAGTTTGCCGTTACGCAAGTTCGTGTTGGCCAGCGCCGCATCGATGAAGGCCGTGCTGTCCGCATGCTTGCTGTCAAGATATGCCTGGTTGATCACCTGGTACGGCCGTCCGCTGGCCGACAGGTCCGTGGCGCTGGCCGCGTCGTCATAGCGCTGCATGGCGTTGACGGCGATCGATTTCGCGCCGCGTATCGTCAAGCCGCCGCCGGCGGCGATGGCAACGTCGCCAAAGGTGGCGGCGTCGGCGTCCGTGCGGGCACCACCGCTGCCCAGGCGCGGCGCGTTCAATTCCAGCGTGCCGCGCGCGGCGCCGTCGTGCTGGCCCTTGCCCTTGCCGGCCACGGCCGCCGTGCCGTGGCGCAGGTCGATCTGCGCGCCGCCGGCCAGGTCCAATGTGCCCTCGCCCGCGTTCAGTTCCACCATGGCCCGGTTCGGGCTGTCGATGATCTTGCCATAGCTGTCAACGCGCAAGACGGTGCCATGCGCATCGAGCACGGCATTGCCGGCCAATGTGACGCCATGCTTGCCTGCCAGGCGGATGCTGCCCACGCGCTCGCCACTGGCGTCGATAGTGCCGGCGACGACCAGGCGGCCGCTGTCGACGGACACCTGCACGTCACCCGCCTTGAGTTCATTGCCGATGGTCAAGTCGCCCTGTTTCAGCTGGAAGCTGCGCCCGCCCGTCACGCCGCCTTCCGTCAGGCGCGTGTTCAGTGAAGCGAACTGGCTGTCCAGGGTACCGCCCGCGCCCAGCGTTTGCGCTCGCACATCCACGCTGCCCTTCTTGTAGGGCACCACGGTACCGCCCGCATCGTAGCTGCCGCTGGCGCCGCCGAGGATCTTGCCCTGCAGATCCACCATGCCGGCCGCGCCATCGAGCGCCACGGCCTTCAGGCTGCCGGCGCGGTTGTTCTCGGCCGACAGGTCGATCACGGCACCCGTAGCCTGACGGATATCGCCGGCGCGGCTGTCCAGGGTGACGTCGCCACCCCAGCTGTATTTATCCACGTCGAAGAAGGTACTCTTGCGGCCCGCCATGTCGATGCGCGCGCCGTCGGCCAGGCTGATGTCGTGCTGCGCGCTGAGAGTCAGCTTACCGCTCGGCAGCACCACGGCCGTGGCCACGCTGACGCTGTCGCCGTTCAAGGCCAGCTGGGCGCCCAGTCCATCGTTGTTCTTGACGGCAGCCGCTGGCGCCGCGCCGGCCGGTGCCGCCACCGTCAGCGCGCCGCCCGCCGTATAGCTGTGCGCGGAACCGGCGTCGCCCGTCAACAGCGGCGTGATGATGTTCAGCTTGCCGCCGCTGTACTGGACACCCTTGCCTGCCTCGAAGGCGCCCTGCGCCTGGTAGACGGACAGGCTGCCCTTGTGGTTGGCCGTGACCAGGCCCGACGCTTTCAGGTTGACGGTGCCAAAACCCAGTGCCAGGCGGTCGAACGAGGCGACGCCGGCCGGTTGCGTGAACGGGCCGAAGCCGAAATCGATGCGTTCCGCTTCCAGGTTCAGGGTGCCGCTGCCCGTGCCGGCGCCATGCGCAATGATATTGCCTGCTGGCGACAGCGCGCCGCCCCAGATCAGGTTAGCCGTGCGGATGGTGGCCACCGTGCCGGCATCGCCCTGGCCATACATGGCCGGCGTGGTCAGCACCAGGCGCTCCAGCGTCGATTTGCCGCTGGTCTTGTCGTAGGTATCGAGCACCACGTCGCCATAGAAATTGACGCCGTCTGCCGCACTCAGCATCAGCGCCTGCAGCGCCGGTGCGCCCGTGCTGGTATCGCCGCGCAGCAGGCGGTCCAGCACGCCCTGGTTCAGGGCCAGGCCGCTGGAACGCGTGCCGTTGGCCTGCGCCGCCGCCAGCGCTTCGCTGCTGCCCATGTTGATGGCGCCCACGGACAGGCTCAGGTTGCGCGTACCGTAGCGGGCCGAGTCGTCCAGCTGGAAACTGCCATTGGTCGACAGCAGCAAGGTGCCTTCCGAGTACAGGCTCGCTGTACTGGTGCCGGCGCAAGCGTCGTCGCACACGCCGATGCGGATGCCACCACGCGCCGAACCGCCGACCGGCGCCACATTGAGCAAGCCGTTCGAGGCGGCCAGCACGTGCATGTCCGCGCGGGTCTTGTAGATGAAGCCGTCGTTGGCGTCATATGCGGCCTTGCCACGCCCCAGGGTGCTGATGCCCGCGCCAGGCGCGATGTCGATCAAGCCATCGCCCAGCATATAATTGCCCGGATCCTGGGCCACCAGGAATACCTCGGGCGCCGACAGGACGGCTCCCGCGCGCAGGTAGATGGCACGCGCGGAGTTGACACCGAAGTTCACGTAATTGCCGCCCTGGCCGTATGCCACCGTGGGTGTGTTGCCCACCACAATGCGAGCCGCACCGATATTATTCAGGCTGGAGGCGCGCACGCTGACCAGCCCGGCGCCGCTGGTGGCCGGCGCGCCATCGGCGAGAATTTCAATCTCGCCAGTGGAGACATTGCTCGATCCCAGCATCACGGTGCCGCCATAGCCGCCTTCGGCTGCGGCGAACTTGCCGGTACCCCGGAACTGGAATGTGTCCAGACCGCCATCTTGCGCCAGGGTCAGCTTGAGTGTCTTGGCATCGGACGGCAGCATTGCCCGGGGAATGCCGCGCGTCTGCGCATCGGCCAGGGCAAATGCGGCATAGCCTGTTTCGTTGTATTGGGAGTAGGTGCGCAAGACCTTGGCCGGCGTGAGTATCAGCTGGCTGGCCAGCGGCGCGCGGATGTCCGTGCCGGCAATCGACAGGGTGCCGGGCGCGGCCCAGGAACCGTTGCGCAGCTGCTGCGCCAGGGTGCCTGCACTGCCCTGGCCCGCCAGACCGTTGAGTTCCACGCGGAAGGCGCCCGGCAGCAAGGCATAGGTCGAGGGCATCAGGGTGTAGGTGCCGGCGGGCAAGCCCGGCACGCCATTGCCTACCGTCACCTGCCGGCCCACGGCCGCATCGGCAGCCCCCTTTTCGCCACCCGCAGGCGCCTGCGGTGCCTGCACGCCCGGCACGATGGCGTACACAGGGTTGGTCGCCAGGCCAGGCAAGACGAAACCACCGTTCGCGCCCACCTGCACCAGCGGATGGGTGCGCGCGTCAGTGGAACCGCCGCGGCCGGCGATGAAACCGGCGCCCGTCAGTTCGCCGCCGCCGGACAGGTCGAGCAGCGCGCCAGGCTGTACGTCCACGGCCACGCCGGCCATTTCCACGCCGACGCGTAGCAGGCCGCCCTGCCCACTGAAGCCGCCCACGCCCAGGAGGGCGGCCGGCTTGCCATCCACATTCCAGGCCTGTCCATCGACGGTGCCGCCATACGGCATGACCAGGCCGGCGCCGCTGACGGAGGTGATGCTACCAGGCAATAGATTCACCGTCAGGCTCTTGTCATTGTTATAGCGGGCCGCGCCGATCGCCAGACGGCCCAGCGGCGCGCGCACCACGCCACCCTGCTCGATATGCGCAGCCTCCAGTTCCAGCGAACCGAAGGCGGAATACGGCATGGCTGGCACGCTGTCGGTCGTGCGGGCGATGTTCAGGCTGCGCGCAGGATCGTAGCCGAACTTTCCCTCGACCAAGCCAGAGCCAACGCGCACGGCGGCACCGGCGCCCGTTTCCGGATACAGCTGGGCTGCACTGAGGGTCATGTCGCCTGGCGAGGACAGCACCGTCGTCGCTTGATTGCCATCCCAGCCCAGCGGGGACAGCAGGAAACGCAGGTCGCCGCGACTGGTGAGGCGCACGTCGTCGGCCAGAATGTTGACCAGGCCGCGCACGTCGATCAGGTCACCCGCCATGCTGATCTGGCTGGCGACCGGCGATGCTCCCGCACTGCCTGGCGTCGTATAAAAATCGCGGCCAACGGGCTTGATGCTGGCCAGGCGCACATACGGCGCCGCGATGCTGACCTTCGCGCCAGGCTTGCTGCCAGGCGACAGCATCGGCGCACCGTACAGCTGGAAGCTTTGCTGCAGCGTCAGCGACACGTCGCCATCGAAGGTGGCGGCGCCAAGCAAGGCCAGGTTGGCAAAACCGCCCGCGTCCACCTGCTCCACGGAGAGGCGGCCATGGCCATACTGCAGCACTTTCTCCCCATCCTGCGCAGTCACATCAGCGGCCAGGTCGCTGGCGACCTGCTGCTGCGTCAACTTCAACTGGCGTCCCTGCAGCACCCTGGCCTGCGCCAGCTCCTTGCGGTATTCGGGCGAGCCCGTAGCCACGGACAGGGTGCCGCCCGCCGCGCCCGCGCCACCCGCCCTGGCCAGCAACTGGCCATCGAGATACAAGCCATTGTTCGACGCCAGCGCGATGCTGCCGCCCGCGCTGGCCACGTCAACCGCCGCGCCATTCACGTCCAGCACGGCGTGCGCGCCGGAAGCGTCGAGCACCGCACCATCGCGCACCACGACAAACAGGCTGGCCGCCGAAGTACTGCCCTGCGCATGGTTGATCTCGCCGCCGATGACGATGCTGCCGCCATCGACCACCTTGCCGTAGCGCCGGCCTTGCACGTCCGTGGCCGTCACTGCGCGCGACGCCACGTCCAGCACGGCGTTCTCGCCGATCCACAGGGAACGGCCATGGCCGGCCGCTTCCACCGCTTCGGACACATTCACGTCGACGCCCACGCCACCGAGGCTGATCTTGCCGCCCCAGGCGTTCAAGCGTCCTTCCACCGTCAGCTGGCCCACACTGGACAGCTTGATGGCCTGGCCCGCATCGACATTCACCACCGCATTCTTGCCGACCAGCAGTTCGGCGCTGGCCATATCGGCCGCGCCGGACTGGATATCGCCCACCTGCAGGGCCAGGCTGGCGCCCTTGCGCTGCGTCAAGGTGCCCTTCAATGCATTTTCCGTGTATTGCTCCGGCGTCCACAGGAGCAGTTTTTCATTGTCCACCACGCGCAGCACGGGCATGCGCACGTCCACCTGCGTGCCGTCCGCCACCGTCAAGCCCTGCTTGCCGAGCAGGCTGTAGCTGGAAAAACCCTTGTCGAAGAAGTCGCCGCCCAGCTGCAGGATGCCTTTCTGTGCGGTATCGGCTGGGCCGACCAGTATCTTGTTCGCCTGCAATTCCAGCTTGCCACCGCCCGTCACGCCGTGGCCGCGCACTTGCGCGCCTTCGCCCAGCAGCAAATCGGCCTGCGCGCCATAGCTGGCCAGGGTCACTTTGCCGCCCTTGCCGCCCTGCTGTTTCGCCTGCGACAGGATGGCTGCGCCCGAGCTGACGTCGATCAGGCTGCCGCTGCCGATGCGCACGTCGCCATACGCCCGCAACGATACATTGCCGCCGTTCAGGTAAGGCAAGCCGGCGGCGGCCAGCGGGTCGCGCAGCACATTGGCCAGCAAGCCGCTGGTGTCCAGGCTCACGCCATCGGCCAGCAGCAGCTTGCCTGCGGGTCCGCCCGGATTGACCAAGGTGTCGTTCATCCCCAGCGCGCCGATCTGGTTCAGCACGTTGCCAGCCATGATGCTGCCGCCATGGCTGCGCAGGCTGCTATTGATGGCCACGTCCTTGGCGAACAGGGTGATATTGCCGCCGTCGGCCACCTGCAGCGCGCTGTCGACGGTGATCGATCCTTTCGCGGCGATGCGGATGGCGCCCAGCTGCTGTTCATTCAGCAAGGTCGTATCGAGCAGCAGCTTGCCCTGGCGCTCGGGTGCCAGCACGCCTGCCACGTCGAGGCCGGCGGCGATGCCGTCCTGCACGCGCGTCAGGCGCACCTCGTCCATGACAGCCGACAGCACATGCTGCAGCACGCCCGTGCGCTTGTCGAACATGGGCTGATATTGCCCGACGATCAGTTGCCCCCGCTGCGCGGCCGCCAGCTGCGACTGCTGGTAGCCGTCGAGCAGGGCCTGCGGCGCCTGCGTCTGGCGCTCGCCCTGGAAGACCTCGCCCGCGATGCCCCCCTCCAGCACGGCCGACCCCGTGGCGATGACCAGCTTGCCAGCGTCGCGGCCCACCGTGTAGCCGTTTTCCAGGCGCTTTTGCGCGGCGATCAGGGGATTGGCGTAAAACGCGCTGGCGTCCTTGCCCCAGCGCGCGTGTTCTTCCTCGTAACCCTTGTACACGCCAAGGTAGGCCAAGTCGGCGGGCGCGCTGCTCGCCTCGTACAGCTTGCCGTCCGCGCCTTTCAGCCAGGTCTGGCGCAGCGCGCCCGTCTGCACGTCCAGGGTGCCGCCCGACAGGTTGATGCCGGAGCCGGCCTGCGTGACGACATCCTTGCCGCCGAAGCTGACGGTGCCGCCCTGCGCCATCCACTCGCTGACGGAGTGACCCTGCGTGCCCAGGTAGCCGGCCACTTCCAGCAAGCCGCCCGCCGTGTACCAGCGGTCGCTGTCGTAGCCGTTCGTGCCCTTCGGTACCAACACCAGCTTGCGGCGGTCCACCCAGATATTGTTGTTGATCAAGGCCTTGCCGTCGCGGTTGACGGGCGCGTCGCGCTGCTCGTTGCCCTGCACATTGATTTCGACATTGTTCGCCGCCATGGCCACCTTGACGCCCACGGCGCCGGAGACGTCGAGCTGGGCACCATCGCGCACGAGGCTGCGGCTGGCGGCATTGACGGCGATCTGGCCGCCTGTGGCCAGGGTCACCGAGTCGCCCATGAATTCCACCGAGCCGGCGCTGCCGATCTCGATGCGAGACTGGTCGCGGCGGTCGTTCACGGCGAGGATGTTTTCCGTCGACGTCACGACCGGGCCGCGCATGGCGTCGCGCTGGCTGTCGAGCGCCGTCGTCTTGCCGTCGTCCTCGACCAGGATGGCCGTGGTGGCGCCACGTCCCACGGTGACGGCCGCGTCGCTGCCCAGGGCATTGAGGTGGATAGTGCCGCGCGTGGCCGTTGTGGTGGAAGCGAGCAGCACGCCGTCCTGCTGCACCGTGCGCCCGGCCAGGGTGATATCGCCTTCGCGCGCCTGGATCAGGCCCGTGTTGACGACCTTGCCCGCCGTGCTGCCGGCCGCGAACTGCGGCGTGACTTCGCTGCCGCGCGTGGTCGACAGCGGGTTGCCATCCGTGCCCACGCCTTTTTTAATGCTGAAGCTGTCGCCGGCGGCCAGCAGGGCCTGGCCCTTGGGCGTGCTGATTTCGCCCGCATTGTGGACTTCCTTACCCAACAGCATCACGTAACCGCCGCCTTCCGTGCTGCCCTTGGGCACATTGCTGGACAGGCGCGCCCCCGCCTGCACCTGCACCTTGCCGCCCGCATCGGTCAACGTCGTGGCGCCGGCCGTGCCGGGGCTGTAGATGCCATCCTTCTTGAATTGCGCGTCGCCGATGCGGGCCGCGGCCGCCACCAGGCTGCGCGTGTCGACCTGGCTGGTGCCGGTAAACACGATGCCGTTGCGGTTGACCAGCAGCACCGTACCGTCCGCCTTGATCTGGCCCTGGATCTGGCTGGGACGCGCTTGCGGATCGTTGACCCGGTTCAGCACGGCCCAGTCCTTCTGCTGCTGGAAGGTCAGGGTCGTGTCCTTGCCCACGTTAAACGTTTCCCAGTTCAGGATGGCCTTGTCCGCCGTCTGCTGTACCACCACGGCCGTCTTGCCGTTTGCCACTGTCTGCACGGGCGCCTGGGCATTGAGCCAGCCGGCCGTCAGGCTGTTGGTGTCGACCTGCAAGCCGCCTTGCACGAGACCATCGGGTGCGCCGAGTGCGCCAGGTGCGCCGGCGGCGGCCTGGCGCGCCTGCGCCTGGGCAGCCTGCTGCGCGGCAATGGCGCGCGCGGCCAGGTTCAGGTTGTTGATCGAACGCTGCAACTGCTGGTTCGCCTGCTGTTGCTGACCCTCGGGCCGGCTGCCCAGCGGCAGCGGCTGGCCATTCGGCAGGCGGCCCGAGCTGGCCGCCGTATTTTGCACCGCGCCCTTGGCCGCGAACCAGCCGCCGCTGAACGCCTGCTGCGCGCGCGCCGGCGTGGTAAAGGCGCCTGCCATCAGCATGGTGGTCAGTGCGTAAGCGAGCGGCGTGAGCCGCAAGCGGCTGCCCAGCGTGGAGGACCGCTGCGCGCCCGTGTCAATGTTTGGGACTGGGCGCTGGGCAGTGTGAAGCTTGGTCATGGCAATGGTTTCCTGGCTAGAGAGTAGGGAACGGAGCCTTGCGGTGGCGCAGGCGTCCATGCCTCCATGACGTAGCTCGATGGCGGAAGGGATAATGGTTTTTGAAAAATATTTTTAAATATTTTTAAATAAGCCTGCCAAAGGGAAACACGGGATCAGCTGAGCAGCACGATGCCGCCTGGCAGGCTGGTCATTTGCGCGCCGTACAGGTCGCGTATCATCGCCAGCGCGCCATCCATCTGGCTGATGGAAAAACGCATGCGCACCAGGCGCCGGCCCAGCTCGGGATTGCGCAGCAGCACCCGGCCGGGACGGTAGCGGTTGATTTCATCGACTACCTGGGATAGCGGCTTGCCGACAAACGACAGCGCGCCCGTGCGCCAGGCGCTCGCCTCGCCCGCCTGCGCGGCCGTGGCCGCCTGCACGCCCCGCTCGTCGTACACCAGTTGCTGCCCGGCATCGAGGGTCTGGCGCCGCTGCTGCCAGACGACTTCCACGGCGCCCGCCAGGCAGGTGACGCAAACGGCGTCGTCCGTGTGGCGCACATTGAAGCGGGCCGACTGCGCCAGCAAGCGCCCTGCTCCCGCCAACACCGTCACCGGCTGGCGCGCGCCGCTGGCGAGGATTTCCGCTTCGCCGCCCAGCAGTTCGATCGACTCGGGCGCCCGCACATTGATGCGCGTCTGCGTATTCATTTGCACTGACATCTGCTGCGACAGGGCCACTTGCCGCTGCTCGCCCGTGCCCGTGCGGAAGTCGGCGCTCAGCTCCTGCAGCGACGGCCAGGCGCCCAGCGGCGGGCGCAAGGCCAGCACGGCCACGCCGGCCGCCAGCGCGCCGCCGAGAAAGGCACGCCGTCCCGGCCTGAGGGGAAACGCCAGCACGTTCGCCCGCTGCGGCGCGGCGGCGGCGCGGGTCAAGGCGGGATCGAGCGCCTGCCACAGCTGTTGCAGTTCGCGCCAGGCGCGCGCATGCTCGGGGCTGCGCGCGCACCAGGCGCGCAAGGCGTCGGCGTCGGCCTGCGTGAAATCGTCGGCACGCAGGCGCGCCCACCAGGCAGCGGCTTGCTGGCCGATGGCGGTGTCGTTATGTTCAACAAGGTCGCGTGGATCGCGGTCAGGAGCAGTCATCAGATTCATCAATATTTACGGCGGCCCGACACATCGCTGCGCTGGGCGGCATCGGCGTCGGCCATGCACGTTTTACAGTGTTGCATGGCGGCCTGCAATTCTTTCTTCACCATCGCCACGGAAATGCCGAAACGTTCGGCAATGTCCGCGTTGAGCATGCCATCGATGCGCGCCGCCGTCAGGATGGCGCGGCGGCGCGGCGACAGGCCCGCCAGCGCCACGTCGAGCGCCTGCACATCGAGCCGCGCCGAGACGATGCGCGCCGGGTCGCTGATGTCGTCGCCGGCCTCGTCGGCCATGTGCATCAGCTCTTCGCGTTCGCGCTCGGTGACGATGATGCGATCGCGGCGGTAGGCATCGGTGGCGATATTGGCCGCCATGCGCAGCAGATAGGCGTCGGGATTGTGGACGGGCGCGGCGGCGGGGCCAGGCGCCACCATCGCTTCCAGGCGCAGCCAGGTTTCCTGCAGCGCATCGGCCGCATGGTGCTTGCAGCCGACCACCCTTTCGAGGCGCCAGCGCAGCACGGCGTAGCGCGAACTGAGGTGGCGTTTCAGCTTGGTGCGCAAGTCGGGCATGCTCATGGCGCGTTTCTACCCAGCGCGCTGGGGGCGCAATCGACTTCGCTGCCCGGCCCTTGCGGCAGCAGCAGGATGGAAACAGGCTGCGGCATCGACGGCGAGGGTCCCGCGCCCACTCTCATGCCCAGCACCAGGCGCGCGATGGCCGTGTCGCGCGCGCGCAGTCCCGTGCTGTCGAGCAGGTGCACGCGGTCCACCACGCCGGCGCGGTTCAGATACAGCTGCAGCGCCAGGCGGTAGCCGCCGGGACGCGTCTGCGCCGCGCGGCACAGCAGCCCCAACAGCACATGCTGCAGGCGGCTCACATAGGCCGCATGGTCGCTGCCGCCCTGCGTGGCGCCGGGAATATCGGCGGCGGCCACCACGGCGGCCTGCGGCAAGTCCACTGCAGTCGCTGAGGCGTTCGCCGCGGCATACACGATGACGGCTTGCGCGTCGGACAGGCGCGATTGCAGCCCAGTGCCCTCCAGCAAGGCTTGCAGGGCCGCGCCTGCCGCATACGCGCCGCGCACGGCAGCCGACTGGCGCTGCGTGTAGCGCTGGTCCATCAGTACGGCAATGCCCGTGCGGCGGCTGTACAGGTCGAGCGCATCGCCGAGGTTTTGCGCGGCGATATCGAACTGCAGCACGGGGCCCTCGGCCGGCTGCGCTCGCACGGGTCCCACCGCAGTCAGGAAACCCAGCAGTACCAGGTATCCCGCCAGCGCAAGCACATGCACGGATGCCGGGCTGCCTGTCATATCGCTATCGTGTCGCTATCGTGTGAGGGTGGAACTGCGTGGAATCGGGGCATTGCCAAGTAACAATTCTTGCGTCAACTGCAATAGCCTACACAGCAAACATGACGGCTTCGTGACATGCTTGCCATGCATATATTTCGCCAGGCGGGACGTCTGGTGTGGCAGCTATTTCGGCTACACTGGCTGTCACTTTCCCTTTCAGACGCCTGATGATCGAAAAGAATCTGCCCGAGCTGGTCATGCTGAAACGCCTCATCGACGAGGGCGGCAGCCACCTGGAAGTGGCCGCGCCCTGCAGCATCGCCATGGATGGGCGCGAATTTCCCGTGTACACGATTGCCATGGGCAATCCGAGTCCCGACGTGCCCGTGCTGGGCTTTTTCGGCGGCATCCACGGCCTCGAACGCATCGGCACGCAAGTGCTGCTCTCCTTTTTGGAAAGCCTGATCGCGCGCCTGCGCTGGGACGCCACCCTGCACCAGCAGCTGGAAAGCATGCGCCTGGTGTTCATGCCGCTGGTTAATCCGGGCGGCATGTGGCAAGCCACGCGCTGCAATCCGCAGGGCGTGGACCTGATGCGCAACGCGCCGCTGAGCGCGCGTGAAAAAGTACCGTTCATGCTGGGCGGACAGCGCTACAGCGCCCGCCTGCCCTGGTACCGGGGCGCGTCAGACGCGCCGATGGAGCTGGAAAGCCAGGCCGTGTGCGACCTCGTCGAGCGCGAACTGCTGTCGCGCCAGTTCAGCATCGCCCTCGATTGCCATTCCGGTTTCGGCTTGCGCGACCGCATCTGGTTTCCCCATGCACATACCAAGGTGCCGATCGAACACCTGGCCGAGATCGGCGCGCTGGAAGAGCTGTTCAGCCAGAGCTACCCCAACCACAACTATGTGTTCGAGCCGCAAAGCCGGCAATACCGCACGCATGGCGACCTGTGGGATTATCTGTACCTGAACGGCACCAGCTACAGCGGGCGCGTGTTCCTGCCGCTGACCCTGGAAATGGGCTCGTGGCTGTGGGTCAAGAAAAACCCGCGCCAGCTGTTCAACCGGGTCAGCATCTTCAACCCCACGGCCGCGCACCGCTTGCAGCGCGTGCTGCGGCGGCACCTGGTCTGGTTCGATTTCCTAATGCGCGCCGCCAGCAGCCACGGCCGCTGGATGCCGGAAGGCTTGCTGCGCAAGGCGCAGCGCCGGCGCGCCCTGGCGCAATGGTACGAATCATGACGCCGCCCACCTGGATTTTATTGCGCGGCCTGATGCGCGAACAGCGCCACTGGGGAACCTTCCCCGCCAGCCTGGCGCGCGCCCTGCCCGGCGCCCATATCGTCACGCCCGACTTGCCCGGCAATGGCAAACGCCACGCGCAGGACAGCGCCACCCGCGTGGCCGCCATGGTGGAAGACTGTCGCGCAGACTTGCTGGCGCGCGGCATCGCTGCACCGTACCACCTGCTGGCCCTGTCCTTGGGCGGCATGGTGGCCGTGGAATGGGCCAGTCGCTACCCGCAGGAAATCGCCCGCTGCGTGCTGCTCAACACCAGCATGCGGCCGTTCAATCCGTTTTACCGGCGCCTGCGCTGGCAAAACTACGGCGCCCTGCTGCGCCAGCTGCTGCTGGGCGATGCACGCAGCCAGGAAGCGCTGATCCTGCGCCTGACGAGCCGCCGCCATGCGGGCGGCAACCCGGCGCTGCTGGCCGACTGGCTCAGTTACCAGCAGGAATACCCGGTGAGCCGGCGCAATGCGCTGCGCCAGCTGCTGTCGGCCGCCCGCTACCGCGCGCCTGACAGCCGCCCCGCCATGCCCGTGCTGGTGATGGCCGGCGCGCAAGACCAACTGGTCGAACACCGCTGCTCGCAGCGCCTGGCGCGCGCCTGGCAAGCCGATTGCCTGATCCACCGCGACGCCGGCCACGACTTGCCCTTGGACGAGGGGGAGTGGGTGGCGCAATCGGTGGCGCGCTGGCTGGGGGTGGCAGCAGAGCATGACAAGACAGACACAACACAATCAATATGCCAATAGCAAACCTGACAGACAAACTGACAGCGCTGGTAGAGGCCGGCGTGCACGAACACATTTTTCCAGGTGCGGCCTGGGCCGTGGGCAGCCTCGGCCACGGCGTGGCGGGCGCGGCCGGGCGGCTCACGCCCGAGCCGGACAGCGCCGCGATGCAGGTCGACACCTTGTTCGACATCGCTTCACTGACCAAGATCATCAGCGTCTGGTCACTGACGGGCTGGCTGGTGCGCCGCAATCGCCTGCACCTGGACAGCCGCCTTGCCGACCTGCTGCCCGGCACCCAGGGTTATGCGCTGGCACCCATCACGATTTTCCAGCTGCTGACGCACACGGCCGGCTTGCCGCTGCGCGCCCGCCTGCGCGCCAGCTATGGCGAGGTGTACGACGATATCGTGCGCGGCGTGCTGCGCGAGCCGCTGGAAGGCATACCGGGCCAGGCTGTCGACTACACGGACCGCGCGGCCCTGATACTCGGCCTGATCATCGAGCGGCTGCTGGGACTGCCCCTGGACCATGTGCTTGAAGAGCACATTTTGCGACCACTGGGCATGGCCGCCACGGGCTACGGCCCGCTGGCGCCACGGCACGACCAACTGGTCGCACCAACCGAATACTGCGAGCAGGCGGGCGCCCACCTTGCTGGCGTGACGCATGATTTCTCGACCCGGCTGCTGGGCGGCGTGTGCGGCATCTCCGGGCTGTTTTCCAACGTACCTGACCTGCAGCGTTTCCTGCTGGCGATGCTGGCACCAGGCCTGCACGGCGATGTACTGGACGCCGACTGGGTGCGCGCCTCGCTGACGGTGCAGACGGGCACGCTGACTCCATCGCGCGGCCTGTTCTGGCACCCGGCGGCAGGCACGCTGCCGAAAGACGACGTCTGGTGCCACCTGGGCTTCACCGGCACGGCCATGTGGCTCAGCCCCCGGCGCGGCCGCTATGCGGTGCTGCTGACGAACAAGCTGTACTACACGCGCGATTTCACCAGGATCAACGCGCTGCGGGGCGACTTCATGCGCTGCGCCTTCGATCTCTGAGTTTTACAGCCGCAAGCTCACTGCAATAGCCAGCAGCAGCGCGCCGGCCGCCGCCAATAACGCGCTATTAAAACTGTGCGACTGCGCATACAGGCTGCCGGCCAGCACGGGGCCGATGATCTGGCCCACGCCATACACCACCGTCATGATGGCCATCATGTTCGTCCCTGCCTTGACGGCGGCCCGTTGCGCGGCCGGCATGGCGATGGTCACCGTGCCGACAAACGTACCGCCGACGAGGATGGCGCTGAGCAGATAGCCGGCGGCCGAGGGCGCCAGCACGGGCAAGGCCACGCCCAGCGCCTGCAGCAGCAAATTTAACCGCAGTGCCTGGCGCGTGCCCAGGCGCTCGTGCAGCCGGTGCCACAGAAAGCACGACGGCGCCGCGCCCAGGCCGAAGACGGCCCACACGTGGGCGGAATTGAGCTCGGGCAAGGCCGTGCCCACCAGCACGGGCAAGTAGGTGGCAGTGACGATATAGCCGAGCCCGGCCAGTCCATAGATCAGCACCAGCGGCCAGGGCGCCACCGGTGCCAAGGTCGATGCGGTGGATTGCGGCGGCGCATCCAGGGTCGCCTGGCCGCTGGCGACAATGGCAGGCGCGGCCGCCAGCCCCAGCAGTACGGTGACGCCGGACAGCAACAGCCACATGCCGGCGCTGTGCCAGCCCAGCTGCGATGCCAGCACCAGCAATTCGGCCGACACGGCAATCCCCGCGCCCACGCCCGCGTACAGCAGCGGCGCGCCGCGACCATGCCGGCGCTGTTCCAGCAGCCACAGCGAGGCAGCCACCATGGCCAGGGCGCTGAAGACGCCCGCCACGCCGCGCACCGTCACGATGAGCCAGACGGGCATAGTCAAGGCCAGCACGCCCAGGCACAGCGCCGTACCGGCCACCGACCACAGGCATAGCTGGTGCGCGCTGTGGGCCCGCGCGCGCATGGCCAGGATGGCGCCCAGCAAATAACCGGCATAGTTGGCCGAGGCGGCCAGGCTGCCGTCGTGTAAGGTCAACACGCCTTCTTTGACCATGTGCGGGTAGATGGCCGTGAAGGCGAAGCGGCCGAAGCCCATGCCGATGGCGAGGATGGCCGCCGCAGCGATGGCCGCGCGCAGCCTGCCGGCCGCGCTCACGGCGCCACCTCGCCCAGTTGCGCCAGCAAGTGTTGAAAGGCGGGCACGTCGAACCCGGTGCGCCACACCAGCAAGGTGTCGGCTTGCCCAACCGACAGTGTTTTCAGGGTGGCAGGCGCGTCCGACAGCGCCAGCACGCTGGCCGGCAGCAAGGTCACGCAGGCGCCGGCCGCCACGCAGGCGATCATGGTGTGATACGAAGTCATTTCCTGCACCCGCCACTGCGTGCTTCCGGCCACGCCCAGCACCTCTTCGGCGATGCCGCGGTAGGTGCAGCCTTGCGGAAACGCCGCCAGCGAGCGCGTGCGCACGTCCACGGCGCGGCGCACCGGCCCTTCGCTGGCCGGCAGCAGCAAGCACAGTTCTTCGCGCCATACGGCGGTCGATGCCAGGCCAAGTTCCTCCAGCGCGGCGGCGCCGCCGAAGGCTGGCGGCAAGGCCACGAAGGCGCAGTCGAGTAAACCCGTGCGCACCTGCTCGATCAGGGGGCGCGACGGCCCCGTGCTCAGCGCCAGGCGCGTCGCCGGATGGCGGGCGTGATACGCGGCCAGCAACGCCGGCAGGCGGCTGGCCGCCGTGCTTTCCATGCTGCCGACGCGCAGGGTGCCCCCCTCGCGCCCGCCCGTGACGACGTGGCGGGCTTCTTCCGCCAGCGCCAGCAAGCGCTGCGCATACTCGAGAAAGCGCTCGCCCGCGGCCGTCAGGGCCATGCGTTTATTGGTGCGCACGAACAGTTGCGCGCCGATATCGGCTTCCAGTTGCTGGATGCGCGTGGTGACGCTGGACGGTGCGCGGCCCAGCCGCGCTGCGGCCTGCGTGACGCTCAGCTCACTGGCCACGGCACAAAAAATCGTCAATGACTCCATGTCCATCATGTTCTTTCGTTTGGAATGATTGTGCTATTATATTCTCAAAATAAGAATCGAATGCAGCCTCCTCAACTTGATGAAGGAAACATCATGACTTCAATCCAGCGCTTCCTCGACCGCCTCGGCTTGCAATTCCCCATCATCCAGGCGCCGATGGCGGGCGTCTCCACGCCGCGCCTGGCCGCCGCCGTCTCGCATGCGGGCGGCCTGGGGTCTCTGGGCATCGGCGCCGGCACGGTGGCGCAGGCGCGCCAGATGATCGCCGACACGCGCGCGCTGACGGACAAGCCCTTCAATATCAATGTGTTTTGCCATGCGCCGGCAGTGAGGGATGCGCGGCGCGAAGCGGCCTGGTTGACGCACCTGGCGCCCCTGTTTGCGGAGCTGGGCGCGGCCGTGCCAGCGCAGCTCGATGAGATTTACCAAACGTTTCTCGGTAATGAGGAAGCGTTTGCCCTGCTGCTGGAACAGCGCCCTGCCGTCGTCAGCTTTCATTTCGGCTTGCCTGCAACGGAGAAAATCGCCGCCCTGCGCCAGGCCGGCATCTACACCATGGCCACGGCCACCAGCGTGCGCGAGGCGATCCTGATCGAACAGGCGGGCGTCGACGCCATCGTGGCGCAGGGCGTGGAGGCAGGCGGGCATCGCGGCGTCTTCGACCCGCAAGCGCCGGACGAGCGCCACAGCACGTCAGTACTGCTGCGCCTGCTGGCGGGCCGCACGACGCTACCCCTGATCGCCGCCGGCGGCATCATGGATGGAGCAGGCATCCGCGCCGCGCTGGACCTGGGCGCCGTGGCCGCCCAGCTGGGCACGGCGTTCGTGCTGTGCCCGGAATCGTCGGCCAATGCGGGCTACCGCGCCAACCTGCAAAGCGAACGGGCGGCAGCCACGCGCCTGACGAGCGTGCTCTCGGGCCGCCTGGCGCGCGGCATGGTGAACCGTTTGATCGAGCATGGCGAAGCGCCGGGCAGCCCGCCGCCGGCCGACTACCCCATCGCCTACGATGCCGCAAAACAATTGAACGCGGCAGCTAGCCAGCACGGCAACAGCGAATTTGCCGCGCAATGGGCCGGCCAGGGCGCGCCGCTGGCGCGGGAAATGGGGGCGGCGCAGCTGGTGGCCACACTGATGCGGGAAATGGCGCACTGATTTCAGCATGCCGCTGACATGGAACTTCAGACCATGTCAACAATGCGGGTGTCGGCAATCGAGACGGCAAAACCGGCGCCAAACACGGTGGCCGGAGTCTGGAAACCAGGCTTGAATTGACCTGCCGCCAGCAGACGCAGCGCTTCGACGGCAGCCAGCGGCGTGTATGAATAACCATTGATGGTGTCAATACGCGCGCGCACCACGGCGCCATCAATGCCGGTTACTTCAGCGACGGCACAGGCGCGGTTGGCAGCGCGTTCTTCCAGCGACGGGCCTTCAGGCATGGCAGCGACGCCTTCCGGCATGACGTTCTCTTTTATATTGACGAACATGGCGATATTCGGAATCCCGGTCGACTTCCATGCAGTGACCAGGTCGCCGAATGACAGGGGCACGCTATCCACCATGCCGGCGCCAAAGTCGAAACGCGCCGGCGCGGCATCGAGCTTGGCCACGATAATGCCTTCGGCCCGCACCAGCAATCCAACTCCGAGGATCTCGCCCACACTGGTGGTCGAGCCGCGCGACATTGAATTGGCGACCTGGAGCGCAATGCGCAGGCTCTGGGGTTGATCGACTTTGGCGGCAAGGTACATGGCCAGGCAATCACTCGGCACCACGTCCCAGCCTACACCGGGCAGTAACATGACGCCGGCGGCAGCTGCGCGTTCGGAGCATGCTTCAGCCAATGCGTATACTTTGTATTCGGCTGTGATGTCGAGATAGTGGATACCGCAAGCGATGCAAGCTTCCATCAGTGGCCGCGCAGTACTGGCGAACGGGCCAGCGCAGTTCAGGACGGCCGTGACGCCGGCCAGGCTGGCAATGATGGTTTCTGGGTCATCGAGCGCAAAGATGCGGCATGGCACGTCCAGTTGCTCGGCCAGTGCAGTCACTTGCGGGCCATTGCGGCCGGCGACCTCGAACGACAGATGCGTTTCGCGCGCTTGCATGGCGACGAGTTTACCGGTGTAGCCGGTGGCGCCGTATATCAGGATGGTCTGAGTCATGAGATAGCTTTCTATGTGGATGCTGGCTGCGCGTGCTGCCAGCTTTTGTAGACGACTTCGATGCTGTAGCCATCAAGGTCAAAAATATTGGCCGCGTAGTAGCGAGGGTCGTAGTGCAGGCGGGCACCGGGCGGGCCATTATCCGTCGCGCCGGCCTGCAGCGAAGCTGCATAAAAGGCATCAACGGCGGCGGTGCTGTCGGCCACGAAGCCGATGTGAACGGCTCGCGCATCGGCGGCCCCAGCACGCAGCCAGAAGTAGATGCGATTGTTGCTACCGAAGCCTTTCAGGTCGGGGTGGCCGGGCGGGCCGTCAGCCCCGTTGTAGTCATGGACGTGAGCAATGCCGAGGGGCGCCAATGCGTGCTCGTAAAAGGCGATCGAGGCCGGGACATCGGCGACGCAGAGAAACAGGTGGTCCAGCATGGTGGCTCCTTGGCAGGTGTAGATCGTTTAATTTCCGTAAAAGTCATCTGGCTCTGGCACTGCTTAAGTGTGCACCTTTTGTTCGCTTAAATAATGTATCCGCCGCCGACTTCGACGGTTTGTGCGTTGACCCAGCCAGTTACAGGTGAGAGCAACGTGGCGATGACACGTCCTACATCCTCCGGTTCGCCAACGCGTCCAAGCGCTGTTTGCCCTGCCAGCATGGCTTCGAATTCATCGTTCAAGCCGCCACCGAGTTCGGTGCGGATTGCACCTGGCGAGACCGCGTTGACGCGGATGCCGCGTGCGCCGAACTCCTTGGCCATGTAACGCGAGAGCACTTCCAGGCCGCCCTTGAAGGCCGCATAGGGCGCTACGCCGGCAGTGGCCACACGGGTAGTCGCGCTGGTCAGGTTGACGATGGCCGCACCGCTTGCCAGCAACGGCAGCAGTGCCTGGGTCAGAAAGAAAGGCCCCTTCAAGTGCACGTTCATCAAGCCGTCAAACTGCGCCTCAGTGACGAATTCGATTGGATTGAACAAGCCGTAGCCAGCGTTGTTGACGAGACCGTGCAAGCTTGTGGTGTTCCAGGTCGTTTCCAGCGCCTGGATGACAGCTGCCTTGAAGGCGCCAAAGCTGTCAGCGTTACCCACATCAAGTGGCAGCGCAACGGCTTTGCCGCCAGCCGCTTCGATGGTCGCGACGACCCTGTCCGCTGCGGCGGCATTTGTGTTGTAAGTGAGGATGACGCCCATGCCGAGTTTGGCAACTTCGATGGCGGCGGCGGCGCCGATGCCGCGACTGCCGCCGGTGATGACGATGACGTTCATGTGAAACTCCAGTGATTGAAAGTGAGGCGTTCACTGTAGCGGCATTGGGGTTGCTGGACACATCCGATCCTGCCTGAAACCTGCCTGATTCTGCTTTGGCCTTGCACGATGTACCGCGTTAGGGTCCAATGAGTCATGGACAATCAAATCAACGAGCAGATGGGCCGTTTGCGGATGCTTGCCGCCCAAAACAAGAATGGGCGCCTTGAGACGGGCATTCCACGCGTGGCGATGGTACAGGGCGCCATTCCCGAGCATGAACTGGCGACCGTGTACGAGCCGATGATCAACCTGATCCTGCAGGGCAGCAAGTCAATGACGGTCGGAGAACAGACGTTTGACTATGATCCGGCGACCTATTTCGTCATGTCGGTTGAGCTGCCGGCGGTAGGCGTCATCAGGTCTAATGCGGCCGGTGAACCTTACATGGCCGTGGCCTTGACACTGGTGCCGTCCATACTGGCCGAACTGATAGCGGACCTGCCACCGGGCTGCGCCGACAACCGTGGCCATGCCTTTTCCGTCGCAGCTGTCACGCCGGAACTGCTCGATGCCTGGACGCGCATGCTGGGCTTGATGGTTCGTCCCGACGATATCGCCGCGCTGGCACCTGCTTACGAGCGCGAGATCCTGTATCGCGTGCTGCAGGGGCCGCATGGCGCCATGTTGCGTGCAATCGCAACGCCCGACAGCGCCATGGCGCGCCTGGCGGCAGCCATCGCGTGGATACGGCGCGATTTCAATTTGCCGATGCGTGTTGAGGACTTGGCAGGCAATGCGGCGATGAGCGTGTCGGCGTTTCACCGTCATTTCAAGGCGGCGACCTCATTAAGCCCGGTGCAGTACCAGAAGCGCATCCGCCTGATGCACGCGCGCACGCTGATGGTGGCCAAGGGCAGCAGCGTGGCAGCAGCCGCGTACGATGTCGGCTACGAGAGCGCGACCCAGTTCAGCAGAGAATATGCGCGCCTGTTCGGGATGGCACCACGGCAAGATGCGGCGCGCATGCTGGCGCACACGCGCAGTGCCTGATCCGCCATGCCCTCCTCCATGCCTGCGACCAGCACGACGCATTGCTGATGTGTCAGTGCTAATGCTAGTGCTGATGCATGCTCTTTCAACCGACTAAGGGAGCCACCAATGAAACTTGTCCGAAATACAACCAAGCTACGCAAGACCGCCGATGCTTTTATCGCCGCCACAAATGCTTATGACGTTGACGCGGTGTTGAAATTGTTCGCACCAGATGCAGTGATCGACGACCCCTCGACTGGGCATTGTTTCGATGGGCATAGCGGGATTCGCACCTATATCGAGCAGTTTTTCATCGCTTATCACACGGTGACGCGTTTCCTCTCGCTGGAAAATATCGGCGTCGACCTGGTACGGGTGCGTGTCGATTTCACCGGCGATTTTGGACACGAAATCGGTTTGCTGGATATGTCCGTGGATACAGGAGGCCTGATCGTCCGCATTGATGCGAATCTCGAATAAGGCTTGACCATAGAGCAACACCACCTGCTGGAAGGCGAAACTGTGCACAGGTTTGCTTCCTGCCTGGAATGGCTTGCCGGCCCGGAGCAGGATGTATTCATCTACTGGGATAGGCTCTTAATCCGATGGCGTTGTTACGTGCGTATCGACCGAGAATACCGGCCCCTGCCATTGTTCATTATCCAGAACGGCCAACTGATGTCTGCCCGGCCAGGCTGTATTGATGAGTGTTTCCCAAAATTTCCGCGCAGCAGGATTTTCTTCAATGACACAAACCTCCCATTTGGCCGGGAACATCGTCATGATGGTTTCCGCAGCCTTCCTGCCTAGTCCTTGCCCCCGGTATTTGCGAACGACGAAGAACTCCACGATTGCATGCGTATTTCCGTGGATCTGGACCTCATCGTTTGTCAACACAAAGCCCGCCCACTTGCTGTCAACCTTCATGACATACGCTGACCACGTCGGGTTCACCCAAAAGCTGTCCAAATCGTCATACCCGTATTGACCATGTTCGTCCATATCCGTGCCGTCAAGCTCGGAAAAATCATGCTGATACAGTTCCATCAGGTTTCTGACTATCTGGCGTTCCGTGAGCTCGGCGCGTCGAATTTCAATCTTCATGTATTCAGGTTCGCATTCTGGCTATATAACACTGCAATATTGCCGTTCCAGGTTGAAAAGGATAAATTGGTGAATTGTTGGTCTTTCCAACTGTGTTGCATTGTCATTTCTTGGGTATCATTCCCATCGTACCCAGCCACGTTTCAACCAACGTGGGCCACTGCGTGATTGGAAACTTGGTAGGACGGAGTCCAAACGCGTGCCCTCCCTCGGCGAACAAATGCATCTCCACGGGTACATTTGCATTCTTCAGGGCCGCATAATAAAGAAGAGAAAACTCTACCGGATCTACCGGATCGTCTTGCGCATGAAGCAGGAAGGTCGGAGGTGTTTGACTGCTAACTTCAATGCTTGGGTTCAACTTTGAAAGGTCATGTTTATAGTTGACTGACATATGGCCAGGATAAACAGACACTGCAAAATCGGGACGACAACTTTCCTCGTCTGCCTTGTCAACAGGCGCATATATCCGTTGATGATGCGTACTGATTGACGCGACCAGGTGACCGCCGGCAGAAAACCCCAGCACTCCAATCTTGTTCGGGTCAATTTTCCAGTCAACGGCATGATGGCGAACGAGGCCCAACGTTCTCTGTGCATCTTGCAACGCCGTATGCGTCTTTGGAATGACACGGACATTACGGATTTTATCCCAGTGGGGACCTGATCCGGGGACACGATATTTCAACAGCACGCACGTAACACCAATCGATGTCAGCCAGTCACAAACTTCCGTTCCTTCCAGGTCGATGGCCAGCGCCGAATAGCCTCCGCCGGGAAAAACGATAACGGCAGCGCCCGTATTCCTTCCCTTTGGCGAGTAAATTGTCATCGTAGGCCGCGTGACGTTATCCAGTTCCAGCCAGGGCCGTCCGGCGATGAGCCGATCTTCCCGTAACGTCACCTCGTCTTCCGGTCCAGCGGCTGATTTCGCGTCAGGTATCGCTCCAGGCCAGATCGGCAATTGCTGCTGTCCGCTGGCAGGCTGCCATGCAGCAGCGTGCACATTCGTATAAGCAAGCACCGCAATAATACTGAGAAGATATTTCACAGGATTTCATTCCAGACATGGTGAGCCGACAAAATTTGATGCCAAAACCAGGACAAGCCATTCAATCTGACTGACTGCTTCTGGCCTATTGTGTTGAAAAACGCGGGTACGTTGATGTTTAGATAGAAAACCTGTCAGCCTCGACTGGCCAGAACCGCCGCTATTGATCGATCACCGACCGCTTGGAGGTCCGAGCCATCCCGAAATGGTTGCCGCTCGACATTTTCAACACAATACCCCAAAGCGGACGTTCACCAGTCTCCAATCGACCGATTGCCCGCCAGCGTATAGAGGATACGGTTCGAATCCCTGCGGCCCGTTTTAGGGGCCTACAGGTACTTTCCCCACAGCTCATTCGAAAAGTTGCCATGCGGGTCGACGCGCTGCTTCAAGGCGCGCAGCTCATCGGCCTCCGGATAGGCCTGGGCGAACTGCTCTTTCGTCGCGTGAAGCTGGTACGGAAGGTAATACCGCCCCCCGAACTTGAGCGCAGTGTCAATCAGCTCACGCGTCCACTCACCCACGCGGCGCTGCGCACCTTCAAAGGTTCGCTGCTTGTAGTACACCACGAACGAAAACACTTCTTCTTTGGCCCATGGCAGCAACGTCACGGGGTCGGCATCGGAGTGCCGAACCGATACGTTGAGCACCTCCGCAGCGTGCTTGTCGATGACCACTGCCATCGCGCGCGCAAAGGCGACAAAATGTCGCACCGGAATGAAGTACTCCTGCAGCACGTAAGTTGACATCGCGCGGGTCCTGGATTCCAGCTCCGCGACGTCCCGGCTGGCTTCGTGATTGCGCCAAACTACCGCTGGCTTCGCCAAGAGAAGCGGGTGAAGGACTTTGCGGCGCAGCAGATCACCCAATGGGAACTCGGTCATGACAAAGATGACGTTCTGATTCAGTGCATATGACTGGCCGCGCGCGACCAGCCTTGCTGGCTCTGTCAGATTTTTGGTGGTTGTACGCCACGACACGGCCACCGGAACGTCGAAGGCCGGCGGCAGCAGGTCGGCATTGTGGAGGATGCAGTTTTGGCTGCCCTTGACCGAGCGCTCAAAGAATTGAGGGTAGGATTCGAGCGCTACCGTCTCCACGATCCGCTCCATCCTGGTATTTTCAGCCAGGTCGAGTTCGACTTCGGTGATGACGCCCACTGCACCATATCCACCGATGGCAGCACGAAACAGGTCGTAGTTCAACGTACGGGACGCCTCCGTGATAGCGCCGTCCGCAAGGACCATTTGTAGTGCCCGCACCGAGTTGCCCACCGGCCCGTTGCCCACATACCGCCCGTGGCCATTCACCGACACGGTTCCCCCTGCCGTGAAATTGGCATAGCTTTGCATCGTTTTTACAGCAAGGTTGAGCTTGTCGAGAATCTCCTGGAGATCACGCCAGCGCATGCCTGCCTGTATCCGCACGACCCTCGCTGCCGGATCAAGACTGACCAACTTATTCATGCCACGCATGTCCAGATGCAAGCCGCCCCGGACAGCAACCTGCCCACCCATGCTGTAGCGGCCGCCCCCGACGGCCACTTTGCCGGGCCAGTCCCGCACCTCCCTTGACACTTCCGCAGTCGACGTGGGCGCAACGACGCGGGCAACCTTGACGGTGTACAGGCCGGTCACGTTTGGTATCGGGATATCGGCAGCCGCAGCTACTCGGGGGCCAAGTGTCAACAAGCCTACGCCAGCGAGGGCATGAGCAATGAATTTACGGCGTGGGTATGGCATGCGGCATAATCCAACTTTAATAGTGATTCAGTAATTCTCAAAAGCAATCACTACGTCTTATCTTGCTTTACTGAAGTCCAGGTCCGCTCTTGGCTGCTTGCCGTCGTTGGCAACCTCAGCCTTCAAGGCTGAATGGCTGCCATTTCCTGTGTGGCGCGCACGAAATCCATCATCCAGTTCGTTTCCCATGTTCTTCCTTGGTCCTTGGAAAAAGCCTGATCCCAACGGGGATTTTCCCCAGGTGTGGCAGTCCAGGTAAAGCGTACTTTTATTGCTTGGCCATCGAGTAGGTCATCTGCAAAAAATACGCCGATGTGATTGGAGAATTTTCCAACAACAGGGACATCGAGCGTCGTCGGATTGCGTGCATCGAGCCACCAGATCGACCAGCTGTCGGATTTCATACAAAACGAGCGCAGTGCAAGGGCGCGGAAGCTACCTTCCGGGAAGTAGAGAACGTTGTCCTCCAGGTTTCCAAAGCCACCCAGTGTCTTGACGGTCGAAGAGAGCCCGTCAAACTCCGTCCATTCCTTGCAATTGGTGAATCTGGAATTGAGCCGGCGATGTTTCACCAGCCAATCGCCGATGATGAAATCAAAATCTCGGGGGGCGTTTTTCTCGGCGGGCAAGTGCATTGATGGTTTCCTGGAATTAATATAGGACGCTGCTCGGCCTGACTTTGCATTGCCGACATGGGCCAGCGCGGCCGTAGAGAATAGCAAATTGCCAGCAAGAAAAATGCATACTTTGTCACATCCTTGAAAATGTCCGCTACTGGCCGCCTGCCGCCGACATCCGCAATCGCCCCGTTACGGCAACCTGTGCCGCAAAGTCGGCTCGATATTGCGCGCATGCAGCCAGCGCACGATGTCTTCCAGCGTGGCGTCCTGCAGCAGCAAGCCCGGCGCACTGGCGGACGTTGCCACTGGCAATGCGGCGGCGACGGGAGCGGGCACGGCGACAGCCAGCCCCGCATGCCCCTGCAATTTCGCCAGCGCCTGCGCGAACTGGGCCGGGTTGATGCTGCGCAAGCTTTCCAGGAAGCCCAGCTGGCCGGCTGGCGGCGGCGGCATGTCCAGGCCCGGCTCGTCGACGAAGGCGGCGCCCATGCTGGGGTGGATGAAGGCGGCCCACTTGCCCGATAGGTGCAAGCACGGCGGCAGCGCCACCTGTTCCACGTAGTCTGGCGGCGCGGCGGCGAGGATGTCGGTCGAAGCGGGCAAAAAGGTCGAGCGCAGGAGCTGCACGAACTGGCGCGCCTGGGCGATGGGCACGGGCGTGGCCAGCGACAGCCACAACTGGAACGCCGTGCCCGAGATGCTGACGGCGGGCGCCGGCAAGTCCAGCTCGTGCTGCACGGCATTGGCAATCGTGCATAGCGCGCTCCAGTGCGCTTCGCCGCCGCCCTTGCCGCCAAACTCCAGCACCAGCGCGCGCGTCAGGCCGCTACTGGTCACGAGTTCTACAGCCACCGTCTGTTCGCCCGACAGATGGCGCGCCAGCACGGCCGGCATCAAAGGCTGCGCGCCGCCCTGGGCATCGACGTAGTGCTGCTGTTCCTCGAACAGGTACAGGCGGGTGAGTTCGGAAATCAGTTTATGCATGGGCGGCCTCGTAATGACGTTGAGCAAGACTTGTCAACGTGCCCAGATTATAGCCTCCCTGCCCCAAGCGCACCCTCCCGCCTGGCGCCAAACACCAGCCAGCTGGCCACGGCGAACAGGCAGGCGGCTACGCCGCCGTACAGCATCACGGCGCCGAATCCCTGTGCCAGCGCCAGCTTCGCCACGCCGGCCGGCAGCGCGCCGGCACCCTTGCCTGCCGACAAGCGTTCCGCCATGGCGCGCAGCGCCGCCGCATCAATCCCGGCAGGCACATGCTGGCGCAAGGCAGACTGGATGCCTTCGACGAGAATAAAGCCCATCAGCGCGATATTCACCGACAGGCTGATCATGCGCGCGCTGATGTCGATGCTGGACGCCATGCCGGCCCGTTCGCCGGGCACGGCGGCCGTCGTCGTGTTGGTGACGGGCGTGTTGGTCAGCCCGAGGCCCGTGCCGGCCAGCAGGCAGCCGGGCAAGATCGTCAGCCAGCTGGCAGCGTCCGCATGGCTGCCCCACAGCATCAGCAAAAAGCCTGCGCCGATGGCCAGCAAGCCGGCGGGAATGACCGCATCGGCCCGGTAGCGCAGCGCCAGCCGCTCGGCCAGCGGCGGCATGAGCAAGGTGGGCAAGGTGTAGGCCAGCAGGGTCAGGCCCGTGCCCAGACTGCTGTAGCCGAGGCCATGCTGCACGTACAGGGGCAGATAAATCATGAGCGGCCAGAAACTGCAGTTCATGCCCGCCGAACCGAGCAGCGCGCCCGAGAAACGGCGGATGCGAAATACACTGAAATCGATCATCGGTTCAGGCTGGCGCCGTTCGATGACGACAAACAGCATCAGGCTAGCCAGCGCCACGGCCAGGCTGGCCACGGTGCGCGGGTCGGAAAAGCCCAGGGCCGGCCCCTGCGTGATGCACCACGCCAGGCTGAACACGGCCAGCGACAAGGTGGCGATGCCGGCCACGTCCAGCTTGCGCCGCTGCGGATCGCGCGATTCCGTCACGCCCAGGCCCGCCAGCAGCAGCGCGACGACGGCCAGTGGCCCGTGCACGAGAAATACCCATTGCCAGCTCGATAGCGCGACGATGGCCGCGCCAATGATGGGGCCGAAGCCCAGGCCCAGGCCAAACACGATGCCCCAGGCGCCAAATGCCCGGCCCCGCGCGGCGCCGGACGGAAACTGCTGCGACAGCACGGCCACCTGGCAAATCAGCATGGCGCCGCCGGCCGCGCCCTGCAGCGCGCGCGCGGCGATCAGCACGCCCGTGCTGCCGGCCCAGCCGCACACCAGCGAACTGAGGCCGAACAGCGCCAGGCTGGCGAGCAGCAGGCGTTTGCGGCCGTAGCGGTCGGCCAGGGTGCCCGTGGCCATCAGCACGGTGGTGCAGGCCAGGGTGTAGGCGTTCATGATCCATTGCAAGTCCTTGAAGTCGCCATGCAGCACCGTTTCCAGGGTGGGCAGGATGACGGGCACGCTGGAAATTTCCAGGCCAAACATGAGCGAGGCCAGGCACACGGCGGCCAGGGTCAGGGTATTTTGTTGCGAAGTAGTCAGGTGCATCGAAGCCTTGATGTCGGTAGTCATGGAGCGCGCGTGGAGACGGCGCACTGCGAGCCAGCATTCTAGAAAGCCTCGACTCATGAGGGAAATGATAAAATTTTGTACAATTCATTCATTTTCATCATGAATCACGGGAGCTTCATGGACTTCGATACCGCCCTGCTGCGCGCCTTGGTTGCCGTAGCGGACACGGGCGGCTTTACGCGCGCCGCCGAACGGCTGCACCTGAGCCAGTCCGCCATCAGCCACCAGATCCGCCGGCTGGAAGAGCAAGCGGGCGCCGCGCTGCTGCTGCGCACCACGCGCAGCCTGCGCCTGACGGAAGATGGCGAGGATTTTCTGCGCCACGCGCGGCAGATCCTGGCCGCGCAGGATGCGCTGTCGCGGCGCTTCCAGCGTTCCTCGATCGCCGGCGCCGTGCGCTTTGGCGTGCCGGAAAATTTCATGGGCGCGCGCCTGCCTGCCCTGCTGGCGCAGTTCGCGCACCTGTTTCCCGCCGTGCGCCTGGATGTGACGGTGGGCACCTATCTTGACTTGCAGAAACTCGTCGCCGCCGATGCGCTGGACCTGGCCGTCGTCATGGCCCTGGCCGGTGACCAGGATGACGCGGCCGTACTGCGCCGCACGCGCTTCGTCTGGGCGGCCGCGCAGGATTTCCGCCATGACGGCGCGCTGCCGCTGCCGCTGGCGTTTTCGCCGGCACCGTGCATGCACCGGCAAGTGGGCGTCGACGCCCTCGACGGCGCCGGCCTCGACTGGCGCGTGGCGTTCACCTCGCCCAGCCAGCAGGGCTTGCGCGCCGCCGTACTGGCCGGGCTGGCCATCACGGCCCTGCCGCAGGGCGACCTGGAGCCGGGCATGCTGGTCATCGATGGCCAGCATGGCTTGCCCGCCCTGCCCGCTGCCCAGTTCCAGCTCGTCTGGCGCACTGCCAGCAGCACGGCGGCGGCCGAAGCGTTCGGGCAATTGCTCCGCGAGTGGTCAGCCGGGGCGGCGGCCTGACAACACCAGCAGCAAGGCCAGCGCCAGCATCACGCTCGCGCTGCCCAGGGCCATCGTCACGCGGTGCGCCAGCAGCGGCACGCCCGCCAGCTGGTCCGCACCCACGCCGGCCACGGCCACCAGCGTCGCCAGCCCCAGCGAACTGCCCAGCTGGTGCGCCACGTTGACGACGCCAGATGCCGCGCCCGCATCCTGCGCTGGCACGCCGGCCACGCCAGCGGCCGTCAGCGGACTCAGGGCCATGCCCTGCCCCGCGCCGATCAGCAACATGGGCAAGGCCACGCCCAGCCCATACGCCGTGCCGGCATCGACGCGGCTCAGCCATGCCATGCCCAGCAAGGTCAAACCCAGTCCCATGGCCAGCAGGCGCGCATTGCCCAGGCGGTGGATCAATCGCGGCACGCACAGGGCCACGCCAAAGTTCACCAGGGTCATGGGCAGGAAAGCCAGGCCCGTCAAGGATGGCGGATAGCGCAGCACCACTTGCAGGAATTGCGTGGTGAAAAAGAAAAAGCCGATCATGGCCCCCATGAACAGCACCCTGGCCCCATATGCGGCATTGCGTTGCGCATCGGCAAAGAGACGCAGCGGCAGGATGGGTTGCGCGGCGCGCCGTTCGATCAGGATAAATACGGCCAGCAACAATACGCCCGCCGCCAACGTGCCTTGCGTCAGCGCGTCGCCCCAGCGGGCGCTGGCCGAGCGGATCAAGCCGTACACGAGGGCCGCCATGCCGAGGGTGGAACTGGCCGCGCCGGCCACGTCGAAGTGGCCCCGGCTGATTTCGCTTTCAACGAGGTAGCGGCGCGCCGCCACCAGCATGGCCGCGCCGATGGGCAGGTTGATGAAAAAGCCCACCCGCCACGACAGCCACTCGGCCAGCACGCCGCCCAGCACCAGGCCCACGCTGGCGGCAATGCCGGCCACGGCGCTGTACAGGGCGATGGCCCGCGTGCGTTCGCGCCCCTCCGCAAACGTGGTTTGCAGCAAGGCCAGGGTCGATGGCGCCAAGATGGCCGCGCCCACGCCCTGGATGGCGCGCGCGGCGATCAGCATGGCCGGCGACTGCGCCAGGCCGATGGCCAGCGACGCCACGGTAAAAAGCGCCAGGCCCAGCTGCAGCAGGCGGCGCCGGCCATACGCATCGCCGGCACGCGCGGCCAGCAGCAGCAAGCCGCCAAACGTCAGGGTATACGCGCTTTGCACCCAGGCCAGGCCCGTATCCGTAAAGCCCAGCTCCTGGTGGATTTTTGGCAAGCCCGTCAGCACGATGGACGTATCGAGCACGATCATCACATAACTGACGAGGATGATGGCGAGGATGGCCGCCTTGTGCTGCGGCGCGGTGGCCGCGTTGATGGGGAAATTGTTCATGCCTCCACTGTAAGACTTTCGCATTATCATGAATAGATGCTAAAGTCCGCATGAACTTATTAGAATTACTAATGAATGAGAAAGGCAGTCCGTCATGGCGCAGACCAACTTCAACGACATTCTCGCCTTCGTGGCAGTGGCCCGCGCAGGCAGTTTTACCAAGGCGGCGGCGAAGCTGGGCGTGTCGCAGTCGGCACTGAGCCAGACCGTGCGCGCGCTGGAAGAACGGCTCGATTTGCGCTTGCTGGTGCGCACCACGCGCAGCGTCTCGCCCACGGAAGCTGGCGAACAGCTGCTGCGCACGGTGGCACCTCGCTTCGACGAGATCGAGGCGGAGCTGGCACTGCTCAGCGAGCGGCGCGACAAGCCGGCCGGCAACATCCGCATCAGCGCGGGCGAGCATGCGGCGCTGACGGTACTGCAGCCGGCCATCGCCCGATTGCTGCCGCATTATCCCGACATCAACATCGAAGTCGTCGTCGACAACGGCATGACCGATATCGTGGCTGCGCGCTGCGATGCGGGCGTGCGCCTAGGCGAGCAAGTGGCCAAGGACATGATCGCCATGCCCATCGGTCCCGATTTCCGCATGGCCGTCGTCGCTGCGCCCGCGTATTTCAGCCACCAGGCGCCGCCCGTCACGCCGCAGGACTTGATGGCGCACAACTGCATCAACATGCGCCTGCCCACCCTTGGCGGCCTGTATGCCTGGGAATTTGCCAAGGAGGGGCAGGAGCTGAAAGTGCGGGTGGAAGGGCAAATGATCTACAACAACATGGCCATGCGATTGCATTCGGCGCTCGATGGCCTGGGCGTGGCCTGCATGGCCGAAGATATCGTCCTGCCCTACCTGGCCGATGGCCGTTTGATCCGCGTGCTGGACGACTGGTGCCCCACGTATGCGGGCTACAAGCTGTACTACCCGAGCCGGCGCCACCCCTCGCCCGCATTTACCTTGCTGCTCGACACCTTGCGCTATCCCCGGGTTTGAGCCGGCGCAATCGTGCACCGGGCAGAAAGTGTGACCACACGAACACACGTTTACCATGCGGCGGCGCAGGACTATAGTGGCTGCTTTCCCACCTGTTCAAGGATCGCCATGAAACTCTTTTACTCGCCGGGCGCCTGCTCGCAGGCACCGCACATCATCCTGCGCGAAACGGGCACGCCGTTCACCCTGGTGAAGGTCGACCTGGGCCAGCACCAGACGCAGGAAGGCGGCAATTACTACGAACTCAATCCGAAAGGCCAGGTGCCGCTGCTGGCCCTCGACGATGGAACGACCTTGAGCGAAGGCCCCGTCATCGCCCAGTACATCGCCGAACAGGCGGGCAGGCAGGATTTGCTGCCGCCGGTGGGCAACTTTGCCCGCTACAAGGTGCTGGAATGGCAGAATTACATCACATCCGAGCTGCATAAATCGTTCAGTCCCCTGTTCGATCCCCGCTACGACGCCGCCACCAAAGCCTTGTTCATCGAGCAACTGGGCAAGAAATTCAAATGGGTGGACAGCCGCCTGGAAGGCCAGGCTTACCTGACGGGCGACACCTTCACCGTGGCCGACGCCTATCTGTTCGTCATCACGGGCTGGGCGCCGCGCGTGGGCGTGGACTTGTCCGCGCTGGCCAATATGCAGGCTTTTCTGGGCAGAATGGCCCAGCGCGACAGCGTCAAGGCTGCATGGGAAGCGGAAGGACTGACCAAGGCGGCTTGACTACCGTTGCCCGGTGCACGGCTCAGGTTTTTTCCGACTTGCCGTGCATCACCATGATGGTCTGCTGCATCAGCGCGCACAGTGTTTCCCGGCCATCGCGCACGGCGAACACTTCGGCCTGCGTGACGATCAGGGTGCGGCCCGGGCGCACCACCTTGCCGCGCGCGATCAGTTTCTCGCCATCGGCGGGCGCCAGCAGATTCATCTTGTATTCCACCGTCAGCACGGATGCGCCGTCCGGCACCATGGTCATGGCCGCGTAGCCAGCGGCCGAGTCCGCGATCATGCCCACCACGCCGCCGTGCACGAAGCCGTGTTGCTGCTCGATGCCGCTCCAGTGCGGCACGTGGATTTCCGTGCTGCCATGTGCCACCATCGGCAGGCTGGCCTGGATCAAGGTCATGGCGTTCTGCAGCGCAAAACTGGCTTGGACTTTCTCGGCGAAGTGCGGGGCAGGAAGACGGGACATGGTTTTACGCTTTCAGGATAAATGCCGCATGGAAGGGATCATGCGACTGTACCTGCTTATGGCAGGCACCGGCCATAAGCTGTCGTCATTTTCACCAATTGCGATGCACAGACCGCGAAGTGTCCGGTACACGCCCCGCTGTGCGAAAATGCCCGCCTTCGCCATTGCCGGACTTTTCCCATGCCGCACGCTGCCCTCGCCACCCTTGCTACCCTTTCCGAGCGCGACGCGCGCCGCATCGCGCGCCATGCGCCGGCGGCCGACGCCGCCCGCTTTTTGCATCCGGCCCAGCAGGCCTTGCTGCACCGGCGCGGCTGGCTGACCATGCTGGCGCCGCGCAGCGCGGGCGGCGCCGAGCTGCCCTTGCCGCAAGTGGTGCGCCTGGAAGAGGCCGTGGCCGCCGTCGACGGCAGCATGGGCTGGGTGCTGACCCTGTGCGCGGGCGCGGGCTGGTTCGCGGGGTTCCTGGAACCTGAGCTGGCGCAGGCCATTATCGGCACGCCGCGCGTCTGCCTGGGCGGCAGCGGTGCGGCCACCGGGTATGCCGAGGAAGAAGGCGACGGCTACCGCATCACGGGCGGCTGGGACTACGCCAGCGGCACGCCCATGGCGACCCACTTCACCCTGAACGCCCGGCTGCAGCGCGATGGCCAGCCCCTGCTCGATGCGCAAGGCCAGCCGCGCATCCGCGCCTTCCTCGTGCCCGCCGCGCTGGTGCAGCTGGTGCCGTCCTGGAACAGCCTGGGCATGCGCGCCAGCGCCTCGCACAGCTACCGCATCGACGCAGAATGGCTTGCCAAGGAACACGGTTTCACCATCGATGCGACCGCCGCAACGGCCGACGGCCCCCTGTACCGCTACCCCTTCTATTCACTGGCCTACGTGACCCTGGCCGCCAACATGGCCGGCATGGCAGCGCATTTCATGGAGCTGGCCGAGGAATGCATGCGCCACCGCCGCCATGCGCGCGCCGGCCTGCCGCTGCTGGACGTGCCGGACGTGGCCACCATGCTGCAAGACAAGAAAGACGCATTTATCGCCGCCCGCGCGCGTTTTTACGCCGTGCTGGACGACAGCTGGGCAACGGTGGCAGGCGGCGCGGTGCTGGACGACTACGCCATGCAGGCCGTGCAGGCCGCTTCGCTGGCCCTGGTCGCCGCCGCGCGCTCTGCCGTCGATGGCTTGTATCCGTACTGCGGCCTGTACGCGGCCCGCGAAGACAGCACCATCAACCGCGTGTGGCGTGATTTTCACACGGCCAGCCAGCATTCATTGCTGCTGCCGTAATCTGCTTGAACGCCTGGCACCGCATCGCCATTGAGCGCCCTAGCGCGGATAGCTGTCGTCCGTCACGTGTTCCAGCCAGCTGACCGCCGTGCCATCTTGCGCCTCTGCAATGGCGACATGCTGCATGGCGGACGTGGCAGTGGCGCCATGCCAGTGCTTGACGCCGGGCGGTATCCACACCACATCGCCCACGGCCAGCGCTTGCAGCGGGCCCTGCCAGTGCTGCACCCAACCGTGGCCTTGCGTGACGATGAGGGTCTGGCCTAGCGGATGCGTATGCCAAGCCGTGCGGGCGCCGGGCGCAAAGGTGACGATGCCACCGCCCACGCGGGCCGGAGACGGCCGCTGGAACATGGCGTCGACGTCGACCGCGCCCGTGAAATAGCGGGCGTCGCCGGTGATGGTGAGCATGGCGGCGGCGCGCGTGACGGTGACGGCCGCTGGCGCAGAAATGGCGCCGGCCTCGGCAGAAACGGCCCCGGCGGGCAGGCAAAGCGGCAAGAGTGCCGCGGCGTATTGATGCATGTCTGGTTTCCTTTCTTGCCGGTATTATTAGCCCCCATAATGGGGCGTGCTGCCGGACAGCCGGCTTCGCCTGTCCCCGCAATTCAAGCTTAACAGCGCTGGCCCGTGCTGATTAGCGGCGCAATCCCACTAGGACCTATAAGCTGGGCTGATGAATAGGCCAATGCGCGGCCGATGCGCGGCCCGTTTCACAGGAAAGGCAGCCGGGCGCCATGCGGGCCGGATTGCCTGATAATATGGGGGCATTGCTACTTCTCGCTACCCTATCCATGCACGTCAACACCCTCAGCAGCCTGGCACAACTCCTGGCCAGCGCCGAAACGGAAACCCTGGCATTTCCCACCAGCATCAATACGGCCCTGCTGCTGCAAAAGGAACTGGCGAATCCCGATTGCCACTCGTCCGACATCAGCCGCCTGCTGCTGTGCGAACCGACCTTGTCGGCGCGCGCCGTGGCGCTGGCCAATTCGGCCATGTTCGCGTCCGGCCAGACGCCTGCCATCACCAGCGTGCGCGCCGCCGTCGAGCGCCTGGGCCACCGCAACCTGTATGCACTGGCGACGGCGGCCGTCATCCGCCAGCTGAACGCGGGCATCCGCGACGAAGCCTTGCGCGCCCGCGCCACCCAGTTGTGGGCACACACCGTGCATGTGGCGGCGCTGGCGCATGCGCTGGCAAGCGCCGTCACGCATACGGATGCCGATACGGCCCTGTTCGCCGGCATCGTGCATGAAGTGGCCGGCTTTTATTTGCTGGCCCAGGCCGACAAGACCCCGGGCCTGTACGCCCACCTGGAAACGCAGATGGCGTCCGCCCTGGAAGTGATCGGCCGCGCGCTGATGCGCCAGCTGGGCGTGCCGCTGCCCGTGGCCGATGCCGTCAACGCCTTGCCCGGCTCGACCATCATGCTGCCACCGGAAGGCTTGCGCGACACCCTGCTGCTGGCCAAGGCGCTGGCGCCCGTCCCTTCGCCGCTACCACAGGCCAGCGTCACCGTCAGCGCGTCGCTGCAGGCCTACCTGGAGCACGATCCCGTGCTGCAGCTGCTGCGCACGCAGCCGTCGGCCGAAGCGAAGGGCCTGATCGAGGTACTGCTCAGCTGATAGCCGATCTGCTATCATGGCGCAGGCCGGGATGGACCCGGCCCGCTTTCATTGATGTGCACTGGAAAACTGCCTTGACTATCTCCCTACGCATGCTCGGCCTGGCCGCAGCTCTGACCATGGCGTGCAACGCCAACGCCGACAGCTTCGTTTCCTCGGCCTCCAGCGCCGGCTCCCAGTCGAGCGGCAGCATTTCCGATTCGCTCAACGGTTCGAGCAACAGCTCCTCGCGCGACAACAAGGTGGCCAATGGCCCTTACCGCATCATCGACGTGGCCGCCCTGCCGGGCCGCGACGGCATGACGCGTTTGACCATGCAAGCCGACGCCACGGCAACGCCGCTGGTGCTGGACTTGCCGCAAGCGGCGCTCGACAAGCAGCAGCTGGCGCAGGGCGACGTGGTGCATGCGCAAAACCGCGCCTACGGCATCGAATTCTCGCGCAACGACACGCGCGCCGCCTTCTTCCTCGTGCTGGCCGACGACTGGTACGGCGAAATGGCCACGCGTCCCGTCAGCCTTTGATTCCAGGTGTGACCCTGCGCAATCTGGCGCGGCTGCTGGCCGGCTGCGCCGCGCTGGCCGTGGCCGGCGCCGCCCAGGCAGGTACTTCGCTCGCCTCGTCGCGCTTTTGCGACCGCGCGCAGGAACTCACGGCAACCGAGCAGGATCGCCTGTTGCGCTTTGCCGCCGTGGTGCGCGAGGAACTGGCCGCCAGCGAAGGCAGCGTGGCCCTGATCAGCCGCTCCGGCCTGGACCTGGCCCGCTTCGGCATCCGCTATTCACATGCGGCGCTGGCCTGGCGCCACGACAATGACAATGGCTGGTCCGCACGCCAGCTGTACTACGCCTGCGACGAAGGCCGCCCGCGCATCTTCGACCAGGGTACGGCCGGTTTCGCCATGGGCACGGCAAACCCATCTCTTGGCTACATCTCTGTCGTGAAACTGCCGGCCGAAACCGTGCCGCCCCTGCGCCGCGCCCTGCTCGACCCCGTGCGCGTGCAGCAATTGCTGGCGGGCCGCTACAGCGCCAACGCCTACGCATTCAGCCTGAAATACCAGAATTGCAATCAGTGGGTGGTGGAATTGCTGGCCTCGGCCTGGGGCGAGCTGGCTGCGGGCGGCGACTTGCGCGCACGCGCCCAGGACTGGCTGCACGCCGCGCCTTACAACCCCGCCGCCGTCGACGTGGGCGCGCGCTGGCTGATGCTGGGATCGATCTTCGTGCCCCTGGTGCACATGGACGACCACCCACCCGAGGCCATCGGCACGATGCAACTGGCAGTAAGCCTGCCGGCCAGCCTGGAAGCGTTCGCGCGCCAGCGCCTGCCCGCCAGCGAGCGCGTGGAAATCTGCCACGACGGCAAGCAGGTGGTGGTGCACCGGGGCTGGGATGCGATCGCCGACGGCTGTGTGCCCGGCGCGAACGACCGGGTCATCGCCCTCGACGATACGCCGCACAACATTCCCTAAGCAGTCTGGGTGGCGAGCGCCGCTTCGACCTGATCGAGCAAATGTGCTGGCTCCAATCCCTGCCCCATCCGGCGGGCCACCTCGCCGCAAGCCAGTTGGACCTCGGGCGCGGCCAGCAGGCGCGCCAGCTGCCGTTGCATGCGCCCGGCCGACAAGCGCCTGGCCAGCAAGACATCGCCTACCCCGAGCCGTTTGATCCTCCAGCCATTGTCGAACTGGTCGTAGGCGAACGGCACGATCAGCTGCGGGATGCCAGCGCGGAAGGCGTCCGCGCTGGTGCCGATGCCGCCGTGGTGCACCACGGCCGCCACGCGCGGCAACAGCGCCGCAAACGGCACGTGCGCCTGCCACATCACGCTGGGGGGCAAGTGTTGCGGCACCTGCGCCGCATGGGGCGTGAGGAACAGGCCGCGCCGCCCCAGCCGCCGCAACACTGCCAGGGCGATGCTGAAATAGCGCTGCGCGTGCTGGTGCCCGGTACCGGGCGTAAAGACGATGGGCGGCTCGCCCTCGCCAAGAAAGCGTTCCAGCTCCGGCGGCAGCGCTACAGCGCCATGCGGGGCGGCGCCGGGGAAACCGGTTTGCACGAAATGCGGCGGCCAGTCCGCCTGCGGGGCGGAGAACCAGGCGGGAAAAAGCCCCAGCGAGGCATCCGGCGCGGCCAGCATGTGCGCAAAAAAATGCGCTTCGGGCTTCAGCCCGTACTGCGCGCGCGCCCCGTTCAGGCCGGGCAGCAGCACCGGGTCGACCATGCTGCGGTGGAGCAGCCGCCACAGGGCCTGGCGCCATGCCAGCGGCACCCAGGCGGGAATGCGCAGCGAGCCGGCCGCCAGGAAATCATGGCTGCTGCACAGGTTCGATGGCGCCAGATAGGTCGCGACAATGCGCAAGTCAGGGCGTACGGAGCGTGCCAGGGCGGCCATCGGCACGAGGAAGGGGTGGCACAGCACCACGCACTCTTCACCGTCCGGCAAGCCCTGCACCACGTCGCGCACGGCGCCCAGGTACGGCACGAGGCCGCGCCACACCACGCCCCAGCCCTTGCGCTCATCCCACAGGCCCGGATCGCCCAGCATGGCCTGCCCCTCTTCCTGCGTGCCGAAGGTGCGATACGCCAGCCCTGAGGCCAGCGCCGCCGCTTCCTGCCAGCCTGGCACCAGCAGCAGCACGCGCCGCCCCCGTTGCCGCAAGCCCTGCGCCAGTGCGATAAACGGTTGTATGTCGCCGCCGGTGCCGCTGCTGGCGACGATGACGAGCGGCGCAGGTGGATGGCTGTCATCAGCCATGCCGCCCTCCGTGCCTGGTGTAGGTGTGCGGTGCAAAATCAGACAAGAACGTAGGGCGCATGGGCATCTTTCCTAGTTGAAACACCCACCGATGGTAAGCGATGAAGGTTAGCATTTCAATCAGTATTTGACCGCCGCTTGACGCCATGCCTGCCTGCGGTCGCTACGCAGGCAGTTGCAACATCATGTCCCACTGGTCGATGCCGGGCCCGAAGCCATCCGGCGTCACCTTCACGGGCTCGAAGCCGAAGCGTGCATAAAACTGCTGCGTATGCTGGCTGGTATTCATGGTGACCCTGGCCACCTGCGGCATGGCGCGGATGGCGTCCAGGCGCGCCTGCGTCAGCGCGCGGCCCAGTCCCTGGCCATGCACGTCCTGCGCCACCATGCCCCAGCACAGGCTGGCGACGGTGCCACACGCCTCCAGCGCATGGCCGCCGCAGGCGACGATGCGTCCGCTACGTTCGATGACCAGATACGGCTGCGTCGATTCTTCCAGCCAGGCGGCAAAGCCGGCGCGCTCGGACGGGTCGAAAAAGCGCGGCGTGTTGCCGTCGAAGAGGGCCAGGCAGGCGTCGCGGTCGCCGGCCGCGTAAGGACGTACTGTTTGCATTTTCCGTACTCAAAAGAACATGAACGCCGATTATAGGCGATGCGCATTCACGCCAGCTGCTCCGAACTGACGACATGCACGCCCGGCGCGCCGGCCAGCGCCGCCTCCAGCAAGGCGCTGGCGATGCGCGGTGCGGGATTGATGCGCCAGCGGCGCGGCAGCACGGGCCCCAGCACGCGCAGCAGGCGCAAGGCGGCGCCCTCGCCCGCGCGCGCCACGTCGCGCTCGCCGCCGATCAGGCCCGGCCGCACGTGCGTGAGCGAGGCAAAACCCAGCTGCTCCAGGTCGCGTTCCAGCTCGCCCTTGACGCGGTTGTAGAAGATGCGCGAAGCGGCGTTGGCGCCGGCGGCCGAATTGAGCGCATACGTGCGCGTGCCGGCCGCCAGCGCCAGGCGCGCCACGGCCAGCGGATAGTCATGGTCCACGCGCAAGAACGCCTGCCGCGTGCCGGCCACCTTCATGGTCGTGCCCAGGGTGCAGATGACGGCGTCCGCCTGCCACCAGGGTGCATCGGGCGGCAATTGATCGAAATCAACGAGGGGCGCATGCAATTTCGCATGGGGCGGCAAGGCCTTGCGCACCGGCGCGACGATGGCCGTGACGCGCACGTCACTCAGCGCCAGGCGCAGCACTTCACGACCCACCAGGCCCGTGGCGCCTATCAGTATCAGTTTCATTCCCTCTCCCCGCATGCTGGACACCTCACGATACAGCATCGGGCGCCCAAGCCATGCATCAGGCGCCCGCGTGCGTGTGATAGATCTTGCTGACGATGCTCCACTCGCCTTGCACCTTGAGCAAGTTGAAAAAGTCGGTGAAGCGGAAACCCGAGATATCGTCCGTATCGACGCGCGCGCTGGCCGCCGTGCCCACGATATCGACGCGCACGATGGCAGCCTTTGCCTGCGGCGATGGCCGGAAGGCGCTGTCGATGATCTCGAACAGGCCTTCGATGGGCCCGCCCGTCAGTTTATCTTCGCCATCGACGCCGAAAATGGTGGCCTGGCTGCTGAACGCCGGGCGCATGATGCTGCTGTCGGCCTGCGCGCCGCCCGCATTGTATTGATTCAGCACGGCGACAATCGCCTGGTAATCCTGCACATAAGTGGTGTTGTTCATGTTGCGCTCCTTGGGTGGGTAAAAAAAGAAATCAGTACGGGCTTGCGGGCCAGTCGGTGTAGCCGCTGGCGCCACCGCCGTAATACGCCTCGCGCGGCGCCACGGTCAGCGCCACGCCATGGCGCAGGCGCGCCACGAGGTCCGGGTTGGCGATGAAGGGACGGCCAAACGCCACCGCATCGACCTTGCCTTGCGCGCGGCGCGCCTGCGCCAGCGGCAAGTCGTAATGGTTGTTGCCGATGTACGGGCCGTTGAACAGTGCCCGCAGCGCGTCGAGGTCAACGCCATCGGGCACATCGCGCGAGGTGGCCGTAGCACCCTCGACGAAGTGCAGATAGGCCAGTCCATGACGATTCAACTGTTCGATCAGGTAGCCATAGGTGGCCATCACGTCGCTGTCGAGCGGCGTGTTGCCCGCATCGGGCGTGACGGGAGACAGGCGGATGCCGACCCGCGACGCGCCCCAGACGGTCATCACGGCTTGCGTCACTTCCAGGGTCAGCCGCGCGCGGTTTTCGATGCTGCCGCCATAAGAGTCCGTGCGCCGGTTGGTCGAGTCGCGCAGGAACTGGTCAAGCAGGTAGCTATTGGCCGAATGCACCTCGACGCCATCGAAGCCGGCGCGCAGCGCGCATTCGGCCGCATGCACATACTGCGCGACGATGCCGGCGATTTCCCGCGTTTCCAGCGCGCGCGGCATGGACACGGGCAGCATGCCGCTGGCGGTGTAGGTGCTGCCCTCGGCCCGGATGGCGGAAGGTGCCACTGGCGCCGCGCCATCAGGCTGCAGGCTGGCATGCGAAAACCGCCCCACATGCCACAACTGGCAGACGATCTTGCCGCCGGCCGCATGCACGGCATCGGTGACCAGCTTCCAGCCCGCCACCTGCTCGTGCGTCCATATCCCCGGCGTCAGGGCGTAGCCGCGCGCCTGGGGCGAAATATTCGTCGCTTCGCTGATGATCAGGCCGGCGCCGGCGCGCTGGGCGTAATACTCGGCGTGCAAGGCATGCGGCACGCCATCGTCACCCATGCGGCTGCGCGTGAGCGGCGCCATGACGATGCGGTTGGCCAATGCCAGCGCGCCCAGATTGACGGGAGAGAACAAATCGCTTTCATGCTGTTCGGTCATCGTATTGCTTTCATATTCTGTGAGAAAAACCCGAAAATAACTGACCGGTCGTCTAGTTTGCAGGTAAAAAAAACGGCTACGACAGCAGCCGTTGCGTGGTCGACATAGCCGCATCGAACGGCCCGCCGCTCCTGGCGACTTTGACCATCAGGGAAGCGCCCAGCCACAATTGGTAAAGGGACTCCGCCAGCACGCGCGCCGGCGTCGCCGCCGCCACGGAACCGTCGAGCTGGCCCGCTTCCACACACAGCGTCAGGCGGTCCAGGATGGCACCCGTTCCTCGCTGCAGCACGGCGCCCATGTCCACGGACAAGTCGCACACTTCGGCACCCAGCTTGACCACCAGGCACTTGCCTTCCGGCGCGCTGCTGGCCTGCGTCGCGCTCCAGTAGTCAAAATAGGCCAACAGGCGCTCGCGGGCATTGCCTGGCCTCGCCAGCAAGGCGTCGACCGTCTGCAGATAGCTGCTGAAATAGTCATCGAGCAAGGCTTGCCCAAACTCTTCCTTCGACTTGAAATAATAGTAGAAGGAACCTTTCGGCACGCCAGCCGCCGCTACCAGTTCCGCCAGGCCCACGGCCGTATAGCCCTTCTCGGCCATCAGTGCCTTGGCGATATCGATCAGGTGCTGGCGCATGTCAGCGGAAGATTTTTTGCTCATGCGGCCAGTATAGCAAAAAATCTGACCGGTCGTCTAGTGAGCGATTTTCGCCTCTGGCATCACCCCAGGCGCAGCGCCAGCGCCGCCAGGGTCAGCAGCAGCACGGGCACGGTCAGCACGATGCCGACGCGGAAATAGTATCCCCAGGAAATGTGGATGTTCTTGCTGTCGAGTACATGCAGCCACAGCAAGGTGGCCAGGCTGCCGATCGGCGTGATCTTCGGCCCCAGGTCACTGCCGATGACGTTGGCGTAAATCATCGCCTCGCGCACGGCGCCCTGCGCCGTCGTCGGGTCGATGGCCAGCGCGCCCACCAGCACCGTCGGCAGGTTGTTCATCACGGACGACAATAAGGCCGTCAGCACGCCCGTGCCCATGGCCGCGCCCCACACGCCATACTGGGCAAAGTGGTTCAGCATGCCCGTCAGGTACGCGGTCAAGCCTGCATTGCGCAAGCCATACACGACCAGATACATGCCCAGTGAAAAGACGACGATGTGCCACGGCGCATGACGGATCACATGACGCGTGGAAATCACGTGGCCCTTGCCCGCCACGCCCAGCAGCAGCGCGGCGCCCACGGCGGCGATCAGGCTGATGGGCACGCCCAGGTGTTCCTGCGAGAAAAAGCCCACCAGCAGCAGCGCCAGCACCAGCCAGCCGGCGCGGAAGGTGGCCAAGTCGCGGATGGCGGCGTCCGGGCGCTTCAGTTGCGAGGCATCGTAATCGCGCGGGATATCCTGGCGGAAAAAAAGCAGCAAGACGCCCAGGGTGGCGGCCACGGCGACGACGTTGACGGGCACCATCACGGAAGCGTACTCGGCAAAGCCGATCTTGAAGAAATCGGCCGAGACGATATTCACCAGGTTCGACACCACCAGCGGCAGGCTGGCCGTATCCGCAATAAAACCGGCCGCCATCACATAGGCCAGGGTGGCCCTGGCGGAAAATTTCAAGGCCCGCAGCATGGCGATGACGATGGGTGTCAGGATCAGCGCGGCGCCGTCATTGGCGAACACGGCGGATACCAGCGCGCCCAGCAAGACCAGCAGCACGAACAGTTTTCTGCCGCTGCCGCCACCCCAGCGGGCCACGTGCAAGGCGGCCCATTCGAAAAAGCCTGCCGCGTCGAGCAGCAGGCTGATGATGATCACGGCGATGAAGGTACCGGTGGCGTTCCACACGATATGCCAGACGACGGGGATGTCGCCCCAGTGGATGACGCCGGCCAGCAAGGCGACACAAGCACCGATGACGGCGCTCCAGCCGATGCCCAGGCCGCGCGGCTGCCAGATGACCAGGGTTAATGTGGCGAGAAAGATAAGAAAAGCGGTCAGCATGCGGCGAGGTTCCGGATAAGGCGGCAAGGCGCGCAATGGCGCCCGGGCCGGTGAATGGATACAATGATTCCATAATACTGGAAATATCAAATAGAATCAAAGCAATGATTCACCGACCAGGCAGTCGCTGCAGTTACTCGGATAGCTGCACCGCCTTTTTATCGAAGATGAACCAGCTGGTATCGACCTTGACGAGCAGCTTGGTCGGCGACAAATACTCGGCCGTCACGGAAACGGCATTGCAGTCTTCCTTCAAGACGATCAGGCTGGCCAGGGAATTGCTGCGTATATTGGTCTTGTACGCGGTGTGATATTGCTCAGGTTCGCCTGCCGGCCATTCCAGTTGAGTGTTCCTGGCCACCTTGGACATCTTTTCCGGCGCCGCATACTTTCCGTCATATCCGTGATAGTTGACGCAGACGCTGACGCCATCGCCCGCATTGACCTTGAATTCACGCGCCCCGATGTCCACCGGCGCCACCAGCGTCTGGTAATTCATCTGCCAGCGGCGCTTGGTCGCACTCTGCGCCCAATCGTAAATCAGGGCCACGCCTGCCTTGGCGTTATAGGCGACAGTACGCACCGCCCCTTGCAGCAAAGGGGTCCAAACCCACGTATTTTCGTCGAGGCTGCGGTAAGCGGCCGTGGCGTCCCCGGTGGCAACCGACCAGTCGCTCGTCTCGGCCGCATAAAAATTGATCAGCCTGCCATGTGGCTGCCTGTAAAACCGCGGCGTGCCTGGCGCAACGGGGTTTGCCGTCGACTCGGCCTGGCCTATGCCGGCGTTGTTATACCCTGCCCCCGCATCGAACGTCAGCGCATTCTTGTAGCGCGTGGCGCGCCTGACCCGCTGCTCCGGCAAATCGCCAAAATTTTCATAGATGCCGCCGGAAATGAAAATACTCTTGCCTTTTGACACAAAGGTAAAAGCATTGTTGTCCGCATGGCTGTGGTTGATCGCGCCAAGACGGCTGGAACGAAAAAACAGGCTCGAGCGCTGCGGATCGGCCGTATCGGAGTGCATGGCAACCACGCCCGCATCCTCGAACAGATACGTGCGTTTCAATGCGGGAAGCACGGCGGGTTCAACGGGCGGCCTGAGTGCTGTCAGGAAATAATGCTGGAAGGGCAAGGCCAGCGACTGGGTCTGCTCAATATTGTCACGGTAATACCATTCGTCGACGGGATTTTGCGATACCTGGGCGAACAGGCGGTAGGAGTCCCAGGCATAGGATGCATAATATCCCGTGCGGTTGCTGCCGTCGCCGAATGCGCTGCGCACCTTGCTCGAGCGGTCCCGCACCGTGTGCGCATGGAAATTGTCACCAAACTGCCGCAGCGCGGGGATACGGCTGATATCCACGTTGGCCATCAACAGATACGAGGCCATGGCCGGCGCATAGGAGTTGAGCGCATACCACGCATAACTGACGCTGTTGCCAAACGCGCTGTCCGTGCCGCCGCCCCAGGTGCCGGAACTCGTGATCAGCGTTTCCCAGGCTGCGGAGAAACGGTCAAACGGCGCCAGCGGCTTGTTGTTGGCATCGCAGGCCTTGTCATATTGCGCGCCCTGTTCAAACGTGACATCGCCGAGCGGTCCCTGCCCGACGGCGCCAGCCGACAGCATCAGGGTTTGCACCGCATAGTAGGCGGAGGCCAGGACATGGGAGTCATACGGATTGGCGCGCAAACCTGCCTCCATCTTGTACATCAAGGGATTGAGCCGTGCGTTGATCGCATTGATGAGCACATAGCGGTCCGCCCCGGTCATATTGTAGTAAAGCATGTCCAAGCCTTGCGCCAGGGCGACCATGATCTGCATGTTGGCCTGATCCTGCTGGCATTCGCCGCTCACGCCGTCCGGCGCCCAGCTGGCCAGTTGCAGCAGGCGGGCAATGGCCTGCGCGTGATAGCGCTGGTCGCCCTTGACCAGCGCCGCCACGGCCAGCCGCTCTATTCCCCGCGCCGCCCCGAACGCTGCGTTCTCGACAGCGCTGGGCTCCAGGATGATGGGATCTGCAGGCATAACGTATAGTTCATTGGCCAATACCTGCTCCGCCTCGGCCAGATACGTTTCGTAGGAGGCTGCCAGGGGACTTGCCTGCACGGCGGCGTGGATGGCCGACATTTGCATGACTTGGCCATTCGTCGACAGCGGAATCAGACGTGGATGCAAACGCTGTCCGATCCTGGCCATGACTTCGGCAGCGGTGGGCAGGTCGGGCAGGTTGTCGACAGCATTGCCGTCGAAATGAAAACGCCGGACCTCGCCGGACCTGCTTTGGCCGCCCGGCAGGCGATACTCCACCTGCCACGTGTACAGCCCCGTTTCGTTCAACAACTCGGGAAGAATCAGCGACGTGCGCGTCGTGGTAAAGCGCAATGGACTCTTTCCACTGGGAAAATTGACCGTCAAGACCATTTCTGCGACGTCATAAACATCAGGCCAGACAAACACGGGATTGCGCACTTTCACGGAGGTACAGTCGCGCGGCTCGATGCGGGCATACTCATGCTCCACGACAAAATCGGCTTCCTGCACGGGTTTGCAGCCGGCCGCGTACGATTCAGGAATATAGTCCTTGTCCAGCACCACCCCGGCAGACAGTTCGATGGTACGCGTGGCCGTTTCCGGCTCGCCGGGAGTGCTGGCCGTCAAGGTATGGCGCAGCGTGGAAGCATCGCCAGCGGCATACCTGACGATCTGGCTGTTGCCGCTGACCGGCACGCCATTCAGCATGACCGTGGCGGCCCCGCTCACCTCCCAGTGCAGGCGCACAGGCTGGCCTTCCACCACCTTCAGGTGATCGGCATCGAATGCCAGGATCGTGGGCGCAGCGTGCGCTGCGCCTATGCAAACAGATAACAATAGCGCGACATGGGGCTGACGCATGCAGACTCCTTTTGAATGGTGGACCAGGAAACACACCATCCCGCATCGAATACAGAGGAATAGTGATGTTATTTCAATAATAACATCAAAGCGGCAATACACTTGTTATTTTGAAATCATTCCATGCTCCATACACGTGCCCCGATGCATTGCTATGACGATTTCACCTACTCCTCCAGCCCTCCCCCCAGCGCCTTGTACAGGGCCACGGCCGACTTGAACTGGTCGCGCCGCGCGTCGAGCAGGGCTTGCTGCGCCGCATACGACTGGCGCTGCGCGTCGAGCAATTCCAGCCGGCTGTCCTGCCCCGCGTCGTAGCGCAGCTGCGACAGGCGCTGGCGCTGGCGCGCCGCCACCACCACGCGTTCTTGCGCATCGATCTGCTGCGCATACGTGGCGCTGCCGGCCAGGCCGTCGCGCACTTCGCGGAAGGCCGTCTGGATCGCCTGCTCGTATTGCAGCACGGCCACGTCCTTGCGCAGGCGCGACAGTTGCAGCTCCGCGCGCAACTGGCCGCCCTGGAACAGCGGTTGCGTCACTTGCGGCGCAAACGACCAGCTGCGCGCGCTGCCGCGGAACAAGTCACCGAGCTCCGGGCTGGCCAGGCCCAGCGACGCCGTCAGCGACAGACGGGGGAAGAAGGCGGCGCGGGCGGCGCCGATTTCCGCATTCGCCGCCACCAGCGCGTATTCGGCCTGCAAGATGTCGGGACGGCGCGCCAGCAAGTCCGACGGCAGACCGGGTGGCAGCTGTGTCAGCACGGGCTGGCCATCGAGCGGCCGGCCAGCCGGCAAGTCCGTTGGCAACGGTGTACCCAGCAGCAATTCCAGGTTGTTGCGCGCCAATAAGCTGGCCCGCGCGCGCGCCTGCACGTCCGCTTCCGCCGTGGCCGCCTGCCCTTCCGCTTGCGCCACGTCCAGGCCGCTGCCCTGCTGCGCGCCGTGCAGGCGCTGCGTCAGGATCAAAGCCTGGCGCCAGTCAAGCAGGGTTTGCCGCGCCAGCGCCAGCTGTTCCTCGGCCAGCCGCTGTTCCAGGTAGGCATCGGCGACGGCCCCGATCAAGGCCATGCGCGCGGCGCGCTGGCCCTGTTCAGTCGCCAGGTAGCGCGCAAACGCGGCGTCCGACAAGGAACGCAGGCGGCCGAACAGGTCGATCTCGAACGCGCTCATGGCAATGCCGACGCTGAACTGGTTTTGCGTCACTGCGTCGGCGCCGCGCTGGCGCACGCCGCCCGCATTCGCGCCGATGGCCGGGTAGCGGCCCGCATCCTGGATCTGGTACTGGGCCCGCACGGCTTCCACGTTGAGAGAGGCAACGCGCAAGTCGCGGTTGTTTTCCAGGGCGATGTCGACCAGGCGCTGCAGGCGCGCGTCGAGCAGCATCTGGCGCCAGCCCAGGTCGGCGGCACTGCTTGGCGCGGAAACCTCGCCATAGCTGGCGGGAATGGGCGGCGCCGGCTTGACCAGCGGCGGCGTCAATGAACAGGCCGACAAGACCAGCGCGGCCAGGGGCGTGATAAAAATCAAACGCATTACAACTCTCCTTCCACCGCCTTGATGGCGGTGCGATTACTGCGTTTGTTGAAGTACGTGCCCATCTTGTCGACGGTGCCCAGCACCACGACAAAGAACACGGGCACGAAAAACACGGCCAGCACGGTGGCGGTGATCATGCCGCCGAACACGCCCGTGCCGATCGCATGCTGCGTCTCGGCGCTGGCGCCCGTGGCCAGCATCAGCGGCACCACGCCCAGCGCGAAGGCCAAGGACGTCATCAGGATAGGACGCAAACGCAACCTGGCCGCTTCCACCGTCGCTTCGACCAATCCCTTGCCCTGCGCCTGCAACTGGCGCGCATATTCGACGATCAAAATCGCGTTCTTCGCCGACAGGCCAATGATCGTGATCATGCCCACCTTGAAGAACACATCGTTGGGCATGCCGCGCAACATCACGGCCAGCACGGCGCCCAGCAATCCCAGCGGCACCACCAGCATCACGGAGACGGGAATCGACCAGCTTTCATACAGGGCCGCCAGCACGAGGAAGACCACCAGCATCGACAGCGCCATCAGCATCGGTGCCTGCGAAGCCGATTCCTTCTCTTGCAGCGACTGCCCCGTCCACGCCAGCGCGAAGCCGGCTGGCAGCTGTTTCACCAGCCGTTCCATTTCCATCATCGCGTCGCCGCTCGATACGCCGGGCGCCGCGCTGCCGGAAATGCGCGCCGCAGGATAGCCCTGGTAGCGCACCAGTTGCAGCGGCGACTCGCTCCACACGGGGCGCACCAGTTCACCCAGGGCCACCATGCCGCCCGCGTTATTGCGGATGCGCAAGGCCAGCACATCGTTCAGCTGCATGCGCGACGGCGCATCGGCCTGGATGATCACCTGCTGCATGCGGCCGGCGTTCGGAAAATCGTTGACATAGGTGGAACCCATGGCCGCCGTCAGCATGTCGGCGATCGCTGTAAACGACACGCCCAGCGCCTCGGCCTTGGTGCGGTCGATATCGAGGCGCACGCTGGCACCGGGCGGCAAGCCGTCCGGATACACGCCCGCCACCTTGCTGCTTTGCGCGGCCAGGCCCAGCAACTGGTTCTGCGCCGCCTGCAGGGCGGCGATGCCCTGGCTGGCGCGGTCTTGCAGGCGCATGGAAAAGCCGGACGAATTGCCCAGTTCATCGATGGCGGGCGGCATCAGGCTCATGATCACGCCCTCCTTCGCCTGCGCCATGGCCTCCTGCGCCAGCGCCACTTCTTCCTGCGCCGTGGCACCGTTGCGCTCTTTCCAGTCTTTCAGCATGGTAAACGCCAGGCCCGCGTTCGGCCCCGCGCCGGAAAAGCTGAAGCCGAGGATCGACTGGTTCACCTCGATGCCGGGCCGCGTGGCCACATGCTGCTCGTACAGTTTGACAACATCGAGCGTGCGCTCCATGGTGGCGTCCGACGGCAGCTGGATCGAGGTGATGAAATAGCCTTGATCTTCTTCCGGCAAGAAGGCCGACGGCAGTTGCATGAAAGCCACGCCCAGCGCCGCGACGATGGCGCCATACACGACCATCGAGCGGCCCGCGCGTTTCAGCATCGCCACCACGCCCTTTTCATAGCGGGCCGTCATGCGCTCGAACTGGCGGTCGAACCACAGGAAAAAGCCTTTTTTATCGTGGTCGTGCGGGCCAATCGGTTTCAACATGGTGGCGCACAGGGCCGGCGTCAGGGTCAGGGCCAAAAACGCCGAGAACAAAATCGACACGGCCATGGCCAGCGTGAACTGGCGGTAGATGGCACCCACGGAACCGCTGGCCAGCGCCATCGGGATGAACACGGCCGTCAGCACCAGGGTGATGCCGACGACCGCACCGGTGATTTCGCGCATGGCTTTTGACGTCGCTTCCTTCGGCGACAAGCCTTCGGTGGCCATCAGACGCTCGACGGCTTCCACCACCACGATGGCGTCATCGACGATGATGCCGATGGCCAGCACCATGCCGAACATGGTCAGCACGTTGATGGAATAGCCGGCCAGCAGCATCACGGTAAAAGTGCCCATCAGGGCAATCGGCGCGACGATGGCGGGAATCAGGGTGTAGCGTATCTTTTGCAGGAACAGATACATGACGAGGAAGACCAGCACCATCGCCTCCAACAGCGTGACGATGACCTTCTCAATCGAGATTTTCACGAACGGCGCCGTATCGAACGGCACCGAATACTTGATCCCGGCCGGCATGGTGTGCGCCAGTTCGGCCATGCGCGCGCGCACGGCGCTGGCCGTCTGCACGGCGTTGGCGCCCGGCGACAGCATGATGGCGGCGCCCGACGCGGCTTGCCCGTTTTCGCGGATGCTGAAGTTGAAGCTTTGCGCCCCCAGCGACACTTTGGCCACGTCGCCGATGGTCACTTTCGAGCCATCCGCATTCGCGCGCAGCACGATGGCGGCAAATTCGGCCGGCGTTTGCAGCTGGCCCTGCACCGTCAGCGGAATGGTGACGCGCTGGCCGTGCACGGCGGGCGAGTCGCCGAGGCGGCCCGGAGCGATCTGCGCATTTTGCTGCGCGATGGCGGCCGTCAGCTCGCCCATGGCGATGTTGTACGACACCAGCTTGGCCGGGTCGACCCAGATGCGCATGGCCCGCTCGGAGCCGAACAGCTGCACCTTGCCCACGCCGGGAATGCGGCGCAGTTCTTCCGTCACGTTGCGCGCCAGGTAGTCGCCCAGCGCCACTTCATCATGCTGGCCCTTCTCGGAAATCAAACTGACGATCATCAAAAAGCCGGACGACGCCGATTCCACCGTCAGGCCATTTTGCCGCACGGCTTGTGGCAGGCGTGGCTCGATGGCTTTCAGGCGGTTTTGCACGTCCACCTGCGCCATTTCCGGATTCGTACCGGGCTGGAAGGTGACGGTGATCGAGGCCGAACCCGAGGTATCGGTGGACGACTCGAAATACAGCAGGTGCTTGACGCCCGACAGTTCGCGTTCGATCAGGCCTACCACGGAATCGTTCATGGTTTGCGGCGTGGCGCCGGGATAATTGGCGCTGATGCTGACGCTGGGCGGCGCCACGGATGGGAAGCGCGCAATCGGCAATTGCGGTATGGCGATCAGTCCGAACAGGACGATGAAGACCGCCACCACCCACGCAAAGACGGGGCGGTTGATGAAAAATTGAGGCATGTCGTTAGGCTTTCATTGTATTCAAAGTGTGCATCAACGGGCCTTGGCGGCAGCCGCCGTTGCCACGACAGCCGGCTTCCACGGCTGCGGCGCGGCGATGGCGCCCGGCTGCAAGCGTTCCTGGCCTTCGATGACGACGGTATCGCCCGCCTTCAAGCCGCCGTTGACCACGTACTGGTGCTCGACCACGTCGCCCACGGTAATCGGTTTCAGGCTGGCTTTGTGCGTGCCGTCGAGCACCCAGGCCTGCGCCTGGCCATCGCTGCTGCGCAAGACGGCTTGCTGCGGCACGAGCACGCCATTGGCTTGCACGGCGCGCGCAATGCGGGCGCGCACGAACATGCCGGGCAAGAGCTGGCGCTGCGGATTGTCGACCAGCACGCGGATCACGGCGTCGCCCGTGCCCGCATCGACGCTGATGCCGGAGAACAGGATGCGCCCCGTGACGGGATGCGGCTGGCCGTCGGCGCCCAGGATGGTCACGGGCAGCTTGTCCGCGCCTCCGTTACCGGAGGCTTGCAGCGCGGCCAGCGCGGCGGCCGGCTGGCGCACGTCGACATATACCTTGTCGATCTGCTGGATGCGCGCCATCGGCGTGACGTCGGCCAGGCCCACCAGCGCGCCTTCGGTCACCAGTTCGGAGCCGATGCGCCCGGCAATCGGCGCCTCGATGCTGGCAAAGGCCAGGTCCAGGCGGCGCCGCGCCAGGCTGGCACGCGCCTGCGCCACGGTGGCCACGGCTTGCTCGCGCTGGGCCACGGCATCGTCATATGCCTGGCGGCTGATGGCATCCGCTTCCACCAGCGGCTTTAACCTGTCGGCCTGGCTGCTGGCGCGGTTCGCCGTGGCCACCGCATGCTGCAGCGCGGCGGCGGCCGAATCGACGTCCGCCTGGAATGGCGCGGGATTGAGCTGGAACAGCTTCTGCCCCGCCTGCACCTCGGCGCCCTGTTCGAACTGGCGGCGCAGCACGATGCCGCCCACCTGCGGGCGGATGTCGGCCGTGCGGAAAGCCGCCACCCTGCCCGGCAATTCGTCGCTGAGGACGACGGGCGCCGCTTGCAGCTTGAGCACCGTGACAGCGGCGGGCGGCGCCGCGCCTTCTTGCGGCGCGGGTTTGGAACAGGCGGCAAGGCTGAGCAGTGCCGCGGCGATCAACATGTTTTTCTTGGTGAGGTGGCTCGGATGCATGGTCTTTTCTATGGCAGATCCCAACCGGCGGTCCGGTCGACAGATACGCGCAGCATAAAAGCCTTGCGTGGATATTCCGTCAAAGAAATGTGGAGATTCGATGGAGATGGCGAAGAATGCTAGACTATTTATATGAACTATCATCACAGCGCCAGCCAGCCCTCCTTCCTTGCCACCACGCCGCCTTCCGCCCTCATCCTGATTGCCGAAGATGAACCGCAAATCGCCCGCATCCTCGCCGGTTACCTCGAGCGCGACGGCTACCGCACGGCTTTCGCGCTCGATGGCCAGGAAGCGCTGCAGCAGCACCTGGCGCTGGCGCCGGACCTGCTGCTGCTCGACGTGCAGATGCCCAGAGTCGATGGCTGGGGCGTACTGGCGGAAGTGCGGCGGCGCGGCGAAACGCCCGTCATCATGCTCACGGCGCGCGACCAGGATGCCGATAAACTGGCGGCCCTGCGCGTGGGCGCCGACGACTACATCATCAAGCCCTTCAATCCAGCCGAAGTGGTGGCCCGCGTGGCGGCCGTGCTGCGCCGCTCGCGCGTGCGCCACCACCCGGTGGGCGGCCAGCGCCTGCGCTGCGGCCCCATCGAAATCGACCAGGAAACGTATGTGGCCAGCGTCCTGCGCGATGGCGCGCCCGTGCCCTTGAGCCTGACCTTGACGGAGTTCCGCCTGCTGGCGCATCTGGCGCGCACGCCGCGCCGCGTCTGCAGCCGCCTGGAATTGCTGGAGTCGTGCATGCCCGAGAGCACTTCGATGGAACGCACGGTGGACAGCCACGTCAGCAAGCTGCGCAAGAAGCTGGAAGAATCGGGCGTGATGAACATGCCGGCCAGCCTGCGCGGCGTGGGCTACCGGCTGGAAAGCGACTGATGCGCTTCACGGGCCTGAACCGGCAGATCGTGCTGTCGATGTCCGTGCTGATGGTCAGCAGCATCCTGATCATCTGGATGGGCTCATGGATCTTCTTTGCCGTCGCCTTCAAGATCGATCCCGACATGCTCTCCGAGCCGGACGACTGGTCGCCCAGCACCGTCGAGTGGCTGTGGATCTTCGCCATCACCATCTTCGGCTTGCTGCTGGCGGCCTTTTTCGCCATCAAGCTGGCGGCGCGCATCTTGAAACCGATCAATTCCGTGATGGACAGCGTGCGCCGCGTGGCGCATGGCGACCTGTCCGCGCGTGCCTTCGCCGGTGACCGCAGCCTGGGCGAGACGGCCATGCTGGTCGATGATTTCAACAGCATGGCCGAGCGCCTGCAGCGGGCGGCCAAGGAAAGCGAAACGTGGAATGCGGCCATCGCGCACGAATTGCGCACGCCCGTGACCATCCTGCGCGGCACCTTGCAGGGCGTCGTCGATGGCGTCTTCAAGCCCGAGGAAGTACCGTTTTCCAGCCTGCTGGCGCAAGTCGAGGACCTGGGTCGCCTGGTCGAGGACTTGCGCACCCTGAGCCTGGCCGACAGCGGCCACATGCAGCTGCGCATGGCGTGGACGGACCTGACCCTGGAAATCGAGGAAGTGCGCCGCCTGCTGGCGCAAGAGATGGAAGCGGCGGGTTTTAGCCTGCAATTGCACCTGTCCGACCATCCCGTCTGCTGCGACGCGGCGCGCATCCGGCAAATCGTGCTGGCCCTGCTCGACAACGCGCGCCGCTATGCGCATCCGGGTCTGCTGCGCGTGCGTACCCGCGTGCTGGCCGGCCAGTATTACCTCAGCGTCGAGGATGCGGGGCCCGGCATTGCAGAGGAACTGGCGCAACACGTGTTCGAGGCGTTTCGCCGCGGCGACAGCGATGGCGGCGACCTGCACGCGGGCAGCGGCTTGGGCCTGGCCGTGGTCGAAGCCATCGCGCGCGCGCACGGCGGCAGCGCGGCCTGCACGCGCGGCAAGGCGGGCGGCAGCGTGTTTACCGTCAAGTGGCCAGTCGAGCGCGGTGTGCCGCCGGCCGCCGGCTGACTATATCGCTGGCGCGCGCAGCATGTCGACAAAGGCGCGCAGCACGGGTGGCATCTGCCGCCGGCTCGGGTAGTACAGGAAGTAACGGGACGGCGGCGGCAAGCAGCGCTGCAACACGCACGCCAGACGCCCCGCCGCGATATCGGCGCGCGCATCGGCCGCGTACACATACGCCAGTCCCGCGCCATCGCGCGCCGCGTGCAGCATCAGTGCATCGTCGTCGAACACCAGCGGGCCGCCCACGGCGATGCTGACGGCTTCCCCCTCCTGCTCGAACTCCCACGCATACTGGCGCCCGCTGGGGAAACGCCGGACTATGCAGGCATGCTTCAGCAAGTCGCGCGGCGTGGCTGGCGCGCCATGCGCCGCCAGGTAGGCGGGCGACGCCACCACCACGAACGGTTGCGGCGCACCCACGGGCACGGCGATCATGTCGGCCGCCACCTGCTCGCCAAAGCGGATGCCCGCATCAAAACCATCGCGCACGATATCGATCATGCCGTCATCGGTGACCACGTCCACCTGCACGCGCGGATAGCGCGCGACAAAACCGGCCAGCATGGGCGCCAGCAACAGCCGCGCGGCCGGACGGGGCACGTTCAGGCGCAGCTTGCCTGCAGGCACATCCTGCAAGGCGCTCAGGTCCAGCAAGGCATCGTCAATTTCGCGCATGGCCGGCGTGAGGCGCGCCAATAGCTGCTGCCCCGCCTCGGTCGGCGTGACGCTGCGCGTGGTGCGGTTCAGCAGGCGCACGCCCAGGCGCTCTTCCAGCGTGCGCAATGCGTGGCTGAGGGCGGAGGCGGACACGCCCCGTTCGAGGGCGGCCTGGCGAAAGCTGCGCAGGCGGGCAACGGCGGCAAAGGCCGTCAATTCATTCAGGTCAGCCATTATTGAGGAAAAAAACTCATGAGCAATATTCAGTAATGCATGCAGGATTAGCCATCTTATCGCATGCTGTTGCTTCATCCATACTCCTTGCATCTTTTTTTGGACGAGGAGTAAAAAATGGAACACAGAACACTGGGCAATTCCGGCTTGCGCGTCGCCCCCATCGGCCTGGGCTGCATGGGCATGAGCTTTGCCTACGGCGGCGCAGACGAGGCCACCTCGCTGCGCGTGCTGCACCGCGCCGTGGAACTGGGCGTGACCCTGATCGACACGGCGGAAGTCTACGGACCCTACGCCAACGAGGAACTGGTAGGGCGCGCCCTGAAGCAGCTGCGCGGCAAGGTCAAGGTCAGCGTGGCCACCAAATTCGGCTTCAAGATCCTGCCCCATGGCCAGGGCGTGGAACGCATGGCGGGCGTCGACAGCCGCCCGGAGCACATCGTCCAGGCAGTGGAAGGTTCGCTGTCCCGGCTGGGTATCGATTGCATCGACTTGCTGTACCAGCACCGCGTTGACCCCGCCGTGCCCATCGAAGATGTGGTCGGCGCCATGGCCGATCTGGTACGGGCGGGCAAGGTGCGCCACCTGGGGCTGTCGGAAGTTTCTGCCGCCACCCTGCGCCGCGCCCACGCCGTGCATCCGATTGCGGCCGTGCAGTCCGAATACTCGCTGTGGAGCCGCGACGCGGAAGCGGACGTGCTGCCCGCCTGCCATGCCTTCGGTATCGGTTTCGTGCCCTACAGCCCGCTGGGCCGGGGCTTCCTGACGGGCCAGATCACCTCCGGCGCCGCACTGGCGCCCGACGACTACCGCCACAGCCTGCCCCGCTTTCAGCCGCAGGCGATGGCGGCCAATGCGCACATGGTTACCGAACTGCAGCGCCTGGCGGCGGCGCGCGGCGCCACGGCGGCCCAGCTGGCCCTGGCCTGGCTGCTGGCGCAAGGCACTAACATCGTGCCGATACCCGGCGCCCGCAGCGTGGCGCACCTGGAAGAGAACGTGGCCGCCGCGCAGATCGAATTGAGCGACGCCGAGCTGGCTGCCATCGGCGCGGCCTTCGCAGCTGCCAGCGTGCACGGCGCGCGCTACCCGGCGGTGGAGCTTGCCATGCTTGGCCTGTAGACAAGAATGCCTGGGTGCTTTATACCAATTCTTTGCCCCCTTGCACTTGAAATGCCTGAATCCGCTATCATTTCCAATCTGAACTATTCATTATGAAAGGGATTTACATGTCCGCACTGCTCGAAACACTGCAATGGCGCTACGCCACCAAGAAAATGGACCCAACGAAAACGGTACCGCAAGACAAGGTCGAGCGCATCCTGGAAGCCGTGCGCCTGACGGCCAGCTCCAGCGGGCTGCACCCGTATGAAGTGTTCGTCGTGACGAATCCGGCCCTGCGCGAGCAGATCAAGCCGCACGCATGGAACCAGTCGCAAGTGACGGACGCCTCGCATTTGCTGGTGTTTGCCGCCTGGGACAATTACACGGTAGAACGCATCAACGCGCGCTTTGACCTGGTCAACACCGTGCGCGGCTTCAAGAATGAAGGCTGGGAAGCGTACCGCCAGCAAATCCTGGCCACGTATCCGCAGCGCGACGCGGAAACCAACTACCAGCACGCGGCGCGCCAGGCGTATATCGGCGTGGGCACGGCCCTGATCGCCGCAGCGCAGGAAAAAGTCGATTCGACGCCGATGGAAGGCTTTGACCCGGCCAAGGTCGATGAAATCCTGGGCTTGCGCGAAAAAGGCTTGCGTTCCGTCGTCATGTTGCCGCTCGGCTACCGCGCCGACGCAGGTGACTGGCTGGTGGACCTGAAAAAAGTGCGCCCTGCACGCGAGCAATTCATCACCGAGCTGGCGTAAGCGCTTCGCCCGTGACTGAAAAGCGGCTGCCGGCGACGGCAGCCGCTTTTTTGCATTCAGGCGGGCTGCGGGAAGCGCACCGTCACTTGCAGGCCCCGCCCCGCCTCGCCGTCGGCCAGCGCGATATCGGCCTGGTGGTGCTCGGCGATGTGGCGCACGATGGACAGGCCCAGGCCGCAGCCCCAGGCGTCGTTGCCGTCGGGGCGGAAGAAGCGGTCGAACAGGCGCGCATGGTGCTGCTGCGGCACGCCGGGGCCGTTGTCGGATACGCGCAGCAGGGGCCGGCCGTCTTCCAGCGCCGCCTGCAAATCGACCCTGCCGCCCTGCTGCGTGTAGCGCAAGGCGTTATCGATCAGGTTATTCAGCAACACTTGCAAGCCGTCGGGATCGGCCTGCACCAGCACCGGGGCCGGGGCCGGCAGGGTTTCCACCACGCCCAGGTCGATCGCGCGGCTGTCGGCCAGCGCGCTGTGGTCGGCCACGGCCGCTTCCAGCAATTCTCCCAGATCAACAGTTTGCAGCTGGCTGGCCGTCAGCGCCGTTTCATGGCGCGCCAGGCTGAGCAATTGCCGCACCAGGTGCGTGCTGCGGTCCAGCCGTTCATGCAGCCGCGCCAGCGCCACGCGGCGTTCATCCTCGCTGCCGGCCCGCTCGGCCACCTGCAGCTGCAGTTTCAATGCCGTCAGCGGCGAACGCAATTCATGCGCGGCATCGGCGACAAAGGTGCGCTGCGCCGTCAGCGCCGCCTCGAACTGCCGCATCAAGCCATTCAGCGCCAGCGCCACGGGCCGCAACTCGGGCGGCATGTCGTCCGCTGCCAGCGGCGTCAGTGCGTCGGGCGAACGGCCCGCCACGGATTCGGCCAGCCGGTGCAGCGGTGCCAGCGCGCGGCCCACGACGGCGACGATCAGCAGCGCCAGGATCAGCGCGAACACCAGCAGGGGCGCGCCGGCGCGCATGGTCATTTGCCAGGCCAGCTGGTCGCGCACAGCCTGCGCCTGCGCCACCTGCACGTAGCGGCCGCGCCGCGTCTCGCCGTACAGGCGCCAGTCTTCACCGCGCAACGTGACATCGGCAAAGCCGGCCAGCGCATAGCGCGGCAGTGCCGCTTGGTCCGGCAAGATGGGCAAGGGCTGCCCATCCTCGTCCCACGCCTGCAGCACGAACGCTTCTTCCGGCTCTTGCGCGACCGGCGAGCCCGTCTGCGGCTCAAACTCGTCGGGCAAGGCCACGGCCAGCTGGCGCAGCTGCAAATCGGCCAGCTCATTGGCTTCTTCCAGGAGCGAGCGGAACAGCGAAATGCCGGCACCGAGCACGCACAGCAAGGTGGCCGCCAGCAGACCGAGCAGCAATTGGCGGCGAATCGTCATCAAGATGCTGCCCGCATCTTGTAGCCCACACCGCGCACGGTCTGGATGCAGTCCGCGCCGAATTTCTTGCGCAACTGGTACACGTACACGTCGACGGTATTGCTTTCCACTTCGCTATCCCAGCCGTACAGTTTTTCGCTCAGTTGCCGTTTCGACACCACCTTGCCCGGATGGTCGAGCAAGGCGCGCAGCACGGAAAACTCGCGCGGCGCCAGCTTGACCAGCTCCCCCTCGAACGTGACGTCGTGGCTGGCCAGGTCCAGGGTCAGCGCGCCATGCTCGATGACGGAGCGCGAACGGCTGACCCTGCGGCGCAGCAGCGCGCGTATGCGCGCCAGCAATTCATCGAGGTCAAACGGTTTCACCAGGTAATCGTCGGCGCCGCTGTCGAGCCCTGCCACGCGGGCCGGCGTGCCGTCGCGCGCCGTGATGATCAGCACGGGCAACTCGGCGCCCCGCGCACGCGTGGCGCGCAGCACGTCCATGCCCTCTTTGCCCGGCAAGCCCAGGTCCAGCAGCATCAGGTCGTAGCCGAAGCCGGCCAGCGCCAGCTCCGCATCGTGGCCATCGCGCACCCAGTCCACGGCATAGCACTCACCGCGCAAGCCCTCGACCAGGCTTTCCCCGATCATCGGATCGTCTTCCACCAGCAACACGCGCACCCGGGCCCTCACAATCGCACAAAATAGCGACATCTTACCTTGGCTGGCGCAAGCCGACTTGGCACTGGCTCCGCTACCGCGGCCATCCGCGCCAAGTGGCAAGGGTTGCCAATGTTCCTGTATGCCTAAGCAGCCTCCTGCGGAGAATTGACGTCAGCCAGAAACAGCCGCAGACGCTCGCGATGCGCATCCGTCCTGGCAGATGCCTCCAGCACGGGTTGCAGATAATAAAGCAGCAGATCGCGCTTGCTCTCCTGAACAGGAAGCTGTGCGTGCAAAACGCCGATCAAGGCATCGAAAGCCATGAGCGCGGCAAAAATTTCATATGGCTTTGCGCTGGCAAAGGGCATTTTCTGCAGATACTGCTGCGCCAGGCGAATCTGATCCGCCCGCTTCCACGACACATGCGGCAGCACCTGAAACACCTCCCAATAATCGGGCGAATCCACTGGATATCGCATGATCAGGCAGTCAGCCGCCTGCGCAGAGGCCATCTTGCGCAGCGCCGCAGCCGTTATTTGCAATCTGTCATCCATATTCAACTCCCCTGGCAGTCCATGCAACTTTGCCGCTCCCACGCATACGCGAGACCCTGGTTGTTTTGCAGTTCGCCCGGCTCGTAGCCATCCACATCGTCTTCCGTGTAGCCGGAGATATCGATACTGAAGCCATGGGGTGGCATCACAAAGCATGGCGGAATATATGCCCCCATGGCCACCCCGCCCTCATACTGTACGGCCGTCAGCGTGCCATCGGCATGCGAATGAAAGCCTGTGCCCAAGTACAGGCCGCCGCCATCGATCAGCGTTCCAGGCTTGCCCGGCGGGCTTTTCGGTATCCTGCGCAAGCTGGCCCTGGCGGCAAAACAGTCCCGCATGCTCATTCCTCCAGGGCGGCCCGCAATTCCGCCAGTCGTGGCGCAGCATGGAGCTTGCCATTGATGACATGGCTGATGTGGTCCCCGTCACAAACGGGACAGGTTTGCCGCACGTAATGCAGACCGTGCTTGACACAGTAGCCGGCGCATTTCGCGGGCAAGTACGTGGACTGGCTGACGATGCACGAGCCGGGCTGCACGAAGGCGGGCAAGTCCTGCAGCAAGCGGGCAATCTCTTCCCATCCACAATGCACGGCGATCTGCACATGGCCATGCTCCTGCAAAGCCTCTCGCACGGTCATGTATGCCGCAACGGGACTGATCGCATGCATCCGTGCCGTCCAGATTGCGGCGCTTTTCATCATGCCTGCATGAATACTGCCCCACACGTCAAAATCGGCAGGATTTTCCATCACATTCCTTGTTCAAGTCCTTATCTTCCCTCAGCTATTCCGGAGTTCCAGCCGATAACTGGGTTCGCGCTTCCATCACCCAAGTGTGGCGCGCGGTCAAGCCCGCATGGCAAGCGCCCCCACGATCAGCGCGCGCATGCCCAGGTCGAACTCGGCTTCGATGGCCGCATCGTCCTTTTCTTCCCATGCGTCACCTGCTGGCGCATACACGGTGTCGGCCAGGGCCACGCAGTGAAAAGCCACGGTTGACAGGGGCTCCGACTGCGCACCATCCGTCAGCAATACCGATATCGACCTGCGCCGCCGGCAAAGTTTCGAACAGCTGATCGCCAAGGGCGGCACCCTGGCCGACTTCGACGACCTGGCCGTCGACGTGTGAGCAGCGCCAGGGTCCGCGCTGTAGCTGGTGCCGCAGTCGACGTCTTACAGATCCTGGTTGCGGTTCAAGGTCACGTCCCCTTCGGTGGCCGTGGCCGGCACCACGGATTGCGTCGTGGCCGCATGCACATCGGAAGGCTGCATGGTCACGACGGGCCTGGCGTTGACGTACCAGTCGCTGTCGAACTGGAGGTAGGGATTGATCTTGGTGATCGCGCCGCCCGGCTGCGGCGTCAGACTGGCCTGCGGTTGCTGTGACTGGCGCTCCGGCGTCATCTTCATGTTATCGCCGGCGCCATGGCTGTACACGTCGAGCGGGATTTGATGGTTGTAGACGAACGCTTCGATGGGGCCAGGCACACCCGTCAATACTTGCCAGGCAGGAATCTGGTAATTGCTCTGCGGGTTCTGCGGTTTCAGGAACACCAGCGCGGTCTTGCCTCGCATTTCGTCCGATTCCACGTTGTTGCTGATGTTAATTTGCGTAACCATCGTTTGCTCCCTGCTCTGGATCTGGCCGGACTCAAGAAAAACAGCGCCGGACGACGAGTCCGCGATTTCCTCTGGCGCTGGTCATCACTGCAAACGATGCGGCGGCGCTCGCCTGGCACAGCCCGCAACAGGCCCTGTCGGATGCAGGGCCTACGCGGCAGCTTACTGGAAGATTACTGCGCCAGGTAGCGTTCCGAACGGGGGCCGTACAGCAAGCCGTTCGGCACGCCGGCCGACAGCAAGCGCGCATTCGCCGTGCCGGCGATAGGATGGCTGGCATCGGTGCTGGTGTTGATGATCTGCTTGACCGCCGCCGTCACCAGGGCGCCGATCAGGCCGCCACCACCGCTGTTATTGCCTTCGTTGCTCGAAGCGCTGGCCGCGCCCTGCCACAGCAAGGCGCCCGTCTTCAGGTCGACCAGCTTGGCATCGACCGACACCACGGTCACGCTGTCGATCACGGCATACGTGGTGCCGTACTTGGAAATCGTCACATACAGGCCCGCATCGGCGCCAAAGATCTCGTTGAGCTTTTTCGCATCGACACCGTGGATATCGGCGGCATTCGTCAAGCCGTTCTGCTTGAAGGTTTCACCGACCACGGCCACCGGCAGCACGTAATAGCCCGCTTCGGCCAGCGGATAAGTCACTTGCGCGTAGACGCTGTTGCCGGCATTGACTTCGGGCGAGTTGTTCAACGGCGGCAAGACCACGATGGAACGGGGCTTGGCCGCCTTGAAGGCCGTATAGTCATACGCGGCCTGCTTGGTGGCGCAACCGACCATGAAGATGGCGGGACCCAGGCACAAGGCCATTTTCAACATGCGCGACATCATAATTTCTCGCCTTTTTTCAATTTACCCAACAGGAAGTCCATGTACGGCGTCGATTCGGGGAAGAGTTTTTTCTCGTCTTCGAATTGCGCGGCGACCTGCTCCGGTTTGCCCGCGATCGAGTACAGCATGCCCAGGTGGGCGTGGTAGCCCGGCGGCGCATGGTTGCCCTTCGCAGCGATCACTTGCAGGTCTTTTTCCATGGCAGCGATCTGCTGCTCCGGACTTTCGCCTTTCAGGTATTCGTACACTTGCGGCTGGTAGCCTTCCCATTGGTACAGGGTTTTCGACTGCGTGGCGCAACCGGTCAGGGCGGCACAGGCGAGCATGGCCAGCAGGGCTGCGCCCTTGTTCATCATTGTTTTCATGGGATACCTTATTGTTTGCGCAATGCGCCCGCTTCGACGCCGGCGACCAGGCGCTCGACCGCTTCACGCATGGCCAAGTCCAGCACCTTGCCGTTGAGGGTGGCGTCATAGCTGGCAGTGCCGCCAAAGCCCAGCACTTCGCGGTTCGACAAGCTGTATTCGCCGGCGCCGCCAGCCGAGTACACGACTTCCGAGGTGGCGATGTTGACGACGTTCAAGGTGACCTTGGCATATGCCACTTGCGTCTTGCCGCGGCCCATGATGCCGAACAACTGTTTGTCGCCCACTTCCTTGCGGCCGAATTCGGTCACGTCGCCGGTCACGACGAAGTCCGCGCCCTTGATGTTCTGGCCCTGCTTCTTGAATTCCGCTTCTTGCTTGAGCTCGGCCATGTTGTCGCGGTCGAGCACGTTGAAACGGTTGGACGTCTGCAGGTGCGCAATCAGGATCGTTTTCGACTGGCTGCCCAGGCGGTCGACGCCATCGGAAAAGATGCCGCGCATGAAGTTCGAGCGGTTGTCGAATTTGCCGACAGCGATTAGGGTGCGTGGACCAACGTAGGGACGGGCTGCGCTGGCAACCGTGGGGACAGCCAGGGCTTGCGAGGATTCGGAAGCGCAGCCAGCCAAGGCCGCGCCAATCAGCGTTGCAATCAACAACGCGCCGGGTTTATTCTTGTTCATAGTGCCCTTAAGATATGGAGGAACAGGAGCAACCTGCAAAATTGAATTTAGGCAAGTTAATTTCCTAATTGCAATTATATGGGATTGCATGTCTTATAATTCTCTCCAAAAGTAACGATGGCAAGGATTGCACTATTGCCCGCCATACACAGGTGTGGCCCTGCTTGACTTCCCAGTTCAGATTCATTAACTTAGTAGTAAAAAAGCGTGTCGTCAGCGCCCTATGCCACTGTCCCTCACAGACCTCGCCCGCCGGCCTGCCCCGCCCCGGCGCCAACTCCACTGCACGTTTTCACATAGATGGGTCACCAGGCCATGCCGACACACGATCATTCCCCGGCCCATCCGCTGGCCACGGCGCTGGCGCTCTCGCTGGGCGCCGCCATTGCGTTGGGCCTGTCGCGCTTTTCGTATGGCTTGCTGCTGCCGCCCATGCGCGCCGACCTGGGCTGGTCGTACCTGCTGGCCGGGGCCATGAACACCTTCAATGCGCTCGGCTATTTCCTGGGCGCCCTGGCCACGCCGGCCCTGATGCGCCGCCTGGGCGTGTGGCGCTTGCTGATCGCTGGCTGCGTGCTGGCCAGCGTCTTCATGCTGATGTCGGGCCTCGTCAGCGATACGACCACCCTGTTCCTGCAGCGCGTGTGCGCGGGCGTCGCCAGCGCCTTCATTTTCATCGCCGGCGGCGTGCTGGCAGCGCGGCTCGGTTCCATGCACAGCCAGCGCGCCGGCTTCTACATCGGCCTGTACTACGGCGGCACGGGCTTCGGCATTGCGCTGTCGGCCCTGCTGGTGCCGGCGGCGCTGGCCGCCGCACAGGAGCACGGCGCCGCGCATGCCTGGCAATGGCCCTGGCTGGCACTGGGCATCGCCTGCCTGCTCGCCACCGCCATCATGGCCCTGCCGGCGAAAGCCATCGGCGAAGCGCCGCGCGCCCTCGACACGCCACGGCGCTTCGCCTGGCGCGATTTCGCCCCCAGCCTGGCCGGCTACTTCATGTTTGGCGTCGGCTATATCGGCTACATGACCTTCGTCATCGCCCTGCTCAAGCAGCAAGGCATGCCCCCCGCGCGCATCACCGTGTTCTACACCCTGCTGGGGCTGGCGGTGGTGGCGTCGTCGCGCATCTGGGCGCGCATGCTCGACCGCTACAAGGGCGGCGAATCGCTGGCGATATTAAATGGCGTGCTGGGCGTGGTGAGCATCCTGCCCGCACTGACCAGCTACGTGCCCGTCGTGTTCCTCTCCGGCCTGGTCTTCGGCGCCGTGTTCCTGTCGGTGGTGGCCTCGACGACGGCCCTGGTGCGGCATAATCTGCCGCAGCAATCGTGGACGGCCGGCATAACGGCCTACACGACGGTGTTCGCCCTAGGCCAGATCGTCGGCCCCATCGCGGTCGGCTGGATCGCCGACGGCCCGGCAGGACTGGAGCGGGGCTTGATCGCCTCGGCCATCGCCCTCTTCATCGGCGCCGCATTGGCCGCGCGGCAAAAGGCGCTGGCGCCGGCCGCATAGTAGACTGCTGGCATGGCCAACCTTCGCGGAAAGATCACGATGAACACCGATGCACGAAAAATCCCGGCAACGATGGATGCCGAAACGCTGGAATTCATCCAGGGCCTGTTTGCCCTGGTGCGCGAAGGCGACACGCAGCAACTGGGCGCCATGCTCGCGCAAGGCGTACCCGTCAACTTCCGCAACGAAAAAGGCGACAGCCTGATCATGCTGGCCAGCTACCTCGGCCACCTGGAAACGTCGCGCCTGCTGCTCGAAGCGGGCGCCGACGCCAACGTGCCCAACGACCAGGGCCAGACGCCGCTGGCCGGCGTGGCCTACAAGGGCTACCTGGAGATCGCCGAACTGCTGCTGCGGCACGGCGCCAGCGTGGAAGGCGCCAGCCCGGACGGCAAGACACCGTTGATGATGGCCGCCATGTTCAACCGCCTGGCCATCTTCGACCTGCTGCTGCAACACGGCGCGCGCATCGATGCCGTGGACAGCCGCGGCATGACTGCCGTTTCGTTGGCCAAGTCAATGAACGCACAGGAGACGCTGGCTCGCCTGGTCAGCCTGGGGCAGACGACAGCGTAGTCGATGCATGTATCGCCGGCAGTTTTGCGACTGCCATTGGAGAGTTCAGGAAACGCTCTGCCTTAACATCGTTTCTCCGCAAGGGGAAGGCAAGCGTCCTGGCGCAGCTCGCGCCGCACGCCCTGGCGTACGTCGTCCATGCCGATTTCCTCGCTGCCGCGACGCAGGCAAGCCAACGCCGCGTGGCGCAGCACGTTGATGATGGCGCCGCCGCTCAGTTCAAATTCATCGGCCAGCGCATCGAGCGCACAGTCCGGCGCCAGCCGGCATGGCGGCGCGAAGGCGCCCTGCCATAGCCGCAGGCGCTCGGTGCGGCCGGGCATCGGGAAATGCAGCATCGACTGGAAGCGCCCCGCGCAGGCCTCGGCAATATTGACCTTGAGATTACTCGCCAGAATGGCCACGCCGGGAAAATCCTCGATCCGCTGCAACAGGCGGGCCACGTCCTCGTTGGCGCCGCGCTTGCCGAACAGTGCATCGGCCGCGTCGAAGAACAAGATCCAGTCTTGCTGCCCGGCCTGCTCAAACACGCGCGCCAGGTTTTTCTCCGTTTCGCCGGCGTATGTCGACACCAGCATCGACAGGTCGATGCGGTACACCGGCAAGCCGCTCTGCTTGCCCAGCAACGCAGCGGTGAGCGACTTGCCGGTGCCGGGCGGGCCATAAAACAGGCTGCGAAAGCCCGGCTTGATGCGCCGTTCCAGCCCCCAGCCGCGCAGCAGCGTGTCGCGGTGTTCGATCCAGGCGCGGATTTCGTCCACCTTATCCTGCAGCTGCGGCGCCAGCACCAGCTGGTCCCAGTCCAAGGTAGTACTGAGGCGCCGGGCCGGCAAGCCGCCGTCGTAGTCGGGCTGGCAAGACTCGCCGGTGACCAGCAACGACAGCGCCTCGCGTCCCAGTTGCAGCGGATGACCGAGCAGGGTCCGGGGAGCAGCGCCGTCGGCTGGCCACTCGTCCCATGCCAGCAAGCCAAGCCTGCGCAGCGGCGCGCCAGCGCCGAACAGGCGATGCGTGGCCATGCGTGCCGCCAGCCGGTCCCCGGCCAGCAGAAATGACGCGGTCTCGGCGGTCGGCCAGAAGCCCCGGTGGCTGCCGCCCTGCCCGCCGAACTCGCTGAACGGCAAATCCAGGCTGGCGTTGCGAATCAGGAAGCTGTCCAGCGCCTGCGGACGCACATGCGGCGCCAGCGCGAGAATCAGCACCAGCCGCTCCTCGGCACTGAGCCCCCATTTGCGCAACGCCAAGGCATACGGCGCGTGCGCCGGCAAGGTGGGCGGCTCCGGCATGCGAGGAGCGTCGGCGCGCTGGAAATACTGCGCCATCGACGCCGCGATGACGGCATCCAGCCAGGCCAGCTCGGCCTCCAGGGCCTTGGCGGCCGTGATCTCGATGTCCTCGTCGGCGCCGAGGGACAGCCGGGTCTTGCCGCACAGGGCCACGCCGTCCTTCGACATGGCCAACGTGTTCGTATGCATGAAGCCCGGTGCGGCCGGGGCATGCACCTGCGCGCTGTCACTGGCGAAGCAGCGTGGCGGCAAGCCGAAAGTGACCTCGGTCATCCAGTTACCTTGTTCCAGCGTGTGCTCCACACGGGCGATATACACGTCGCCGTCGAAGCGCCCACCCAGTCCGGCCAGTTCGAGAGTCTTGCCCGGTACCGCCAGCGCATTGCCCGGAAAACTCACCGTACCGCGCACACCGTTGCGCGCATCCGTCTCGGCATGGAACGCGAGGATCGACTCGCCATAGGCGACTAGCAGTACGCAGCTGTTGTCGGCTTGCTCCGGCGCTCCGATGGCGACCTCGGCGCAGCTCAGCACCAGCTGCGAGCCGCCCTGTCTGCCTATCCGCATGCCGTGCTTGACGATGATGCCCTTGAAGACGGTGCTGATGTTCGGGTGGTAGCCTATTGCGACCTCCACCGTCACGCCGGGCAGCAGCGTGTCTGCCGTACTGAGCTCGAATCCCCCCGTGGACAGATCGCCGTCGGCGAGCACGATGCGTGCCGTGCCCAGGCGATTGATCTCGCGCGTGACGTGTATGCTTTCGACTGCATAGTCATCCGGCATGGCATGCCCGTTCAACGTGACCGTCATCGACACCAGGCCGGTCTTGCCACCCAGCGGCCATATGCCTGGGTCTTGCGCTTCACCTGCCATCACAATAACTCCTCGATAAGCGATCAGGAAACCTGCTGTTGCTGCTGGAATGTCAGCACGATGAATTCGGCCGGATGAAGCAATGCCACGCGTATCGACACGCGCATATAACCGTTCAGGATATCGTCGCCGCTCATGCTGCTGCCCAGACCGATCTGCACGCTGAACGCATCCTGCGCCTTGGCGCCGGCCAGCGCCCCGCTCTGCCACTGGCTGGTCAGGAAGTTGGAGATCATGTTCTGCACCGCCACCCAGGTCGTGGCCACGTTGGGCGCGAAGACATAGGCGAGCATCGCGTTCTTGATCGATTGCTCCAGCATGATCAGCGTGCGGCGCACGTTGACGTAGCGCCAGTCATCGCTGTTGCCATCGAGCGTGCGCGCGCCCCACACCACCAGGCCACGCGTGGGAAGGGTGCGGATCGCGTTGACCGCCCGCCCGTCGAGCGGCATGTTCAAATCCTCCTGGTCGTCATGCGAGATCTCCACCATCGGCGAGAGCGCCCCCATGATGCTGGTGTTGGCCGGCGCCATCCACACGCCAGCACTTTCATCCGTCCGCGCGTACACGCCAGCCATGGCGCAGGCCGGCGGCAACTGGTTGGCCAGCGTCAGCATGTCGGCCACCACGCGCTGGTACAGGGGACTCACCTGCCGAAGCTGGTCATGACAGCGCGCAATCTCCGCCGTGCGGCTTTGCGTGCCGGCTGGCAACGGAACGGCGTCGACCGGCAGCCGATGTTGGATGGCGGCATACAGGGTGTTCATATTGCCTTGCATCTGCGCGGAGGGTTGCGGCTTCATCGCCGCCAGTTCGGCCTTGAGAGCGTCAGCCAGCACCGCCAGCCCTGCGTCTTGCAGGCTGTCGTAGGTGATGCTGCCTTCGTCGACCACATCAAAATTGAGCCACGGATAATAGGCCGCGCCGTAGTTGAGGAAATTGCTGCCGATTTTCTCGCGCAAGCCATCCATCTTGCCGGAAATAACATCACCGTCCGGGTCATAGCTACGCTGCGTGCCGCCGCCATGGATGTCGATCAGCGCCATGCGGCTCCGCATGCTGCCGCAATGCTGGAGCGCCGCCTGCCAGAACTGGTAGCAATCGTCCGCGCTAGCGAGCAAGACGCTGTCCGGCGCCACGATCAGCGTCACATCCAGCACTTTTTTCAAGACATCGAACGGTGCTTCCCTGACGCCGGCGGGATCAGGCTCCGGCATAAAATCCGAGGCTTGGATGCCATTCGCCTGGACGCTGGCAAAGGTTCCCACCGATATCACGTAGGCCGGTCCGCCGCAGTTCAAGAAGTATAGCTTCACACCGTGGTAAAGGAAAAACCGCTGCGCCAATGCGGCGGTGAAGGTCTTCTGGTCGGTGCCGGGGGCCAGCGAAAAACTCGGCACCGGTGGCCCGCCGAAGATACGCACATAGTCCACCAGCGAGCCGATACGGGTGGGAATGCCGGCCTTGGCAACAGCTCCGTCGGCAGCCTTCTCGGTGTAGCCGAGAAACACCGGTATCGCCGTGGGCACCTCGATGACCGTATTGGGAAATGCATCCTGCTCGACGATATACACGCCGGGGGTCTTCAATTGCATCATCGCTCCCTGTCCGGTACTGGGCTTGAAGGCTGTCGCGGCGGCCGCAAGCTGAATGTCAACATACGATAAACAGCGGCAAGAATCGCCGTGTCAGTGATTTGTGAACAAGCCAAGTTGGTGCCAACTTGGCGACCAAGCAGGAATTTTAATATGAAATTTTGTTTTTTAATAAATTAAAAAATACTGCTGTCTCCGCAGCCGAAAAAGACCTTGCGTAAAAATAGCGTCGAGCAAATGCCCTCGGCGCTTGTTCGCGTTCAACGTACTTCTGCAGGGCGGCGGGCCGCATAAAAAAGCCCCGTAAAAACAGGGCTCTAACTTATTCAGTCATTCCGACATGCAGAGTTTCCGCGGAAAACTCACTCTATGCTCAATGAAGTCGCTAAGCCATTGATTTTTCGGTGCGTTCCAAACCATTCAGTTACCGATACCTCTCAAAATACCCTCACCTGGAAAATCCGTTATTGCCGGTTTGTCGTACACTTCTCCGCAACGGGCATGGCGAAAAAAGTTTAGAAATCAAGGGTAACTGACGGCGCGCTGCGCTTTGCTACTCCTTGGTAAACGGCCTCAATATTATTCCCATCGGGGTCGAGTACGAAGGCAGCGTAATATCCAGGATGGTAGGCCCGCACGCCTGGTGGGCCATTGTCGTACCCTCCGTGCGCCAACGCAGCGTTGTAGAAGGCATCAACCGTCGCGCGATCTTTCGCTTGAAAAGCTAGATGATGCCGCCCAGTCAACTTGCCCGAAGCTGTCACGCTGTTTGAGGAGGATACGACAAGTTCATCGGCCACGAAGTAATCGCTTTCGGTGCTGAAAACAGGTATATCCAACACGGACATGACCGCCTTGTAAAAATTTTCGCTTGCCTTAAGATCGCGTACCACAAGCTGTATGTGGTCAAGCAGGCGGCCGCGATGAAGTCGATTTATTTCCATGATTGTTGCTTCCGCGAAAACGGGACTGTCGGTACTTCGCACCATTCTGAATAAACGCCAAGCGTCGTTTGCCAACGTTGTAAAATAATTATACCGCCCTTTTCCACGGAGGCGCGGAGACCGGCGTGGCACAATTTACCGGGATGATACTGACCCCATTGCCTGCCAAGGAGTGTTGGCGCTGACGTGTGAACGGTACCATTTTGTCGTGCATAGTTTCTGCCAGATGAGCAATCATTATCATCTGCTCGTTGAAACGGTCGAGGCAAATCTGTCGCAGGGCATGCGCCAACTGAATGACGTATATACCCAGCATTTCAATCGGCGCCACAAGCTTGTTGCAAGGTATACCAACAGCAGCGATACCATCTGGGGTGCCATTAAAAGAACCTGCCCGGCGTTACCAGGGCTTGCCTGACCAGGTATCCCGAAAAAGAAAAAGCCCCTGATAAATCAGGGGCTTGGTCTCATCCATCTATCCGGCTGTGCCAGAGGCCGCCGGATGGAAGATTATTCCCACTCGATCGTCGCCGGCGGCTTGCCCGAGATATCGTAGACGACGCGGTTGATGCCGCGTACTTCATTGATGATGCGGTTCGATACCTTGCCCAGCAGGCTGTGCGGCAGGTGCGCCCAGTGGGCCGTCATGAAGTCTTGCGTCTGCACGGCGCGCAGAGCAACCACGTATTCATAGGTACGGCCATCGCCCATCACGCCCACCGATTTGACGGGCAGGAAGACGGCGAAGGCCTGGCTGGTTGCTTCGTACCAGTTGGTCGGCACGCTGTCCTGATCGAAGCCAGGAACCACTACCGGCTCGTACGGCGTGTTGCGCAGTTCTTCGATGAAGATGGCGTCGGCCCGGCGCAGCAGGTCGGCGTAGTCTTTCTTGACTTCGCCGAGGATGCGCACGCCCAGGCCCGGGCCCGGGAACGGGTGGCGGTAGACCATGTCATGCGGCAAGCCCAGGGCCACGCCCAGTTTGCGCACTTCGTCCTTGAACAGTTCGCGCAAGGGTTCCAGCAACTTGAGCTTCATGGTGTCCGGCAAGCCGCCCACGTTGTGGTGGCTCTTGATGGTCTGGCCCTTCTTGCCTTTGCCCGCCGATTCGATCACGTCCGGGTAAATCGTGCCTTGCGCCAGCCATTTGGCGTTGACCAGCTTGCCCGATTCGACCTGGAAGACTTCGACGAATTCGCGGCCAATGATCTTGCGCTTTTGCTCGGGGTCGTTGACGCCGGCCAGGTGGCCCATGAACTGCTCTTCCGCATCGACGCGGATGACTTTCACGCCCAGGTTCTTGGCGAACATGTCCATCACCATCTTGCCTTCGTCCAGGCGCAGCAGGCCGTGGTCGACGAAGACGCAGGTCAGCTGGTCGCCGATGGCGCGGTGGATCAGGGCAGCGGCCACGGACGAATCGACACCGCCGGACAGGCCCAGGATGACGTCATCCGTACCGACTTGCGCACGGATTTTTTCTACCGCTTCGCTGATGTAGTCGGGCATGTTCCAGTCCGATTTGCAGCCGCAGATTTCATGCACGAAACGGCCGATCATGGCCTTGCCCTGCACCGTGTGCGTCACTTCCGGGTGGAATTGCACGCCGTAGAACTGGCGCTCTTCGTCGGCCATGGCGGCGATCGGGCAGCTCGGGGTGTTGCCCATCAGCTTGAAGCCTGGCGGCATTTCCAGCACTTTGTCGCCGTGGCTCATCCACACTTTCAGCATGCCGTGGCCTTCGTCGGTGACGAAGTCGGCAATACCGTTGAGCAACTTGGTGTGGCTGCGGGCGCGCACTTCAGCGTAGCCGAATTCGCGTACCAGGCCGTTTTCCACCTTGCCGCCCAGCTGGGCCGCCATGGTTTGCATGCCGTAGCAGATGCCCAGCACGGGTACGCCCAGCTCGAACACGGCTTGCGGCGCGCGCGGCGAATCGCCGTCCAGCGTGGAATTGTGGCTGCCCGACAGGATCACGCCGGCGGCGCCATAGTTGCGCACGAATTCGTCGCTGACGTCATACGGGAAGACTTCGGAAAACACGCCGGAATCGCGCACGCGGCGGGCGATCAACTGGGTGACTTGGGAACCGAAATCGAGAATGAGGATTTTAGAATGCATGATGGGGACTTTATCTGAGGTCATTACAAAACCGGCGCACTAGGCGCCGGTCTGGTCTGTCGCTAATTACTCTGAACGGTAGTTAGGTGCTTCTTTCGTGATCTGCACATCATGGACATGCGACTCGCGCATGCCGGCCGAGGTGATTTCCACGAATTCCGCTTTCTCGCGCAGTTCGTCGATGGTGGCGCAACCGCAGTAACCCATCGATTGACGCACGCCACCCACCAGCTGGAAGATGATCGCCAGCACGCTGCCTTTGTAGGCCACGCGGCCTTCGATACCTTCAGGCACGAACTTGTCGGCCTTCATGGTGGCGTCCTGGAAATAACGGTCAGCCGAACCATCGGACATCGCGCCCAGCGAGCCCATGCCGCGGTACGACTTGTAGCTGCGGCCCTGATACAGGATCACTTCGCCTGGCGCTTCTTCCGTACCGGCAAACATGGAACCCATCATGACGGTCGAGGCGCCAGCGGCCAGCGCTTTCGAGATATCGCCCGAGAAGCGGATACCGCCGTCGGCGATACATGGCACGCCCGTGCCTTCGAGTGCTTCGGCGACGTTCGAGATGGCCGTGATTTGCGGCACGCCCACACCAGCGACGATACGCGTGGTGCAGATCGAGCCAGGACCGATGCCGACCTTGACAGCATCGGCGCCGTACTCCACCAGCGCCTTGGCGGCGGCGGCGGTAGCGATATTGCCGCCAATCACTTCCACTTGCGGGTACTTGGTCTTGATCCAGCGTACGCGGTCCAGGATGCCTTGCGAGTGGCCGTGGGCCGTGTCGACCACCAGCACGTCGACGCCAGCGGCGACCAGCAGGTCGATGCGTTCTTCATCCTTGGCACCGACGCCGACGGCAGCGCCGACCAGCAGCTTGCCCTGGCTGTCTTTCGACGCGAACGGGTGGGAAGTCGACTTCTGGATATCCTTGACGGTGATCAGGCCACGCAGCTCAAACGCGTCGTTGACCACCAGCACGCGCTCGAGGCGGTGCTTGTTCATCAGGCGCTTGGCTTCGGCCGTGTCGGCATCTTCATTGACGACGACGAGTTTTTCGCGCGGGGTCATCTTGGCGGAGGCTTCCGCGTCGAGTTCCTTTTCAAAGCGCAAATCGCGGTTGGTAATGATACCGACCACTTCCTTGCCCTTGACGACAGGGAAACCGCTGATGCCGTATTGTTCCGTCAGCGCGATCACGTCGCGGATTTTCATGTCCGGCGGAATCGTGATCGGATCGCGCAGCACGCCAGCTTCGAAACGTTTTACACGGGCCACTTCACGTGCCTGGTCCTTCGGATTCAAATTCTTGTGGATGATACCGATGCCGCCTTCCTGGGCCATCGCGATCGCCAGACGGGCTTCCGTCACCGTATCCATGGCTGCGGACAGCAAGGGAATATTCAGGGTGATATTGCGGGTCAGGCGAGTTTTGAGGGACGTATCGGCGGGCAGAACGTTGGAGTAGGCTGGGACGAGCAGCACGTCATCGAATGTGAGTGCTTTTTGAAGTAGACGCATAGCATTTCCTATTGGCGCAAAAGCAGATTATACAGAAAAAAGCGCCCTCCGTCCTTGCAGCATAGAAAAGATATTTGAACATAGCAAAAGATCGCGCTCGCCAGACAGCGGTCACGCCGCCGCCCTGCCCGCTCAACCCTTCGCAGGCTTGCCGCTGGCACGCCGTCGGCGCGCCTCTTTCGGGTCCGCCTGCAAGGGGCGATACACTTCCACCCGGTCATGCTGGTGCAATACGGCATCGAGCGGCTTTCTCTTGCCATGGATACCCACCATATTGATGGCCAGGTCGATGCCAGGGACAGCCTGCAGCAAGCCGCTCTGCGCCACCGCCTGCTCGATGGTGGTGCCTGCAGGCACGTTCAGGGAACGCAGGAAGCTGCTATCGGGCAAGGCGTAGCAAACTTGCACCTCGATGGTAGCCTCAGCCATATACAGTCTCCGCGCGCTTGCAGAAGGAGTCGACCATGCTGTTGGCGATCATGCCGAAGACGGGGCCGATGATCTGTTCGAGCACGCGGCTGGAAAACTCGTAGTGCAGGTCCAGTTCGATTTTGCAGGCATCTTCACGCAGGGCCTTGAAGGTCCACACGCCATCGAGGGTCTTGAAAGGACCGTCCACCAGCTTCATCTTGATGGAGGTTGGCGGCACGTTCTCGTTGGACGTGGTGAAGCTTTGGCGCACGCCGTGGTAATGTATGCCCACGCTGGCGACAACCGTGTTCTCGCCCCGCTCGCGAACCTCGACCGCACCGCACCAGGGCAGGAATTTGGGATAATCCTCCACCGCCGCCACCAGCGCGAACATTTGTTCGGCGCTATAGCCGAGAAAAACTGATTTATGTACTACTGCCATTGAAGAACCATTTGCTATGATGTTGGATACATTTGATTTGATCGCGCTTGCGCGAGACAGTAGTTTAACCGACCCGCGCACATTTACCATCTCATGACCATAGCAGACAACAGAAAAGCCTTCCACGACTACTTTATCGAGGATCGCTACGAAGCCGGCATCGTGCTGGAAGGCTGGGAAGTCAAAGCCATCCGCGACGCCCGCGTACAAATCAAGGAAGCCTACGTCGTCGTCCGCGGCGATGAGCTCTTCCTGTTCGGCGCGCATATCAGCGCCCTGCCGACCGCCTCCACCCATATCCACCCGGAAGCCGTACGCACGCGCAAGCTGCTGCTGCACCGTACGGAAATGGATAAACTGATCGGCAAGGTGGAACGCTCCGGCTATACGCTGGTGCCGCTCAACCTGCATTACAAGGGCGGCCGCGTGAAATGCGAAATCGGCCTGGCCAAGGGCAAGAAACAGCACGACAAGCGGGCAGCCGAGCGCGACCGCGATGGCGCGCGCGAAGTGCAGGCGGCGATGAAGTCGCACCGCCGCTGATCCGGCACCACGCGCAGCGTGCTGCGAGCGTATCAACAAGCCCGGCTATATGCCGGGTTTTATTTTGCCACTATCTACAACAAACGGAAAAAAAGCGCGGCGTGGCAGGATTAAAACAGGGAGGGAATGAGATAAGGCGGGAAAAAAGACTGGCATTGATAAAAATACCATGGAGATAAGCCGAGGTAAATCAGCTTGACCGAGCTGGCCAACGAGAGAGAATCAACAAAGTTCCGGATGCTTGCAAGCTGCCTTGTACTACACCTGTACCACTCCACAGGACAAGCATCCGAATGAACGGTTTTTAAACCTTCAGGATTACACCTTCAGCAGATCGCGCGACTTACCCGAATCGGTCCACTCTTTGACCCATTTCGGTTGACGGCCACGGCCAGTCCATTGCTGCGTCGCATCATCCGGATTGCGATAGCGAACAGCAACCGTGCCCGTTTTAGCGCGAATCCCTGTACCAACCAGGTCTTTTACGGAAACGCCGACGCTCTGGGCAATCGCCAGGATTTGCTCGCGCGCTTTGGACAGGTCATCCTGTTCGCGTTTCTTCATTTGCTTCTTGATGTCGTCCTGCAAGGTGCGCAGCTCGGACAGGGATAAGTTCGACAGATCCATGATATTTCCTTGTGTGAGTTGAAAAATATAACTGAACAGTTAAATTCTATCCAATTGTAACGCGACTGAGGTGTTTTTTCTTGAGATTTGGTGGTTTTTTACAATTCTTTTACCAAAACCCCTACTTCCCGGGTTTTCAAGCACTGCAAGCCTCCAATCACGGGGAGCGGGCATCGCGCATGGACTGTCTGCGCAAGCGCCATTGCTTTGTGCGGCTGCGATTCAATACAGCGCCATCGGCTGTATTTATTTTGCAGTACTTTCTGTTTCATTGCAATTTATAGTAATTATAAATTGCAATTCAAAATATACACGGACCCAATACTATCGCCAATCGTGCATCGCCTGCAAACGCTACCCGGCATCCTGCGTGGCAGAGATTACGCCAACCAAAGAAATAAACGCCGCATGACAACACATAATTCTGAAAGTGCGCACAGCATAGCATGAAGAAAATATTTTCAACGTAATTCATTCAGCCGCCGATACTCCAGCCCTGCCGCCACATATTACAGGCGACACAAATGCAAACTGCCCGCTAGACAGCGGGCAGTATTGAAAAAACCTTGCTACAAGCTTGCTACTCACCCAGCAAGTCAGGTAATCAGGTAATCATGGCATAGTCACGCTGCCTTTCGGCTTCTGCGTTTTCACCACCTGCATCGCCGTGGCGATCAAGCCACTGATATCACCCAGATTGGCCGGCACGATAATCGAGTTATTCGTTTTCGCCAATTGCGCGAACGCGCCCACATACTGTTCAGCCACTTTCAGGTTGACGGCGTCTTCACCGCCCGGCTCGCGGATGGCGGCGCCCACCTGGCGCAGCGCTTCGGCACTGGCTTGCGCCAGCGCGACGATGGCCGTAGCCTGGCCTTCGGCGCGGTTGATCGATGCCTGCTTCTCGCCTTCCGAGCGGGCAATGTTCGCTTCGCGCTCACCGCTGGCAATATTGATCTGCTCCTGCTTGCGCCCCTCCGAAGCGGCAATCAGTGCGCGCTTTTCGCGCTCGGCCGTAATCTGCGCCTGCATCGCATGCAGGATCTCCTTGGGCGGCGTCAAATCCTTGATTTCATAACGCAATACCTTGACACCCCAATTCGCCGCCGATTCATCGATCGCATTCACGATGGCCGTATTAATATGGTCGCGCTCTTCAAATGTCTTGTCGAGTTCCATTTTACCGATCACCGAACGCAAGGTCGTTTGTGCCAACTGCGTAATGGCAGCAATATAATTCGACGAGCCATACGAAGCACGCATGGCATCGGTAATCTGAAAATACAGAATGCCATCGACCTGCAATTGCGTATTGTCACGCGTAATGCATACCTGCGGCGGCACGTCGAGTGGAATTTCCTTGAGCACGTGCTTGTAAGCGATGCGGTCGACGAAAGGCACGACAATATTCAGGCCAGGGCCCAATACCGCGTGGAACTTGCCCAGGCGCTCCACCACCCAGGCATGCTGCTGCGGCACCACATTGACCGTCTTGAAGACAAATACCAATGCCAGCAATAACAAGATCAGCGACATGCTTCCGATGCTTACTTCCATAATCTACTCTCCAGGTTATCCAACAATCAAACGGCTGCCACGCACGGCACGTATGGTGTAATGACCGGCCTGCGTATCGCTGCCGGGAATCAGTTCCACATCCCACAAGGCGCCGCGATACATGACGCGCGCCGCGCCATCGACCCAATGCGCGACCGCCACGCTTTGGCCGATATCCAGGTTCACATTCGGATCCTGTGCCGCATCGCGCCGCCCCGCCCTGCCAAAACGGCTGCGCCGCAATAACAGCGTGGCCGCTACGCCGACGATGGCGGCTGTCATGGCCTGCCAGCTGCCATTGCCGCCCGCCAGCGCCACCAGTCCTCCAGCACCGATACCGATGGCGATCATCAGCAAATAAAACGTGCCCGTAAACAGTTCCAGGATCAATACCGCGCCAGCTGCCACGAACCAGCCTACCCATTCAGCCATGATGCCTCCACTCTTGCGATTCCAAAAATAAAAAACCCCGCAGCCTATATAAGCGACGGGGTTTAATGCGCAATGCTGCCTGATATTCTTCTTGCCAAACACCTATATGCAAACAGTCTAACGCAATTCCTGATGGCGTCAATAGCCGGGGGCGAATTAGCGCCACCGGCCAGGCTTTTATTCCTCGAGCAGGCTGCGCAGCATCCACGCCGTCTTTTCATGCAAATCGAGACGTTGCGTGATCAGGTCGGCCGTCGGCTGGTCATTGGCTTTTTCCAGCAGCGGGAACAAGCGGCGCGCCGTGCGCGCGGTCGCTTCCTGCGCCGCCACCAGATGGCTGACCATGTCCAGCGCCGGCGGCACGCCGTCGATTTCCTTGATCGAGGCCAGCTTGACGAATTCCTTGTAGGTACCCGGCGCCGGATAGCCTAGGGCGCGGATGCGCTCGGCGATCAGGTCCAGCGCGCCCCACTGCTCCGTGTATTGCGTCATGAACATCTGGTGCAGGGTGTTGAACATCGGTCCCTTGACGTTCCAATGAAAATTATGCGTCATCAGGTACAGGGTATAGCTGTCGGCCAGCAGGCCGGACAGGCCTTCCGCGATCTTCGCGCGGTCCGCCTCGGAAATGCCGATGTCGATCTTTGCAACTTTGCTCGGTTTCTTGCTTGCCATGAGAACTCCCGTTTCAATGTATTGGTGGAATCATTTTAGCTGATCTGGCGCAAGCCCATCGAATACTGCCGTGCGCCGCATGGCAGGCGTAAAAAAACCCGCTGCCAGGTGAGCGGCAGCGGGTTTTCAGAGGGCAGACGCTTACGCTTTCAGCGCAGCGAGCTTTTGCCAGGTGTCGATCACCGAGTCGGGATTCAGGGACATCGATTCGATGCCCTGCTCCATCAGCCAGACAGCGAAGTCAGGGTGATCCGAAGGACCCTGGCCGCAGATGCCGATGTACTTGCCGCGCGCCAGGCAAGCCTTGATGGCCAGCGACAGCAGGGCTTTGACGGCTGGATCGCGTTCGTCGAAGTCGGCGGCCAGCAATTCCATGCCGGAATCGCGGTCCAGGCCCAGGGTCAGCTGGGTCAGGTCGTTCGAACCGATCGAGAAGCCGTCGAAATGGTCGAGGAACTGGTCGGCCAGGATGGCGTTCGATGGCACTTCGCACATCATGATGACGCGCAAGTCGTTTTCGCCGCGCTTCAGGCCATTTTTCGCCAGCAGGTCGATGACTTTCTCGGCCTGGCCCAGGGTGCGCACGAATGGCACCATGATTTCCACGTTCGTCAGGCCCATGTCATTGCGCACGCGCTTCATCGCTTCGCATTCCATGTTGAACGCTTCGGAGAAGTCGGCCGACAGGTAGCGCGCCGCGCCGCGGAAGCCCAGCATCGGGTTTTCCTCGTCCGGCTCATAGCGCGAACCGCCGATCAGCTTCTTGTACTCGTTCGACTTGAAGTCGGACAGGCGCACGATGACTTTTTTCGGCCAGAATGCAGCAGCGATGGTGGCGATGCCCTCGGCCAGCTTGTCGATATAAAACGCTTTCGGCGAAGCATGACCGCGCGCCACCGATTCCACGGCCTTTTTCAGGTCGGCATCGATGTTCGGGTATTCCAGGATCGCGCGCGGGTGCACACCAATATTGTTATTGATGATGAATTCCAGGCGCGCCAGGCCCACGCCGGCATTCGGCACGGACTGGAAGTCGAACGCCAGTTGCGGATTGCCCACGTTGAGCATGATCTTGGTGTCGAGCTTCGGCAATTCGCCGCGCGACACTTCCGACACTTCCGTTTCCAGCAAGCCATCGTAGATCTTGCCCTCATCGCCTTCGGAGCACACCACGGTGACGAAGGTGCCGTCTTTCAGCACGTCGGTGGCGTTGCCGCAGCCGACGACAGCCGGCACACCGAGTTCACGCGCAATAATTGCTGCGTGGCAAGTACGACCGCCACGGTTGGTGACGATGGCCGCAGCGCGCTTCATGACCGGTTCCCAGTTCGGGTCCGTCATGTCGGCAACGAGCACGTCGCCTGGCTGCACGCGTTCCATGTCGGCCGGGTCGTGAATCACGCGCACGGGGCCGGCGCCAATCTTCTGGCCGATGGCGCGGCCCGACGTCAGCACGGTACCGGTGCTCTTCAGCTTGAAGCGTTCCTGCACGTCGGTCGCCTTTTGCTGCGACTTGACGGTTTCAGGACGCGCTTGCAGGATGTACAGCTTGCCGTCGCGGCCATCCTTGCCCCACTCGATGTCCATCGGACGGCCGTAGTGGTTCTCGATGATGACGGCGTACTTTGCCAGCTCCACCACTTCGCTGTCGTTCAGCGAGTAGCGGTTGCGCATTTCGACGGGCACGTCGACGGTTTTCACGGAACGGCCAGCTTTCGCTTCGTTCGTGAATTCCATTTTCAGCAGCTTGGAGCCGATATTACGGCGGATCACAGGCGACTTGCCTTTTTCCAGCATCGGCTTGTGCACATAGAATTCGTCGGGATTGACGGCGCCCTGTACCACGGTTTCGCCCAGGCCATAGCTGGAGGTGACGAAGACCACGTCCTTGAAGCCCGACTCCGTGTCGATGGTGAACATCACGCCGGCCGCGCCCAGGTCGGAACGCACCATGCGCTGCACGCCGGCCGACAAGGCGACTTCCGCATGCGTAAAGCCCTTGTGCACGCGATACGAGATGGCGCGGTCGTTGTACAGGGAGGCGAACACCTGTTTCATGGCGTCGAGCACGTTGTCGATGCCGACCACGTTCAGGAAGGTTTCTTGCTGACCAGCAAACGACGCGTCCGGCAAGTCTTCCGCCGTGGCGGAGGAGCGCACGGCAAACGACATTTCGGTATCGGAATCGGCCACCAGCTTGGCGTAGAACTGGTCGATTTCGGCAGCCAGGCGTGGCTGGAATGGCGTTTCCACGATCCATTGACGGATCTCGGCGCCGGCTTGCGCCAGCGAGCGCACGTCATCGATGTTCAGCCCGACGAGGCGCTGGGCGATGCGTTCGGCCAGCGGCAAGCCGCCGTTGGCGCTATACGACAGGAAATCGCGGAATGCCTGCGCCGTGGTGGCAAAGCCACCGGGCACGCGCACGCCGGCTTCCGCCAGCTGGCTGATCATTTCGCCCAGGGAGGCGTTCTTGCCGCCGACGGATTCGACATCCGTCATGCGCAAATGCTCGAACGAGGCAACATACACCGCGTCCTTGTCTTCCTGCTGTTGCGATACTGCGTTGGTCATAATGACACCCTTACTGATGATAGAAATCTTTACGCGCGGTGCACGGACAGTCTTCTTGTTATTCTTGGCGTCGTGCAGCACAATCATTACCGTTGCAGCCATTTTACCTTGTGCGGCGCAAATTGACGACGCACAATCTTGATCGAAAACCCATGACACAAGATCCACGCCCCCCCCTGCCCTCCGCGGCCCGCACCGTCTTCTTCGTTTCCGACGGTACCGGCATCACCGCCGAGACCTTCGGCCACTCGGTGCTGACGCAGTTCGATCTGCGTTTCCGCCAGATCCGCCTGCCCTTCATCGATACCATGGACAAGGCCTACGAGGCGGCGCGCAAGATCAACGAAGCCTTCGTCAGCGATGGCCAGCGCCCGATCATTTTCTCCACCCTGGTGAAGAACGACCTGTCGGCCGTGATCCGCAAGTCCAGCGGCATGCACATGGACCTGATCCAGACCTTTGTCGCCCCGCTGGAGCAGGAACTGGGCGTGATGTCGACCCACACCATCGGGCGCTCGCACAATATCGTCGACAGCGAAGAATACAAAAATCGCATCGAGGCGATCAACTATTCGCTGGCGCACGACGATGGACAGTCGCACAAGAACCTGTCCTCGGCCGATGTCATTCTGGTGGGTGTTTCGCGCTCTGGCAAGACCCCGACCAGCCTGTACCTGGCCATGCAATACGGTATCAAGGCGGCCAATTATCCGCTGATTCCCGACGATTTCGAGCGCGACAAGCTGCCTTCCGCCCTGCTGGAATTTAAGAATAAAATTTTCGGATTAAGCATTACGCCCGAACGTTTGTCGGAAATACGCAACGAAAGACGCGCTGGAAGCAAGTATGCGGCCATCGAAAATTGCCGTTACGAGGTCAACGAGGCAGAAAAAATGATGAAACGCGAAGGTATCCGCTGGCTCTCCTCGACCACCAAGTCGATCGAAGAAATTTCCACCACGATCCTGCAGGAGATCAAGCCGAACCGCCGCGATTACTAGAACGCCTGACCAAACCTGCTGCGCGTCGGTTTTGTCAGGTATTCGCCTCGCTGGACAGCACCGTCAGCGCGGCGACCAGTTGATCCAGTTCAGCGGTGGTGGTGGTGACGGCCACCGTGGCGCGCACGACGTCCATGTCGCCGATATTGCGCTGCACGGTAAAGACGCCAAAACGCTGCAGCAAGGCCTGTTGCAGCGCGCGTGCGTCCATGCCATCGACGGCAAACGCCACCAGCGCCGTGCCGCGCAGCGCATCGAGCGGCGACAGCAGGCGTACGCCAGGCAGTTGCGCGGCGCGGCTGACCCAGTAATCCCTCAGCCAGGCCAGGCGTGCCGTCTTGGCTGGCGTGCCGCCCAGGCGTTCATGAAAGTCCAGCGCGGCGGGCGCGGCCAGGATGGCGCTGATCGGCGGCATGCCCATGTGCAGACGACAGCGGATATCGTCCAATGGATAATCATCGTCGCCGAAATGCGGCTCGATCTTGTGCAGCTGCGCGGCGCGGATATACACAAAACCCAGCCCCGGCGGAGCACCCAGCCATTTATGTAAATTAAAACCGGCAAAATCGACATCCATCGCCCGCACGTCGAGCGCCACCTGCCCCAAGGCATGGGCACTATCGAGCACGACATCGATACCGTGTTCGCGCGCCAGCGCAATCAACGCGCGCAGCGGCAACTGCTGGCCATTCGCAGGCGTCACCTGCGACAGCAGCAACAATTTCGGCCTGACGGCCTGGCGCATGGCTTGCGCGTATCGGGCGATGATCTCGTCATCGCTGATGGGCAAGCTCAATGTGACTTGCGTGCTGGTGACGCCACGGCGCTGCGCCAGCCAGCGCATGGCCGTGCGCGTGGCCGGATAATCGAGATTACTCCACAACACGGTATCGCCGGGCGCCAGGCCATGGTATTGCGTGATCAGCACCTGCATGGACTCGGTGCCGCTGCGCGTCAGCAGGATTTCGTGCGGCTCGGCGTGGATCAGCGCGGCGACGCGCTGGCGCACAATATCCACATGCGTGCGCGTGAATTCGCCGCGCACGAAGGGACTCAGCTGCTCATTTGTGTAGCGCACGGCCTGCTCGAAGGCCGCTTGCACGGGCGCGGCCATGGCGCCGAAATAGCCATGTTCAAGATTGACGATCGCGTCCGGCGGCGCGGGATACAACGCGGCGACCTGGCGCCACCAGGCCTCGTCACGTGCGGCACCGTCGGCAAGCACAGGGAAAGACATGGCGACCCTGTTCAGGCCTGGCCCTGGCGCAGCTGCTCGAAGAAGCAGACGGCGGCGCAGGCGGCCACGTTCAGCGATTCGATCTGGCCCAGATGGGGAATGACCACCTGGTGCGTCGCCATCGACAGCAGGTCGTCGGCCACGCCCTGCCCTTCATGGCCGAACAGCCAGGCGACGGGTTGGCGCAAGTCGACGTCGTACAATCGCTGGGTGGCATAGCCGCTGGTGGCGAGTGTCGCCACCTTCGCGTCGGCGACCAGTGCCGCCAGATCGACATTTTCAAAGACGTCGAGCACGAAGTGCGCGCCCATCGCCGCGCGCAGCACCTTTGGCGACCAGCAGAAGGCCGTGCCCGCGCTGCAGTACACCTGCGTGATGCCGGCAGCGGCGGCGCTGCGCAGGATCGAACCCACATTGCCCGGGTCCTGCAGGTTATCGAGCAGCACGGCCGACACGCTCAGAGGCTGCGTGACGGCCCGATCCGGCGTCTCGATGAGGAACATCACGCCCACGCCGTGTTCGACCTGGCTCACCGCGTGATACAGCGCATCGGGCAAGCCCAGTACGTGCGCGCGCTGGCTTTCCAGCTGGCCGACGATCTCCATCACTTCCGGATTGCGCAAGGCGCTTTCGCTGACGATGCACTGCTCCGGCATGCCGCGCAGCTGCAGGTACGACTGGCACAGGTGCACGCCATCGAGCAAGGTGCGGCCGGACTTGCGGCGCGCCTGCGAACTGCCCGCCAGTTTCAGCAGCTCCTTGTATTGCGCATTGTCGCGCGAGGTAATCGTCTTCATGCCACCACCTCTTGGCCACCGAACAGGGCGATCACGTTGCGCACGGGCGCGAACGAGCGGCGGTGTACGGGCGAAGCGCCGTGCAGGTGCAGGCGCTCCAGGTGCAGCTTGGTGCCATAGCCCTTGTGCTGGTCGAAGCAGTACTCGGGATAGGCCGCGTGCAGGTGCACCAGGGCCGCGTCGCGCGCCGTCTTGGCCAGGATCGAGGCGGCGGAAATCGAATCGACCTTGTCGTCGCCGCCGATGATGGCCATGCCGCGTATCGGCATCACGGGGCAGCGGTTGCCGTCGATCAGGGCCAGGGTCGGCACGGTAGCCAACGCCTCGACGGCGCGGCGCATGGCCAGCATCGACGCCTGCAAAATGTTCAGGCGGTCGATTTCCTCTTCCGACGCTTCGGCGATGGCCCAGGCCAGGGCCTTGGCCTTGATCTGCGGCGCAAGCAAGTCGCGTTTGGCCTCGCTGAGCTTTTTCGAGTCGCGCAAGCCGTCGATCGGCTGGTTCGGGTCGAGGATCACGGCGGCGGCGAACACGGGGCCGGCCAGCGGACCGCGGCCTGCCTCGTCGACGCCGCAGATGATTTCATCGAGCGAGAATGGCAAGTCGTCAAACAGGCCGGGATAGATATTTTTCACGTTGAATCTTTGGTTGGTAATGCGCTTGAAGCGGTGATCGGAGTTACTTGCGGTTGGCGGCGATGACTTGCATGACGGCGTTGGCGCTCTCGCGCGCGCTGTCGCGCAGCAGGCTGTGGTGCATGTCCGTGAAGCGCTGCACCAGGCGCAAACGGCCCGGCACGTCGCTCAACTGCTGCCACATGGACTCGGCCAAGGCCTCGGGGCTGGCCGCGTTTTGCAGCAGCTCGGGCACCAGGTAATCGCGCGCCAGGATGTTTGGCAGCCCAATCCACGGCTGGTAGCCCATGTGGCGCATGATTTCCCACGAGGCGCGCATCATCTTGTAGGCGATGACCATGGGCTTCTTGTACAGCGCCACTTCCAGCGATGCCGTGCCAGATGCCACCAATACCGCATCGGCGGCGCAGATGGCCGTGTGCGAGCCGCCATCGGTGAGCAGTATCTCGACGTCCTGCAAGCCAGCTTCTGCTATCAATTGCAGGAAATACTGGCGCTGTTTCTCGCCGGCCATGGGTGCGACGAAACGCAAGGAGCGGTCGCGCGCCAGCAGCAGCTTGCAGGCGGCCACGAACGCCACCGCATTGTATTTGAGTTCGCCCATGCGGCTGCCCGGCATCAGGGTCACCACGTTGGCGTCCTCGGGCAAGCCCAGGGCGCGGCGCGCGGCCGCTTCGTCGGGCTGCAGGGGAATCATCTCGGCCAGCGGATGGCCGACATAGGTGACGGGCACGCCCGCCTTGCGATAGATCTCTTCCTCGAAGGGGAAGATCACCAGCATGTGCGAGACAGCCTTGATGATTTTCTTGATGCGTCCACCGCGCCAGGCCCAAATCTGCGGCCCGATGTAGTGCACGGTGGGGATGCCGCCTTCCTTCAGTTGCTGTTCCAGTCCCAGGTTGAAGCCGGGATAGTCGGCGCCGATGAAGACGGCGGGACGCTCCGCCAGCAGCTGATCGCGCAGCGCGTTCTGGATGCCCTTGATTTCGCGGTAGCGGGGAATGATCTCGAACAGGCCGCGCACGGTCAGCTTGTCGAGCGGCCAGTCGGAAACAAAACCCTGTTTGGCCATATGCTCGCCGCCGATGCCGTGGAAGCGCGTGCCGGGCAGCTGCGGCACGAGGCCAGACAGCAGCCGGCTGGCCAGCAGGTCGCCCGACACCTCGCCGGCGACGATGGCGACGTTGGCGACCGGCAGGCCGCTGGAATGGTCAGCGGACGATGCCACGCGACGCCACGCCAAGGAATTCGCGCATGGCGCGAATGTGTTGCGCCACCTCGGGCGACGAGGCCTGCTCTTCTTCGAACAGGGCTGCCTTGGATTCTTCCAGGGTCAGTCCTGAGCGGTAGATGAGTTTATACGCGGCGCGGATGCCGTTGATCTGCTCGCGCGTAAAGCCGCGGCGTTTCAAGCCCTCGATATTGACGCCATGCGCCTGTGCCGGATTGCCATTCAACAGGACAAACGGCGGCACGTCCTGCGTCAGGCTGGTGCTCATGCCGACAAAGGCGTGCGCGCCGATCTTGCAGAACTGGTGCACATTGGCGAAGCCGCTCATGATGACCCAGTCGCCGATCTCCACGTGGCCCGCCAGTTGGGCATTGTTCGAGAAAATCGTGTTGTTGCCCACCAGGCAGTCGTGCGCTAGGTGCACATACGCCGAGATCCAGTTGTCATTGCCCAGGCGCGTCACGCCGCCACCTTGCACGGTGCCCGTGTTGAAGGTGCAGAATTCGCGGATGGTGTTGCGGTCGCCGATTTCCAGGCGCGTCGCCTCGCCCGCCCATTTTTTATCCTGCGGCTGCGCGCCGATGGAAGAAAACTGGAACAGATGGTTGTCGCTGCCGATCGTCGTGTGGCCGTCGATGACCACGTGCGGGCCAACTTTGGTGCCAGCACCGATGCGCACGTGCGGACCGATGATGGTGTACGGACCCACCTCGACCGAGCTGTCGAGCTCAGCCTTCGGATCGATGACTGCCGTAGAGTGGATGGCCGCCATATCACTGCCCCGCTGGCTGGCTCGCAGACTGGCTCGCATCCTGCGCGCTACGGATGGTGCACATCAATTCCGCTTCCAGCGCGACCTTGCCGTCGACCGAGCCGACTGCCTTGTATTTCCAGATGCCGCGCGAGACGCGCAGGATTTCCACATCCATCTTCAGCTGGTCGCCCGGTTCGACAGGACGCTTGAAACGCGCATTGTCGATGCCGACAAAGTACACCACCGAATTTTCGTCGGGCTTGACGCCCATCGACAGGAACGACAGCAAGGCCGCCGTTTGCGCCAGCGCTTCGATCATCAGCACGCCAGGCATGACCGGCTTGTGCGGGAAATGGCCCTGGAAGAACTCTTCGTTGACCGTCACGTTCTTGATGGCGGTGATGGTTTTGTTCGCTTCCCAGTCTAGCACGCGGTCAACCAGCAGCAGCGGATAGCGGTGCGGCAGCAGCGATTTGATGGCCAGGATGTCGAGGGTCTTTTTTTCAGTAGTCATTTTTCGTCTTGCGTGGTCAGTGTTTTAATTGTTTTTTCAAGCGTGCGGATCTTCTCGCGCATGCTTGACAGGTTGCGCACGATGGCGGCGCTCTTTTCCCAGTCGGCATTCTTGGCCAGCGGATAAAAACCCGTGTACTGACCCGGTTCCGCGATCGAGCGCGAAACCATGCTGCCCGAGCCGACATGGACGCGGTCGGCGATCGTCAAATGACCGAGCACCATGGCGGCGCCGCCAAAGGTGCAGTACTTGCCGATGATGGCGCTGCCGGCTACGCCGACGCAGCCGGCCATGGCCGTGTGTGCGCCGATATGGCAGTTGTGGCCGATCTGGATCTGGTTATCGAGCTTGACGCCATCTTCGATGATGGTGTCGGCCAGTGCGCCACGGTCGATGGTGGTATTGGCGCCGATATCGACATCGTCACCGATCACCACCCTGCCCGTCTGCGGAATCTTGATGTACACGCCACCTTCGTTGGCGAAGCCGAATCCGTCGGTGCCGATCACGGCGCCGGAATGGATGATGCCGCGCTGGCCGATCACGCAACGCGCATGAAAGGTTACGTTGGCGAGCAATTGCGTGCCCGCGCCGATGACGGCGTCGCGCCCCACCACGCAGCCGGGGCCGATGACGCAGCCGGCACCGACGATGGCGCCGGCCTCGATCACCGCGTGCACGCCGATAGAGGCGCTGGCATCGACCTGCGCGCTGGCATCGACAAAGGCGCCCGGATGGATGCCGATTGGCGCCTTGATCTCATGCAGGGCGGCGAAATACTGCGCCGCGCGCGCGAAATACACATAGGGATTCGGTGTGACGATGCGCGCGCCGGCGTACCCGGCACCGATCAGCGCATCGTCGGCCGGCGTGAGTATCAGCGCCGCAGCGCCGCTCTGGGCGGCCTGCGCGCGAAATTTGCTATTGCTGAGAAAGCTGATGTGCGAAGCGCCGGCGTCGGCCAGCGGCGCGATCCCTGTGACTTCCAGGTTGGGATCGCCCGCCAATTGACCACCGAAGCGTTCGACCAATTCTCCTAGTCGAGTGCCCATCGATATACCCTTATAAAAACGCCTGACTATGCCTACTGCGCGGCGCGATTTGCGGTCTCCGATGCTCACTGTGCTTTAGCACAGCTCCGCTTCTCAACCACAACTCACATCCGCTCGCTACGGCACTGTCAGGCTTGAAACCGTTACTATTACTTGTCCAGCGCCTTCAAGACCTTGTCGGTAATGTCGATGCGCGGGCTGGCCCACAGGGCTTCCTGCAGCACGATGTCATATCCTTCGATATGCGCCATCTGCTGGATGATGGTGTTGGCTTTTTCCGCGATGGCGCTGCGCTCTTCGTTCGTGCGCTGGCTCAGGTCTTCGCGAAATTCGCGCTGGCGGCGTTGCAGCTCCTTGTCCAGCTCGAAGAACTCGCGCTGGCGCTTGGCGCGCTCGGCCTCGCTCAGGGTGGGCATGTCCTTTTCCAGGGCTTCGTTGGCCACCTTGAAGCGGCTGCCCAGTTCCTGCACGGCTTTTTCGCGCGAGCGGAACTCTTCGGCCAGCTTGGCGCTGGCCGCTTTGGCCAGCCTCGATTCGTTATAAATACGTTCGCTGCTGATCCAGGCGATCTTCGACTCCTGAGCCTGCGCCTGCACCGGCAACAGCGAACTCCAGCACAATGCGATCACGGCAAGGGACTTGGGCAGGGTAGCGGATGCGGTGTTCATGATACTCCATGGTCAAAAGGTAAAAGCTGTCGCCCCGGTTCAGATGGCCGGTTAAAAACCGGTGCCCATCTGGAACTGGAAGCGCTCCAGGCGGTCCGTCGGCTTGGCGTTCAGCGGTTTGGCATAGCTCAGCTTGAGCGGGCCCACCGGTGAAATCCAGCTGATGCCCAAGCCAGCAGAATAGCGCAATTGCGAGATCCGCATTTTTTCGCCTTCCTGGTAGACCTGGCCGCCGTCAAGGAAACCGAACCAGCGCAAGCTGCGGTCATTGCCCGAACCGGGGAATGGCATCTGCAGCTCGGCGTTAGCGATCAGGCGCGAAGCGCCGCCCAGTGCATCGTTGGTGCTCGGTTCGACCGCGCCCAGCGAGGAACTCAGGTAGCCGCGCACCGAACCGATGCCGCCACCGTAGAAGTTCTTGAAGACCGGATACACGTGATTGCCAATGCCGTGGCCGTAATCGAGCTCGCCTTTCAGCGCCAGGGTGACCTTGCTGAACAGCGGACGGAAATACTGGTGTTCATAGATGGCACGGAAGTACTTCTGGTCGCCGATCAGGTCAGCCTCCAGGTTGACGCGCTGGTAGCGACCGATCGATGGCGTCAGGGCGCTGTCGCGGCTGTCGCGCTGCCATGCCGCCGTCAACGGGATGGAATTGGTGGTAGCCGAACCGATACCGTCGGACGGGCCACCATTGTCTTTCACGTACTGCTTGAAGCGGACCGGGCTGGTGATGTCGGTTTCGATGCGCGAGCGCTCGGCGCCGATGCCGAAGAAGACGGTGTCGACTTCCGAGAATGGCACGCCGAAACTGACGCGACCACCGGTTTGCTTGATCTTGTAGCTGCCGATGTTCAGCGCCGGCGGTTCCGTCGTACGCAGGTAAACTTCAAAGCTGCGCGAAATGCCATCGTCCGTGAAGTACGGATTGGTTTGCGAAAACGCGATGGTGCGGCTGTAATGGCTGGTATTGAGTTCAATGCCGACCGTGTTGCCGCTACCGGCGAAGTTGGCCTGCGAAATCGATGCCGACAGGGTGAATTTTTCCGATTGCGAGAAGGCGCCGCCGATCAGGAAGTTACCCGTTGGTTTTTCCACCACCGTCACGTTGACGTCGACCTGGTCGGTCGTGCCCTGCGCTTCCGGCGTGTCGATGGTCACGTCCTTGAAGTAGCCGAGGCGGTCGACCCGGTCGCGCGACAGTTTGATCTTGTTGCTGTCGTACCAGGACGATTCGAACTGGCGGAATTCGCGGCGGATGACTTCATCGCGCGTGGTGGTGTTGCCGGCAATATTCATGTGGCGCACGTACACGCGCTTGCCCGGATCGATGAAGAAAGTAAAACCCACTTCATGCTTGTCGCGGTTGATTTCCGGATTGGCATTGACGTTGGCAAAGGCATAGCCGAACGTGGCCAGGCGGTCCTGGATGCGCTTGTTCGTGGCCGTCAGGCGCGCGCCCGAGTAAATCTCGCCTTCGCGCATCAGGTTCAGGGATTTCAGCTCTTCTTCGCGGCCGAACATCTCGCCTTCGAACTTGGTGCCGGCGATCTTGTACTTTTCACCTTCGGTGATATTGATCGTCAGGTAAATGTCTTTTTTATCGGGCGTGATCGACACTTGCGTGGAGTCGACCTGCATCTCGATATAGCCACGGTCCAGGTAGTAGGACTTCAGCGACTCGATGTCGCCCGTCAGCTTGGTCTTTGAATACTGGTCGGCCTTGGTGTACCAGCTGAACCAGCCGCCCGTGTTCAGGGCCAGCTGTTCGCGCAGTTCCTTGTCCGTGAAGGCCTTGTTGCCGACGATGTTGATCTGCTTGATGCGGGCCACGTCGCCCTCGTCGACGGCGAACACCACGTTGACGCGGTTGCGCTCGATCGGCGTGACGGTGGTGGTGATCTTCACGCCGTACAGGCCATGCGACAGATACTGGCGCTTGAGCTCCTGCTCCGCGCGGTCGACCGATGCCTTGTCGAAAATTTTCGCTTCGCCGACGCCGATTTCCTTCAATGCCTTGACCAGCACATCTTTTTCAAATTCCTTGGTGCCCGTGAATTCCACGGCAGCGATGGCCGGGCGCTCCTCGACCAGCACCACCAGCACGTCGCCATCGACTTCCAGGCGCACGTCCTTGAAAAACCCCGTCGCGTACAGGGCTTTGATGGCGGCGATACTCTTCTCGTCGGAGAACGTTTCGCCGACGCGCACCGGCAGGTAGCTGAAAACAGTACCCGCTTCAGTACGCTGGATCCCTTCGACCCGGATGTCCTTGACAGTAAATGGCTGGACGGCCAGCGCATGGCCGGCACAGAAGGCCATGACGGCGGCGCCGATCAGGCTGCGACGAAAGGAAGGCAAGGCAAAACGAGCAGAATGTAATTTCATTGGGGTTATTCAATGGGTAAATCAATGGACAACATACACAAAAGATTGCTTGTGCGACTCACGCAATGGCATCAACCACCGCCCTAATTCAGCAATCGCAACACGTCATTAAAGACGGCAAGCACCATCAAGGTCAGCAACAAACCGATCCCCAGGCGCTGGGCAATCTCGCCTACGCGCTCCGGCAAGGGGCGTCCGGTCAAAACTTCCAGCGAATAATACAGCAAATGCCCGCCATCCAGAACAGGAATGGGTAGCAAATTCATCACGCCCAGACTGATACTGATGAAGGCGATGAAGCTCAGGTAGCTTACCAGGCCGGTGCGCGCCGTCTGGCCCGCGTAATCGGCGATGGTAATGGGTCCCGTCACATTCTTCAGCGAGACCTGGCCGGTAACCATCTTACCCAGCATTTTCAGGCTCATGACACTGGTGTCCCAGACCTTGGTGGACGCCTTGCCCACGGCAGAGAACGGTCCGGAGGCCACGCTGATCATATCCGGCACCTGCCCCAGCTTTGCCTGGATCTTACCAACTGTTACAGCTCCCTCTGCCCCCGCACCCGGCACGGCCTCCGGCGTAATGGGCAAGGTCAGGTCCTGGCCCTGGCGCAGGAGTTGCAATTGCAAGGTCCGGCCCGGCGCCTGGCTCAGGGTGGCGATGACGGCCGCCACGTCGTGCACGGGCTGCTCGTCGATGGCCAGGATCTGGTCGTTTTTCTGCAGGCCGGCGCGCGCGGCGGCGCCACCGGGCATGATTTCCATCAGGGTCGGCGCGGAACGGGCCAGGGTCAGGCCCAGCTTGCCCAGCACGTCGCCTTCCAGGTCCGTCTCCGTCAGGCTGGCCGTCGGCAAGGTCGCTTCCTGCTGGCCACGGTCGGGACGGTGCACTTCGATGCGCGCCGGCTGCTTGTCGAGGGTGGCCTGGATCAGTTCCCAGCGCAGCTCGGACCAGCTGGCCACGGCCTTGCCATTCACCGTTTCAACCGTATCGCCGCTGCGCAAGCCGGCCGCGTAGGCGGCCGTTTGCTCGGCCACGGGACCGAGCTTGCTCGACGGCTCTTCGATGCCATGCATGAACAGGCCCGCGTACAGTACGATGGCGACGAGGAAATTGGCCAGCGGGCCGGCGGCCACGATGGCGATACGGCGCCACACGCTCTGGCGCGTGAATTCGCGGCGCAATTCGCTTTCCGGCAAGTCGCTGAGGTCTTGCGCGCGGCTGTCGAGCATGCTCACATAGCCGCCCAGCGGCAACGCGGAAATCGCCCATTCCGTCTGGTCCTTGCCAAACTTGCGCGAATACACCACTTTTCCCATGCCGATCGAGAAGCGCAGCACTTTCACGCCGCACCAGCGCGCCACCAGATAGTGGCCCAGCTCGTGCAGGGTAATCAGTGAACCGAGCGCGACGATAAAAGCCAGCAAGGTGGTAATGAGCGTCATGCAGCCAGCCTTTGGGCGATATACGCGTGCGCGGCAGCTCTGGCCAGGCGGTCCTGCTCCATCACGGCCTCGATGCTCGAGGCGGCGCCATGCGGTACCGTCTCGATCACGTGCGCGATGACTCTGTCGATCTGGCGGAAGCCGATCTGCTCGTCGAGGAAGGCTTGCACGGCCACTTCATTGGCCGCGTTCAGCAGGGCCGGCGCCGTACCGCCCGCGCGCAGGGCGTCGAACGCCAGCGCCAGGCAGGGGAAACGGCGGAAATCGGGACGTTCGAATTGCAGGGTGGCCACTTGCGCCAGGTCCAGCTGCGCCACGCCAGAGTTGATACGCTGCGGATAGGCCAGCGCATGCGCGATCGGCGTGCGCATGTCCGGGTTGCCCAGCTGGGCCAGCACGGAACCGTCGATATACGACACCATCGAATGGATCACGCTTTGCGGATGGATCAGCACCTCGATCTGCTCGGCCGGTGCGCCGAACAGCCAGTGCGCTTCGATCACTTCCAGACCCTTGTTCATCATGGTGGCCGAATCGACGGAAATCTTGCGTCCCATGGCCCAGGTCGGATGCTTGCACGCCTGGTCCGGCGTGACCGCGTCGAGCGTCTCGACGTCGCGCGTGAGGAAGGGGCCGCCGGAAGCCGTCAGCACGATTTTCGCCACACCCGCGGCGCCTGGCGCGCGGCCATGCGCGTGCGGCAGACATTGAAAGATGGCGTTATGCTCGCTGTCGATGGGCAGCAGCACGGCACCGTTATCGTGCACGGCATCGATGAACAGCTGGCCGGACATGACCAGCGCCTCTTTATTGGCCAACAATACTTTCTTGCCGGCGCGTGCCGCCGCCAGGGTGGGCGCCAGACCGGCCGCGCCGACGATGGCCGCCATCACACCCGTCACCTGCGGTGCGCTGGCGATGGCGCACAGGGCTTCCACGCCGTACTCGACCTGCGTAGCGACGCCCTGCCCGCGCAGCAAACGCGTCAGTTCAAGGGCGGCGTCTGCCGTACCGACGACGGCGCGCTGCGGACGGAACTGCAGGCACTGCGCGGCCAGTTCGGCTACGCGGCTATGCGCGCTCAGCGCATACACGCTGTATTGCTCGGGATGACGCGCGAGCACGTCCAGGGTGGACACGCCGATCGAACCGGTCGCGCCAAGGATGGTGATGTATTGCATGAGTTTCCTTAAAGCCAGCTGGCCACGAGGGCGGCAAATGGCAGGACCGGGATCAGTGCGTCGATACGGTCGAGTACACCGCCATGGCCAGGCAGCAGGTTGCTGCTGTCCTTGATGCCGGCGCGGCGCTTCAATTGGGATTCAAACAGGTCGCCGACGATGCTGGCCGCGACGACCAGCAGCAGCACCAGCAAGGCCACCAGCCAGCCGCGGCGCAATTGCAGCTGCACGGCGAAGGTGTCTTGCAGCACCGGCAGCGATGGCGCGGCGACGATGGTGATGGCAGCGATGAGCAGCACGGCGATCCCGCCGCCGATGGCGCCTTCCCATGATTTTCCTGGGGAAATGCTGGGTGCCAGCTTGCGCTTGCCGAATGCCTTGCCCGAGAAGTAGGCGCCGATATCGGCGATCCACACCAGGGCCATGACGGACAGCAGGTACAGGGGGCTATGCAGGAACAAGGCGATGATGGCGACGAAGCAGCCGACGATGGTCACCGGATACACCAGGCTGAGCAAGGTATTGCCCAGGCCTTCGGTGGGCGGCAAGCCCGTCGCCAGCGAGGGCACGAAGCGGATCAGCCAGATGGCCACGCACAGGGCGAACCAGAAATTGAGCTGCGCCATGCCGTTACCGACAAAAAACGTATACGCGAAGGCGGCAGTCCAGACGGCGGCAATCAGGAGCGCCTGGCGATTTTTGAAAATGCGGAAGCTTTCCCAGACCGCGGCGCCGAAGAACGCCGTGGCGATCACGGCGAAGGCGGGGAAATAATTCAGATACAGAACCGGCAGCAAGACCGCCAAGAGGACCAGGGCGGTGATTATCCGTGTTTTCAGCATCAGTTTGTCTTTTCAGTTAATTGCGCGCTGGTACGGCCAAAGCGCCGTTCGCGCTGCTGGTAAGACGCGATTGCCGCGTCGAGGCACTCGTCATTGAAGTCGGGCCAGAAAGTCTCGGTGAAAAACAGCTCAGTGTACGCCAGTTGCCACAGCAGGAAATTGGAAATGCGCTGCTCGCCGCCCGTGCGGATGAACAGGTCAGGCTCGGGCGCATAGGCCATGGCCAGGTGCGGCGCCAATTGCTCTTCCGTGTAAGCCTGCCCGGCAGGCTGGCCGTTGGTGGTGGCCTCGGCCGTCATTTTGTTAACTGCCTGCATGATGTCCCAGCGCCCGCCATAATTGGCACAGATCGTCACCGTCAGGCGCGTATTGCGCGCCGTCTTGCGCTCGGCATTGGCGATCAGGGTTTGCAGCTGCTCGTTGAAGCGCGACAGGTCGCCCACCACTTTCAGGCGGATGTCGTTGGCATGCATCTTGACCACTTCGCGTTCCAGCATGGTGACGAACAGGCGCATCAGCATCGACACCTCTTCTTCCGGGCGGCGCCAGTTTTCCGAACTGAAGGCAAACAGGGTCAGATATTCGACGCCCCGTTCGAGGCAGGTCTCGACGACGCCGCGCACGGCGTCAGCGCCCTTGACGTGGCCAGCCACGCGCGGCAGGAAGCGTTTGGTTGCCCAGCGGCCATTGCCATCCATAATGATTGCCACATGGCGCGGCACAGTGCCCACCTCAGGTACTGCCGTTGTCGAACTCGAATAGATCATGAAAACACGAATACCAAAAATAAAAGATAACTATTATGCGCCAAATAGCACTGCCCGGAAAAGCCATGCTTTCCCGGGCAGCGTCAAAAGGACTGAAAACTAGACCGTCAGCACTTCTTTTTCTTTGTCGACCACCATCTTGTCGATGTCGGCAATAAACTTGTCCGTCAGTTTCTGCACTTCTTCCGACGAGCGGCGCTCATCGTCCTCGGAGCAGGCTTTTTCCTTGACCAGTTTCTTCAGCGACTCGTTCGCATCGCGGCGAATGTTACGCACGGCAATCTTCGCGTCTTCCGCTTCGGTCTTGACCAGCTTGACCATTTCCTTGCGGCGCTCTTCCGTCAGCGGCGGCGTCGGGACGCGGATCATGTCGCCCTGTGCCGATGGGTTCAAGCCCAGGTCGGCGTCGCGGATGGCTTTTTCAACGGTCGAGGCCATCTTCTTTTCGTACGGCTGCACACCGATGGTGCGCGCGTCGATCAGCGTCACGTTGGCCACCTGGGTCAGCGCCGTCGGCGAGCCGTAGTAATCGACCATCACGTGGTCCAGGATACCCGTATGGGCGCGGCCGGTACGCACTTTGGCCAGGTCGGCCCGCAGTGTTTCCAGCGACTTCGTCATGCGTTCCTGGGTGTTCTTTTTAACGTCAGCTAAGGACATACGCCCTCCTATATCTTGATAATAAATGGGTATTACAATTATTCACTGCAGTGTAAATGTTCGCGCAGTCGGGAGTGCCGAAAACCGTTCAGGGCAAGGCGCAGCGCCGAAGACAGTACGAATGTACGGCGAGGCGCTGCAACGCAGCCATGGACGGTTTCTCGGCGCTCCGCTTCCCTTATACGTGAACCAGCGTGCCCTCATCCTCGCCCATGATGACGCGCATCAGCGCGCCTGGCTTGGTGATCGAAAACACCTTGATTGGCAGTTTCTGGTCGCGGCACAGGGCGAATGCGGTGGCATCCATCACTTGCAGGTGCTTGGCGATGGCGTCGTCGAACGTAATCGTGTGGAACAGGGTGGCATTCGGATCCTTCTTCGGATCGGCCGTATAGACGCCGTCGACCTTGGTGGCCTTCAGGACGATCTCGGCACTGATCTCGGAACCGCGCAGGGCGGCTGCCGTGTCGGTGGTGAAGAACGGATTGCCGGTACCGGCGGCGAAGACCACCACTTTGCCTTCTTCCAGGTATTGCAGGGCTTTCGGACGGACGTACGGCTCGACAACTTGCTCGATGCCGATGGCCGACATGACGCGTGCGACGATGCCGACATGACGCATGGCATCGGCCAGGGCCAGTGCATTCATCACGGTGGCAAGCATGCCCATGTAGTCGGCGGTGGCACGGTCCATGCCTTGCGCGCCAGGCGCGACGCCACGGAAGATATTGCCGCCGCCAATCACGATTGCCAGTTCCACACCCAATTTCGCCACCTCGGCCACATCGGCCACCATGCGCTCGATCGTGGCGCGGTTGATGCCGTAGGGATCATCGCCCATCAGGGCTTCGCCGGACAACTTGAGGAGGACGCGCTTGTAGGCTGGTTTTGACATGAGCTGGGGCTCCATAAATGAGGTTATTCGAGTATGACATGGCGCAGCGCCTTGCAGCGCCGGATAGGCGCGCGGGGCTGCCCATGCCGCCGCCCGGCACGACGGGTGCGGGCGGGCCAAAAAAACGGGCCTCTCGGCCCGCTTTACTTACGCTCCCTGGGAGGCAGCCATCTGTGCTGCGACTTCTGCTGCGAAGTCGTCTTGCTTCTTCTCGATGCCTTCGCCTACCACGTACATGGCAAAACCTTTGACGCTGGTGTTAGCCGCCTTCAGCATTTGCTCAACCGACAGCTTGTCGTTTTTCACGAAAGCCTGGTTCAGCAGCGATACTTCTTTCAGGAACTTCTGTACGGAACCTTCCAGGCGCTTGGCCAGGATTTCCGGCGATTGCGCTGGCTTGCCTTCGGCGGCCGCTTTGACTGCGTCTTCTTCGGCTTTCAGTTGGGCAACCGAACGCTCTTTTTCGATCAGTTCCGCAGGAACTTCGTTCGACGACAGCGACACTGGCTTCATGGCAGCGATGTGCATGGCCACGTCTTTGCCGACTTGCTCATCGGCGCCGTCGAATTCGACGATCACGCCAATGCGCGCACCGTGCAGGTACGACGCCAGCTTGTTGCTGGTTTCGAAACGCTGGAAGCGGCGGATGGTCATGTTTTCGCCGATTTTGCCGATCAGGGCAGCGCGCACTTCGTCCAGGGTCTTGCCATCGAGTGGCAGGGCCAGCAGGGCAGCGACGTCAGCCGGGTTGTGCTCTGCTACCAGACGGGCAGCGTTGTTGGCCAGCGCCAGGAAATCGTCGTTTTTCGCAACGAAGTCGGTTTCCGAGTTCACTTCGACCAGGGCGCCTACGCCATTGGCGATGTAGGTTGCCACGACGCCTTCAGCGGTGATGCGTGCCGATGCTTTCGATGCCTTGCCGCCCAGTTTGACGCGCAGGATCTCTTCCGCACGCGCCATGTCGCCTTCGGCTTCGGTCAGTGCTTTTTTGCATTCCATCATTGGTGCGTCGGTTTTGCCGCGCAATTCGCCTACCATCGCTGCTGTAATCGCTGCCATGTGTTTCTCCTGATTCGGTGAGTCGACAGTCGCGGCCGGGCAGATCTGCCTCGCCAGCGGTCACTATCGTTTTTTTGTTAAAAAAAAGGGGGAGCTGCTGCCACCCCTTTTCCCTTACTGCTGTGCTTACAAACGGCTATCTCGCGATAGCCTGGCCATTAAGCCTGTTCGTTCACTTCGACGAATTCGTCGCCAGCGGCTGCTTTAACCATTTCAACAACTTCGTTACCGGCAGCTGCACGGCCTTCGATGATTGCATCAGCAACACCGCGAGCGTACAACATGATGGCTTTCGAGGAGTCATCGTTACCTGGGATCACGAAGTTCACGCCTTCTGGGGAGTGGTTGGTATCGACAACGCCGATGACCGGGATACCCAGTTTAGCTGCTTCGGTGATCGCACCTTTGTGGTAGCCGACGTCGACGACGAAGATTGCGTCAGGAATGCCGCCCATGTCCTTGATGCCGCCGATCGATTTTTGCAGCTTGATCATTTCGCGGGAGAACATCAGCGCTTCTTTTTTCGACAGCTTCTCGATCGAACCGTCTTCAACCATGACTTCCATGTCTTTCAGACGCTTGATCGAGGTTTTGATCGTTTTGAAGTTGGTCAGCATGCCGCCCAACCAACGTTGATCAACGAAAGGCACGCCAGCGCGTTGTGCTTCAGCAGCGATGATTTCGCGAGCTTGACGCTTGGTGCCAACCATCAGGATGGTGCCACGGTTTGCAGCCAGTTGACGCACGTGCTTCATTGCGTCCTGGTACATCGCCATGGTTTTTTCCAGGTTGATGATGTGGATCTTGTTGCGATGGCCGAAGATGAACGGTGCCATTTTTGGATTCCAAAAACGGGTTTGGTGACCAAAGTGGACACCGGCTTCCAGCATTTCGCGCATTGTTACGGACATTATTAACTCCAGGGTTGGGTCTGGAATCCGATCAGTCACCATACAGGCACCCTTGTCGACCGGATTCGCGTGTTTATATAAATTAAAGACACTGTTTTACTGCATTGCTCAAAAGAGAATTCAAGCAACCCGGGATTCTACACCGAAATGCCCATTCCATCAAGTCCACGACGCAAATCGCGCGCGCAGCGACGGCAAGCCTTGCACCACACTGGTGCAAGGCGTATCCGCCATGGCCTTTCCCGCAAAAATCGCCTGCCTGCCATAGGATGGAGGCGGCGGATGCAGGGCGCCTCGTTTATAATTTCGACATATTTGCAGACGTTTCCTCCTACGCTGAGGTTCGTCTGTGCTTTTCACCCGAACATCTTGCAGATTGCGAATCACACCATGTCCACCATCCGTATCAATAGCGCCGCCGACATCGAAGGCATGCGCGTTGCCGGCAAGCTCGGCGCCGAAGTACTCGATTACATCACACCCTTCGTCAAGGTCGGCGTCACGACCGGCGAACTGGACCGCCTGTGCCATGAATACATGGTCAACGTGCAAGGCACCATCCCTGCCCCGCTGAACTACTGCCCGCCAGGCTACACGCCTTACCCGAAGGCCATCTGCACCTCCGTCAACGACGTCATCTGCCATGGCATTCCCGGCGACAAGGTCCTCAAGAGCGGCGACTCCGTCAACCTCGACATCACCGTCATCAAGGATGGCTACCACGGCGACAACAGCCGCATGTTCTTGGTTGGCACGCCCACCATCCTGGCCAAGCGCCTGTCGGAAATCACCTATGAATGCATGTGGCTGGGAATCGACCAGATCAAACCGGGCGCCCACCTGGGCGATATCGGCCACGCCATCCAGCAACATGCGGAAAAAGCCGGCTACAGCGTGGTGCGCGAATTCTGCGGCCACGGCATCGGCAAGGTCTTCCATGAAGAGCCGCAAGTGTTGCATTACGGCAAACCAGGCACCCTGGAACGCCTGGAAGCGGGCATGATCTTCACCGTCGAACCGATGATCAACTCGGGCCGCCGCGAGATCCGCGAAATGAACGATGGCTGGACCATCAAAACCAAGGACCGCAGCCTGTCGGCGCAATGGGAACACACGGTGCTGGTGACGGAAACGGGCTATGAAGTGCTGACCGTCTCGCCCGGCATGCCGCCACCGCCCGCCTTGATCCTGAACAAAGCCTGATTCTTCCATCCCACGCACCGCCACCCCAGGGCCCAGATGAAAAAGCAGATTCGGGAACAGCTGAAACAGCAACTGAAAGCCGACCGCCAGGTCGTCATTGCGGCCTTCCAGGCCGACGGCAAGCCTGAAAAACTGCTGCGCAGCCTGCGCCACAGCGTCGATGGCGTGCTGGCGCGCGCCTGGCAGGAAGCGGGTTTGCCGCCCGGCACGGCCCTGGTGGGCGTGGGCGGCTACGGCCGCGGGGAACTGTTTCCATATTCCGACGTCGACCTGCTGATCCTGCTGCAGCAATCGCCGGACGCGACGACGCAGGAAAAGCTCGAGGAACTGGTGCAGCTGCTGTGGGACCTGGGCCTGGAAATCGGCCACAGCATCCGCACGGTCGAGGAATGCATGGTCGAATCGAAGGCCGACATCACCGTGCAAACCAGCCTGCTCGAAGCGCGCCTCGTGTGCGGCAACGCGGACCTGTTCGCGCAACTGCAGCAGCGCTACGCGGCAGCCATGGACCCGCAGGCGTTTTTCCAGGCGAAAACGGCGGAAATGCGCCAGCGGCATGCCAAGTACGAAGACACGGCCTTCAGCCTGGAACCGAATTGCAAGGAAAGCCCGGGCGGCCTGCGCGACTTGCAGGTGATTTTGTGGGTGGCCAAGGCGGCCGGCCTGGCCAATTCCTGGCGCACCCTGGCCACAGGCGGCCTGATCACCCTGACGGAAGCGCGCCAGCTGATGGAAAAGGAGCGCGCCTTCAAGGATATCCGCGTGCGCCTGCACCTGCATGCGGGACGGCGCGAAGACCGCCTGGTATTCGACGTGCAGACGGCGATCGCTGAATCGCTGGGCTTGCAAGCCACGGGCAGCGGGCCGCACATGCGCCGCGCCAGCGAATACCTGATGCAACGCTATTACTGGGCCGCCAAGACGGTGACCCAGCTCAACACGATTTTGCTGCAAAACATCGAGGCACGGCTGTTCCCGCAAGACGATGTGGCCGTACCCATCAACGAACGCTTCAATGAAGTCAACAGCCTGATCGACATCAGCGCCGACGATACGTTCGAACAATACCCGTCGGCCATGCTGGAAATCTTCGTGCTGATGACGGAGCGCCCGGCCCTGAAGGGCATGACCTCGCGCGCCACGCGGGCCCTGTGGCACGCGCGCTTCAAGATCGACGCCGCCTTCCGCCAGGATCCCGTCAATCGGGCCCTGTTCCTGCGCATCATGAAAGCACCCGTGGGCATCATCCATGCGCTGCGGCGCATGAACGAGATGAGCATCCTGGGACGCTACCTGCCGAATTTCCGCCGCATCGTGGGCCAGATGCAGCACGACCTGTTCCACGTGTACACGGTCGACCAGCACATTTTGATGGTGGTGCGCAACATGCGCCGCTTCACGATGAGCGAACACGCGCACGAATACCCGTACTGCAGCCAGCTGATGGCCGATTTCTCGCAGTCCTGGCTGCTGTACGTGGCGGCCCTGTTCCACGACATTGCCAAGGGCCGCGGCGGCGACCATTCCAAGCTGGGCGTGGCCGACGCCACCCAGTTCTGCCAGGAGCACGGCATGTCGGCAGAGGACACGGAACTGGTCGCTTTCTTGGTGGAAAATCACCTGACCATGTCGCAAGTGGCGCAAAAGCAGGACCTGTCCGACCCCGACGTCATCGCCGCGTTCGCGAAAGTGGTCAAGGACGAGCGCCACCTGACGGGCCTGTACCTGCTGACGGTGGCCGACATCCGCGGCACCAGCCCGAAAGTGTGGAACGCGTGGAAGGGCAAGCTGCTGGAAGACCTGTACAAGATCACCCTGCGCGTGCTGGGCGGCGAGCCGCACACGGCCGACCGCGAACTGAAGAACCGCCAGCAGGAAGCGCTGGCCACCCTGCGCCTGTACGGCTTGCCGCCCGATGCCCACCTGAAACTGTGGCAGCAGCTCGATGTGGCGTATTTCCTGCGCCACGACGCCTCCGACATCGCCTGGCAGACGCGCTCGCTGTATGACAAACTCGACAGCAAGTTGCCAGTGGTAAAATGTCGGCTGGCGCCCATCGGCGAAGGCTTGCAGGTGGCCGTGTACATTCCCGACCAGCCTGACCTGTTCGCGCGCATCTGCAGCTATTTCGACCGCAAGAATTTCAGCATCCTCGACGCGAAGATCCACACGACGAGGAATGGCTATGCGCTCGACACCTTCCTCGTCACGGAGCAGAACTTCGCCAAGAGCTACCGCGACATCATCAGCCTGATCGAGCATGAGCTGGGCGAACTGCTGCAGTCGCAAACGCCGCTGCCGCCGCCGGGCAAGGGACGGTTGTCGCGCCTGTCGCGCACCTTCCCCTTCCAGCCGACGGTGGACTTGCGGCCCGATGAAAAGGGCCAGTACTACCTGCTGTCGGTGGCCGCCAACGACCGCACGGGCCTGCTGTATGCAATCGCCAATGTGCTGACCAAGTACCGCATCAACCTGCACACGGCCAAGATCATGACCCTGGGCGAGCGGGTCGAAGACGTCTTCCTCGTCGACGGCCCCGCGCTCAACAATGCCCGCAACCAGATATTGCTGGAAACCGATTTACTCGATGCGCTGAAGGTGTAAACCTTGCGCGCAGCGCCTACCCTTACTGAAACTGAAACAACATGACCGAAGAATTATTACGCTTGTCCAAACGCATGTCCGAACTGGGCCTGTCCTCCCGCCGCGAAGCCGATGAATGGATCGCGCGCGGCTGGGTCCGCGTAGATGGCAAGGTGGTATCCGAGCTGGGCAGCAAGGTCTATCCCAGCCAGAAAGTCACCGTGGAACGCCAGGCGGCAGCCGAACAGTCCAAGCGCGTCACCGTGCTGATCAACAAGCCGATGGGCTATGTCAGCGGCCAGGCCGAGGATGGCTACACGCCCGCCGTGGCCCTGATCAAGGCCGAGAACCGCTGGGCGGAAGACCGCAGCCCGGAACAGTTCCACCCGACCCAGCTGCGCAGCCTGGTGGCCGCCGGGCGCCTGGACATCGATTCCGTCGGCTTGCTGGTCCTGACGCAGGATGGGCGCGTGGCCAAGCAGCTGATCGGCCACGATACCGATATCGACAAGGAATACCTGGTGCGCGTGAGCTACACCAAGGGCGACGTCCTGCCCGACAGCGAGCTGAAAAAGCTCAACCACGGCCTGTGGCTCGACGGCAAGCCGCTGCTGCCGGCCAAGGTGCGCTGGCAAAATGAAGACCAGCTGAGCTTTACCCTGCGCGAAGGCAAGAAACGCCAGATCCGCCGCATGTGCGAAGCCGTGGGACTGAAAGTGCTGGGCCTGAAACGCGTGCGCATCGGCAAGGTCAAGCTGGGCGACTTGCCGACGGGCCAATGGCGTTACCTGAGCGCGGACGAACAATTTTAAGCGTGCCGGGATCTATATCCAGCAGGCAACAAAAATAGTGAAATAAAGGCAATTATTGTGATTTAGTTAGCAAATATTGCCTTGAACCTATACACTATTCCCCATTAGAACAAAAGAGATACGCTGTCGTGAACGATCCCATCCCCAATCCCCTGCGCAAAGGCGCGCCCAGCCTGGCCGATGTGGCCGAGCCGATGGAGCCAGGCACCAAGCCGCACCATATGAGCGATCCGTGGGATATCGGTGAAACCCTGTGCAGCCTGGCTGATAACGGCGACGCCATTTCCATCTACCCGACAGGCGGCGAAGACGTCATCATGGCGCGCATATTGTCCGTCGACGACGACTTGCCGCAATTCGTGCTGGAACTCAATGAGGGGACCACCCTGCCCGAAGGCGGCGCCACGTTTGTATCGTGGGTGCAAAACGCCAAGCTGCAATTTACCATCAATGGCGAATGGGAGGCGTATCCCGAGCGGCCGAACGTCTACCTGACGAACTTCCCCAGCCATTGCCTGGTGCTGGAACGGCGCGAGTCGGCGCGTCTGGAAACGCCGCTGGGCGTGTACTATCTGGCCGCCTTTGTGCTGGAAGGCCGACCGTATGAATTGCAGCTGTATGATTTCTCGGCCGGCGGCATCGGCATGCGTGCCCATCCGCGCGATACGGTCGGCCTGTACGTGGGGCGCAAGCTGTCGCGCGTACGCCTGGAACTGGGGCCGGACAAGGTCATGATCGCCGACCTGGAAATCCGCCTCTCGCGGACCTTCCGCTCCTTCCTGCTGGGCGAGCAAGTGCAGATCGGCTGCCGCTTCCTGAACTTGACGGATGCCATGCAGGATGAATTGAAAGCGCTGCTGGATCACCTGGGCAGCAACCGCAAGGTGCGCTAGATTTGCTTCACGTATAAAAAATGGCCGCCCAGCTCATGCTGCGCGGCCATTTTTATGTTTGATAGTCACAATCACGAGGCGCCTGAAAAACGTTCAGGGCAAGGCGCATTGCCGAAGACAGTACGAATAGTACGGCGAGGCAATGCAACGCAGCCATGGGCGTTTTCTCAGGCGCCGATCAATCGTCGTCGTTCGGATCCAGATCGGGAAACATGACTTCCGTGTAACCGAATTGCGTAAAATCAACGATACGCATCGGATACAAAATGCCATGCAAGTGGTCCACTTCATGCTGTACCACGCGCGCATGGAAGCCGTCGCAATCGCGGCTGATGGGCTGGCCGAACTGGTCCACGCCTTCATAGTGCAGCTCACTCCAGCGCGGCACGCTGCCGCGCAAACCAGGCACCGACAGGCAGCCCTCGAAGCCCTCTTCCTTGCGCTCCGTCAACGGCGTCAGCACCGGGTTGATCAACACGGTTTCCGGCACTTGCGGCGCATCGGGATAGCGCAGATTCTGCTTGAAGCCGTAGATCACCAGCTGCAGGTTGACGCCGATCTGCGGCGCCGCCAGGCCTGCGCCATTGGCCGCATGCATGGTATCGAACATATCGGTGATCAGCGCATGCAATTCGGGCGTATCGAATTCGCGCACGGGCTCGGCCATGCGCAGCAGGCGCGGATCGCCCATCTTCAGAATCGCGCGTACCGTCATTTTGCTTCCAGTGTCGATTGCAGTTGTTGCAGGTAAGTGCGGAAAGCGGCACCCGTTTCCGGATGCTTCAAGCCCATCGCCGTCATTGCCTTCAAATAACCGAGCTTGGAGCCGCAATCATAACGCTGCCCCTGATAGCGGTAAGCCAGCACACGCTCTTCGCGCATCAGAGCGGCAATGCCGTCCGTCAACTGGATTTCGCCGCCGGCGCCCGTGCCGATATTTTCCAGGTGGTTAAAGATACGGCTGGTCAGCACATAACGGCCCACCACGGCCAGGGTCGATGGCGCCTCTTCGGGCGCAGGCTTTTCCACGATGGCCGAAACCAGTTCCAGGTCGGGCTGATAATTCTTTGCCGACACGATACCGTACTGCCTGGTTTCCGCGCGCGGCACATCCTGCACCGCCAGCAGCGAGCAATTTTCATATTGGAAGACATCGGTCATCTGCGCCAGCACGGGGCGCACGCCCTCTTCCACGTCCATGAAATCGTCGGCCAGCAAGACGGCAAACGGCTCGTCGCCGATCACGGGACGGGCGCACAGCACGGCATGCCCCAGGCCCAGCGGCGCCGACTGGCGTATGTAAATGCAATTGATGTGCTTGGGAATGACGTTTTGCACCATGTCGAGCAACAGGCGCTTGCCGGCCGCTTCCAGCTCCGACTCGAGCTCATAGGCCGTATCGAAATGGTCTTCGATGGCGCGCTTGTTGCGGCCCGTGATGAAGATCATTTCCGTGATGCCCGCCGCCACCGCTTCTTCCACTGCGTACTGGATCAATGGCTTGTCGACGATCGGTAACATTTCCTTCGGTTGCGCCTTGGTTGCAGGCAAGAAACGACTGCCCAGGCCGGCAACGGGAAAAACTGCTTTTCTGATTTTTTTCATGGGTCTTCTGTAATATGTGAATGATTAGTCTTGCGCGAGCAAGGCCAGCAGAGCGGCCTCGTCGAGTATGGCCACACCCAGTTCCTGGGCCTTGGCCAGCTTGCTGCCGGCGTCAGAACCGGCCACGACATAGCCTGTCTTCTTCGACACGGAACCGCTGACCTTGCCACCAGCCGCCTCGATCAGCTCCGCCGCCTCGTCGCGACTCATATTGGGCAAGGTGCCCGTCAGGACGAAAGTCTTGCCGTCCAGCTTGCCGCCAGCGGCTGACATTTCAGGCAATTGTGACAGTAATTCATTGCGCAGGGCGTCCAGTTGACCGAGCAGCTTGACATTGTTCTCGTCGGCCAGCCATTGCGCCAGCGCTTCGGCCACGGCGGCGGGCAAGCCCGCGTGGAAGCTGGCCCCTTGCGCGGCCAGGCTGGCCAGGGTCACGCCCCGCTCCACCAGCTGCTTGCTGCGCGGTTCCGTCAGCTTGGGGATGCCGATGGCTGCCAGCAACGTCGTTTGCTCCAGCTGCGTGCGCAGCTTGGCGCTGGGCGCGTGTTCACCCTGCGGCGTGACGCCAGCGTCCAGCAATGCCTGCAGCGCCTGCTGGTTCTTTTCTTCGGCAAAGAAATCGGCGATGGACACGGCCACAGTGCCGCCAATGTCGGGCAGCACGCGCAGCAAAGCCGCCGGCGCTTTGCGCACATACGCCAGGCTGCCCAGCCACTCGGCCAGGGTCTTGGCCGTCGATTCGCCCACGTGGCGAATGCCCAGCGCAAACAGGAAACGTTCGAGCGGCGGCCGCTTACTTGCTTCTATGCCGGCCAGCAAGTTTTCCGCCCATTTGGTGGGAATCTTGCCTTGTTGCACTGTTTCTGGCGTCGAACCATCGCGCTCGTCGGCGCGCACTTTCATTTCCAGCAATTTATCCAGGGTCAGGCTGTACAGGTCAGCCAGCCCATGCACGTATTCCAGTTCGACCAGGGTATCGATATAACGTTCCCCCAGGCCTTCGATATCCATCATGCGCCGCCCGGCAAAGTGACGGAACGCTTCCTTGCGCTGGGCCGAACAGAACAGGCCACCCGAGCAGCGGGCGATGGCCTCGCCCTCTTCGCGCACCACGTGGGAATCGCAGACAGGACAGCGCTCCAGCATCTTGAACGGCAGCGGCGCCGGTTCGGGGCGCTTCTCCAGCACCACGGACAGCACTTCCGGGATCACATCGCCGGCGCGGCGCACGACGACGGTATCGCCCACGCGCACATCCTTGCGCAGCACCTCGTCTTCATTGTGCAAGGTGGCATTCGTCACCGTCACGCCGCCCACGGACACGGGCGCCAGGCGCGCCACGGGTGTCATGGCGCCCGTGCGGCCCACCTGGATATCGATGCCCAGCACCACCGTCAGCGCCTCTTCGGCGGGGAACTTGTGCGCCAAGGCAAAACGGGGGGCGCGCGAGACAAAGCCCAGCTCCTGCTGGTCTTGCGTCGCGTTCACCTTGTAGACCACGCCGTCGATTTCATACGGCAAGGCGGGGCGGCGCGCGCCCATATCGGCGTAGTAGGCCAGCAAGCCCTGCGCGCCCTGCACCACACTGCGCTCCTTCGACACGGGTATGCCCAGGATCTCGTACCAGTCCAGCAGGGCCGAATGCGACACAGGCATGGCGGCGCCATCGAGGGCGCCGATGCCATACGCATAGAATCGCAGCTTGCGCTGCGCCGTGATGCGCGAATCGAGCTGGCGCAGGCTGCCGGCCGCCGCATTGCGCGGGTTGGCGAATTCCTTCTGCCCCGCGTCGCGCTGACGCTGGTTCAAACGGGCAAAATCGGCCTTGAACATCATGACTTCGCCACGCACGTCCAGCAGCGCCGGTACATTCTCGCCATGCAGGCGCAAGGGGATGCCGGAAATGGTGCGGATATTCGCCGTCACGTCTTCGCCCGTGGCGCCATCGCCGCGCGTGGCCGCCTGCACGAACAAACCGTTTTCATAGCGCAGGTTGATGGCCAGGCCGTCGAATTTCACCTCGGCCGCATAGTCGACTTGCGCAGCGTCAAGATCCAGGCCTTCGCGCACGCGGCGGTCGAAGTTGACGATATCGTCATCGGTGAAACCATTGTTTAGCGACAACATCGGCACCGTGTGCGTGACTTGCTCGAATTGCGGCAGCGGCGCCGCGCCCACGCGCAAGGTGGGCGAATCCGGTGCTCGCAGTTCGGGATGGGCCGCTTCCAGCGCCTGCAGTTCGACAAACAGCTTGTCGTACTCGGCGTCGGGAATGGTGGGATTGTCGAGCACGTGGTAGGCGTGCAGATGCCGATTGAGCTCGGCAGTGAGTGCCAGGACGCGAGCAGTGGCGTCCTGGTTGGTCAGATCAGTCATTATTGCGGGATTCTTCAGCTAAATAAACGCAGGGCGCGGGTGGAACCTGCCGGAATGTCGGCCGCGTCCATTTCCTGGTAAAACTCTTGCACCTGGCCGGCGATCTCGGCCAGCGCCGCGTCGGACAGGGCCTGGTTGTAATCGTCGACGATAGTGGCGTCGAGGCGGCCCACCAGTGCCTTGGCACAGGCAACCATGGCGCCAAAACCGTCGCGCGCGGGCGCCACGCAGGGCACGTCCAGCAACAAGGTCAATCGGGGCGTGGTTTCCTCGGCCAGGGTGACATTCGTCGACAGCGAAAACAGATGGCTGCCGTCGCCATCGGGCATGACGAAGCGGCCATCCGGACGCACGTCGAAGCCCTGCTTTTCCAGCGCAAACAGCAAGGTGGAAATGGCCCACGGCGCGCCGTTCGTGTGCAGGTTGACGCCCAGCTGGGCATCGTGACCGGCGACGAAGCGGTGCAGATTGCGCGCTTCGGCCATCACTTCCATCATGTCGGGTACTTCCGGCTCGGCGCCGATCTCGTCGGCCACGCCGCGCAGGCGCGTGACCAGTTCCGAGTATTCCAGTTCATTCAAGGCCGTGCTGCGGCTGGCCAGCTGCACGCCGCCCTGCATCTTGGTATAGACACCGCCATGCGTGATCGGTTCCCAGTCGCCATTCACGTGCAAGCCGATGAAATGCACGGGCTTGTTGCCCACCAGGCGCAGGGTTTGCAGCACGGGCAGGATCTTGTCGCCGCGCACGGGCGCTTCCAGCGACAAAGGCAGCAGGCAATCGATCAGCGGGTCGACCAGGCTGGTCGCCTGTTCGCTGGCGGCGCTGACTTCTTGCACGGGCTCGGCGGCTGGTGCAGGTACTGGCTCGGCAGGTGCATCCCCCAGCGACGGCTCCACATGTACGGGGGCATCGGACACGGGCGCGGCTGGCGGTGCGCCGAACGACGGTTCGGCCTTGGCGGCTGGCGCGGCGTCAAAGCGCGGTTCCTGGCGCAAGACGGGCTCCTGGACATCCGCCACGGGAGCGTCGCCCTCGCGCATCAGCACGTCGTCGTGGTCGGTGGAAAAGGCCCGTTCCACGCTTTTCTTGGCCTTGTATTCCTGCCATTTGTTGTACGAGAAAACACCGACGATAAAGACGCCGCCGGCGCCGAACAAGGTAATTTGTAAGTCTGTCATGCTGCTTGTGCCTCGGTTGCAAAATTTGCGGCGGACTCCATGTCCACCGCCACGATGCGCGATACGCCCTGCTCCTGCATCGTCACACCGATCAATTGATGGGCCATTTCCATCGCAATCTTGTTATGCGAAATGAAAAGGAATTGGGTCTGGTCGGACATGCGCTTGACCATGCGGCAGAAGCGTTCCGTGTTCGAATCGTCCAGCGGTGCATCGACTTCGTCGAGCAGGCAGAACGGCGCCGGATTCAGGCGGAACATGGAAAACACCAATGCGGTCGCGGTCAGCGCCTTCTCTCCACCCGATAACAGGTGGATGGTGGCATTTTTCTTGCCGGGAGGCTGCGCCATGACTTGTACACCGGAATCGAGAATCTCGTCGCCCGTCATGGTCAGCCTGGCCTGCCCCCCGCCAAACAGGATGGGGAACAGCTCGGAAAAGTGGTGGTTGACCTTGTCGAACGTGTCTTGCAGCAAGTCGCGCGTTTCCTTGTCGATCTTGTGAATCGCATCTTGCAGCGTATTGATCGCTTCCGTCAGGTCGGCATTCTGGGCGTCGAGGAAGTTCTTGCGCTCGGACGCCTGCGCCAGCTCGTCCAGCGCGGCCAGGTTGACGGCGCCCAGGGACGTGATCGCGTTCGTCAGGCGCGTGACTTCGCCCTGCAGGTACGAGGGACGCATGTCCGGGTGCAATTTTTCCGTCAAGGCGGCCTCATCGGCACCGGATTCCAGCAATTGCTGGGCGAATTGCTCCTGGTTCAGGCGCGCGGCCTGTTCCTTGAGCTGCATTTCCATGATCTTGTCGCGCTGCGGCTGCAGGCTGCGCTCCGATTGCGTGCGCGCATCTTCGGACAGGCGCAGCTGCTGCGTGATCTGGTCCAGTTCATGGCGCGCATCCGCCAGCGCGCGCTCCTGCGTGGTGCGGCGCTCGAGCAAGTCCTGCAAGCCGTCGGCCGCTGCGCCGCTTTCCAGATTCGCCAGTTCGAGTTCACCCGCCTGCAGGCTGGCCGTCACTTGCTGCGCCTGCGTGCTGGCCGTGGCGATGTTGCGGCGCAATTCCTCGATCTTCGCGCGGTGGGCTTTTTCCGCGTATTCCGTATCCTTGGCAGCCCGCTCCAGGTCGCGCAAGGCTTCGCGCGCCTCGGCCAGGCGCTGTTCCTTCTGCAAAAAGTCCGTATGGCCGTCTTCGTGCGCTTCCTGCAAGTTGCCCAGTTCCATGTCCAGCTGTTCGAATTTTTCTTCCGATTCCAGCTTGGTCTGCATCTGTTCCGCTTCCTGCGCGGCGATTTCCGCCAGATCCGCACCGATCTGCGTGCTGCGCTGGTTGAAACGCGCTTCGACTTCCGACAATTTGACCACGTCGAGTTGCAGAGTATGCACGGACGACGTCAGTTGCTGTATGCGCAAGCGCAACTCGGACAAGTTGCGCGTCAGGGTGGCGACGGCCGCGTCGGCCCGCACGGAACGGGCGCGCGCCTCTTCGGCCAGCAATTGCTGGGCGCGCAATTGTTTGCCGATATTCTCGATTTCCTGCTGGCGGCCCAGCATGCCTTCCTGCTCCGAATCGGCCGCATAAAAGCGCACGCTAGTGGCCGTGACCACGTGACCAAGCCGCGTGACGAAGTAGCCGCCCGGCGGCAATTTCGCCCGCTCGGCCAGCGCCTCGGCCGCGTCTTCCACGGCGTAGGCGTTGTACAGCCAGTCCTGCAGCAAGCCGCGCAAGCCCGGATCATTAAGTTTCAGCAAGTTCAGGAACGGTTTCAGTCCCGCCACGTCCGGCATCGGCAGCGGCGCCACGGTGGACGGCGCGTACAGGGCCAGCTTGGCCGGTGGCGCATCGGCAAAGAATGCCTTGGCCCAGTCGATATTCGACAGTTGCAGGGCCGACGTGCGCTCGCGCAAGATCGATTCCATGGCCGCTTCCCAACCCGCTTCGATCTGCAGCTTTTGCCACAGGCGCGGCAAGGTATCGAGCTCGTGCTTTTTCAGCCACGGCTGGACCTTGCCCTGGGTTTGCACCCGTTCCTGCAATTGTTTCAAAGCGGAAAGACGCGCTTCCAGCTGGGCATTCGCGGCCGTCTCGGCATTCACTTGCGCCTGGGCTTCAGCGCGCTCCTGCTCCAGCTTGGGCTGCTGCTCCAATGCTTCTTCCAGGTAGAAACCCTGCTCTTCCAGCGTCTGCTGCTTTTCTTCCAGCTGCAGTTTCAGGTTTTCCAGGTGGCTGCTGTCGGGCAAACTGAGGCTGTTCTTTTCCTGTTGCAGGCGCTCGCGGCGCGTCAACAGGCTGGCCAGGATGTTGGAGGCGTTGCGCTGGTGCGCCGATTCCAGTTCCAGCTGCTGCTGCGCCTGCATGATGCGCGCGCGTGATTCCGTGCTCTTGTTTTGCGCGGCGCGCCAGGCGGCGTCCAGTTCGGGCAATTGCTCGCCCTTCTGCTCGGCCATCATTTGCGATTGCTCGACCTTGGCAGCCAGCTCTTCGAGATGAAATTCCGCCTCTTCGATCTGTTCCTGGTATTCGCTGCCCTGGCTGCTCCACTGGTCGCGCTGGGCCGTCAGGGTCGCCAGCTGGGCCTGCAGGCGCGCGCGCGATTCGATGACGAACTTGATCTGCGCTTCCAGGCTGCCGATTTCCGCATTCGTCTGGTACAGATGGCCTTGCGCCGTATGCAGGCGGTCGCCCACGGCAAAGTGTGCCTGGCGCATCTGTTCCAGGGTCAGCTCGACGTTGCGCAGCTTGGCCGTCTGTTCTTCCAGGTCCGTCTGCGCCTGTTCCACTTCGCGGAAATAGCGCGTCTGCTCGTTTTGCGCCTCGTTCTTGCGCAACAGCCACAGCAATTTCTGCTTTTCTTCCTGGTCCGCCTGCAAGGCGTGGAAACGCGTGGCCACGGCCGCCTGCGCTTCCAGCTTTTCCAGGTTGGCATTGAGTTCGCGCAAGATGTCTTCCACGCGCAACAGATTTTCGCGCGTGTCCTGCAAGCGGTTTTCCGTCTCGCGGCGGCGTTCCTTGTATTTCGACACGCCCGCCGCTTCTTCCAGGAAGACGCGCAATTCCTCGGGGCGCGATTCGATGATGCGCGAAATCATGCCCTGGCCGATGATGGCGTAGGCGCGCGGACCGAGGCCGGTACCAAGGAAAATATCCTGGATGTCGCGCCGGCGCACGGGCTGGCCATTGATGTAATAGGTGGACGTGCCGTCGCGCGTCAAGGTGCGCTTGACGGCGATCTCGGCGTACTGACCCCACTGGCCGGAGGCTTTGCCATCGTTGTTGTCGAACACCAGTTCCACGGAAGCGCGCCCGGCGGGCTTGCGGTGCGTGGAGCCGTTGAAGATGACGTCCTGCATCGATTCGCCGCGCAATTCCGACGCTTTCGATTCGCCCAGCACCCAGCGCACGGCATCGATGATGTTCGACTTGCCGCAGCCATTCGGCCCAACCACGCCCACGAGCTGGCCTGGCACCTGGAAATTGGTGGGATCGACGAAAGACTTAAATCCCGACAACTTGATGGAAGAGAGACGCACGTGTTTTAGAGTTCCTGGCCTATGCTGGCGGTTGAGATCGGCGAACCCGGTTCATATTCAGTTCAGATGCACCATGGCGACGGCAGTCTGGCCACTCACCGCAAAAAAGTGGTTCATCATACCAGTTCCTGATGCTTTTCTGGCCAAAAAACAGCGGCATCAAGTGCCGGCCGGCACCATATTAAGGGGCTGGACGTCCATCCTGCGCCAGTTTCCAGTCTTCACGGGAGAAAACGCGATCATGGCCGGACAGCACCATGGCCAGTTTTTGCAGCCACTGCTCGGTCGGCATGGGCTCGGCCTTGAAGCTCAGCGCCACCATCAGCACCAGGCTGGCCAGCGCCAGCGCATGGCTGACGGCAAAATTGACGGCGCCGCGGGCATTCCACATGAAGCCCAGCGCCAGCGCCAGGCCCAGCACGCAGCCGCTGACGGCTTCCGACACGCTGTGCGCATGCACGACGATACGCGAAATGGCCACCAGCACGGCAAACGCCACACCGATCAGGACGCCGGCATGGCGCCAGCGCGGTTCGGCCCGCTGCAGCAGCACATACATCAGCACGGGAAACACGGCGCCGGCGCGCATGGCGTGGCCGCTGAAGCCCGTAAAATCGAGCGCGCTGCTGCCCACACCCCAGCTCATGAAGGCCAGCTTCGACAGCACCACGAGGGCCAGGCCACCGCCGTACCACAGGCTCCAGCTGAGCACCAGGCGCCACTGGCGCGAGACGAGCAGCCACAGGGCAATCGCCACGCCAGCCGGCCCCATCACGGACATATCGGCCGCAAAAGAAATTCCATTCCACCAAGTCATCGTGCCTGCGCTTATTTCATGATCAGCGTGCACTATGCCACGACTCGGCCCTGTTCCGCGCGGCTTTTGCTGTACTGCAGCAAAGAATTACATTCCATTACAAAATTCCCCTGCGAAAACTATCCACTCGGCAAGTACCAGGCACGCGTCAAATATTCGTCAGGCGCTTGCCCCTGGGCGGCGCGAAGTCGCGGATCGATTCGATCATGCCCACTTCCAGCGCCTGGTCGGCCGTCAGGTGCAGGTCGGAATACGCATGCACCTGCCATTGCTCGTCCGTCAGGTTGACCTGGCCGCGCAGGATGCGCTCGGTACGCATGTCGTCGGCGCGCAAGCCCTCGACGATGATGCTGAGCGCATCGGGGCGCGAACCGGGCGAAGCGGTCGCATGCGACTTGTGCACCATGAAGCGGGCCGTGTCGCTGGCATGGCGATGCCGCCCCGACAGAAACAGGGTGACGGCGATGGACGCCACGGCGCCTGCGTTGTAAGTAATGATGTCAAACGGCAACTTGCTGAGAAAGTTGTACAGACAAATGCCATCGCTGACATAGCCGCCGTTGGACTGGATCAGGATATGCGCGGCGGTGAGCTTGTCTTCCGTGATGTCGGCCACGGCGTTGAAGACGCGCCGCACCATGTCACTGTTGACGTCGCCAGAGAGGGTAAAGTAACCGTGCTGCTCGGTGTTGTTTTGTGTCTCGCTTTGTGTAGTGTTCATGGCAGCCACCCGCAAGAAAGCCGAGCTTTCATCATAGTCCATTCCCACGCGGCCGGGCGCCCTTTTGCAGTGGATCAGGCCCCTGCCCAGCCCCGTAAATCGGGGGTTTTGCGACAATTTGGCAACGTCTTTACAGATTGACAGAATACCCCTGCTGACATATATTCCTCACACTTGATCGGGAGAGGGCAACCCAGCGTTGCCGCCGAAGGGGCACTACCCAAAAACTCTCAGGCAAAAGGACCGATCAGGCGGACTGAAGCTGTTGCTTTGGCGACATCTTTAGCTCAACTCTGGAGAGCGGCCGCGGCTATTGCCGGCGGCCCACCGAAGGGGCGCACGGGGCAAGCCCCCGTAATCTCTCAGGTACAAAGGACAGGGGGGTCAGTGATCACGATGGAGTGCCGTTTTGGCTCTCGATATTCTGTGTTCTGTTAACTTCCCCCTTTACCTTCGTCCCGAGGAATCCATGACGCTCAAAGCGACCCCACTCAACAACGCCCACCGTGCCCTCGGCGCCCGCATGGTCGATTTCGGCGGCTGGGACATGCCCGTCAACTACGGCTCGCAAATCGAAGAACACAACGCCGTGCGCGGCGACGCCGGCATGTTCGACGTGTCGCATATGTGCGTGGTCGATATCGAAGGCCCGAACGTGCGCGCCTTTTTGCGCGGTTTGCTGGCCAATAACGTCGACAAGCTGCAAGTGTCGGGCAAGGCGCTGTACTCGTGCATGCTGAATGCCGAAGGTACCGTCATCGATGACCTGATCGTCTACTTCTTCAATGAAAACTGGTTCCGCCTCGTCGTCAACGCGGGCACGGCGGAAAAAGACGTGGCCTGGATGCAGCAGCAAAATACAGCCACCAACAGCGGCCTGACGATTACCGAACGCCGCAATGCCAACGATCCGATGGCCCTGGTGGCCGTGCAAGGCCCGAACGCGCGCGCCAAGGTATGGCAAGTGCTGCCGGAAACGCAAGCCGCGTCCGAAGCCATCAAACCGTTCAACGTCGTCATCATCAAGGACACCGCGTTCGGCGAAGTCATGCTGGCGCGCACCGGCTACACGGGCGAAGACGGCTTTGAAATCGGCGTATCGGCGACCCAGGTGGAAGCGCTGTGGAACGCCCTGATCGCCGCCGGCGTCAAGCCGGCCGGCCTCGGTGCGCGCGACACCCTGCGCCTGGAAGCGGGCATGAACCTGTACGGCCAGGACATGGACGAAAGCGTCAACCCGCTCGACGCGGGCCTGGCGTGGACCATCGACCTGGTCAGCGAGCGTGATTTCATCGGCAAGGCCGCCCTGCTGGCCAAAGGCCAGAACGCGCAATTCGTCGGCCTGATCCTGCGCGAAAAAGGCGGCGTGCTGCGCGCCCATCAAAAAGTCATCATCGCCGGCAGCGACGCCACGGGCGAAATCACCAGCGGCACCTTCAGCCCCACCATGCAGGAAGCGATCGCCCTGGCGCGCGTGCCCAACGGCGTGAACGTGGGCGACAGCGTGCACGTGGAAATCCGCGGCAAGCAACTGGCCGCCTCCGTCGTCAAGCTGCCTTTCGTGCGTAACGGTAAAATCCTGGTTGCGTAAGCGATTAGCGATAGAGAGCCACCGCCCGCAAGACCGAATAAACATAATCAATAACGAACACTTACCATCTGGAGCCACACATGAACATTCCTGCAGACCTGAAGTACACCGCCTCCCACGAATGGGTACGCCTTGAAGGCGACGGCACCGTCACCGTCGGCATCACCGAGTACGCGCAGGATGCCCTGGGCGACATCGTCTTCGTCGAACTGCCAAGCGTGGGCAACACCTATGGCGCCGGCGACGATGCCGCCGTGGTGGAATCGGTCAAGGCCGCGAGCGACATCTACGCGCCGATCGCTGGCGAAGTCGTGGCCGTCAACGACGACGTGGTCAACTCGCCTGAGTCGATCAACGCCGACGCCTACGCCAACTGGCTGTTCAAGATCAAGCCAGCCGACGTGTCGGCCCTGGACGGCTTGCTCGACGCCGCCGCCTATGGCGCCACCACCAGTGCGTAATCGCGTTTGACTCACGGGCCGCGTTTGCGGCCCGTTTGCTTTGGTTGCAATAAATTACAGCAGCGCCCGCGCGCCGCCTCCCGGTTTTTCAGTCTTTTTTGGCCTCTATATCATGACCCGCACCAGCCTGACCCAACTCGAAGCACGCGATGCCTTCATCGCCCGCCACATCGGCCCTTCCGCCACCGAACAGCAAGCCATGCTGGCGACCCTCGGCTATCCATCGCGCGCCGCGCTGATCGACGCCCTGGTACCGGCCAACATCCGCAACAAGGGCGCCCTGCCATTGGGCGCGTATTCGCAGCCGATGCCGGAACAGGAAGCCCTGTCGCGCCTGAAAGCCATCGCCGGCAAGAACCAGGTGCTCAAATCCCTGATCGGCCAGGGCTACTACAACACGTTTACGCCTGGCGTCGTGCTGCGCAACATCTTTGAAAACCCGGCCTGGTACACGGCGTACACGCCTTACCAGCCGGAGATTTCGCAAGGCCGCCTGGAAGCGATTTTGAACTTCCAGCAAGTGATCACGGATTTGACCGGCATGGGCATCTCGAACGCATCGATGCTGGACGAAGGCACGGCCGCCGCCGAAGCGATGACACTGATCCAGCGCGTGGGCAAGTCGAAATCGAACGTGCTGTATGTGGCCAATGACGTGCTGCCGCAAACGCTGGAAGTGGTGCAGACGCGCGCCCAGCCGATCGGCATCGAGGTGCGCACCTTCGATCCGGCGGAAATCGAAGCGCTGGACGCCTGCTTCGGCGTGCTGCTGCAATACCCTGGCGTGAACGGTGTCGTGCGCGACTACCGCGCTGGTGTGGAAAAACTGCATGCGAATGGCGCAATGGTCATTGTCGCTGCCGACCTGCTGGCCCTGACCATGCTCACGCCACCTGGCGAATGGGGCGCCGACGTCGTCGTCGGCAACAGCCAGCGCTTCGGCGTACCGCTCGGTTTCGGCGGCCCGCACGCGGGCTACCTGTCCACGCGCGATGAATTCAAACGCAATATGTCGGGCCGCCTGGTGGGCGTGACCGTCGATGCGCAAGGCAACAAGGCGTACCGCCTGGCCCTGCAAACGCGCGAACAGCATATCCGCCGCGAGAAAGCCACCTCGAACATCTGCACGGCGCAAGTGCTGCTGGCCGTGATGGCCTCGATGTACGCCGTCTACCACGGCCCCGCCGGCCTGCTGCAGATCGCCCAGCGCGTGCACCGTTTTACGGGCGTGCTGGCCGCCAACCTGAAGACGCTCGGCTATGGCGTCGTCAATGCGAGCTACTTCGACACATTGACCGTCAACGTCGCCGATGCGGCGCAACTGCACGCGACGGCCATACACCACGGCGTCAACCTGCGCAAGATCGACGCCACCCATGTCGGCGTGTCCTTGGACGAAACCACCACGCGCGACGATATCGCGCTGCTGTGGAAGGTCTTCGCGCACGGCCTGGCCAACGCGCCTGCCGCGCCTGACCTGGACGCCGTTGAAGCGAATGTGAGCAGCGCGCTGCCGGCACAACTGAGCCGGACCAGCGCCTACCTGACCCACCCCGTCTTCAACAGCTACCATTCGGAACACGAAATGCTGCGCTACCTGCGCAGCCTGGCCGACAAGGACCTGGCGCTGGACCGCACCATGATCCCGCTCGGTTCGTGCACCATGAAGCTGAACGCGACGTCCGAAATGATTCCCGTCACCTGGCCGGAATTCTCCAACATCCACCCGTTCGCGCCCGATGCGCAAACGGTGGGCTACCGCGAAATGATCGCGCAGCTGGAAGAGATGCTGTGCGCGCTGACAGGCTACGCGGCCGTCTCGCTGCAGCCGAACGCCGGTTCGCAGGGCGAATACGCGGGTCTGCTGGTGATCAAGGCGTATCACGAATCGCGCGGTGAAGGCCACCGCAACATCTGCCTGATCCCGTCGTCGGCGCACGGCACCAACCCAGCATCGGCCAACATGGTCGGCATGCAGGTGGTCGTCACCAGCTGCGACGCCAACGGCAACGTCGACCTGGCCGACCTGAAAGCGAAAGCGGAAAAGCACAGCGCCAACCTGGCTTGCGTGATGGTCACCTACCCGTCCACCCACGGCGTGTTTGAAGAAGGCATCCAGGAACTGTGCGAGATCATCCACTCGCACGGCGGCCAGGTCTACATCGACGGCGCCAACATGAACGCGCTGGTCGGCGTGGCCGCTCCCGGCTCGTTTGGCGGCGACGTCTCGCACCTGAACCTGCACAAAACCTTCTGCATCCCACACGGCGGTGGCGGACCAGGCGTCGGCCCGATCGGCGTGGGCGCCCACCTGGCGAAGTTCCTGCCGAACCAGCGTTCTACGGGCTACCGGCGCGACGCCGCCGATGCAGGGATAGGCGCCGTCAGCGCCGCACCATTCGGCTCGGCCAGCATCTTGCCGATTTCGTGGATGTATATCGCCATGATGGGCGCGGAAGGCTTGACGGCAGCGACCGAGACGGCGATTCTGGCAGCGAACTACATCGCGCGCCGCCTGGCGCCGCACTACCCCGTGCTGTACTCGGGCCACGACGGCCTGGTCGCGCACGAGTGCATCCTGGACCTGCGCCCGATCACGGACGCCACCGGCATCAGCAACGAAGACGTGGCCAAGCGTTTGATGGACTTCGGTTTCCATGCGCCGACCATGAGCTTCCCCGTACCGGGCACCTTGATGATCGAGCCGACTGAAAGCGAATCGAAAGTGGAAATCGACCGCTTCATCGACGCCATGATCGCCATCCGCGCGGAAATTGCCAAGGTCGCCAGCGGTGAGTTCGACCACGACGACAACCCGTTGAAGCATGCGCCGCACACGGCGCAGGTGTTGATGTCGGACAACTGGGAACGCAAGTACAGCCGTGAAATCGCGGCCTACCCCGTCGCTTCCCTGCGCCAGCGCAAATACTGGCCACCGGTCGGCCGCGCCGACAACGTCTACGGCGACCGCAACCTGTTCTGCGGCTGCGCCCCGATCAGCTCTTACGAAGAAGAGTAAACGCCAAGCGCCCGCTTAGGCGGGCGTGCCAGCGACAGGAAGGCAGGCCAGACGGCCTGCCTTTTTTCATGCCCGCAAGGGTAGGTCGGATTAGCGCGTGAGCGCGTAATCCGACACCACCACCGGCCTCGCCAACAATGTTGTCGGATTACGCTCCGCTAATCCGACCTACGCAACCGGCAACGCCAGCAAGACCGCGCCCGGCAAGCCCAGCACGGTGCCCAGTATCGTCAGCAACATGACATCGCGCCGCTCGCAGCGGGTGCGGTGCGAGCTCCAGGCGGCAAACAGCAAGGCGACCGCCACGCCGCTGAGCGAGATTCCCACTTCCATCATGCCGTCTCTCCCGTCATTGTTTCTTTCTTCATTGCTCTCATCCTTTTCATTGATTGAACAAGCTACCTACCGGTAGGCAGTAAGTGTACAATAAAAAACACGGCGGCGTCCATGCCCCGTTTTTTTGATGACATGAAGGAATCGCAATGCAGCAGCAAACCACTCTCCCCGCCGCCAGTCTTGGGCTGGCGGCCTCCCTGGCCCTGGTGGCCGTGCTCGGTCCGGCAGGCATCGACATGTACCTGGCCTCGATGCCCGCCATGGCGCGCGAGCTGCACACCTCGTATGCGAATGTACAGCTGAGCCTGACCGTCTTCCTGCTGGCCCTGGGCGCAGGGCAGTTGCTGTGCGGGCCCCTGACGGACATGCTGGGCCGGCGCCGTCCGCTCTTGGCCGGCATCGCCGTCTACATCGTGGCGGCCGTGTGGGCATCGCAGGCGGACCAGCTGGCCACCCTGCTGCTGGCGCGTTTGCTGCAGGGCCTGGGCGCGGCGCTGACCCTGGTCGTGGTGATGAGCATGGTGCGCGACGTGGCCGATGGGGTCAAAGCGGCGCAGCTGTTTGCCCTGTTGATGACCATCGTGGGCCTGGCGCCCGTGCTGGCGCCGGCCGTGGGCGGCTTGCTCGATGCGCATTACGGCTGGCGCGCCGTGATGCTGGCCCTGGCCGCGCTGGGCGCCTTGACCCTGCTCAATAGCGCGCTGTTCTTGCCGGAAACGCTACCACACGCCCGCCGCGTCTCGCCGCGCGGCCTGCACCGCACGTATACGCGCATCGCGCTGGACCGTGCATTCCTGCTGCCCGCGCTGGCCCTGTCCGCCACTTTCTTTTTCCTGTTTGCCTACATCGGTGGGGCGTCGCTCGTGTACCAGCGCGATTTCGGCTTGTCCGCCGGCAGTTTCGGCCTGGTGTTTGGCGCCACGGGCGTGGCCGTGCTGTTGGGCGCGATGGCCAGCGGCCGCCTGGTGGAACAACACGGCGTGGCGCGCCTCTGCGTGGCGGGCAGCGCCGCCATGCTGGGCGGCGCCGTGCTGGCCTTGCTGGGCGCCTGGGCGGGCTTCGGCATCGTCGCCGTCGTGCCCGGCATGTTCGTGGCCCTGTTTGGCCTGGGCATCGCGGAAGCGGCGCTGATGGCCATGGCCATGGGTTCGCAACAGCGTGCGCTCGGCTCCACGGCGGCATTGCTGGGCGCCATCCAGATGACCTTGTCGTCGCTGGCCACGCCGCTGGCGGCCAGCCTGTCCGAATGGGGGCCATTGCCCTGGCTGCTGTTCTTGACGGTGGCCGGCCTGCTGGTATCATGGCTGACCCTGGCCACTGCGCGCGTCCATCCGGTCCATGCCAGCAGTCTGGGCGCGCACTGACGCTTCACCCAACCACTACCCTCATATGAAGAAACGCTCGGCCTCGGCCGATAACATCTGCGCCGTCGCCGTCGTGCACTTTTCGGAACATGGCTACGATGCCTCGTCCCTCAGCGACATTGCCGAACAGGCCGGCATGCGCAAGGCTTCGCTGTACTCCCACTTCACCGGCAAAGACGCCCTGTTTCTGGACGTGTTTGCCGACGCGCTGGCCGAAGAGCAAGCCTTCATGGATGCCTGCTTCGCCGACGAAGCGGCGCTGGCGGCACCCGGCGGCCAGCTGGCCGGCGCCCTGTACTGCGACAGCATGGCCCAGCGCTACGCCGATTCGGCCCATTTGCGCTTCTTGCTACGCACGGCCTACCTGCCGCCCGCCACCCTGCGCATCGAAGTCGGCACAGGATACGAAGCCTTGCTGGCACAGTTGCAGCAACACTACATGGCCAGCCTGGGCCGATTCGCGCCCACCTTGGCGCCGCAGCGCATCGACCTGTATGCGCAAGCCTACCTGGGCATCGTCGACAGCCTGCATGTGGAACTGATCTACGCGGGCGGCGCCGCCCTGCAGCAACGCCATGCGGCCTTGTGGCAAATCCTGTCCGATTCGCTGGCGATGGCGGTGCAACCGGCCTGATGCGGCATGGCTTATAGCCACACTACGAACCGACAAACATGCCTGACACAAGCCGCTATCGGCTCTTCGGAAGCACCGCTTTGCCACCTTCAAATGTGGTACGGCTTGCTGGCGGATTTTTCGCCTGCGAAGTTCCGTTTTCGCCCCATTGCGGACGTTGGCCACTATTGCGGATCACCGGGTATATGCCACGATTTAGCCTGGGATACATACGTTAGAAACGGGTTTTTCTCGCAATTTTCAGGGGTGATGTCCACAGGAAGTTCTAGAGCCTCAGCCAGGTTTTCAACGAATGACAGGACCTGCTCATGCTGCAAGGACCCAGCAACTTCCTTCGGTGAGATATCGAGTTCTAACTGCTCGGAGACGAAGAAATGACAGCAGATTACAACCGGGCCATCCAACAGAATCGACAACAAATGTGAACCTTCACGATTCGCCAAAACGTTGCGCGATCCCGGAAATGGGAGCGCAGCCCCATCAAAGCTGTACGTGCATTCGTATTGGTTGAGTAGGCGGTCAAAGCGATCCCAGTGGATAGCTTCAGTATTCTGCACGTAGACGTCTCGAAGCGATCCATCTCGTTCCCATAGTCCTGCTATATCGTTGAAGTTTGGTCTCATGCGGGTAGCTTGTTGACTGCCGGTTTTTTGAATGTTGGCTTCTGGTCGATAGCTGCTGTGAGATCACACGTCACGGGCAGTTTCGCCAGCCAATCTTCGACTCGCAAAAGAATGAGACCTAGCTCAGGAACGAATCCATCTTCATCGTGCCACTGAGCGATATCCAGGTCCATGGCCATGCCCTCTATTTCTTTTATCAAGGCGTATGGCATCGCCTCTAATGCTTTGCCGTTCCCTCTAATCGAGTCGGCTAAAGCCAGTGCGGTATCTTGCTGTGCCTGGACACGTTTCAAACAGGATTCAATCCAAGCGATTAGCGATTGGTTGGACATGAAAGTATTGAGTTAGAGAAAAATGAGCGGTGCCTTGCGTGACTCTGTCCGCTACTGGCCGGTAGTGGCCTATTGACGTTGCTTCAAATTGTCAGCCGATACCAGTTAGCAATATTTTTTAACTCGTTAGCAGTTCCAAATTTCTTTGCTGCTGGTTGCAGCGAAATCAACACTTCCGCCACACCCGATGGAGGCTCGGTCGTATCACTGAGTCTCACCAAATCCATCGCAAACCAACAGCAGGATACGAAAGCATATTCGTCTGACTGCTTGCCTGCTAAATTCAAAACCCCGGAAATGCTACCGAATGCGTCGTTTGGGGCCACGCAAATAAGCGCGCGCTCTCTGATCTTCGTGACAGACCACTCATCATCGCTGAGTTCGGCCATCCCCCTATCCAGTGCCTTGCAAAACTCATCTGCGACTGACACACCACCTCCTTATTTCAATTGACTTGGTCCGCTTTTGGCCGGTTGCCGTCGTCAGCAGGTTTCGCCTCGAAGAGATTATTGAGGTCGCTCAATGATCAAGCTCTTTGATGGCCGGTATTAGGAAAAAAGCGCAGGTACCCAGCGATGTCAGGCCCGCCTGCAGCACTTTCGTCTTTTGGATGGAGGCGTCCTTCGTTTACTGGTACCTCTTCAAAGTCAAACGGACTAATTCCTTCCAGGCAGGCCACATTGATCCCGAATTGATCGGGTTTTGACCGGCGTTGGTGATGTGTGTATATCCCGCATTTTGAGCAGAAATAGTGCTTCGCTTGCATGGTGTGGAACTGATAGAGCGTGAGCAATTCCTCGCCAGAAGTAATCTCTATATCCTGAAGCGCTGCAGAAACCGCGATCGCGCCGCGCATGCGGCAATAGGAGCAGTTGCAGCGCCGTGCTGTCTTGAGTCCGTCGGTAAGTTGAACTTGAAATCTTACAGCTCCACAATGGCATGAGCCTCGTAACTTTCCATCCGTGTTTTCCATTTTTTCCTTTCAATGACGGCTTCTGGCCGCTTGCCGTCGTTGGCAGGTCTCGCCCTATGGTGTCGAAAAACTCAGGTACGTAGACCCTTAAATAAATATCCTGCCAGCCCAGACTGGCCAATACCGTCGCCGTAAAACAGTCATCCTCCGGTTTCCAGACGTACTGAGCAGCAACATCGTGGAAGCTGGCTGGGAACCAGAGGTTTTTGGCAAGGCACACCACGCCAAAAATGGGTCAGGCATACGCGTGCACCAGTAGCAAGCCAGCCAGCGGAACGACGGCAAACAGCACAACAACGCCAAGGCATCCAGATCTGGAACCGGCAGGAGAAGCGCTACGCTCACGCTCGCGTGGCGCCCTGGCACGTACCCATTTGAGATGACAGGACTGGCAGAAGAATGTGGTTTTGTTGTTGCGCCAGGCGTCGATGGTGCGATCGGTATGGCGTGCAAGCGTCCCGCAACGGGCACATTCGAAATGTGTTTCTTTGGGCAGTTTTTTTGAAAAGTGCTTGCCGGCAAAGAACATGACAACAAGTCCCGCTATGACTGCCCCAACGATGAATTCCATAGACATGTGTTTTTCTGTATTTGCATCGTGTTCACCATGGCTATTTCCAGCCCATCAGCGTACCCGAGCATAACGGATTGCCAAGCAGAAAGGATCACACATTGTCACAGCAACGCGAATGGCCGCGTCCGGCCAAAACAAAGCCCACACCCACATTACACTTTGGAAACCTAAGACTTCTTCAGTTGACACCCTTGAAGCGCGTGCATAAGATGCCCCCATTATTCATTTACGGAGTCCCACGTGGGTACTTGTTCTAGTGACAGTAGCCGATCTTGTATCGGTGATTGCCTCGGCAGCTAAACAGCAAGCAACGCGGAACTTCCTTTCCTCCGTGCCTTGCTGAGCAAGGTGCGGTGTCTCTCGCAGCCAGTCTGGCTGCGCGCCTCGCCCCCTCTTTCCGATCGCGACCGGCTACTGACCCGGATTGCCAGCCAGCACTATTGTGTCTTGGCGGCACGCAAGTCTTGCCTGCGGCTGCGCCGCCCGTCAACACCTCGCCGTGAAAGGAAGAGCCATGAATCTCTTCACCCGCTTATTCGAATCATTCCTGCGCAAGCGCCATACGGCCGGCCATTTCCGCCGCCGCGCCATGCCGCTGGAAAACAGCACGGCCCGCCCCGTGCCCGACCATCTGGCGCGCCAGCTGCTGGCCGCCGCCCACGAAGAGCTGGACAGCGCCCTGAACCGCCTGCATACGCGCCTGGAAGGCTTGCGCGATGCCGAGGCGCAAGTCATCGGCGCGCAAACGGGTCCGAATGAAGTCGAGCATGAAAAACCGCTGGCCTGGTACCAGCACCTGTGGCTGTGCTACAAGAATCCGTTCAACCTGCTGCTCACCGTGCTGGCGATTGTTTCCTACCTGACGGAAGACCCGAAGGCCACCATCGTCATCGGCACCATGGTGATTTTGTCGACGCTGCTGCGCTTCGTGCAGGAAGGCCGCTCGAACCGCGCCGCCGAGCGCCTGAAAGCCATGGTCAGCAATACCGCCACCGTGCTGCGCAATGGCCAGCAGATCGAGCTGCCCATCCGCCAGCTGGTGCAGGGCGACATCATCGTGCTGTCGGCCGGCGACATGATCCCCGCCGATTGCCGTTTGCTGTCCGCGAAAGACCTGTTCGTCAGCCAGGCCGCCATGACGGGCGAATCCTTGCCGGTGGAAAAGATGGCGGAACTCGCCGATGCCCATGGCAAAGACCCGATGGAGCTGGCCAATCTGCTGTTCATGGGCACGAACGTGATCTCGGGTGCGGCCACCGCGCTGGTCCTGGCGACCGGCAACCGCACGTATTTCGGCACCATCGCCACGCGCGTGACGGCCACCGAGCGCACGCCGACGGCGTTTGAGGCGGGCGTGAATAGCGTCAGCTGGCTGCTGATTCGCTTCGCCCTCGTGATGGCGCCGCTGGTGTTCCTGATCAACGGCTGGACCAAGGGCGACTGGATGGAAGCATTCCTGTTCGCCCTCTCTGTCGCCGTGGGCCTGACGCCGGAAATGCTGCCCATGATCGTCACCAGTACCCTGGCCAAGGGTGCCGTGAAACTGTCGAAAAAGAAAGTCGTCGTGAAACGCCTGGATGCCATCCAGAACTTCGGCGCCATGGACGTGTTGTGCACGGACAAGACAGGCACCTTGACGCAGGACAAGATCGTGCTCGAGCGCCACACGGACGTATTTGGCCAGCCCTCCGATGAAGTGCTGCAGTTCGCTTACTTGAACAGCCACTACCAGACGGGCTTGAAAAACCTGCTGGACCGCGCCGTGCTCGACCATGTGGAATTGCAAACGGAAATGCAACTGGCGCGCGATTACGTGAAAGTCGATGAAATCCCCTTCGATTTCGTGCGCCGCCGCATGTCCGTCGTCGTTTCCGAAAAGAATGACCACCATGAGCTGATCTGCAAGGGCGCCGTCGAGGAAATCCTTGCCGCCTGCAGCCATTTGCGCCTGAATGGCGTGGACGTGCCGCTCGACGCCTCCCTGCTGGCGAAGGTGCTCGATACCACGCACGGCCTGAATGCGGAAGGGCTAAGAGTGGTGGCCGTGGCCGTCAAGGAAGTGCCGCCGCATAAAACCGTGTACGGCGTGGCCGATGAAACGGCGCTGACCCTGATCGGCTATGTGGCGTTTCTTGATCCTCCGAAGGAATCGACGGCGCCCGCCCTGCGCGCGCTGGCGGAACATGGCGTCACCGTGAAAGTTTTGACGGGCGACAACCACCTGGTGACGGCGAAGATTTGCCGCGAAGTGGGCCTGGCCGTGCATGGCGTGCTGCAAGGCCCGCAACTGGACGAGATGGACGACGCCACCCTGGCCCGCGCGGCTGAAGAGAATACCGTGTTTGCCAAGCTCAGCCCACTGCACAAGGAGCGCCTGGTGCGCGCCCTGCGCGGCAATGGTCATATCGTCGGCTTCATGGGCGACGGCATCAACGACGCGCCCGCCCTGCGCGCAGCCGACATCGGCATTTCCGTCGATTCGGCCGTCGATATCGCCAAGGAAGCGGCCGACATCATCCTGCTGGAAAAGAGCCTGATGGTGCTGGAAGAAGGCGTGCTGGAAGGCCGGCGCACCTTCAGCAACATGCTCAAATACATCCGCATGACGGCCAGCTCGAACTTCGGCAATGTGTTTTCCGTGCTGGTAGCCAGCGCCTTCCTGCCGTTTTTACCCATGCTGCCGCTGCACTTGCTGGTGCAAAACCTGCTGTATGACGTGTCGCAGATCGCCATCCCGTTCGATAACGTCGACGCCGAACTGATCCAGAAGCCGCTGAGCTGGAACCCGCGCGACATCGGCCGCTTCATGGTGTTCTTCGGTCCCATCAGCTCGATCTTCGACATCAGCACCTTTATCTTGATGTGGCATGTATTTGGCGCGAATACGCCAGAACAGCAGACCCTGTTCCAGTCCGGCTGGTTCGTCGTGGGCTTGCTGACGCAAACCCTGATCGTGCACCTGATCCGCACGCCCAAGTTGCCCTTCATCGACAGCATCGCCTCCGTACCCCTGCTGGTGGCCACGACCCTCATCATGGCCGTGGGCGTGTTCCTGCCGATGGGACCGCTGGCAACCTACTTCAAGCTGCAAGCCCTGCCACTGGGCTACTTCCCTTGGCTGCTGGGCATCCTCGTCTGCTACACCGTGCTGACGACGTTCATGAAACGCGTGTACCTGCGCAAATTCGGCTGGCAATAGTATGATGGACCGCTCTTTCTCCTCACAAAGGCACGCATGAGCGGTTCCCCTCTTTCCAAGCGTAATCTCGCCCTGCTGCTGTCGGCGCTGGTGTTTCCCGGCAGCGGGCATTTTGTCTTGCACCGCAAGGCCCGCGGCTGCCTCTTCCTCGTGCCTGCCCTGGTCGCCCTGGTGATGGTATTGCGCCAGATCATGGCACGTTTGGACCAAGTTATGGCACAGATCGACAGTGGCGCCCTGCCCCTCGACGTGCAGCTGATCGTGGAAAAAGTCGATGCGCTGTCCGCCAACGACGGTCCCGCCATGACCGTGGCCGTAAGCGTGCTGGTGGCCTGCTGGATAGGCAGCCTGATCGACACATGGTTCCTCCAGCCATGACGGCGGAAGCAGAGGCACGGAAACTGCGCAAGGAAGCAAAGATGCAGGCGCGCCGCGCGCAGCTGGTGCTCAGTCGCCAGGACCACGGCGGCCCGCAAGCCTGGCGCGGCTGGTTCGATGGTTCCGCCCATCCGAACCCGGGCAAGCTGGGCATAGGCGCCCTGCTGCTGGGGCCGGAGGGCGAGCGCATCGAAGTGAGTCAGGCGGCCGGTTATGGCAGCAGCAGCGACGCGGAATATGCGGCCCTGATCGCCGTGCTGCAGGCGGCGCAGGCCGTGTGCCCGCCGCCCGAGCAACTGCTGCTGTTCGGCGACAGCCAGGTAGTGATCAATGATGTGCTGGGAACGACGCCTGTCGGCGCCAAGGGGCTGGAAACGCACAGGGCCACCGTAGTGGCCCTGCTGGAACAATTCAATGATGTGAGCTTGCGCTGGCTACCGCGCCACAGGAATGGCGAGGCGGACCGGCTGTCGCAGCTGGCGATCGCCGGCTTCACCCCAGAGGCTTAAATACCGGGGTCGTACCCTCAGGGTACGACCCCAGCCGTTACGGGGTAAGCAACTTAAGCGGCGCGGCCGATCTGCAAGCTAGCCTTGGCTTCCTTGCTTGCCGGACGTTTTACACCCTTCAAACCACTGACCGTGGCCTGCTGGCCATTCAATTTAAACACGCTGACCACTTGCGCCAGGTTGTGCGCCTGGTGCTGCATGGATTCGGCAGCCGCCGCCGACTCTTCCACCAGGGCCGCATTTTGTTGCGTCACGGCATCCATCTGACCGATGGCACGGTTGATCTCGTCGATGCCCACGCTTTGCTCGCTGCTGGCCGCCGTGATTTCCGTGATGATGTCGCTCACGCGCTGCACGCTGTCGACGATGTCGTTCATGGTCGAGCCGGCTTGCGCCACCAGCATGCTGCCCGCGTTGACTTGCTCCACGGACGCGCCGATCAGGGTCTTGATCTCTTTCGCAGCCGAAGCCGAACGCTGCGCCAGGTTGCGCACTTCCGAGGCCACGACGGCAAAGCCGCGGCCCTGCTCGCCTGCGCGCGCCGCTTCCACGGCCGCATTCAGAGCCAGGATATTCGTCTGGAAGGCGATGCCATCGATGACGGAAATGATGTCGACGATCTTGTTCGACGAGGCATTGATCGATTCCATGGTGCCCACCACTTGCGCCACCACTTCGCCACCCTTGACGGCCACTTGCGCGGCCGACGCCGCCAATTGATTCGCCTGGCGCGCATTGTCCGCATTCTGTTTCACGGTGCTGGTCAACTCTTCCATCGAAGACGCCGTTTCTTCCAGCGAACCCGCTTGCTCTTCCGTACGGGAAGACAGGTCCTGGTTGCCGGCGGCAATTTGCGTCGAGGACGTCGCGATGCTGTCCGTACCGCTGCGCACTTCGCCGACGATATTGAGCAGGCTGGTGTTCATGTCCTTCAGCGCTTGCAGCAATTGCCCCGTCTCATCCTTGGCGCTGGCGTCGATCTGCGCCGTCAAGTCGCCATCGGCCACCTTGCGGGCGATGTCCACGGCCGTGCGCAGGGGGCGCACGATGCCCATCGTCAAGACCCAGGCACAGACGACGCCAAAGCCCAGTGCCAGCGCGGCCAGCGCCAGCAGCAGGTTGCGGCTGGTCTTGGCGACGGCATCGATCTCGCGCGCGGTGGCGTCGATGCTGGCGCGCTGGTGTTCCAGCATGTTCATGATGACTTTCTGGTATTTGGTCGAGCCGGGCACGAAGACAGCCTGGAAGGCCTTCTCCGCTTCTTCCGTCTGGCCGGCCGCCTTCAGCTTCGATACTTGCTCACGGGAATCCAGATACACCTTGCGCATTTCGCTGACCTGGCGGAACAGTTCCGTTTCTTGCGGTCCGGAAATCAGGGCTTCGATTTTCTTTTGCAGTTCACTCGAGACGACGGACGACTGTTTCGCTTCTTCCGCAAAATACGGCCCCAGCGAGGTGTCGGCGCTGCGCACGATGGCCGTGGTGCGGCGGATGCCGCTGTCGATCTTGCTGTACCAGTCGGAAATATAGCGTTCCTTCGCCAGCGGCTGCTCCATCATGGTGCGCGTGGCGGTGGCCACGTCGTGCAAACGCCAGACGCTGATGCCGGTAATGACCATGGAAAACAGCAAAATGACGGCAAAACCCAGGCCGAGACGCACACCAATACTGACGTTTCTTAACAAATTCATGTGAATATCCTAAAAAAGCGGAACCAGACTATATAAAAGGGAGCAGAAGGCTGCGGCTGCACGGGGCAGCCGCAGCGGCATTCAGCGTGCGCCGAGGCGCAGGGCGGTTTGCGGCGCTGCCGGCTGCTTCAGCGTGCTCGCGCCACTCACCTTGGCCTGCTGGCCATTGAGCTTGAACACGCTGACCACTTGCGCCAGGTTGTGCGCCTGGTGCTGCATGGATTCGGCGGCCGCAGCCGACTCTTCCACCAGGGCAGCATTTTGTTGCGTCACGGCGTCCATCTGGCCGATGGCGCGGTTGATCTCGTCGATGCCCACGCTTTGCTCGCTGCTGGCCGCCGTGATTTCCGTGATGATGTCGCTTACGCGCTGCACGCTGTCGACGATATCGTTCATGGTCGAACCGGCTTGCGCCACCAGCATGCTGCCCGCGTTGACTTGTTCCACCGACGCGCCGATCAGGGTCTTGATCTCTTTTGCCGCCGATGCCGAGCGCTGCGCCAGGTTGCGCACTTCGGACGCCACCACGGCAAAGCCGCGGCCCTGCTCGCCGGCCCTGGCCGCTTCCACGGCCGCGTTCAGGGCCAAAATGTTCGTCTGGAAGGCAATACCATCGATGACGGAAATGATGTCGACGATCTTGTTCGACGAGGCATTGATCGATTGCATGGTGCCCACCACTTGCGCCACCACTTCGCCCCCCTTGACGGCCACTTGCGCGGCCGACGCCGCCAACTGGTTCGCCTGGCGCGCATTGTCCGCATTCTGTTTCACGGTCGACGTCAGCTCTTCCATCGAAGACGCTGTTTCTTCCAGCGAACCGGCCTGCTCTTCCGTGCGGCTAGACAAGTCCTGGTTGCCGGCGGCAATTTGCGTCGAGGACGTCGCGATGCTGTCCGTGCCGCTGCGCACTTCGCCCACGATGTTGAGCAGACTGGTGTTCATATCCTTCAGCGCCAGCAACAGTTGCCCCGTTTCATCCTTGGCGCTGGCGTCGATCTGCGCCGTCAAGTCGCCATCGGCCACCTTGCGGGCGATGTCCACGGCCGTGCGCAGCGGACGCACGATGCCCATCGTCAACAGCCAGGCGCACACGACGCCAAACGCCAGCGCCAGCGTCGACAGCAATAACAGCAAGTTGCGGCTGGTGCTGGCGATGTCATCGATCTTGCGCGCGGTGGCGTCGATGGTGGCGCGTTGGTGTTCCAGCAAGCCGTAGACCATCTTCTGGTACTTGGCTGCGGCGGGCACGAAGGTTTTTTCAAACACTTCATTGGCGGCCTCGGCCTGGGACTCGCCCTTGAGCTTGTAGACCTGGTCGCGCGAGCCGACATACACTTCGCGCAATTCCAGCAAACTGGCGAACATGGCCTGTTCTTGCGGGTCCTTGAGCAGCGCCGCGATCTTCTTTTGCAGGACAGCCGAGCTGGCGCTCGACACTTTCGACTCTTCGGCAAAATAGCCGCTCAGCGAGGTGTCGCTGCTGCGGGCGATGGCGATCGTGCGCCGCACGGCACTGTCGATGCGCGTATACCAGTCGGAAATATAGCGTTCCTTGGCCAGCGGTTCTTCCATCATCGTGCGCGTGGCGCTGGCCACGTCATGCAGACGCCAGACACTGATGCCGGTGATGATCATGGAAAACAGCAAAATGACGGCGAAACCCGATCCCAGACGTACCCCGATGCTGACGTTTCTTAACAAATTCATGTGAACTATCCTAATATCCAGAAGAGGCCCTGCAGCCAGCGCCAGGGACAGCATGGCGGACGCCACCAAATCTGTCCCGCCAAGTAAACTGGCGCACGGTTCAGTTGAACCGTGCGCCAGTAAAATGCGCTAGCGTGCTCCCTGCAGAAACGATATGCAATACTTAATGTCAATAGTTTTTGACAATATGCAGGGAAATTCTCTTCACTGCGGCATTACGCCGCCAGTTTCTCGATCAAGCCCATGTCGGCGCTGGACATCAGCTGGTCGATATCGACCAGGATCAGCATGCGCTCGTCGATAGTGCCCAGGCCGATCACGTATTCCGTGTTGATCGAGCGGCCCATGTCCGGCGCCGGCTTGATCTGTTCCGGCAGCAAGGTGGTGACGTCGGAGACGCGGTCCACGACCATACCGACCACGCGATTGCCGATATTGAGGATGATGACGACGGTGAACTGGTCATAGCTGGGCGTACCCAGGTTGAACTTGATGCGCATGTCGACGATCGGCACGATGATGCCGCGCAGGTTGACCACGCCTTTGACGAACTCGGGCGCGTTGGCGATGCGGGTCGGCGTTTCATAGCTGCGGATTTCGCTGACTTTCTGGATGTCGATGCCATACTCTTCCTGGCCCAGGGTAAAGGCCAGGTATTCGGCAGCCTTGGCAACGGTTGCGCCAGTGTCGCTGGAAATGGTGTTCATGATAATCCTTTCGTTAACTCGCCTGGGGCGCAGGCCAGGACACGCTGTACGCGGGCCTGGACGTGACGAGCCATCCACAATGCAATGAATGGCTGCCACTTGTATGTTTTTTGAAAATACTTTCTAGCAATTAGCTTATGTTTCTAATTTCCGTGCGGCAATGTTACCCCATGTAAATTTTACATGCACTAAAAAAGAGCGATCGCCGGGCCGATGCTTTTCCAAAATATACTTATGTGGCAAATGCGGCACGCCGGGGCACCACGCCCCGACCACATATGGCGGCGTTTTATGCCACACTGGCGGCCCCTGCTTTTTACGACCTTGAACCATGCATTCTTTGCTTTCTCAATGGCAACCACGCCTGCTGGCACTGGCCACGGCCGGCCTGGGCGACGACAGCGCCCACGACATCAACCACCTGCAGCGCGTCTGGCGCAATGCCAGCGTCCTGCTGCAAGACCATGCGCAGGCCGACGCCCTCACCGTGATGGCCGCCTGTTATCTGCACGACCTGGTCAACTTGCCGAAAAACCACCCCGAGCGTCACCTGGCCTCGCGCCAGGCAGCCGCGCTGGCTTGCCGCCAGCTGGCGGAGCTGGATTTCCCGGCAGAAAAACTGGCTGGCGTGGCCCACGCCATCGAGACGCACAGCTTTTCCGCCAATCTGCCGCCGCACACCATCGAAGCGCAAATCGTGCAGGATGCCGACCGCATCGACGCGCTGGGTGCCGTGGGACTGGCGCGCCTGTTCTATACGGCGGCGCGTATGGATAGCGCGCTGGCGCATGGTGCGGACCCGCTGGCGCAGCATCGCGTACTCGACGACAAGGCCTACGCGCTCGACCACATCGTCACCAAGCTCGACAAGCTGCCCGGCAAGATGCAGACGGCGGCGGGCCGCGCACTGGCCGAACAGCGGCTGGCCGTGCTGACGGATTTTCGCGCCGCCTTTGCTGACGAATGGGGAATGAGCGCATAACATTGGTGGCGATAGCCAGCATGGCCCATGCTGTCTATAATGCAAGCCTCAGCTATCGCGCCGCGCGTCGCCAAAAACCTGTCACGCGCCGGCGCTTTGCCAACGCGCCGAAAGCATGCATGTCCGATAAAACCAGCCACGACAGCCATTCCCCGTCCTCCCCCGCCGCGCCCGCGCGCGCCGGCAACCTCAATTTCATCCTCGTCTGCGTCTTCATCGACATGCTGGGCATCGGCCTGGTGGTGCCCGTGCTGCCCATTCTGATCGGCGACTTTGTCAACGGCAAGGAAGCGCAGGCGTTCTGGTACGGCATCATGGCGGCCGTCTTCGGCTTGCTGCAGTTCATCTTCATGCCCATGCTGGGCGCCATCAGCGACCGCGTGGGACGCCGTCCCGTGCTGCTGTACTCGATGGCCGGCATGGGCATCAATTTTCTCGCCACAGGCTGGGCGCCCAACCTGGCCTGCCTGTTCATCGGCCGCATCATCGGCGGCGTCTCGTCGGCCAGCATGTCGGTCGCGTCCGCCTACGCTTCCGACATTTCCACGCACGACAACCGCGCCAAGAGCTTCGGCAAGATCGGCGCCGCCTTTGGCCTGGGCTTCATTTGCGGCCCCATGCTGGGCGGCCTGCTGGGCGAGATCAATCTGCACCTGCCGTTTTACGTGGCGGCGGGCCTGTCGGCGGCCAATTTCGTCTACGGCTATTTCTGCGTGCCCGAATCGCTGCAGCCCGGCCCCCGCGCGCCATTTACCTGGGCGCGCATCAATCCGTTTGCCGCCCTGCTGAAACTGGTGCGCCGCGTGGACATCCGCGGCCTGGTGCTGGCCTTCGGCCTGATGACGTTTGCGCAAATGATGCTCAACACCACCTGGGTGCTATATACCCATTTCCGCTTTGACTGGACGCCGCGCCAGAACGGCATCGCCCTGTTCTGCGTGGGCCTGTGCGCGGCCGTGGTGCAGGCGGGCTTGCTGGGCATCCTCATCAAGCGCTTCGGCGAAGTGCGCCTGTCCTTGCTGGGCATGGCCTCGGGCGCCCTCACCTATTTGCTGTACGGCCTGGCGACGCAAGGCTGGATGATGTATGCGCTGATCCTGTGCAACCTGCTGGCCTTTGCCGCCGGACCGGCCCTGCAAGGCATCATCTCGAAGGCATCGGCCGCCAGCGAACAGGGAGAACTGATGGGCTCCCTGCAATCGATCAGCAGCCTGGGCATCATCATCATGCCTTTGCTCGGCAGCATGATCCTCGGTGAAGTGAGCCACTTGCCGCCACAAGACTGGCGCATCGGCAGCACCTTCTATCTGTGCGCCATCATGCAAACCCTGGGCATCGTGGTGGCCTGGCGCTACTTCAAGGCACAACGCCAGGCCAGACTTGCGGTTTCCACCACAAAGTAGTCGGCAAGATAATATTGCATTTGGGAAATAAATAGGCGAGAATGGGATAATCAAGCGGGCGTTGCCGACGCCCGCGATTCGATGGCAAGCAAGGATGGGTATGACTGACTTTTATTCCAGCGCCTGGCGCCGAACCGTAGCCCTGCTGGCGCTGGCGCTGCCATCGCTGGCAGGCGCGCAATGCTCGCGCGACATCCAGGTACCCGTCTCGGCCATCGGCGCCAGCGTGGTAGTCAATGGCGCCAGCATCAGCGGCATCTATCCCGACTTGCTGCGCAGCATGGGCGCCAAGCTGGGCTGCAATTTCATTTTCACGGCCGTGCCGCGCGCGCGCCTGGAAGCGATGTTCGAGGCGGGCAAGGCAGACTTGCTGATCCCGGCCAGCAGCACGCTGCGGCGCGACCAGCATGGCCTGTTCATCCCCATGCTGGGCAGCCGCCCCCTGCTGATCTCGCTGCAAGGCGCGCGCACGCCCATCAACACCATGCAGGAACTGATCGAGCGGCGCGAATTGCGCGTGGCGCTGGTGCGCGGCTACGACTATGGCGCACCGTACCAGGCGCTGGCGAAGGAGCTGAGCAGCCAGGGACGCCTGTTCTACGAAGTCGATGCGCTGTCCGTGGCGCGTTTGATGCAAAGCGGCTTCATCGATGCCACCATCATGGCGCCCACCATCCTCGCCGGCGTGGCGCAAAACGATGCGCGCGTGTACGGCCTGGCAGACCGCCTGCGCCTGGAAGCGCTGCCGGAATTGCCGTGGGGCATGAGCGGCGTCTACCTGTCACGCAAGTCGCTGACGGCGGAAGACCAGGCCACCTTGCGCGATTTACTTGACAAGGCGGGCCGCTCGGGCACCGTGATGGACGCCTTCCAGCGTCATCACCGCCAGGAACTGCTCTCGCTCAGCATACGCCCGCGCTAAGGCCCCCATGTCCGGTCTGGTCGTCGCCGTCGTCCTGTTTGCCGCCCTGCTGCACGCCAGCTGGAATGCCATCGTCAAGTCGGGCAAGGATACTTTCCTCACGACCGTGCTGGTGTCCGTCGGCGCGGCCCTGATTTCGCTGGCCGTCTTGCCCTTTATTCACGCGCCCGCCCCCGCCAGCTGGCCCTACCTGGCCGCCTCGGCCGTGGCGCAGCTCGCGTATTACTCGCTGCTGGCGGCCGCCTACAAGGCGGGCGACATGAGCCATGCCTACCCCTTGATGCGCGGCAGCGCACCGCTGCTCGTGGCGCTGGCCAGCTGGCCGCTGATCGGCGAACGCCTGTCTGGCATGCAGATGGGTGCCGTGGCCTGCATCTGCGCGGGCATCTTCGGCCTGTATTTTGCGGCGCGCCTGCCCGCCACGGCCGGCATCACGAAAAGCACGGGACGCGCCACCGCCTTTGCGCTGGGCAACGCCTGCGTTATCGCCAGCTATACCCTGATCGACGGCATCGGCGTGCGCCTGTCGGGCGCGCCGGCCGCCTACACGATGTGGATTTTTGTGCTGAACGGAACCGGACTGCTGCTGTGGACGGTGCTGCACCGCCGCGCCGACCTGCTGGCGTATGCGCAAACGCAATGGCATCTGGCCGCCCTGGGCGGCTTCGGTACCCTGGCCTCGTACGGCCTGGCCCTGTGGGCCATGACGCAGGCGCCCGTGGCGGCCATCGCGGCCCTGCGCGAAACATCGATTCTGTTCGCCATCGCCATTGCCGCCCTGTTCCTGCGCGAAAAAATCAGCCCCCGCCGCTACCTGGCCATCGGCCTGATCGCGGCGGGTGCCATTCTCATGCGCATGGGCTAGCGCGCGTCGAGCGGCGCTATCGGCAACTCGATGGCGCTGGCCGCCCCTGCCGCGTGGTACACGCGTTGCGTCGCCTTTTTATAATCGCCTGGCTGGGCCAGGAAGATGTTCGGCACGAAGGTTTGCGGATTGCGGTCGTACAGGGGGAACCAGCTCGACTGTACTTGCACGGCAATGCGGTGACCAGGCAGGAAGACGTGGTTCGCGTTCGGCAAGGCGAAGCGGTAGCGCTCGACCTTGCCCGCAGGAATGGCCGTCGGGTGCTCGAAGCTGTCGCGGTAACGCCCGCGGAAGATGTCCATCGCCACGCCCAATTGATACCCACCCATGGCCGGCTGCGACGGCACTTCGTCCGGATACACGTCGATCAGTTTCACCACCCAGTCGGCATCCGTGCCGCTGGTAGCGGCAAACAGGTTCACCATCGGCGCGCCGGCGATGCGCACTGCTTCCTTCAACGGTGCGGAAACGTAGCTGAGCACGTCCGTGCGGTCCGCATAACCGCGCTGGTCGCTGACCAGCCATGGCTTCCACACGTCGCCATCGCTCAGGCGTACGGGACGGGGCACGAAAGGCACGGGCTTGGCGGGATCGGCCACGTATTCGTCGAAGGCACCTTCAGCCGCATCCGCAGCAGCGCCCGATGGCGCCGCAAAGCCCAGCTTGTAGCCATCCTGCAGGTAAATCGGCGTCAATTTCGTGTCGCAGGTCTCGCAAGCCAGCGGCCACTGTTGCAGGCGCTGCCATTGGTTCGTGCCGCTCTGGTACGACACCACGGGCGCCGTGTTCGCGTCCGGCGCGCCATCCCTCAGGTATTGATTGAGGAATGGCTGCATGACTTTTTCGCGGAACTGGCGCGCCGTATCACCGTCAAACTTCAGGGCGCCCAGGCTGGAACCGTCATAGTTGACACCGCTGTGGCGCCACGGGCCGATGGCCAGGTAATTGAGGTTGTTGCGCTTGTCTCGCCCTTCCATCGCCGTGTAGCTGGCGTAGGGGCCATAGATATCTTCCTGGTCCCACTGCCCCACCACGTGCATGGTGGGCACGATCAGCGGGCGCTTGGCGAGGATCTTGTCGAGCGCCTGTTCCTGCCAATAACTGTCGTAGGCCGGGTGTTCAAACAGCTTTTTCGTGTAGGTCAGCTTGTCGATGCCGAACTTTTTCGCGTAGTCACCGGCCGAGCCGATGCGCAGATACGCGTCGTAGTCGTCGTAGATACCCAGCGCCGGCGATTCGCCGCCGCCGCGCACGCTCGTCTGCCCCGCGATGTACGACAAGCTGGGCATGCGGAAGGCGCCGTTATGGAACCAGTCATCGCCGCGCCAGCCATCGACCATGGCGCTCATGGGAATGGCCACCTTCAGCGCCGGATGCGGGTCGACCAGGGCCATCAGCACCGTATGGCCCTCGTACGAGGAACCCAGCATGCCCACCTTGCCATTCGTTTCCGGCACGTTTTTCACGAGCCAGGCTATGGTGTCCCACGCATCCGTGACGTTATCGACCTTGGTATGGTTCAGCGGGCCGCGCACGGGGCGCGTCATGACGTAATCGCCTTCGGAACCATACTTGCCGCGTACGTCCTGGAAGACGCGGATGTAGCCATTTTCCACCAGGGTATCGTCGCCCTGCGGCAAGGTGGCCAGCATGCTGGGGCTGGCCGCGCGCTGGGCGCGGCGGGCCGCATTGTAGGGCGTGCGCGTGAGCATGATGGGAGCGCGCTGTGCGCCCTTCGGCACGACGATCACCGTGTACAGCTTGACGCCGTCGCGCATGGGGATCATCACCACGCGCTTGACGTAATCATTGACGTCGGGCATCACCAGCCTGGCGCCGATATCGGGCGTCATCGGCGGCGTTTGCGCCAGCACGGGGGCGCTGAACAAGGTGCTGAGCAGCAAGGCCAGGCTGCTCAGGCGAATGGGGGCTACGACAGGCATACGCTTCTCCGAAAAATTCATGTCGGCAATAGTACCCGGAAAGCAAGATTGACATACATCACACACACGGCGTGCCGCAGATAAATCGGGGCGCAACTTGACAGAACGCGCACGAACTGCAACCATAACGCCATGAAATTTATCCCGTCACAACACGCCTGCTTGAATTGGTGGTCCCGCTCACTTTCGCGCGGCCACTCTATAGTGATGTGAATTTGATCCACGCCGCCTCGATCGGTGGCGTAACAGGCTCAGCCTGGATCATCCCCGATGCAGGCGGCTCAAAAGGAAACTTGATGAGCTTGCCTAACACCCCAGATACCCCCGACACCGACAACGCCCCGACAGCACCGCTGTCGGCTGCCGCCATCGCTTCGCAATCCGTGATCCTGACGGGCGACCGCCCGACCGGTCCCTTGCACCTGGGCCACTACGTGGGTAGCCTGCGCGACCGCGTCCGCTACCAGAACAGCTACAAACAATTCATCATGCTGGCCGACGCGCAGGCGCTGACGGACAATATGGATGACATCGACAAGGTGCACCGCAATGTCGTCGAAGTGGCGCTCGATTACCTGGCCGTCGGCATCGACCCGACGAAAACCACGGTCTTCATCCAGTCGCAAATCCCGGAACTGGCCGAGCTGACCTTTTACTATCTGAACATCGTCACCGTGGCGCGCCTCGAGCGCAACCCCACTGTCAAGGAAGAAATCCGCTTGCGCGGCTTCGAGCGCGACATTCCAGCGGGCTTTTTGACCTACCCGGCCAGCCAGGCTGCCGACATCACGGCCTTCAAGGCCGGCGTGGTGCCTGTGGGCGAAGACCAGATCCCCATGATCGAGCAAACGAATGAAATCGTGCGCCGCTTCAACCGCATGTACAACCGCGAAGTGCTGATGGAATGCAAGGCGCTGGTGCCCGACATCGGCCGCCTGCCCGGCATCGATGGCAAGGCGAAGATGAGCAAGTCGCTGGGCAACACCATCAACCTGGGCGCGACCTCGGCTGAAATCACGGCCGCCGTGAAAAAAGTCTATACGGACCCGCTGCACCTGCGCGTGGAAGACCCGGGCCACCTGGAAGGCAACATCGCGTTTACCTACCTGGACGCGTTCGACCCGGAAAAAGCGGCACTGGCCGAAATGAAAGCCCATTATGTGCGCGGCGGCCTGGGCGACAGCATCGTCAAGAAGCGCCTGGACCTGGTCTTGCAGGAAATGCTGGCGCCGATCCGCGCCCGCCGCGAAGAGTTCGCCAAGGACAAGGGTCAAGTCATCCAGATGTTGAAAGAAGGCACCTTCAAGGCACGCGAAGTGGCGGCCCGCACGGCCGATGAAGTCAAGTCGGCGCTGGGCCTGAATTACTTCTAATTACCACAGCCAATAGCAAATTGATGCGCCCTGCCGGAGTCGGGTAGAATCCCGTCTCCGCCGGGCCTTTTTTTGCCTAACCCAACAGCAGAGTCTGGGGTCGGACCCTGAGGGTCCGACCCAGGCACTTGTCTTAGGGTCACCATATATTGAAACATAGCTAATGACCGACTCCGCTATCGAACAGCTGCTGCAACAGCATTTTTCCATCGATGCGCTACAACGCTCGCCCGCGCCCCTGCAGCAGGCCCTGCGCATGCTGGGCGGCTGGCTGGCGGCCGAGCGCGACACGGCCTATCCACACACGCCGTACGCGGAACTGCTGACGCAACTGTCCGACACTTGCCTGCCCGCGCACGGCATGCCCGTGGCGGAGTTTCTGCAAGAACTCGATACCACCGTGCTGGCCAATACGGCCCAGCTGAACCACCCGCAATACATCGGCCACATGACGCAGGCCCTGCCCTGGATCAGCGTGCTGGCCGAAACGTTTACGGCCACCCTGAACCAGAACCAGGTGAAGATCGAGACGGCGTACGTCTCGACGCTGATCGAAAAGCAGATCCTCGGCTGGCTGCACCGCCAGGTGTACCAGCAGCCCGACGCCGTCTACACGCAGGCGATGGCCGCCACCAGCGGCGCGCTGGGTAATGTCGTCAATGGCGGCACCATGGGCAACCTGACGGCGCTGGCCGTGGCGCTGGAGCAGCAATTGCCCGGCACGCGCAAGCGGGGCCTGTTTGCCGCCATGCAGGATTCTGGCCATGCGGGGCTGGCCGTGATCGGTTCGGCCCGCAGCCATTATTCCGTGAAAAAGGCGCTGGCGACCCTGGGTCTCGGCGAAAACGCCCTGCACCTGGTGGCCGTCGACCGCGACAACCGCATCGATGTCGCCGCGCTGGAAGCGACCATTGCCGATCTGAAATTGCGCAAGATCAAGGTCGTCGCCATGATCGGCATCGCAGGCACGACGGAAACGGGCGCCATCGACCCGCTGGCTGCCATGGCGGCGATTGCGGCACGGGAAAACATCTGGTTCCACGTGGATGCCGCCTGGGGCGGCGCGCTCTTGATCGCCGAACAGTACCGCGCCCTGTACGACGGCATCGCCAAAGCCGACTCCGTCGTCATCGACGGGCATAAGCTGCTGTGGGTGCCGATGGCACAAAGCATGGTGCTGTTCAAGGACAGCGCCAGCCTGAACCTGCTGAAGCACAACGCCAATTACATCTTGCGCGACAACTCGGGCGACCTGGGCCAGACCTCGCTGGAAGGCTCGCGCCGCTTCGACGCCTTGAAACTGTGGACTTCGTTCAAGGTGCTGGGCGTGTCAGGCTACACGACCCTGCTGCAGCAGGCGGCCACCCTGTCCGGCCAGTTGCAGCAGTTACTGGCCGACCAGCAGGATTTCGAACTCGTCACGCGTTCCGATACCTTCATTCTGACCTACCGCTACGTGCCCGCGCACTTGCGCCAGCGCATGGAGGCCTTGCTGGCCAGCGGCCAGGTGGACGCGGCGACAGAACTGAACCAGCAGCTGAACAACTTGACCGCCAAGCTGCAAAACCGGCAAAAGGCGCAAGGCCACAGCTTTGTCTCGCGCACCGTGCTCGAATCGACGCGCTACCCCGGCCCGACCAATGTACTGCGCGTGGTCATGACGAATGTCAAGACACGCCCCCACCACTTGCGCGCCATACTGGCCGAACAGCGCGCCATCGGCCAGGCGCTGGTGGCGGAACTGGGCCTGTAAGGAATCCCCACCCACCCATCAGCCCTGACTGGATGCCCGATGCACCGCCTGAGCGCCCTCACCGACCTGTTACGGCATCTGTTGAAATGGCTGCTGCTCGCGAGCATCGTGGCCGCGCTGGCGGGGTCGGCCTCGGCCGGTTTCCTGTTCGCCCTCGACTGGGCCACGCGCACGCGCCTGGCGCACGCCTGGCTGATCTGGCTGCTGCCCGTGGCGGGCTTTGCCGTCGGCTGGCTGTATTTGCGCTATGGCAGCAGTGTCGAGGGTGGCGCGAATCTGCTCATCGATGAAATCCACGACCCGAAAAAAATCATCCCCTTGCGCATGGCGCCGCTGGTGCTGGGCGGCACCGTCCTCTCGCATCTGTTCGGCGCCTCGGTCGGGCGCGAAGGCACGGCCGTGCAGATGGGCGGCGCGCTGGCCGACCAGCTGACCCGCATGTTTCGCCTGAACAACGAAGACCGGCGCATCATCCTGATGGCCGGCATCAGCGCCGGCTTTGCCTCCGTCTTCGGCACGCCGCTGGCAGGCGCCCTCTTCGGCCTGGAAGTGCTGGCCATCGGCCGCCTGCGCTATGAAGCCATGCTGCCCTGCCTGGCTGCCGCCGTCATCGCCGACCAGGTGGGCCTGTTGTGGGGCGTCCAGCATACGCATTACGCCGTGCCTTTGATCCCCGCCCTTTCCGCCTGGACTTTGTCTGGCATGGTGATCGCGGGCGTGCTGTTCGGCATGACCGGCAAAATATTCGCGCAAGCCACACATGGTTTAAGTGCCTTGATGAAACGCTGGATCAGCTATGCCCCGCTGCGCCCGCTGATAGGCGGTCTCGTCGTCGCGCTGGCCGTGTGGCTGCTGGGCACGGATCGCTACATCGGCCTGGGCATCCCCACCATCGTCGACGCGCTGAAGGAACCACTGCCCGCCTGGGATTTCCTCGGCAAGATGGCGTTTACCATCGTCTCGCTGGGCACGGGCTTCAAGGGCGGTGAAGTCACGCCCCTGTTCTTCATCGGCTCCACCCTAGGCAATGCGCTGGGGCCGCTGCTGCACCAGCCCGTCGCCTTGCTGGCCGCCATCGGCTTCGTCGCCGTGTTTGCGGGCGCGGCCAACACGCCGATCGCCTCGACCCTGATGGCGATGGAGCTGTTCGGCGCAGAGATCGGCGTGTACGCGGCCATCGCCTGCGTCGTGGCCTACCTGTTTTCAGGCCACGCAGGCATTTACCGGGCGCAACGGGGCGGGCATGCCAAGCGCCATCCTGCCAAGGATCTTGACACATGACACAGAATATCTACGACAACGACGCCTTCTTCACGGCCTACAGCCAGCTGCCGCGCTCGATTGGCGGCCTCGACAGTGCCCCCGAATGGCCGGCCCTGCGCGCCATGCTGCCGGATGTGCAAGGCAAGCAGGTACTCGATCTGGGCTGCGGCTATGGCTGGTTCTGCCGCTGGGCAGCGCAAGCCGGTGCGACACGGGTGCTGGGCGTGGACGTGTCGGAAAAGATGCTGGCGCAGGCGAACGCCACGGGGACGCACGCGGCGCTCCAGTATGCCCGGCTGGACCTGGAACAACTGGCCTTGCCGCCGGCCAGCTACGACCTCGTCTACAGCTCGCTGGCGTTCCACTACATCGAAGGCTACACCACCCTGCTGGCCGCCATTCGCCAGAGTTTAAAGCCAGGCGGCAAGCTGGTGTTTTCCATCGAGCACCCGATCTTCATGGCGCCGCGCCAGCCCGGCTGGCTGGCCGATGCGCAAGGCGGCAAGCGCTGGCCCATCGACAGTTACCAGCAGCAAGGCCCGCGCGTGTCGGACTGGCTGGCGCCGGGCGTGATCAAGCAGCACCGCACCCTCGGCACGACCTTGAACGCATTGATACACGCCGGTTTCCAGTTGGAACACGTGGAAGAATGGGGGCCGACAGACGAACAGGTGGCGCAGCAGCCGGCCCTGGCGGAAGAGCGGGAACGGCCGATGCTGTTGCTGGTGGGGTGCAGCCTGCGCTAGTCCCGGGGCCGTTCAAACAATTTACCCGCCAGCTCTTCGATATCGCCGCGCATGGCCAGGGTGTTCAGCCACGCCGGCGGAATCGCCTGGGCGCCATAATACGCGCCGGCAAGCTGGCCGACGATGGCGCCGGTCGTATCGGCATCTTCGCCCAGATTGACGGCGCGTAACACGGCCTCTTCCAGTGAGCCGGTATTGAAGAAACACCAGAGCGCCGCTTCCAGCGACTCCACGCAATAACCCGTGCCGCGTATCTGCTGCTCCGTTTTGGCGATGAAGTTACCGCTAGCCAGCTCCACCAGCCTGGGTTCGGCAGGCCGGTACGCGATACTCGCGATCAGCTCTTCTTTCGGCGTGCCCGCCAGCGCGCTGCACAGCAAGGCGGCGAACAACTGGCAGCTTTCGACCGCCTCGGGTGCCGCATGGGTGGTGCGGGAACTATCGGCGGCATAGGCCACGGCTGCCTCGGCATCAGGATAAGCAAACAGCACGACCGGGGCCAGGCGCATGAGCGAACCATTGCCCGCCGTGTCAGGCGCCGTGGAACCGCTCCAGGGGTTGCCCGTTTCCTGGAAACTGGCCAGCGCGCTTCTTACCGTGCCACCGATATCGAAGCAGGTGCCGGTGGAGCTCAGATAGCCCCATTGCCACCAGTTCAGATACCGCACCATCTGGTCCGCCGGATCAAACGCCCCTTTCTGGACCAGGCTTTCGGCCAGGCACAGCGCCATTGAAGTATCGTCCGTCCATTGTCCCGGCCGCAAGCCGAATGGCCCACCGCCAGTCATGTCCGTCACGGGCGCGAAGCTGCCGCGCGGAGAAAACTCCACGGTCGTGCCGATGGCATCGCCACAGGCCAGCGCCAGCATGGCGCCCAGATAACGGTTGTGCAAAGTTGACGTATTCATAGTTTCCATTGACTCTTAGCTGGCCACATTGCGCGTAAAGCGCAAAGTGGATGCACCCGCATTGACATAGGCATACGCTTGCGCGCTGCTGAAAACGAAAAAGTCGCCCATGGCCAGCCGCCTGGTTTCCGCCGCCAACACCAGCTGTAATTCCCCCTCCAGCACGTAGAGCATTTCGCTGAAGCCGGCCGGGTCGGCTTGCGCATCATAGCGCTCGCCCGGCGCCAGGGTCCACGACCACAGTTCCACCTGGCGGCTGGCGGGCGCCGCGCCCAGCAGCACGGCCTGGCTCGCTTGCGATGCACTTTGCCACATCAGCACGCGCAGGCTGTCGTGCGGCTGCTGCGGCGGCCGCACCAGGTCGACAAAGGCTACTTTCAACGCGGCGGCCACGTGGTCGAGGTTGGCCAGGCTGATGTTGGTGCTGCCCGCCTCGACGCCATTGACCATGCGCCGGCTGAGGCCAGACAGGCGCGCCAGCTCTTCCTGGCTGAGGCCGGCGACCAGGCGCAAGCGCCGCAGATTTGCGGCCAGGTGTGCCAGCACGCCACCGGCCTCGGCTTGACTGCGCAATATATTGCTCCTATTATGATGGGAAATATTTTGCTCATAGCATAGCCTCCCATGAAAACACACGCAAGTCCCCCGCCCGCTCTCGGCCTGCCCGAACTGGCCCTGATCGCCATCACCTTCATCTGGGGCGGCACTTTTCTTGTCGTGCAGCATGCCGTGACGGTCAGCGGCCCGCTGGCCTTTGTCGCTGCCCGCTTTGCCGTGGCCGCCAGCATCGGCGCCCTCGTTTGCCGGGGCCAGCTGCGCCAGTTGACGAAGGCCGAATTGCTGACAGGAATGGCCATCGGCGTGAGCATCTTTGGTGGCTATGCACTGCAAACCTATGGCCTGATGCATATCACGAGCAGTAAATCGGCCTTTATCACGGCCTTCTATGTGCCCATCGTGCCGCTGGTGCAATGGCTGGTCTTCAAGCAGCGGCCCCGCGCCGCCGTCTGGGCGGCCGTGGTGCTGGCTTTCGTCGGCTTGCTGTTGCTCACGGGAACGGATGGCTTGAGCATGGGCTTGGGCAAAGGCGAGCTGATGACGGCCGTGGGCGCCATCGCGATCGCGCTGGAAATTATTTTGATCAGCCGCGTCTCGCCGCAACTGAACATCCTGCGCGTGACCATCGTGCAACTGGCCACGGCGTCCCTGATCGCCCTGCTGCTGATGCCCGTCATGGGCGAAGCGCCGCCAGCCCTGAGCCAGACGTTCATCCTCAGCGTGCTGGCCCTGGGCTGCGCCAGCGCACTGATCCAATATGTGATGAACTGGGCGCAAAAGCGCATTTCCGCCACCAAGGCTACCTTGATCTACGCGGGCGAGCCCGTGTGGGCGGGGGTGATCGGGCGCATCGCCGGCGAACGCCTGCCCGCGCTGGCCATCGTTGGGGGGATATTGATCATTTGCGCGGGCATCCTCAGCGAGTGGCGACCGAAGCGCCTGCGTGCCGATGGCAAGGCCATCGCGCCATCAGATTAACAACGCCTAACAAAACCGTAGCGAGCGGAAGGAAGTTGTGGTTGAGAAGCGCAACTGTACGAAGGTACGGGGACGCCGAGTCAGTGAGCATCGCAGACCGCAAATTACGACGCGCAGTAGGTTTTGATAGGCGTTCTAAGCCTCGGCCCGCCGCAGCGCCATATCCCCATGCAGCGCCAGCGGCACGGCCCTGGCCCAGCGGTTCGAGGATAGCGAAAACGTCAGCGCGCGCACCTGGTGGTACCAGCCGGCGGGCACGTACAGCATGTCGCCCGGCTCGACGATGCATTCGATCATGCTGGCGTGGCGCGCCAGGGGGAAACGCTCGAAGTCGGGCGCTTCCGGGTCGAACGGCGAGCCGAACAGGATGGCGTTCGCTTCGTTGGGGTACAGAAAGGCATCGTGGTGTGGCGGCGACAGGAAGATGCGCTTGCGGCCCCACACCTGGGCAAAGATATTGTCGTCGTAATCGCAATGCAAGGGTGTCACCGTGCCGGCCGGCCCCACCCAGAAGCGTGGCGGGCCCATCTTGTCGAAATACGTGGGCCAGTGGCACAGGCGGTTCAATTCGCGCAATTCCAGGTTGCCCAGATACGGCGGCAGCGCGTACTTGCCCTCTGCCACCAGGTCCAGGTATTGCCCCATCGACATATCCTGCATGGCGCGGTCGGCTGCAAACGCCGTGTTGATGTAGTCGCCCACCCGCGCGCGCACGGGCACGTGGCTGAACTGCTGGCGCAAGACGTCGGGAGCCAGGGTGGACAAGGGCCAGCGCTGCACCAGCCCGCGCATCAGGAAGGGCAGGCCCAGCGCGGCGCGCGCGCGGAAGGCGGCAGCGTCCAGCATGGACAGGCGCGGCACCTCGCTGATGGCCGGCAAATTACGCGCCACCTGCTTGATGGCTGCGCGCATGGCGTCGATGGAAATGACGCCGCGCACCTGCGCATCCTTGTCTTCGCGCGCCTGCTTGCGCGCGAGTGCCGCTTCGGGCGAACTGCATTCTGCTGGTGGCCTGGGCGGCAAGGCGCGCGGCGCGATGGGGGTGGCCGCAAGCTCGGGCGGCACTTCTTTTTCTACGGACATAAACCTTCTTTGCGATCAGGGCGTCGCGCGGCATGGCGCGACAGTGCGCCATTCTAAGCCAGCAAGGCCAGCATGACCTATTCCCCCCACGCATCGACACCTGACAAAACCGTCGCGAGCGGAAGGTAGAGGTGGCCGAGAAGCGCAACCGCACTGAGGTGCGGTGAGCATCGCAGGCCGCAAAGCGCGACGCGCAGCAGGTTTGGTCAGGTGTCCTCAGACAGGCGTCTTGAAGATGGGATCGACGATGAACTGCTGCGCCTTGATGCGCAGGGTGCGCTCTTCGTCCAGCTCGGCGCGCGTTTCGCCCAGCTCTTCGCGTTCCGCTTCCAGTTCCAGGCGCGCGGCCGCCAGTTCCGTTTCCACGCGCGTCAGGCTTTCCAGCTTCAACTGAGCCTGGATCAATTCGGCGCGCGCCGCTTCGGCAGCCTCTTCCAGGCGTGGAATGCCTTCGAGCTTGAATTGCGCCTTGGCCAGGTCCATGCGCGCCTGCTCGGCCGCCTCTTCCAGGCGCGGCAATCCTTCCAGGCGCAGCTGTGCCTTGGCCAGGTCCGTGCGGGCTTGATTCGCCACTTGCCGCTCGCGTTCGAGTTCATCGCGCAAGGTTTCCAGCTCACCCGCCTGCAGGTCGAGCAACTCTTGCTGGCGCTCGTTCTCGCTGGCCAGGTCCATCAATTCCTGCTGATTGTCATTCATCTCGGCTTCATGCGCGCTGTGGCTGGCGCTCAATTCCTGTCCTACATAATCGAGGATGGCTTGCTGCAGCACGGGCGACAATTCGGCGGCGGCAGCGATCTGGCGCTGCGCACCCGCCTTGCGGCGCAGCAGCAGCTTGCTGATGGTGCCCAGGCAGGCGCCGTTGCCCAGTCGTTCGCGCAAGGCGCGCACCGTGATGGCCTGGCCTTCGCCCGCCATCGCGTCCATTGCCGCATTGATCTGTTCCGCGCTTACTTTTGCCATGTCGTGTGCTCTTGAATGTTGCTCAGGGCAATCTTGCCCAAGGGCATTATCTTATGCCAGCAGCGGCAAAGCGTAAAGTATTTCTCAATAGAAATTGCAATTGCACAACGGAAGTGTGAGAAAAAATGCGGCATGCGGTGTTTAGGACACCTAACAAAACCGTAGCGAGCGGATGCGAGTTGTGGCTGAGAGGCGGAGCTGTGCGGATGCACGGGGCCGCCGAGGCAGTGAGCATCGGAGGCCGCAAATCGCGACGCGCAGTAGGTTTTGATAGGTGTTACTCTTCGAGCAGGCCATTTTCCGTCAGCATGTCCTGCACCAGTTCCAGGCGCAGCACGGGATTATCCTGGCTTAGCAGCAATTGCTTTTGCATGGGACTCAGGGACAGCAGCTCGCACCAGCGGTTCGCCACCCAGCCGCACTCATCGAGGCGGTATGGCGGCTGCAGGGGCATTTGTTCAGGCGGGATCTTTTGCTCCTGCAAGGTACGGATCAGGGCGCCGAGCGCGTCGGCCACGTTCTGCTGCTCTTGCGGAATAAGAATGGTTTTATCAGGCGGCAAGGTGTCGATCTGCGCCATCCACAAGCCGTGCTTCAGCTGCTCGCTGGAGACGATATGAAAGCGCTGCATGCCCATGCATTTGATTTGCAGCAAACCCGACAGGGGCGCGGCCCAGTCGATGACGCGCGCCAGGGTACCCACGGGCGCCAGAGTTTCCTGTTGACCCGGCTTGCGTACTTCCGCGCCGTCCAGCAACTGCACCACGCCAAACGGCTGCTCGCCCATGATGCACTTGCGTATCATGTCCAGGTAGCGTACCTCGAAGATCTGCAGGGGCAGATAGCCATCGGGATACAGCACCGTATTGAGCGGGAACAAAGGTATCGAGGTCATAGGCGCATGATGGCACGAATGGCATATCCGTGCTGCGCGCTTGCCTTGTCAGCCTGACAGCGCCGATTATTTGTAAAAGCGCCTTTTCTTGGCCCGCTCGGCCGCCTTCGGTGCCAGCACCTTGACGGCCTTTTTCTGGATGGTGCCGCCGGCGGACGTACCCGGCACGCGATGTTCGGCTTCGAAACCGGGCTCCTCGTTGCGCTTGAGGGTTTGCCGCGTCAGCGCTTCCACGGCCGACAGCAATTCCACCTCGTCGGCGCAGACGAGGGAAATGGCCTCGCCCGAAGCACCCGCGCGGCCCGTGCGGCCGATGCGGTGGATATAGTCTTCGGCGACCGTCGGCAAGTCGAAATTGACGACGACGGGCAATTGATCGATGTCCAGGCCGCGTGCCGCCACGTCGGTGGCCACCAGCACCTGCACCTCGGCAGATTTAAAACGGGCCAGCGCGCGCAGACGGTTCGGCTGCGTCTTGTCGCCATGAATCGAGTCAGCGCGCACGCCCTGCTCCAGCAAGGTATTCACCAATAGCTCAACGCCCTTGCGCGTCTTGACGAAGACCAATACCTGGCCCCAGCGCTTTTTCTTCAGCAAGTGCAAAAACAGTTCCGGCTTGCGTTTCTTGTCGCACACGATGACCGATTGCTTCACGGCCTTGACCGTGCTGTTACGCGCGCTCACTTCCACCGAGACGGGGTCCTTCAGCATGGTTTTCGCCATGGCGCGGATGGCGTCCGAGAACGTGGCCGAGAACAGCAGGGTCTGGCGTTGCTTGGGCATCGTCATCAGCAATATATCGAGCTCGCGCTCGAAGCCCAGGTCCAGCATGCGGTCCGCCTCGTCCAGCACCAAGGTTTGCACCTGCTCGAACTTGACGGCGCCCTGCGTCTGCAAGTCCAGCAAGCGGCCCGGCGTGGCCACCAGCACGTCGAGGCCCTTGCGCAATTTGCTGATCTGCGGCTCGATGGGCACGCCGCCATACGCGACAAAGCTGCGCAGCGGCAAGTTGCCGCCATAGCTGCGGAAGCTGGCATAGACTTGCTCGGCCAGTTCGCGCGTCGGCACCAGCACCAGCACGCGTACGCACTGGGGCGCCACCACGCCTTCCAAAGTCAGGCGCTGCAGCAAGGGCACGGCAAAGCCGGCCGTCTTGCCCGTGCCCGTCTGGGCGGCGGCCATCAGGTCGCGCCCGGCCAGGACAAAGGGAATCGCTTGCGCCTGCACGGGGGTGGGCTTGGCATAGCCGAGCTCATCGAGTTTGCGGACCAGGGGATCGATCAGGCCGAGGGAGGAAAACGTCATGGAGAAAGCAATCTTGGCAAATGAAAAGGTGGCGCACGGACCAGCCGTGCGCGCGATTGCCGAGATTATAGGCCAGCGGGCATGCCGGCCGCAGTTTTCAGCATGAAAACATCGCCATCAGAACTTCATTTCCATCGTCGCGCGCGCCTGCGGCGAACTGGTGGAAATGCCATTGCGGGCGACGGTGCCGCTGGCGTCCGTGTAGCTGGTGTTACTTTCGAAATCTTGCGCCAGCAGGTTCGACACAGCCACGCGCAGCTGGTTCTTCGCATCGAACTTCCATACGGCATACAGGTCAAGGTCGCGCCGCGGCGACGTGTACGCGCTCTGGCGCTCGGTGATGCGCACGGGACCACCCGTGCGGAAATTGAAGCTGCCCCCCGTGCTCAAGACGCCATCGGGCGTCTTGTAGTCGAGGCCAAAGTTGCCGCTGAGGGGCGTTTGCTGGTCGAGCCGGTTGTCTGGTCCCGGCACCCGCTCCACCTGCGACCAGTTGCGGCTGATGCTGGCGCGCACGTCGAGCACGGGCACGGGCGCGGCCAGCACGGCGCGCAAGGGGAACTTCGCTTCCAGTTCCAGTGTCTGAGTATTCGCGCGGCCATCATTGATGGGCGTGGACACCCAGCGATCATCGATGAACAGCAGTCCCTGGCGCGTATAGCCGTCGATGCGGCGGGCCGAGGCGCGCGCACTGAGCAAGGCGCTGTCGGCCCAGTAATGTTCGTACGAGGCATCGATGCCCAGCGCCAGCTCCGGCTTCAAGTTCGGATTGCCTACACGGTCAGGCTCGGTCTGGCTATTATTTGTCGCAATACTGCGGCGCGGAATCAGGTTCGACGTGGAAGGCGACTTGTAGGTGCGCGTCAGGGCCAGACGGACCTGGTCACCCTTGGTGTCGGGCAGTTTCCACAGGGTTTGCAGCAGCGGGCTCCACACGCTGCTGCGCTGCTGCACGGCCTCAAAGGTATCGCCGGCGCTGCGCGTGTCGATGCCTTCCCAGCGCACGCCCGCATACATGGACCAGCGCGGCGTGATATCCCATTCATCCTGTGCATACAAGGCCAGGAGCTTGATATCGGCATCGAAATGCTCATCGCTATCGGCGGGCGGGCGGCCGCCCGGCAAGGCCTGTTCACGCTGGAGGCGCTCTTCCTCGCGTCGGCTGAGGGTGCCATCCCAGCCCATGGACAGTGCATGGCCCGGCATCCAGGGTGTGGAATACTTGCCGGTGGACGACAAGCTGCTGTAGGTCGCCTCGACACGCACGTTGCGGTCCAGCACCAGCCCCACGCCATCGATATAGCCGAGCGGATGGCTATCGGCCGTATTGCTGGTGGCGCTGGCGCGCAGGCCCAGTTCCAGCTTGGCGCCACCGTCGAGCTTGCGCACCCACGTCAGGTCCGTGCGGCCGAAAACGTAATGGTTGCCGGAAGTACCGTCATTCGTGTCGTAGTCGGGACGCAAGCCCAGCAGCGTGTCGGTCCGGTTATGGCTGCGGTTATCGCTGCGTCCGCCATTGAGAAAAAATTGCGCCGTCAGGTTATCGCCGTCCGCGAATGCCCAGTTCAGCCGGGGCGACAGGTTGATGCCCTCCGAACGGCCATCGCCCGTGCCGGTGATACGCCGCAGCAGATTTTGCTGGCCATCGGGCAGATAGCCCAGGTCCAGCGCCGGCCTGTCCTGCGGATTCTCGTAGTGGTAATCGTAGCGGTAGAACGACGCGGCCAGCGAGTACGAGAAAATGCCGTCCTTGTCCGACAGTTGCAAGTTACCGTTGCTGGAAAAGGCATCGCGCCCACCGCCCACGCCCAGCTTGACGTCGCGCTGCGCCGTTTTCACGGCCTTTTTCAGCACCACGTTGATGGTGCCGGCGATCGACTGGGTGCTGTACTCGGCACTGGCCGCATGCAAAATTTCGATGCGCTCAATGACGTCGGGCGACAGGGTATCGAGCGAAAAACCGGCGGGCGCCCGCTCGCCATTGAGCAAAATCTGCGTGTAGCCGCTACCCAGGCCACGCATGCGGATTTCGCCGCCCGAGCGCCCGGCCGCGCCGGACACGGTAATGCCGGGCAAGCGCTTGAGCACGTCGGTGACATTCGTGTCGCCATACTTGAGGATTTCCTCGCTGCCCACGACCATCTTGCTGGCCGTATCGTCGCGACGCGGATCATAGCCGCCACCCTTCACTTCGACGGTTTGCATGGGCTTTTCGGCCTTCAGCGGCGCGGCGGCGGCAGCTTCAGTAGCGGGCGTTTCGGATTGCTGGGCCTGGGCATTCCAGGCAAGTAAAACGGCAGAACAAAGGACGGTTAGGCGAAGGCAACGGCGCGGCATCATGACCTGGCTAAAAAAAGTTGGCTGAATAAAAATGGCTAAAAGCTAAAAAACAGGCCGCTGTATTGTGCTGCAATTTTTTCCGAGTGACACAGTTTCCTGAAAATATTTACTATGGCAAATTAAATTCGGCGGCAGCCTGCGATACGCACCCTTGCATACGGCATTATCATTGCGCGCCACATCGCCGCTATAATGCGTTTTCGCCATTATTCCGATCACCCCGTCAAAGGCTTCCCATCGTGTCTGACCGTCTTGCCGTCCTGCCTCAATATCTGCTTCCAAAAGGAGCGTTGACCAACTTTGCCGGCCGCATCGCCGGCGCGAAGGGCGGCGCCATGACCACGCGTTTGATCCGCTGGTTCGTCGGCCGCTACAACGTCAACATGGATGAGGCGCTGGACCCGGACATCACGCACTACACGAGCTTCAACGACTTTTTCACGCGCGCGCTGCGCCCCGATGCCCGTCCGCTGGCGCAGGCCGACTACGTCTGCCCCGTCGATGGCCGCATCAGCCAGTTCGGCAGCATCGACAAGGACCAGATCTTCCAGGCCAAGGGCCACAACTTCAGCACCACGGCCCTGGTGGGCGGCGATGCGGCCCTGGCGGCGCAGTTCGAGCATGGCAGCTTCGCCAATCTGTACCTGAGCCCGCGCGACTACCACCGCATCCACATGCCGTGCGATGGTCGCTTGACGCGCATGATTTATGTTCCTGGTGAATTGTTCTCCGTCAACCCGACGACGGCGCGCGGCATTCCCGGCCTGTTCGCCCGCAACGAGCGCGTCGTGTGCGTGTTCGACACGGCCAACGGCCCCTTCGTCATGACCCTGGTCGGCGCCACCATCGTCGGCAGCATGGCCACCGTCTGGCACGGCGTCGTCAACCCGCCCCGCACGGGCCAGGTGCGCGACTGGAGCTATGCGAACGACAATGTGGTGCTGAAACAGGGCGAAGAGCTGGGCCGCTTCCTGCTCGGCTCCACCGTCGTCATGCTGTTCCCGCAAGGCACAGTCGATTTCAATGCCGGCTGGCAACCAGCCGGCCCCGTGCAGCTCGGCGAAGTCATGGGCAACGTGCCCAAGTAAGCGAGCGGAATGCGCGCCTACACGGGCGCGTCCGTTTGATACATTTCCTCCATCAGGTCGAGAAAAGCGCGCGTCTTGGCCGGCATCAATCGCCGACCAGGAAACACGGCCCAGCCCGTGACCAGCGGGAAACTCCACTCCGGCAACACGCGCACCAGTTCCCCCGTCTCCACATAGGTCTTGGCAAAGCGATCCGTGCTGGCCGCGATGCCCACGCCCGTGCAGGCCATGCGCACCAGCAATTCCGGCGAATTGGCCAGCAGGCGCACGGGTAAATCGCGCTCCCACGTCGTCTTGCCACGGATCAAAGTCCAGTGCACGAGACCATGCACGGCGCGCGGCAAGCTGAGCAGATCATGGCCGTATAAATCGTCGGGATGCTCGGGCAAGCCGTGCACGCTCGTGTATTGCGGCGAGGCATACAGGGCCAGGGTGCTGAAGGCCACGCGGCGCGCGGCCAGGCTGGCATCGTCGGGCAAGTTGCCCATGCGGATAGCTAGGTCAAAATTTTCTTCCAGCAAATCCACGCGGCGCGCCGACAAGTCCAGCTCCAGCGAAATGGCCGGGTAGCGGCGCACGAACTCGGCCAGCACCTGGCGCATCAGCGCGTCGCCGAAGTCGGCCGGCATGGAAATGCGCAGCAAACCGCTGGGCCCCGCCTGGCGGTGCTGCGCCAGCGCGCCGGCCGCTTCCGTTTCTTCCACCACCTTGCGCGCATGTTCGAGCAGGCTGGCGCCGAACTCCGTCAGCGCCAGCTTGCGCGTGGTGCGCAGCAGCAGCCGTTCACCCAACTTCGCTTCCAGCAGCGAGATGCGGCGCGACAGGGTCGACTTGGGCAAGTCCACGCGCTGGGCGGCACGCGAAAAACTGCCGCACTCGACGACGCGCGCGAACAGCAGCAAATCTCCGGGATCGATATCCATATTTTTGATTGTTGCATGAGTGGATTAATGTTATCCATTTTAACGCCTTCCGCATCAATTTTGGAATTGCTATAGTTCATCCATCGCAAGACACCTCACACGGAGAAACAAGATGAACATCCTGCAAATCAATTCCAGCGCCCGCAGCACCGGTTCCGCCTCGACCCGTCTGGCTGACGCCATCGTTGCCCGCGTGCAAGCCGCCAACCCTGGCGCCACCCTGGCGCGCCGCGACCTGGCTGCCCAACCGCACCCCGTGCTCGACGAGCCGACCCTGCAAGCGCTGTTCACGCCAGCCGACAAGCGCACGCCGGAGCAAGCAGCCCGCATCGCCCTGGACGACGCGCTGATTGCGCAAGTGCAAGCGGCGGACGTGATCGTCATCGGCGCACCGATGTACAACTTCGGCATCACCGTGCAACTGAAAAGCTGGTTCGACGCGATTGCCCGCGCCAACGTCACCTTCAAGTACACGGAAAACGGCCCCGTGGGCCTCTTGACCGGCAAGAAAGTCTACGTGGGCCTGTCCCGCGGCGGCTTGCACCGCGATAGCGCCAACGATAGCCAGGTGCCTTACCTGAACACCATGTTCGGTTTCCTGGGCCTGACGGACGTGCAATACGTGTATTCGGAAGGCATGGGCATGGGCCCGGAAGCCGTGGCCAAGGCGCAAGCGCAAGCGGACGCCGAGATCAACGCGATCCTGGTGTAATCCCCAGCAGTGAAAGGGGCGGCGCACTGGCGCCGTCCTGGCCTAGAGGAGAAAGCAATGAGCGACATCACCAGCGTCAACAAGCCACGCGCCGTCGAGCGCGTGATCGCCGGCCAGGCCGTCATGGATGGGGCCGGCGTGAAGATCAACCGCGTGCTGACGCAGCAGTTGCAGCGCCGCCTCGACCCGTTTTTGATGCTCGACAACTTTGCCAGCGACAAGCCGAACGACTATATCGCCGGCTTTCCCGAGCATCCGCACCGGGGTTTCGAAACGGTGTCGTACATGATCACTGGGCGCATGCGCCACAAGGACAGCGCGGGCCACGAAGGCTTGCTGACTTCGGGCGGCGTGCAATGGATGACGGCCGGCAGCGGCGTGATCCACTCGGAAATGCCGGAACAGGAAGAAGGCGTGATGGAAGGCTTTCAGCTGTGGCTGAACCTGCCCGCGCGCGACAAGATGCGCACGCCGTGGTACCGCGATTTCACCAGCGCCGAAATCCCCCGCTACACGACGGACGACGGCGTGGCCGTGCAAGTGATCGCCGGCGAGAGCCATGGCGTGACGGGCGCCGTGCAGCGCGAGCTGACAGAACCGCTGTATCTCGACATCGACTTGCCGGCCGGCAGCAGCTTCGAGCAGCCATTGCCGCCAGGCCATAACGCTTTCATCTACACTTTCCGTGGCGAAGTGCAGGTGGACGGCAAGGCCGTGCCCGCCCTGCGCATGGCCATCTTCGCCAACACGCCGGGCAGCGACGGCGTACGTATTGAAGCACCGCAAGGCGGCCGCGTGATCCTCGTCGCCGGCCAGCCCTTGAACGAGCCCATCGCGCAGTATGGCCCGTTTGTCATGAATACCCAGGCGGAAGTGTTCCAGGCCGTGCAGGACTTCCGCGAAGGCAAGTTTGGCGAGACGGCAACGCAGTAACATAGTCTGCTTCAGGAAAAACCTGCAGCGCCTCCGGGCCTGCAGGTTTTTTTACGTGCCGCCCATGTTGTTGCTTTTCAATTACACTGACGCCAACCTCATTCCACAAAGCATTCCATGCAGCCGACGCACACCGAACACGACGCCACCCATTTGCACGCCCACCTGAAGGGCGACGCCCAGCACACCCACTCGTTCGAGGGGCGCAGCCAGAGCATCCTCGCGTGGGCGCTGGGGCTGACCCTGTCATTTGCCGGCATCGAGGTAGTAGCCGGCTTTATGTCCAATTCGCTGGCCCTGATTTCCGACGCGGGCCACATGGTCACGGATGCGGCCGCGCTGGGCCTGGCCCTGCTGGCACAACTGATCGCGCGCCGCCCGCCGTCGCCGCGACACTCGTTCGGCTTCGGCCGCGCCGAGGCGCTGGCCGCCTTCGTCAACGGCCTGGCCATGCTGTGCGTGGTGGGCTGGATCTGCTATGAAGCCGCGCTACGCTTTTCCGCCCCGCAACCTGTGAAGGGCGGCATGGTCTTCGTCGTCGCCTTCATCGGCCTGGCGATCAACGTGGTGGTGGCGTGGGTATTGTCGAAAGACAAGCAAAGCGTCAACACGCGCGCCGCCCTCGTGCACGTGATGGGCGATTTGCTCGGTTCGGTTGCCGCCATCATCGCCGGCGCCGTGATTTACTTCACGGGCTGGATGCAGATCGACCCGCTATTGTCCGTGCTGGTATCGCTGTTGATTTTGAAATCGACCTTCGGGGTATTGAAAGAGTCCTACCACTTCCTGATGGAAGGCGTGCCCATGCACATCGACTACATCGCCGTGGGCACCGACGTGGAGCAAGTGGACGGCGTGATCGCCGTGCACGATCTGCACGTGTGGGACATGTCACCGGGCCAGCCGGCCCTGATCGGCCACGTGGAAATCGAGCACCTCGACCATTGGTCAAACGTCTTGCGCGCGATCAAGAAGATGCTGTTGGCGAAGCATGGCATCGACCATATTACTTTGCAGCCGGAGACGGCGGCGATGGCCGGCTTGCATCAGGGTGACAAAACCCACTAGCAAGGACCGGGGTCAGACCCTGAGGGTCTGACCCCGGCCTCTGCTCTTGGGTGGAACAAGATTAACTGCGTCTTGCTTCCAGCACCCCGCTCACGTCTTTAATGACATTCAACGCCTTCAACAACTGCGCCGTCGAGCTGATCTCGGCCGTAAAGGTCATGCGGGCCTGGCCCTTGGCGCTTTGGGTATTGACGCCGATGACGTTGATTTTCTCTCGCGAAAAGATTTCGGAAATGTCGCGCAGCAAGCCCTGGCGGTCGCCGGCGAGAATGAAGACGTCGACCGGATATACCGTGTCGTGCCCGCCCGTGCTGCCCCATTCCGTGAAGATCACCCGTTCGGGCGCCTTGGCGCGCATTTCCTCGAAATTCTTGCAGGTGGCGCGGTGGATGGAGACACCCTTGCCGCGCGTGACGAAGCCGACGATGCTGTCCGGCGGCGCCGGTTTGCAGCACTTGGCCAGCACCGTCATCAAGCCCTCGGTGCCCACCACCAGCACGCCCGACTTGGCGCCCTGCTCCACGCTGGAAGCGCGGCTTTTTCCCACCAGCACGGCGTCTTCCGGCACCACCACTTCGCCATTGTCGTGCAGCGCCTGCTCCACGTGGCGCAGACTGAATTCATCCTTGCCCACCGACAGGAACAGCTCGTCGACTTTTGCAAAGCCCAGCTTTTGCGCCAGCGCCTCCAGGTTGACGGCCGTCTTGCCTTCGCGCTGCAAGGATTTTTCCACCAGCGCGCGGCCGTGGGCCAGGGTTTCCTGCATGTCGATGGCGTGGAACCAGGCACGAATTTTGGAACGCGTGCGCGTGCTGACGGCGTAGCCGGCGCCCAGCCAATCGCGCGATGGACCGGCCGTGCCCGGCGCGCCCTTGGCCGTGATGATTTCGCAGGTCTGACCGTTCTTTAATTGCGTATTCAGGGGCACCATGATGCCGTCGACCTTGGCGCCACGGCAGCGGTGGCCCACGTCCGTGTGCAGGTGATAGGCAAAATCGACGGGCGTGGCGCCCACGGGCAATTCCAGCACCCGCGCCTGCGGCGTCATGACGAAGATGCGGTCGTCCAGCGTGGCCGATTTGAGCTTTTCCACCCATTCGCGCTGGATTTCTTCCTGGCCCACGACGGCGTCGGCCACTTCCGTCTTCCACGCCAGCAACTGGCGCAGCCAGGCGATCTTTTCGTCGTATTTCTGGCCAGCAAAGTTCGAGCCGCCCTCTTCCTTGTAGCGCCAGTGCGCGGCCACGCCGTATTCGGCAAAGCTGTGCATTTCATTGGTGCGGATTTGCACTTCCAGCGGGCGGCCATCCTCGGCCGTCACCACCGTGTGCAGCGACTGATACCCATTCGGTTTCGGCCGCGAAATGTAATCGTCGAATTCTTTCGGGATGGGGGTCCAGATATTGTGGACCACGCCCAGCACCGTGTAGCAAGTTTTCACGTCGGAAACGATCACGCGGAAAGCGCGCACATCGTACAGGGCCGTGAAATCGAGTTCCTTGCCGCGCATCTTGTTCCAGATGCTGTAAATGTGTTTCGGGCGGCCAAATACTTCCGCCTGAATACCGGCCGAAGCCAGTTCCGTCTGCAGGCGCAGAATCGCAGAGGAAACAAAGCCCTCGCGCATCATGCGCTTTTCTTCCAGCATCTTGGCAATGCGTTTATATGCTTCCGGTTCGATGAAGCGGAACGATAAATCTTCCAGTTCCCACTTCAGCTGCCAGATACCGAGGCGGTTGGCCAGCGGCGCGTACAAATCCAGCGTTTCCTTACCGTATTCACGCGTCATTTCGTTGAACAGCTTTAATTCGGCGAAATAGCGCAAGGTCGTCACGCAAGCGGCCAGGCGTACCAGCACGACGCGCATGTCGGACGCCATCGCCAGCAGCATCTTGCGCAAAGTTTCCACCTGGGCCACGGCTTGCTGCGCCGCATTCTTGCCGCGACCGGCAGCGCTGCCGTGCTGCGCCTGGGTCAGCGCGCGCAAACGGATCAGCTGGCGCACGCCTGTCGCCAGGTCGCACACCTGCTTGCCGAAGCGCGGCTCGATATCGGCCGCCGTATCCGGCTCCAGCAGGGTCAGCTCGAACATCAGGCCGGCAATGCGCGTTTCCGCATCGCTGCGCAGGAAAGCCAGGGTGGTGGCCACGCCGATGGCGAATTCCAGCGCTGAACGGCCGGCAAAGGTCTGCTTGTCGCCATACGCTTCGGTGGCATACGCGAACGCGTCCAGCACGCGCGCGCTGTCCGGCGCACTCAAGCCCTCTACCAGTTGTTCCGAGGTGACGCTATTCGGGGCCGAGATGGAAACCATGTAATGCCTTATAAACTAAATAACTGAATAACTTAGCGCTCTGCAGCGATGACGACGATTTCAACCAGGCATGCCGGATTGGCCAGCTTCGCCTCTACGGTGGCGCGCGGCGGAGTGTGGCTTGACGCGACCCAGTCATCCCATACTTCATTCATGCCATCGAAGTCTTTCATGTCGGCGATGTATATCTGGCACGACAGGATGCAGGTCTTGTCGCTGCCCGCTTCCGCCAGCAAACGGTCGACATGGCCGAGCACTTCGCGCGTCTGGCCGACGATATCTTGCGTCGTGTCTTCGGCGATCTGGCCAGCCAGGTAGATGGTGTTGTTGTGTATGGCTACTTCGGAGAGGCGTTTGCCTACGTGCAGTCGTGTAATTTCCATGCTTCTTCTTTCGGTTGTTTCAAAATCTGTACAGCGTTACTGATTATTACTTGCCCAGCAAAAACTTGCGCGCGATGGCGATCTGATCGTCGTGCACGAAGGTGGGCGCATGGCCCACGCCGGCGATTTCCACCAGCTGCGCCTTCGGGCCCCGGCCCAGCATGATCTGCGCCGTCGCGTGCGACAGCAAATCGGATTCCGACCCGCGCACCAGCAAGGTGGGGCAGCGCACGGCATCATACGCGGCCCACAGCATGGCTTCGTCGCTGGCCGCCGATTCCGGTGTGGCCGAACGGAACGGCATGGCCAGGCCCATATCATAGTGACGGCGCCAATGGCCATCCTTATCCTGACGCAATACGTCCACCGCCAGTTTATGCCATTCCGCGTCCGTGTGCGGGCCGAAGCTGGCGGACACGTCGCGCACAAACCTGGCGCCCTGCTCGAACGTCTCAAAACGCAAGTCCTGGCCGATGTAGTCGCCGATGCGCTGCAAGGCTTCCGGCGCCAGGGTCGGGCCGATATCGTTCAGCACCAGCTTGCTGATCGGGCTGTCCGGCAACGATGCCAGGCCCAGGCCGATCAAGCCGCCCATCGAGGTGCCAAACCAGTCCACCGTCTGGCGTTCGCCGTTAGCCAGCACGCGCGCCAGCAGGGTCACCATGTCGCTCACATATTGCGGTACGCGGTAGAACTGCGGATTGGCCAGCCAGCCCGAACGCCCGCGTCCCACCACATCGGGGCAGATGACGCGGTAATCGCTGGCCATGGCGCGCGCCAGGTTGTCGAAGTCGTCCGCCACGCGCGTCACGCCATGGGCGCAGACGAGCACGTTCGGATTGTCGGGCGCACCCCACTCCTTGTATGACATGGTATGCAAGCCTGCGGGCGAGATGCATTGCACTGACTTGATGCTGGCTTCGATCATGCGATTTCCTTATTTGATATAAAAAGAGCACCGCTTTCTGCCTGCCAAGGGGTGTCCCGCGCGCGACGCTACGGCAGTGTAGCGCAGCGCGGGCAATGCTCCAAGCGCACGCCTGAAATGCTGCGCCGCAACAGGCCAGCCAAGCCGCAATACCCGATATAGCGAAAATGCATATCTGCGGTTATCCACAATTGAGGCGGCCCGGCAATGGGCGGATGATCGCAGCATCAACCCGCAAGAGGAGACCACTCGTGAAAAAACCATTCTATAAAATCCTGTATGTACAGGTGCTGTTCGCCATCGTGGCAGGCGTGCTGCTGGGGGTGTTCTACCCATCGAACGCCGTCGACATGAAACCGCTGGGCGACGGGTTTATCAAACTGATCAAGATGATCATCGCCCCGGTGATCTTCTGTACCGTGGTCTCCGGCATTGCCGGCATGCAGGACGTGAAGAAAATCGGCCGCGTAGGCGGCAAGGCGCTGCTGTACTTTGAAGTGGTCTCCACCTTCGCGCTGGCCATCGGTTTGCTGGTTGCCAATATCCTCAAACCGGGCGCCGGCTTCAACGCCGATCCCGCCCACCTGGACGCCAAGTCGATCGCGCAATACACGCACGCCGAAGGCTTGACGACGGTGGACTTCCTGATGAACATCATCCCGAAGACCTTCGTCGACGCCTTCGCCAAGGGCGACATCCTGCAAGTGCTGCTGATCGCCATCCTGTTCGGCTTCTCGCTGTCCCTGCTGGGCGAGCGCGGCCGTCCGGTCACCAAGCTGATCGACGAGCTGTCGCATGCCATCTTCGGCATGGTCAACATCATCATGAAAGTCGCTCCCATCGGCGCATTCGGCGCGATGGCCTTCACCATCGGCAAATACGGCCTGGCTTCGCTGATCCCGCTGGCTAAACTGATGGGTTCGTTCTACCTGACCTGCTTCCTGTTCATCTTCGTCGTGCTGGGCGCCATCGCCAAGTACACGGGCTTCTCCATCGGCCGCTTCTTGCTGTACATCAAGGAAGAACTGCTGATCGTGCTGGGTACCAGCTCGTCGGAATCGGCCCTGCCGGCCCTGATGAAAAAACTCGAGCGCCTGGGCTGCTCGAAACCGGTGGTCGGCCTGGTCGTGCCTACCGGCTACTCGTTCAACCTGGACGGCACCAACATCTACATGACCATGGCGGCCCTGTTCGTGGCACAAGCGACCAACACGGAACTGACCATCTGGCAGGAACTGACCATCCTCGGCGTGGCGATGCTGACCTCGAAAGGTGCGTCCGGCATCACGGGCGCCGGCTTCATCACCCTGGCCGCCACCCTGGCTGTGGTGCCGACGATTCCCGTGGCCGGCATGGCGCTGATCTTGGGCATCGACCGCTTCATGAGCGAATGCCGCGCGCTGACCAACTTCATCGGCAATGGCGTGGCCACCATCGTCGTGTCGAAATGGGAAAAAGAACTGGACATGGACAAGCTGCATAGCGAGCTGGCCCATCCCACCCACCCCATCGACGATGCCTACGTTGCACCGGCCGTGAATATCGTCAAGTAAGCGCCTCATTCACTGGAAAAGCCCCGCGGAGCGATCCGCGGGGCTTTTTGCATTGCGCGCAAGTTTGATCGCATCATCAACAAACAGTAAATCATGCATCAATATTTATCATGATGATCAATGAATCAAAAAGCATTACAGTGCTGTCACCTGTTCGCAGCCAGGCTCGCGCATAATGACATTGCGTTAATGCAAGCCTGACACCGAACCATCCACCTTTTTGAATGGAGTACGTCATGTCCCTCACACCCGCCCTCTACGCCACCTGGTCTCCACGCTTGCTGGGCCTGCTGCGCATCATCCTCGGCTTTCTCTTCCTGCAACACGGCACGGCCAAGCTGTTCGGCGCGCCGCACGTGGCCATGTTCGACGGCTTGCAACTGCTGTCCGTGATGGGTGCGGCCGGCGTCATCGAACTGGTCGGCGGCAGCTTGCTGCTGGTGGGCCTGTTCACGCGCCCCGTCGCCTTCATCCTGTCGGGCCAGATGGCGGCCGCCTATTTCATGGCGCATGCGCCAGCCGGCTTCCTGCCTATCCTGAACGGCGGCGAAATGGCCGTGATGTACTGCTTCAGCTTCCTGTATTTCGCGGCAGCGGGTGCCGGCGCCTACAGCCTGGACGGCTTGCGCGGCAAGGCGGGCGCATAAAAAAAGGCGGACATCGCTGTCCGCCCTGCTTCAATACGACGATCCGCTTGTATTCCGCTTACACGGCCGAAACGTCCAGCTCAGCGCCCGTGGCCGCCTGCACCTGCTCCTTGGTCACGCCCGGCGCCAGTTCCACCAGCTTCAGGCCATTTTCCGTCACGTCGATGACGCCCAGGTCGCTGATGATGACGTCCACCACGCCCACGCCCGTCAGCGGCAAGTCGCACTGTTTCAGCAATTTATGCGACGTCGTGCCATCCTTGGCCGTGGCCACGTGCTCCATCAGCACGACGACGCGCTTGACGCCGGCGACGAGGTCCATGGCGCCGCCCATGCCCTTGACCATCTTGCCTGGAATCATCCAGTTCGCCAGGTCACCCTTTTCCGACACTTGCATGGCGCCCAGGATGGCCAGGTTGATCTTGCCGCCGCGGATCATGCCGAACGAGTCAGCCGAGCTGAAATAGGCGGCACCGGGCAAGGCCGTCACCGTCTGCTTGCCGGCGTTAATCAGGTCGGCATCAACTTCCGCATCGGTGGGAAACGGGCCGATGCCCAATAAGCCGTTTTCCGACTGCAGGAATACTTCCATATTCTCCGGCACATAGTTGGCCACCAGGGTCGGCAAGCCGATGCCCAGGTTCACATAAAAGCCATCCTGCAATTCCTTTGCCGCGCGCGCGGCCATTTCGTCACGTGTCCAAGCCATAATAATCTCCGTATTCTTTTTTATGCTTCAGTGCGCACGGTGCGCTGCTCGATGCGTTTTTCCGGGTTCGCGTTGACCACGATGCGGTGCACGAAGATGCTGGGGGTGTGCACCTGGTCCGGGTCGATCTCGCCCACTTCGACCAGTTTTTCCACTTCGACGATGGTGATCTTGCCGGCCATGGCCACGTTCGGGTTGAAATTGCGCGCTGTCTTGCGGTAAACCAAATTGCCGGCGCGGTCGGCCATGTAGGCTTTCACCAACGATACGTCGGCCACCAGGCTGCGTTCCATCACGTATTGTTCGCCGTCGAATTCGCGCAGTTCCTTGCCGTCGGCAACGATGGTGCCCACGCCCGTCTTGGTGAAGAAGGCGGGAATGCCGGCGCCGCCGGCGCGCAGTTTCTCGGCCAGGGTACCTTGCGGCGTGAATTCCAGTTCCAGTTCGCCGGCCAGGTACTGGCGCGCGAACTCCTTGTTTTCGCCCACATAGGAGGCGATCATTTTCTTGATCTGGCGCGTGGTCAGCAGCTGGCCCAGGCCGAAGCCGTCCACGCCGGCGTTGTTGGAAATGGCCGTCAGGCCCGTCACGCCCGAATCGCGCAAGGCAGCGATCAGGGCTTCGGGAATGCCGCACAGGCCAAAGCCGCCAACGGCGATGGTCTGGCCATCTTGGACGATACCGGCCAGCGCCGAGGCGGCGTCAGGATAAACTTTATTCATGAGTGTCCCTCTATCTTTTGTTAAGCTTTGGTCTTGAGTCCATGACTCAGGCAGCGACTCAGCATAAAATACGCGAGTGGAAAGTACAATACCGTAGAACTACCGGCGCCGTGCCAGCAATCCCCCTGTGAGAGTGATACGTATCAGATGAACGCCGCGTCAGCCATCGATTATGAAAGCATCTTCCTGCACGCACCCGTGGGCATGTGCATGTCGGAAAACCGTATCATGCGCAGCTGCAACGAAGCGCTGGCATCCATGTTCGGCTATGCGCGCGCCCAGCTCGACGACCAGTCCTTCGAAGTACTCTACCCCACGCACGACGAATTCCTGCGCACGGGTGACCGCATCATCCCCATCATGAACACCAAGGGCCGCTATTCGGACGAGCGCATCATGCGCCGCAGTAATGGTGAATTGTTCTGGTGCCATGTGACGGGCCACGCCATGCTGCCGGGCCAGCCACTGGGAGCGGGCATCTGGACGTTCGAGGATGTCAGCGAGAAACGCCCCGTGACGGCCCAGCTGACCCCGCGCGAGCGCGAAATCGCCGCCCTGCTGGTGGAAGGCAAGACCAGCAAGGTCATCGCCCGCCAGATCGACCTCAGCCCCCGCACGGTGGAAATGCACCGCGCCAAGCTGATGCGCAAATTCGCCGCCGCGACCTCATCCGAACTGGTGCACAAGCTGGTGGGACTGCAGCTGCAGCGCTAGCTGGCGGCCTAGAAGGTACTCATTCCACCGTCTGCGGAAATGATCGCGCCGTTGATAAAGTGCGAATCCTCGCCCGCCAGCAACAGCAGCAGGCCGTCCAGGTCTTCCGGCTTGCCCGGGCGCTTGTTCGGCAGCATCTCGATCAGCTTCTTGCCCTGCTCGGTGGCAAAGTAATCTTCATTGATCTCGGTGGAAATGTAGCCGGGGCAGATGGCGTTGGTGTTGATACCATACTTGCCCCACTCCACGGCCATGGCGCGCGTCATGTGCACCATGCCCGCCTTGCTCATGCAATACACGCCGATCTGCGGCAGCACCTGCAAGCCCGCCATCGAGGCGATATTGATGATGCGGTGCTGTTTCTTCGGGTCGCCCTTGGCGCGCGCGATCATGCGCTTGGCCGTCTGCTGGGCCACGAAGAACGAGCCGCGCAGGTTGGTGTCCATCACGAACGAGTAATCCTCGGGCGTGACGTCGACCAGGCGTTGCGTGGTGGAGACACCGGAATTGTTGACGAGGATATCGATGGGGCCCGCTTCCGTTTCCGCATGCGCGATGGCCGACTTGATGCTGGCGAAGTCGGTCACATCGAGCGACACCACGTGCGCGGCGCCGCCATCGGCTTCGATTTCGGCGCGCAACTCCTTCAGGCGTTCGGTGCGGCGCGACGCCAGCACGACCTGTGCGCCCGCCTGGGCCAGCACTTTCGCAAAACGCGCGCCGAGGCCGCTCGATGCGCCGGTAATCAGGGCAATCTTGCCCTCGAAATTGACTTCTATGCCCACGAGCTACTCCTGTTTTGTTTTAGATAACACTTTACACCGTGCCAAGGGCACAGGGGCAAAATACCCTGCGTCACACTTGAGCAAAGGTAAACGCCATCATTACACAAAATGGCTGGATTTAGATTGCGGCGAGGGGCAATGTCACGCAAAATGGCGCCAAAGTTGCAATCCTCGCCAAAAACAAGCACACTCGTGCTTAAATTTATCCGAAGATTCCTCACCCACCCATTTAGTGACTAACAATCGAGACCATGACACAGCCTAATAACTTAGTTGAACAGTACGGACCGCGCGACACCATGGAGTATGACGTGGTGATCGTCGGCGGTGGCCCCGCAGGCTTGGCGGCGGCCATCCGCCTGAAGCAGCTGGCCGCTGAAAAGAGCCAGGAAGTGTCCGTCTGCGTGCTGGAAAAAGGCGGCGAACTGGGCGCGCATATCCTGTCCGGCGCCATCATGGACCCGAAAGCGTTGAGCGAACTGATTCCGAACTGGAAAGAACTGGGCGCGCCCCTGAACACGGCAGTGACGGAAGACCGCATCCTGTTCCTGACGGAAACCAAAGCGTATAAAACGCCGAACTTCGCCGTGCCGGCCTGCTTTGAAAACCACGGCAACTACATCGTCTCGCTGGGCAATGTGGTGCGCTGGATGGGCCAGCAGGCGGAAAACCTGGGCGTGGAAATCTTCCCCGGCTTCCCTGCTGCGGAAATCCTCTACAACGACGACGGTTCCGTGAAAGGCGTGGCGACCGGCAATATGGGTGTCAAGCGCGATGGCGAACCGGGTCCCGACTTCCAGCAGGGCATGGAGTTGCACGCCAAGTACACCCTGTTCGCAGAAGGCGCGCGCGGCCACCTGGGCAAGCAATTGATGGCCAAGTATGACTTGAACGCCGGCAAGGATCCGCAATCGTACGGCATCGGCATCAAGGAGTTGTGGGAAATCGACCCGGCGCAGCACAAGCCGGGCCTGGTGATCCATTCGACGGGCTGGCCACTGGACGCGAAAACCTACGGCGGCTCCTTCCTGTACCACCTGGAAAACAACCAGGTGATGGTCGGTTATGTGGTGGGCCTGAACTACGAAAACCCGTACCTGTCGCCCTACGAGGAATTCCAGCGTTATAAAACGCATCCGGAAATCCGCAAGTTCTTCGAAGGCGGCAAGCGCATTTCGTACGGCGCGCGCGCGATCACGGCCGGCGGCCTGCAATCGTTGCCGAAACTGGTGTTTGCCGGCGGCGCGCTGATCGGCTGCGATGCGGGCTTTTTGAACATGAGCCGCATCAAGGGCAGCCACGCGGCCATCAAGAGCGGCATGCTGGCGGCGGACGCGGCCTTCGGCGCGCTGGGCGAACAGCGCCAGCACGACGAACTGTCCAGCTACCCTGTCGCGTTTGAACAATCCTGGCTGCATGAAGAGCTGCACGTGGCGCGCAACGTCAAGCCTTGGCTGTCGAAAGGCCTGTACCTGGGCAGCGTGATGACGGCCGTCGACCAGCTCCTCTTCCGTGGCAAGGCGCCATGGACCCTGCACCACACGCATGGCGACCACGAGTGCCTGAAGCCTGCGGCCCAGTCGAAAAAGATCGTGTATCCGAAACCCGATGGCAAGCTGACCTTCGACAAGATGTCGTCCGTGTTCATCTCGAACACCAACCACGCGGAAGACCAGCCGATCCACCTGACGTTGAAGAACGCCAGCGTGCCCGTCGACGTCAACCTGGCCATGTATGCGGGTCCGGAAGCGCGCTACTGTCCTGCCGGCGTGTACGAGTTCGTGAAGAATGACGACGGCGCCGAGCGCCTGCAGATCAATGCGCAAAACTGCGTGCACTGCAAGACCTGCGATATCAAGGACCCGACGCAAAACATCGTGTGGGTGACGCCGGAAGGCGGCGGCGGACCGAATTATCCGAATATGTAAATGCCGATTCCTGGCAAGCTGGTATGTAGAATGGCGTGGACGTCGCAAGATGTCCACGCCATTTTTTTCAAACTGAACTTTCTGAAGAAGATGTTTCTATAAAGCACTGCCAACCGTTACAATTGAAGGTGGCATACACTCTCCCCTCCTCTCATGCACGCTACCGATCCCGCAACATCGCCGCCGAGCGACGTTCAACAGCCGAGTCAACAGGAAATCGATCACATCGTTCGCCTGTATGAAAGCGGTGAGCAGGTCCAGATGGAGGAGGCGACACGCGCCATGGTGGACGCCTACCCCATGTCGGCGCTGGCCTGGAGCGTGCTGGGCATGGCCTTGCGGCTGCAGGGCAAGGACGCCTTGCCGGCCCTGCAGAAGACGGTGGAACTGGCACCCGACGACGCCGAAGCCCATCTGCACCTGGGCAATGCCCATCTGGACGGCGGCCATCCCGACCTGGCCATGCCGTATTTCATTCGCGCCCTGGAACTGGCGCCAGCCTTTGCCGAAGCGCTCAGCCGCCTGGGCGACGTGCTGCAAGCGCAAGGGCATCTGAAGGAAGCCGCGGAATGCTATGGCGGCGCGCTGGAGATCGATCCCGCGCTGGCCATGGCGCATCGTGGCAAGGGCGATGTCTTGGTGGCGCAGCAACAATTTCAGTCGGCGCAGTCGAGCTATCGCCAGGCGCTGACACTGGAACCGGGCGCAGCCGACATTCATCGCAAACTGGGTGACGTGCACGTCGCCCTGAACCGGCCGGATGCGGCACTGCAAAGTTATGCGGCAGCGCTGGAAATGGATCCTGAAAACGCCATGGCGCATGGCGGCATGGGCAATGTGCTGTTCCGGCTGGATCGCAATGCGCAGGCGGCGGCCAGCTATCGCAGCGCCACGGCGCTGCCGACGGCAAACGCGGCACACTACCATGGCCTGGGGCGCAGCTTGCATGCGCTCGGCGCAACGGCCGACGCCGAGAGCGCGTACCGGCAATCAATCGCGCTCGACGCCTCGCTCGCCGCACCCATGCTGCATTACGCCGACCTGTTGCGTGAAACCCGGCGCAAGGAGCCGGCCATCGCCATCTACCAGGCGGTGCTACTGTTGGAACCCAATAATATCGATGCCCTCAACAACCTCGGCATGGCCCTGCAGGAAGACGGCCAACTGGAGGCGGCGCTGGCGTCCTTCCGGCAAGTTGCCCTGCTGGCACCGGACAATCCTGTCACCCACAGCAATATCGCCGCCGCCCTGAACGATATGGGACAGCGCGAAGCCGCGCTGGAAAGCTGCCGGCGCGCCGTGAAGCTGGGGCCAAAATCGACCGCCGCGCATGTCAACCTGGGCACTTGCCTGATGGAGATGGGCCGCCTGAGCGAAGCCGTCACCAGTTTTGAAACCGTGGTCAAACTCGATCCGCATCACCGCCGGGCGTATGTCAATATCAGTGCCGCATTGAATCGCCTGGGCCGTATCGACCAAGCCATCGTGCATTGCCGCAAAGCACTGAAGATCCACCCGGACTGGGATGAATTGCACAGCAACCTGCTGTTCTACCTGACGCATAGCCAGGACATCGACGCGGCCACCCTGTTTGCCGAACACCTGAAATATGCCGACCATTTCGAGGCGCCGTTGCGCGCCTCCTGGCTGCAGCATACCAATGTACGTGATCCCGAACGCACGCTGCGTATCGGTTTTGTTTCAGCTGACCTGTACAACCACGCGGTGGCAAATTTCATCACGCCCATCCTCGAGCAACTGACTCAATCGCCGCGCCTGGAAATCGTGATTTACGCCAACAGCTTTCACGATGACCACGTCAGCCGGCATCTGCACGGCCTGGCAAACATCTGGCGCCAGGTAGAGAGGCTGACCCATGCCGAGCTGGCGCAACTGGTCACCAGCGACGCCATCGACATCCTGATCGACCTGTCCGGCCACACCGGCTTCAACCGCCTGCCGACGTTCGCGCGCAAGCCGGCGCCGTTGCAAGTAACTTGGATCGGCTACCCAGGCACGACTGGCTTGCAGGCGATGGATTACCTCCTGACTGATCGGTATTATTGCCCCCCCGGCGAACTCGATGATCAATTTACCGAGAAGCTCGCCCGCCTGCCCGCCAGCGCAGTTTTCCTTCCTTCGCCTGAAGCTCCCGCAGTAAGCCCTGTGCCAGCAATTGAAAATGGCTACATTACATTTGGCAGTTTCAACCGGGCTGGCAAATTGAGCCGTGAAGTCATCTCCCGCTGGTCAAAATTGTTGCGAGCCGTACCCCACGCAAAGATGTTACTTGCTGGCATGCCAAATGATCATGCCAGCAATATGTTTCGCTCATGGTTTAACGACGAAGGCATCGTGTCGGAGCGCTTGAGCTTTTATGCCCATACAAATATCCACGATTACCTTGATCTGCATCGAATGGTTGACATTTGCCTCGACACCTACCCGTACACCAGCGGCACCACGGGCTTCCACGCACTATGGATGGGCGTACCAACCTTGACGATGCTAGGACCGACCCTGCCCGGGTACGTCAGTGCCTCGATATTATCCCATGCTGGCCTCAGTGACTTCATCGCACGTGGAGAGGCTGAATTCCTGGAAAAAGGTATTTTACTCAGCCGCGATGTCGATCGACTAGCAGAGCTACGCATGCAATTGCGCGATCGAATGAAAAATGCCGCGAACGGTCAGCCCACAGTCATCTCCTCGGGACTGGAGAATGCACTGCGTAGCATGTGGCAGCGCTGGTGTGCCGGACTTGCGCCAGCAACTTTCGATGTAACAACCGGTCGAATTTCGCAAGAATAGGACAAACCATTACGATCGTGAATACGAGAAGGCCACGGTGATGTGCATTACCCAGCAACATTGCATGGCCCTATCTAAGCAGATCGAGCAATGACGACAAATGAAAATTCCACGCAAAAAAATTTCGCAGCTACATCCGGAAGTTACAATCCGTCTCACTGAAAGTGCAGGTTTTTCTTCCATAAATACATCAGACAACGCTCCCGATCATATATCTGCTGCGACGAGGAACTTCCATGCATCCTGACTTCAATGCCAAACCGGTGTACGTTACGCAGCCAGTGCTACCCGCACTTGCAGACTTTCTTCCCTATCTCGAACAAATCTGGGAAAACAAGATCCTGACAAATGGCGGGCCCTTCCACCAGCAACTGGAACAGGCTCTGTGCGACTATTTGGGAGTCAAACATATCAGCCTGTTTACCAACGGTACCCTGGCCTTGATTACAGCCTTGCAGTCGCTACGGATCACGGGCGAAGTCATCACGACACCGTATTCTTTCGTCGCTACGGCCCACTCGTTGCTATGGAATGGCATCAAACCGGTCTTTGTCGATATCGACCCAAAGACATTCAATCTCGATCCAGCCAAAATAGAAGCGGCTATTACGCCGCAAACAACGGCAATCATGCCCGTGCATTGCTACGGCCATCCTTGCGACGTCGAACGCATTCAGAAAATTGCGGATAATTATGGCCTGAAAGTCATCTATGACGCGGCCCACGCCTTCGGCGTAAAGCAAGCGGGTGGCAGCATCCTCAATGAAGGGGATCTGTCCGTGCTGAGCTTTCATGCCACCAAGGTATTCAATACCTTCGAGGGTGGTGCGATCATCTCACCAGATGCAAAATCCAAGCAGCGTATCGACCATTTGAAAAATTTTGGCTTTGTCGATGAAACTACCGTAGTCGCACCGGGCATTAATGGGAAAATGAGCGAAATCAATGCCGCCTTCGGCCTGTTACAACTCAAGAGCATCGATGCAAGCCTCGCACTGCGCAAGGAAATTGACGCCCGTTATCGCCGAAATCTGGCACATGTTCGGGGAATAGACTGCATCTCTCCCGCGCCAAACGTAATCACAAACCATGCCTATTTCCCGATACTTGTCAGGCCAGATTTCCCATTGAGCCGTGATCAGCTTTTCATGAAATTGCGCGAAAGCAATATTTACGCGCGCCGCTATTTCTATCCACTCATTAGCGATTTTCCCATGTATCGGGGTATGCCATCTGCAGCACCATCAAATCTGCCAGCCGCCCGCGTCGCAGCCGAACAAGTTATTTGCCTTCCACTATATCCCATGCTGGAAGATGCGCAAATCGACACCATCAGCGAGCTGATCGCACAACATGGGGCGCCAACGGCGCTGCTGCATAGCGTATGAGAGTTGCCATCATGCAGCCTTATTTTTTGCCCTACGTCGGCTACTTTCAGCTGATTGCTGCGGCGGACCTGTTCATTATCTACGACAATATCAAGTACACCAAAAAAGGCTGGATCAATCGCAATCGCATGCTACTCAACGGTAGCGATGCCACATTTAGCCTGCCCTTGAAGAATGCCTCCGACCATCTGCATATCAACGAACGCGAGCTTTCGCCCCATTTTGATGCAGAGAAATTACTGAATCAATTCAAGGAAGCATATCGGCGCGCCCCCAACTTGCAGATAGTCATGCCATTGCTGGAAACGATACTGCGCTACCCTGCCCCAAATCTATTTGAATTTTTGCTCCACAGCCTGACACAGTGCTGCCAGTACCTCGGGATTACGACACCGTTCAAGCGCTCTTCTGATATCGCCATTGATCACGAACTGCGGAGCCAGGAAAAGGTGTTGGCCTTATGCCGTGCAAATGCTGCGGATCACTACCTGAATGCCATTGGCGGCCAACAACTGTACCAGCGCACAGCTTTTCTGGAACAAGGCATCGAGCTGGAATTCATCCAGTCCCTGCTGGTGCCCTACCGCCAATTCGACGATGAATTTGTGCCATGGCTATCCATTATTGATGTACTGATGTTCAACTCCCCTGAAGCGCTGCGACTTGCAATCCACACTCAGCTTGAAGTTAATCCTGCATAGTGGTGACCTATGGTCGTATTGGTACAGCATACGTTTCGCAAAGCAATCAAGTCAGAAAGAAAAACATGACGCAGCAATATACTCATCAAAACTCCGGCAATCAATTGCTGATCTTTCCGGCTGGCACGCCGCGCGCGCTCGACTATCTGCAAAAGTGTCAGCGCGAAAATCGGCCAGTCATTGGCGCCTCCTCGCTTGCACATGACCCGTCACGCGCACATTATCCCGCCTGGCTCACGTTGCCCTATGTTACCGATAACGACTTTGATCAGGCACTTCACTCGGCTATCGCACTGCATGGCATCAATGAAATCTACACGTCGAACCCCGTTGTATGGGATCACCTGAACCACGTACTAGCACAGCTCGCCCCCGGCGTAAGGCTGGCCAATGAATCACCGGTCAAAATCGAACTCAGCGGGTATGCAAGCGCACGCCAGCATGCCAATGCATGGCTGGAAACTCCGTTGCCCCTTGCCAGCCGCGATGTGCCACGGCCCTGCATGTCAGAAATTGAGCTTGCTGCGCTTTTCCGCCATGCCGATACCATCCCTGGCATGTGTGACAACGAAAAGATGTTCGCCTTGTGTGAGATTGCTCGCCGGAGCACTATCGGCGATATCGTCGAAATAGGCAGTTGGTGGGGAAAGTCGGCCTTTTTGCTGGCACGCTTGGCGCTCTGCTATTGCATAGGCAAGCTGCTGTGTGTCGACCCTTGGTCAAACCAACACTTGATACAGCATGATGAAAAAGGATTGGTAGATCGCGTTTCGGCGCAACTGGATGCGGAACAGGCACTGGAGATCTTTGAAATGAACCTGCTGCCCTACAATCAGCAGCATATTAACTACCTGCGCATGCCATCAACCGAAGGCGCGCTGCACTATCAATCACGGCAAGCTATATATACAGCTTCATTTGGAACCACCATATATAAAGGCAATATTGCACTGTTACATATTGATGGAAATCACAGTTACGAAGCTGTCAAGGCCGACATACAATCATGGTGTCACTTTGTAAACGCCGGTGGATGGATCATCATTGACGATTATATTTGGCCCTATGGCGACGGGCCCCAACGTGCGGGTGATGAATTCTTGCGCGAGCACCATGCCTGTATAGGCACCGCCTTTGTCATGGGCAGTGCGCTGTTCATACAGCTAATTACTACGCTGGCATAAGCATCTTGCATACCGCTGGCCTTGCCAAGTAGAAGCAGGCAAGGCCACAAGACAGCATGCAAGACATCGCCGCCATAGCCTGTTTGAGGCATCAATCAAGTAGCGCTTTTTTAGTTACCCGCCTCGCACACGAGGAAAATGCTCGAACACAAATCCGGGTACTGCTGCCCCAACTTGTAACATCCCTCCATATATTCTGGCGTAACGATATCGGTCTGCAACAGCTTGTCCCATTGGAAATTCGCCAATGCCTTGAAAAACACCCCCGAACGGTGCAATACCTTCAATCCGGCAGCGACCGCGTCACGCTCCAAGGTATCGAGCGAATAGGTGCAGCGATGTCCATGCGCTTCCTCGGCAGGCGTCACCGCAGCATTGTGCGAAATCAAGCCCATCTTCACTGCGATCTGACGCGATGGCGCATTGGCATTCGGGCAGGCAAGAAACAAACGCCCCTCCTCCATCAGCCATTCGTCGTTAATGCGCTTGAGGACTGTAATGGGATCATCAAGATGTTCAAGGACATGGGTCAGGATGATATTATCATAACGTTTTGGCAATTCCACCGTTTCAAATGGCGCATGGAAATAGGAGACCATGCCCCCCAATTTGGCCCTGGCTTCCGCGATCGCGACCTCTGATGCCTCGACGCAGCTAACATCATCAAAAATGTCCATGAAGCGTCGTGTAAATTCACCTTTGTAACTGCCTAACTCAAGCAGACTACCCGGCCGAAAAAAGGGCTGAAACGAACGCAACATAAAGGGATGCATGACATCATAATCAAAGCCGTAAAAATAATTTCGGCCAGCATTATCAATAATTTCTCTATCAAAATCTCTGCTATTTTTCATATTTACATCCAATGCGATATCCATTATTACTGCGACCTTTCAACCCGCTGCACAGCCAGGTTTTCATCAAGAGACAAGCCTGGCGATTCCAAAACCAAATTTCCCGAATTCATTGCCGTTGTACAACATAAACATATCGCCACCACACTCAAACACATGCGGATAGCACATCATGTCAGCATCCCACTCCCCAACGCTCGTATCAATGCCTGCACTCGCATCATCGCGCGCCCACGTGGACATGTCCTGGGACCATGCATATCCAAGCCGATAAGCGTTTTCCGTATTGGTGCGAAAGTCAAATGCATCACGATAGCAAAAATACATATGATATTTTCCATCGTGGAAAAACACCGTGGGCAAGGCCTGGCATTCGTGCTCCAGAGATGCAGGAATAATTTCCCTGCCATCCCTCTGCCACTCTATGCCATCAGAAGACGACGCGTGCGCTATCTTGTAGAAGCGCTCGGGGACGCCGCCCGATTGAGGGCGACGCCACTCTCTGCCAAAAATATACCACATATGAAATTGTCCCTCGATATGATGGACAAACGGATCTCCCACCAAAAATGGCTCGTTATGCGTTGCAGACATTATGGGGCCACCTGCACCATGCTTGACAAAGGAAACACCCCCATCGCTACTCGTCGCCAAGCCAATCGCCATGTCAATGGATACCGAAGTTCGCCGGCTCCAGCCAGAGGTATAGGCAAGTATTTTCTGCCCGTGACGCATGACATTGAATGGAAAGATACCATGTTCGTCAAACTCGCCCAGTTCACCCAGAGCGATTACCTGTGCCTTTGACAAACCCAGAATCCGATCGAATCCCTTGTTAAAATCAACGTACTGGGGACAACTGACATATTTTCCGTTATCGGTTTTCTTTTGCGATGAGTAATAAATGCGCACAAAATCGTCAAACACAATCGCTTGCGGTGATTTGGCGAAAATAGTACATTCCTCGGCCAAGGCATGTTGCGTGGGATCAAATATTTTCCCTAGCTTTTCCCATTTCATTAACGTAACTCCCCCTGCAATTTCGCCAAACCAAAACCTGTCTTTCCTACGCCGTTACCGGCATACAACATATAAGTTTCACCATCAAGTTCGAATACGGTCGGATATGCAACCATCTCGGAATCCCACCCATCTTCTGATATATCGAGATCAACTCTCTCATCATCTCTTTCCCAATTCTTCAAGTCTGATGAACTGGCGTAGCCAATACGATACGACCTCTCCTTATTATTACGGAAGTCAAGGCCATGTCGGTAGCAATAAAACATGTGATAGCGACCATTAGCATAGATAATGTCAGGGCAGGCCTGCGCCTCATCGGCGCCAAGTTTGCTATCGATCAGGTCACAATTCATCTTGGTCCAGCAAATTCCATCTATCGATGTCGCCATCCGCAATTTATAGATGATTTCGGGCGTTCCGTCGCTGGCCCGGATCCATTTTCGCCCAGCAGTATAAGCCAGATACCATGTATCGCCATAACGGCGTAGCTTTGGCGACGTTACGGTAAACGGCTCATCAGAGGAATGCGACAAAACAGGTCCCGCACCATACTTCTCGAAAGACACCCCATCATCCTTGCTTCTCGCCATTCCCAGCGAAATATTGAAAGGCACGGACTCACAACGACTCCATCCACCATAAATAGCCACGATATCGCCCCCATCGCGCATCACTGATACTGGGTAAGTACCAAATTCATCGAATGAACCCAATCCACCCAGCGCAAGCAGGGGGTTTTTTGCAATATTGATAATTCTCTTCAAATTATTTCTATCTAAATCAACGAAAGCACAATAACTGACGAACTGTTTATTTACATCGGGCGCTGGCCTGCAGCAAAAAAAAACCCGAACATATTCTTCAAAAATAAGCACGTTAGGGGCTTGCGCGAAGTCTACCATCCAGTCAGGGCGACTATGTAACTGGGCAGGGTCGAAAACCAGGCCGAGCTTATCCCACTTTAAAGTCATGTTCCGCATTTCTCTCTTTTCTCGGCAGATAATTTAATTAATGCAACGGCTTCGACTAGCAAGTAATTTTCCGCCCTAAAAACTCTCCCGCCAAGTTCCCACGGGGTCTCACCATCCTTGATAGTTATGGTCTTCTGCAAAATAATGGCACCGCCATCAATGACCTCATTTACGTAATGCACAGTACAACCAGCCAATTTTTCATGGCCAGCCATAACGGCCTCCTGCACCTTCACGCCATACATGCCTTTTCCACCATATTTTGGCAGCAGTGACGGATGTGTATTGATCAATTTTCCGGTCCATTTTTCACAGATTGACTTCGGAATTATTGGCATAAATCCCGCCAAAATAATCAACTGTGTGTTGTATGGAATTGCACTATTGAAGTTCGCTGCAAATTTCACATCATCTTGCGCTGCACCCACATGAACATACGGTATGCCATGCGCAACGGCTCGCGCAATGGCACCACATTCGCGATCCACAATTAATAATACGATGTCGATACCCAATGCAAGGCTAGCATCAATAAGCGACTGAAAATTGCCACCTCCACCAGAGGCACAAACAACAACATTGAATTTACTGGACATGCATACCGTCCTTTGCCTGTCAACTTAGTCATCCCCAATGGATGCCTACAAGAATCACTTATACCGAAGCATGATTACCAGAATACCCTGGCTTCTCCCCCCACCAGGTGGCCATCCACGGCCTACGCAGGGCGAGCGCGCTGTCAAGCCGTAGTGGCCGCTCCCCCCGAACGCTCAAGCGAGAGACATGCCAAGCCCATTTCCATGCAGTAGAACCCATCTGCCGCACTGTCGTCAAGGTCGGCCGTGGCGATAATTTCCCCGTCCAATGCCCAATGTAAAACCACTCGGGTAAGACCGCCAATATCGCCCAGTCTCACGGCGGCGATATTGCAGCTATACTTGAAATTATGAAAATACAGTGAAACGTCTATCGTCGGCTAACCACACACTGACCGACAAGGTTGTCAAGCTACACCGTAGAAAATCGTCTATGCGGATAAAATTTGCCAAAAATACATTGATCGACGCGCAACATCAGCGATTCACACTGGCAGGCACAATTCTATGTGAAACACATAGAAGGTTTCTCGCATGCGACGCTAGTCGTAAACAGCGACGACCCTGCAAGTGCGATCTTTCCATAAAGCACTAATTGCAGTTAAAATCCTTGCTTGCAAACACCTTTCAGACCACCCATCCATGCGCGCAGCTGCCCCATCAACTTTGCCACTCTCCACATCCGCAAAACCAGATCCTTCCCAACAACAAGCAAGGACACAGGCGGAGAATGACAACTATCGTGCAGCACTTGCCGCATCTCCAGATGATGCAGCGCTACATTACAAATTAGCCAAAAATTTGTTTGTTTTAAATCATTACGAGGATGCTGCGGCAGCATTTGTCCGTGCCATCGAGCTGGCCCCAACTTCTGCCCTCCTGTGCGATTATGCTGAATTACTTGCGGCAACCCAGCGTCATGAACAGGCGATCCAAATGTACCAAGAGGCCTTGCAGCATGATGCGGGCAATACATCGGCATACAACAGCCTAGGCTTGTCCTTCCAGGCCACGGGACAGCTGGACAAGGCGCTCGATGCCTATCGACAGATGCTCGCACGCATGCCAGACAGCGCCATAGCACACAACAATATCGGTTCCGTGCTGCAGACCCAGGGCCAACTGGACGCGGCCCTAGAGAGCTTCCAGCATGCCTTGGTCACCGCTCCATACTTCCAGTTTGCCCATTTCAATGTGGGAACCTGCATGATGCGAATGGGGCGCCCCGAGGAAGCGCTGAAGAGCTTCGTTGAGACAATCAGGCTCGACCCAGGGTTTCATCTGGCGCATATCAACCTCAGCGCAATCCTGAGCAAACTGGGGCACCTGGAAGAATCGGTAGAAATGTGCCGGCGCGCACTGAAGATAAATCCTGACTGGGCTGACATGCATAGCAACCTGTTATTCTCGCTGAGTCATAGTGCACAGCTAGATACAGTATCTCTATTTGATGAACATCGGCTATTCGCCAAGCAATTTGAAACACCTCTGCGCGGCAGCTGGCCCAGCCATGACAAGGCGCGCGATCCCGAGCGCCGCTTGCGCATCGGCTTCGTCTCCGGCGACCTGAACAATCATGCGGTGGCCAACTTCATTGCTCCAGTACTAGAGCACCTGGTGCATGCCAATGGACTGGAACTGCTCATTTATTGCAACAACCTCCTTGACGACGCGGTGACCGTACAGCTACGTACCCTGGTGCGCGATTGGCATGATGTGCAGCAGCTGTCGGACAGTCAGTTGGCGCAGAAGATCATGGATGATGGCATCGACATTCTGATCGACCTGTCCGGCCACACTGGCTACAACCGTTTGCTGGCATTTGCGCGCAAACCGGCGCCATTGCAGGCCACGTGGATAGGTTACCCATTGACGACCGGCCTGGAAGCGATGGATTATTACCTCACGGACCGCTTCTTTTCCCCTCCAGGTTTGCTTGACGATCAATTTACGGAAAAAATGCTGCGGCTGCCGGCCACGGCACCGTTCATGCCATCGCCAGACGCACCGCCCATCAGCGTAGCGCCGGCCAGCTTGAATGGCCATATCACCTTTGGCAGTTTCAACCGCCCAAACAAACTAAGCGACGCTGTCATCGTGCGCTGGTCAAAATTGCTGCGGGCCTTGCCAGAGGCAAAAATGGTCCTTGCCGGCATGCCTAGTGAGCAAATTAGCAACGGCTTACGCGCCGCGTTTGTCAAGGAAGGTATTAACGCGGAGCGTCTGAGTTTTTATCCCCATACCAATACGCGCGATTATCTGGCCTTGCACAGCCTGGTTGATGTCTGCTTGGACACCTCGCCCTACGCGGGCGGCACCACTACCTTCCATGCGCTGTGGATGGGGGTGCCAACACTGACCATGACTGGACTGACCTTGCCCAGCAGGGTAGGCGCAACCATCCTCGAACAGGTGGGCTTGACTGAATTTATCGCCGCAAACGAAGACGATTTCTTGCAGAAAGGCATGGCCATCGCATGCAATACTGCAGCGCTGGCGACGCTGCGCGCCAGCATGCGCAAGCGCATGAACAATGCGCCCTCCGGGCAGCCGGCACTGATCGCGGCGGGGCTCGACGATGCCTTACGCAGCATGTGGAAGCGCTTGTGTGCCGGCCAGCCACCCGCCTCGTTCGATGCCGAGCCGGCCAACAGCTCGTTGCACCAGCGCGCCAGCAGCCTGCAGTCGCTGCACGATGTCAATGTGGACGCGGCCTTGTTGCTGGCCATAGAGCACCATCAATCAAGCCGCTACGCTGAAGCGGAAACGCTGTATCTGGCCATCATTCACAGCCAGCCGCAGCACGCTATCGCCAATCACAACATGGGCTTGCTGGCAATGCAACTGGGCTTTCAGGAAGAAGCTTTGCCCTATCTTTCTGCCGCGCATGATGCCGCACGGAAAGAAAACCAGTTTTGCATCTCCTACGCCAAGTGTTTGCTGCATGCCGGAAAGGCACAGCAGGCATTGGACATCATGACAACAGCTATCGCGCATGGCGGCAGCAATGCCGAATTGCAAGCGCTGCTCCTGCAGATCCAGGCAGGCATCGCCGCCAGCGCCTGCAATCCCACACAGGATGAGGCCAATCACATCGTCGCACTGTATCAGGCTGGCCAGCATGTAGAGCTGGAAGCGGCCGCGCACGCACTGGTGGCACGCTATCCGGATTCTGGTTTTGCCTGGAGCGTGCTGGGCACAGCACTGCAAGTACAGGGCAAGGACGCGCTCGACACCTTACAAACGGCAGTAGCACTGGCGCCGGATGATGCCCAGACGCAAAATAATCTGGGAAATGCTTGGCAAGGCATGGGGCAGCACGCGCGCGCCATCGACTTCTATATGAACGCGCTGGCACTCAATGCCGATTTTCCCGAGGCCTACTACAACCTAGGCAGCGCACAGGAAGCACTGGGGCTTGTGGCAAAGGCAGTAGAAAGCTATGACATGGCATTGGCGCGCAATCCAGGCTACACCATGGCACAAGAAAAACGCGACGCCTTGCTGCTTGCGCGGCCGGAAATTACCAGCATATTGAAAATAATTTAAAAAATTCTCATAAGCATTTAATTTATCCAGAGCAACGGTCGTCTTGTACTAGGGAGAGCGCAAATACTGCTGCTCCGCACCGTAACCACCTAACTGGAGCACCTTCATGCTGAGCCTTCACACCAATGCAGCGGCCTTGTCCGCACAAAATTCGATCTCCAAGACACAAAACTCGCTGTCGACGTCGATGACACGTCTGAGCACCGGTTTCCGTATCAACTCGGCAATGGATGACGCTGCAGGCCTGCAAATTGCAACCCGCCTGAAAGCACAAACCAGCGGCATGGCAATGGCAATGCGCAACACCCAGAACGCCACTTCGATGATCCAGACCGCCGACGGCGCATTGAACGAAACAGTCAACATCTTGGTTCGCATGAAAGATCTGGCAACGCAAGGCGCGGACGCTTCAGCAACCGATGCTGACAAAACCGCGATGCAAGCAGAATTCGATACGCTGACAGCTGAATTGAGCAATGTTCTGGGCAACACCTCGTTCGGTGGCGCAAAACTGTTGACGACCAAGGCAACTGCCGCTCAACAAACTAACGCTGTTACCGCCGCCGCTTCCGCAGCTACCGCAGCTACTGCCTCGACTACCGCACTGGGTTCGGCCAACACCAGCTACAACTCGGCATTGGCAGCAAATGCAACGTCGACTCCAGCTACCGTTTCCGCTCTGGCCCTGGCAGAAACCGCACTGATCGCAGCAAAAGCAACCGATGCAGCCGCCCAACTGGCAAAAACCACGACGGCAAGCTACTCCGCTGCTGCTGCTGCTTCGTCGGTCGACGGCAAAATGGCTGCCGCATTGAACTTCCAGATTGGTTCGTCGACCTCGGAAACCATGGGTCTGGACCTGTCCGGCCAATTGACCGCCATGCACTCGGCATTGGCCAGTGCCAGCGGTGAATACAACTCGTTCGGCGCACCTATCGCTGGTGGCGGCGCGGAACTTACCGCCGCTGGTGGTGCATCGAAAACCATCGACAAGCTGCAAGCAGCCATCGATGCAGTGGGTTCGGTACGCTCGGCACTGGGTGCGGCAGGTAACCGCCTGGACCACGTCGCCACCAACCTGGCCAACATCAGCACCAACACCCAGGCAGCGACCGGCCGCATCATGGACACCGACTTCGCGACCGAAAGCTCGAACATGACCGCTTCGCAAATGCTGCTGCAAGCTGGTACCGCCATGCTGAAACAAAGCAATAGCATGTCCTCGATGGTCATGTCCCTGCTGCAATAATAGTAAGCGCGTCCTGACCTGGCTCAGGTCAGGCCGACCAGAGCCAACTGCGCAAGCAGTTGGCTTTTTTTTATTCATCCCATGCGGGAGGAGCAGCAATGGCGATAGAGCGTGTGTCCGCAGGCAATCCCCTGCCCCTGATTACCCAGCGCTTCGACGTCAGCCCTGCTACGCCGATGACACCGGGCGTGGTGCAGCCGCTGGTGCCCATCGGGCCCTACATGGCGCCGGCGCCCGACGCCGGCACCCCGCCCGCGCAACTGGCGCAAAAAGGCCAGGATAGCCTGGCATCCCTGATCAAACCGAATGCCGATGGCACGGGTGGCGCCATGCCGCGCGACAGCAGCGCCATGCAGGTCAATCAACTGTTCTTCACGCGCCAGCTGGTCTGGCTACCGCCCGACGCGGCGCAGCTGGCCGCCTCGTGGCGCGTGATGGTCAAGACGTATGGCGAGCAATACGCCGCCCTGCAGGAACAGGCCCGCGGCCAGCATGTGCCGGGCAACCTGTTCATGGCCGAGCAGCAACCGGCCCTGCTGCGCGAAGGCGCCCGTCCACCGTTGACGGTCGACAGCGAAGCGTGGCGCTTTGCCGTGTATGGCTGGGGCGGCCAACGCCTGCTGCTGCGCGTACTGGCCAGCGACGAAGACGAAGAGGCAACACCGAGGCGGCGCGGCAAGGTGGCGCTGCGCGTCGAACTGCTGATTGCCGGCATCGGCCGGGTGGTGATCCAGATGGAACCATCCGGCGACGGCGTGCTGCTGGAACTGGCGGCCGACGAGGAAGCCGCGCTGCGCCACTTGCGCCTGGCCCTGCCCGAGATTGCCGCCGCCGTGCGGCGCGCGGGCCTGCGCGTGCTGCGCTGCCGCCTGAACCGCCAGTTGCACGCGCAGCGCGTGCATGGCAATTACCCGATGCAGGCGGGCGCCGCCTCGCTGTCGCTGCCCCTGTTCCGCGCCATGGCCGAAGTGGCGCTGCTGCTGACGCAGCCGGAAGCGGAAGTGGCAGCCGATCCCGAAGCGCCCGCAGCACACGCCGCCGAAGCCGAAGAGGAGCCCATCATCGTCTCGAAGGAAGTGGCGGCACCGCTCGGTTACGACTATGGCGATGAGGAAGAAGCGGCGCAAGGCCGCACCCTGCTGCTGCTGGCCGACGGCCAGGAGCACGAGCTGCTGCCACCCATCGACGAGCAGGATTGAAGCAACAGAATTGATACGGCAAGATTGATACAACATAAAAAAACGGCGCCCGCAGCGCCGTTTTTTTATCGTTCCTGCAATTTACCCCACCGTGCCGATGATGCTCACTTCGCGGTTTTCCGGGATTTCGTTATACGACAGCACATGCAGGCCCGGCGCGAACAGGCGCGCATAGCGGGCCAGCAGCGGACGGATCTGCGGCAACACCAGCAGCAGCGGCGGCGTGGCTTGCTGCTTCATCTGCTCGCGCGCCACCGGCATGTTCACCTGCAGCTGCGACAGCAGGTGCGGGTCGATCGGGTAATTATCCAGGGTCACCTTGCCCGACTGGCGCGCCTGGTTCAGCGAACCGAGCAGCATGTTTTCCAGCTCGCCGCCCAGGTTAAACGCCTGCATTTCCATCTTCTGGCCAAACAGGCCGCTGACGATCTGGCGCCGCAGCGCGCAGCGCACTTCGGCCGCCAGCAGGATCGGATCCTTGGTGGTTTCCGAACTGTCGAGCAAGGTGGTGGCGATGGGCACGATATCCTTCAGTGACACGTTTTCCGCCAGCAAGACACGGAACACGCGCAGCAGCTGCGTGTGCGTGAGGGCCTTGTCCAGCGCGCCGGCCAGCTTGGGCGACAGGGCCGTCAGGCGCTCCATCATGTTCGAGACATCTTCGTGGCGGAACAGTTCCGGCAAGTATTCACGCACCATCTTCGACAAGTGCGTGGCGATCACGCTGGGCGCCTCGATGACCTGGTAGCCCAGGCCCAGCGCATGCGCCTTCTCACCGGGTTCGATCCAGGTGACGGGCATGCCGTAGGCCGGTTCGATGCCGGGAATGCCATCGAGCTGGCCATACACGTTCGGCGACGGGATCGCCATCAGGCGGTCGGCCTGCACTTCCGCCTGCGCCACCACGGTGCCCGACAGCACGATGGTGTACTGCGACGGCTTCAGGGCCAGGTCGTCGCGCACGCCGATGTTCGGCAGCAGCAAGCCCATCGATTCGGACAGGCTCTGGCGCACGCCCTTGACGCGCTTGGTCAAGGGTTCGCCTTGTGTCTTATCCACCATGCCCACCAGTTTATAGCCGAGCATCACCATCAGCGGTTGCACGGCAGGCAGTTGCTGCCACTCCATCTCGGCAGGCTTGTCCTCGCGCAAGGCCGCCTCGATGGCCGCCATGCCGGCCGTATCGGGCCCCTTCACGCGCTTGGTCAGGCGCCAGGCGACGAAGGCCAGCACGCCGGCAAAGGTCATGAACATGAACCACGGCATGCCAGGAATCAAGGCCAGCGCCACCATCATGCCGGACGCGCTGAAAATCACCGTTGGCGACGTCAGCACCTGACCCGCCACTTGCTGTTCGAAGTCGCCCGAATCGCTGATACGGGTCACTAGGATGGCAGCCGCGGCCGACAGCAGCAGCGCCGGGATCTGCGCCACCAGGCCATCACCAATGGTCAGCAGTGCGTATTGACGGAAAGCATCGCCGAACGACAGGTCGTGCATCAGCGAGCCGATGGCCACGCCGCCGACCATGTTGATGATCAGGATCAAAATACTGGCGACGGCATCGCCGCGCACGAACTTCGACGCGCCGTCCATGGCGCCATAGAAATCCGCTTCAGCGGCCACGTCCTTGCGGCGCAGCTGGGCTTTTTCCTGGTTGATCAGGCCGGCGTTCAGGTCGGCATCGATAGCCATCTGCTTGCCCGGCAAGGCATCGAGGGTAAAGCGCGCGGACACTCCCGAGATGCGCTCGGCCCCCTTGGTGACGACGGCGAAGTTGATGATCATCAAGATCACGAAGACCACGATACCGACGACGAAGTTACCACCGATCACGACGTTACCGAAGGCCTCGATCACCTTACCGGCCGCGTCCGCGCCCGTATGGCCGTGCAGCAACACCACGCGCGTCGACGCCACGTTCAACGTCAGCCTGAGCATGGTGGTGGCCAGGATCACCGTCGGGAAGACGGAGAAATCGAGCGGTCGCTTGGCCGACACGCTGACCAGGATGACGATCAGGGCCAGCACAATATTGAAAGTGAACAAGATATCGAGCAGCACCGGCGGCAGCGGCAGGATGATCATCGCCAGGATCACCAGCAGGAACAGCGGCGTGGCGAACTTGTGGCGGCGCATTTCGGCAACCACTCGGTTCAGGAAATTCATGAAGGGACTACCTCGCTCAAATGAGATGGCACGGCCATCTCGGTGGGTAATACGGGCTGGGCAGCACGCTGCCCAGCCCGGAATGCTTTCAGTTGCAGTATGTAGTTGAGCACCTGCGACACGGCCTGGTACAACTGCACGGGAATCTGCTGCTGTACCTGGCTGGTGTTGTAGATGGCGCGCGCCAGCGGCGGCAACTCCAGCGTTTCAATATGGTGCTCCTTCGCCACTTGCCGGATATACAGCGCCATCTCGTCGACGCCCTTGGCAACGACAAACGGCGCCTCGGCACGGTCCTGGTCATACTTCAATGCAACGGCGTAATGCTCGGGGTTGACGATCACCACGTCGGCGTCGGGCACGGTCTTGCGCACGCTGCGCCGGCCGATCTGCTGCTGCAACTGGCGGATGCGCTGGCGCACTTCGGGCCGGCCTTCGCTGCTTTTATGCTCTTCCTTGACGTCCTGCTTGCTCATGCGCTGGTCGCGGGCAAAAAAGAAGGCCTGCGCCGGCACGTCGATGATGGCAAACAGGATGAAGACGGAAATGAGGGCCATCAAGCCGTCGAGCATCAGCGCCGAGCCATCGAGCATGGCTTGCTGCAGCGGCCGGTGTTGCAAGTCCACGTACTGCACCAGGCTGGAACGGCAGACATGCACGATCACCATGCCCAGCACGGCGGCCTTGGCGATGGACAGGCCGAATTCAAAGCCATGCTTGGGCGACACCAGGCGGCCCAGATTCTTGGCCGGGCTCAGGCGCTCCATCTTCGGCATCCAGTTCTTGCCGCTGATGACCCAGCCGCCGGGAATCAGGGAGCCGAGCACGACAAACAGGGGCACGCAAAACAGCGGCACGATCATCTTGATCAGCAAGCCCACCGAGGTAGTAAACGCCATCGACATGGCATTGTCGAGCGCGCCCTTGCTGTCGAGCGGCATGAAAGCCATGGCGAACAGTCCGCGGAAGGTATCCAGATAAGAAGGCAGCAGAAACACGAACAGCTTCATGCTGATCAGGATGCCCAGCGCCGTCGACAGGTCGCGCGAACGCACAACCTGCCCTTCCTGGCGCGACTTCTTCAGCTTTTGCTGTGACGCCTTTTCGGTCTTGTCGCCGCTGCTGTTATCCGCCATGGGCCACCCGCATCTGTTCGGCGATCATATCGAGCACGCGATTCGTCATGCCGATGTAGTGCTCGGGAATAAAGCGCACGATCTGCGCCAGCATCAGCAGGCCGAACACGGTGATCATGGAAAAACCCAGCGAAAACAGGTTCAGCGACGGCGCCACGCGGTTCAGGAAGCCGAAGCCCAGCTGCACCACCATGGTGGAAAAAACGATGGGCAAGGCCAGCAGCATGGCGGCGGCGAAGATCCACGCCACGTTATACGCCACCGTCTGCAGCAGCAGCGGGGCATAGCCCTGCCCCACCGGCCAGGCCTTGAAACTGGCGCCGATCACGCCCGTCAGCACCAGATGGCCGTCGATGGCAAAAAACACGATCATGCACATGATGGTGAGCAGACCCGTGATGACGTCCGACGAAGTGCCGTTCAGCGGATCGTTCATGACGGCCATGGAAAAGCCCACCTGGCTCGACACCAGGTAGCCGAGCACCGACATCACCGACATGGCGAAGTGGAAGGCCAGGCCCAGGACGAAGCCGATGACGGCCTGCTCCAGGGTGGCGACGATGGCGTACAGGGAAAACGGATCGATTTTCAACAAGTCCTGCGAGATGCCCGAGGCCTGCATCACGGGCAGCATGAGGATCGCCAGCACCAGCGACAGCAGGATGCGCACGGTGACGGGCACGACGCCGTCGCCGATCACGGGCGAGGCGCTGAGCATGGCCAGGATGCGGCAGAACGGCCACCACACGGCCAGCAGAAACGGCAGCACCTGATTGAAAATCTGATCCATGGGCGCGCGGCGCTATCCGACCAGGGTGGCCGCGCGCTGAAAAATGGACACGCAATAATCCATCAGGTAACCGGCCATCCAGCGTCCGGCCAGGATCAGCGCCAACAGGGTGACCAGCAGGCGCGGCAGGAAACTCATGGTCTGTTCATTGATCGAGGTGGCCGCCTGCACCAGCGCGACCAGCAAGCCCATGAGCAAACCTGGCACGACCAGGATCACCACCAGCAGCATGACGACATGCAACGCTTCGATGATCAGGTCGACGGCGACTTCAGGGGTAAACATCGATCAATAGCCCTGTATGCTGGTAACGAGGGTGTTGACGGTCAGGGTCCAGCCGTCGACCAGTACGAACAGCAGCAGCTTGAACGGCAGCGAAATGACCAGCGGCGAGAGCATCATCATGCCCATCGCCATCAGCACGGACGCCACCACCAGGTCGATGATGAGGAACGGTATGAACAGCATGCAGCCGATCTGGAACGCCGTCTTGAGTTCGGACAACACAAACGCGGCCAGCTTGACCGTGAAACTGTGGTCTTGCGGGCGCATGCTCGACGGCTCGCCGGCCAGGTGCGCGATCTGCGCCAGCGCAGCCTTGCTGGTCTGCGCCAGCATGAAGCGCGAAATCGGCACTTCGGCGATCTTCAGCGCTTCCTGCATGCCGATCTGGTCGCGGTCGTAGGGTACGAACGCGTCTTTCCACACCTGGTCGCCGATGGGGCGCATGACCAGCAGGGTGAGAATCAGGGCGATGCCCGTGACGATACGGTTGGGCAAACCCTGCTGCAGGCCCAGGGCCTGGCGCAGCAGGGACAGCACGATGACGAAGCGGGTAAAGCTGGTCATCATCATGACCATCACGGGCAACAGCCCGAGCAGGGTCATGACGACGAGGATCTGCATCTTCACCGACAGGTCGGTCTTCGCGCCCGGCACCACGCCGGACAACAAATCCTGCGCCCCGGCGGCGCTGCAGCACAGCATCAGAATGGGGACAGCCAGCGCGGCAGCCAGCGCGCCGCGGCGCCGGCTCAAACCGGGTACCGCCAGCTTCATGCTGTCATCAGGTCGAGATTGAGGCCGTCGAGGTCGATGACTTTCAGGCCATAGTTCTCGCCGGCCACCACCACTTCGGCACGGCCGATCGGCGTGCCGTTGACCTTGATCACCAGCGGTTCGCCGGCCAGCATGTCGAGTTCAATCACGCTTTCCGGGCCGATGGCCATCAGTTCTTCCAGCGAAATACGGGCCGAGCCCACTTCCAGCGTCAGGGTGACGGGAATCTTGCGCATCATCTGCGGAATGTCGCGCCGCGCGCGGGTGCTGGCCACGTCGGACATGTCGCCCTGGTCGATGATCATGTCATCGCCCAGGTCTTCCAGCAGGGTTTCGCTCTGGTTGGTATCGGTGATATTCATATTATTCGACATCTTCAAATGAGGTTAAACAGAGCTTGCCCTTGTGTTCGGAAACAGCCGCTGTAAATAAACGGGATTCGTCGAGCATGACGTCGGTGCGGCTCAGGCTGACGGGAATCACGTCGCCCACGCGCAAGTCGAACAAGGCGCCCAGCTGCACCTGCTTGCTGACGAGCCGGCCTTCCAGGGTCACTTGCAGGCGCGAAGCGAGCGGGCGCACGCTGCGCAGCGCCTTTTTCGCCTGCGCGCGCTCGGGCAGCAAGCCGCGCAGCACGTCGGCCATCAGACGCTTGTCCAGCGAAAACCAGAAGTGGCCGCTCTGACCCGCCCCGACATCGCTGAGCGCCACGCTGACGATCCAGCTGCCGCGCGACGGCTGCACGCCCGACTGCACGGCGACCTCGGCACTGGTGTCGATGTCGCTGCTTTTGCCCACGCTTTGCAGATTCTTGTGGATGCGGGTAAACAAGCTGTTCACCAACTGTTGTCCCAGCACCACAGCGAGGCGCTCTTCCGTGGCCGTCACGCGCACCTGCGCCGGATCGGGCAGCACGCCCTTGGCGCCGGCACTACCGTAACGATAGTTCAGCACGCTCAAGAGTATCTGCCGTTCGAGCGTAAAGCCCGTCTGACCGGCCGGCGTGGAAAAACTCAGCCAGCGATTCACGCTGTCCTCGTTTTCCGCGCGCGACAACGTCACGGCGTCAATCTGGAAATTACCCCAGTAACGACGGCTCATCGGTTGGCGCAGGGCCGCAGCCAGGTCGTCGCGCAGCTGGGCGCCGAATACATGCAGCAAATGGACAGGACGTCCAAGCAGACAGGAATCGAGGACTTGATGGCGCACAGTTTGATCTGTCTTGGTAATGATTGTCATGTAGTGGTCATGTCGGTATTGCGGTGGCAGAACAAATTATACGGATCGCCCGAAATTAAATACAGCATCATCTTGGCTTTGCCGACAGGTGTGCAAGCAAACGATTGCGCATCGTATCGCATGCTAGATGATTACGGTGCTGAACAATACATGAAAAAGCTAAATATTGCCATGTATCAATATTCCTTGAGCCAATCCTCTCTTTACTTTATAGTTGCCGCGAGGTAAGCTTATAGTGACAAAATAGTGATTTGCAGTGCGCCATTCCGCTTACCTGATTCCGGTTTTTATGGCAGTTTTCAGTCCTTCTTATTGCCACCAGCAGAAACTTTTATCAGATAAACATTAGTTATCATGGTCATGTAAATCATATCGGCGTGGGTTTACTGAGTTTGTTTGAGTCTGCTTGAGCGGATGGTGTGGCAACTGATAAAACTGATGGGCCCTGCGGATCGGGCCGGGCTGGATGGCACTTACATGCACTACTGCCGGATTGGCAACACCAGTAATTCTGATTGATACGTCACCGTATATTGAAAGTAGAGGGCAAGATGAGCAACGAACTCGCAGGTCTGATCAAGGCCGATCTGGCAGCACTGAGCAATGACGCGCACGCCCTGGGCGCCAGCATCGCGCCCGCCGCCCAGTTCGGCGCGCCGGAACCATCCGGCTTTTCCTTCGCGCAAAGCATGAAAGACGCCATCGGCAAGGTGAATGGCGACGACCGCATGGCGGCGCAGAAAATGAGCGACGTCGACAGCGGCAAGAGTGACGATATGGTCGGCGCCATGCTGGCCAGCCAGGAAGCCAGCCTGTCCTTCTCCATGTTGATGCAAGTGCGCAACAAGGTCATGGGCGCCGTCGATGAGCTCATCAAGTTGCCTCTGTAATCTTCACGCCCTGATCCACGCCCAGCCTCCCAGCGAAAGTTACCCCAAGTGATTACCCCCATGAAGTCCGCATTTGCGCGCTGGCGCCTTGGTGCCCAGCCCGCCATCCCGCCCGCCCTGCTGAAAAACCTGGTTCCCATCGTCGTGCTGGCCATCGGCATCACCGCCATGGTGACCATGTATGCCTGGCGCGACCAGGCCAACTACAAGCCGGTGTTTGGCGCGCGCGAAAAAGTGGCCGTGACGGACATGATGGCCACGCTGGACGCCGAGCACATTCCCTACCGCTTGCATCCGGACAGCGGCCAGGTGCTGGTGCCCGACGCCATGCTGGGCAAGGTGCGCATGCTGCTGGCCTCGAAGGGCGTGACGGCACAGCTGCCGGCCGGCCTGGAACTGATGGACAAGAATGACCCGCTGGGCGTATCGCAATTCGTGCAGGACGTGCGCTTCCGCCGCGGCCTGGAAGGCGAGTTGGCGCAAAGCATCATGACGATGGACGCGATCGCTTCGGCACGCGTCCATCTGTCGATTGCCAAGTCGACCTCGTTTGTCGCCAGCGACGGCGACAAATCGTCCGCCTCCGTGGTGGTGGCACTGAAACCGGGCCGCACCCTGGCGCCGGAACAGATCGCCGCCGTCATCAACATGGTGGCCGGCAGCGTCGCCAGCCTGGCACCTACGCGCGTGAGCCTGGTCGACCAGGGCGGCAACCTGCTGTCCTCGCACGTCGACCTGACGGACGGCTTCGACGCCTCGGCCGCTGGCAATGAAGGCGCGAAACGTTTCCAGGATGAAATCCGCCGCAACGTCACGGGCCTGCTTGGCCCCGTTATCGGCGAAGACAACTTCAAGCTCAGCGTGACGGCCGCCGTGAACAACGACCGTGTGGACGAAACGCTGGAAAAATACGGCGAAGCCCCGAAAGTGACGAGCGAAGCGATGCGCGAAGAGCAGGAACGCAACCGCACCGTGGCCGGCGTCCCCGGCAGCCTGTCGAACCGCCCACCGGCCGCCGCCGTGCCGGCACCGGCCGACGCCGCAGGCGCCGCACCGGCCAATGGCGCACCGAGAGCGGCCGATGACGGCACTGCGCGCAAGAACGCCACCACGCGCCAGTACGCGTATGACCGCAGCATCACGCAGATCAAGCGCAGCCGTGGCCGCCTGGAAAAACTCAGCGTGGCCGTCGTGCTCAACAGCGCCGCCGCGCCGAATCCGAAAACCGGCTGGACCCCTGCCGAACTGGGCAATATTGAAAAAATGCTCAACAGCGGCCTGGGCATCAACGCCCAGCGCGGCGACAGCCTGAGCCTGACTGCACTGGCCTTCCCTGCCAAGCCGCCCGTGGCGCAATGGTGGGAAGAGCGCGATACCGTCGTCGATTTCAGCAGCTGGCTGCTGTACGCCCTGGGCGCCGTGCTCGGCTACTTCCTGATCCTGCGTCCACTGATGCGTTTGCTGACCACGCGCCTGGCGCCGCCGGCACTGAAACAGCTCGATCCTGCCCTGGCACTGGGCGGCAGCAGCGCCGCCAGCGCGAATGGCGTGGCCGCCGATGGCGCGCCTGCCCTGGGCGTGAATGGCAGCCCGCTGGCGCTCGAAGGTGAAGCGACCGGCACTGGCAGCATGCCGGTCGTGCCGCTGCTGGAAAACTATAATTTGCCGCCACCAGGCTCAGCGGTCGACGTGATGGTCGATCACCTGAAAGTGCTGGCTGAAAAAGAACCCGAGCGTGTCGCCGAAGTCGTCAAACAATGGATGCAGAAAAATGGCCGAACTCAACAACAATAATCCCTCCGACGGCGCCGAGTACGAAAGCGTCAGCCTGAATCCCGTGGAGCAGGCCGCCATCGTACTGCTGAGCATAGGCGAAGAACAGGCAGCCAACGTGCTGCGCTGCCTGTCGCGCGAAGAATTGCTGGAAGTCACGCAAGTGATGTCGCGCATGAGCGGCATCAAGGTCGAATCCGTGAAAACGGCCATGCAGACCTTCTTCGACGACTACCGCCAGCAAAGCGGCGTGCACGGCGCCTCGCGCAGCTACCTGAAGCGCTCGCTGGACATGGCGCTGGGCAGCGATATCGCAAATAGCGTGCTGAACAACATTTATGGCGACGCCATCCGTCCGAAAATGGCGCGCCTGCAGTGGGCCTCGCCAAAATGGCTGGCCGAATACATCGTCAACGAGCACGTGCAGATGCAAGCCGTGTTCCTGGCCTTTTTGCCGCCCGCGCTGGCCGGCCAGATCCTCGACGCCCTGCCCGTCGAAGGCCGCGACCTGGTCTTGCTGAACCTGGCGCGCCTGGACGAGATCGACCGCGACCTGCTGGTCGAGCTCGATGAACTGGTGGGCCGCTGCCTGGGCACGCTCGACACGCAAAGCACCAGCGTGGAAGGCATCCGCCAGGCCGCCGAGATCCTCAACCGCATGCCGGGCAACCGCGCCGCGCTGGTCGAACTGCTGCGCGCGCACGACCCGGACGTGGTCTCGGAAATCGAACTGAGCATGTACGACTTCCTGATCCTGGCCACGCAGAGCGATGTCACGCTCACGCGCATCCTGGAAGACGTGCCGATGGAACAATGGGCCATCGCCCTGAAGGGCGCGGAACCATCGATCCGCGACGCCGTGCTGAAAACCATGCCGCGCCGTCAGGCACAGAGCTTCGAAGACATGATGCGCCGTTCCGGCCCCGTGCCACTCTCGCGTATTGAACAGACGCGCCAGGAAATCATGGCCACCGTCAAGGGCCTCGCCGATGCGGGCGAGATCGAAGTGCAATTGTTTGCTGAAGCGGTGATCGAATGAAACACTTCCGCTCGTATCGTTTCCCGCCCCTGTCGCAATTCATCGCCGCCGGCCAGCGTGCCTCCAACGAGGATACGGATGGCCAGTGGCAGGCGTCCGTCTCGGAAGGTTTCGAGCAGGGCCAGCGCGATGGCTACGAAGTGGGCCTGGTGCAAGGCCAGCAGGACGGCTACGACACCGGACGCAACGATGGCATGGCGCAGGGCCGCGAAGAAGGCCGCAATGAAACCCTGGTGGCGCTGGACCGCCTGGCGCGTCCCGTCGACGCCATCTTGCGCGACCTGAAAAAAGTGCGCGCCGATTACCGCGAAGCGCAGCGCAAGGAAGTGGTCGACCTGGTGGCCAAGGTGGCGCGCCAGGTGATCCGCGCGGAACTGGCGCTGCAGCCGGTGCAATTGCTGGCACTGGTCGACGAGACCCTGGCCTCGATGCCGCCCACGCGCGAAGAAATCGACGTCTTCCTCAATCCGGAAGAACTCAAACGCATCAGCGAACTCGATCCGAAGCGCGCCAAGCGCTGGAACCTGATCGCCGACGCGCGCCTCGACGCGGGCGAATGCCGCATCAAGGCGGGCGACAATGAAGTCGACGCGGGCTGTCACCAGCGCCTGTCGGCCTGCATGGAACAGGTCAGCAGCCATCTGGCGCTGGCCGCCGAACATGCAGACCAGGGCGCGCCTGCATGATCGCCGACACGCTGCGCAGCTTCGAGATCGGCGATATCCCGGTCGCGACACCCACCGGCCGCCTGGTCGGCGCGTCCGGCCTGCTGCTGGAAAGCGCCGGCTGCCGCCTGCACACGGGCCAGCGTTGTCAAATTGAAACTGTGAGCGGCGAGTGGCTCGATGCGCAAGTCGTCGGCTTTCGCGAAAAACTCTCCTACCTGATGCCCTTCAAGAAGGCGACAGGACTGACCACGGGCGCGCGCGTACTGCCCCTGCCCGACAAGGCCAGCCTGCAGATCGGCCCTTCGTGGCTGGGCCGCATGGTGAATGGCCTGGGCGAGCCGATCGATGACCTGGGCCGCCTCGGTGGCGAACACATACTGGAAGTGACGCCGCCGAAAATCAATCCCCTGAAGAAACAGCCCGTGATCGAACCGCTGGACGTGGGCGTGCGGGCGATTAACAGCATGCTGACCCTGGGCAAGGGACAGCGCGTGGGCCTGATGGCCGGTTCCGGCGTGGGCAAGAGCGTGCTGCTGGGCCTGATCACGCGCCAGACGGTGGCCGATGTCGTCGTCGTCGGCCTGATCGGCGAACGGGGCCGCGAAGTACGCGAATTCGTCGAAAAGTCGCTCGGCGCCGAAGGCTTGAAGAAAGCCGTGCTGGTGATCGCGCCGGCCGACGAATCGCCGTTGATGCGCATCATGGCCACTGAGCTGTGCCATTCGATTGCCGCGCATTACCGCGACCAGGGCAAGCACGTGCTGCTGCTGGTCGACTCGCTGACGCGCTATGCCATGGCCTTGCGCGAAGTGGCGCTGGCCCTGGGCGAGCCGCCCGCCACGCGCGGCTATCCGCCTTCCGTCTTTTCGAACCTGCCGCAACTGGTGGAGAGCGCCGGCAACGGCGCCCACCCTGACGGCAGCATGAGCGCCATCTACACGGTGCTGGCCGAAGGCGACGACCAGCAAGACCCGGTGGTCGACACGGCGCGCGCGATTCTTGACGGCCACATCGTGCTCACGCGCGAACTGGCCGAGCGGGGCCACTACCCCGCCATCGACATCGCCGCCTCGATCAGCCGCTGCATGGCGCAGGTGATCACGCCCGAGCACATGCAGGCGGCGCGCGCGCTGAAAGCGTCGATGGCGCGCCATGCGCGCGTGCGCGACCTGATCCCGCTGGGCGCCTACGTGCCCGGCGCCGACCCGATCACCGACCGCGCGGTCCAGCTGCACGCCCCCATCGAAGCCTTCCTGTGCCAGGGCACCAAGGAAGAAGCGCCGATGGGGCCGTGCATCACCCAACTTGAACAGATCATGGCCTAGGAGCATATGTGAGCGACGCGCATACCATCCGCAACCTGACCACCCTGGTCGGCCTGCGCAGCACGGAAGTGGAACGCCTGCAAAGTGACATGGCGGCGCAGACGGCCGTGCGCGAACGCTACCAGAAAAACCTGGAGCGCCTGACGGGCCTGTACACGGATAGCGGCCCCAGCGGCGCCCTGCCCCTGGCCCTGTCCGTCAATTGCGGCAACTTCAAGCAGGCCGTCATGCAGATGGCCGACCAGCACCGTACCGATTTGCACCTGCACGAGGCCAACATGGCTGTCTCGCAGCGCGCCCTGAATACGGCCTGGGCTAAACGCGAGGTACTCGACCAGGTGCTGACGCAAAAGCAGAAACATGTTGCAAACGAGCAACAGCGCGTTGACGCCAAGCGACAAGATGAGCTGGCGACGCAGTTCTGGTTCCGCGGGCAGGTAAAATGATGTTTTACAGAAATAATTTCAGAAACGTGAATATTTGGTCGCCTTGTCATTGGGTATATCCTGCATGCTAATTTTAGGAGTTTGACATGGCTTTTTCCACTTCCGCTTCGAATACCTACGACCCGACGGCGTCGGCCCAGGCATTGACCGACAAATACACGGCCGATCTGCAGGCGCGCATCACTGCCCAGACCAAGGCCGCCACGGCCACTTCGGGTGGTTTGGTGAACCTGAAAATGGCCTTGACCTCCTTCAGCTCCAGCTTGCTGAGCCTGACGAGTGGCAAGACCATGCTCGTGCAAGGTGCCACCTTCAGCAATACGGCTCTGGGTAGCGCCACGGCGTCGGAATCGGCTGCCGCCGGCACGTATTCGCTATTCGTGGAAAAGGTCGCCACAAACAACCAGGTTTCGCTGGGCGGGCTGGGCAACATGGCCATGCCGGCTGCAGACAAAGGCACGCTGAAAATCAAGCTGGCCAACAATACCGATTTCACGGTGGACTTGAGCAAGGCCAATACGGATGCCGACGGCGCTACCCTGTCAGCCAAGGATATCGCCGCCGCCATCAATGCGGAACCGAAAAACAACTCGCGCGTGACGGCGTCCGTCATCACCATCGGCGGTATCGCCCAGCTGGTGCTGACGTCGAATGTCAGCGGCGAGGAAGGCGCGCTGTCGCTCGATACGAGCGCGATGGACCCGGGCGCGCTGAAAGATGCGCTCGATGTCGCGCCCAAGCAACTGGTCGCTGCCCAGGATGCCGTCATCTGGGTCGGCGGCAAGCCAGCCGATCCGCTCGACACCAGCAACCGCGTCAAGCAATCGTCAAATACCTTCAGCAACATCGATGGCGTGAAGATGACCTTCACCAAGGCACAGGCCAGCGGCGACGCGCCCATGACCCTGACCGTGGCGCTCGATTCGTCCGCCACGACGACCAATGCGCAAAGCTTTGTTACTGCCTACAACAAGCTCAAGGCCGTGCTGGACGGCTTGACCGACCCGGGAGATCCGGCATCGGCCAAGGCTGCTGGCGTATTTTCCACCGACAGCGGCGTGCGCGTGCTGCGTGACCAGCTGGTGCGCACCCTGCGCGAAACGGCGACGGGCGCCCTCGCCAATTTTGGCATCACCGCTCAGCGCAACGGCACGCTGGCCCTCGATGCCACCAAGCTGGCGGCAGCGCTGAAGACGAATCCGGGCGGCCTGGACAAGGCAATCGGCAACAATTCCGCCAGCGCGCCCAGCGGCATTGCCGGCAAGCTCGACAAGTTCATCGAAACCTGGACCTCGAGCAATGGCCAGCTGTCGCAGCGCGAGACATCGGTGGCCAAGCTGCAAAAATCGCTGGGTGAACGTCAGACCAAGTTCGAGGCCGACTACACGGCGATGTACAACCGCTACAAGGCGCAGTTCACCCAACTGCAATCCTTGCAGGCACGCATGGCGCAAACGACCGATATGTTCGATGCCCTGTTCAGCAGCGACAAAACTAAATAGAGGCCGGCGCCGTCTGCATGACGGCGGCGCCGGCCTTCCAGCCGCACCCGGCTTTTACAGTGAGAAAAAATAATGAATCACGATGCATACAGTAATTACCACGCCGTCAACCTGGATGCGCAGACGTCGCGCGCCACGCCGGTCGAACTGGTCTTGCTGCTCACAGACGGCTTGCTGGAAGAACTGGCGCGCGCGCGCGGACATATCGTCGGCAAGCGCTATGAACAAAAGGCCATCAGCCTGAACAAATGTACGGAAATCATCAACGGACTGTCGAGCTCGCTCGATTTCGAGAATGGCGGCGAAGTCGTCGCCAATCTGGGCCGTCTGTACGAGTACTGCACCGGCCGCCTGTATTCGGCCGGCATCACGCTCGATCCGACCCTGATCGACGAGGTGACCACGCTGTTGACGACGATCAAACAAGGCTGGCTCGGCGTCCAGGCCAAGAATGGATAGCAGCCCCTTGTCGCTCCAGCTGACCCGCGAAGTGCTGGCGGCCACCGCCAGCCAGAACTGGGACGCGCTGGAAGTACTCGACAGAAAACTGGCGCAGCACCTTGCCAGCCTGGGCATATTGAGCGAACGTGAAAAAGCCGCCCTGCTCGCTTTGCGCAAGGCGCATGCGCAGGCATACCAGGCGTGTTCCGACGAAAAGCATCGCCTGGGCATGCAGTTGGGCGAGATACATTCGAAACAAGAAGGCTGGGTCGCGTATGCGATTGAAAATGCCATGTATCAAGATGAGAATCCAGCATGAAAATGAGCATCAACACAACACCGAGCAGTGCGACCACGTCGTCCAGGAGCGCCGATGCGGGCGTTAATGCGGGCGTTAACGCGTCCGTGAGCAAGGGCGCGCCCGAGAGTGGCACCGCGCGCAACATGCTGTTCTCCCTGCCCGCGCCAGCGCAGGGAACGGTCGCCAGCGATACCGCCTTGGCGCAAGACCTTGCCGCAGACCTGACGGAGGATGGCGCCCCCGCCACCGGCACCGACTTGCCCGCCGACATCACTCAGGCTGCGACAACGCAGGACGCGGGCCTGCCCGCCATGACGCCGCCGCTGATGGCGCCCATGCTCCCCGTCTCGCCGCAAGCCGACGCTGCCGCTGCAGCAGCCAAGGCGAACGATGGCGTAGCGGCTACGCAGCAAGGCAATGCACAGCAGACCCTGGACCTGAACAGCCGCCTGCATCCCGATGCCCTTGCTTTCAATGTGCAGACCGCCAGGATGGCGCCAGCACGCGATCTGGGCGAGCCGGTCGCGGCAGCCCAGCCAACGCCAGCCTCTTCGGCCGGCAGCAAAACCGCGCTGCCAGCCGCCGGTTTCGATGCGGTGCCGGCAGTGGCCACGCCTGCAGCCGCGACAAAGCAAGATGGCGAGCGCGGCCTCGTTGCGGCGACGCCCGTCAGCCCGGGCCCAGCCGCCGGCGTGAATAATGGCGTCGCTACAGCACCTGGCGCCGAGACGATCAAACTCAACGGCCCTGCCCAGCAATGGCAGGAACCGTTGCGCGAAGCACTGGGCGAACGCCTGCAGACACAGATTGGCCGCAACAGCGAACACGCGACGATCCGCCTCGATCCGCCCATGCTGGGCCGCATTGAAATTTCCATCCGCCACACGGCCGGCGCGCTGCAAGTGAACGTCACGGCGTCGAACTCGGAAGTGTTGCGCCAGTTGCAAGGCATCGGCGAAAACATGCGCAGCGACCTGGCGCAGCGCCAGTACACCGACGTGTCCGTGAATATCAGCGCCACCCCGCGCAGCCCTGCCGCCCAGGCGTTTGCCGAGGGCGATGCACGTGGCCAGCGTCAGCCCGGCCGCCAGAACGACGACGCCGAGCCGGGACGCGCCCTGTCCGACGGCACGCCGTCCGGCACTTCTTCCAGCACCACTTACGCCATGCACGAGCGAGAAAACGCCTGATGAATATGAAAATGAAACTGATCGGCGGCTTTGTCGCCGTGGCCGTGCTGGCCGCCGGTGCGGCTGGCGGCGCCATGTGGTACCTGGCCAAGCCGGTCGCCGGCCATGCCGAGGTTGCCGACGCAAAAGCCCCGCCACCGCCCGCCACGGGCAAGAAGGCGCGCAAGTTCATCACCCTGGACAAGGTCATCGTGATGCTGCGCCGCAGCCCCGGCGACAGCGATACGCATTACCTGTCGGCCGACCTGGTGATCGCCACCACCGAGGAAAAGGAAAAGCTGACCAAGGATCACTTGCCACTGATGCGCTCGATCGCCGTGAGTACCTTGTCGAGCTTTCCGGTGGACAAGGCACAGTCCATGACGGTGGAGCAATTTGCCGAACAGATCAACAAGGCCTTCAATGTCAGCTATGAACGCGAACAGATGGAAAAACCCTACACCGAAGTCATGGTCGGCAAGCTGATCATTGAATAAGCCAACACGCCAGCCGACCTAGTGGGAGACCCCGTGGCCTATGCAGAGCAATACCAGGAAGCGTATGGCGCCGGCGAATACGCCGCCGCCAGCGCTTGCGCGGCCGTGCTCAGCGTTGCTGAAGAGCAACAACATCTGGTGGCGTACGCCCCTTTGGTGAAACGCATCGTGCGCCAGCTCAACTCGCAGGTGTCGGGCGCCATCGACCGCGACGACATGGAACAGATCGGCCTGATGGGTTTGCTGGAGGCGCTGCGCCGCTACGGCGTGCCGGACCAGTCTTTCGGCAGCTATGCCAGCCTGCGCATCCGTGGCGCCATCCTCGATGAGCTGCGGCGCCAGGACTGGCGCCCGCGCGCCGTGCGCCAGGAAAGCCATCGCTTGCGCGACAGCGTGCGCGCCCTGACCCGGCGCCTGGGGCGCGAGCCGCTGGAAGCGGAAATCATGGCCGCTCTGAAGCTGACGCCGGAAGCCTTCCAGGAATACCAGCTGGCGGAAAACGCCGAGCTGATCGTCAGTTTCGACGAAGTGCTGCAGGAAAGCCTGGGGCAGGCCGACAGCGCACCGAGCCCGGAAGAGCAATTGATGGTGCGGCGCAGCCTGGAACAGGCACTGCGTACGCTCGACGAGCGCGAGCAGCGCGTGATCCAGATGTATTACGAATTCGAACTGAGCTATAAAGAAATTGCCGCCGTGCTGGACCTGAGCGACGCCCGCGTCTGCCAGCTGAACAAGACGGCACTGGGCAAGATGAAAGCCATGCTGCAAGACACATAAAAGTGAAGCAGTAGTTTGGCAACAGTTTCAGCAAGACCCATCAAATTGATGTAGCACAATGACGCAGAAAGGCAGTTGACATGGTAATTATCGGTATCTTAATCGTGATGGGGTGTGTATTCGGAGGCTTCGCCCTGATGGGCGGCACCGTCCACGCGATCTGGCAACCGGTCGAGTTGATCATCATCATCGGCGCCGCCGTCGGCGCCCTGGTGCTGGGCAACCCCAAGCATGTCCTCGGGGAAATGCTGCACCAGATGCGCAAGATCGTCACGCACAAGAAGCAAGGTTCGGAATTCCAGCGCCAGTTGCTGCTGCTGATGTATGAACTGCTGCAAACGGCCGCCGGCGGCCTGAAGGCGCTCGACGCGCACGTCGAGGCGCCGCGCGAAAGCGCCCTGTTCCAGCGCTATCCGCTGGTGCTGGAAGAGCCAAAGCTGCTGGCCTTCATCGTCGACAACTTCCGTTTGATGGCAATGGGCAAAATCAACGCGCATGAGCTCGAAGGCGTGCTGGAACAGGAACTCGAAGCCATCCACGACGAGCTGCTGCAACCGTCGAAGTCCCTGCACAAAATCGCCGAAGCCATGCCCGGTTTCGGTATTCTGGCGGCCGTTCTGGGTATCGTGATGGCCATGAATTCCGTGGCCGACGGCGCCGATGCGGCGGAAATTTCGGAAAAAGTGGGCGCCGCCATGGTCGGTACCTTCATCGGCATCTTCTTTTGCTACGGCGTGCTCGATCCGATGTGCAACATGATGAAACAGCTGGTGGGCGAAGAAGGCTCGACCATGGAATGCGTGAAAGTGGTGCTGGTCACGCACGTGGCGGGCAAGCCGCCCCTGCTGGCCATCGATGCTGGCCGCCGCCTGGTGCAACTGAACATCAAGCCGAGCTTCGCCCAGCTGGAAAGCTGGATCAATGCGCTCGAAGGTGGCGGCGCCGAACAAGAGCAGGGCCAAGGCCGGGGAGGCCGCCGTGCTAAAGCCGCATGAGAAACATGAACAGGCCATCATCAAGCGTGCCGGTCGCAAGCATGACGACGACGCCCATGGCGGCGCCTGGAAAGTAGCGTTCGCCGACTTTTGCCTGGCCCTGCTGTCGCTCTTCCTCGTGCTGTGGCTGATGGCTGCGCGCGAGCAGCAGGCGATGAAGGAAATCATGATGGACGCGTCGGCCAGCAGCCGCCAGGGCGAAGGCCAGGGCGTCATGCCGGAACAGAGTGGCGGTCCGCGCGGCAGCCTGATCGAGCGCTTCCCCATGCCCCGCAAGGGCTCGGGCGACACGCGCACGGAAGGCAAGCAGACGCAAGACGGCAAGGCCGGCGCGGCGCCGCAAAACCAGACCAAGGTCAGCTACCAGTCGCCGGAAGACCTGCTGTCGCTGTCGCGCGCGCTCGACAAACTCAGCGACGAAGCGGGATTGAAGAGCAATCTGCAATCGGTGATTACGCCGTACGGCTTGCGCGTCATGCTGCACGATACGGACAAACAAGGCATGTTCGTGCGTGGCAGCGCCGTGCCGACCGACCGTTTCCGCAAGCTGCTGCGCCAGATGGGCCCCGTCTTCGCGCAGATGGACAACCAGATGCTGATCGTCGGCCACACCGACTCGCTGCAATACGCCAATAACGGCTATGAAGGCTATTCGAACTGGACCCTGTCGGCCAACCGCGCCATGTCGGCACGCGCGCAATTGTTGATCGGCAGCATGAGTCCGGACAGCGTGCTGCAGGTGGTGGGCATGGCCGACCGCGCGCCGCTGGACGTGAAAAATGCCAGCGCCGGCATCAACCGGCGCATCGAACTGTTAATATTGACGCGTGGCCAGGCCGACAGCATCGCCGCCATGTTCGGCATGGCCGGGCAAAAGGCGCAAGGCGAAGAGCTGCAAGTGGGTGAACCGGACTCGGGAACCTTGCAGCGCCTGCGCGACAAACTGGGCCTGCCCGCAAAGAAGGAGCGCGATGAGCATGCAAATTAAGGGCAAGGGACAACGTATGAAAATCTCCTCCGGCAATACCGGTGCTGCCGTACGCAGCAGCGCCATCGCGCCGGCCGAGGCGATCGCCGAGAACGCGGGCGCCGCCGGCGCCATGGGTGGCTCGTCGGCCGGGGCGGAACTGCAATCGGCCGTGCTGCAACCGGCCATGGCCGCCCTGCGCGCCATGCCCGAGATCGACCACGAGCGCGTGGCCATGCTGCGCGATGCACTGGCCAAGGGCGAATTGCCATTCGATCCAGCGAAACTGGCAGGCCTGATCCAGCGTTTCCACGGCGGTGAATCGTGACCGCAGCGCGCAAGGGCATCACGCGTCAGGAAGCCGTGCGCCGCGTGCTGCAAGGCATGACGGACGACAGCGTCGGCTACGCCGCCTTGCAAACCTTGCTGGAAGAGCAGTTCCAGGCCACCTTGCACCACCAGAGCACCCGGCTGACGGCACTGGCCGACCAGGTCATCGCCGCCGTCGAGCCCCTCGATGCGCGCCGCCGCCAGCGCGTCAGCCTGGTCACTGCCCTGCTGGGCCCGCAAGGCGATATGCCGCAATTGTTTGCGTTGTTGCAAGAAGACGCGCGCGCCACCGCCGAACGCGACTGGGTCGTGCTGGAGCAGATGGTACTGGAATGCAAGCGCCTGAATGCCCGCAACAGTGATTTATTAACAGAGCAGTACAGCATCATGCAGCGCGTGCTGCATGGCGAGGAAGATACATATGCGCCAGGCTGATTTCGCCACACCCCGCGCCACAGCGGCGACGCCATCGACGTCGGCTACATCCGCCGTGCAGAGCAATATGCGTGCCACCGACGCCACCGGCGCCGGCGGCAACTTCAGCAGCGTGTTCCAACAGGTGCAGGGCGAAGTGGCCCGCTTCATCGAACAGGGCGGCGGCAACGCCACCAGTCTGAGCCCGCAAGGACGCGCCTACCTGGAGCAGAGCCAGCCCGTGAATGTGCTGGGCAGCATCAACCAGGGCGGCGAGATCGGCGAAGTGCAGCAGCAGTTCCTCGCCTCGATCAAGCCATGGACGGAAGAAACGGGCGCGCGCCTGGGCGTGGCGCCGGAAATTGTCGCCGCCCACGCCGCGCTGGAATCGGGCTGGGGCCAGCGTCCGTTGCGCCAGGCCACGGGTACGGACACGAATAACTTGTTCGGCATCAAGGCCGGCGGCAAATGGCAAGGCGACGTGGCCAGCAATGTCACCACCGAATACGCGGCCGGCAGCGGCGCGGCGCTGAAGAAAACCGAGCGTTTCCGCAGCTATCCGGACCAGGCCAGCGCCTTCCGCGACTATGCACAAGTGTTGCTCGACAATCCACGCTACCGCGCCGCCCTGAATACGGGTGCCGACGCGGGCGCCTTTGCGCAAGGTCTGGCGCGCGGCGGCTATGCCACCGACCCCAACTACGCCACCAAGCTGACGCAGCTGGCGACACGCTTGCAGCGCACGGCCGCCGCAGACTGACCTTCCTTAACGGCCGGCATTTTCTGCCGGTTCCACCACGCCCGCATCGACCACCCTGGCACGTATCACCGTGCCGCTGGTGGCATTGCGCACGCGGATCACCTCTCCCAGCGCGCCCGGGTCGAGCGCTTCGCCGGCCATGCTCACTTCCACCTGCTCCTTGCGCGCCACGATACTCACCGCACTGCCCCGCTTGATCAGCATGGGTGCGGCCAGCTGCCCCTGGCGCAGCACTTCACCGGCACGCAAGCTGCGCCGGCTCGACAGGCCGATGGCGCCGGGCAAGGAGGAAATACTATCCGGCACCATCGTCACATCGCGCCGCGCCAGCGTCACGTCGGCCGCCTGCAACGGCGTATTCGCCATGACGGCTGCGCTGGTGACGGCCACCTGGGCCGTGATGCTACCGCGCGCCAACATTTCATAACGCCAACCGTTGCTTCCAGGACACACTGCCACAAAGCGCATGCGCTGCGCCGAACGGCTGTCCGCCGTTTCCAGCGTGACAGGCGCCGCGCAAGCGGGCATGGGGCGCGTGCTTTTCACCACGGCCACTTGAAACTGCGGTTCCAGCAATCCTGCCATGCCTGCCTGCTGCGCTAATTGCTCTCGCGCCAACTGTTCCACACGCGAAAATATATTGTCGGCTGGCAATTCTGCGCGACCTGCACTACTATATAGGCTGGTCAGTAAAAATAGGCCAGGAAGCAGTATATGAGGACGTGGCACCTTGTTTCGGATCATCGTAATGCTGTTGAAATGAATCATTGCTAACCTTAATCAAAGATACTGAAGCGGCATGACCTTACCATGCGTCAACATGACCAGGCTGGGATTTTACCTCTGCACCACCTATTTTCTAGCCCGAACCGCAAAAAGCACGATCGAATTCAATACAAAGGATGACCATGGGGATTAATTTCAAGGATGCGCTGGGCGTGCATGCCGATGCACTCGCGCTACGCGCCGACCGTACCCGCGTGCTGGCGGCCAATATTGCCAATGAAAATACGCCCGGCTTCCAGGCCATGGACATGGATTTCGGCAGCGCCCTGCAGCAGTTGCAGGACAACGAAGCGGGCTTGCTGTCGACCGATGACGATGCCAGCGCCCTGTACCGCGTGCCTTACCACCCCAGCCGCGACGGCAATACCGTCGAAATCGGCGTCGAGCAGGCGGCGTTCTCGCAAAATGCCACCGACTTCCAGACCAGCCTGACTTTCGTCAACATGAAACTGAAGGGTCTGTCCAAGGCCATTTCCGGACAATAAGGATCAGCATGAGCTTCCAGGATATTTCCAAGATCGCCGGTTCGGCGATGGCGGCGCAGACCGTGCGCCTCAATACCATCGCCAGCAATCTGGCCAATGCCGATTCCGTTGCCGGTTCCGAAGGCGAAACCTACCGCGCACGCAAGCCCGTGTTTGCGGCCGTGATGGATGGTTCCGGTGCCAGCGGCGCCGGCGGACGCGTTCAAGTGCTCGACGTGGTGGAAAGCGATGAGCCGCTGCGCAAGGTGTATGAACCGGGCCACCCGATGGCCAATGCCGATGGCATGGTGTTCTACCCCAACGTCAACCAGGTCGCCGAGATGACCGACATGATGTCGGCTTCACGCGCCTTTGAAACGAATGTCGAAGTTCTGGGCCGCATCAAGTCGATGCAGCAATCGCTCCTCAAATTAGGTGAAGCATAATCCATGGAAACCAATCTCTTTACAAATAACACCAGTGGCAGCAACAGCGGCAGCAATGCCGTCAAGTCGCAAACCAATGCCACCCAGGATATGTTCACCAAATTGCTGGTCGCGCAGATCAAGAACCAGGATCCCCTCGCGCCCACCGATCCGAGCCAGTTCGTCAATCAATTGACGCAGCAGGCGCAAACGGAAGCGATGCAAAACCTGTCCGCGCTGACCAGCGCCAATGCCAGCGTGCTGCAATCGATGCAAGTGCTGGCCCTGGGCGCGCAAGTGGGCTCCGAAGTGATGGTCAACAGCGAAACGGTGCAGCTCGACACCAGCAAGGTCAGCGGCAGCATCGCGCTGGCCGCCGGCACCACCAAGACCACCGTGACCCTGAAAGGCCTTGACGACAAGGAATACAAGATCGAACTGGGCGCCAAGTCGGCCGGTACCGTTCCCTTCACCATCGACCCCGTTGCGCTGGGCTTGCCTGCTGGCACCTATAGCATGGCAGTCACCACCAACGGCACCGAAAAGCCATCGGTCGACATCGCAGGCAAGCTCAACAGCGTGCGCCTGTCGTCCGGCGGCAGCATGATCCTGAGCGTGTCGAACCTGGGCGAAGTCAACCCTGGCGCGATCACCGGCTTCAACGGTAAGACGGTCTGATCCGCTCGCCCCTTCGTTTCCTGAACACTAATCTCGTCCTTCACTAAAGGAAGTCAACATGAGTTTCGACATCGCCCTGTCCGGTATCCAGTCCATCAACCAACAGTTGAACAGCACCAGTAACAATATCGCCAACGCCGGCACCTACGGTTTCAAGAGCAGCCGCGCCAACTTTTCGGCCATGTACGCCGGTTCGCGCGCCACGGGCACGGAAATCGGCTCGCTGACGCAAAGCATGTCGCTCAACGGCGGCGTGCTGAACACGGGCCGCGCGCTCGACGCGGCCATTGACGGCCGCGGCTACTTCGTCTCGCGCGACGCGCAAAACACCATGAGCTACAGCCGCGTCGGCATCTTTTCGGCCAGCAATGAAGGCAAACTGATCGATGCGAACGGCCGCCTGGTACAGGGCTATGCCGCCGTCAAGGGCAGCACCGCTCTGGGCACCATGGGCGACATGCTGATTCCAACGGGCCAGATTCCCGCCGTGGCGTCGACCAAGCTGGCGTATGCCGCCAACATGTCGTCCGAATGGACCATCAAGACCGTGCCCTTCAGCAAGACTAGCGAGCTGAGCTACAACAGCGGCAAGTCCTCGATCCTCTATGATTCGCTGGGCGCCAAACACTCGCTGGGCCAGTACTTCGTCAAGACGGCGGCGGGCGTGGATGTGCATTACACCTTCGATAACGTCGATGTGACGCCGGTGACGAGCATGACCTTTGACACGAACGGCAAGCTGGTGACGGGTACGTCTGCCACGCCGGTCCTGCCGACGCCGCCTGGCGCAGCACCGATGTCGGTTGCCATCGACTACACGGGCACCACCCAGTTCGCCGGCGAATCGACCACCTCGACCGACCGCGCCGACGGCTATGCCTCGGGCACCTACACGGGCGTGGAACTGGCCACTGACGGCTCCGTCGTGGCGAAATACACGAACGGCCAGAAGCAAAGCATCGGCGTGATCGCCCTGGCCACCTTCCCCGACGAAGGCGCCTTGACAGCCGTCAACGATACCAGCTGGGTCGCCTCGACCACGTCCGGCACCGCCATGTATGACCGTCCGGGCGTCGGCATGGCCGGCAAACTGGTGACGAGCTCGCTGGAACAGTCGAACGTCGACATCACCTCCGAACTGGTGGGCCTGATGACGTCGCAGCGCAATTACCAGGCGAACTCGAAGGTCATCTCGACCGAGAACGCTATGCTGCAATCGCTGATGCAAGCGCTGTAATCCACGAGACGCAAAGGTAAAGAGCAATGGATGCGCTGATTTATACCGCCATGAGCGGGGCCGACCGTGCCCTGCGGGCACAGCAGGTACACGCCAACAACCTGGCCAATATCGAGACGGGCGGCTTTCGCGCCAACCTGGAAGTGTCCACTGCCCAGCCGTTGCAAAACGGCTATGGCTACGACGACCGCCACATGACGCAGACGCAGTCGAGCGCCATCGGCACGCGCACGGGCGCCATCAAGGAAACGGGACGCGATCTCGACGTGGCCATCACGGGCAACGGTTTTCTCGCGGTACAGTGGCAAAACGGCGAAGCCTACACGCGCGCCGGCGCCATGGATCTCGATGAAACGGGCGCGCTGACCCTGAACGGCCGGCCCGTGCTGGGCGAAGGCGGTCCCATCACGATTCCCGAGCACACCAGCCTGTCGATCGGCGCCGACGGCACGATCTCCATCCAGGTGCCGGGTACCGCGCAGATGCAGACCGTCGACAAGCTCAAGCTGGTCAATGCCGAAGCGGGCGAGCTGACCAAGAACGAGGCTGGCCTGATCGTGGCACGCAGCGGCGAAGACTTGCAAGCCGATCCGACGGTGCGCCTGCGCGACCGCCACCTGGAAGGCAGCAACGTCTCGGCCGTCGAGGAAATGGTCGCCACCATGAGCCTGAACCGCAGTTTCGAGATGCAAATGAAAGTATTCAAGGCCAGCGATTCCATGACGGAATCAGGCAACCGCCTGCTGGGCGCATAAGCCCAACGCCAATCTATTACTAGGAGTAAACCATGAATCCAGCAATGTGGATCAGCAAGACCGGCGTGCAGGCACAAGATGCCAAACTGCAAGCCATCGCGAATAACCTGGCCAACGTCAACACCGTCGGCTTCAAGCGCGACCGCGTCGTCTTCGAAGACCTGTTTTATCAGGTCGAGCAGCAGCCGGGCACGCAGCGCGCCGACAATACCCTCTCGCCATCGGGTGTACAGCTGGGTAACGGTACCCATATGGTGGGCACGCAAAAGGTGTTTACCACCGGCAGCCTGCAAACGACCAGCCGCGAATTTGACGTCGCCATCACCGGCAACGGCTTTTTGCAAGTGCTGCGCCCGAACGGCGAAGCGGCCTACACGCGCGCCGGCCAGTTGAGCCTGAATGAAAATGGCGTGATGGTCAACGCCCAGGGCTTGCCCCTGGTGCCGCAGATCACCGTGCCGAACAATGCCACGGCGATCACCATCGGCGAAAACGGCATGGTCACGGCCACCGTACCGGGCAATGTCAACGGCACCCAGCTGGGCCAGCTGAACCTGTCCAGCTTCATCAACCCGACGGGCTTGCTGGCACTCGGTGAAAACCTGTTCCAGGAAACGGCATCGAGCGGCACGCCGACGGAAGGCCGTCCCGGCGAAGGCGCACTGGGCAAGCTGAAGCAGTTCGCGCTGGAAGGCTCGAACGTGCAGGTGGTCGAAGAGATGGTCGACATGATCGCTGCCCAGCGTACCTATGAAATGAACACCAAGGTGCTGTCGGCCGCCGACAATATGCTGCAATACCTGGCGCAAGCGGCACGCTGATGACAGTCGCCATGAAAGCCACGGCGGCCCTGCTGCTGGTGTTGATGGCCGGTTGCGCCAGCCAGCCGGCGGCACCGGTGGCGCCCAGCTTTTCCGACACGCCGTTGCCCGTGGCGCCGCGCAGCGCGGCGCGCGGCGGCGTGGGCGGCGGCGTGTTCAATCCCGATGCGGGCCTGGACCTGATCTCGGACAGCCGCGCCTTCCGCGTGGGCGACGTCGTCACGGTAGCCCTGCAGGAGACCACGCAGGCCAGCAAGAAGGCGGGCACCTCGTTCAACAAGGGTTCGTCCGTCGGCGTGAAGGCGGCCAACGTCCTCGGCAAGACCCTGCCCAAGACGGGCATTGATCTCTCCGCCGACCGCAACTTCGCCGGCGACTCGACCAGCACGCAGCAAAATGCGCTGTCCGGCGCCATCACCGTGATCGTGCAGGAAGTGCTGCCGAACGGCTTGCTGCGCGTGCAGGGCGAGAAAACGCTGACCCTGAACCAGGGCGAAGAGTTCGTGCGCCTGCGCGGCTACCTGCGCGCGGCCGACATCGATTCCAACAACCAGGTATCGTCCTTGCGCATCGCCAATGCACAGATCGCCTATTCCGGCCAGGGCACTCTGGCCGAAGCTAATACTCCAGGCTGGCTGACGCGCTTCTTCGTCGGCCCATGGATGCCGTTTTAAGGTGACCTCATGAAATTTCGTTCCGCCCTGCCCCTGGCAGCCATGCTGGCCGTGCTCTCCGGCTTGTCCCTGCCCGCCAGCGCCGCGCAAGTGCTGCGCAACCTGGTCAGCATCGAGGGCGTGCGCGACAACCCGCTGGTCGGCTACGGCCTCGTCGTCGGCCTGAACGGCAGCGGCGACACCACCCAGGTGAAGTTTTCCAGCCAATCCGTGGTCAACATGCTCAAGCAGTTCGGTGTGAAGATGCCCGATGGCGCCGAAGCGAAAAGCAAGAACGTCGCCACCGTCATGGTCAGCGCCGTGTTTCCACCTGGATACCGCCGTGGCCAGGCTATCGACGTCACCGTCTCGTCCCTGGGCGATGCGAAAAGCTTGCGCGGCGGCACCTTGCTGCTGACGCAACTGCGCGCGGCCGACAATGAAACGTATGCGCTGGCGCAAGGCAACGTGGTCGTCGGCGGCTTGAACGCCACCGGCAAGAGCGGCTCGTCCGTCACCGTCAACACGCCCACCTCGGGCCGCATTCCCAACGGCGCCAACATCGAGCGCGAGATTCTCAGCGACTTTTCCACCAAGCCTTCCGTCACCCTGAACTTGCGCCACCCGCATTTCGAGACAGCCATCAATATCGTCGAAGCCGTAAACCGCCGCTTCGGCGCCGTCGCCACCACGCGCGACGCCACCAGCGTGGACGTGCTGGCGCCGGAAAACCCGACCCAGCGCGTGGCTTTCATGGCCAAGCTGGAAGCGCTGACCGTCGATGTGGGCGTCGACACGCCGAAAGTGGTCTTCAATTCGCGCACCGGCACCGTGGTCATCGCCGAAGGCTTGCGCGTGAAGGCGGCCGCCGTCACGCACGGCTCGCTGAAAGTGGTCATTTCCGAAAGCTCCAACGTCAGCCAGCCGGCGCCGTTCGGCCGCGGCCAGACCACCGTCACGCCGCAATCGAAGGTCTCCGTCGACCAGGGCAACGGCAATATGTTCAAATGGCCGGCCGGCGCCAAGCTGCAGTCCATCATCGACGTGGTCAACAGCCTGGGCGCCTCGCCCGATGACATCATGGCAATTTTACAAGCCCTCGATCAGGCCGGGGCCATCGAAGGCGAACTGGTGGTGATTTGATGCTTAATGTAAACGACAGCAGCAGCGCCCTGCCCTCGGCGCTCAATGACAAGACCCCCGCCGCGGCCACGCCGGCCGATCCCCGCTACGCGGCCAAGGCCACCGAGGCGGCCGTCAAGTTCGAAGCCTTCTTCATCTCGCACATGCTGCGCCAGATGCGTTCGGGCACGCGCGAGATGGCGGGTGAAGACAGCGTCTTCAAGGACCCCATCAACAGCGACATGCTGGAAATGGCCGACAACCTGGTGGCCGACAAAATGGCCGGCCAGCGTGCCTTCGGCATCGCCGACGCCATCCTGCGCCAGCTGCTGCCGGCGGCCAGCGCGCCCGTTTCGGCCAAAAGCACTGTCAAGACCGACAATATTGCAGCGCCGCTTAATAAACCTGCCTGAAACGTCGCCTGTACAAGGTAGTAACGATTCACTGCCTGCCCACCCGCACGCGCCACACTCTTCACGAAAGAAAATTGCCCAATGAGCATCATCAGCAATGCATTGTCAGGCAGCATCGCCGCCCAGGCCGCACTGAATGCGGCCAGCCAGAACATCGCCAACCTGCAAACGGCGGGCTATACCCGCCAGGGCGTGTTGTTGTCCTCGCTTGGCGCCGGCGTGGGCGTGCGCTCGGCCGGCAATGGCGTGGAAGTGTCGGCCCTGCTGCGCTTTGCCGATGCTTATAAAAGCCAGCAAATGTGGCGCGCCGCGTCCGACCAGGGCGCCCGTGCGCAGACCCAGCCTTACCTGACGCAGCTCGAGCGCGTGATGGGTGACGACGCCTCCAGCATCAGCAACGGCATCGACGGTTTCTTCAAGTCCCTGAACGCGGCCGCCGTCGACCCGACGTCCACGCCGCTGCGCCAGCAGATCGTCACCTCGGCCGACGCCATGGCGCAACGCTTCAACAGCATCAGCACCGTCATGGGCAACCAGTTGCTGTCGGTGCAGCAGCAACGGTCGGCGATCGTGCCGCAAGCCAATACCGCCCTGGCCAACATCGCCGTGCTGAACCAGCGCATCAGCACCTCCGCCGCCTCGGGCACGAATGTGTCGTCGTTGATGGATGCGCGCGACCAGCTGATCGATGGCCTGGCCGCGCAAATGGGCATCGACGTGCTTGACCAGCCGGACGGCTCGCGCAATGTCGCACTGAAATCGGGCCAGCCGCTGGTCATCGGCAGCCTGGCCGCTACCCTCAGCAGCAACATGACGAACACGGGCGACCAAACCCTGACCCTTGATTTCGCCAAATCGTCGTACACCCTCGATCCGGTCGCCATCGGCGGCCAGATGGGTGGCCTGGGCGACTTCGAACAAAATACCCTGAAACCGCTGCAGCAGTCGCTGCAAGACATGGCCACCCAGTTAACCAGCAAGGTCAACACGCAGCTGGCCCTGGGCACGACCATGGCACCGCCTCCTGGCAATAACGGCACCCCCCTGCTGGTCTACGCAAATGGCAAGCTGGGCATTACTCCCGGCTTCAACGCGAAGGACCTGGCCCTGTCGCTGACGGGCGCCGCTGGCGATAGCGGCAACTTGCAGAAATTAATCGACATCAAGAATCAACCGATCAGCGTCAGCTGGGTGGGGAATGTCCTGATGAGCGATGCCGACACGCAGCTGGTCGGCAAGCTGGGCATCTACAGTCAGCAGAACCAGGCCCTGCTGAAGACATCCAACACCGTGCGCGCACAAGCCGTCGACGACTGGAAATCCACCAGCGGCGTGAACAAGGACGAGGAAGCGATGAACCTGGTCGAATTCCAGAATATGTACCAGGCAAACATGAAAGTCATTTCCGTGGCGAATACCTTGTTTGATGCCACTTTGCAAATGATGGGTTAAGGAGAAGAGCATGCGTGTCGCCAGCAGCCAGTACCAAACGCTGATTAATATTTCTCTTCAGCAAAATCAGGAACGCATCAATTACCTGACCCAGCAGATGTCCTCGGGCTTGCGCATCCAGCTGCCATCGGACGATCCGATCGGCAATGTGCGCATTTCGCGCCTGACGCGCGAGCAAGCCATGGTGACCCAGTACCAGGACAATATCGCGACGGTGAAAGTGCGCCTGCTGAAAAACGAAAACTACCTGTCGAGCATGGTCACCGACATGGGCCAGGCGCGCGACCTGCTGGTATGGGCCGCGGACGGCAGCAATGCGCCGGACGACCTGAAGGCGATGACGCAATCGCTGATCGCCATGCGCGATAGCGTACTGTACACGGCCAACCTGAAGGACCAGGAAGGGCGCTACATGTTTTCCGGCACCGCTACCGACCAGCCCGCAATCAAATACGATGCGGCGGCAACTGCAGGTTCGCGCTACACCTACATCGGCAATACCGACACGCAGACCGTGGTGGTGGGCAATGGCGTGACGCAGACGGCCAACGTCGATGTGGACAAGCTGCAAGTATGGCTGAACAAGATCGACCAGGCCATCGACACGCTGGGCAAGCCCGGCCTCAGCCCCAGCGATCCGGCCGTGCGCGGCGTGGTAGTCACCGCGCTCGATGGCACCGATGATGGCATGGAATTGCTTTCAGGCAAGATTGCCATCTTCGGCGGCGCACAAAACATCCTCTCCACGCTGTCCGGCAATCTGAGCAACGTCTCGCTGTCGAACGACATGGCCTTGTCAGATCTGAAGAAGACCGACATGGGCGCGGCCGCCATTGACCTGAACGGCTACCAGACGGCGTTGCAGGCCACGTACAAGGCCTATGCCAAGGTGGGTACCATTTCCCTGTTTGATCTTCTCTGACCATCATGCAAATCGTTCAGACCTCCTCTTCTTCCGGCATCAATGCCAAAGGCGCCGGCACAGCCCGCGTCGTTGATGACGCGTCCGCGACCATCAATGGCAGCGCCAGCACGCGCAGCGAGGCGCCGGCGGCGAGGAGTTCGACGGCAAGCCTGAAGCACGGCCTGAACAACTGGGATCACCAGTTGCAGGGAGAAATTTCCAACGCGCAGCAAACGCTCGATTACCTGGAACGCAGCAGCAGCCAGCTGCAAGCGCTGAAAAGCGAGCTGGCGGCCAAGCTGGCCGCGCGCCAGGGCCGCGAGGGGCAAGTGGAAGCGCGCGTGCGCCAGTTCAGCAATACCTGGCGTCAGCGCGCCAGCGCCTCGGCTGGCTCGCTCGACGCGCAGCTCGGCTATACCAGCCCGCAGTCGGCACAGCAGCAGTTCAGCATCCGCGGCCTGACCATGGCCAGCCTGCAGGAAGGTCCGCAGGAAGTGCTGGCGTTTTCCGTCGGCGGCGCGAACCAGGCCTTGCGCTCGGTGAATATCGAACCTGGTCTGAGCGAGAGCGAAATCGTGTCCCGCTTCGACCGCGCACTCATGCCGTCAGGCATCGGCGTCAAGCTGGGCGAGAATGGCGAGCTGGTGTTCAGCACGTCAGAAGCGGCCTGGGCCAACGTGCGCGACAGCCTGTCCGTGCGCGGCAACGGCATCCGCTATCCGACCGGCCAGATGAGCCGCGTGCGCACGGATGCGGAACCGGCCGCCATCACCCCGGAAGAATGGCATACCGGCGACGTGGAAGCCTTGCGCGCCACCTTGCAGCAAGTGGTGCAGGCGCTGGCGCAGTTGCAGGCGGCGCGCAGCTCCGTCAGCCTGGCACTGGCACAAGCGACGGGACGGGTGGCCAAGGCGCAGCCGGTGCAAGAGAGCGTCAGCATGGATACCCTGGCGGAAAACTTCACGCAAAAGGCCAGCCAGCCCGGCTATGAATCGCTGCTGGCCATCAGCTCGGCGCTGGTCGGCATCAGCCGCGAGCGCGTCGTCGCCCTGCTGGGCCTGAAGTAAGCTCTCCCCCGCGTGCGCTGCCTTGGCGCGCGCAGCAATAATGCGGCACGCCCCCTAGCTCAGGACGGTGGAAATCCGTAAGATGCTGCTGTCACTTGCTGATTCGCCAGTATGCCAGTGCATCCCGTCATCCACTTCCGGAGTTCCCTTGATAAAAACTGCCGCCCGGCTGATCAGTTACGCCCTGCTGGGCAAATCCGACAAGCAGCCGCTCGATATCTCCCGCGTGCGCAAGGTCTTGATTTTGCGCAACGACAAAATCGGCGACATGATCGTCACCTCGGCCCTGCTGCGCGAACTGAAAAAGAACTATCCGCACTGGCAGATCGACGTGGCAGCCAGCAGCGCCAACCGCGACATCATCGCCGATAATCCGCATGTCAGCGACATCCTCATCTGGGACAAGCAGCCGCTGCTGCGCGACTTGCGCACCAGCATCGCCGAGCTGCGCCGGCGCCGCTACGACGTCATCTTCAACCCCTACAACCGCTTTTCGATTCCCTTGCTGTTGCGCATAAAATGGCTGGGTGCGCGCTATTTGACGGGCTTTGCCATTCCCAAATATGGCACTTCGACAGCTAATCTGGGCATGTTCGACCATACCGTACCCTGTGACCGCAGCCGCCACATCCTGCACAGCTTTTTTGCCACGTTCGAGGCCTTTGGCTTGCGCGACATCGACCTGCGCTATGAACTGTTCGGCGTGGATGCGCATGCAGCACAGGTCGACCCCGCCTGCGACACCCTGCTGCGCACCTATGAAGGCTTGTTCTGCCTCAATTTCCAGGGCAGCAATGCGCAACGCACGGTCAGCGTGGCCGACGCCCAGCGCTGCTGCGCCGCCCTGGCGGCCCGCTATCCACGCCATGCGCTGCTGGTGATCGCCGTACCGGGCACCGAGGCGCGCGCCGCCGAGATCGTGGACGGTGCCGGCCATGCCAACGTGATGGCCGCGCCACCCACCGGCCACATCCTGGCGCTGGCGGCCCTGATACGCCGCTGCGAACTGGTACTCTCGCCCGACACCTCGGTGATCCACATCGCCTCGGCGTATGACAAGAAAATCGTCGGCTACTACATCCGCACCGATAACTACCGCTGGTTTTATCCGGCCAGCCGCCATTATCGCGTGATCCTGGCACCGGGCCTGACCTTGGCCAAGGTCAGCGCCGCCGAGACCCTGGCTGCCGTGGAACAGCTGATGCAAGGCGGCGGGCAGGCGCAGGCGACCGTTCAGGCAGCCGGCTGAGCCGCCAGCAGGCGGTCCATCTGCCCTGCCGGCAACGCGCGGGAAAAGAAATACCCCTGCGCATAATCGCAGCCGGCGGCGCGCAGCAGGTCGCGCTGCGACGCCGTCTCCACGCCTTCGGCCACGACTTTCACCCCCAGCCGCTGCGCCAGTGCAATGAGCGCCTCGCACAGACCCAGCCCGGCATCATCGCGTCCCAGTTCGCCCACCAGCGAACGGTCGATCTTGAGAATGTCGATATCGGCTGTTTTCAGGCACGCGAGCGATACCTGGCCGCTACCGAAATCGCCGAGCGCCAGCGCCAGGCCCATGGCGCGGAACTGGCGCAGCCGGTCGACCACCTGGCAGGCCTCGTCGAGTAGCACCGCTTCTGTGGTTTCGATGACGATGGCGCCCGGCGCCAGGCCCTGGCGCGCCAGGTGCCCGCCCCAGTCCTGGTACAGCGCGGCGTCGCAACGAAATTCCACGGCCGACTTGTTGATGCTGATCTGGAACGCGCTGCCATGCTCGTCTTGCCACTGCCGTGCCTGGCGCACCACCTGGCGAAACACCCACTCGCCGATATCGATGATCAGACCGTTCGCCTCGGCAAAGGCGATGAAATCGGCGGGCAGCAGCAGGCCACGCAGCGGATGGCGCCAGCGCAGCAGCGCCTCGGCCCGCTCGACGACGCCATCGCACAGGCGGATGATGGGCTGGTAATGCACTTCGAACTGGTCCTGTGCCAGCGCCAGGCGCATCTCGCGCACCGTGTTGCGGCGCAATTCGGCCGCCTGCTGCACGGCCGGCGTGAAATAGCTGTAACCGTTGCGCCCCGCGCTCTTGGCCGCATACATGGCCTGATCGGCATGCCGCAGCAAGCTGTCCGGCGCCTCGCCGTCAGCCGGATACAGCGCCACGCCCACGCTGGCGGACACTTGCGCGGTATCGCCATCGAGCAAGAAAGGCAGGGCCAGCGCCGCCGTCAGTTCCTGCAGCACGCGCTCGATGCCGCCCAGCTGCCCCACGCCGGCCAGGATGACGGTGAACTCGTCGCCGCCCAGGCGCGCTACCGTATCGGTGGCGCGCACGCGTTCGCTGATGCGCCGCGCCGCCTGGCGCAGCAGCATGTCGCCCTTCTCGTGGCCCAGGCGGTCATTTACCTGCTTGAAATGATCGAGGTCGATGAACAGCAGGGCCAGGCAAGCGCCTTCGCGCCTGGCGTGGTGCGCCTCGTGCTGCAGCCGGTCGAGAAACATGTGGCGGTTCGGCAAGCCCGTCAGCTGATCGTAATTGGCTTGCCGCCAGATGCGTTCGGACGCTGCGCGCTGCGCCGTGATGTCGCTGACCAGCGCCAGCGCACCCAGGTAGGCGCCGCCGGAGTCGAAGATGGGGTTGGTGGCCAGGGTGGCCCACAAGGTGCTGCCGTCACGCCGCAGGAACTTGAATTCATGGCGTTCGGTAATGCCATCCTGGCGCCGCGCAATGTTGCGCTCCAGGATGGCGCGTCCCTCGTCATCCATGAAGGCCGCCAGCGGCTGGCCCAGCATCTCCTCGATCTGGTAGCCCAGCATGTGCGCCATCTTCGGATTGACAAAGCTGGTCAGCGCCTGCGCATCGATTTCCCAGATGCCCTCCTCGGCACTGTGCACGATGCGCCGGAAGCGCTCTTCGCTGCGTTCAAGCGCCGCCAGCTTGCCCTCGGCCTGCTCCAGCACCAGGCGCAGCGCCTGGCCGTTCGGATCGGCGCTGCCCAGCAGGCTGACGGGCAAGCCGGCCTCGCGCGCGCCGGGACGGGACGGCAACTGCACCTGCAGCTGTATGCGCTCGGGCTCGCTGCTATTGAGCACGCGCTGCACGAACTGCTCGTAATCGTGACGAAAGGCATCGTGGATATAGGAACGGAACAGCACGTGGCCCGGTCGTTCCCGCGGCAGGCCGAACAATTCGGCCGCCACCAGGTTCATCTGCACGATGACGCCATCGAGACCGAGCACGAAATAGGCGACGGGGGCCAGCAGGTATAAATCGTTGAAATAGGCTTGTTCGCGTTCAGCTTTCACCCGTTCCGGGCTGAAAACGCCATCGTCAAGCAGGGGCGCGGCATGCTGCGGCATGCCGTCGTGGCAGGGCGGGGAGCAATCCGGAGCAGGTACCGCTTGCGGTGGTGTATCCATGGCTGTCCTTTGCACGGCCGCCCTGGCTACCAGGTGGGTGCAGTAACGAGACTAGCACGCACCACGCGCAGTGTCGAGCGATGCCTGCCACAGATAACGTTTCTGCCACAAGGCCGATCAGCGGCCCTGCCGCATACTGCGCCGGCGCAAGCCGAAATCATGGCCCACCACCAGCAAGGTGCTGGCTACCAGGCTGGACAGACCCACGATCAGCTGGATCAGCTTGTCGTCAGGCAAGATCCACAGTGACGAGTCCGGCGCCTCGCAACCCGTCGCAGCACTGATGAGGGGCGCGACCCAGGCCGCGTCCGGCGTCACGTCGAGCACGACGGCGCCGTCGGCGCTGGTCTGCATATAGATATCGCCCCCTTCGGCGAGGGTAAAGCAGATGCCTACGCCCGTTTCCGTGGCGCGGATATTGTCCTGCATGCTGCGGTTATGTTCCTCGATCCATACTTCCACATCGTACGGCGTTTCCAGGTGCTGCCACGGAACGGGGCGAAAACGGGGACGTTCATCCGGGCTGGCCGCCGTGTCGGGAATGTCGGGGATGTTGCTGTCTGCTGCGCCTTGCATGCTCGTTGACCTTTTCTGCGGTGATGTTCTGCGGTGGTGCGCGGGAGCGGTTGCCCGCCAGCCGCCATTATCCACCGTTCATGGCCAGCATGGTATTGCTGGCGCATATTCATCAGAAAAACTGATAGCTATCAACTTTTAACATCAGCATACCTGACTTAAAATACGCGCCATCTCTTCTTTACAGGCTTTACATGCAAGGCATCAAACGCAAAATCGTCTACGTCACCGCCTTTGAAATCATCGGCATGGCCATTTCCACGGCCTGGCTGACCCTGCTTTCGGGCGAGTCGCCCACCAGTACGGGCCCGCTGGCAATCATGATCACTACCATCGCCGTGATCTGGAACCTGCTCTACAACACGGCCTTCGAATACTGGGAAATCCGGCAAGTGTCGCGCACGCGCACCGTCTGGCGCCGCATCCTGCACGCGATCGGCTTCCAGATCACGCTGGTGATCTACCTGATCCCGCTGATCGCCTGGTGGCTCGATATCAGCCTGTGGCAAGCCTTCGTGCTGGACTTCGCCCTGATGCTGATCATCCCGTGCTACAGCTTCATCTTCAATTACTTCTTCGACGGCCTGTTCGGCGTGCCGCTGTCGGCGCAGCAGCCGAAGGAAGAGCCCAGCAACGTTCAGGCAGCGTCGTTGAGCAACTGAAGAAAGGACCGCGCCGCCATGCCCAGCGGCCGGTCCTTCATCCACACCAGGTGGATGGGCACGACCAGGCCATTGCCCGTATTCTTGAACGCCACGCGGCGCACCCGCCCCGCCGCCAGTGAATGAGCGATGGCCGAGGCGGCAAAGTTGCCCCACCCCAGTCCCGCCTCCACCATGGACAGCGCCATCGGCAAGCTGTCCGTGCGCCAGTAAGACAAGCCCACCACGGGGCGCGCATCGGCCAGGTCGAGTTCGCGGCTGGCCACGATGATCTGGCGCAAATTTACCAATTCCTCGATATACAGGGGCCGTCCCGCCACGTCGGGCGGATGCTGGGTGGAAATAATCGCCAGCAAGGCATCGCTGCCCACCAGCTGGAACTGTTCCTCGTGATTGATGCGCCCGCCTGCGAAGGCCATGCAGGCGCTGATGCGGCCCCGGTGCAGCATGTCGAGCACATCGTCCTGCGGCGCCGTCAGCACCTCGATGTCGAGCAGCGGATGGCGCTGCGACAGCGCGCGCACGGCGGCCAGGAAAGGTGCATGGTCGAGCTCGGCCGCGATGCCCAGCGAAATGCGGCTTTCCAGACCCTGCGACAATTCCTGCACGTGCAGGTGCAACTGCTTCAGCTGTTCGGCGATCAGGCGCGCATGGGGCAGCAGCGCCAGTGCGGCCGGCGTGGGCACGGCTTCGCGCGCCCCCCGGTCGAACAGGGCGATGCCCAGTTCTGCCTCGATGTTGGCCATCGCCATGCTGACGGCCGACGGCGCCCGGCGCAAGGCGCGCGCGGCGGCCGAGAACGAGCCGCCGTCGACAACGGCCAGGAACAGTTCGATGTTATGGCTGGAGAGTTTCATGGAGTGAAAAAGGATGGCACTTTTTGACGCGCCAGCGGTCAAATCGGCAATGACCGAAGTCAACGTGCCTCATCCACTACCCTACCGCGGCGGTTATATGGCGCTTGCCTGGCGTGGGCGTTTAGCCCTTCCAGACGCGCTGCAATCCCGTATCCGCATGAATCCATCCGCCACGCGGGCCGGAGCGGTAATAAAAGCCCACGCCGCCCTGCTTGAAGCTGCGCACCAGCGAACCGAGCACTTCCGCGTTCAGATTCGCCACGCGGATGTCGGCGGCGCGGCCCGAGATGTGCAGCGACTGGCGCGCGGCCGGCACGCCCGCTTCGCGCAGGCGGCTGTTCGATTCGGCCGTGCGGTAGCCCGACAGGATCTCCAGCGGCTGCTCGATGCCGTAGCGTGCCACGAACGCCTGCGTGCCCCACAGGGTTTCCAGCAGTTTCGGGTCGATGGGCGCCGTCTTCTTGCCGTTCACGTCGCGCAGCAAGTGGCACAGTTCCTGGTAGGCCGAATCGATGACTTCGCCATCTTTCCAGTACAGCAGCCTGGCCTTTTCATTGCTGGCCGGGCGCACCACTTCCAGGGTGCGCGGCTTGAGCCAGAATTCCAGGTCCAGCGCCTGCGCATCGAAGATGTCGGGAGGCGGTTCCATCTCGGTGATGATCTGGCGCGATTGCGACGTGATCGAACGGTCGACGCTGGCCAGTTGCGTCGGCTGGGGCGGCACGCCCGTGCGCGGCGCGCGCGGCTTGGCGCTGGCCGAAGCTGCGGCGGGAGCGGCCGTGCGCGAGGCGCAGCCGATGAGCGGGGTGGCTACCAGGCCCAGCGCGGCCAGGCCCATACCGTGGTGTAGAAAGTTTCTGCGCGATGCCATAGTCAGTCCAATTTAACGATGGGAATACTATAGCGTATTGTGCAGCGAAGAAAAACCCTCAATGCCTATCGTGTCGCCCTCATTTCAGCATTGGACACGCTAGGCGGCCGCCGCACAGGACGTGACGCCCTGATTTGCCTGCGCCAGCGCCGTCAACGGTTTATCCAATAAATAGCCCTGGGCGACGATGGGCAAGCCCGTGGCGGCGGCGACGCGCTGCAGCGCGGCCAGCGCGGCCGGCGTGTCGAGGCGCTTGAAGATGACGCGAATTTTCGCCGCATGGCACACAGTGACAAAGCTGGCGACGGCTTGCTCGTCGCTGAGGTTGCCCGCGTCGAGCTTGAACGCATGCGGGTGCAAACGCTCCAGCATGCCTGTTGCCTCCTGCACGCTGGCCACGTTGATGGCCAGGCGGAAACCGTTGCGCCGGTAATTGTCGGCCACGTAGTTGAGCAGCCAGCCCTGGTTCGGCGTCACTGTCGGCAATTGCAGCACGATGCGCTCGATGGGCAAGCCCAGCGCGTCGAGGATGCGCTGGAAGGCGTGGCCGTGATTGCTGCTGACGGCGCTCAGCAGGCGGTCATGCACGTTCAGGTACAGGTCGGACTGCTCCGCTTCGCCCTGGCGAAAGAAATTGATGGCGTGCAGCATGCGGCACAACCGGTCCAGCTCCACGGATTCGTCGTCGCTGGCCGCGTGATCGAGCAAACGCCACAGCGACAAGCCCTCATCCGCCTTCGACACGCTGCGCGCCAGCCCCTCGAACGCCACCAGCTTGCCGCTGTCCAGTTCGCGCAACGGCTGGAAGGCGCTGGTCATGGTGCAATTGAAAAAGCGCCCCAGCGCCCTGCCCTCCCCGTCGAGCCAGACGCTGGTGCCGGCCTGGGTTTGGTGCGACAGGCGGGCCAGGTAATTTTTCAGGACGGGAAATGGCATACGTGCTCCTTCATCGGGCTGCGCCGGCTGCCCTCATGGGGAAGACGGCGCCAAAGTGTGCAGAGTAAGGCAGCGCCAAGCAAAGGAGAACGAATGGTTTCGCCATTTGATATGCGCCCAGCACATAAGGGATGCGACAGCCAGCGCATAACGATAGTCGGAAACATTCGTTCCAGCACCCTGCCCCGGCCTTTACTGTGGGCGTGTACCGATACCATCAGGAAGGGCCGCCATGTGCCAGTTACTCGCAATGAACAGCAGCAAGCCGGCCGCGCTGGGATTTTCCTTTGCCGGTTTTGTCGAACGGGGCGGACGCACGGACGAGCACCGCGACGGCTGGGGCATCGCCTATCATTCCAGTAGTGGCTGCACTCTGCTGACGGACCACCTGGCGGCCATCGATTCGCCGCTGGCCGCCACCGTGCAGCAGCATCCCGTGAAGGCGAAGAACATCGTCGCGCACATCCGCAAGGCCACGCAGGGCCGCATCGCGCCGGAAAACACCCACCCGTTCGCCCGCGAACTGTGGGGCAAGACCTGGTCCTTCGCCCACAATGGCGACTTGAAGACGTGGCGCGCGCCCGCCAATGCCTGCTACCGTGCCAGCGGCGACACGGACAGCGAACAGGCCTTCTGCCACCTGCTGGCCCGCTTGCGCACGCAGTTTCCCGCAGGTGAACCCGCGCGCACCGCCTTGCGCGCCGCCATCGGCGACGTGGCGCGCGAGATTGCCGCGCACGGCAGCTTCAATTTCATCCTGTCGGACGGCGAGCTGCTGTTTGCCCACTGTTCCACGCATTTGCACTATGTGATACGCGAATACCCGTTTTCCGTGGCGCAACTGATCGACTGCGAGCGCAGCATCGACTTTCGCCAGCACAACCACCTGGACGACCGCATCGCCGTCATCGCCACGCATCCGCTGACGCAAAACGAGGACTGGCTGGCGTTCGCGCCCGGCGAACTGAAACTGTTTACGGGCGGCACCTTGCTGCTGGCAGACGATGCGGCGCCGCAAGGCGTGTATATCCAGATCAGTTACTGAGGGAATTATTCAGGAGGAAATGGCCCGCCGCCGGATGGGCGGGCTGAAGTGCGGTATAGCCGTCAGGCCGAATTGCAGTTGCAAAAGCGCTTGCGCTTGGGGTCGCCGCTGGAGATGCCTGCGGGATCAATCTGTTTCCAGCAAAAGATCGTTTCCACCCCATACGGCGAACGCACATTGCCCGCCTCGAGATACCCCTGCTTGAGGAAAAAAGTCTGGCTGCTGGCCGTGCTGTGCAGTTGCAGGGCCTTGATGCCCCACTCGCGCGCCTGCGCTTCCAGCTGTTCCACCAGGGCCTTGCCGCCCCCCTGGCCTTGCACCTCGGGCAGCAGGTAGCACAGGGCCAGCTTGCCGGCGCGCGTCAGCAAGCCGACGCCGACGACGGCGCCCTGCTCGACTGCGACCAGCGAAAAATTGGTAGGCGACGCAAACCAGCACGCCACCATCTGCGGTGTTTTATTGCCCAGCCAGGCTTCCAGGATGGCCGGATCGTCCCGATGATCGAGGCTGCAGCATTCGACGATGGAGCGTCGTAATACGTTGCACGCCTCGAAAGCGTCGGTCGATGTTGCAATACGAATTTCAAGACTCATGTACGCTCACAAAATATTCCAGTTGCCGATGCAGACGGTTTTACCCCTGTATCGCGCGATTCGACTATACACCAAGCAGCGCGATCGGGTTTTTTCGCGCCACGCCACAGGACGGTTTTGCCTATGACGCAATGCCTGCAGACTAAGTGCTGATGCGCATCTTGCCCACGAATGTTTCCAGAAATCGATATCTGTTTTTTAGCGCAAACGGGAATCGGATCTAAGCATATTACGAAAAATTCGTTTCTTTTCCGGCCGGAATTTTAGACTATGACTGTCTATTCTCACAACAAGAGTTCAACATGACCCATTCCAACGCCGTATCGACCACCGCAGCGACGCTCACCCAACGCTCGCGCCGCTGGTTCCTGGCCAGCGCCCTGGCCGCTTCCGCTGCCGCCATGAGCCTGCCGATGGCCGCCAGCGCCGCCGAACCCGTGGTCTTGCTGAACGCCTCGTACGACGTGATGCGCGAATTGTTCAAGGATGTGAATCCCGCGTTTATTGCTGATTGGAAAGCCAAAACGGGCGAAACCATTACCATCAAGCAATCGCACGGCGGTTCCAGCAAGCAGGCGCGCTCCGTTGCCGATGGCCTGGAAGCGTCCGTCGTGACCATGAACCAGGCGAATGACATCGATATCCTCGTCGACCGCGGCCTGGTCGTGGCCGACTGGGCCAAGAAATTCCCGAACAATGCGGCGCCGTTCTATTCCACCATGGTGTATCTGGTGCGCAAAGGCAACCCGAAACACATCAAGGATTGGGACGACCTGGCCAAGCCCGGCATCAAGGTCATCGTGCCGAACCCGAAAACCTCGGGCAACGGCCGCTACACGTATCTGGCAGCCTGGGGCTATGCCGTGAAAAAAGGCGGCAGCGAAGCGCAGGCGCGCGAACTGGTGACCAAACTGTTCAAGAACGTGCCCGTGCTCGACGGTGGCGGCCGCGGCGCCACCACCACGTTTACCCAGCGTGAAATCGGCGACGTGCTGGTGACGTTTGAAAATGAAGTGCAACTGGTGCGCGCCGAATTCGGCGACAACTTCGAAGTGGTGTATCCAAGCATCTCCATCCTGGCCGAGTCGCCGGTGGCCGTCGTCGACAAGGTGGTCGACCGCCGCGGCGTGCGCAAGGAAGCCACGGCCTACCTGCAATACCTGTACTCGGAGCCGGGCCAGGAACTGGTCGCCAAGCACTACCTGCGTCCCCGTTCGGCCGCAGTCGCGAAGAAGTATGCGGCCAGCTTCAAGCCGATCAGCCTGTTTACCATCGATGACGTGTTTGGCGGCTGGAAACAGGCGCAAAAGAAACATTTTGACGATGGCGGTGAATTCGACAAGATTTATCAGAAGTAATCTGATCTGCATCAAGCAACAATCAAGCAACAACCGGGACTTGTGAACTGACCCCAGATAGTTGGACGGTTTAGTTTGCTAGGTTGCCCAGGGCTGAGTTCTGTATTGCACGGGACTCAGCCCTTTTAGCTTGAGCTTGATGCGGTCGTGATTATAGTAGTG
>NZ_JAFCWP010000003.1:0-632480 GCF_049897625.1 Janthinobacterium sp. PSPC1-1 | reverse complement strand
TGATGACCATAGCAAGTTGGTCCCACCCCTTCCCATCCCGAACAGGACCGTGAAACAACTTTGCGCCGATGATAGTGCTGCAACCAGTGTGAAAGTAGGTTATCGTCAGGCTTGTTATTTGGTGAAACAGCCCCCGGCTGTTTCTCCTTGAGAAAAACCCGATCAGCAATGGTCGGGTTTTTTTTCGTCTGGTGATTTAGTGTTAGCCCCAAGCGAAGGCTGGGGTCAGACACTTCGTGATCGGGATGTGCCCCACTGGGGCGCATCCCCCCGCCTCGCGCGTTAGCAATGACCTTTGCGTTAGCGGCATTGAGGGGCTGACCCCGGCTGTTCATCAGACAAAAAAAAGGCAGCGCTACGCGCTGCCTTTGTCATTTATCAAACCCATTAAAAGTGATAAGCGACTTTGACATTCATATAATTGACGCCACTGTTAGGCTTTTTGTAGCCGCCATTCGAGAAATGCTGGATCTTCGCAGCGACTTCCCATTTGTTATTGAAGATATAGCCGACGCCGATATGGTCGCCGAACTGGAAGTGGGTCGACAGACGGTTATCGTCGTTATCGTACAGCTTGGACAGCATGTGTACGCCAATACCGCCTTCCGCATAGAAACCCAGCTTGTTTGTGTTTTCAAAGCGGAATACGGGAGTAAAGCCCAGATCCCACAGTTTTTGATGCTGGCCAGGGACGTTGCGATAGCTCTTGCCATCCCAACCGCCGATGCTGGCATCCCAGTAACCGCTCAGCTGCGTACCATTCGATACAAACCAGGCCTTATCCCAGTTCGAGGTCACGCCGGCGCGTACCATTTGTACCTTCACGCCCTTGGCATATTCGCCGTAGACGGAGTCGATCAGTTTGTCGTCGGCGGCAAAGCCGGCGTTGGCCGCCATCAGCGCGGTAACGGCGGCGATGGATTTGAGGAGATTCTTCTTGAAGAACATAGAGGCTTTCATCGTAAAATTGGCCGATAGGCTATTGTTGTACAGGCACCTTGCTTTGCATGCCGCTCTCGCCACTTGTTGATATCAGGGGTTCAATTGACATTCTCTACAAAAATCGCATTTCTCGGTATCGGTCTGATGGGGGATCCGATGGTCCGGTGCCTGCTACGCGCTGGATATTTTGTCACAATTTGGAATCGCACGCACAGCAAGGCCGAAGTCCTGCGTGCGGCAGGAGCGCAGCCAGCCATTTCCGTGGCTGAGGCGGTCAGCGGTGCGGACGTGGTCATCTCGATGCTGGAAGCCGGTCCCATCGTGGCGCAGGTGCTGCAAGAGGCGTTACCGGCCTTGTCCGCTGGTGCGTTGTGGATCGATATGAGTTCCACCAAGCAATCGGAAGCCCAGCAATTTCATGCCACCTTGCACGCGGCAGGCCATGCCTTCATCGATGCGCCCGTGTCGGGCGGCGTCGCCGGGGCGCAGGCGGGCACCTTGGCCATCATGGCCGGCGCCAGCACCAGCGAATACGCGCGGGTTGAGGCGATTCTGGCGGCCATGGGCCGACCGGCTCTGGTGGGCCCGCCCGGCAGCGGACAGGTGGCCAAGCTGTGCAATCAGCTGATCGTCGGTGCCACCTTGACCATCGTGGCCGAAGCGCTGTTGCTGGCCCAGGCGGCTGGCGCCGATGCGAGCGCCGTACGGGCAGCCATCCGCGGCGGTTTTGCTGAGAGCAAGATTTTGGAGGTACATGGCCAGCGCATGCTGGAGCGCAATTTTATTGCCGGTGGGCAGGTGAAGAGCCAGATCAAGGATATGCACAACATCCTCGCGGCGGCCGAAGCGGCGCACGTCACCTTGCCGGTGACGCAACTGGTGACGCAGCGCTATGAAACCCTCGCCACGAGCCACCCGACAGCCGACCATGCGGCGGCCTTGCTGGCCCTGGAAGCGTTGAATCCGGGCCAGCGCCTCGGTGACGGCCCTGACAAGCTCAGTTAAGTGACGGGCAAGCTCGCTTCGGCCAGCTTGACCCAGAAACTGGCGCCGATGGGCAGCAGATGGTCGTTGAAGTCGTAGCTACCGTTGTGCAAGACGCATGGCCCCAGGCCGTGGCCGCCATCGCGGTGCTCGCCATCGCCATTGCCGATGAAGATGTAGCAGCCGGCCTTTTCTTGCAGGAAAAAGGCGAAATCTTCCGCGCCCATGGTCGGTTCGACATTCGCGTTGACCTTGTCGGCCCCCACCACGCTTTTCATCACCTCGATGGCAAACGCCGTTTCTTTCGCATGGTTGACCAGCGGCGGATAGTTGCGCTTGAAGTGGAAATCGACTTCGGCGCCAAAGGCGGCGGCCGTATGCACGGCGATCTCGCGCATGCGCTCTTCGATCAGGTCCAGTACGGGCGTGGTGAAGGTGCGCACGGTGCCGACCAGGCTGGCATCGTCGGGAATGACATTGGTGGCGCTGCCCGCATGGATTTGCGTGATGGACAGCACGGCCGTATCTAGCGGGCTCTTGTTGCGCGTGATGACGGTTTGCCAGCTTTGCGCGATTTGCACGGCCACCATCACGGGATCGATGCCCTTGTGGGGCTGGGCCGCGTGCGCGCCCTTGCCTTTGACGGTGACGTGGAATTCATTGCTCGACGCCATCATCGGCCCTGCGACCACGCTCAGAGTGCCTGTTTCCGCGCCTGGCCAGTTATGCATGCCGTAGATGGCATCCATGGGAAACTTGCTAAACAAGCCGTCTTCGATCATTTCGCGCGCGCCGGCGCCGCCCTCTTCGGCCGGCTGGAAGATCAGGTACACGGTGCCGTCGAAATGGCGGTGCTGCGCCAGGTAATGGGCGGCACCGAGCAGCATGGCCGTGTGGCCGTCGTGGCCGCAGGCGTGCATTTTGCCCGGGTGGCGCGAAGCATGCTCGAAGGTATTCATTTCCTGCATCGGCAAGGCATCCATGTCGGCGCGCAGGCCGATGGCGCGTGTCGAGGTGCCATGCTGGATGATGCCGACCACACCAGTGCGGCCCAGGCCGCGTACCACGGGAATGCCCCATTCCGTCAGTTTGGCGGCGACCACGTCCGAGGTGCGCTGTTCTTCGTAGCACAGCTCGGGGTGCGCATGCAGGTCGCGGCGGATACCTTGCAGCTCGGATTGAAACGCCAAGATGGGATCAACTAGTTTCATGGAACTCTCCTGTGGATGCTGGCACGCAGCAATGTATGGCGCGCCGGACCGCGCTGTTTGATCAAAAACAGGCTCGGCTAATCATGCATTGTAGCCCTTGTTTGCCGGGTAAATCCAGCGCACGGACCAGCTTGCCACGGCGCCAACAGCAAGCGCGCGGAATGGTTTACAGTATCGCCTTCCCCCAACGTTTTTGGATTGCACCATGACCACCACCCAAGTGCGCGCCGCCTGCCCGCTCGACTGCCCCGATACTTGCGCCTTGCTGGTCACCGTGACCGATGGCGTGGCAACAGCCGTCAAGGGCGATCCTGATCACCCGACCACGGCTGGCGTGCTGTGCACCAAGGTGTCGCGCTTCACGGAACGCACCTACCATGCGGACCGGCTGCTGCATCCGCTGCGCCGCGTGGGCAAGAAGGGGGAGGGCAAGTTCGAGCGCATCAGCTGGGAAGAAGCATTGCAGACCATCGCGGCCCGCTTGAAACCGATCGCCGTGCGCGATCCACAGGCGATCTTGCCCTACAGCTACTGCGGTACCATGGGCCTGGTGCAGGGCGAGTCGATGTCGTCGCGCTTTTTCAACCAGCTCGGTGCCTCCCTGCTGGACCGCACCATCTGTGCCTCGGCCGGCGCCACCGGCTACCGCTACACGGTGGGCGCCAGCATCGGCACGGACCTGGAACAATTCCAGAACGCGAAATTGATCATTATCTGGGGCGGCAACCCGATTGCCTCGAACCTGCATTTCTGGATGCGCGCCCAGGAAGCCAAGCGCAATGGCGCCACCCTGATCGCCATCGACCCGTATCGCTCGCTGACGGCCGAAAAATGCCACCAGCATATCGCCTTGCTGCCCGGCACCGATGCGGCCCTGGCGCTGGGCTTGATGCATGTCTTGATCACGGAAAACCTGGTTGACCAGGACTATATCGACCGCTACACCGTGGGCTATGCGGAACTCAAACAGCGCGCTATGGCATGGCCGCCCGAGCGCGTGGCCGAGGTGTGCGGCATCACGGCCACGGAAGTGCTGGAACTGGCGCGCCTGTACGGTCAGGCGTGCCGTTCTGGCGAGGGCGCCGCCATCCGTACCAACTACGGCGTGCAGCGCGTGCATGGCGGCGGCATGGCCGTGCGCAATATCGCTTGCCTGCCAGCCCTGACGGGCGCCTGGCGCCATCCTGCCGGCGGCATGCAGCTGTCGAGCTCGGGTTCCTTCCCCGTCAACCGCAAGGCCTTGCAGCGACCGGATTTATTGAAAGGCATGCCGCGCACCATCAACATGAGCACCATCGGCGACGATTTATTGAAAGAAAGTTCCATCGAGTTCGGCCCGCAAGTCGAGGCCGTGATCGTCTACAACTCGAATCCCCTGGCGGTGGCGCCCGATTCCTCGAAAGTGGCGCAGGGCTTTGCCCGTGAAGACTTGTTTACGGTCGTGCTCGAACATTTCCAGACCGATACCGTCGATTACGCCGACATCGTGCTGCCCGCCACCACGCAGCTCGAACACGTCGATGCGCACTCCACCTACGGCCACCTGTACATGATGGCGAACAATGCGGCCGTGGCGCCGCTGGGCGAAGCGAAGGCGAATACGGAAATCTTCCGCCTGCTGGCCCAATACATGGGCTTTGATGATCCGTGCTTCCAGGAAAGCGACGATGCGCTGGCAGCCAAGGCCTTCGATGTGACGGATGCGCGTGCCGTGCATTTCGACTGGGAATCGCTAAAGCGCACGGGCTGGCAAAAGCTGGCCATGCCCGAGGCGCCATTTGCCGAGGGTGGTTTCCCCACGCCATCGGGCAAGTGCGAGTTTTATTCCAGCGCCATGGCGCAGGCGGGACTCGATCCCTTGCCGACCTACATTGCGCCGCACGAATCGTTGGCCAGCAATCCCGCGCTGGCGGCGCGTTTCCCGCTGGCCATGATTTCCCCGCCGGCGCGCAATTTCCTCAATTCCACGTTCGTCAACGTGAAAAGCCTGCGCGCAGCCGAAGGCGAGCCGCACCTCGATATTCATCCCGATGATGCTGCCGCACGCGGTATCGCCGCCGGTGATATGGTGCGCATCTTCAATGACCGTGGCAGCTTTGTGGCCAAGGCCAGGGTCACGGACAAGGCGAGACGGGGCCTGGTGGTGGGCTTGTCCGTATGGTGGAAGAAACTCGCCAGCGATGGCAAGAACGCCAATGAAGTGACCAGCCAGCGCCTGACGGACATGGGCCGCGCGCCCACCTTCTACGATACGCTGGTCGAAGTGGAAAAGGTTGCCTGACATGCTGCGCTGGCCGGCCTGCTTGTTTGTCGGCACGGTGTGCCTGCTGCTGAGCGGCTGCACGCAGCTGCGTTACTACACGCAAGCGGCGCAGGGACAATATGCCTTGTGGTCCGGCGCGCGCCCCATCGATGCCTGGCTGGACGACCCGGCCACCGAGCCGCGCCTGAAAGTGCGTCTGGCCAAGGCGCAGCAAATTCGCCGCTTTGCCGTCAGCGAGCTGGACTTGCCCGACAATGGCAGTTACAAGAACTACGCTACCCTGCGGCGTCCATTTGTGCTGTGGAACGTGGTGGCCACGCCGGAATTGTCGCTGCAGCCGCTGCAATGGTGTTTTCCCATCGCTGGCTGCGTCAGCTATCGTGGCTATTACAGCAAGGAAGAGGCACTCGCGTATGCCGAGGAGTTGCGGGCCCAGCATTACGACGTGCAGGTGAGCGGTGTGCCCGCGTATTCCACCCTGGGCTGGTTCGATGATCCCCTGCTGTCGACCTTTATCAATTACAACGATGCGGAACTGGCGCGCCTGATCTTCCATGAGCTGGCGCACCAGGTGGTGTACGTGCCCGGCGATTCGGCCTTCAACGAGTCGTTTGCCAGTGCCGTGGAAGAGGCGGGCGTGCAGCGCTGGCTGGCGCGCGAGGGCAATGACGCCATGCGCGCGTCATACGCCCAGTATGCGGCGCGGCGCCAGGATTTTCTGGCCTTGCTGCTGACATACCGGGGCAAGCTGGAGGCCGTGTATGCGAGCGGCGCCAGCGAGGCGGACAAGCGCGCGCGCAAGGCGCAGGTGTTTGCGGCATTGCAAGACGCGTATCAGGTATTGAAGCAAGACTGGGGTGGTTTTGCCGGTTACGACCGCTGGTTCGAGCAGCCATTGAGCAATGCGCACCTCGCTTCCGTGTCGACCTACAATGAATTTTTGCCTGCCTTCAAAAAATTGCTGGAAGAAAAAAAGAACTTTCGTGCTTTTTATGCTGCAGTGCACACAATGGCCCAGATCAAGAAGCCTGAGCGCAGGCATGCGCTGGAACAATTGTCCAGCCCCTGACCCGTAAAGATTGTCCCGTACGGCGAGGCAAGCGATTCGGTAACAGCGTATTTATCATGCTGCAGTGCAGCACAAAATGCCCCTAGAGTTGCTGCTCGAATACTGTTGAAAGCGCTTGCATGGAAGCGCGGCGCCCGATAGCATCGCATTAGTAGCATAGAGCAATTGCTCGTCAAAATGCTCAAACTGACTGCAGGACGACAGAATCCGCAGCAATGATCCGCGCCGGCAGGCTGCGCCGGCTCCCCCACGATTATTCGAGACAAGAGGCACAGGATGGAAAAAATTTGGCTGAAGTCGTATCCTCCCGGCGTTCCCGCCGACATCGATCCTGATCAATATCGTTCGCTGGTGCATTTGCTGGAAGAAGCGTTTCAAAAATATGCAGACCGCAATGCCTATGTCTGCATGGACAAATTTCTCACCTATGCCGAACTCGATACCTATTCGCGCCAGCTCGGTGCCTGGCTGCAAAGCCGTGGCTTGAAAAAGGGTGCGCGTGTCGCCCTGATGATGCCAAACGTGCTGCAGTATCCGGTGGCGATCGCCGCCGTGCTGCGCGCCGGTTACACGGTGGTCAACGTCAACCCGCTGTACACGCCGCGCGAACTCGAGCATCAGCTCAACGATTCGGGCAGCGAAGCCATCATCGTGCTGGAAAACTTCGCCCATACGCTGGAACAAGTGTTGAGCAAGACGGCCATCAAGCACATCGTCGTCGCCAGCATGGGCGAGATGCTGGGCGGTTTGAAGGGCATGCTCGTCAATTTTGTCGTGCGCAACGTCAAGAAGATGGTGCCCGCGTATTCCTTGCCGAACGCCATGCGTTTCAAGCAGGCGCTGGCGCTGGGCAGCCGCATGAAACTCACGCCCGTCGAGCTGAGCATCAACGACGCCGCCTTCCTGCAATACACGGGTGGCACCACGGGCGTGTCAAAAGGTGCGACCTTGAGCCACCGCAATGTGATCGCCAATGTGCTGCAGAGCGAAGCCTGGTCGGGCGCGGCGCTCGATCCGAACAGCCGCGAGCAGCTGATCATCGTCTGCGCCTTGCCGCTGTACCATATCTTTGCCCTGACGGCGTGCGCGATGTGGGGCACGCGCGTGGGCGCCCTGAATATCCTGATCCCGAACCCGCGCGATATCCCGGGCCTGATCAAGGAACTGGGCAAATACAAGTTCAACCTGCTGCCAGCGGTCAATACGCTGTATAACGCGCTGGTGAATCACCCCGACTTCGCCAAGCTCGACTTCTCGGGCTTGAAGATCGCCAATGGCGGCGGCATGGCGGTGCAGCAAGCCGTCAATGACAAGTGGCTGCAAGCGACGGGCGTGTCCATCATCGAGGGTTATGGCCTGTCGGAAACGTCGCCCGTCGCCACGTGCAACCGCGCCGACAGCACGGTGTTTTCCGGCACCATCGGCTTGCCGATTCCGTCGACCGAGATCGCGATTCTCGACGATGACGGCAAGGAAGTGCCGCTGGGGCAGACGGGCGAGATCGCCATCCGTGGCCCGCAAGTGATGAGTGGCTACTGGAACCGTCCCGATGAAACGGCCAAGGTCATGACGTCCGACGGCTATTTCAAATCGGGAGACGTGGGCATCATGGATGAGCGCGGTTATGTGAAAATCGTGGATCGCAAGAAAGACATGATCCTCGTCTCCGGCTTCAACGTGTATCCGAACGAAGTCGAAGCCGTTATCGCAGCCCATCCGGGCGTGCTCGAGTGCGCCTGCGTGGGCGTGCCCGATGAGCATTCGGGTGAAGCCGTGAAAGTGTTTGTCGTGCGCAAGGACCCGAACCTGACCCAGGCAGTGCTGGCCGCGTATTGCAAGGAACAATTCACGGGCTACAAGCGGCCGAAATACATCGAGTTCCGCGATGAACTGCCGAAGACCAACGTCGGCAAGATTTTGCGTCGCGCCCTGCGTGACGAGAAAAAGATAGCAGCATAAACAATGTGGATGCGCCAGGAGGCGCATCCCTTTTACAGATAAAGATGAGGCGAGATGGACAAGATTTGGTTGAAGTCGTACCCGGACAGCGTTCCCGCAGAGATAGACTGCACGCAATACCGTTCCGTGACGCATTTGCTGGAAGAGTCGTTCCAGAAATATGCGGACCGCAACGCTTTCGTGTGCATGGATAAATTCCTTACCTACCGCGAGCTCGACCAGTTGTCGCAGCAGATGGGGGCCTGGCTGCAAAGCAAGGGCCTGCAACGGGGGGCGCGCGTGGCGATCATGCTGCCGAACGTGCTGCAATATCCGGTGGCCATGGCGGCGATTTTGCGCGCCGGCTACACGGTGGTGAACGTCAACCCGCTGTACACGCCCCGTGAATTGCAGCACCAGCTGATCGATTCGGGCAGTGTAGCGATCATCGTGCTGGAAAACTTCGCCACCACGGTGGAGCAGGTGTTGCCGCATACCCAGGTCAAGCATGTGATCGTCGCCACCATGGGCGATTTGCTGGGTGGCTTGAAGGGCACGATTGTTAATTTCGTCGTGCGCAAGATCAAGAAAATGGTGCCCGCGTTTTCCTTGCCGGGCGCCATCAGTTTCAACAAGATGCTGGCCGAAGGCGCGCGCCTGACCTTGCAGCCGGTGCAGCAGGGGCATGACGATATCGTCTTCCTGCAATACACGGGAGGCACGACGGGCGTCTCAAAAGGCGCGATGCTGTTGCACCGTAACGTGATCGCCAACGTGCTGCAGAACGAGGCGTGGATGTCGCCCGTGATGACGCCTGAAATGCGCGCCACCTCGATGGGCTTCATGTGCGCCTTGCCCCTGTATCACATCTATTCGCTGACGGTCAGCGCCCTGATGGGCATGCGCCTGGGCGGCATGAGCGTGCTGATTCCCAATCCGCGCGACATCCCCGGTTTCGTCAAGGAATTGGCCAAGCACAAGATCGTCGTCTTCCCGGCCGTCAATACCCTGTACAACGCGCTGCTGAACAATGCCGAGTTTGCCAAGCTCGATTTCTCCAGCTACAAGGTGTGCAATGGCGGCGGCATGGCCCTGCAGCGCAACGTGGCCGAACGCTGGCTGAAACTGACGGGCTGTCCGCTGATCGAAGGCTATGGCATGTCAGAAACATCGCCCGTGGTGACGGGCAACCGCGTCGATATCACGGAATTCACGGGCACCATCGGCTTGCCTTTCCCGTCGACGGAAGTGGCGATCTTGAACGACGATGGCGTGGAAGTACCGCTGGGTGAACCGGGCGAAATCGCCGTGCGCGGCCCGCAAGTGATGGCCGGCTACTGGCAGCGTCCGGACGAAACTGCCAAGTCGATGACGGCCGATGGCTACTTCAAGACGGGCGACGTGGGCGTCATGGACGAGCGCGGCTACGTGAAGATCGTGGACCGCAAGAAAGACATGATCATCGTCTCCGGCTTCAACGTGTATCCGAATGAAGTGGAAGACGTGGTTTCATCGTGCCCGGGCGTGCTGGAATGCGCGTGCATCGGCGTGCCGGACGCCAACGCGGGCGAAGCCGTGAAAGTGTTTGTCGTGCGCAAGGATCCGAACCTGACGGTGGAACAGATCCGCGAGCATTGCAAGCATGAATTGACGGCCTACAAGAAACCGAAATACATCGAGTTCCGCGATGAATTGCCGAAAACCAACGTCGGCAAGATTTTGCGCCGTCAATTACGCGACGAGAAGAAGGTGGCTTAGTTCGCAGCCATGGCTGTGTCCGCCTCCAGGTTCCGCCCTGGGCGGGCGGGCAAGCCGAAGCAGGGGCGCAGCCAGTTCACCTTGCTGATCAGCAGCGAGGTTCCCAGCCAGCAGGTCGCCACCGTGCCAGCCAATATCAGCAGCGCTTCGAGCACGGGGCCCAGCTTCAGGGGCACCAGCCAGTAGGCCAGCAGCACGATCGCGCTCTGGTGCAGTATGTACCAGGGAAAGACGGCCTGACGGGCCCAAGGCAGCCAGGCAAACGGGCGGTTCAATAGCGTATGCGACCAGCCCAGGATGGCGCAGATGGCCAGCCACATATACAGGTTGCGCATGGGCCAGGAGCCGGCCGAGGCCCAGGTCAGCAGGTTTTCCGAATAAATCTGGTCAAATACCATGTACACGGCAAACGCGCCCAGACCCAGCCATAGCGTCTGCCAGCGCAGGCGCGACAGTTCTGCCCACAATCCCTTGTCATTACCCAGCCACCAGCCATACACGAACATGGTGAAATAGATGCTGTGCGCATACCAGTCGTGCACCACCGCATGGGTTTCCGGATAGCGCATTTTCAGGAACACCGTGGCGGCAAGGGTGGGCAGCGCAGGCAATACCAGCAAGCGCCAGCCGCGCAAGTGCTGGAACAGGGGGCGCAGCGCTGCCAGCAGCGGCTGCAGCGCCACCAGTACGATGATGTACAGCAGCAAGTACACCAGATACCACAAGTGATTCCACGTAAAACCATATTGCCAGCCTGCGAAGGCGCCGGCCGGCCAGGCATGGCCGCCAAAGTAATGCAGCAGGAACTGTCCATAGCCGGGTTCGACCAGGCCGTTGCTGACCCCTTCGCAATATGGCTGGATGGGAATGATGATGGCCATGCCGAACAGCAGCGGCAGCAGCAAGCGCTTGATTCTGCGCCAGAGGAAGGCGCCGCGCGAGGTCAGCGTCATCATGGCGCACGACACGCCGGAGATGAGAAAGACGATTTCCATGCGCCAGCGGTTAATGAAGACCAGCGGCATGTTCAAGGCATCGGTGGCGTAAGTGCTGTGCATGTGAAAGTTCCATCCATCCATGTACAGCAGGGCAGTGTGGTAGACAATCAGCAGGCTGAAGACGAGAAAGCGCAAGGCGTCGATATCGTGACGGCGGGAGTCCATGGTCATGATCGGTGGGCAAGTGGTGAAGGAAGGCCCAGCATAGGCAGCGGCGGGGCTGGCAGCCAGCGCGAAGTGACCAGCGGACGGCTGGCTGGGACGAATGGATCGCCTGGGACGGGTGTGGGACGTTACAATCGTGCAACTAATTTACCTGCCGAAGCCATGCGCGTCCCTTCCACCGACCTGTTGCAACGTTATCAACGCTGGCGCCGCGTGGCCGAGCCGGGATTCTGGATCGTGCTGACTCTGCTGCAGGCCAGCGTCAACAGCTGGCTGGTCTGGCTCGACCTGCGGCGCGCCGGCGTCAATACGCAATTCTGGGAAGTGGCCGTGTGGGAGTGGAGCAGCAATCTTGTGTTGCTGGCGCTGGTGCCTGTGGTCGTGCTGGCGGGACAGTACCGGCCGCTGCATCTGGTGTTCCAGCGCCAGAACCTGCGCTGGCACCTGGCTGCGTCGGTCGTCTACAGCCTGGTGCATGTGGTGGCCATGGTGGCCTTGCGCAAAATTGCTTATTGGAGCCAGGGCAGCCACTATGATTTTGGCGACTGGTGGCGCGAGTTGCCGTATGAATACCTGAAAGATGTGCGTGCTTACTTCCTCGTCTTGCTGGCCGTGGGCTTTTACCAGTTGCTGCTGATGCGCTGGCAAGGCGAGGCGACACTGCTGGGCGAACCCGATGAAGGCCCAGCCGTGGAGCCGGTGCAGCAGCCGGAACGCTTCCTGGTACGCAAGCTGGGCAAGGATTTTCTGTTGCCGGCTGCCGATATCGAGTGGATACAGGCCTGGGGGAATTACGTGAACCTGCATGTGCGCGGACACGATTATCCGCTGCGCTCGACCATGGCCGCCATCGAGCGCCGCCTCGACGGCAAGCGCTTTGTGCGCGTGCACCGCAGCTATATCGTCAACCTTGATTTCGTACAGAGCATCGTGCCGCTGGAATCGGGCGATGCGCGTGCCGTGCTATCCACGGGCGGGGAAGTACCCGTCAGCCGGCGCTACCGCGATGCCTTGAAAAGTACCTGCTAAGTGGGCTGCAAGCCCGCCTTGCCGTCCTGGACGGTGAAACTGGCCAGTGTCGCGATGGTAGAAGTGCTGTCGCGCACATTCTCCAGGCCCTGGAACAGGGTCGTGGTTTTCTCTGGCGTGATCTCCATCAACATATAGCCACGCTTGTCGCTGCGTCCGTAGCGGATGTGCGGGTTCATCGCCACATATTGCTCGGTGCGCGCCTGCGGGCGCGAGCTGGACGTGATGGAGGTACCGCAAAACTCGGTGGCCAGCACGGGATTGCTCTTGCCGGTGGGGCGCATGGCGTTGCGGCTCAGCTCGGAGGCATAAAAGGTATGCACGTCGCCCGACAGCACCAGCGGGTTGCTGGCCTTGCTGCTGCGCAGGGCGTCGAGCAGGTGCTGGCGCGCCATCGGATAGCCATCCCAGCCATCGGTCCAGACGCGCTCGTCGCCGGGCCGCAGGATGGGCACCTGGCTCGATTGCGCCATCAGGGTTTGCTGGGCCAGGATATTCCAGCGCGCGGGCGAGTTGTCGAGTCCTGCTTGCAGCCAGCGCTGCTGCTCCTCACCCAGCATGCTGCGCTGCGGTTTCAGCAAGTCGGGGCAGTGGCGCGTGGTGACGGAATTGGAGCCGCCGCGGCCCGGCCTAGCGCACGCGTGATAGGCGCGGTATTGCCGGTCGTCCAGTACGTGGAAGCGCGCCAGCCGGCCCCAGTCATAGCGCTGGTAGATGCGCATGTCGACAAAGCCGCGGCTGCCCAGCGGCAGCAGACGCAGCGGCATGTGCTCATAAAACGCCTGGTAGGCGGCCGCGCGGCGCTGCAAAAAGGTGGGCGTGAGCAATTCGTCGCGGTCGTTACCGTAATCATTGGCCACTTCATGGTCATCCCAGGTGACGATCCACGGCGCGGCCAGGTGTGCGCCCTGCAAGTCGTGGTCGCTCTTGTATTGCGCATAGCGGGCGCGGTACTCGTCCAGGGTAAAACTTTCGTGCGTGCGCATGGCCCTGCTCGGGTGCTGCAGCTGGTACGGTCCCCATTCATAAATGTAATCGCCGAGGAAGGCCACCAGATCGGGCGCGGCTGCTGCGATGTGCCGGTGCGCCGCATACGCGCCGAATTCCCAGTGCTGGCACGAAGCCACGGCCAGCTTCAGCGAGGCGGGCAGGCTGTCGGCGGCGGGCGCCGTGCGCGTGCGGCCCACGGGGCTGACGGCGTCACCCAGCATAAAGCGGTACCAGTACCAGCGTCCTGGCGCCAGGCCGCCCACGTCGACGTGCACGCTGTGCGCCAGGGCGGGCGTGGCCGTGGACTGGCCCTTGGCGGCGATGCGCCGAAAAGCCTCGTCTTCGGCCACTTCCCAGCGCACGTTCAGGGCGATGGCGGGCGTGGCGGCTGCCTGCAGCGGGTCGTAACAGATGCGCGTCCACAGCACGACGGCGTCCGGCAAGGGCGAGCCGGAGGCGGCACCGAGCGCAAACGGATAGCCGTTGCCGTTCAGGCGCGTGGCAGCGCTCGCGCTGGAGCCGGACAGCACGCTGCCGGCGGCGGCCAGCGCCGTGATGCGCGCAGCGCTCTGCAGAAAGATGCGGCGCTGGCTATCCATAGTGTGGAATTATTGCGACAATCAAGACGACAATAAGGTCTCGATCGGTGGCACCTTGCGCGGCTTGCGGTCGGAGTCCGTCGCCACGTAGATCAGGGTCGCTTCCGTGACTTTCACGATGCATGCCTGCAGGCGGTTGCGCTCGGCATACACCTCGACATTGACGGTGATCGAGGTATTGCCAACCTTGACGATTTCGGCGTAGAAGGACAGAAGATCGCCGACGAACACGGGGTTTTTGAAGACGAAGGAATTGACGGCGATGGTGGCGACACGGCCATTGGCGCGCCGCGTGGCCGGCAGGGAACCGGCGATATCGACTTGCGCCATGATCCAGCCGCCGAAGACGTCGCCGTACACATTGGCGTCGGATGGCGCGGGCATCATGCGCAATTCCGGCATTTTTCCGGCGGGCAGGCCGGAGGCGAGGCAGTTATCAGGACGGTCGGGGGAGGTGCTCATCTTTTATTCTCATGAAAGGCTACAATTGCCCCGATTGAACCATAAAAAGCTGACCTTCGCCATGCGCCGTTCCCAGACTCCTCCTCCGCCCCGCTCGCCAGCCTCCGCCAGCCACAGCGATTTCGCCACCATCAAGACCTTGCTGCCGTATCTATGGGTCTACAAATGGAGAGTATTGCTGGCGCTGCTATGCCTGGTGGGCGCCAAGCTGGCCAACGTGGGCGTGCCCCTGATCCTGAAAAAACTCGTCGACGCCATGACGATTACGGCGGCCCATCCGCAAGCGCTGCTGGTGTTACCGGTCGGCTTGCTGGTGGCGTATGGCTTGCTGCGCCTGTCGACCACCTTGTTTACGGAGTTGCGCGAATTCCTGTTTGCCAGGGTCACGCAGCGGGCCGTGCGCACCATCGCGCTGCAAGTGTTCCGCCACCTGCATGCCTTGTCCCTGCGTTTTCATTTGAATCGCCAGACGGGCGGCATGACGCGCGATATCGAACGGGGCACGCGCAGCGTCGGCTCGCTCATTTCCTATACTTTGTTCAACATCTTGCCGACCTTGGTGGAAATCACCCTCGTGCTCGGCTATCTTGTCTTGCATTACGACATCTGGTTCAGCGTGATCACGGCGGTGGCGCTGGTGTCCTACATCGCGTTTACCGTGCTGGTGACGAACTGGCGCACGCATTTCCGCCGCACCATGAACGACCTCGACTCGAAGGCCAACACCAAGGCCATCGATTCGCTGATCAACTATGAAACTGTGAAATATTTCGGCAACGAGGATTACGAGGCGAAGCGCTACGACGAAGGCTTGCAGCGTTATGAATCGGCGGCCGTGAAATCGCAGACTTCCTTGTCGCTGCTCAATACGGGCCAGTCCTTGATCATCGCCACGGCCGTCACCTTGATCCTGTGGCGCGCCACGGTGGGCGTGATCAACGGCAGCATGACCCTGGGCGACCTGGTGCTGGTGAATGCCTTCATGATCCAGCTGTACATCCCTCTCAATTTCCTCGGCGTCATCTACCGCGAAATCAAGCAAAGCCTGGCCGACATGGAGCGCCTGTTTTCGTTGCTGAACGAGAACCGCGAAATCGCCGATACGCCGGACGCAAGTCCGCTTGTCACGCGGGGCGCGGCCGTGCGCTTTGCGCATGTGAATTTCAGCTATGAAGCCAAGCGGCAAATCCTGTTCGACGTGGATTTCCAGATTCCGGCCGGCACCACCACGGCCGTGGTGGGTCACAGCGGCTCGGGCAAGTCAACCCTGTCGCGCTTGCTGTTCCGCTTTTACGAAGTCGATGGCGGCAGCATCACCATCGATGGCCAGGATTTGCGCAGTATTACGCAGGATTCCTTGCGCGCCGCCATCGGCATCGTGCCGCAGGACACGGTGCTGTTCAACGACACCATCGAATACAACATCGCCTACGGTAAGCCGGGCGCCAGCAAGGACGCCATCGTGGCGGCGGCAAAAGCGGCGTCGATCCATGATTTTATTGAAAGCTTGCCGGATGGCTACAATTCCATGGTGGGCGAGCGGGGCTTGAAGCTGTCGGGCGGTGAAAAGCAGCGCGTGGCGATTGCCCGCACCTTGCTGAAGGACCCGGCCATCCTGATCTTCGACGAAGCGACGTCGGCGCTCGACTCCAAGGCCGAACAGGCGATCCAGGCGCAATTGAAGGACATCGCCAAAAACCGCACCACCCTGGTGATTGCGCACCGGCTGTCGACGGTGGCCGACGCCCAGCAAATCCTGGTGCTCGACCATGGCCGCATCGTCGAGCGGGGCACGCATCCGCAATTGCTGGCCGCGAATGGCTTGTATGCGCAGATGTGGCAACGCCAGCAGGCGAATATGGATGATGAGGCGCAAGAGGAGGAGTTGGCGGGGCTGGCGCCGGCAAAATAAATCGGCGGGGGACAATCAGTAGGAAAAATGCTACAGCCGCGCTGATTCCGGCGCGCGTATAGCGCCTATTTGACGGCAATCGCAGAAAACGGCTGGTTCGGCGCTGAAAATGAAATAAAATTAATTCCATTGGTGGCGTTTGCACCACAGTTGTTTCGTCCGGCTTTGTATCCGGTTTGTCCGTCCAGGAGAATTTATGAAATTGACCAAAATCATCGCCACGCTGCTCAGCGTCGGCGTCATCAGCAGCATGTCGCCAGTCCAGGCTCAGGAATTGACCGGCACCTTGGCCAAGATCAAGAAAGCCGGTTCCGTCACCCTCGGCGTGCGCGACGGCTCCGTGCCCTTCTCCTATCTCGATGACAAGCAGCAATACCAGGGTTATTCGATCGATCTGTGCATGAAAGTCGTCACGGCCCTGCAAAAGCACCTGGGCCTGACCGAACTGAAAGTGGTGATGAGCCCCGTCACCTCGGCCAACCGCATTCCGCTGATGGCCAACGGCACCATCGACCTCGAATGCGGCTCGACCACGAACAACCTGGAGCGCCAGCAGCAGGTGGCATTCGCGCCCACCATGTTTGTCATCGGCAACCGCGTGCTGTCGAAAAAAACCTCGAACATCAAGACGCTGGAAGACTTGCGCGGCAAGACCCTGGTGGCCACGGCCGGCACGTCGACCATCAAGCAGATGACGATTTTGAACAAGGAAAAGAACCTGGGCATGACGATTGCCGTCGGCAAGGATCATCCTGAATCGTTCCTGATGCTGGAAACGGGCCGCGCGGTGGCCGAAGCCAACGACGACATCCTGCTGGCGTCGCAAGTGGCCAACTCGAAAAACCCGAACGACTACGAAATCACCAAGGAAGCGCTGTCGGTCGAGCCGTACGGCATCATGCTGCGCAAGGGCGATCCAGCCTTCAAGAAAGTGGTCGACGAAGCGCTGATCCGCCTGTACAAGAGCGACGACATCAACCGTATTTATGCGAAATGGTTTACCTCGCCGATCCCGCCGAAAAATATCAACCTGAAATTCCCCATGCCGCCGCAATTGAAGGCCGTGTTTGCGAATCCGACCGACTCCGGTGACCCGGCCGCGTACGCGACCGTGCCCGAAGCGCAGAAGACTTCGGACAAACGGAAAAAGTAATAAGAGTGCGTAACAAATCGGGGGGCGCAAGCCTCCCGGTTTCATTTGCGGGGTAGGCGGCTGGCCGCTTTCCTCGAGCTGCATGGGAAGGATGATCATGAATTACAACTGGAATTGGCGCATCTTCTGGGAGATGTCCCCCGATGGCGTGGGCACGTATATGGATACCCTGTGGTCCGGCCTGGTGTGGACCCTGGCCACGGCCGGTGCGGCCTGGATCATGGCCTTGATCCTGGGCCTGGTGATCGGCACCGTCCGTACCCTGCCGAACAAATGGCTGGTGAACGTGGCCAATGCCTACGTCGAATTGTTCCGCAATGTGCCGCTGCTGGTGCAGATGTTCCTGTGGTATTTCGTCATGCCGGAATTGCTGCCGCCGGACCTGGGCGCCTGGGTCAAGTCGCTGCCGAACGCGCCATTCGTCACGGCCGTTTTATGCCTGGGATTCTTTACCTCCTCGCGCGTGGCCGTGCAGGTCACGACGGGTATCGAGGCGCTGCCGCGCGGGCAGAAACTGGCCGGCACGGCGCTGGGCCTGACCCTGCCGCAAACCTATCGTTTCATCTTGCTGCCGATGGCCGCGCGCGTCATCATGCCGCCGCTGACCAGCGAATTCTTGAACATCATCAAGAACAGTTCCGTGGCATTGACCATCGGCCTGATCGAACTGACGGCCAGTGCGCGCGCCATCCAGGAGTTTTCCTTCCAGGTATTCGAGGCGTTTTCGGCTGCCACCATCATTTACGTCGTCGTCAATCTGCTGGTGGTGGTACTGATGCACCTGATCGAGAAAAAGGTCGCCATCCCGGGCTTCATCGTCGCCGGCGCCAAGACGGGAGGACACTGACATGTTAGGTAACTTCGATTTCGATGTCATCTCCCGCTCGTGGGTTTACCTGTTCCAGACCGGCATGGTCTTCACCCTGAAACTGACGGCGCTGGCCATGGTGGGCGGCATCGTGCTGGGCACACTGCTGGCGCTGATGCGCCTGTCCAGCAACCGCCTTATCTCGGGCGTGGCATCGAGCTACGTCAACCTGATACGCTCGATCCCGCTGGTGCTGGTGATCTTCTGGTTCTATTTCCTGGTGCCGTACATCGCCGCCTGGGTCATCGGCGCCGACGAGCCTGTGAAAGTGGGCGCGTTTTCTTCCGCGCTGATCACCTTCATCATGTTCGAGGCGGCCTACTATTGCGAGATCATGCGCAGTGGCATACAGTCGATTCCCCGCGGCCAGGTATGGGCCGGGCAGGCGCTGGGCATGAATTACCGGCAGACCATGGGCAGCATCGTGCTGCCGCAGGCCTTTCGCAACATGATCCCCGTGCTGCTGACGCAGACCATCGTGCTGTTCCAGGACGTGTCGCTCGTGTACGTGTTGTCGATCCCCGATTTCGTCGGCGCCGCCTCGAAAATCGCGCAGCGCGATGGCCGCCTGGTGGAAATGTATGTGTTTGTCGCCGTCGTGTATTTCGTGCTGTGCTATGCCTTGTCGTTCCTGGTAAAACGCCTGCAGAAACGCGTCGCCATCATTCGCTAACCGTAAAAGAAAGAACAAGATGATCGAACTCAATAACGTCAGCAAATGGTATGGCCAGTTCCAGGTACTGACCGACTGCACCACCGAGGTCGCCAAGGGCGACGTGATGGTCATTTGCGGCCCGTCCGGCTCCGGCAAGTCGACCCTGATCAAGACCGTCAACGGCCTCGAACCGATACAGCAGGGGCAGATCATCGTCGACGGTATCACCGTCAACGACCCGAAGACGAATTTGTCGAAACTGCGCGCGCGCATCGGCATGGTGTTCCAGAATTTCGAGCTGTTTCCGCACCTGTCCATCCGCGAAAACCTGACCATCGGCCAGATCAAGGTGCTCGGTCGCAGCGCCGACGAAGCCAATGCCAAGGGCTTGAAATACCTGGACCGCGTGGGCCTGCTGTCGCAGCAGGATAAATTCCCCGGCCAGCTGTCGGGCGGCCAGCAGCAGCGCGTGGCGATCGCCCGTGCGCTGTCGATGGACCCGATCGCCATGCTGTTCGACGAGCCCACTTCGGCGCTCGATCCGGAAATGATCAACGAGGTGCTCGACGTGATGGTGGGCCTGGCGCAGGAAGGCATGACGATGATGGTCGTCACCCATGAAATGGGCTTTGCCAGGCGCGTGGCCAACCGCATCGTCTTCATGGACCAGGGCAAGATCATCGAGGATTGCAGCAAGGATGACTTCTTCAACACCACGCGCTCGGACCGCGCGCGCGATTTCCTGGCCAAGATCATCCATTAATTGTTCATCACTTTGAAGTTGAGTGCGAATGCCTGACATGAAACACTTAGCCGGTGCCATGCTGGCGCTGGGCCTGCTCGCGCATGCCCACGCGGCCGACAGGATCGCCGTCGACATCGCCCTGCGCGACGCCACCCTGATCGACGTTGCTGCCGGTAAGGCGGTCGCCGGAAAAACGGTGCTGCTCAGGGGCGACAGCATCGTCGCCGTCGTCGATGACGCGCAGCTGCGCAGCTACGCGCCGAAGCGGACCATCCGCCTGCCCGGCAAATACCTGATGCCGGGCCTGTGGGATACGCACGTGCATTTCGGCGGCGGCCCCGAGCTGATCGACGAGAACAAGCAGCTGTTGCCTTTGTACCTGGCGCATGGCATCACCACGGTGCGCGACTGCTCGGGCGACTTGCCCGACACGGTGCTGGCATGGCGCCAGCAAATCAACGCGGGCCAGCTGCAAGGCCCGACGATTTTCACGTCCGGCGCCAAGCTCGAAGGCATCAAGCCGCTATGGAAGGGCACCATCGAAGTGGGCACGCCGCAGGAGGTCACCCGCGCGCTCGATGGCCTGCAGGCGCAGCAGGTCGACTTCGTGAAAATCACGGAAAACACCCTGAAGCCGGAGCTGTACCTGGAAGCGCTGCGCCAGGCGCGCGAGCGGGGCATGCGCACTTCGGGCCATATCCCTGTGCAGCTGACCCTGGAGCAGATGGCCGATGCGGGCCTGGGCACGATCGAACATCAATCGTACCTGCTGCGCGCCACCACGCCGCGCGAGCAGGAGCTGACGGACAAGGTGGCCGCCGGCGCGATGACGGGCAAGGAAGCCATGCACGCCAGCGTGCAAAGCTACGACGAGCCGACGGCGCGCAAGGCCTTCAGCTACCTGGCTGCACGCGGCACGGCCATCGTGCCGACCCTGTGGGGTTCGCGCGTGACGGCTTACCTGGACCGTGAAGACCACACGCACGATCCCGCCCTGCAATACATCGGCAAGGGCTTGCGCGCCACCTACGACTGGCGCGTGCAGCGCGCCGCCAAGGATGGCCCGGAAGCGATCGCCCAGCGCCATGCGCAGTTCGAGCAATCGGCAAAGCTGCTGCCGATTTTGCAGCAGCAGGGCGTGAGCATCATCGCCGGCACCGATGCGGGCTTTTTGAATTCCTTCGACTATCCGGGCCAGGCCCTGCACGATGAAATCGGCCTGTACGTGCAGTACGGCCTGACGCCGCAGCAAGCCTTGCAGTCGGCTGTCATCAACGGTCCCCGCTTCCTGGGCAAGCTGGAGCGCTACGGCAGCGTGGCGGCCGGCAAGGCGGCCGATTTGCTGGTGCTCGACGCGAACCCGCTGCAGGACATCAAAGCCACGCGCCAGATCCGCCTGGTGGTCAGCCGTGGCCACGTGTACGACCGCGCCGCGCTGGACCAGATGCTGGCCGATATTCGCGCCTGGGTGGCGCAGCAGGAGACGGCGCCGGCCAAGTCCTGATCTTCTGCGTTCTCTTTTAGTAAAAACGGCCGGTTGATACCGGCCGTTTTGCCGTCTGTCAGCCGCTCGCGCTTGGTTTGCCGAAAACGATCTCCAGTCAATCCGCCGTACGCTGATTCTTTACCAGTCAAATCCTTCCTTTTTATACTAATAAAGGTATAATTCATGAAGGTCACTCCAAAGCCTCACAAGCCGCTGGTGTGGGTTGCTTCCACCAAGAAAGAGTTGATGGCCTTGCCTGTGGACATCCGTTCATTCTTCGGCCATGCGCCGGACCTGGCGCAGCGCAGTGACCGCCATGACAGCGCCAAGGTATTGCACGGTTTTGGCTGTGCTGGCGTGCTGGAAATCATCGACGATGGTGTGGGTGGCACCTATCGCGCCGTCTACACGGTGAAGTTCGAGGAGGAGGTGTTCGTGCTGCACTGCTTCCAAAAGAAGAGCAAGAGCGGTATCGCGACGCCGAAGCAGGAAATGGATCCGGTGCGCGCCCGCCTGCAGAGTGCACAACAATGGATCGAGGAGTTACGCCATGAAAAAACATATCGTCGATGAGACCGAGTTTGAACTGTCCAGCGGTAACGTCTTTGCCGACCTGGGCCTGCCCGGCGCCGACAAGCTGCAAATCAAGTCCGGCCTGGTGGGGGAAATCCGCAATGCCATGCGCAAGCTGGAATTGACGCAGGAAGAAGCGGCGCGGCGCATGGGGATCGCGCAACCCAAGGTGTCAGGCATGTTGCGTGGCGATTTTTCCGGTCTGTCCGAACGCAAACTGATGGATTGCCTGAACCGCCTCGGTTACGACATCGAGATCAGCGTCAAGCCGGCCGCCAACGCTATCGGCCATCTGAAACTGGCTGTCGCCTGAGCTTCCTCACTCGCGTCCCCCGGCCTGTGCTGCTGCCCCGCGGCTGGTAAAATGGCGTTATTCGCAATGACCGCCTGAGAGCAGCCGCCATGTCCACACTCGATCACACCCCAGCCGCCGTTCCATCCTCCATCACCATTACCCGTCCGGATGACTGGCATTTGCACCTGCGCGATGGCGCCGTCATGGCCAGCGTGCTGCCGCACAGCGCGCGCCAGTTTGGCCGCGCCATCGTCATGCCGAACCTGAAACCGCCCGTCACCACCACGGCCGATGCCAGCGCCTACCGCGAGCGCATCCTGGCCGCCGTGCCGCAAGGCGTGAACTTCGATCCGCTGATGGTGCTGTACCTGACGAACAATACTTCGCCCGACGAAATTCGCCGCGCGCAGGACAGCGGCATCGTGCAGGCTGTCAAATTGTATCCGGCCGGTGCCACGACGAATTCCGACCTGGGCGTGACGGATTTGAAGAATTGCTACAAGGTGCTCGAAGTGATGCAGGAAGTGGGCATGCCCTTCCTCGTGCACGGCGAAGTGACGGACCCGGAAATTGACATCTTCGACCGCGAAGCCGTCTTCATCGAGCGCGTGATGCGTCCGCTGCGCAGCGCCTTCCCGGCCCTGTCCGTGGTGTTCGAGCACATCACCACCAAGGATGCGGCGCAGTATGTGGCCGAAGCGGAAGGCCCGATCGCCGCCACCATCACGGCGCATCATCTGCTGTACAACCGCAACGAGATTTTCAAGGGCGGCATCCGTCCGCATTACTACTGCCTGCCCATCCTGAAGCGCGAAGAGCACCGCCTGGCGCTGATGACGGCCGCCGCCAGCGGCGACGAGCGTTTCTTCCTCGGCACCGACTCGGCGCCGCACGCGCAAGGCGCCAAGGAAATGGCTTGCGGCTGCGCCGGTTGCTACACGGCCCTGCACGCGATGGAAATGTATGCCGAAGCGTTCGAACGGGCCGGCGCGCTGGATAAACTGGAAGCGTTCGCCAGCTTCCACGGCCCGGCCTTCTACGGCGTGCCGCGCAACACGGACAGCATCACCCTGAAGCGCGAAAGCTGGACCTTGCCAGCCTCGCTGCCGCTGGGCGACAGCCATGTGATTCCGCTCAACGCGGGCGAGCAGATCAACTGGAAAATGGTCTAAGCGCTCCATGCTGCCATCGATAGACTGGACCCGCCCCTGGTTTGCCACGGTGCTGCCGGCGCGACGGCAGCTGGACCTGCAGCGCGACACGGTGATCGTGGCGCTGAACGGACGGGCGCGCGCGCTGGACTTGCGCAATCCCACCGGCCTGCCGCTGGCCTTCGTGCCGCAAGCGGACTTGCCCGAAGGCGTGGCCTACGAAGAGTTCATCGGCGCGACGGGCGGCGTGCCCACGCGCGACAATCTGCACGATTTTTTCAACGCGCTCGTGTGGCTCACCTTCCCGCGCATCAAGCGGCAATTGAACGCGCTGCAGGCGGCGCAGATTGCCCTGTCCGGCGTCGGCAAGTCGCGTGGTCCGGCACGCGATGGCGCGACGATTTTCGATGAGAATTCCGCCTTGCTGGTGCTGCGCGACAGCGATGCCGGACGCGCGCTGGAAGCGGCCTTGCGCGGACACGACTGGCGCAGCGCGTTCATTGCGCAGCGCGAGAAATTTGGCACCGGCGGCGACGCCGAAGTCTGGCTGTTTGGCCACGCGCTGATGGAAAAACTGGTGGCGCCGCGCAAGGCCATCACGGCGCATACGCGCGTGATCTTTGCCGGCGACGCCTACTTCGCACTCGATGATGCGGCACGCCGCGCCTGGCTCGACGAGCGCGTGGCGCAAGACCTGGCCCAGCAAGGCCTCACCACTGCAGACTTCACGCCGCTACCCGTGCTGGGTTTGCCCGGCTGGTGCGAGGGGCAGGACGACGATTTTTACAATGACGCGGCGGTGTTCCGCCCGAAGCGCAAGGCAGCTGGCGCAGAAAGAGATCAATAGCATGGAAAATACCGTCCGCTGGGGCATCCTCGGCACCGGCAAGATCGCCCGCGCGATGGCCCAGGGCTTGCGCGATGCGCCCGGCGCGCAGCTGGTGGCGGTCGCTTCGCGCAGCGATGCCAGCGCACAGGCCTTCGGCGCCGAATTCGGCATCGAACGTTGCCACGGTTCCTACCAGGCGCTGGCCATGGACCCCGGCGTGGACGTGATCTACATCGCCACGCCGCACACCCTGCATGCGGAAAACGCCTTGCTGTGCCTGGCCGCCGGCAAGCACGTCGTGTGCGAAAAACCGTTCACCATGAACGCGCGCGAAGCGCAGGCCGTGGTCGATATGGCACGCGAAAAAAAGCTGTTTTTGATGGAAGCCATGTGGAGCCGCTTCCTGCCCGCCGTGCAGGAAGCGCAGCGTATCATCGCCAGCGGTGAAATCGGCGTGCTGCAGCAGGTGCAGGCCGATATCGGCTTTGTCGCCAATTTCCCGCCCGAGCACCGCATGTTCAATCCGGAGCTGGGAGGTGGCGCGCTGCTCGACGTGGGCATCTATCCGCTGTCGATGGCGGCGTTCTTCCTCGGCCCGGTATCGCAGGTGCAGGCGCTCGCTGAAATGGGTGCCACCGGTGTCGATGAGCAGGTCGTATTTTCCTTGCTGCACGCGGGTGGCGGCACCTCGTCCTGCGCCTGTAGCCTGCGCGCGCAAACGCCGACGGAAATGACCATTTCCGGCAGCCTGGGGCGGATTCGCCTGCCCAACCGTTTTTACAAACCCGATCATCTGATCGTCGAAACGATGGATGGCGAACGCCGCGTCGTCGCCATGCCCCACTTGGGCAATGGCTACGCGCATGAGGCGATCGAAGCGATGCGCTGCATCCGCGCCGGCCTGCTGGAAAGCCCCGTCATGCCGCACGCCGACAGCGTGGCGCTGATGCACAACCTTGACACCATGCGCGGCCAGATCGGTCTGGTGTATCGCTCCGACCTCAGCGCCGACCAGGCGTGAACAGGCCCAAACAGGAATCCTCCATGACATTGCACTCATCCCGTCCCAGCCTGAAAACCGTCCTGATCGCCAGCGGCGTCGTCCTGACCCTGGCGATGGGCGTGCGCCACGGCCTGGGCTTCTGGATGCAGCCGATCTCGCAAGCGAATGGCTGGACGCGCGAAACGTATTCGCTGGCGCTGGCCATGCAAAACCTGATGTGGGGCGTCTTCGGCCCGTTCGCCGGCATGGCGGCCGACCGTTTCGGCACCATGCGCGTCGTCATCGTCGGCGCCATCAGCTACATGGCGGGCCTGGTGTGGATGGCGCTCGTGACGCAACCGGCCCTGTTCATCGCCGGTTCCGGCATCTTCATCGGCCTGGCGCTGGCCTGCACTGCCTTTGGTGCCATCAGCGGCATCATCGGCCGCAGCGCGCCGCCCGAGCAGCGCTCGTGGGCCTTCGGCATCTCGTCGGCGGCCGGCTCGTTTGGCCAGTTCCTGATGATGCCGGTGGAGCAGCAACTGATTTCCGCCGTGGGCTGGCAGAACGCCTTCTATGTGCTGGCCGCGCTGGTGCTGCTGGCCATGATCCCGATGGCCTTTTATTTGCGCGAGCCACCCGTCTCGCACGCCAGTGGCCCGCAGCAAAGCGTTGGCGCGGCCTTCAGCGAAGCCATCGCCAGCCGCTCGTTCTGGCTGCTGCTGGCAGGGTATTTTGTCTGCGGTTTCCAGCTGGTCTTCATCGGCGTGCATTTGCCGGCCTACCTGAAGGACCAGGGCCTGATGAATCCGAACATCGCCGTCACGGCGCTGGCGCTGATCGGCCTGTTCAATATCGTTGGCTCCTATTACGCGGGCAAACTCGGTGGCAAGATTGCCAAGCGCTACCTGCTGTCGGCCATCTACGTGACGCGCGCCGTGGTCATCACCGTGTTCCTGCTGGCGCCCTTGTCGGCGTGGTCGGTGTACCTGTTTGCCGCCGGCATGGGCGTGCTGTGGCTGTCGACGGTGCCGCTGACGAACGGCATCATCGCCGGCATCTTCGGCGTCAAGCACCTGTCGATGCTGGCCGGGATGGTGTTCTTCTCTCACCAGGTGGGCAGTTTTCTGGGCGCGTGGCTGGGCGGCTATCTGTACGAGCACCAGGGCAGTTACCACATCGTCTGGATGATCACCATCGGCCTGGGCTTGCTGGCCGCACTGATCAACCTGCCCATCGACGAGCGCGCCGTCAAGCGCGTGGCGGTGGCCGCGTAATGGCCAGCTGGCGCACATGGCTGTGGCGCCTGGCTGGCGCCGCGCTGCTGGCCATCGTCTTCCTGGCCTATCTGCGGCCGGACTTCATGCTCGACCTGGCGAACCGCTTCTGGATGTGTATGTAGACTGCGCGGGCGCAAGGTAGTTTGCGAAAAGTCGGATTACGCTGGAAGTCGGATTACGCCAGAAGTCGGATTACGCTACGCTAATCCGACCTACCCGACCTATTGCGGTGTCTTTTCGCGTAGGTCGGATTAGGCCGCAGGCCGTAATCCGACAACACCGGGAAATAAGCAATATCGATGGCGCTTAGGCCGCAGGCCGTAATTCGACAACATCGGGAAATAAGCAATATTGATGGCGCTTAGGCCGCAGACCGTAATCCGACAATCCCCTGAAATCATGCAGTACCTACGCGCATACCAGCCAGGCGGCAGTTTTTTCTTCACGGTGGTGACTGCCCGTCGCCGGCCCGTTTTTGCTACCGCCACTGCCGTGGACGTGCTGCGGGATGCTTTTCGCGTCGTGCGCCAGAAACGGCCATTCGCCATCGAAGCCATTGTCATTCTGCCCGATCACCTGCACTGCATCTGGACCCTGCCTGAAGGCGATGCCGATTTCATGACGCGCTGGAGGCTGATCAAGACGTGGTTCAGCAAGCATGCAGGATTGAAAGACGTTTGGCAGCATCGCTACTGGGAGCATGTGCTACGCGACGAACGCGAATTGATAAATCATGTCGATTACATCCATTACAACCCTGTCAAACATGGTTTAGTGGGCAAAGTTATCGATTGGCCGTATTCCAGTTTTCACCGGTATGTCAAGCATGGCTTGTGTGCAGAGGATTGGGGTGGGGACGGTGTGGCGATTGAGGGTGTTGGGCGGGAGTGAGGAGCGCTAACAATGTTGTCGGATTACGTCAGAAGTCGGATTACGCTACGCTAATCCGACCTACCCGACCTGCCGCCACGTCTATCGCGTAATCCGACAACACCTAAAAGCCAGCAATACCAGATTTACACCTTTAAAAACTCTTCCTTGCCACCCAGCCAGCGCGCCAGATGCGCTTCCACGGTGGCCGCCGCCGTCGCGGTGGTGGCGTGCAGCAGGTCGTGCGCCACGTCGCGCGCCTGATCTACCAGCCATTGATCCGTCTCCAGGTCGACGAAGCGCAGCATGGCCTGGCCGGACTGGCGCGCGCCAAGAAACTCCCCGGGGCCGCGGATTTCCAGGTCGCGGCGGGCAATTTCAAAACCGTCCGTCGTCTCGCGCATGGTCATCAAACGCTGGCGCGCCACGCCGCCCAAGGGGCCTTGATACAGCAGCAGGCAGACGCTGGCCGCCGTGCCGCGGCCCACGCGGCCACGTAACTGGTGCAGCTGCGACAAGCCAAAACGCTCGGCGTGCTCGATCACCATCAGCGAGGCGTTCGGTACGTCGACGCCCACCTCGATGACGGTGGTGGCCACCAGCACGTGGATATGGCCGGCGATGAAGGCATCCATCACTTCCTGCTTTTCCGCCGGCTTCAAGCGGCCGTGCACGAGGCCCACCTGCAGCGCGGGCAGGGCTTCGGCCAGCATCATGTAAGTGTCGGTGGCCGTTTGCAGCTGCAGCGCTTCCGATTCCTCGATCAGCGGGCAGACCCAGTACACTTGCCGGCCTTCCAGCGCGGCCGCATACACGCGGGCGATGACTTCGTCGCGCCGGTTCTGGTCAATGGCGCGCGTGACGATGGGGCTGCGTCCGGGCGGCAGCTCGTCGATCACTGACACTTCCAGGTCGGCGTAATACGTCATGGCCAGGGTGCGCGGGATCGGCGTGGCCGACATCATCAGCTGGTGCGGCACGGCCGCGCTGTCGCCCTTGTTGCGCAGGGTCAGGCGCTGACCCACGCCGAAGCGGTGCTGCTCGTCGACGATCACCAGGCCCAGTTTGGCAAACAGCACATTGTCCTGGATCAGTGCATGCGTGCCGATCACCAGTTGCGCCTCGCCCGATTCAATCAGGGCCAGCGCTGCCGTCTTTTCCTTTTTCTTCAGGCTGCCCGTCAGCCAGGCTACCTTCACGCCCAGCGGCTCCATCCAGGCAGCGATCTTGCGGAAGTGCTGCTCCGCCAGGATCTCCGTGGGCGCCATCAGCGCGGCCTGGTAGCCGCTGTCGATCGCTTGCGTGGCGGACAATGCCGCCACCACCGTCTTGCCGCTGCCGACGTCGCCTTGCAGCAAGCGCTGCATCGGATACGGCTGGTGCAGGTCGGCGCGGATTTCCTCGAGCACGCGGGCCTGTGCGCCCGTCAGCTTGAAGGGCAGGGCGGCACCAAAGGCATGCGACAGGGTACCGACGACTGCTAGCTGTGCGGCGCCTTTCGAGCGGCGCGCGCGCTGGGCGCGTTTCAGCGACAGCTGCTGCGCCAGCAGCTCATCGAATTTCATGCGCACCCAGGCCGGGTGCGAACGGTCCATCAGCGCGCTTTCATCGATGTCCTGCGGCGGATAGTGCAGCAAATGCACGGCGGCGCGGAACGGCGACAGCTGCATCTGGCGCAACAAATCGTCAGGCAAGGTATCGTGCCAGTCGATGCGGCGCATGGCGTCGGCGATCTCGCGCCGCAGCACGTGCTGCGACAAGCCTTCGCCGGACGGGTACACGGGCGTCAGGGCCGTGGGCAGCGGCGCGCCCTCGTTGACGACTTTATACGTCGGGTGCACCATCTCGGCGCCGAAAAAGCCGTGTTTGAGTTCGGCACGCGCGCGTACTCGCGTGCCTTCGGCCAGTTGCTTGACCTGGCTACCGTAGAAATTCATGAAGCGCAGCAGCAAATTGCCCGTTTCGTCGGCGATCGTCACCAGCAATTGCTTGCGCGGCTTGAAATTGACTTCGCACTTGGTGACGACGCCTTCCACTTGCCACGACTCGCCGCCGCGCAGGCAGGCATCGCGTATCGTGTAGACCTTCGTCTCATCCTCGTAGCGCATCGGCAAGTGCAGCACCAGGTCCATATCCGTGCGCAAGCCCAGTTTGGCCAGCCGGCTTTCCGTGCTGACCGCTTTTTTGGCGGCTTTCGGCTTCGCGGCAGGCTTGGCTGTGGGAGGAAGATCGGGCTTGGGTTCGGACATATCGGAGATTTTTGTGCCGCTAGCGTAAAATAGAGGGTTGTCCGGCACACCCTGTGCGTACCGCAGTCATAATTTGTTGCGGCGGATTATTGTAATGCCTGTATAGGCGCACAGTATAGTGCCAGATGTTCCATTGCGCACTCCTAATCATTTTTGACGTACTTTTGAAGCAAAACGCATGTATTCGCTTTCCGATTTCGATTTTAATTTGCCGCAAGAAAACATTGCGCAAACTCCGTTGGCCCAGCGCAGCGCTTCGCGCCTGTTGCATCTGGACGGCGATGCCCTGGTCGACCGCAGCTTTGCCGACATCGTCGGGCTGTTGCAAGCGGGCGACCTGCTGGTAATGAACGATACCCGCGTACTCAAGGCGCGCTTCTTTGGCGTGAAGGAAAGCGGCGGCAAGATAGAGGCGCTCGTCGAGCGTGTCTTGGACGACCGCACCGTGCTGGCCCAGGTGCGCGCCTCGAAGTCGCCGCCGCCCGGCTGCCGCATCCGCCTGGCCGACGCCTTCGATGTGACGGTAGGCCAGCGCGCCGGCGAATTCTTTACCTTGCACTTCGAGGCCGACGTGTTCGAGCTGATCGAGGCGCATGGCCGGCTGCCACTGCCGCCGTACATCGAGCACGATGCGGACGAATTTGACGAGACGCGCTACCAGACCGTGTTCAACAAGGTGCCCGGCGCTGTCGCCGCGCCGACGGCCGGCCTGCATTTCGACCAGGCCCTGCTCGACCAGTTGAAAGCGAAGGGCGTCAACTTTGCCTATGTGACCCTGCACGTGGGCGCCGGCACTTTCCAGCCCGTGCGCACGGAAGTACTGGCCGAACACAAGATGCACACCGAGTGGTACACCATGCCGCAGGACACCGTCGACGCCGTGCGTGCCGCCCAACTTGCCGGGCGCGACGTGGTGGCCGTCGGCACGACCAGCTTGCGCGCGCTGGAATCGGCTTCGCAAAGCGGCCAGCTGGTGGCGGGCAGCGCCGATACGGCCCTGTTCATCACGCCCGGCTATGCTTTTAAAACGGTGACGCGGCTGATCACCAATTTCCATTTGCCGAAGTCGACCCTGCTCATGCTGGTATCGGCCTTTGCCGGCTATGCGCCGATCCGCAGCGCCTACGCGCATGCGATCGCGCAGAACTACCGTTTCTTCAGCTATGGCGATGCGATGCTGCTGACCACGCAATCGCGCGCTGCACTGAACCTTGATACTCCCGTGAAAGACTGACCATGCTGGAATTTACACTACTCAAGACCGACACGAGCGGCCTGACCAAGGCACGCCGCGGCACCTTGAAACTCAACCATGGCGTCGTGCAGACGCCGATCTTCATGCCAGTGGGCACTTACGGCACCGTGAAAGCCATGTCGCCGCTGGAACTCAATGAGATCGACGCGCAGATCATCCTGGGTAACACGTTTCACTTGTGGTTGCGTCCTGGCAACACCGTCATGGAGAAATTCGGCGGCTTGCACGGTTTCATGGGCTGGAACAAGCCGATTTTGACCGATTCGGGTGGCTTCCAGGTGTTTTCGCTGGGCGCCATGCGCAAGATCACGGAAGAGGGCGTGCATTTCAATTCGCCCATCAACGGCGATAAACTGTTCCTCTCGCCGGAAGTGTCGATGCAGGTGCAGCGCGTCTTGAATTCCGACATCGTCATGCAGTTCGACGAATGCACGCCGTACGAGATTGCTGGCCGCCCGGCCACCATCGAGGAAGCGGCCAAGTCGATGCGCATGTCCTTGCGCTGGGCGCAGCGCTCGAAGGACGAGTTCCACCGCGGCGAAAACCCGAACGCGCTGTTCGGCATCGTGCAGGGCGGCATGTTCGAAATGCTGCGCGACGAGTCGCTGGCCAAGCTCGAAGAGATCGATTTCCCCGGCATCGCCATCGGCGGCCTGTCCGTCGGCGAGCCGAAGGAAGACATGATGCGCATGCTGGCCCACGTGGGCCCGCGCCTGCCGGCCAACAAGCCGCATTACCTGATGGGCGTGGGCACGCCGGAAGACCTGGTGGCCGGCGTGTCGAACGGCATCGACATGTTCGATTGCGTCATGCCGACGCGTAACGCCCGCAACGGCTGGCTGTTTACCCGTTTTGGCGACATCAAGATCAAGAATGCCAAGTACAAGGAAGACCAGGCGCCACTCGATGAGACCTGCAGCTGCTACGCCTGCCGCAACTTTTCGCGCGCCTACCTGCACCATTTGCACCGTTCCAAGGAAATCCTCGGCGCGCGCCTGAACACCATCCACAACCTGCATTACTACCTGGACTTGATGCGCCAGATGCGTGAAGCGCTGGATGAAGACCGTTTCCACGCGTTTACCCTGCAATTCCATGCGGAACGCGCACGCGGAACTTAAGAAAAGCTTAGCTTGAGCCCTGGCGGTGGCAGCGCTGGAAGTTTTGTGTATTGGTGCTTGGACTGGGGCGATAAAGCATTGCATAATGCCTTTTTAGCCCCACTTAAAGTTGCCATGCCTGCAATTCGGGTTATGACGTATAGCCAATGCTAGAATACAGCGCTATTTTTTCAAACTGATTAGAACTGGAGTCACCGTGTTTTTCATTTCCAACGCTTATGCGCAAGCCCCAACCGACGCCCTGGGCTTCGGCGGCAACCTGACCAGCTTCCTGCCGCTGGTATTGATGTTCGTGGTCATGTATTTCCTGATGATCCGTCCACAGCAAAAACGCGCCAAAGAACAACGGGCGATGATGGATGCGCTGGCCAAGGGTGACGAAGTCGTCACCGCTGGCGGCATGCTGGGCCGTGTTGTCAAGGTAGTGGACGCTTACGTCACCATCGAAGTGGCGACCGGCACCGAAGTCACGGTGCAAAAGAGCTCCATCACCACCTTGCTGCCTAAAGGCACCCTGAAGGCGCTGTAATTCCTCGCTGTCATTGCCTAGGCAATGATGACCGGGGCGGCTATCCGCCGCCCCTCGCGACGCCTCCGACGCTCAACACTGAACGCTGAATCAATATGAATCGCTATCCTGCCTGGAAATACATCATCATCGTCGTCGCCTTATTGCTGGGCGCACTCTATACGGCACCCAATTATTTCGGTGAATCACCGGCGCTGCAAGTAACCAGCGGCAAGTCGACCGTCAAAGTGACGGGCGATCTGATGACGCAAGTCGCGGAAATATTGACGAAAGAAAACGTCAAGTCGGAAGGTGTGACCATGGATGGCGCTGGCAACCTCGCCTCCGTGCGCGTGCGTTTCGCCGATCCCGATACCCAATTCAAGGCAAAACTGGTGCTGGAAAAGGACCTGAATACGGATGCCAGCGACCCTGCGTACATCGTGACGGTCAACCTGCAAGCCAATACGCCGATGTGGATGCAAAAATTGCATGCCTTGCCCATGTACCTGGGCCTGGATTTGCGCGGTGGCGTGCACTTCCTGATGCAGGTCGATGCGAAAGCCGTACTGAACAAGAAAATTCAGGGCGTCCAGTCCGCCGCGCGTAGCGTGCTGCGCGACAAGAATATCCGTCACGCCGGCATCGAGCGCGTGGGTGACAGCGTGCAGATCAACTTCCGTGACGCGGAAACGCGCCTGAAGGCCAAGAATGTGCTGTCCGACCAGATGTCGGAACTGGCTTTCGCCGATGCGGGCGAAGGCAGCGATTTGAAACTGAACATCACCCTGAAACCGGCGGCCCTGAAAGCGACCATCGACGAAGGCGTGAAACAGAATATCTCCACCCTGTCCAAGCGCGTCAATGAGCTGGGCGTGTCCGAGCCGCTGATCCAGCAGCAAGGTCCTGACCGTATCGTGGTGCAACTGCCTGGCGTACAGGACGTGGCCCGCGCGAAAGCCATCATCGGCCGCACGGCGACGCTGGAAGTGCGCCTGGTCGACGAAGGCATCGTGCCTGGCACGGAACTGTCGAGCGCCATTCCGTTCAACTCGGAACTGTTTACGGTTGGCAAGGGCGTGCCTGTCGTCCTGTCGAAAGACGTGATCCTGACGGGCGACTATATCTCCAGCGCGACGGCCAGCTTCGACCAGAACCAGCAAGCGGCCGTGTCGATCGACCTGAACGGCGACGGCGGCCGCAAGATGCGCGAAGCGACGCGTGAGCGCGTGGGCAAGCGCATGGCCATCGTGCTGTTTGAAAAGGGCAAGCCGGAAGTGCTGTCGGTTGCGACCATTCAGCAGGAACTCGGCTCGCGCTTCCAGATCACCGGAATGGGCGGCGCGGAAAACGCGAATGAACTGGCGCTGCTGCTGCGCTCGGGCGCCTTGTCCGCACCGATGACCGTCATCGAAGAACGCACGATCGGACCGCAACTGGGCGCGGAAAACATCGCCAAGGGCTTCCACTCGACCTTGTATGGCTTCATCGCCATCGCCATCTTCATGATCGCCTACTACATGCTGTTCGGCGCCTTCAGCGTGCTGGCCCTGGCCACCAACCTGCTGTTGCTGGTCGGCTTGCTGTCCATGATCCAGGTGACCTTGACACTGCCAGGTATCGCCGCGATCGCGCTGGCGCTGGGCATGGCGATTGACGCCAACGTGCTGATCAATGAACGTATCCGTGAAGAGTTGCGTGCCGGCAGTACGCCACAAGCGGCGATCTCCGCCGGCTTCGACCGTGCATGGGCCACGATTCTCGACTCGAACGTGACCACCCTGATCGTCGGCCTGGCGTTGCTGGCCTTCGGCAGCGGTCCCGTACGCGGCTTTGCCGTCGTGCATTGCCTGGGCATCCTGACGTCGATGTTCTCCTCCGTGTTCGTGTCGCGCGGCGTGGTCAACCTCTGGTATGGCCGCAAGAAAAAGCTGACGACCTTGTCGATCGGCACGGTGTGGGTGCCGGGCACGAGCAAATAAGCGGCGGCCCTGACTCACCCAATAGCGACAACAGCGATCGCGTCCGGTGGCACAACCGCCGGACGCACAGAATAGAACTCAGAGGATTTCATGGAATTTTTCCGGATCAAAAAAGATATTCCCTTCATGCGCCATGCGTTGATTTTCAACGTCATTTCGGCCGTGACCTTCCTTGCCGCCGTCTTCTTCCTGTTCCACAAGGGCTTGCACCTGTCCGTGGAATTCAAGGGCGGCACCGTGCTGGAGGTGAAGTACCCGAAAGCGGCCAACCTTGAAGGCATACGCGGCACCCTGATCGGCATGGGCTACGAAGAGCCTGGCGTGACCAGCTTCGATACGGCGCGCGACGTGATGATCCGCCTGCCGGTGGAAAAGGGCGTGACTGCCGCGAATACCTCGCAGCGCGTGTTCGAAACCCTGTGCAAGGTCGAGCAAGGCACGACCAAGGGCATCGATACCGTCACCGACAAGGGCGAGCACGTCATCAAGACCGCCTGCCTGGACGCCGCCGGCAACGAAGCGCTGGTGCTGCAGAAAGTCGAATTCGTCGGCCCGCAAGTGGGCGACGAATTGACGCAGAACGGTCTGAACGCGCTGGTGGTGGTGATCCTGGGCGTGATGGCCTATCTGGCCGTGCGCTTCGAATGGAAATACGCCGTGTCGGCCATTATCGCCAACTTGCATGACGTGGTGATCATCCTGGGCTTCTTTGCCTTCTTCCAGTGGGAATTCTCGCTGACGGTGCTGGCGGCGATCCTGGCGGTGCTGGGCTACTCGGTCAACGAATCGGTGGTGATCTTTGACCGTATCCGCGAAAACTTCCGCAAGCAGCGCAAGGCGAGCGTGCATGAAGTGATCGACAGCGCGATCACCAGCACCATTTCGCGTACCATCATCACCCACGGTTCAACCCAGATGATGGTGCTGTCGATGCTGGTCTTCGGCGGCCAGACCCTGCACCACTTCGCACTGGCGCTGACCATCGGTATCTGCTTCGGTATTTACTCGTCCGTGTTCGTCGCGGCCTCGATCGCCATGTGGCTGGGCGTCAAGCGCGAAGACTTGATCAAGCCGATCAAGGAAAAAGACGAGACTGACGGCGCCGTGGTGTAAGCGCAGTTTGTTGCATGACGAATTCAAGAACGATCACCCGCGCGGTGGTCGTTTTTTTTGTAACGGATGACGATGAAGCGTTTGATAGTGATGGGCCTCATGGCGGGCATCGGCACGCTGGGCAGTGCCGCGGAATTGAGCCGCGTAGGCAGCGATACCATCGCCCTGCGCGGCGCCATCGCCGAGGGCGACGTGGACCAGCTGCGGCAGCTGGCCACGCCAGCGACCACCGTGCTGCGCATCAATAGCGCAGGCGGCGACCCGCCGGCGGCCATGCTGCTGGGGCGCTACCTGCGCCAGCAGCAATGGAGCCTCGCCATCGACACCGTGTGTGCCGGCAGCTGTGCCCTGTACGTTTTCCCGGCCGCGCACCATACAAGCATTCCAGACACCGCCGTGCTGGCGCTGCAGGAGTCGGCCTTCCTGCGCGCGCAGGAAGGCCCGCAGCACATGCGCCGCAGCCTGATCGAGGCGGGCGTACCGGCCGATGAGCTGGAGCGTGAAACTGCGGCGCTGGCCGTGCAACTGGCGCAGGTGGCGGCGCTGGAAGCGGCCTTTGCCGCGGAGCTGGGCATCGTCCCCGCCTTCTACCGCGACTTCCGGCAGGTGGCGGCGCAGGCCGATGGCGTGCGCCAGCGCTTTCCCGACCAGGAGGCTGCCGTCCACTGGTGGCCGGGGGCAGCACGGCTGCAGCGCTGCTACGGTATCGCTGGCGTGGACGAAGGCCCGCGCGCGGCGCGCCTGGCGCCAGACGGCTATCTGTACGTGCCGGCCCTGTCGGCCCTGGTGATGGGCGACCAGGCTTTGCAGGCTTGTCCATGAGCCGCAGCGGCCGCTTGTTCCTGCTGATGGACGCCATGCGCGCCAGGCGCGTGCCCGTCACGGCGGCCCAGCTGGCGCAGCAGCTGGGCGTTTCCGAGCGCACGATTTACCGCGACATCCAGACCCTGGCCGAACTGGGCGCGCCCCTGCAGGGTGAGGCCGGCATCGGCTATGTGCTGCGCCGTGGCGCCTTTCTGCCGCCGCTGATGTTCGGTCCCGATGAACTGGAAGCGCTGGTGCTGGGCGCGCGCTGGGTGCGCCGCCAGGGCGATGCGGGCCTGGCGCAGGCGGCCAGCAATGCCCTGGCGAAGATCGCGGCCGCCTCGCCGCGCGACCTGCGCGACAGCATGGCCGAGACCAGCTTGTGGGTGCCGCTGGGCCGTCCCGCCGATGGCACGCAGCCGGCCGACCGCTACGTGCAGCCAGTGCGCGAGGCCATCCGCTATGAACAGAAGCTCACGCTCGCCTATCAGGATGAGCATGGCAGCGCCACCTCGCGCACGGTGTGGCCGTTTGCCCTGGCCTTTTTTGAAGGCAAGCGCCTGCTGGCCGCCTGGTGCGAGCTGCGTGGCGATTACCGGCATTTCCGCATCGACCGCATCGCCGACGTGCAGCGGCACGAGGAGCGCTATCCCACGCGGCGGCATGTGCTGTTGGATACCTGGCGCAAGGCCCACGAGATTGATCCGGAATCCTGAGATGCGCTCCTGACAAAAACTGTCAGTGACTGGTTCTACGATGGTGGCTTCTTCACTCACCGGAGCCATCTACCATGCGCCTGTACCACCACCCCATGTCTTCGAATGCCCGCCGTGCCCTGATGACGGCGATCCACCTTGGCCTGCCTCTGGAACTGGCCGAAGTCGACCTGATGAATGCAGACGACCGCCGCCGCCTGAGCGAACTGAACCCGAACGGCAAGGTGCCCGTGCTGGCCGATGGCGCTTTCCTGCTGTGGGAATCGTGCGCCATCATGCAGTACCTGGCCGAGCAGGTGCCGGGCCAGACGCTTTATCCGCAGGCGCCGCAAGCACGCGCCGACGTCAACCGCTGGCTGTTCTGGGCGGCGCAGCATTTCGCGCCGGCCATCAGCGTGCTGGCCTGGGAACGCGCCTGGAAGGGCATGACGGGCAATGGTCCGGCGGACCCGCTGGAAGAGGCGCGCGGCGAGCGCGATCTGCATGAGTGCGCCGTGGTGCTGGACGCGCATCTGGCGCAGCGCGACTGGCTCAGCGGAGACGCTGTGACCCTGGCCGATTTCGCCGTGGCCGCGCCGCTGATGTACAGCGAGGCCGTGCGGCTGCCGCTGGCGCAGTACCAGCATATCGAGGCCTGGTTTGCCCGCGTGCGGCAGCTGCGTGCCTGGCAGGAAACGGATGTGCAGCTGCTGCCGGGATAATCTGCCCGCTAAGTGTGCCAGCGCACGGAGCCGACGCGGCGCACCACATAAGATAGGGCTGTCTCTTTCAGGACATCCCTAGCTTTGGACTTTACCCGCTTTCGAGCGGGTTTTTTTTGTTCGGAGCTTGATAATTGGATCGTCGCTGCACATATGCGGCGTCTCCCACTGCCAGCAGGTACGCCATGTTCATGCCACGCCATCCGAAGCCACTATTGAGCACCCGGGCGGTCGCCACGCAAGTCGCCCAGCAGAAGCAGGGAACGCAGGCCATGGACAAGCATGTGCTGATCGTTGACGTGAAGAAGCCGGCGCCGGGCGTGCCGATCATGCCGCCGGTGCCGGTAAAACAGGATTAATGCACGAGCACCTTCAGCAGCGACTGCACTTCATCGTCCGATTCTTCCATGATGCTCGACAGGGTCGCATCGCCGATCACGCAATCGATGCTGCCGGCGGCGCGGGCGGCGCGCACGGCGATGGCGGCCGGACTTTCGTTGAGGGGTGACGAGACCGGCGCCAGGTCATTCGCCAGCAGCAAGGTGTCGCCCAGCGATTCGGGCGGGATGGCGCGCAAGCCTTCCCACAGCGCAGCGATGGCGCCCATCACCGCTTCCGGCACCTTCAGTTTGGTCAATACGCCATGGCCGATGGCTTGTTCGCCATGTTCGACCCAGTCCTGCGGTTCGCCGTCGAGGATGCCGGGGAATTCGGCTGCGCGTGACAGCAGATAAAAGCCGCCCACTTCATGCATGATGCCGGCAAACAGGGCCGTATCCGGGTCCACCCTGGTGACGCGGCGAGCCAGTACCTGCGACAGGGCCGCCACGTGGGCCGTATGTTCCCACAGCTGCTTGGCCTTCGCCTGCAGCACGGGATCGGTAATGGTGCTGCCCAGCTGGCGTACGATCAGCGACGCTACCACCGACTGCAGGGTACGCACGCCGAGCCGTTGCACGGCATTGCGTACGCTGGTGATTTCATTGCCGGAGCGGTTGAACGCCACCGAATTGGCGATGGCCACCGTGCGCGCGGCCAGCAGCGGGTCGGCTTGCACCAGCTTGGCGGCGGCCTCGATATGGCAGTCGGGATCGGCCAGCGCCTCTTGCAGCTTGAGCGAAGCGTTCACATTGGCAGGAAAGGTCAGCTCGCCACGAGCGGCTTGTGCGGCGATGCTTTTAAAGGCGTCGAGTCTGTTCATTGAAAAAATTATACTCGCAATATTTCCGTACGGAACTTTTTAACCGTGATCTTTTCGCAAACAAGCGAGTAAAAGGCAAGTAAATCCCCGTAAACGGAAAAAGGGCAGGCCACTGGATCAGCGGCATGCCCTTTTTGGATTATGCGAGCGCTATCAGTCAGATTCGCTGAAGATCGCGTCGCAGCCTTCGACCAGCTCGTCGCTGTCTTCCAGCTCATCCGTCAAGCCCAGGTCGAAGAGTTCCTCGACGGCATTCATGAAGCTGTTGTGCTTGGTGGCGCCGATCAGGCGGTAGATTTCGCCGTCTTCGTTGCGCACGCCGATGATCAGTTTTTCCTGGCGTACCAGTTCCGGCGTGCTGGCGTTGAGCAGCAGATTGCCGATGATGTGTTTATCGAAATGAGCGGGCTTTTTGCCGTCGAGTAGTGTAGTTTTCAACTTGGTTTCCTTTGTCTTGTTTGAATGTGCTTGGTGAATTATCAACTGTGGCCGTTGGCGATGGCGTGTTTCAGGCTTGCCAGGGTGGTTTCCAAGCGCATGAAATCGTCTTCGGTATAGCCGTCAAACAAGCGCTGTCCCTGCTGTGTCAGCTTGGGGAACACGTCATGGAACACCTGTTCACCCTCGCAGCTCAAGCGCACGAAGTAGGAGCGCTTGTCTTTCGTGCAACGTTCGCGGACCACCAGCCCCTTTTGCTCCAGCCGGTCCACCACGCCCGTCAAGGTGCCCTTGGTAATCAGGGTTTTCTGGCCCAGCTCCTTGTAGGACATGCCGCAGGTGTTGCCGAGCGTGGCAATGATGTCGAATTGCGCATGCGTCAAGCCGTACTGGCGCACGAAGTCGCCTGAAAACCGCTCGAAGCCTTGCATGCATTCGGCCAGCAGCCGGATACTTTTTAAATATCGTTCACCCATGGGGTGTGATTATATCCTTCCATCCCGCTTTTTTCCGCCGGGGCAGCGGCGTTATTGCATGAAGGGTTCGATGGGGCGGAACTCCGGTATCATGTGGGCAACTCAGCCCTTGCCCCTGGTCCGCCCCGCCGATGTCTTTCGCTAATCTTTCCCGTATCGGCCTCGACAAACCGCTGCGCCTGCTGTTGGTCCATGCCGGCGATGCCGAGTCGATTACCTGGGCGGGCCTGGTGCAACCGCTGCGCCTGTGCGCGCGGGCGCTGGGGCCGGACGCGCTGCAACTGGACGTGCGCACGCCCGAACAAGTAGTCCAGCAGGGCGGCAACTGGCATATCGCGCTGCTGGTGGCCGATGAAACGCAGGCGCCGCTGCGCGCCGAGCTGTGCCGGGCCGTGATTGAGCGCTGCCGTTCGGCGCCATTCTGGGGTGGCGTGGGCGCAGCCGTGCTGTGGCTGGCCGACGCGGGCGTCATGGATGGCGTGCGCATCGCCTTGCCCTGGGCCCTGTACGCGGATGCGGAAGCGAAGGCCGAACGCGCCATCCTGACGCCGCACCTGTTCGACATCGACGGCCCGCACATTACCTGCTGCGGCGGAGCGGCCAGCATCGATTTTTCGCTGACCCTGATCGAGACCATCTTTGGCGCCGACGTGCAGGCGCTCGTCAAGGAAGCGTTGTGCGTGGACAAGGTACGCGGCAAGGAAGAACGCCAGCGCGTGGCCTTGCAGGCGCGTTTCGGCGTGCTGCAGCCGAAATTGTCCGAAGCGGTCACCTTGATGGAAGCCAATATCGAGGAGCCGCTGTCGACCGACGACATCGCCAGCCTGGTGGGCCTGTCGCGGCGCCAGCTGGAACGGCTGTTCAAGCAATACCTGGGCAGCTTGCCGTCGCGCTACTACCTGGAGCTGCGCCTGCAGCGCTCACGGCAACTATTGCTCGATACACATTATTCCATCGTGCAAGTGGGCCTGATGTGCGGCTTTTCCTCCGGCTCGCACTTTTCCACGGCGTTTGGCACCTTGTTTGGCAATACGCCCCGTGAGGAACGGCAGCGCAAGCTGATGCCGCCGGCCTAGCCGGTGTCAAGGCAGCTGTGATGAATTGTGAAAATCCTTGTCGCAGATTCAAAAGAGTTTTAGCATCCCGCTTTTTATAATGCAGTACACACGTAGCTGTCGTAGCTGCGGAGTACCTAACATATTGATGGGGAAATGCTATGAATGCCAAGCTTGATTCGACCGTAACGGCTCGTCCAGTCACCCGGGATACCTTTGACCAGGTCCTCGTTCCTACCTACGCCCCTGCAGCCATGGTGCCCGTGCGCGGTTCCGGACTGGATCTGTGGGACCAGTCAGGCAAGCATTACCTCGATTTCACCTCCGGCATCGCCGTCAACAGCCTGGGCCACTGCCATCCGGTCCTGGTCGACGTGCTGACCAAGCAAATCAATAATTTGTGGCATTTGGGCAACGGCTACACCAACGAGCCTGTGCTGCGCCTGGCGCTGGCCCTGACGGAAGCGACTTTCGCCGACCGCGCCTTCTTCTGCAACTCGGGCGCGGAAGCCAACGAAGCGGCCCTGAAACTGGCGCGCAAGTACGCGCACACCAAATTCGGTGCGCACAAGTCGCGCATCATCTCGTGCTTCAGCTCCTTCCACGGCCGCACCCTGTTTACGGTGTCCGTCGGTGGCCAGGCCAAGTACACGGAAGGCTTCGAGCCGCTGCCACCGTCGATCGACCACATCGCCTACAACGACATCGAAGCGGCGCGCGCCGCCATCGGCGATGACGTGTGCGCCGTGATCGTCGAGCCGGTACAAGGCGAAGGCGGCGTGGTGCCGGGCAATCCTGAATTCCTCAAGGAGCTGCGTGCCCTGTGCGACAAGACGGGTGCTTTGCTGATTTTCGATGAAGTCCAGAGCGGCATGGGCCGCACTGGCGCGTTGTTCGCCTACATGGGCTATGGCGTCACGCCGGACATCCTGACGGCCGCCAAGGCGCTGGGCAACGGCTACCCGATCGGCGCCATGCTGACCACGAATGAACTGGCGCAAACCCTGTCCGTCGGTACCCACGGCACCACCTACGGCGGCAACCCGCTGGCCGCTACCGTGGCCTTGAGCGTACTGGAAACGATCAACACGCCAGCGTTCCTGGCGCGTGTGAAAGAAGCCAGCGTCAACACCATCGCCATGCTGCAAGGCTTGATCACGGATTACCCGCAAGTGTTCTCCATCGTGCGCGGCAGCGGTTTGCTGCTGGGCCTGGTAGTCAGCGATGCCTACAAGGGCCGCGCGAAAGACATCCAGAAGGCGGCCGAAGCGCAAGGCTTGATGGTGCTGATCGCCGGCATGGACGTGGTGCGCCTGGCACCGGCCCTGATCGTCTCGGACGAGCAGATTGCCGAAGCGGGTCGTCTGCTGCGCGTCGCCATCGACGGCATGCTGAAAGCCTGAGGCTAGCCTCGCTCCCTGTTTGATCACCGGCCCGCCGCTTTGCTGCGGGCCGGCTTGGTTCTACCCGGGTATTCAGCCCAAGTATCGTCAGCATTGAAGGAGTACCCATGTATGTTGTCCGTCCGGTAGAAATTGCGGATATCGCAGCCCTCGAAGCGCTGGCCGCGGTAACCATGCCGGGTGTCCATACCCTGCCGAAGACGCGCGAAAAAATCGCCGCCTCCGTCGAGCGCTCCATCGCCTCGTTTGCCGCCCATGTCGACATCCCCAGCGAAGAGTCATACCTCTTCGTGCTTGAATCCCTGCTCGACAAGAGCATCTTTGGCACGGCCGCCATCTTCGCCTCGGCCGGCTCGAACGGCACCTATTTTTCCTTTCGCAACGACGTCATCCAGCAAGTCTCGCGTGACCTGAACATCAGCCACAGCGTGCATGCGCTGACCCTGTGCTCGGAGCTGACGGCGTACTCGCAGCTGTCCGGCTTCTACGTGCGCAACATGGAGCAGGCGGGCCTGGAAGCGGCCCTGCTGTCGCGCGCGCGGCTGCTGTTTGCCGTACTGGCGCCGCACCGTTTCGGCGACCGCTTTTTCGTGCCGCTGGCCGGCATCACGGACACCAACGGCCAGTCGCCGTTCTGGGATGCGCTGGGCCGCAAGTTCTTCCAGATGGATTTCCTCGATGCCGAAAAAGTCATCGGCGGCGCGCGCAACCGCACCCTGATCGTCGAACTGATGCCGCACTACCCCGTGTACGTGCCGCTGTTGCCAGGCGACGCGCAGGCGGCCATGGGCCAGATCCACCCGAGCGGCGAACTGGCGTTCAATTTGCTGACGGAAGAAGGCTTTGAGGCCGACGATTACATCGACATCTTCGATGGCGGCCCGATCCTGCAAGCGCACAAGCATGCGCTGCGCTCGTTTACGGGCTCGCTCACGCGCCGCGTCGTCGCAGGCGTCACGCCCAGTCGCACGGGCCTGAAAGTGCATTACGCGGTCGCTTCGGGCGCGGAACGCAACTTCCGCGCCGTCACCTTTACCTGCGATGCGCTCGAAGCGCAGGACACCGTCGGCTTGCCGCCAGAGCTGCTCGAAGCGCTGGCCGTGGCCGAAGGCGACAGCGTCATTTGCGTGCGCATTTAACCGAGAGAACATTATGCTAGTAGTACGCGCCATCAACGCTTCTGACCTGGACGCCCTGTACGGCTTGGCCAGCCAGGTCGGCACCGGCATGACCACCCTCAAGCCGGACATGAAAATGCTGGGCGACCGCCTGGCCATCGCCTGCGCCTCGTTCGCCGAAACCATCGCGCCCGAAAAGCGCGACTACATGTTCGTCATGGAGGATACCGATACGGGCCGCCTGGCCGGCGTGTGCGCCATCAAGGGCGCCGTGGGCCTGGAAGAGCCGTTCTATAACTACCGCATCGGCACCCTGGTGCATTCCAGCCGCGAGCTCGACGTGTTTACGCGCATGGAAACGCTGTACCTGTCGAACGACCTGACGGGCAGCACGGAGCTGTGCTCGCTGTTTCTGCACCCCGATTACCGCAGCGGCAACAACGGCAAGCTGCTGTCGAAAAGCCGCTTCCTGTTCATCGCCCAGTTCCCGCACCTGTTCACGGAAAAGCTGATCGCCGAAATGCGCGGCTACCAGGCGCCGGACGGCAGCTCGCCGTTCTATGAAGGCCTGGGCCGCCACTTCTTCAAGATGGATTTCCATCACGTCGACGACTTGACGAGCCTGGGCAAGAAATCCTTCATCGCCGAACTGATGCCGCGCCAGCCCATGTACGTGGCCTACCTGCCCGACGAGGCGCAGGAAGTGATCGGCAAGGTGCATCTGAGCACGGCGCCCGCGCGCCGCCTGCTGGAACAGGAAGGCTTGCACTTCGAAGGCTATGTCGATATTTTCGACGCCGGTCCCGTGCTGCAGGCGCGCGTGTCCGAACTGCGCGCCATGCGCGACAGCATGCCGGCCATACTCGACGCAGAGGCAGCACCTGAAGTCTGCGGTGACCTTGCCCAGGCCGAGCCTTACCTGGTGTCGAACACCGACCTGAAAGATTTCCGCATGATCGTTACCAGCGCCAATCCGCACAGCGGCAAGATCGCGCTCGATGACGATGAATTGCACCTGCTGCGTTGCCATAACGGCGACACCGTGCGCACCTTGTCACTCAACCCGAGGAAGCATCCCCATGTCTAATGTGAATACCACGCAATCGAACTTCATCAACGGCGACTGGCTGCCAGGCACGGGCCGTGAACTGCTCACCGTCGACCCATCGAACGGCAAGCAGACCTGGGCCAGCCTGGAAGCGACGCCAACGCAGGTCGAAGAGGCTTGCCAGGCCGCCCGCGCGGCGTTCGAAGCATGGGCCGATACGCCCGTCGAAGAACGCATCGCCATCTGCGTGCGCTTTCGCGAACTGCTGAAAGTTCATGCGGAAGCGCTGGCGCTGCTGATCTCGGAAGAAGTGGGCAAGCCCTTGTGGGAGTCGCGCACGGAAGTGGCCACCATGGCCAACAAGATCGATATCTCGGTGCAGTCGTACCACGCGCGCACGGGCATCACGCAAAGCAAGATCGCCGATGGCGACGCCGTGCTGCGCCACCGTCCGCATGGCGTGTTCGGCGTCTTCGGCCCGTATAACTTCCCCGGCCATCTGCCCAACGGCCACATCGTGCCGGCCCTGATCGCCGGTAACACCATTGTCTTCAAGCCCAGCGAATATGCGCCGCGCACGGCCGTGAAAACCGTGCAGCTGTGGCAGCAGGCCGGCTTGCCGGATGGCGTCGTCAACCTCGTTAACGGCGGGCGCGATACGGGCGTGGCCCTGGGTGCCAATGCGCACCTCGACGGCGTGCTGTTTACGGGTTCCTGCCAGACGGGCATCAGCCTGCACCGCCAGTTCGGCGGCCAGCCGGGCAAGATGCTGGCGCTGGAAATGGGTGGCAATAACGCCCTGGTCGTATGGGATGTGCAGGATGTCGACGCCGCCGTGCACCACGCGATCTTCTCCGCTTTTGTGTCGGCCGGCCAGCGCTGCACCTGCGCGCGCCGCCTGGTAGTGCAAGATAACGCTGCGGGGTCTGCCTTGGTGGCGCGCCTGGTGGAAGTGGCGGCGAAGCTGGGCATCGGTGCGTCCGACGCGCAGCCGCAACCCTTCATGGGCCCAGTAGTGTCGGCTGCCGTGGCCGCGCGCCTGGTGCAGGCGCAGGCGGACATGGTTGCCAAGGGCGGCACCACCCTGCTGCAGATGCGCCAGTTGAATCCCGCAGCGGGTTTTGTCACGGCCGGTATCGTCGACGTTACCGCTGCCACCGGCATTCCCGACGAAGAGTGGTTCGGCCCACTGCTGCAGGTGATCCGCGTGGCCGATTTCGATGCAGCCCTGAAGGTTGCCAACGCCACCGAATTCGGCCTGGCCGCCGCGCTCCTGTCCGACGATGCGGCGCTGTGGCACCTGTTTCAAACGCGCGCGCGCGCCGGCATCATCAACTGGAACCGCCCGACCACGGGCGCGGCCAGCACGGCGCCGTTCGGCGGCATCGGCAAGTCGGGCAACCACCGTCCGAGCGCCTATTACGCTGCCGATTACTGCGCCTACCCGGTCGCGTCGATCGAGAACAGCGCGCTGGAGATGCCGGCCAAGCTGTCGCCCGGCCTGAATTTTTAAGGAATAACCATGCACAGCACGCGCGAATACAATTTTGACGGCCTGGTCGGCCCATCGCATAACTATGCCGGCCTGTCGTTCGGCAATGTGGCCTCGTTCAGCAATGTGAAAAGCGCTTCGAATCCGAAGCAGGCTGCCTTGCAGGGCCTGGCCAAGATGCGTGCGCTGGCCGCGCGCGGCTTTGCGCAAGCCTTGCTGCCGCCGCAGGACCGCCCCAATTTCCGCCTGCTGCGCGCTATCGGTTTCACGGGCACGGACGCCGAGGTGCTGGCGCGCGCCTACAAGGAATCCCCTGTGATTCTGGCCTGCGCCTATTCGGCCTCGCCCATGTGGACGGCGAACGCCGCCACGGTCAGCCCGTCGGCCGACACGCAGGATGGCCGCGTGCATTTTACGGCCGCCAACCTGAATAACAAGCTGCACCGCGCCTTCGAGCACGCGCAGTCGGCACGCAGCCTGCGCGCCATCTTCAGTGACGAAAAACACTTCGCCGTGCATGACGCGCTGCCGTCGACGCCCGCCTTTGGCGATGAGGGCGCGGCCAACCACACGCGTTTGGGTGCCAACCACGGCGCGCCATCGGTGGAGTTGTTCGTGTATGGTCGGGTGGAGTTCGATCCATCCGCGCCGTCGCCGAAGCGCTATCCGGCGCGCCAGACCCTGGAAGCGTCGCAAGCCGTGGCGCGCCTGCATGGCCTCGATGCAAAACGCAGCGTGTACGTGCAGCAGAATCCGGACGTGATCGACCAGGGCGTGTTCCATAACGACGTCATCGCCGTCGGCAATGGCAATGTGCTGTTCTATCACGAGCAGGCGTTTGCCGATGAAGAGGAGAGCCTGTCGCAGCTGCACCGCGCCGTTGCCGCCACCGGTGCGCAGCTGGATGCGCTGCGCGTGGATACGGGCCAGGTACCGATCCAGGATGCGGTGACCAGCTATCTGTTCAACAGCCAGTTGCTGACGAAAGAGGGCGGCAAGATGGCGCTGGTGATACCGCAGGAGTGCCAGGAAAACCGCGCCGTGTCGCGCTACCTGGAAGGCCTGGTGGCCAGCGGTGGACCCATCGATGAACTGATTCATTTCGACCTGCGCCAGAGCATGCGCAACGGCGGCGGGCCCGCCTGCCTGCGTTTGCGCGTGGCCCTGACGGAAACCGAAGCGCGCGCCATGCACCAGGGCGTGATCATGACGGAAACGCTGTACCATCGGCTGGTGCAGTGGGTGGAAAAACACTACCGCGACCACCTGGAGCCGGGCGACCTGGCCGACCCGCAGCTGGCGCTGGAAGTGCATGCGGCGCTTGAAGAATTGACGATCATCCTCAACTTACCTGGATTGTACGACTTGTAGGCGATAGAAAACACACAGAAAAAATCCGAGACAGACTATCCGTAGCACAGACAGAATTGGACGGGCGACCCCCGTCTCTTGACACCGCTGCCGCCCAGCCACAAGCCCGAACGACAGCGTTGGACATTCACATTACCGTAATGGAGATGCAAGATGAATCACACGCCACAAGATTTGCGTACACAAACGCTGGAGCTGATTAACGCGGCTGGCAATGCGAACAAGGCGGCAGCGCCTGTCGTACAACTGGTGCAGGCATGGCTCGACTCGCTCGACGCCGAAGACCTGGCCGATATCGCGCCCGACAGCCTGGCGCCCGTGCTGGTCGACGGCTTTACGCAAGCTGCCAAGCGCACCGGTAGCGGCTGCCAAATCGCCACCCTGCGTTATGCCGATGGCCGTGGCGGCATGGCGAGTGCCTTGCTGATCCTGAACGAAGACATGCCTTACCTGGTCGACTCCATCGTCATGGCCATGCGCCGCCAGCACCTGGCCGTGCGTGGCGTGATGAATACCGTGCTGCCTGTGCGCCGCGCCGCTGACGGCAGCGTCGAAGCGGTGCGCCAGCCGGGCGACCCGCTCGAATCGTATGTGCTGGTGCTGCTTGACGAAGAGCTGGCGCCGGAAGCCCTGGCCGCGCTGGTCGCCGCCCTGGAGATGGTCGCGCGTGACGCCGCCGTCGTACGCCGCGATGCTGCCGCCATGGGCGAGCGCTTGGCCTCCGTCGCCGTGGCTGCCGCCCAGCATGGCGAAGAAGGCGCGGAAGTCGCCGCTTTCCTGGAATGGGCCCGCAGCGGCGGCTTTGAAGTGTTCGGCTATGCGTACTACCGCGTCAAGCCGGGCGTGCGCGAACTCGAACGCGACATCCCGAGCCGCGTCGGCGTGCTGCAGGATACGGCACACCCCGTCTACAGCACCTGCCTGGCGAATATTCCCGGCGACTTCGACACCCTGGCCAAGCGCGAATCGGCGCTGTCCATCGTCAAGGCCGACGTGGCGGGTACTTTGCACCGTGACCAGCAGCTCGATTTCATCGGCGTGCGCGACATGGATGCGCAAGGCGCGATCCTGGGCGAGCATTGCTTCGTCGGCCTGTTTACCCGTGCCGGCAACTCCACCCCGCTGGCAGCGCTGCCGTTTGCGCGCGGCCGCGTGGCCAAGGTACTGAGCCTGGCTGGCGTGCGCCAGCAAGGCTTCCGCGCCGAGAAATTCCGTGAAATCCTCGAATCCCTGCCGCGCACCGAAGCGCTGGAAGCGGACCTCGACTGGCTGGCGCAAGTATGCGGTTCCGTCGTTTCGCTGTACAAGCAGCCGCGCACCAAGGTCTTTGCGCGCCGCGACGTGTATGCGCGCCACCTGAACGTGCTGGTGTACCTGCCGCGCGAGCGTTACAGCGCCAGCGTGGCATCGAGCCTGGCAAAGGCCCTGCAAGCCAGTTCCGGCGCCACGCATGTGAGCACGCAAACCCTGGTGGCCGACGGCCCCCTGGCACGCGTCTACCTGATCGCCCACGCCGCCCGTTACCCGCTGGACCTGGAAACGGATATCGAACAGCCGCTGCTGGGCGTGCTCGATGGCTGGCATAACGGCTTTGCCGCCGTGGCCGACGCCGTGCCCGACGTGGCCCTGCGCACCAGCCTGCGCAAACTCTGCGCCACCTTGCCGCTCGATTACGTGGCCGCCACGGCGCCAGCCGTCGCCTTCCGCGATCTCGACACCATCCTGCGCAACACCGATTCATCGCACGTGGCCGTACGCATCGAGACGGGTGCCGTCACCACCATCCGCCTGTATTCGGCCAACAAGGTGCCGCCGCTGTCGGCCATCTTGCCGGCCCTGCACAATGCTGGCGTGGCGATCGATCGCGAGCAGGCCTTCTCGATTTCGCCACTGGACGGCACGCGTTATTTCGTCACCAGCCTGACGGTCGATGCCGCCAGTGCGGCGAAACTGGCGCAGCCATCCGTCGTCGCCGTGGCGCAGGAACTGTTTGCCGCCCTGTTCAACGACACGGCCGAAGATGGCCGCCTGAATGGCCTGGTCATCGAAGGCGGTTTGTCGACGCGCGAAGTGCAGCTGGTGCGCGCCTACACCAGCTACTGGCGCCAGACGGGCAGCCGCTTCTCGGTGCGCTACATCGCCGAAAGCCTGCGCAAGCAGCCGGCCCATGTGAAGGCCCTGGTCGACGCCTTCCTGCAGCGCTTCGATCCATCGCTGTCCGACGCGCAGCACGCGGCCGCCCTGGAGGCGATCGCCACCATCAAGGCCGGCCTGCCATCCGTGAACCATGCCGATACCGAGGAAATTCTCGGCGCGCTGGCCGACCTGATGGCCGCCACCCTGCGCACCAGCTACTTCCAGAATAATCAACAAGGCGACAAGATCATCTTCAAGTTCGATACCAGCAGCCTGGCGCTGGTGCCGGAACCGCGTCCTTACCGCGAGATTTTTGTCTTCTCGCGCCGCTTTGAAGGCGTACACCTGCGCGGCGGCCCTGTCGCCCGTGGCGGCTTGCGCTGGTCCGACCGCATGGAAGACTACCGCACCGAAGTGCTGGGCCTGGTGAAGGCGCAGATGGTGAAAAATGCCGTCATCGTGCCGGCCGGCGCAAAGGGCGGTTTTGTCTGCAAGATGATGCCGAAGGACGCCGTGCGTGAAACCATCGCGGCCGAAGGCGAAGCCGTGTACCGCCTGTTCATTTCCAGCCTGCTGGAAGTGACGGACAACCGTTCGCTGGGCAATATCGTGCCGCCGGTCGATACCGTCTGTTTCGACGACGCCGATCCTTACCTGGTAGTCGCCGCCGACAAGGGCACGGCCACGTTCTCGGACATCGCCAACGGCATCGCCGTGCAGCGCGGTTTCTGGCTCGGTGACGCGTTTGCCTCGGGCGGCTCGAATGGTTATGACCACAAGAAGCTGGGCATCACGGCCAAGGGCGCATTCGAAGCCGTGAAGCGCCACTTCTATGAAATGGACCACGACTTGAACACCACGCCGATCACCATGGTCGGCGTGGGCGACATGTCGGGCGACGTGTTCGGTAACGGCGTATTGCTGTCGCGCCAGCTGAAACTGGTGGCCGCATTTGACCATCGCCATATCTTCCTCGACCCGACACCGGACGTCGCCGTCTCGTTCGAAGAACGCGCGCGTCTGTTCGCCTTGCCGCGCTCTTCGTGGGACGACTACAACAAGGAATTGATCTCGGCAGGCGGCGGCGTGTATCCGCGTTCCGCGCGCACGATCGAGCTGTCGCCGCAGATCCGCGCCGCGCTCGATATCGCAGAAACCTCGCTGGCGCCGGAAGAACTGATGCACCGCATCCTGAAATCCCCGGTGGACCTGTTCTACAACGGCGGCATCGGCACCTACATCAAGGCATCGACCGAGACGCACGCGCAGGTGAAGGACCGCGCGAATGACCATATCCGCGTCAGCGGCAATGAGCTGCGCGTGAAAGTGGTGGCCGAAGGCGGCAACCTGGGGGCGACGCAGGCAGGCCGCATCGAGTTCGCGCTGACGGGTGGGCGCATCTTCACCGATGCGATCGACAATTCGGCCGGCGTGGATTGCTCGGACCATGAAGTGAACGTGAAAATCTGGCTGGACGTGGAAGTCAATGCGGGCAAGCTGACGGAAGCGGAACGCAACCGCGAGCTGTATGCGATGACGGACGACGTCGAACGCCTGGTCTTGCGCGACAACACGCAACAGACGCATTTGCTGGTACGCGAGCTGCAGGCGCAAAGCGAGAGCGCCGTGCAGGATGGCTATGCCGCCCTGATCGCCAGCCTGGAAGAAGAAGGCGCCCTGTCGCGCGAGCTGGAGCAACTGCCTTCGGTGGCCGAACTGGCACGCCGCAAGAGCGACGGTCGTGGCCTGACCACGCCGGAACTGGCGGTGGTGATTGCCAACGTGAAGAACCGCTTCAAGCGCATTCTGTCGGCCCTGCCGTTGACGGACGAAACGTGGGCCGAACCGGTCTTGAAACCGTACTTCCCGTCGCTGCTGGTGGAAACCCGTTCGGCGCTGGACCACCCGCTGGCCAACGCCATCCTGGCGACCGTGCTGGCCAATGAAGTGATCAACCGCTGCGGCCCGCTGATGATCCGCAACCTGGCGGCGGAACATGGCGTGGACGAGTCGGCAGTGATTCTGGCATGGGGCCAGGCCTGGGTGGCGCTGAATCTGGCGCCCGTCTTCGACGCGCTCGATGCGGATGCCTTGACGATTCCGCGTGCCGTATCGATCAAGGTCGACGCGCAAACGCGCGTGCTGCAGCAAACGATGATCACTGGTGTGCTGTCCGTGCCGGCCGAGCAATTGCGTGGCGCCGGCCTGGCCGAACTGACGCGCTTGTTTGGTGCGGAATCGAAGCGCGAACTGCTGCAAGCCGTTGGCATCAAGTCTGAAGCGGCGCTGGTGCCGGGCTTGACGCCTGCCTTCGTGCAGGCGTGGGATGCGGTCGACGCGCTGGAAGTCGTCGCCGGCTTCCTGTTCCCGGCCCTGTCCGTGCCGCGTCCTGCGGCGATGGACCTGGCGGCCTTCCTGCAAGTGGGCCTGGCCCTGCGCAGCCAGGCGGGCATCGATACGCTGGAGCGTGGCCTGAAGCTGGCCGCACAAGGCAAGTCGCAGGAACAGTTGCGCAACTACGCGCAGCAAGCGCTGCGCCGCACGCAACAGCGTCTGCTGACGCAGGTGCTGGCGCGTGCCGAGCAAGGCAATGCGGGCCAGGCCGTCGATGCGGTGACGGGCGCGCTGGGCTTGTCGGCGTATGTGGCGGCGACGGAACTGGAGCAAGCCATGCTGGACGTGTGGACGCTCTCCGAGGCTGTGAATAAAGTGACAGTGGAAGCGGCGGTGTAATGACGCAAGAAGTACGACAAGTTGGGCAGGGCGCTGGCGGCTTGCCGCCAGCCGTGCAGGCGCTGGCGCAGGCCGATTTCAGCGGTGTGGCACAGTTGTTTGCCAACGCCGGTTTCACGGTGGCCTTGCCAGCACCGGGCATGCTGCAAGTCGTCAAGCCGCAGGCCGATGCGGGGCGCGCCAGCGTGGCCGTCTCGGTGGGCGTGCATGGCGACGAGACGGGGCCGATCGAAGTGCTGGCACATCTGCTCGACGCGCTGTCGCGCGATGCGTCGCAGCTGGCCGTCGACCTGCTCGTTTGCGTGGGCAATGTCGATGCGATCCGGGCCGGCAAGCGTTTCATCGACGCCGACCTGAATCGCATGTTCCGCCCCGTGCGGGGTAGCCTGGCGCAAGCGGCGGAAAGCGCGCGCGCCGATGAAATGATCGCCGCCACAACAGCGTTCTTTGCAGCGGCCGGTCCCGTGCGCTGGCACCTGGATTTGCACACGGCCATCCGGCCTTCCGTGTATCCCACGTTTGCCATCGTGCCGGACCTGGTGGCCGACGACGCCAAGGCGCAGCTGATAGCCTGGCTGGGCCAGGCGGCCATCGGCGCCATCATCATGAACCCGCAGTCGGCCGGCACCTACAGCTATTATTCGGCCGAACATTGCGGTGCGGCCGCCAGCACGGTGGAGCTGGGCCGCGTGGGCACCCTGGGACAGAACGATTTGTCCCTGTTCGACGACGTGTCGCGGGCGCTCGACGGCTTGCTGCGTGGGCTGCCTGCGCAGCCCGTCAAGGCGCAACCGCACGTGTTCAAGGTGGCGCAGGAAATCATCAAGCACAGCGATGAATTCCGCATGGCGTTTGATCGCAGCACGCAAAACTTCACCTCGCTGCCGCAGCACGCCGTGATCGCCAGCGATGGCGAGCACGTCTACACGGTGCAGCACGCGGAAGAGCTGGTGGTATTCCCCAACCCGGACGTGCGCGTGGGCTTGCGCGCCGGTCTGATGGTGGTGCGCGTTTCTTGATTGTCCAGTAATCGTATCGCCTCAGGCGCCAGCCGGGATTTCCCGCCTGGCGCTTTTTTCATGAGAAAAATGCTGTACGGAAATAATTATCCATTAAGCAATCAATTGATTTAAAATATTTACCCTTTGCAATTTTTTTGGACCGATCATGTTGAAACGCCTGCTGACAGCCTTGCTGTGCCTGACCCTCTCCGGCCTGACGGCTGCCGCCCCTGCCGAAGAGAAGGCAGCCGCACCGGAAATGACGGCCGAGCAATTCCTTGCCCAGTTGTACCTGCAACGCGGCAAGATCACTTTGCCAGGCGGCATCGCCACCCTGGATTTACCCGCCAACTTCCGCTATTTGTCGCCGACGGACGCCGAGCGGGTGCTGGTCGATGCCTGGGGCAATCCACCGGGCATGGTATCGCTGGGCATGATCGTGCCCGCCAAGACCAGCGTGCTCGAGCGCGATAGCTGGGGTGTCATCGTCACGTATGAAAAGGAAGGCCATATCAAGGATGACGATGCGGACAGCATCAAGTACGACGAATTGCTCAAGGATATGCAGGCGTCCGTGCTGGACAATAACGCGGAGCGCAAGAAGCAGGGTTATCCCGGCATCCATTTGATGGGCTGGGCGGAAAAACCCAGCTATGCCAAGGAGACGCACAAGCTGTACTGGGCCAAGGACTTGATGGTCGATGGCGGCGAGCACTCGCTGAACTACAACGTGCGCGTGCTGGGCCGCGAAGGCGTGCTGAACCTGAACGCGATCGCCAGCATGCAACAGATCGAGGCGATCAAGAAAGAAATGCAGCAAGTAACGGCGTTCACGGAATTTACCGACGGTAACCGCTACACGGATTTCGACAGCAAGACGGACAAGGTGGCCGAATACGGCCTGGCGGCGCTGGTGGCGGGCGGCGTGGCCAGCAAGCTGGGCCTGTTTGGCAAGTTGCTGGCGCTGCTGCTGGCCTTCAAGAAAGTGCTGCTCCTGGCCGTGGTGGGCGGCGGCGCGGCCATCGTCAAGTTTTTCGCTGGCAAGCGCAAGGAAAAGCAGCAACCAGTACTACCGCAGGAGCCGGTTGAACAGCCCGGCCACACGTCGGACGGCAAGGTGAATCTGGACAAGTAAGGGTAACTGGGCCGCTCGGTGCGCTGGCGAACAGGAGTGGCATTGCGCGCGCGGCCGGAAAACAGCGCCTCGGGTACACTGACTCATCGTTCACTATCAGGAGTTCGCCATGTCCGTGTCCATGTATCAGGCAACCATTCCCGTCTTCATCCGCGGCTTGCGGGTCGTCTCGGCCCTGCTGGAAAAAGCGCAAGCCCATGTGGAGGAAGATGGCATCGTGCCCGAGATTTTACTGGGCGCGCAACTGGCGCCCGACATGCTGGACTTGACGGCGCAGGTGCAGCGCGCCAGCGATACGTCGAAGATGTCGGTCGAGCGCCTGAGCGGCGTACCGGCGCCGAAGTTCGAGGATAACGAAGCGTCGTTCGAGCAGTTACAGGAACGCATCGCCAACACCATCGCCTACATCGACAGCGTCAACGCGGGCCAGATGGCCGGCAGCGCGCAGAAGGAAGTGGTGCTGAACTGGACTGACGAGGGCAAGAAATTCTCGGGCGACAATTACCTGCTCAGCTTTGCCTTGCCGAACTTCTATTTTCACGTCTCCATGGTCCACGCCATTCTGAGAAACAATGGCGTGGCCGTGGGCAAGCTCGATTATCTGGGACCGTACGATTAACGTTGCGGTTGCTGCTCAACCTGGTTCTGCACCGCATTGCCCAGCATGCCGCCGCCGATCACGCCGGCCACGGTCGCCAGCGCCTTGCCGCGGCCGCCACCGACCTGATTGCCGATCAAGCCGCCGATAACGGCACCCGTGCCGATGCCCACGTAGTTCGGTTGTGCCGGTGCCGGCGCAGGCACTGGCTGCTGCTGGCGTGCGGGTTCGCGGTAGGCTGTGTCGCGGTAGCCATCGTCATTGTAGGCAGGACGCGCTTGCGCCACTTGCGTGTGGTGCACGACGCGCTTGTGCACGACGGGCGCCGGGGCTGGTGCCGGGGCGGCTTGTGCGACGACGGGCGCGGCAACCGGTGCGGCCACAGGCGCTGCCAGGGCCGCCACGTCGGCAGGTACGGCCGCTGCGGCAGGCACATTCGCCCGCGAATTGGGCAGGATGCCAGCGATGGACGCCGCGCCTACCAGGCACAGGACGGTCACGGAAATGGCGGCGCCGGCCATCAAGGGGTGGATGCGGCTGGCGGTGGTCGTCGTGTTCATGTGTTCTCCTGGGGTGGTATTGCGGCTGTTATTGATGTGTCCAGATTAGCGGCCGCGCCTGCGCAAGGCTAGCCCTTGCGCTGTATCAAACGTAAGCAGGTGTAAGCCGCGCTTTTCAAAGCGCAGTAGAATCGGTGCTTCCCCTTTTCCGGAGTTCGCCATGAGCCAGCTATTCACGCCGTATGCACTGGGGCCGCTGCAGGTGGCCAACCGCATCGCCATCGCGCCCATGTGCCAGTACTCGGCCGACAATGGCAACGCCACCGACTGGCACATGATCCACCTGGGCCATCTGGCCCTGTCCGGCGCGGGCTTGCTGATGACGGAAGCGACGGCCGTCTCGCCCGAGGGACGCATCTCGGCCGATGACCTGGGCCTGTGGTCGGATGCGAATCAGGCTGCGCTGGCCAGCGTGGTGCAGGCGATCCGCCGCCACGCTCCGATTCCCCTGGTGGTGCAGCTGGGCCACGCGGGACGCAAGGCGTCGAGCCGCGCGCCATGGCAGGGCGGCGCTTGCGTGCACCTGGCCGACGGTGGCTGGCAAACGGTGGCGCCGTCCGCCATCGCCCACGCGCCCGGCGAAACCGTGCCGATCGCCCTCGACGAGATGGGTTTGTTGCAAATCAAGGGCGCCTTTGTCGCGGCCGCCCAGCGCGTGCATGCGCTCGGTATCGAAGGCATCGAACTGCACGCGGCGCACGGCTATCTGCTGCACCAGTTCCTGTCGCCCCTGTCGAATCACCGCACCGATGCGTATGGCGGCAGCCTGGATAACCGCATGCGCTTTCCGCTGGAAGTCTATGAAGCCGTGCGCGCCGCCGTGCCCGCCAGCATGGCCGTGGGCGTGCGCCTTTCCGCCACCGACTGGGTCGAGGGCGGCTGGGAAATCGAGCAAAGCGTGCGCTTCGCGCAGGAACTCAAGCAACTGGGCGCCGATTTCATCCACGTCTCCAGCGGCGGCATTTCGCCGCAGCAGCAGATTCCCGTGGGACCGGGCTACCAGGTGGCGTTTGCCGAACGCATCAAGCGCGATAGCGGCTTGCCCACCATCAGCGTCGGCTTGATCACGGAGGCGCAGCAGGCGGAAGATATCATCGCCAACGGCCAGTCCGACATGGTGGCGCTGGCGCGCGCCATCCTGTTCGACCCGCGCTGGCCCTGGCATGCGGCGGCCCAGCTGGGTGCACAGGTACAGGCGCCACCGCAGTACTGGCGCTCGCAGCCGCGCGAATTCAAGAACCTGTTTGGCGACACGACCCTGGGCCAGCGCTGACAAGCCTGCTCTGCTACACTGTCGCTTCTTCCCCATTTCTCCAGGACGCTTCGACATGCGCCATTGATACTGCCGTGCTGTGCACGGCCTCGCCCTTCCCGCCAGCGCAGCATTGCGCCGCGCGGGTTCGCCAGCCTTGCTCAAGGAGTATCCATGCCCGCATTACTACAACTCGACCGTCTTTCCTTCGTGCTGCCCGATGGCCGCTCCCTGTTTTCCGATTTGCAATTTGCCTTTGCCCCGCAACGTATTGGCCTCGTCGGCGATAACGGCGTGGGCAAGAGCGTTCTCGCGCGTCTGCTGGCGGGCCAGGCGCAGCCGTCTTCTGGCGCCGTGCGCTGCGACGGCAGCGTGCATTACGTGGCGCAGGAGCTCGATCCGCAGCGCTACCCCACCGTGGCGGCGCTCGCCGGCATGCAGGACTTGCTGGCGGCGCTGGCGCGCATCGCCGCCGGCAGCATCGACGAGGCCGACTACGCCCTGGTGGGCGAACGCTGGGATGCCCCCGCCCGCTTGCGCCAGGCGCTCGATGCGCTCGATTTGCGCCATGTCGATGCCGACACGCCGACGAGTCGCCTCAGCGGTGGCGAACGCCAGCGCATCGCCTTGCAAGGCGCCTGGCTGTCGCAGGCGGACTGGCTGGTGCTCGATGAACCGAGCAACCATCTCGATGCGCGACAGCGCGCCCGCCTGGTGGCGCAGATGGCGCGCTGGCCCGGCGGCTTGCTGTTGGTCAGTCATGACCGCGCCTTGCTGCAGCACGTCGATGCCATCGTCGAGCTGTCGCCGCAGGGCTTGCGCAGCTATGGCGGCAATTACGCCTTGTATGCGCAGCAGCGGGAACTGGAGCAGGCCGGCTACGTTGCTGCCCTGCAAGCGGAAAAGGCCGGTGCCAGACGTGAACAGCGCGAGGCGCAGCAGCAGGCAGAACGGCAACATAAACGGGTGACGCGCGGTGAGCGCGAGGGCCGCGAAGGCAATCAAAGCAAGCTGCTGCTCGACGCGAAAAAGGAGAAAAGCCAGGATAGCCAGGGCAAGCTGCGCCTGCGCGCGCAAGAGGCGCAGCAGGCGCGCCAGCAGCGCGTGATGGACGCCAGCGCCCGCTGCGCGCCCGAGGTCGAACGGCTGCTGCTGGCGCCCGAGGGCCTGGTGCCGAATGGTAAATTGCTGCTCGAATTGCGCGACGTGGTCTTGCCGCATGGCCAGGCGCACGCGATTAACTTGCTGCTCAGCGGGCCGCGCCGCCTGGCCGTGACGGGAGACAATGGCAGCGGCAAGTCGACCCTGCTGCGCGTGATCGCCGGACAGCTGGCACCGGCCAGCGGCGAGCTGCGCTGCCATGCGCGGGTGGCCTGGCTGGACCAGCACGCAGGCCTGCGGGAAGGCGAGCGGAGCGCCGTGCAACGCTTGCAGGAACGCAACAGCATCTTGCCGGAAGGCGAGCTGCGCACGCGGCTGGCGCTGCTGGGCATTGCCGGCGCGCGCGCCACCATGCCCAGCCGTTTGCTCAGCGGCGGCGAGTGCATGAAGGTGGCGCTGGCGGCCGAACTGTATGCGCAGGCGCCGCCGCAACTGCTGTTGCTCGATGAGCCCGACAATCATCTGGACCTGGCCAGCCTGCAGGCGCTGGAGCAGATGCTGCTGCAATATCAGGGGGCGTTACTTGTGGTATCGCACGACCGCGCATTTCTGGATGGCCTGAAGCTTGACCCAGAGGGCTTGACAATGCATAAATGATAATCAAGTGAAAATAGTCACGCTCGATGCCTGTAGAGCATGCTTCATGAAGCAATGCTGAATTTTGTTTGATTGTCGGTATAATCCACTGAATAACCGGTCCTATTTGTGAACTAAAACTGCTCGTTCACCAATATGATGACGTTTAATCTGGCGCTGTTGTCGGTCACTGCCGCGCTGCCAGGGCGCCGTCATCCCGCCATCATCCTGTTCTTGCTGTTGATGAATTTCGGTTTCGTTTATATTGTTTTCTTGGAGAAATAGCATGTCGTTTTACGAAAAACTCAAGGCCCTCAACATCGAATTGCCAGTCGTTGCCGCACCAGCTGCCGCTTACGTGATGCATGCCCGCACGGGCAACACGGTCTTCCTGTCTGGCCACCTGGCCAAGAAGGATGGCAAGGTCTGGGTCGGTCAACTGGGCAAGGACGTCACCACGGAAGAAGGCAAGATCGCAGCGCGCGGCATCGCCATCGAACTGATCGCCACCCTGCAAGACGCCTGCGGCGGCGACTTGAACAAGGTCAAACGCATCGTCAAGGTCATGAGCCTGGTCAATTCCACCTCCACATTCACGGAACAGCACCTGGTGACCAATGGCGCCTCGGAACTGTTCGTCGAAGTCTTCGGCGACAGCGGCAAGCATGCCCGCTCCGCCTTCGGCGTGGCGCAAATCCCGCTGGGTGCTTGCGTCGAAATCGAGCTGATCGCCGAACTGGCCTGACGCAGTGGTCTGACCACATGAGCATGCCGGCGCTCAGCCGCCGGCCAGCCCTTTCCTCCTTTCCAGCAAGAGCGGAACCGCCATTGGGGCGAGGGATCGGTGTATTCAAGAAAAAAACGGAGACACGTAATGAAAACGAGTGAACAAGGCTTGCACCGCGGCCTGGGCGAGCGGCAAATCCGCCTGATGGCGCTGGGCGCCGCGATTGGCGTGGGCCTGTTTTTGGGTTCCGGCAACGCGATCAAGATGGCCGGTCCCGGCATCATGCTGTCGTATATCATCGGTGGCGCGGTCATCTTCATGATCATGCGCGCGCTGGGTGAAATGGCCGTGCACAATCCCGTGGCAGGTTCTTTCAGCCGCTATGCCCAGGATTACCTGGGACCCCTGCAAGGCTATCTGACGGGCTGGAACTACTGGTTCCTGTGGCTCGTCACATGCGTGGCGGAAATTACCGCCGTCGCCATCTACATGGGCATCTGGTTCCCCGATGTGCCGCGCTGGATCTGGGCCCTGGCGGCCCTCGGCTCCATGGGCGCGATCAACCTGCTGGCCGTGAAAGCTTACGGCGAGTTCGAGTTCTGGTTCGCCCTGATCAAGGTGGTCACCATCATCCTGATGATCGTCGGCGGCACGGGCATGATCGTCTTTGGTTTGGGCAACGGCGGCGTGGCCATCGGTATCTCGAACCTGTGGACGCATGGCGGTTTCTTCCCGAATGGCGCGCAAGGCGTGTTGATGTCGCTGCAGATGGTGATGTTTGCCTATCTGGGCGTGGAAATGATCGGCCTGACGGCTGGCGAAGCGGCCAACCCGAAGAAATCGATTCCCGACGCCATCAATTCGGTGTTCTGGCGCATCCTGATTTTCTATGTCGGCGCGCTGTTCGTCATCCTGTCGATCTACCCATGGAATGAAATCGGCACCACCGGCAGCCCCTTCGTGATGACGTTCGAACGCCTGGGCATCAAGACGGCCGCCGGCATCATCAACTTCGTCGTGCTGACGGCGGCCTTGTCGTCGTGCAATGGCGGCATCTTCAGCACCGGTCGCATGCTGTACAACCTGGCGCTGCAAGGCCAGGCGCCGAAGGCGTTTGCGGAAACCACGGCCAGCGGCGTGCCGCGCCGCGCCATCCTGGTGTCCGTCTTCGCGCTGTTGCTGGGCGTGCTGCTGAACTACCTGGTGCCGGAAAAAGTGTTTATCTGGGTCACCTCGATCTCCACCTTCGGCGCCGTCTGGACCTGGGGCGTGATCCTGGTCACGCAGATCCAGTTCCGCAAGACCTTGACGCCGCTGGAAATCAAGAACCTGGCCTTCCGCATGCCGTTCGCGCCCTACGGTTCCTGGATTTCGCTGGCCTTCCTGGCGCTGGTGATCGGCTTGATGGCGTATTTCCCCGATACGCGCATCGCCCTGATGGTGGGACCAGCCTGGCTGATCCTGCTGACGGTGCTGTACTACGTGCTGGGTCTGGCGCCGAAAGACCGTCGCGACGACGTGCCGCAAGGCTACGAGGCCGGCTGGCCGCCGGCCGATGCGCCAAACGTCAAGAAGTAAGCCAGCGTAGTTGAGCTGAGTCAAAAGCGCGTCCCTGCTCCTGCAGCGGCGCGCTTTTTCTTTCATATAAACAATTTCTTCTTCGCCTGCACTCCTGCGGCTTTGCCGGCGCACGCCTGGCGTTGTTTCCTTGCATCAAAGTTCTGTTTAGCTGAGCCGATGAAAGCCCTATAATCGCTTAGTTTTGAAAATGGTCGCGATCTTTCCGGTTTTTTGCCAGGTAGGGCCGGAGCGCCGTTTCAAGTCTTTTTACCCGTCGTACGAAAATACGTATGCCTCATAAAGGAATGCTAGTGAGCCAAACCCTGGTCCAGAAACTTTGCCGCACCAAGCCGATCGATACCACGGTCGAATATGGTGAAGGCCTCAGCAGCAGCGGCTTGAGCCGGTCCATCGGCCTGTTTTCCCTCACCATGATCGGCGTCGGTGCCACCATCGGCACGGGCATTTTCTTTACCATGGTCGAAGCCGTCCCCAAGGCGGGCCCATCGGTCGTCCTGTCTTTCCTGATCGCCGCCATCACGGCCGGCTTGACGGCCTTGTGCTACGCGGAGCTGTCGTTCCGCATTCCCGCCTCCGGCTCCTCGTATTCGTTTGCCTACGCCACCGTGGGTGAGTTTCTTGCCTTCATCATGGCCGCCTGCTTGCTGCTCGAATACGGGTTGGCGGGCAGTGCCGTGGCCATCGGCTGGTCGTCCTACCTGAACAACTTCCTGGAAAATGCCTTCGGCTGGCACATTCCCGAGATGCTGCGCACGCCGATGATCGTTTCCGGCCCGCATGGCATGGAGTTTCATGCCGGCCACATCAACCTGCCGCCCATCTTTTTGATCTGTATGTGCGGCTTCTTGCTGTTGCGCGGCGCCAAGGAATCGGCCCTGATGAATGCCATCATGGTCATCATCAAGCTGGCGATCCTGGTGTTTTTTGTCGTTATCGCGTTTTCCGGATTTAATGCCGACAATTTCTTCCCCTTCTTTAATACTGACAATAGCAAGGGCTTTGCCGGCATGACGGGTGTCACCGCCGCGGCCGGCACTGTGTTCTTCTCCTTCATCGGCCTCGATACGGTGGCCACCGCAGGCGACGAAGTCAAAAATCCCACGCGCAATGTGCCGCGCGGCATCCTTGGCGCCCTGCTCATCGTCACCGTGTTTTACCTGCTGGTGGCCGTGGCCGCCCTGGGTGCGCAACAGGCGAAATTGTTCGAAGGCCAGGAAGCGGGCCTGGCGGTGATCCTGCAAAACGTCACGGGCAAGACCTGGCCCGCCCTCGTGCTGTCGGCTGGCGCCGTCATTTCCGTCTTCAGCGTGACCCTGGTGACGATTTATGGCCAGACGCGCATCCTGTTTGCCGTCAGCCGCGACGGCCTGATCCCCAAGTCGTTCCAGAAGATCCACCCGCGCACGCTGGTGCCAGTCAGCAATACCATCATCGTCTGCCTGGTGGTGGCCGTGGTGGCCGGCTCCATCGATGCCACTTATTTGTGGGACATGGTCAGCATCGGCACCCTGACCGCCTTCATGGTCGTCTCGGTTGCCGTGCCCGTGCTGCGCCACAAGCAGGGCGCCAACCGCATCGAAGGCTTCAGCGTGCCGTTCGGCCCGTACGTGATTCCCGGCCTGAGTATCCTGGCTTGCCTGTACATCATGCGCGATTTGCCGCATACGACGTTTGTCGTGTTCAGCGTGTGGATGGCGGTGACAGTGGCCATTTACTTCCTGTACAGCATGCGGCATTCGCACCTGGGCAAGAAGGCCCGCTAATGCAGCCTGTTCCATCCAAAACCGCCGCGCTTGCCGGCGGTTTTTTTCATTTCTAACCGGAATTTACATGATGAAAATAACTGATCTGGCCGGCTACGGCTTGCTGGCTAGCAGCCTTCTGGTGAGCCTGGCGCAGGCAGCCCCTGCAACCGAGCCGGCATTGCGCGATTACCGCGCCGTGGCCCTGTCGGCCAATGGCCAGCACATCGCCACCATCGAATCGAGCAAGGCGGGCGAGCAGCCGCAGCGCCCGCATGCAGTCATCGTCGTGCGCGACGCCGCCAACGGCGCCATCGTGCAGCAATTCGATCCTTGCACCGTGTGTTCGTACGACAAGCCCAGCTGGTCGCCCGATGGCAGGCAGCTGGCCTTCGTCGGCTACGACGCCAAGGCGGGCACGGCGCAGCTGTACCTGGCCACCCTGGCGCAGGCGCCAGTGCGGATGTTAACCAGTATCAAGGGCGTGGCCAGTACGGCGCGCTGGTCGCCCGACGGCAAGCAGCTGGCCTTGCTCGCCACGCTGGGCGCGCGCAAGTTGGCCGGCGCCGTGGAGGCGGGCGTGCGCCAGGTGGGCGAAGTGGGTAGCGAAGACGATGCCCAGCGCATCGCCGTCGTGCCTGCCAGCGGCGGTGAGCCGCGTTTGCTGTCACCAAGCGACACCTATGTGTATGAATACAGCTGGACGCCCGATGGCCGCGGCTTTGTCGCTACCAGCGCGCAGGGCAATGGCGACAGCAACTGGTGGGTTGCCAAGCTCAGCCATATCGATGCGGCCACGGGCGCCCTGCGCGTGATCGCATCACCGGCCATGCAGCTGAATCTGCCTTCCGTCTCGCCGGATGGCAAGACGGTGGCCTTCATCGGTGGCCTGATGAGCGATTTTGGCTCCATCGGCGGCGATATCTACACGGTGCCGCTGGCCGGCGGCACGCCGCGCAATCTCACGCAAGACTATCGCGGTACCTTCAATGGCGTCGTCTGGCGCGGCGCCGGCTTGCTGGCGACCGCGCTGATCGACTCGCAACTGGCGCTGGTGCCTGTCGATGCGCAAACCGGTCCGGCCCAGCCCGTGATGCTCGGTGAGCTCAGCAGTAGCGGCAGCGATGGTCGTCTGTCGTTCAGCGCCGATGGCCGCCAAGCCGCTGCCGCACAGGAAGATTTTACGCACGCCAGCTACCTGGTGGCGGGACCGGTGGGCCAGCTGAAAAAGATCACGGGCGACAATGACGGCTTTGCGCCGCAACTGACGGTGCAGAACGTGGGCTGGAACAACGAGCAATACAAGGTGCAGGGCTGGCTGCTGGGACCGTTGTCGGTGGAGGCCGGCAAGCGCTACCCGATGATCGTCAACGTGCATGGCGGCCCGGGCGCGGCCGCCTCGCCCCGTTATGTGGCAGCGAGCACCGTGATCGAGGAATTGACGCAAAAAGGCTATTTCGTCTTCCTGCCCAATCCACGCGGCAGCTTTGGCCAGGGCCAGGCGTTTACGCGCGCCAACATGGCGGACTTTGGCGGCGGCGACTGGCGCGACATTCTCGCTGGCATCGACGAAGTGCAAAAAGTGGCGCCTGTCGACGGCCAGCGCCTGGGCTTGATCGGCCATTCGTATGGCGGCTTCATGACCATGTGGGGCGTCACGCACAGCGATCGTTTCAAGGCGGCCGTGGCGGGCGCGGGAGTATCGAACTGGATCAGTTACTATGGCCAGAACGGCATCAACCAGTGGATGATCCCGTTCTTTGGCGCGTCCGCCTATGACGATCCTGCCGTCTACCGCCGTGCCTCGCCCATCGAATCGATCAAGGCGGCGAAGACGCCGACCCTGATCTATGTGGGCGAGCGCGACGTGGAAACGCCGGCCGCCCAGTCGCTGGAATTCTGGCACGGCTTGCGCGCCATGGGCGTGCCGTCCAGCCTGTTCATTTACGATGGCGAAGGCCATTCCTTCCGCAAGCCTGAACACCAGCGCGACTTGCAGAAACGCACTATCGGCTGGTTTGAGCAGTATCTGAAGTAAGTTGGGCAGGCTTAGCGCGGCGAGACAATGTGCACGATCGCGGCGCTATGTACCACGATCTTGTCCGCATCGGCTTGCAACAGGCGGATGCGTCTTTTGACCAGCGGCCAGCCCGACCAGGCCACGTCGCTGACGGGCGGTGCGGCAGGAGCGGCCAGCGGGGCGCTGATGGTGGCCTTGTTGTCGAGTTGCTCCAGCGCGCGCGACAGGGTCAAACACACTTGCGTATGGCTATGGCTGAGCAGGGCGTTGACGGGCGCGACAGGCAGCTGGCTGGCGTGCCGGCCCAGGATCGAACGCAGCGCCGCCACGTGGGCCACCAGCAGGTAATTTTGCACGATGAACAGGTTGATGTCTTCCACGGCCCGCTGCTTGCTGGCCGGTTCATCGAGCATGCGCACGAGTGCCGAACTGAGCGCGGCCAGGCTGTCCATCAAACGCTTGCGCTCGATGCGGTAGGCGAAATCATCGAAGCATTTCCCCTGTAGCAGCGCGAAGCTGGCTTGCATATAGCTCAAGTTTACATTCAGCACCTGCCGCACCAGCCGTGGCAGGCTCTGGTATTCCCAGTTGGCCAGCACGAAGCTGAACACGGTGGCGACCGCCGCGCCGATCAGCGTGTCGATCAGGCGCTCACTGACGAGGTTCGGATTGCTGGGCGCCACCAGGTGCATTTGCAGCAAGATCATCAGGCTGACGGCGATGGCTGTGTAGCGGTAGCGCAAGTAAATAAAAGTGGGCGTGGCCACGATGGAGAGAAATAAAATGGCCATCAGAACGATATTGCTGTGCACAAAGCGGATCACGATGGCCGTGACCACGCAGCCGATGATGGTGCCGATGATGCGGTCGGCGCGGCGCTGGCGCGTCATGCTGAAGGTGGGGCGCAGGATGATGACGATGGTGAGCACGATCCAGTAGCTGTGCGCCGCATATGGCAGCCAGTGGCCGATCAGCAATCCCACCGAGATGGCCATCGAGACGCGCAGGGCGAAGCGGAACACGGGCGAGTCCAGGCGCAAATTCGACAGCAGGGTCTTGAGTTCGTATTTCTGCTGCGACAGGAATGGCGCCATGTCGGCACCGCTCCAGAACGGCACGTCGGCATACACCTTTTGCGTCGCCAGGTGCAATTCACCGATCATCTTCAGAATGGCGCGGATCTTGTTGCGCTGCGCGCGCAAGGTCGCCAGCGCTTCCTGCGCAGCGTCGCCTTGTGCGTGCAGGCGGGCAATTTCTCCTTCGATATCGGCCCATTCCTTGTCGTAGCTGATCTGCGCATACGAAGCGCGCTTGCGCGTGACGGCATACGCCACGGCTTCGATATCGCGCGCCGCCTTGTAGGCGAGGTCGTGCAAGGATTGCAGTACCTCGGAGTCGGCCAGGTGCTGGCGCAGCAGCGCGTAGTCCGTGTGCGTGGAAAGGATCAGTTCATATAAATCCAGCATGCACACGTGCACTTGCACGACGATGGCGTCCTTGCTGTTTTTGTGGCTGCGCAAAATCAGGTCGCGCGACGCCTGCTGGCGGTCGGCCAAAATACTTTGATGGCGCACCAGCTTGTTGAATTGCTCCGTCAAATTGAAACGCGTGTCGTAGAAATCGGCCTTGATGTCGATGTAGGCGGCTAACTCGAACAGGGCTTCGGCCAGCACTTGCTGTTTGATGCGGTGACGCAAGACCCAGGCGATGGCCATGGCGTAGGCCAGATAAATCAATCCCCCCAGCATGAACAGGCCCGCGTGGTGGAACGATTGCTGCCACGTCATCTGGTGCTCCATCGACATGGTCATGATGAACAGGGCGGCCAGCTGCAAGGGCATGGATTTCTTGCCGTACACCACCATCATGCTGGCGAGAAAACTCACCAGCACGAGTACCGTCATCAAGAGCCACTGCACGGGCCCGCACAGGCTGATTAATAAGGTGACGGCGCTGCACAGCAGCACGGAAGCCAGCATTTCGTTGAACTTGTGGCGCAGCGGGCTGGGCATGTCCATCAGGGTCGTGCACAGGGCGCCGATGCATACCGTCATGGCGGTGGCGCTGTCGCTGAGTTCCTGGACCAGCAAGGCCAGGCCCACCAGGCCGACGGCCACGCGCAAGCCCAGGTAAAAATAATGGCTGTAAATAAAGGTGCGCAGGTTCAGTGCGTAGTGCATGGGATTACCTTGTGGGTAGGGCACAGAAAGAGGCGCCGCAGCGGGGTCTCCGATGCGGCGCCAGGATGTTGCATTCGCTACAGCCCGGAGTTACATCAGGGCAATGACCGGGTAACGCCGCCATTCGGGCTCGGCAAAGCGCTGGCAGTGCTCAAAAATGAAATCGAGCACGGCTTCCTGATTGCTCAGCAAGGCCAGATTCGCTGCTTTCCAGTCGGCAAACTTGGCGGCCAGCACCGGTTCGTCGCGCAGCAGTTCGGATGCCATGTCTTCGAACACGTAATCGGAAAACGCTTCTTTCTTCTCCAGCACGCTGTTGAAGAAGCCCCAGCGGAAGAAGCTGTCGTGCGCTTGCGGTTCCAGGGTTTCCACGGCGTAGCGCGCGTTGTCCTGCGCCAGGCTGATGACATAATCGCCCGCCTGCACGGTGAATTGCCCCGTGCGCGCTTCCACGTCCACCGTGTCGTGGAACATATGGCCTTCGTAGGCGGTGGCGCGCGTGCCGACATTGGTGATGTGGTAGTAGCGTGCCGTTAGCGTCTGTTCGGCGGTGATGCGGATCATTTCCACGCCGTTCCAGCGCAGGCGCTCGATGACTTCGCGCCAGGCTTGCGGCACCACATAGGCTTTCGGCGCGGCCACGGTGACATCCGCATCGAAGCGGTTGTAATACTTGATATCGCGTTCCCACGGCTGCGAGCGGTCGTAGGACAGGCGCTGGTAGTCGCCCAGGATACTCGGCGTGTATTGCGCCGCGTAGCCCTTGAAGGGGAAGGTCGACGGCTGCTCTTCGTTCATGACCCAGTGGATCGGCCACTCGGCTTGCGTGCGGCCAGCTGCTTTTGCCTGCGCGCGCAATTGGCGGATTGTCTCGCCATGTTCGATGGTAAACGCCATCGTGATGTCGAGCAGGGCACGCATGGAAGCGTAGCGGTCGGCAAACGGTTTCAACATATGCGTTTCCGGCATGAAACCGATGACGTGATGCAAGGCGGCAAAACCGGTGGAGAAACGGGGTACTTCGAGGAATTCGGCGATGCCGTGGTCGGGGCTGTCCTTGACGGGATTCACATACGGGCAGGTGGGCCAGCCGGCGCTTTCCATGGCCGCAAAGATGTGCGGCAGCATGGTGTCTTGCAGGAAGGGGCCCAGGCCATTGCCCAGCTTATCCGTCTGCGTGTGGATCAGGGTCATCGTGTACGGATAGTCGGCGCCATTCGACGTATGCGTGTCGACCATCACGTCCGGGTCCCAGCTGGCCAGCAGGCGGTTGAACACTTGCGCGTTCAGGCTGTCGCACTTGATGAAATCGCGGTTCAGGTCCAGATGGCGGCTGTTGCCGCGGAAACCGAATTGCTCCGGGCCATCCTGGTTTACGCGCGAGGTATTAGCGCGGTTCAGGCTGCCATCGACGTTGTAGATCGGAATGAACAGCAGCACGGTGCTGCCCAGCGCCGCCAGGCGCTCCGGCTGCGTGCAAAGGTCGCGCACGATGGCCATGCAGGCGTCGATGCCTTCCGGTTCGCCCGGATGGATGCCGTTGTTGTTGAAAAAGACGGTGCGCCCTGTGCGCTTGATCTGCTCGCGGTCAAACACGCCGTCCGCGCTGACGACGCCAGCATGGATGGGCACGCCCGAGTCGGACAGGCCGATCTGTTCGAAATGCAGCACGTGCGGGTAGCGTGCGGCGAGATCCTTGTAGAAAGTGATGCATTCCAGCCAGGTCGTGGTCTGGTTGTGGTTACCGAGTTCGTAGGTCGTGCGCAAGTCTTGTGGCATAGCGGTCTGAGTCTGGGAGGGGGAAGGCGCGCTGGGTAAGTACGCCCGTTAGGGGCCAATTGTAGCACCGGCGCTTCTGCCTTGATGCGCCGCAGGGGCTTGCTGCAGTACTTGTGTTATGAGTACGTTTCACGCGCAAGGGGAGGCGGCATGGGCAAGGCAGTGATGGCAGCGCTGGCGGCGCTGGTGTGGTGGGCTTGCCTGGCGGCACAGGCGGCGCCATTGCGCTTGCCAGCAAGCAAGGGGCAGGTGGCGCAGGGCGGGGCCGTCACGGCCACCGCACGGGGCGCGCTGATACGCTACCGGGGCTGGCTGCTGGCCGTCGATGGGGCAGTGGCGGAAGAGCGGCCTGACGTCTTGCTGACGTCGGCCGATGCGGGCCAGGCGCCGCGGCTGCAGATCGGCTCCATGCGGCGCAGCTTGCCCCTGTGGTCAGCCTTCGAGTTGATCAAGGGCAGCACGCGCTTGCGCATCACGGCGCTGCCGGGACCTGAGGCGCCCGCGCTGCTGCTCGATTTTGGCGAGGCCGATTATCGCATCGTGATTCCCGCCGCTACCATAGCGCGGCCAGCGTATTCGCTGCTGGCGCAGCGCTTTCCCGGCGCTGACCTGGCCTTGCTGCTGCAGGATGGCCGGCGGGTCATGCTGCCGCTGGGAAGCGGTCGCACGCAAGTGTTTGGCGCGGAGCAAGCCGTGCCTTACCGGTTTTCAAAGATCAAACGCCAGGCGAAAAAAAGCCACTCCCGCGGGAGTGGCTCAGGCTAAAGCGCCCGTTGCCGGGTTATGGCTTTTTGTTATTCAGCGCCCATTTCTTTCAGCAGGTTGTCGGCGTGGTCGATGTGTTTCATGTTCCACAGCATGTAGCGCAGGTCGACCTGGATCGAACGGGTGTTGGCCTTGTTGTAGTCCCAATCGGAGATGATCGAGTCCAGCGTGCCGTCGAAGGCCAGGCCGATGAATTCGCCTTTCGAGTTCAGGGCAGCCGAACCGGAGTTGCCGCCGGTGATATCCAGGGTGGCCAGGTAGTCGACCGGCACGGTTTTCAGCTTCGGATCGACAAATTTGCCGAAGTCCTTGGCTTTGATCGCGGCCAGTTGTTTCGCAGGTGCATTGAACTCGCCTTCGCCCGTGGCTTTGGCAGCGACGCCATTGACGGTGGTGAAGGCAGTCCAGGTGGTGCCGTCGGCGCCATGGTCACGGCCGGCAACTTTGCCGAACGTTACGCGCAAGGTGCTGTTGGCGTCAGGGTAAACGGCTAGTCCCTTGCTCTTCATGAAGGCAATTTTCGCTTTCATGTAGTTGGCGTAGGCTTGCTGGATCTTGCCGGCCAGTTCTTCGTCTTCCGCTTCGTTTTTCAGCGAATCTGGATACATGGCGACGGCTGCCTGGATGAAGCTGTCCTTGCTGGCCTGGAATTCGGCTGGCGTGCGTTTCAGCCATGCTGCGCGCTCGGCCTTGTCGGCCAGCTTGCTGCCCGCATACAGTTTGTCCAGGGCGGCGGACAAGTCGGCTGGCGACATGCCATCCTTGATGCCGATGGCGGCGTCAAAGCTGGCGCGGCGCTGTGCTGCCGGTTGCGCGGCGTACTTGGTCAGGCTGTTGAGTACCAGCGCCTTGTCGACTTTTTCATCGTAGGTGCGCTCGACCGAGGTGATGCCCGCTTCCATGCGTGGCAAATCGCGCGTCTGGTAGCCGGACTTGCGTTCCGTATCGGCCTTGGTGCTTTCGTTGGACAAACGATACAGGCTGCGTGCCGTGCTCAGCAGGCGTGGCTGTGCGTAGCCCAGGAAGAAGTCGCGCTTGGTGTCGGCATCGCGTTCGGCGATCAGCTTTTCCACTTGCTCGATGTCGCCGGCAAACTCCGCCTTGCGGGCAGCATTGGCGTTGACCCAGGTTTTCAGGGCTTCGTGTTCCGTCGTCTTGCGCGCCAGGAAGTCGCTGCCGGCGTAGGAATCGAGCATGCCTTGGCGGTTCTTGTAGTAATTGTTCACGCCAGCGACCTGACCCGCGTATTTCAGGGCAACGTCCTTGTTGTCCTTGGTTTCGCGCGCGATGATGGCCAGGGTTTCGCCCGACGCTTTCACGAAGGCCGGATAGTTCCAGTCAAACGTGAACGCCACTTCCGATGGCAGGCGGTGGCGGTTGGTGCGGCCAGGGTAGCCCAGCGCCATCACGAAATCGCCTTCTTTCAAGCCATCCTTGGCCAGTTTCAGCACGTGTTTTGGCTGGTACGGCACGTTGTCCTTGCTGAAGTCGGCAGCTTTGCCATCGCGGCTGACATAGGCGCGGTAGAAACCGTAGTCGCCCGTGTGGCGTGGCCACATCCAGTTGTCGGTGTCGCCGCCGAACTTGCCCACGCCTGCTGGAGGCGCGTGTACCAGGCGCACGTCGCGGATTTCCAGTTGCTTGATCAGGTAGAACTCTAGGCCGCCGTAGTAGCTCGACACGGTGCAGCGGAAGCCGGCTTCTTTTTCGCATTCGGCGACCAGTTTTTTCTGGTTTTTCTCGATCGCGTCGATGCGTGCCTTGCCTTGCAGCTTGGCCACGTCGGCGGTGATGATCTTGTCGCTGACATTGGTCACGGCCGAGGTGACGAAGATGCGGCTGCCTGGGGCGGCCGGCAATTCTTCAGCGAAGGTCTTGGCCAGGAAGCCGTTGGCCAGCAAATCGCGTTCCTTGGTTGAATTGACTGCCACGCTGTTGTAGACGCAATGGTGGTTGGTGGCAACCAGGCCTTGTGGCGAGACGAACGAGGCCGAGCAACCGCCCAGGCTGACGATGGCGCCCATCGGGAATTCGGTCAGTTTGGTCAGGGTGGTCGGATCGAGTTTCAGTCCGGCCGCTTTCAGTTCCTTGGCTACTTGTGGCAGCTGTTGGGGCATCCACATGCCTTCGTCGGCGTGTGCGAAGTTGCTCAGGATGGCGAGCGCGATTAAAGATTTTTTCATTCGAGTTCTAGTCTTTTTACATGGTGGGAAGTCGGAACCAACGTGTACCCAGTGTTTTTCTCAGCGGGCGACCTAGAGTATCCGTATCGAACTCGCACTAGTCAATCACATTTTCCGGGCGGCATGTTCTTGCATAATTGTATAAATAGCATGATTTTCGGTGGCGTAGGGGCAGGAACCGGCCGCCAGCCTGCATTTTTCCGTGCGGCGACTGTAGTATTGTCCATACGTGTCCTAGCGGCAATAAAAGTGGCCGGGGCGCTTGCGCGGCCCGGCCACCTCGTGAGGCACGGCGTGTCGCCGGTCTAGCGGATTTTGCCGCGGCGCAAAAGATTCACGATGCCCAGCAGGATCACGGCGCCCAGGAACGAGACCAGCAGCGAAGACACGCTGAAATTGTCGCTATTGATGGTACCCGTGCCGAACAGTGGCGCCAGCAGCCAGCCACCCAGAAAGGCGCCCACGATGCCGACGACGATATTGAGGAAGATACCCTGTTGCGCATCGGTTTTCATGACCATGCTGGCCAGCCAGCCGATGACGCCGCCAATAACGATCCAGATAATGAAATTCATGTAGTCCTCCGCGCGATGGTTGAGTGGGGGTGTCATGTTAGAAAAACATCATGCCAGGTGATACTGATGCCGCACGATAGAAAAGTCCAGCGGATTTGCATCGCGCATGCAAAAGCCCGCCTGGCTGCGGGCAGCGAGGCGGGCTTGTCGTGCGGCAAGGCCGTGTTTAGTCGGCCTTGATCGCTTCTACCTGGATGGCCAGCTTGACTTCCGGCGAGAACGCCGGCATGCCGTAGTTCAGGCCAAAGTCGCTGCGCTTGAATTCAGCGCTGGCATCGGCGCCGCACACTTCGCGCTTGTAGCGCGGGTGCATGATGCACTTGAATTTGCTCACGTTCAATTTGACGGGCTTGGTCACGCCCAGCAGGGTCAGTTCGCCATCGACTTCCACCAGCTGATCGCCATTGAACTTGAACGACTTGCTCTTGTAGGTGATTGCCGGGAATTTTTCCACATTGAACATGTCCGCTTTTTTCGCGTGCGTGTTCATGGCGTCGAGGCCGAAATCGATCGAATCGGCATCGATGACCAGGTCCAGGCTGCCCGTCTTGGCGGCACGGTCCAGGGTCACGGTTCCCTTGGTCTTGTTGAACTTGCCGCGCCAGACGGACATGCCCATGTGATCGGCTTCAAAGCTGGGGAAGGTGTGCGTCGGGTCGAGGTTGTAGGTGTCGGTAGCGGCCATGGCCGAACCCGCGCCGGCGGCTGCCAGCACGGCGATCATCAAGTGCTTGAATGTCATGAATATCCTAAGGTTGAACAAGGGGTATAGCGATTACTGAGCAGAAACATGGAATTTAATTGTGACCTCATCGGCGACCATGCTCGTGTCTTTCCACTCGCCTTCGCCGATGTTGTAGGTCAGGCGCTTGATCGGCAGGGCGCCGTCGAACGCATATTTGCCGCCGTCGGCTTTCACCGTCAGGGGGAAGGTCACGTCGGTGGTCTTGCCTTTGATGCTCAGCTTGCCGCTTACCGTCAGCTTGCCCGCGCCGGCGGCCTTGATGCTGCTCGAGACAAAGGTGGCTTTCGGGAACTGGGCCGAATTGAACCATTCTTTCTTCGCCACTTCCTTGTTGTACTCGGGGTCGCCGATATCGATGCTGGCCGTCTCGATGTCCACCGACGCCTTCGAGGCGTCCGGCGTGGCCGGGTTGTAATCGATGGCGATATTGAATTTCTTGAACTTCGCTTCCACGGGCACGTTCATTTGCTTGAACACGGCCGACACGCTGGTCTTGGCGGGATCGACTTTCAGCAAGGTGGCGGCGGTGGCGGCCACGGACAGGCCCAGCAGGGAAGCGAGGACGATGCGTTGGGTGGTTTTCATCTTATTTTTCCTGGAGTTTCAGTGAGCAAGGGAAGTCGGTGTTACGGCAACATGCGCTTGAGGACGCCATCGCGGTCGATGAACTGGTGCTTCAGCGCCGCCAGCACATGGGCGGCCACGGCGGCGGCCATCGTCATGTTCAGAACATAATGAATCTCTTTTAAAAGTGGCTTAAGTTCCGGGTTCGGCGCCATGATGACGGGCAGCTGGAACAGGCCCAGGTAGACCACCGGCACGCCGGCGGCCAGCGTGTACAGGTAGCCGGAGATGGGCACGGCGAAAATCAGGATGTACAGCAGCACGTGCATGGCGTCGGCCGCCTTCTTTTGCCAGGCAACCATGCTGGCCGGGTGCGGCGGCGGCACGTTGGCCTTGCGCCACAGCAGGCGGATGGCGGCGATGGCCAGCACGGTCACACCCAGCCATTTGTGCCAGGAGAAATATTTGAGTTTGGTGGGTGTCAGGCCGGGAATGTCCGTCATGACCAGGCCCATGACGAAGGCGCTGATGATCAGCAGGGCGGTCAGCCAGTGCAGGATGATGGCGGTGGTGGTGTAGCGTTGCATCGGCGGCTTTCTTGAATGTAGTACGTATTAGGACTAATTCGGCCTAATATACCAAAGAAAAGCAATTTACGCTGCGTGCTGCAGATTCTACAAGAAAGATTGCCGGAAAAACCGCGGGGCGGGCAGCATTTGTATGCTGGCCGCCCCGCAGGAGTGGATCTGCCTGATCCAGGTAGCGATGGTCGCTTAGATTGCCTTGGCCAGTTGCGCCGCGATACCGATGTAGTTACCCGGCGTCATGGTCAGCAGCACGTCCTTGGCATCTTGCGGGATGGCCAGGCCGTTGACGAAGGTTTGCAGCGCTTCTTTCGAGATGCCCTTGCCGCGCGTCAGCTCTTTCAGCTGCTCGTACGGGTTTTCGATGCCGTAGCGACGCATCACGGTTTGTACGGGCTCGGCCAGCACTTCCCAGGTGGCGTCCAGGTCTTGCGCCAGGCGCGCGTGGTTCACTTCCAGCTTGTTCAGGCCGCGCAGGCAGCTGTCATAGGCCAGCAGGGTGTAGCCCAGGCCCACGCCGATGTTGCGCAGCACGGTCGAATCGGTCAGGTCGCGCTGCATGCGCGAGACGGGCAGTTTTTCCGACAGGTGTTTCAGGATGGCGTTGGCCAGGCCCAGGTTGCCTTCCGAGTTTTCAAAGTCGATCGGGTTGACCTTGTGCGGCATGGTCGACGAACCGATTTCGCCCGCTTTCAGCTTCTGCTTGAAATAGCCCAGCGAGACATACGTCCAGATGTCGCGGTTCAGGTCCAGCAAGATCGTGTTGGCGCGCGCGAAGGCATCGAACAGTTCGGCCATGTAGTCATGCGGCTCGATCTGGATGGTGTACGGGTTGAAGACCAGGCCCAGGCGCTGTTCAATGACGGCCTGCGAGAATGCCGGCCAGTCGAAGCCTGGGTAGGCGGACAGGTGGGCGTTGTAGTTGCCGACGGCGCCATTCATCTTGCCGAGGATTTCCACTTGCTCGATGCGTTTCACGGCGCGCTGCAAGCGGGCCACGACATTGGCCATTTCCTTGCCCAGGGTGGTCGGGCTGGCCGTCTGGCCGTGCGTGCGCGACAGCATCGGCACGTCGGCATTGTCGTGCGCGATCTGCGTCAGCTTGGCTACCAAGCCTTGCAGGGCCGGCAGCATCACGCCATCGCGCGCGGCTTTCAGCATCATGCCGTGCGAGGTGTTGTTGATGTCTTCCGAGGTGCAGGCGAAATGGATGAATTCCGACGCCGCCACCAGTTCCGGCACGTCCGCCACTTGTTCCTTCAGCCAGTACTCGACAGCCTTGACGTCATGGTTGGTGACCGCTTCGATGGCCTTGATGCGGGCCGCGTCGGCTTCCGAAAAGTCGGCTGCCATCTTGTCGAGCAGGGCGCTCGCTTCTGCCGAGAAAGGCTTGATCTCGGCGAAACCGGCTTGCGACAGCGCTTGCAGCCAGGAGATTTCCACTTTCACGCGGTGGTGCATGAAACCGGCTTCGGACAGGATCGGGCGCAGCAGATCGGTCTTGCTGGCGTAGCGGCCATCGAGCGGAGACAGGGCCGACAGCGTGGAATACGGAGTAGTAGAAGTCATGAGAGCGGACGCAAGTTAAAGAAACGGTTGGCGTGTGGCGCGCGGGGAGGGCAGGGCTATTGCAATACAGCAACACTGACGGCGCCACAGTAAAGGGCGATTTTACCACCGCTGGCCGCTGGCCAGCCGCCCGTCGGCCGCCAGCGCACCGCAATCTGGCCGAATCCGACCCCGATGCGGCATGCCTGCCACACTGCGGGGAGCGCCGGGTGCGTGCTGCCAAACGCCGCTGCCGCCGATGCTATACTGCTTGCTGCTCCTTTACCTTAAAGTACCTATGAAACTGATCGGTTCCCTCGCCAGCCCGTATGTCCGCAAAGCCCGTATCGTGCTGGCGGAAAAAAAGCTCGACTATGTCTTTGAGCTGGAAAACGTGTGGGTGCCGGAAACCCGCATCGCCCAGGCCAATCCCCTGGGCAAGGTGCCCTGCCTGGTGATGGAGGATGGCAGCACGCTCATCGATTCGAAAGTCATCGTCGAATACCTCGATACGCTCACGCCCGTGTGCAAGCTGCTGCCGGCCGGCGGCAATGGCCGCGAGCGGGCCGATATCAAGAACTGGGAAGCGCTGGCCGACGGCATTCTCGACGCGGGCGTGCTGGTGCGCCTGGAGCGCACGCAGCGCCCGCCCGAGCAGCAAAGCGCGGCCTGGATCGCGCGCCAGCTCGACAAAATCACGCTGGGTCTGGCCGCGCTGGAAGCACGCCTGGGCGAGAGCGCGTATTGCGCCGGCAAGAACTACACCCTGGCCGACGTGGCCGTGGGCTGCGCGCTGGGCTGGCTCAGCTTCCGCTTCCCGGAAATCGACTGGCGCGCGGACCATCCCGCGCTGGCGCGCCTGTTCGACAAACTGTCCGAGCGGCCATCGTTCAAGGACACCGTGCCGCAGTGAGCGTACGATGACCGGTACCGATTCAAAGGCGCAGCAACGCCTGCAAATGGCCGATATCGCGCGCCTGGCCGGCGTGTCCACGTCCACCGTGTCGCGCGCGCTGAGCGGCAGTTCGCTGGTCAACGAAGAGACGCGCGCGCGCGTCATCGCGCTGGCCCGTTCGCTCAAGTATTCCATCAATATCGGCGCGCAAAACCTGCGCCTGAAACAGAACCGCACGGTCGGCGTGGTGGTGCCGTATGACGCTGCCACGCGCCAGCACCTGTCCGATCCTTTTTTCCTCAGCATGCTGGGCAGCCTGGCCGATGCGCTGACGGAGCAGGGCTTCGACATGCTCATTTCGCGCGTCGATGCCGAAACGCTCGATGCGGCCGCCCAGTCTTTCGATAGCGGCCGCGTGATCGGCATCATCCTGATCGGCCAGTGGCGCCACCATGAACAACTGAACCAGCTGGCCGCGCGCCAGGTGCCCATCGTCGTGTGGGGCGCGCAATTGCCGCAGCAGCTGTATTGCACCGTCGGCGGCGACAACGTCGCCGGCGGCAGGCTGGCCACGCAACACTTGCTGGCGGCGGGGCGCACGCGCATCGCCTTCTTTGGCGACGCCAAGCTGCCCGAGGTGGCGCAGCGCCACCAAGGTTATGCGCAGGCGCTGGCCGCGCAAGGTCTGGCGCCCGACCCGCAGCTGTACGTGGCCGGCTCCTTCCTGCCGCAGGGCGGCGCGACGGACGTGCAGGAATTGCTGGACCGCCACCTGCCGTTCGATGCCATCTTTGCCTGCAGCGACTTGCTGGCCATGAGCGCCATCAGCGCCCTGCGCGCGCGCGGCGTGGCCGTGCCGGAACAGGTGGCCGTGGTCGGCTACGACGATATCGAACTGGCCGCGTATTTCCACCCGCCGCTGACCACCGTGCGCCAGCCGATCCGCGCCGCCGGGCGCGCGCTGGTGGCCTCGCTGCTGGCGCTGGTCGACGGCGCGCCTGCGCCATCCCAGCAATTGCCAACCGAGCTGATCGTACGCGCCTCGGGCCGCTGAGGCGCGCATCTCCTCTCGATTGCAACCGATTGCAATAACTTCAAATTTTCCCGTTTATTTTTATGCTGCACAGCAGCATAAAAAACGCTGCATTCGCCTCGTATCCCGCTTGTTTCCCTCTGTATTGCCCGTAATATTCTCTTAAAAACAACAACATTTTCATGTTGCAGTGCTAGATTGCAATCGATTGCAATAAATTCTTATTCGTTGAATAATGACGTACCGGCTCAGCCAGCGCGCCACGGCATGCAGCGGCCAGGACTCATAACAAGCGGATACCTCGATGTATCGGCATACAACACTGGAGACAAGATGAAAACACGTACTGCTCAACGCGGCTGCATGGCCGCCGCCGTCGCCCTGGCCATGCTGCAATTCGGCGCTGCCCAGGCACAGTCCGCCGGCGACACCGCCAGCGCCGCTCCCGCCGATGGCCTGAACCTGGAACGCATCGTGGTCACGGGCACCACCGGCGGCACGTCCAAAATGAAATCGAGCAATTCCGTCAGCAGCATGGAACTCGACACCATCCTGCACAACGCGCCCACCAGCGCCGCCGAAGTCCTGCGTTCGGTACCGGGCTTGCGGGCCGAATCCTCGGGCGGCGAAGGCAATGCCAACATCACCGTGCGCGGCCTGCCCATTTCCGCCGGCGGCGCGCGCTATGTGCAGATCCAGGAAGATGGCTTGCCGGTGCTGCAGTTTGGCGACTTCAACTTCACCACGCCCGACAGCTTCGTGAAAATCGATTCCACCCTGGACCACCTGGAAGTGGTGCGCGGCGGTTCGGCCTCCACCCTGGCCACCAATTCGCCGGGCGGCATCATCAATTTCATCAGCAAGAATGGCAAGGAGCAGGGTGGCAGCGTGGCCATCAGCCGTGGCCTGGGCTACGACCAGACGCGCGTGGACTTCGATTACGGCGCGCCGATTTCTGAGCGCACGCGCTTCTTTATCGGCGGCTCCTGGCGCACGGGCGAAGGCATCCGCCACAGTGGTGTCAACAGCGAAAAGGGCGGCCAGATCCGCGGCAATGTCACGCATGAATTCGACAGCGGCTTCGTGCGCCTGTCGTTCAAGCACCTCGACGACCAGTCTCCCACGGCCTTGCCGGTGCCGGTCAGCGTGCGCAATGGCCGCATCACGGAAATCGCCGGCATCGACCCGCGCAAGGCCAGTTTCTATTCGCCGTACTGGGTGCCCGACATGGTGCTGAACAAGGATAACCAGCGCGTGGCCACCCGCGTCAACGACGGCTTGCACGTCAAAAGCGACACTGTGGGCCTGGAAGCATCGTTCAAGCTGGGGCAGGGCTGGAGCGTGAACGAAAACTTCCGCTACGCCGACAATTCGGGCCGCTTCACGGGCGTGTTCCCGTCGAATAACGGCAGCGACGGCAGCTATGTGTTTGCCAGCGGCCCGAATCAGGGCAAGCCCTACACGGGCCGCGCGTTTTCCGCCGTGGTGTTCAATATCTCGATCGACGACGCCAGCAATACCCTGAGCGACACCAAGCTGGCCAAGACCTTCGTGCTTGACAGCGGCAAGCTGACCACCACGGCCGGCCTGTACCTGTCGCAGCAAAAGCTGGGCCTGACCTGGAACTTCAATGAATACCTGATGCAGGCCACGGGCGACCAGCCCGCGCTGCTGCAGACGGCCAGCAGCACGCCGGGCTACATCGGCCCGGCCTTCGGCGCCTGCTGCTCGCGCGCCGTCGACATGGAGTACCGCACGACGTCACCCTACCTGAACCTGGCCTGGGAAAGCGGCGCGTTGAACCTGGACGGCGGCCTGCGGCGCGACCGCCAGCACGCCAGCGGCACGGCCAATATCGCCACCGGCGCGCAAGCCTATCTGCCGTCGACGGTGCAGCAGGTCGACTACACCCTGGGGCATACCTCGTACTCGCTGGGTGCGAACTACAAACTGCAAGCCAACCTGGCCGTGTTTGCCCGCGTCAGCGAAGGCGTGGCCTTCAATGCCGACCGCATCCTGTTCGGCACCCCCCTGGATGGCAGCGTGCCGGTGGCGATGAACACCGTGCGCCAGCTTGAAGGGGGCGTGAAATGGCGGCGAGGTCCCCTGAGCACCTTCATCACCGTGTTCCAGGCCAAGACGAAGGAAAGCAATTACGAGGCGACTACCCAGCTGCGCACGGCCAACAGCTATGAAGCCAAGGGCGTGGAACTGGAAGCGGCCTACAGCAACGGCGACTTCCGCATCAATGGCGGCCTGACGTTCACGGATGCCGAGATCACGGGCACGGCGGCGGCCGATGTGGCGCTGATCGGCAATACGCCGCGGCGCCAGGCGCGTGTCGTGTACCAGCTCGCGCCCACCTATGAATGGGGACCGGCCACCTTCGGCGCCAGCCTGGTCGGCACGGGCAAGTCATGGGGCGACGATGCGCATACGATCACCTTGCCCGCCTACCAGGTGCTCAATGCCTTCGTCAATTACCAGCTGACGCCACAAATGCAGGTGGCGCTGACGGCGAACAATCTGCTCAACAAGATCGGCTACACGGAAGTCGAGGGCGATGGCCATGCGGCCCGCTCGATCACGGGGCGCGCCGTCAAGGTCAGCCTGAAATACGCATTTTAAGCAAGGATAGGATTCATGATGTCGATACGCAGCCCCCTGGCGCGCCTGCTGGCGCCGCTCCCCACGCACTTGCGCGCCGATGCGGCGCGCCGCTATGCGCGCCAGGAGGCGGTCTTGCTGGACCGCCTGGGCAGCCTGTATGGCCAGCGGCCGGACTTCCTGCCCTGGCTGGGCGACCTGATGGAAAGCGTGGGCCGGCTGTACGCGGCGCGCGCGCCCGAACTGCGGCGGCAAGATGCGCAGCGCGAAGCGCAGCCGGACTGGTTTGCCAGCCAGTCCATGCTGGGCTACAGCGCGTATGTGCAGCGCTTCGGCGGCAACTTGCAAGGCGTGGCCGAACGCATTGCCCACCTGCGTGAACTGGGCGTGACGTATCTGCACCTGCTGCCGTTTTTGCGTGCGCGCGCCGGTGAAAGCGATGGCGGCTTTGCCGTCGCCAGCTTCGAGGAAGTCGACCCTGCACTGGGCAGCAATGCCGACTTGCTGGCGTTGACGGCGCAGCTGCGCACGGCTGGCATCAGCCTGTGCTCGGACCTGATCCTCAATCACGTGGCCGACGACCATGCGTGGGCGCTGGGCGCCAAGGCGGGCGATCCGCTGCTGCGCGATTTTTTCCACACCTATCCCGACCGCGTGCAGCCGGACCGCTACGAGCAGACCGTGGGCCAGGTCTTCCCGCAGGCGGCGCCGGGCAATTTCACCTTCGTGCCAGAGCTACAGCGCTGGGTCTGGACCACGTTTTACCCGTATCAGTGGGATTTGAACTACGCCAATCCGGCCGTCTTCGCGGCCATGGCCGGCGCCATGCTGGGCCTGGCCAACAAGGGCATCGAAGTGTTCCGCCTCGATTCGACGGCTTTCTTGTGGAAGCGCGAAGGCACGGACTGCATGAACCAGTCCGAAGCCCACAGCCTGCTGCAAGCCTTGCGCGCGATTGCCGCCATTGTCGCGCCGGGCGTGCTGCTCAAGGCCGAAGCCATCGTGCCCACGCCCAAGCTGCCTGCCTACTTTGGCAGCGATGCCGCGCCCGAATGCCACATCGCCTATCACAGCAGCCTGATGGCCGCCGGCTGGGGTGCGCTGGCCGAGGAAAGCACGGACTTGCTGCAGCAGGTGATCGCCGCCACGCCGCCGCTGCCGCCGGCCGCAAGCTGGCTCAGTTATGTGCGCTGCCACGACGACATCGGCTGGAACGTGCTGCTCAATGAAGCGGGCGCGGACGGGCCAGCGCGCCTGGCGCGCATCGCGCAGTTCTTTGCCGGCACGCCCGGCAGCGGCAGCTATGCGCGCGGCGCCGCCTTCCAGAGCAGCAGCGCCGACAAGGCGCATGGCAGCAACGGCATGGCCGCCTCGCTGGCCGGCCTGGAAAGCGCCACCACGGTGCAGGAGCAGGAATACGCGTTGCGCCGCCTGCTGCTGCTGCATGGCCTGGCTTTGAGCTTTGGCGCCTTGCCGGTGCTGTACATGGGCGATGAACTGGGCATGACCAACGATTACAGCTACACGCAGCGCCCCGACCGGGCGATGGACAGCCGCTGGCTGCAGCGCCCCGCGTTCGACGACAGCCTGCTGGCATGGCGCCACGATGGCGTGAGCGCCAGCGGCCGGCTGTACCTGGGGCTGCGCCAGCTGATCGACGCGCGCGGGCGCTTGCCGGCATTGGCCGCTGCTGCGCCGCGCAGCGTGCTGCCCGCCGATACGCCGGCCGTGCTGGCGCTGCTGCGCGGCGACGCGTTTCTCAACCTGAGCAATTTCAGCGGCGCCAGCCAGCGTTTCACTTTGCCCGCAGGCGAGTGGCGCAACAGCCTCGATGGCAGCGTGCTGGCCGGCACGGTAGGCCTGCAGCCATGGCATATGCTGTGGCTGGAGCGGGAGCAAGAGCAAAAACGGGAACCAGCATGAGCGACGCCAGCACGCACCGTCCGCATCTGTCGTTCTGGCAGATCGTCAACATGAATGTCGGTTTTTTCGGCATCCAGTTCAGCTTTGGGCTGCAGCAAAGCAGCATGAGCCCGATCTACAAATACCTGGGCGCCGACGAGGCGAGCCTGCCATATTTGTGGCTGGCCGGTCCCATGACGGGGCTGCTCGTGCAACCGCTGATCGGCGCCATGAGCGACCGCACGGTAACGCGCTGGGGCCGCCGCACGCCCTACTTTCTGATCGGCGCCATCCTGTGCAGTCTGGGCCTGCTGGTCATGCCCTTCAGTCCCACCCTGTGGATGGCCGCCAGCCTGCTGTGGATACTCGACGCGGCCAACAATGTGACGATGGAGCCGTACCGCGCCTTCGTCAGCGACAAGCTCGACAAGAAGCAGCACTCGCTGGGTTTTCTCACGCAAAGTGCGTTTACGGGGCTGGGGCAAACGCTGGCCTACCTGACGCCATCGCTGCTGGTCATGCTGGGCATGAACAAGGATGCCGTCAATGGCAGCCATATTCCGCACATCGTCATCGCCGCCTTCCTGATCGGTGCCGTGTTCTCGCTGGCCTCGGTGCTGTGGACCCTGAAGACGACGCCGGAAAACCCGCTTACTGCCAGCGAGCTGGCGGCCATCCGCAGCCGCCCGCCGGGCTGGCGCCATACGCTGGCCGATATCGGCGCGGCCCTGCGCGAGATGCCGCCGACGATGAAGCAGCTGGCCCTCGTCAACCTGTTCCAGTGGTACGCCCTGTTCTGCTACTGGCAGTACATTGCGCTGTCGCTGGCGGCCACCCTGTTCCACACGACGGACCCGGCGTCGCAAGGCTTTCGCGACGCGGGCCTGCTGAACGGGCAAGTGGGCGCCTTCTACAATTTCGTCGCCTTTGTCGCCGCCTTTGCGCTGGTGCCGTTCACGCGGCGTTTCGGACCCAAACGCATGCACAGCCTGTGCCTGTGCGCGGCCGGTATCGGCATGCTGAGCATCCCGCTGATCCACAGCCCGGCGCTGCTGTTGCTACCCATGCTGGGCGTGGGCCTGGCCTGGGCCAGCATCATGGGCAATCCCTACATCATGCTGGCCGGCTGCATTCCGCCCGAGCGCACGGGCGTCTACATGGGCATCTTCAACATGTTCATCGTCATCCCGATGATCATCCAGATATTTACTCTGCCCCTGTACTATCGCAGCTGGCTGGGCGGCAATCCGGAAAACGTCATCCGGCTGGCCGGCGCCCTGTTGCTGTGTGCGGCGGTGGCGGTGCTGTTCGTCAAGCTGCGCCCGCAGCAGGCCACAAAGACTTGAGGACGGACGTAAAAAAACCGGCTCAGCCGGTTTTTTTACGATGCTGCGAAAAGATTACTCTTCCACGGCCATCTGGCTTTGCAGGTAGTTCTGGATGCCGACCTTGGCGATCAGGTCGATCTGCGTTTCGAGCCAGTCGATATGCTCTTCCGTGTCTTCCAGGATCATCAGGAACAGGTCGCGCGAAACGTAGTCGCCCGCTTTTTCGCTGATGGCGATGCCTTCCTTGACGGTGGCGTGCGCGGCGCGCTCCAGCTTCAAGTCGCATTCCAGCATTTCCGGCGTGTTCTCGCCGATCAGCAGCTTGTGCAGCGCTTGCAGGTTAGGCAGGCCGTCGAGCATCAGGATGCGGTCGATCAGCTTGTCGGCGTGTTTCATTTCGCCGATCGATTCTTCGTATTCCTTCTTGCCCAGCTTTTCCAGGCCCCAGTGCTTGTACATGCGCGCATGCAGGAAGTACTGGTTGATGGCCGACAGTTCGTTGGTGAGCTGTGCGTTGAGCATGCGGATGACTTCTTTATCGCCCTTCATGGGAATTCCTTTGTTCTGTGTCGCGTTCGATGATGAAACCGGAGGCTGCTGGCGTTCACTGCCGGGTGGCGCAGGGCTGCCTGGTGGCGCGCAGGGTGCCGGTCTCGCTATGCCCGCATGATAGCGCAAAATATGGGCGTTTTTTGCTGCAAAACGGTGTCTTTCCGTCTTTTTAACGTAAATATCGTGCGAATAAAACCCATTCTCAAATGGATTGTCATATTTTCCCGTTTTTTATTTGTTAAGGAAAATGCAGGCCATTCTCATTCGCGTTCATGCTGCTATTTGGCTGCGCTGAAAAGACGGGGAATGTTGCTCCGTTCTTGCTTTTGTGTCTTCTTGGCCGCTGCCGGCGATGCGATAATCAGGCAGCGATTTTTACTGAAAAGGATAGCAAGATGATGCTGCATATACCCGGTGTGCTGACGCCGGAACAGGTGACGCAGTTTCGCCAGCGCCTGGCGCAGACGGACTGGGTCGACGGGCGCGCCAGCGTCGGGGCGCAAGGGGCGCAGGTCAAGCGCAACCGCCAGCTGGCCGAAGGTTCGCCGCTGGCACTGGAGCTGGGCGAGATCGTCAGCCGCGCGCTGATGGCCAATCCGCTGTTCTTCGCCGCCGTGCTGCCGCTGCGCATCCTGCCGCCGTTCTTCAACAGTTATGCGGGCGGTGAGCACTATGGCCTGCATATCGACGGCGCCATCCGCACGCCGAAAAACGGCCTGCAGTCGATGCGCGCCGACGTCTCCTCGACCGTGTTCCTGAGCGAGCCGGACGAGTACGAAGGCGGCGAGCTGGTGGTGGTCGATTCCTACGGCACGCATGAGGTAAAACTGCCGGCCGGCGACGTGATCGTATATCCGTCGAGCAGCGTGCATCAGGTGCTGCCCGTCACCAGCGGCGAGCGCATCTGTTCATTCCTGTGGACGCAAAGCATGGTGCGCGAAGACTGGAAACGCAGCATGCTGTTCGAGCTCGATCAGAACATCCAGAGCGTGCGCGCAGAGCACGGCGATTCGCCCGCGACGGTGGGTTTGACGGGGCATTATCACAACCTGCTGCGGATGTGGGCGGAAATGTGATCGTGGTGGTGTCGGATTACGCGTGGCCTTTGGCCGCGCTAATCCGACCTACGATACTGCGTGAAGCATCGGCAAAAAAAAGTCTGCCTGGCCCGGGGATGTAGGCTGGCAGACTGAAACAAGCAGTTGCTTGACTGGTACAGAAAACAGGGCGCAAAAAAGCAAGCAGGGCACAGGGTGCGGTGCTTGCGGGCTGGCAGCGGCGCGAAGGCCGCCGGAAGGCTAGCTCAGCTGGAAGGTCAGCGGTACTAAAACGTAGACGGGGACAGGCTTGCCGTTTTCGATCATCGGCTTGAACAGCGCGCGCTGCGCCGCCTGGCGGCCCGCTTCATCGAGGTTGCCGTAGCCGGTCGATTTATGGATCAGGATTTGCTCCGGCAAACCCTTTTCATTGATCAGGATGCGCAATACCACGGTGCCGCTTTCGCCCAGGCGGCGCGACAAATTCGGGTAGATCAGTTGCGGCGCCTTGATGTATTCGACGCTGCTGACGGTGCGCGGCGTGGACGGCGCCGGTGGCGTCGGCGACGGTGCCGATGGCGCAGTCGGCGCGGCGGTGGCCACGGGGGCTGCTTCGGCGCGCGTTGGCTGCGGCGGCGTGATCGTCGGTTCGCTCGGTGCCACGGCGATCAGCGGCAGCGGCGGGATCACGGCGCGCGGCACGGGAGCACTCAGTTCCACGGTTTTCGGCACCGACGGTGCCGGCGGCTTGGGTGGCGCCGGCGGGGCGATGATGCTGATGGTGGTGATGGTCGGCATGGCCGCCGTGACGACGCGGCTCAGCAAGCCGCTCTGGATGGCGTAAAAGCCGGCGAGATGCAGGACGACGATGGCCATCAGCGGCGCGAATTTGTTGCGCTTCTTGTCGAAGTCGGCAAATTGTTGCACGGCCTGCACCGTTACGGGCGGGGGCATCATCGTCATGGCGTTCATCGCTTTCTTTAGTTTGTCAGTACAGCTCGCATCAATACGGTTTCTTGCAGCACTACGGTGGCGCTCAGGTGATCGTTCAGCACCTCCCGCGCGCAGGTATGGCATTTGCCGCAGCAGGTGGCCACGCCCAGGTCGCGGCGCAGTTCGGCCATGCTGGACAGGCCAAGATCGACGGCTTGACGGATTTCACGATCAGATATGTTGTTGCAGACACATACAATCATTGATACACCTTCTGGCTGGAGGATGAACAGACACTAGTGCTCTGAAGCATTGTTGCTAGTGTTTTAATGAGAATCATTATCATTACGTTTCATTGTCGCGCAAAGCGGGGGACAATGCAAGCGATTTTGATCAAGTGTGCGGCGCCTGGCGGCTGGGCGCGGCGTGTGGATATGGCCTGCGTGCGCATGGCGCAGCCCTTGACAGGGGCCACTCTCCGGGCTAAATAAAAACAATTCGCATTCATGTTTATAATGCTGGTATTGTCTCGGACGGTCGCCGTCTGGACTGATTGAAAGGCCGCTTGTCGGTAATGCGCAACAGTGGCGTTTTACCTCACAAACCTGGGAGCAGTGCAAGGCGCCCCGCGCCCCAGCCTGTATCAGGTGTTCTTAATTTGAACGGAATTTGCTCATGACTCTAGTTCCACCCTTGATGACGCTCGATGCGCTGGCAGTCGGCCAAAGCGGCACGGTGTTGCATATCACGCCCCACACGGCAGGACAGACGGAAGATGGCGTGGACCTCGCCCGCCGCTTGATGGAGCTGGGATTCGTTCCTGGCGAACGCATCCGCATGCTCAAGCGCGGTATTCCCGGCGGCGACCCGCTGGCCATCAAGGTCGGCAATGCCACGTTCGCACTGCGCCGCTTCGAAGCGGCGCTGATCACGATTCAACCGCTGCTTCAACCGGAATAACCATGGGTGCTGTCGAAACTATCGTCGATGCGGGCGTGCACAAGCCGCCGCATCAGCCACAAATTGCCTTGCTGGGCAATCCGAACTGCGGCAAGACCGCCCTGTTCAACCGTTTGACGGGCGCGCGCCAGAAAGTGGCGAACTACGCCGGCGTGACCATCGAGCGCAAGGAAGGCCATTTCACTTCGCCCGCTGGCACGCCCGTGCGCCTGCTCGATCTGCCGGGCGCCTACAGCCTGTCGGCCACCACGCCCGACGAAGCCATCACGCGCGACGTGGTGGGGGGCTTGCGCAAGGGCGACCCACGCCCGGACGCCATCATCTGCGTGGTCGATGCCACCAATCTGCGCCTGAACTTGCGCCTGGTGCTGGAAGTCAAGCGCCTGGGCTTGCCCATGCTGCTGGCGCTGAACATGACGGACGTGGCGCGCAAGCGCGGCATGCTGATCGATACGGCCAGGCTGTCGCAGGAACTGGGCATGCCCGTGGTGGAAACCGTCGCGGTGCAGCACGATGGCGAAAAAGCCCTGTTGAACGCCATCGACGCCATGCTGCCCCTGCCGGTCGTGGAAGCGAAACCGCTGGCGGCCATCGATGCCGTCAGCGTCGAAGAAACCCAGCGCGAAGTGCGCCGCATCCTGGCCGCCGTCAGCAATGACACCAGCGACACGGGCAACCTGACGGAAAAAATCGACGACGTGGTGCTGCACCCCGTGTTCGGCCCCCTCATCCTGGCCGTGCTGATGTTCCTGATCTTCCAGGCCGTGTTTGCCTGGGCCGCCACGCCGATGGAAATGATTACCGATGGCGTGGGCCACCTGGGTGCCCTGCTGACGGCGAACATGCCAGATGGCCACCTGAAGAGCTTGCTGGTGGAAGGCATTATCGGCGGCGTCGGCAGCGTGCTGGTATTCCTGCCGCAAATCCTGATCCTGTTCTTCTTTATCCTGAGCCTGGAAGACTGCGGCTACCTGCCGCGCGCGGCCTTTTTGCTGGACCGCCTGATGGGCGGTGTGGGCTTGTCGGGCCGCGCCTTCATCCCGCTGCTGTCGAGCTTTGCCTGCGCCATTCCCGGCGTGATGGCGGCGCGCACCATCCAGAACCCGCGCGACCGCCTGGTCACCATCATGATCGCGCCGCTGATGACGTGTTCGGCGCGTTTGCCTGTGTATGCGCTGATCATCGCCGCCTTCATCCCGCAGCGCGAAGTGTGGGGCTATCTGAGCCTGCAAGGCCTGGTGCTGTTCGTGCTGTACTTCGCCGGCATCATCTCGGCCATGGCCGTGGCCTGGGTCATGAAGCGCGGCATGGGCGTGCGCGGCAACCAGCCGCTGATGCTGGAACTGCCGGCCTACCACTGGCCGCACCTGCGCAACCTGGCCGTCAGCCTGTGGGAGCGCGCGAAGATTTTCCTGACGCGCGTCGGTACCATCATCCTGAGCCTGATGATCATCCTGTGGTTCCTCAGCACCTTCCCCGGCGCGCCGGACAACGCGATCCATCCGCCGATCTATTACAGCCTGGCGGGCATCCTGGGCCGCGGCCTGGAAGTGATCTTCGCGCCCATCGGTTTCAACTGGCAGATCTGCATCGCGCTGGTGCCCGGCATGGCGGCCCGTGAAGTGGCCGTCGGCGCCCTGGGCACCGTGTATGCGCTGTCGCAAACGGGCGACGCGCTGGCCACCACGCTGGAGCCGCTGATCGCCCATTCATGGTCGATGGCCACCGCGCTCTCTTTGCTGGCCTGGTATGTGTTCGCGCCGCAGTGCCTGTCGACGCTCTCCGTGGTGAAACGCGAGACGGGCGGCTGGCGCTATCCGCTGCTGATGGCCGGCTACATGTTCGCGCTGGCGTATGCCGCCTCGTTCATCACGTATCGCGTCGCCCTGATGCTGGGCGCTTAGGAGAAAAGCATGTGGCAAACCATTATCGTCGCCCTGATCGTCGCAGCCGCGCTGCTGCATTTTTCGACCAAGTATTTGCCGGCGGGCGTGCGCCGCGCCATCGTGCGTGGCCTGGTGCGCTGCGGCCTCGATGAGGCGAAAATGTCAGCCTTCTTCAAGGTGGCGCCCGGCTGCGGCAGCGGCTGCGGTTCCTGCGGCTCCTGCGACAGCCCGCCGCCACCGTCCGCCACGCCGCCGGCCGACGGCAGCAGCAAGCGCGTGATCCTGATGCAGGTACAGCGCTAGATCTGATATACGTCTAGGCACGGGTGCGCCCGTGGGCTACACTGGGCTTTCCACATGGCAAGGAGTGGCAATGGCGATACTGTTGATCTTCATGTTTTTGTTTGCGATCGCCTCCTGGCTGCTGGCCAGCCGGCGTGGGCGCAATGGCGGCGTCTGGTTCGGTATCGGCCTGTTCCTCGGGCCGTTTGCCTTGCTGGCGGTGGCAGCTCTGCCGCCTGTGCCGGCACCCTGACCCTGTATTTTCAAAACCCGCAGATGCGGGTTTTTTTACGCCTGCCCGCCCGCATGGCGCAGCCGGTACTGGCGCGGCGAGCAGGCCATGACGCGCTTGAAAGCGTGGCTGAAGGCGCTGTCGGAATCGTAGCCCAGCGCCTGCGCGATCGCGGCGATGGGCGCGGCGCTGTCCTTCAGGCGCCGCGTGGCCAGGCGCATGCGCCAGCGCAGCAGGTAGTCGAGTGGCGTCACGCCCACCCTGGTCTTGAAATGCAGGGCAAAAGCCGAGCGCGACTGGCCTGCGACGGCGGCCAGTTGCGCCAAGGTCCAGCGCTGCGCCGGCTGCGCATGCATCGCTTCGATGGCCGCGCGCAGTCGGGGATCGGCCAGCGCGAACAGCCAGCCTGCCGGGTGCGAGGCCTGCGCTGCCAGGTACTGGCGCAGCATCTGCAGCAGCATCATGTGGCCCAGGTGGCGCGTCATCAGCGCCGCGCCGGGCGCCGTCGCCTGCAGTTCCTGCGCCAGCCGTTGCAAGGCCCAGTGCAGCACGCTGGCCTGGTCCGTATCGCCGCGCACATGCAGCAGCGGCGGCAGGCAGTCGAGCAGGATGGCCGCTTCGTCGCCAAAGCTGAAGCGTCCGCCGATGAGAAAAAAATCGTGCTGCGGCTCGCCGTGGCGAGCCACGCCGTGCTGCGCGTGCCGGTACACGTCCAGCGCCGGTGCGGCCGGCAAGCCGGGTGTGCTGGCCAGGGTAAACGCACGCCCCGGCGCCAGCAGGAAGCAGTCGCCCGTGCGCAGTTGCACGGGAGCGTCAATGCCCGTGACGGTCAGCCAGCAGCCGCCTTCGATGACAGCGTTGAACTTGATGCCGTCCGGCGGCGGAAAGTCGATGGCCCAGTCACCGCCCGCCTTCAGGCCGGCAAAGTAGGAACTGCGCGTATCAAACAGCGAGAGTACATCGGAGAGCAAATCCATGGTGGCGTTCAATTCTGGACGATGGCGATAGTATCAAAGATTTTACGCCATTCACAGTCCAGTTCCTTGCGCGCAAAATGTCCATCTCGCCAGCCATTCGGACTGGCGCCACTTGCAAAGGCAGATCCCATGGACCGCATCGACAACAAACAAACTCCCCTGCACTCCGGCTTCGACGCCACCACGACCGCCACCGAGGCGCTGGCCGGGCGCGACCTGTCCGGCATGCAGGCCATCGTCACGGGCGGCGCCTCGGGCCTGGGGCTGGAAACGGTGCGCGTGCTGGCCGGCGCCGGCGCCCGTGTACTGGTGCCGGCGCGCGACCCGCATCAGGCGCAAGCGACCCTGGATGGCATGGCCGGCGTGGAGGTCGCCGCGCTCGACCTGCTCGATCCGCAATCAATCGACGCCTTTGCCGCCGCCTTTCTTGCCACCGGCCGCGCCCTGCACCTGCTGGTCAACGGCGCCGGCATCATGGCCACGCCCCTGCTGCGCGATGCGCGCGGCTACGAGGCGCAGTTCGCGACGAATCACCTGGGGCATTTCCAGCTGACGGCGGGTTTGTGGCCGGCCTTGCGGCGGGCGCAGGGGGCGCGCGTGGTGTGCGTGTCGTCGCTGGGACACCGGCAGGCAGGCGTCGACCTGGATGACCCGCATTTCCTGCGCCAGCCGTACGACAAGTGGCGCGCATATGCGCAGTCGAAAAGCGCTAACGCCCTGTTTGCCGTGGAGCTGGACCGGCGCGCCGCAGCGCACGGCGTGCGCGCCTACTCGCTGCATCCGGGCGCCATCCTGACGCCGCTGCTGCGCCACCTGGACCTCGATGACCTGCGTCGCGTGGGCGCGCTGGACGACGCAGGCAAGGTGAATCCGCCGCCGCAATCGGGCTTCAAGAATGTGGCGCAGGGCGCCGCCACCGCCGTCTGGTGCGCCACCAGCGCGCAGCTCGATGGTATCGGTGGCGTGTATTGCGAGGATTGCGACATCGCCGCCCTGGTGGCGGACGACAGCACGGGGCCGGGCGTGCGGCGCTGGGCCGCCGATCCCGCGCAGGCACGCCGGCTATGGGCGCTCAGCGAGCAGATGACGGGCGTGCGCTTCGATTGCGGCGCGGCATAAAAAATGCCGGGCAATGCCCGGCATGTGCATGACGGCGGCGTGGCTTTACGCCTGGCCTGCCAGTTTTTCCACGACCGGCACCAGCGCGGCCGGGCGGCAGCCGAAGGCGGCCAGGCGGCCTTGCGCGTGGGGCGCCAGGTCCAGGTCATACGGCAAACGGCCCGCCACCAGCCACAGTTTATCCTGCGGCAGGGCCTCGACCAGGCGGCGCTGGCCCTCGACGAACATGGCGTTATACGTTTGCAGCACGATCTGCTGCGCGCCTTGCGCAAAGGCGATGGCCTGGTTGACCTCTTCGTCCAGCGCTTCGGCCGACAAGGCGTATTCGCGCACGTCCAGGCCCGCCGCCAGGAGCGCCGGCAGCATGGAGCTGCGCGCTTCCTTGTTGCGGCCCAGCGCCACTTCATCGATTTCGCTGCGCGAACGCACTTCCACCGTCAGCAGGGTCACGGGCAGGCTGGCGTCGAGCGCGCGGTACTCGCCCTGCACGCGCAGTGCCGCTTTTTGCAGCAGCTGCGACAGGGCCATGGCGGCCGGCTGCATCAGCGCCGGCGGGGCGACGGGACGTTCGCGCCAGTCGCGCACGGCGCGGTTGCGCTTGAGTTCCGCCACGCGCGCGCAAGCCGCGTCGATGCGCGAGATCGCAATGTCACCGCGCTCCACGGCGGCGATGACGGCGTCGATGGCCACCGTCTGCTGCGCTTCGCGGTGCGAGATGAGGACGATGTCGGCGCCTGCCTGCAAGGTGGCGATGGCGCCCTGGGCGATGCCGATGCCGTCGGCGATGGCCGCCATTTCCAGGCAGTCGGTAATGACGACGCCCTTGTATTGCATTTCACCTCGCAGCAGGTCCGTCAGCACGCCTTTCGACAGGGTGGCCGGCACGCTGGTGTCGGCTTCGAAGGCGGGGAAGACCACGTGCGCCGTCATGATGGCGTCGACGCCGCCGGCAATGGCCGCGCGGAAGGGCGCCAGTTCCACGGCGCGCAGGCGTTCCTTGTCGTGTGGCACCAGGGCCATGGCGTAATGCGTGTCGATGGCCGTGTCGCCGTGGCCGGGGAAGTGCTTGGCGGTCACGGCCATGCCGCTGGCGCGCTGGCCGCGCATGGCGGCCATGCCGTAATCGATGACGGTGGCGGCATCCTCGCCATAGGCGCGCACGCCGATGACGGGGTTGTTGCGGTTGTTGTTCACGTCCAGCACGGGCGCGAGCAGCAGGTTGATGCCCACCTGGCGCATTTCATCGCCGCTGATCTGGTTCATGCGTTCGCAATCTTCCACCGAGCCGGCCGCCTGGAAGGCCATCGCCGCGGGAATCGGCGTGACGCCCTGCTCAATGCGCATCACCATGCCGCCTTCCTGGTCGATGGAGATCAAGAGCGGGATGTCGGACACTTCCGCATTGATTTCCTGCAGTTCGCGGCACAGCGCGGACACTTGCGCAGGCGTGTGTACGTTGCGGCGGAACAGGATCACGCCGCCTACCTTCTTTTCGCGTATCAAGGTCTTGATATGCTCGTCCGCCTGCAGGGCGTCGAAGCCCACCATGAACAACTGTCCTACTTTCTCGCGCAAACCCTGCTCCATGCTGCAACTCCTCCGGTATTGATTGTGACGACGACATACGTATTCTGGCACCGTGGTGGCGCATCATGGCGGTCACCGGAAAAGCTGCCTTGGTTTTGTACTTGTTTTGGTATTGTATTGGATTTGGGTTTTTGCGCAAGTGGTTATTAAGTGGTATTGATCCACTTGCGCAAACGTCGTATCAATCCAGGCGCTGGAACGATACCGCCTGCGCCTTGGGCCAGTACAGGCCGAACACGGGCGGCAGCTGCGGCAGCTGGCTCGGGTCGAGCAGCTGGCCCGCTTCCAGGAAGGGCAGCAGGGCCGAGGCCAGTTTCACCTGGTTCGGCGAGATACGGCGCACCAGGTGGTGCGGGCGCAGTTCCTGCGGGTGCGCCAGGCCGGCGGCGGCGATCAGTTCGGCCAGCGCCTTCATGGTGTTCTGGTGGAAGTGCGCCACGCGGGCAATCTTGTCGGACACCACCAGCGCGCGCTGGCGCTGCGGGTCTTGTGTGGCCACGCCCGTGGGGCAGCGGTCCGTGTGGCAGCTTTGCGACTGGATGCAGCCCAGCGCGAACATGAAGCCGCGCGCCGAATTGCACCAGTCGGCGCCCAGCGCCAGCAGGCGGGCGATGTCGAAGGCCGTGATGATCTTGCCCGAGCAGCCGATCTTGATCTTTGCGCGCAGGTTGGCGCCCACCAGGGTGTTATGCACCAGCACCAGCGCTTCCTGCAGCGGCGTGCCCACATGGTCCGTAAATTCCAGCGGTGCCGCGCCCGTGCCGCCTTCGCTGCCGTCGACGACGATGAAGTCGGGCGTGATGCCCGTTTCCAGCATGGCTTTCACGATGGCGAAAAACTCCCACGGGTGGCCGATGGCCAGCTTGAAGCCCGTCGGCTTGCCGCCCGACAGGGTGCGCAGGCGGTCGATAAAGTGCAGCATTTCCAGTGGCGTGGAAAAGGCGCTGTGCGCCGCTGGCGAGACGCAATCCTCGCCCACCATCACGCCGCGCGTGGTAGCGATTTCGATCGTTACTTTCGGGCCGGGCAGCACGCCGCCGTGGCCCGGCTTGGCGCCCTGCGACATTTTCAGCTCGATCATTTTCACCTGCTCCGAGCTGGCGTTGGCGATGAAGCGTTCTTCCGAAAACGTGCCGTCCTGGTTGCGGCAGCCGAAGTAACCGGAGCCGATTTCCCACATCAGGTCGCCGCCGTTTTCGCGGTGATAGGGGCTGATGCTGCCTTCGCCCGTGTCGTGCATGAAGCCGCCGCTGCGCGCGCCGCCGTTCAGGGCCAGGATGGCGTTGGCCGACAGGGCGCCAAAGCTCATCGCCGAGATATTGAAGACGCTGGCCGAATACGGCTTTGTGCGCGGGCAGTCGGGGTGGTTGCCGATCTCGATGCGGAAGTCGTGGCCCGTGACCTTGGCGGGGGCGATGGAATGGTTGATCCATTCATAGCCCGCCGCATACACGTCGAGTTGGGTGCCGAACGGGCGCTTGTCCGTCTGTTCCTTGGCGCGCTGGTAGACGATGCTGCGCTGGCTGCGCGAAAACGGCGTCGCCTCGCTGTCGCTTTCCAGGAAGTACTGGCGGATTTCGGGGCGGATGCTCTCGAAGAAAAAGCGGAAATGCGCGAGGATGGGATAGTTGCGGCGCAGCGCGCGCTTCGTCTGCAGCAGGTCGCTGATGCCGACCAGGGTCAATGCACCGGCCAGCACGGGCAGCCAGTAATGGTCGTAGTAAAACAGGGACAGGACAAAGATGGCGGCCGTCGCAATGAAGGTCAGGTAGCGAAATGGTACTAGGTGCATGGGCACTCCGGTGAAGTCAGACTGATACTGTCGAGTCTACCTTCGATTTGCGGAACGTGCTGGTGGGAAAGAGCGCGGCGCCCGGTGGACGCTGCGTGAAGACTTAGCGCTGTGCTGCGCGGATCCTTTCGATGCGCTCTGCGCTGGCCGGATGGCTCGACAGATACGGCGTGCCCTCGTCCAGCTTGCCCAGGGCGACAAACACTTGCGCCAGGTGTTCCAGCGCAATGCCGTTCTGGCGCAGCATGGCAATCGCGTAGTCGTCCGCCTCGCGTTCGACATCGCGCGAGTACTTCAAGTCCAGCAGCAGTGGCGGCACGGTGGCCACCACCGTCGACACGTCGCCGAACAGCAGCGCCGCGCCGGCGCCCACGGCCGAGGTCTGGATGATGCGCCGCGTCAGGTGGCGCTGCTGCAGATGGCCCAGTTCATGCGCCAGCACGCCCATGATGGCGGCGTCATCCGGCAGCAGTTCCACCATTTCATCGGTCAGCACGATGTCGCCGGACGGCAGGGCAAACGCGTTCGCACCGATCTTGCTCTTGCGAAAAACGATACGGTGCACGGGCGTACTGTCGCCGGGCGTGGCCAGGCGCGCGAACTGGCTGCGCAAGGCTTGCTGGCGCGCGCCATCGAGCTGGCTTGGCGCGAATACATGGCGGTCCAGCATATCGAGCACGCCCTGGCCCAGTTGCCGCTCGACGGACTGGGGAATCGCATAGGCGATGCCTTTCGCCACCACGGGCAGCAGGTACTGATAGCTGAGCCACAGGGCCAGCACGGTGGCGACCGTGGCCAGCAGGGCGCCGCGCCAGCTTTGCTGCAGCCGCACTACCCAGCCGTCGCGGTGGCCCGTGTCATGCAGCATGTCGTTGAAGGCCGCCTGGTCGGCGATCTCCAGGTAGGCGCCGTCGGGAAAGCTGACCTTGCGCACGGCGTGGCTGCTGCGTTCGGACACGTGCAGCTCGCCCAGCGGGCAGCTGCGCTCGATGTCGCCCGCCAGCACAGCCACGCCATCGCGCACGGACAGTGTCACGTGGTACAGGCGCGAACTCTGGCCGTCGAAATAGCGGCCAGCCAGGGGCGCGTGGCTGGCTTGCGTGTTGGCGTCCATGCTTACATCGACAGGTCGAAGTCCAGCAGGTCGACCATGCCTTCACCCGTGGCCGATACTTGCTGGCCCGTGGCGGCGACAAACTCGTCAAGGCTGCCATGCACCAGCATGGAAGTCGCTTCCAGACGGTACTTCAGCCAGCGCACATGGGCGAATGGCGTAAACAGGCCCAGGGTGACGACGATGCCCAGCAGATTGGTCAGCATGATGAAGGTGGTGCGGCCCCATGTCAGCTGCGACTGGAACTGGTGCTGCTGCAAGCGCGTGTGGTTCCAGATCAGGTTCTGGATCATGGTCAGGAACAGCGGCAGCACGGTGAACGCCCACAGGTACAAGGCGCCGATGGCAAACAGCAGGCTGCCAACCTTGGTGCTGTCATTCGCATTGGCCGCAAACGAGGCGAACACGCTGCCGAAGACGACGAAGATCAGGACCAGCAAGCCACCCAGCAGGAGCGCGAAGAACAGCAGGTAGGTTTTGTAGAAGCTGCCGACCGTGGCGTCAAAGCTGAAATGGGTGGCGCCGAAACGGCTTTGCGTGTGCTGGAAGCGCTTCAGGCGCTGGTGCAGGAAAGGCGTCATCAGGCCGCCCGTGAAGGTATTCAGGATGGGCAGCCACAGGAAGTATTTGTAGGCTTCCCTGGCGCTGCCGCCAAAGCCGAAGCGGATGCCGCGGTAGCTGGTGTTGTACAGCTTGAATTGCAGGCTTTTCCAGACCAGCCAGGGCAGGATGGCAGCCATCAGCACCAGCATGATCAGGCCGACGATGGGCGAGACCTGGAAGGCGATGTTGTAGCCGGCGATCAGCACCACGGCGGCGATGCGGCCTTTCAGGATGGCGACCGCATTGCCATGGTATTCGAAGCTGCTGCCTGCCAGGTGGGTGCTGGAATAGAAATAGCGGTTGCGGCGCACCTTGGCCCAGGCGGAGTAAATGCCCAGGGTGACGATGCTCAGCAACAGGTTGACGATCCAGATACGGAAGTATTCGCTGCCGGTGGCGCTGAAGGTAATGGCTTCGCGCTGGGGCATGGTGTTGTTTGTGTCGAAATCCACGGAGGGTTTCCTTACTTATTGGAAACAAAACAAGATAAGGCAAGATTGAAAAGTTATCAATTGAAAATGCTGTTTTTTGCAATTTCTTTTGTGTACCGCCCCTGCCGCCGCGATTTTCCCGTCCCGGCTATACTGGAACCCAACCATCGCCTAACGGGAAACACCATGATCGTCGTCCATCATCTGAACAATTCGCGCTCGCAGCGCGTGCTCTGGCTGCTTGAGGAACTGGGCCTGGAATATGAGGTCAAGCGCTACCAGCGCGACCCGAAAACCATGCTGGCGCCCGCTTCCTTGAAAGCCGTGCATCCCCTGGGCAAGTCGCCCGTGATCACGGATGGCGCCCACACCATCGCCGAATCGGGCGCCATCATCGACTACCTGGTCGAGCGCTACGGCAATGGCCGCTTGATACCGGCGGCGGGCACGCCGGAGAAGCTGCGCTGGACTTACTGGCTGCACTTCGCGGAAGGCTCGGCCATGCCGCCGCTGCTGATGAAACTGGTGTTCGACAAGGTCGAATCGTCGCCCATGCCATTTTTCGTCAAGCCCATCGCGCGCGGCATCGCCAGCAAGGTCAAGAGCAGTTTCATCCTGCCCAATATCAACAGCCAACTGGCCTACATGGAAGCGGAGCTGGAGAACACCAAATGGTTTGCCGGCAATGAATTCACGGCGGCAGACATCCAGATGAGCTTTCCGCTGGAAGCGGCCGCCATGCGCGGTGGACTCGACGAGCGCCTGCCGAAGCTGACGGCGTTCCTGCAGCGCATCCACGCGCGGCCTGCCTACCAGCGCGCCCTGGAAAAAGGCGGGCCCTACGATTTCGCCAAATAAGGGGCATTCAAGGGCTATGTGCGGGGAACCATACGGTAAAATGCCCGATTCAACCAGCATCCACTTACCGCATGGCCAGACTCCTCGCTATCGACGGCTTGAATATCGTACGCCGCGTCTACGAAGCCAGTCCTGAACCCGATTCCGACCTGAAGGCGGAGATTGCGCTGCGCCACGCGCTGTCGTCGTTCCGCACCCTCATCAACGACCACGAGCCGACGCACATCCTGCCGGCCTTCGACTTTGGTGGCCCGACCTGGCGCCACGCCCTGTATGCCGGTTACCGCGAGGGGCGCCAGCCCATGCCGCAGGTGCTGCGCGACGCCTTGCCCGGCTTTTACGCCACCCTGGCCAGCTTCGGCATGCATGTCGTGAGCATTCCCGAGGTCGAGGCCGACGACGTGATCGGCACGGCCGTCATGCGCTGGCTGCACGAGGGGCGCGGCGCGGCCGTCATCGCCACCACCGACAAGGATTTGCATGGCCTGATCGCGCACGGTGCGCTCGTGTGGGACCATTTCAAGGGCATCTGGCACGACCGCGCCTGGGTCGAGAAAAAGTTCGGCGTGCCGCCGGAACTGCTGCCCGACCTGCTGGCGCTGATGGGCGACGTCACCGACAGCATCCCCGGTGTGTCGAAGATCGGCCTGAAAACGGGGGCGAAACTGTTGCGCGGTTACGGCAGTATCGACGCCGTGATGGCAGGCGCAGGGATTTTGCCCGGTGCGCTGGGCGAAAGCCTGCGAAAAGAGCGGGAAATACTGTATCTTTCAAGAAAGTTGGTGGAACTCAAGACCGACGTAGTTTTAGGCGTGACCTGGAACAAGCTCGCGTGGGAAAAGTAGAACGCCAGGCAAGAACAATCAAGCAAGGAAAGCAATCATGATGTTAAAAACAGTCCTGATCGATAGCAGCGCCGTGGCGCGCGGTCTGCTGAACTCGGTCCTGACCGATGGCGGCTACGATGTCTGCGGGCAGACGCATACCAGCGCGCTGGGACTGGCGCTGCTGGTCAAGCACCATCCGCATTTCGTCTGCATCGCGCGCGAGCAGGTGGAAGACGGCAGCAATGTGGTGCAAACCATCCGCGCGCAGTACCCGAAGACGCTCATTTTCATGGTCTCGGGCGGCATCGACGCCGCCTCGCTGCAGGCGGCCCATGCGATGGGCGTGTCGGGCTTCATCGTGAAACCCTTCATGGCCGACACGGTCCTGAAAACCGTGCGCAATACGGTCATTGCCATGGTGCGCAAGCAGCAGCAGGCGCTGGCCGCCGCTGCGCAATCGACCAATCAGCCCGGCTGAACTGGTGGCATTGTCAGGTGTCAGTGGGTCAGGTAATACAGTGCCTGGCCCAATGACTTTCCGAGATGCAGCAAACAGTACGCTGCGGCACTCAGCAGCAAGCTGGCTTGCAGGACTACGGGTAAGGCATTCCATGCGGTGACAATCCGGGCGTGCAGTGTGTGCATCAGCGTATCCTTTCAGTCCATGATCAGGGCAAGCCCGTGGCGCTGGCGATAATCCCGCCCCCCAGGCACACGTCGCCGTCGTACAGCACAGCCGACTGGCCCGGCGTGACGGCCCATTGTGCCTGGTCAAACGCCAGGCTGAAGTGTTCATTTCCCTCCGGCAGCAGCTGGCAAGCCACGTCGGCCTGGCGGTAGCGCGTCTTGGCGGACAGGGCGCCCGCTTGCGGCGCCACGCCCGCGACCCAGCTGGCCTGGTCTGCCGTCAAGGCGGGCGACAGCAGCCACGGATGGTCATGGCCCTGCACCACCCACAGGGTGTTATTGGCGATATCCTTGCGCGCCACATACCAGGCGTCGCTGCTGCCGTCCGCGTTCTGGTACGACTTCACGCCGCCGATGCCGATGCCCTTGCGCTGGCCCAGCGTATAAAAACTCAGGCCCACGTGTTCGCCCACCGTCTTGCCATCGGCCGTCTTCATCGGGCCCGGTTTGTAGGACAGGTAGCGGTTCAAAAATTCGCGGAACGGGCGTTCGCCGATAAAACAGATGCCCGTCGAATCCTTCTTCTGCGCGTTCGGCAGGGCCAGCTGTTCGGCGATCTGGCGCACTTGCGTCTTCGGGATTTCACCGAGCGGAAACAGGGTTTTCGACAATTGCGCCTGGTTCAGCCGGTGCAGGAAGTAGCTTTGATCCTTGCTGGCGTCGACGGCTTTCAGCAGTTCATAGCGTCCCGCATCGGTGGGCGCCTGGCGCACGCGCGCGTAGTGGCCGGTGGCGATCAGGTCGGCGCCCAGGGTCATGGCGTGGTCAAGAAACGCCTTGAACTTGATTTCGGCGTTGCACAGCACGTCCGGGTTCGGCGTGCGGCCGGCCTGGTATTCGCGTAAAAAATCGGCGAACACGCGGTCCTTGTATTCGGAGGCGAAATTGACGGCTTCGATATCGACGCCGATGACGTCGGCCACGCTGGCCGCGTCGATCCAGTCCTGGCGCGTGGAGCAGTATTCCGAATCGTCGTCATCTTCCCAGTTTTTCATGAACAGGCCGATGACTTCATAGCCTTGTTCCTTCAGCATCCATGCCGCGACCGAGGAATCGACCCCGCCGGACATGCCGATAACGACTTTCTTCTTGCTCATCTTGCTTTCCAGTTACTTTTAAATGATTGCTATGCGCTATTGAAAACGGACGCATGCGTATGCAGCAGGGCCAGCGGCGCGCGCCGGCCAGCCAGGTATTCGTCCACGCACTGCAGCACCAGAGGGCTGCGGTGGCGCTCCTGGCATGCGGCCAGCTCGTCGCGCGTCATCCACAGGGTGCGGATGATGCCTTCGTCCAGCGGGCGGTCATGCTCGGCGCCGGCCGTGCCGCAAAAGGTGAAGCGCAAATAGGTCACGTCCTCGCCCGTGCGCAGTGACTGATAGCGCGACATGTACATGCCGACCAGTGCCGTGGGGATGAAATCGTAGGCCGCTTCTTCCAGCGTTTCGCGGATCACCGCCTGTTCCAGCGACTCGAACGGATCGAGATGGCCGGCCGGCTGATTGAGCTTGATGCCTTCGCTGGTTTCTTCTTCAATCAGTAAAAACAGGCCGTCGCGCTCGACGATGGCGGCAACGGTGACAGAGGGTTTCCAGATTCTCGGCATGATTCCATCCTTGAAAGAGCCGACATTTTATCTTGTTCTGCGCGCGCGGTTTGAACCCGGCCTTCTGTTGCGCGGACATATTGATAAATGACAACGTTTTAGCAAATAGCGGTGGGAGGTACTTACGTCTTTCCCGGGGCGCGCACTAGCATGGGGGCTTAGTCGGCAAGATGGCAGGAAACGCCCGCTAATATAGGCTTTCCCTGTGGTCAAAACAAGCGCGCACGCAGGCTCGACTGTGGTGAGATTGACACACATTTCCACAATATGGTCGCCGCGCCGCATGGTGAAACGAATTGGGGGATGCTGGTGAAATTAGTGTCGTACAACTAGAAGTTGCTGGTTCACAAACGTTTAACGCGCTGCTTTCCGTGTTAGATTCTAGTCAGTTTATCAATTAGCGGAGGCATCATGAGGATAGGCATACCGGCCGAAACACGGCCTGGTGAAACGCGGGTGGCAGCCACGCCCGAGACAGTCAAGAAGCTGGCAGCCAAGCATCAGATCATCGTGCAGGCGGGAGCAGGCTTGCAAGCGTCGATTCCCGACGAGGCGTATGCCGCCGCCGGCGCGCAGATCGGCACCGCCCAGGAAGCCTATGGCTGCGCCATCGTGCTCAAGGTGCGCGCCCCCGATGCCCCTGAACGGGCCTTGATGGCCAGCGGCACGGTGCTGATCGGCATGCTCAACCCGTTTGACGCGGACAATATCGCCGCCATGGCCACGGCCGGCCTGTCCGCCTTCGCCCTGGAAGCCGTGCCGCGCATCACGCGCGCGCAGTCGATGGACGTGCTGTCCTCGCAGGCGAATATCGCCGGCTACAAGGCGGTGCTGGTGGCGGCGAATACCTACCAGCGCTTCATGCCCATGCTGATGACGGCGGCCGGCACCGTCAAGGCCGCCCGCGTACTGATCATGGGGGTGGGAGTGGCCGGTCTGCAGGCAATCGCCACGGCCAAGCGCCTGGGCGCCGTCATCGAAGCGTCCGACGTGCGCCCGCCCGTCAAGGAACAAGTGGAGTCGCTGGGCGCGAAATTCCTCGACGTGCCTTTCCTCACCGATGAAGAAAAGGAAATCGCCAAGGGCTCGGGCGGCTATGCGCGCGCCATGCCGGCCGACTGGATGCGCCGCCAGGCCGAACTGGTGCATGAGCGGGCGAAACTAGCCGACATCATCATCACCACCGCCCTGATCCCCGGCCGCGCCGCACCCGTGCTGATCTCGGAAGAAACGGTGAAAGCCATGAAACCTGGTTCCGTCATCGTCGACCTGGCCGTCGAGCAGGGCGGCAACTGCCCCCTGTCAGAACTGGGCAAGACGGTCATCAAGCACGGCGTCTACATCGTGGGCGAGCCGAACCTGGCGACCCTGGTGGCGGCCGACGCCTCGGCCCTGTATGCGCGCAACGTGCTGGACTTCTTAAAGCTCATCATCGACAAGGACGATCAATTGCTGATCGACCGCGAGGATGAAATCATCAAGGCCAGCCTGGTGTGCGCAGGTAGTGAAATCTTACGTAAATAACGCGGCGCCGGAGAGAACAACATCATGGAAATCAGTCACACCATCACCAACCTGATCATCTTCGTGCTGGCCATTTATGTCGGCTACCACGTCGTCTGGACCGTCACGCCAGCCCTGCACACGCCGCTGATGGCCGTCACCAATGCCATTTCCGCCATCATCATCGTCGGCGCCATGCTGGCGGCCGGCCTGACGCAAGGCCCGCTGGCGCAGGCGGCCGGCACCCTGGCCGTGGCGCTGGCCGCCGTCAACGTGTTCGGCGGCTTCCTCGTCACGCAGCGCATGCTCGAGATGTTCCGCAAAAAAGAACCGAAGGCCAAGCAAGGAGCAAAAGAATGAGTCACGCCATGAACTTCGTCACCATGAATCTGGTGACGATGATGTACCTGATCGCCTCGGTGTGCTTCATCCAGGCCTTGAAAGGCCTGTCGTCGCCCTCGACGGCGCGCCGCGGCAATGCCTTCGGCATGAGCGGCATGGCCATTGCGGCCGTCACCACCGTGGCGCTGATCCTGAAACTGAAGGAGCAGCAAACGGGCGGCATGGGCCTGACCCTCGTCATCATCGGCATCGTCACGGGCGGCGCCATCGGCGCCTACCTGGCAAAAACCGTGGAAATGACGAAGATGCCGGAACTGGTGGCGGCCATGCACTCGCTGATCGGCCTGGCGGCCGTGTGCATCGCCGTGGCAGCGGTGTCGGAACCGTGGGCCTTCAATATCGCCCAGCAAGGCCAGGCGCTGCCCATCGGTAACCGTTTCGAGTTGTTTATCGGCACCTTTGTCGGCGCCATCACGTTCTCCGGTTCGGTGATCGCCTTCGGCAAGCTGTCGGGCAAATACAAGTTCCGCCTGTTCCAGGGCGCGCCCGTCAGCTTCAAGGGCCAGCACATGCTCAACCTGGTGCTGGCGCTGCTGATGGTCGGCCTGGGCTTGGCGTTCTGTTTCGCCGACGGGGTGGAGCCGGCCTGGACGCCGTTCATCGTCATGACCGTCATCGCCTTTGCGCTGGGCGTGTTGATCATCATCCCCATCGGTGGCGCCGATATGCCGGTGGTGGTGTCGATGCTTAACAGTTACTCCGGCTGGGCCGCGGCCGGCATCGGTTTTTCGCTGAATAACTCGATGCTGATCATCGCGGGATCATTGGTCGGTTCTTCCGGCGCGATCCTGTCGTACATCATGTGCAAGGCCATGAACCGCTCGTTCTTCAACGTCATCCTCGGTGGCTTCGGCGGCGCTGCGCCGGCGGCAGGCGTGGCCGGCGCGCAGGAACAGCGTCCCGTGAAATCGGGGTCGGCCGACGACGCCGCCTTCATCATGAGCAATGCGGAAACCGTCATCATCGTGCCCGGCTACGGCCTGGCCGTGGCGCGCGCGCAGCACTCGTTGAAGGAACTGGTGGAAAAGCTCACGCACAAGGGCATCACCGTCAAGTATGCGATCCACCCGGTGGCAGGGCGCATGCCGGGCCACATGAACGTGCTGCTGGCCGAGGCGGAAGTGCCGTACGACCAGGTCTTCGAGATGGAAGACATCAACGGCGAATTCGGCCAGACGGACGTGGTGCTGGTGCTGGGCGCGAACGACGTGGTCAACCCGGCGGCGAAAGACCCGACATCGCCGATCGCCGGCATGCCGATCCTGGAAGCCTACAAGGCCAAGAGCATCATCGTCAACAAGCGCTCGATGGCTTCCGGCTATGCGGGCCTGGACAATGAACTGTTCTACCAGCCGAACACGATGATGGTGTTTGGCGACGCCAAGAAGGTGATCGAGGATATGCTGAAAGCTATCGAATAAATGCCGCTTGCAGCGACCGGACGGCCCGCCTTGCGCGGGCCGTTTTTATTGGCCGGTCGCTGCCGCGACGACTTTATTGCGTCCCTGATGCTTGGCCGCGTACAGGGCCTTGTCGGCATCCGATATGGCCGCGTCCAGGCTGGCGCCTTGCACCAGCGACGCCACGCCGATGCTGATGGTGACGTGCAACGGGGCGCCGTCGGGCAGCACGGTGACCGCCGCTGCCACGGCCGCGCGGATGCGTTCAGCCACCTGGTGTGCCTGCTGCAGGCTGGCGTCCGGGAAGAGCAGGCCGAATTCCTCGCCACCGAGGCGCGCCGCCACGTCGGTGATGCGTCCCGTGTCGCGCAGCGCCTGCGCCACCGTGCGCAGCACGGCGTCGCCCACGGCATGGCCGTAGCGGTCGTTGATCTTTTTAAAGTGGTCGAGGTCGGCCACGCCCACGCTCAGGGCGGCGCCGCTGCGCGCCGCGCGCGCCATCGCCTGCTCGGCCTGCGCTTCATAGGCGCGCCGGTTGGGCAGCGACGTCAGCGCATCGTACAGCGCCTGCTGTTCCAGCTGCGCCAGCAGGCTGGCGTTTTTTGCCGCCAGTTCGCGCCGTTCGCGCACATCGAGCAAAAATGCGCCGAAATAGCGCGTGCCGTCGACCACGCCCAGGTCCAGCGCCTTCATTTCGATGGGGATCATTTGCGTGTCGCGGTGGCGAATGGCAAATTCGCGTATCTTGCCCAGTACGCTGGAGCTGCGTGAGCTGCGGATGTAGCTGATCACGAGGTTGTCGTGCTGCGCGCCGACGGCGTCGGGCAGCAGGCCGTTCAGGGTCTGGCCCAGCAATTCTCCGCTGGCATAGCCCGACAGCGCCTGCATGGCGCCATTGATATAGCGGATACGGCACTGCTCGTCGATGATGATGACGGCGTCGAGGGCATCTTCCAGCAGGCGGAAAAAAAGTACTTCGGGAAGAGCTGCAGGCGGTGTTGCGGGCAAAGTATCTGTCATGGAACGGTCGCCGAAAGCCAGGTGACAGGCATTGTCGCATCCGCAGGCCGTTTACTCCATGCCGGATATGCTTGCTGTTTCTTTTTCGCCCGTGTTCTTTTTTTATTGCCAAGATTCAGCGGCGGCCGTACATCATCAGTTCCGCCAGTCCCTTGCGCGCGGGCGGGAAGGCGTCCAGCAAACCCAGCGACAGTCCCAGCAAGCCTTGCGTGGGAGCGCTGCCCGTGAAGATGCGCGCCATGGTGTCGGTGACGCGCACGGTCAGTCCACGGTCGGCCTGGCGCAATTGCGCATAGCGTTCCAGGCCGGCCGGGCTGCTGTCCTGCGTCAGTACGCGGGCCAGCACGGCGGCGTCGCGCAAGCCCAGGTTCAGGCCTTGCCCTGCCACCGGGTGCAGGGTTTGCGCCGCATTGCCGATGGCGACCGTGCGCGCCGTGCCGCCCGCCTGCGCGTTCAGACCCAGTGGATAGGCCAGGCGGCCCGTCGTATAGCTAAAGCGTCCCAGGCGGCTGCCGAAGGCGTCGCCCAGGCGTGCCAGGAAGGCAGAGTCGTCCAGGGCCAGCAACTGTTCGGCGCGCGTGGGCGGCACGCACCACACCAGCGCGTAGCCGTCGTCCTGCGGCAGCAGGGCCAGCGGGCCTTCGTCGGTGAAGCGCTCATAGGCGCGGTGGGCGATGGGAGCGCTGCTACGCACATGGGCAATGATGGCGCTTTGGCCATAATCGCGGCTGACGGCGCGCTCCGGCTGCTGGCCGAACAGACCACCCTCGGCCTGCACCAGCAGGCCGGCGCGCAAGCTCGATGCGGCGCCCGCCTGGTCGATCTGCACGCTGACGCCGTCGGCGTCTTCCTCAGTGCCCGTCACCAGCGCCGGGCGCAAGCTGACCACGCCCAGGCGCTCGCACACATCGGCCAGCGCGCTGACGACGGCGCCGTAACGGGCAACATAACCGAGTGCCTCGACGCCATGCTCGCTGCGGTCCATCAGGCTGCGCCCGAACTGGCCGCGGCGCGAGACGTGAATCTGATGAATCGGGGTCGCTGCCACGGGCCAGGCGCCCGCTTCCTCGAGAATCTGGCGGCTGCCGTGCGACAGGGCGATGGTGCGCGGGTCGCGCCTGGCTTGCTCGATGGATTTGGCGTCGAGCAGGGCGATGCCGGCGGCGCGTGTACCCCGCTGCACCAGCAGGGCGGCCAGCGCCATGCCGACGGGGCCGGCGCCGCAGATGGCGAGATCGAAAGTGGACGGTGTATGCATGCGGCGGCGTTAATCCTGTGACATCAGTTGTTCGATTTCAGCGACGCTCTTGGGCGCCGTGCTGAAGACTTCATGGCCTTGCGGCGTGACCAGCACATCGTCTTCGATGCGGATGCCGGTATGCCAGAACTGCTCCGGCACACCCGCGCCGGGGCGCACATAGATGCCCGGTTCCACCGTCAGCAGCATGCCCGGTGCCAAAGCGCGCCATGGCTTGCCGGGCGCGCCCGTGTCGCGGTAGGTGCCCACGTCGTGCACGTCCATGCCCAGCCAGTGGCTGGTGCCGTGCATGTAGAAGGGCATATACGCCTTGTCGGCGACGACGTCCTGCGCACTGCCGCTTTTTTGCCGGTCCAGCAAGTTCAAATCCAGCATGCCCTGCGCCAGCACCTGCACGGCCGCCTCGTGGATGGCGCTGTGCGGCAAGCCGGGGCGCACCATGTCCAGCGCTGCCTGCTGCGCGGCCAGCACCAGTTCATACAGCGCCCGCTGCGGGCCGCTGAAGCGGCCGTTGACAGGATACGTGCGCGTGATGTCGGACGCGTAGCCATCGAGTTCGCAGCCGGCGTCAATCAGCACCAGTTCGCCGTCCTGTAATACCGCGTTGTTGGCGCTGTAATGCAGGATGCAGGCGTTGTCGCCGCCGGCCACGATGGAGGAATACGCGGGAAACTGCGCGCCGCTGCGGCGAAATTCGTACAGCAGCTCCGCTTCCAGCGCGTATTCGTGCATGCCGGGCCGCGTGGCGCGCATGGCGCGCACGTGGGCCGCGCTGGAAATGGCGGCCGCGCGGCGCATCAGCTGTTGTTCCTGTGTGTCTTTCAGCAGGCGCATGGCGTCGAGCATGCCGTTGAGCTCAATGGCCATGGCGGGCGCCGTGACGCCGCTGCGCGCCTTCTTGCGCACACTGTGCAGCCAGACCTTGACCTGTGCATCGAGGCTGCCGCCCAGCGCATAGTAGATGGCGGGGGCGTCGGCCAGCAGGCGCGTCATTTCCACGTCGAATTCCTCGATGGGGAAGGCGCTGTCAAAACCGAAGCTGGCGCGTGCCGCCTCGGGGCCATGGCGGAAACCTTCCCAGATTTCGCGCTCGGTGTTCTTGGCGCGGCAAAACAGGATGGCGCGCGCGGGCGCCGTGGCGCTGGCGGCCACCAGCGCCACGGCGCTGTCGGGTTCCGTGAAACCGCTGAGGTAGTAAAAATAGCTGTCGTGACGATACGGATAATCGCAATCGCTGTTGCGCGGCACTTCGGGCGCCGTGGCGAGGATGGCCACGCTGCCCGGCAGCATCTGCGCCAGCAGCGCCGCGCGCCGTGCCGCGTAATTGGCCATCATGTTGCGCTGGCCCTGGCCGTGATGCCATTGAGCGCGTCGAGCTGCGCCGGCGTACCTACATTGGTCCACTCGCCAGGATAGACTTCGCCGCCCACGCGGCCCTGGTCCGCATAGCTGCGCAGCAGGTCGCCCAGTTTGGCGTGGCTGCCCGGCGTGATGCCGTCGAACATTTCGGGACGGTATACGCCGATATTGGCGAAGGTCCATTTGGTGTCGTCGGTATTGTTGATCGCGAACAAGGTCAGGCCGAAGTCCCCCTGTGGATGGAAGTCGGGATTGGGCACCAGGTAAGTCCAGGCGATGTCGCGCTGGTCGGCCGGGTACGGCGTGCCCAGCACGTCTTTGTCGGCCAGCACGTCGAGTACTTGCTTGAAGTCAAAGTAGGGGCAATAGATGTCGCCGGAAATGGCGAGAAATGGTTCATCGCCCAGCAAGTGGCGCGCCTGGGCGATGCCGCCCGCCGTTTCCAGCGGCGTGCTTTCCGGCGAATACGCGATGCGCGCACCATACGCGCTGCCGTCGCCCAGGGTTTCCTCGATCAGGTGGCCCAGGTGGGAATGGTTGATGACGATGTCCGTGATGCCGGCGCGCACCAGGTTCAGCACATGCCAGACGATCAGCGGGCGGCCGCGCACTTTCAGCAGCGGTTTGGGACAGGTATCGGTAAGCGGACGCATCCGTTCACCGCGGCCTGCGGCAAAGATCATGGCTTTCATGGTGGAACTCGTTTTCTGTGTCGTTCGGTAAAGGTTGCGTGGCGCGAGCCGCACAATAAGTTAATTCTGCAGTCATGACACCGGACAAAACCGTAGCGAGCGGCGATGATTTGTGGCCGAGAAGCGCAACCGTACTCTAGTACGGTGAGCATCGCCGGCCGCAAAGCGCGACGCGCAGTAGGTTTTGGCCGGTGTCATCAGAATGTATAGCCGACTTGTGGGGTCTTGTTTTCCAGGGCGTCCAGCAAACGCACCAGCGGCTTGAGTTCCGTATAGCGGTTGGCTGTCTTGCGCACATAGTCGAGCACGGTCGGCAGGTCGCCCATGTACAGATCCTTGCCGTCGCGGTAATTCAGGCGCGCGAACAGGCCGAGGATTTTCAGGTGGCGCTGCAGGGCCGTGAATTCGAAATCGCGGTAGAAGGCGTCGATGTCGGGATTGACTGGCAAGCCCAGCTGCTTGGCGCGCTGCCAGTAGCGGATCACCCAGTCGAGTACCAGTTCTTCATCCCACTGGATGTAGGCGTCGCGCAGCAGCGAGGCGATGTCATAGGTGACGGGACCGAAAACGGCGTCCTGGAAATCGAGGATGCCGGGATTCGGAATCGAACCATCGTTGATGTGCATCAAATTGCGCGAATGGTAGTCGCGGTGCATGAATACTTGCTGCTGCGACAAGATATTCGCCGTGATCGCTTCGAAGACCTTGTCCAGCTGGGCTTGTTGCACATCCGTCAAGCTGGCGCCCAGATGCTTGCCGATGAACCATTCCGGGAACAGATTCATTTCGCGCAGGATGAAGGCGCGGTCGAATTCGGGCAATACGTCCGGCTGGCTGGCCAGCTGGATTTTCATCAACGATTCCAGCGCTTCGGCGTACAGCACGCTGGCGTTGTCGTGGTTCAGGGCGTCGAGATACGTGGTCGTGCCCAGGTCGGAGAGCAGCAGGAAGCCGTTGTCCAGGTCTTGCGCGATGATCTCGGGCACGGACACGCCGGCACCTTTCAGCAAGCCGGCCACCTTGACGAAGGCGGGCACGTTTTCGCGCTCGGGCGGTGCATCCATGGCAATTAGTGTACTTCCTGGCAATGTTGTATTGCCTGGCAGCATATCGAGACGGTAGTAGCGGCGGAAGCTGGCATCGCTGGAAGCGGGGCGGGCGGAATCAGGCGCGACGAGGTTAAGCGAGGTCAACCAGGCTTTCAACAGGGTCAGGCGAGCGTCGGCCTGGGCCGGCGCGGTGGAGGAATTGGAAGAGAATGACATTAAGCGGCCTGTGGAATCGGGTTGATGATGCAGATTCCCATATAATAAGGGATTCAAATCAAAAAATCGCCTCTCAATGGTGCTTGCCCCTTCCAATTCATGAGCTGGTTTTCGGCCTCCCCCCCTTCGCAGCGCTGGGCTTTCGCCATCAGCGCGCTCGTCGCCGCCACGACGGTGCCTGTCCACGCCCAGAAAGCACCGCGTCCGGTTCATGTGGAAGATCCCGACGCGCCCACCGTCATGACGGCGAACAGCATGAACGGACGACCCGAAAGGGAGATCAATCTCGATAAAAATGTCGTGATTGAGCGCGGAAAAACCACAAAAATGACGGCCGATACAGCTTGTTACAAACAAGTTGAAGATCAGTTCGACGCCGAGGGCCATATCAAGATGTGGCGTTTCGGCGATTACTACACGGGTGACGTCCTGAAGCTGAACATGGAGACCGGCAAGGGTTTCCTGCTCAACCCGACGTACCGCTTCGAAGTGGGTGGCGGCCAGGGCAAGGCCGAGCGCGTCGACTTCATCAACCCCGACGAAGCCACGGTCATCGACGGCACATACAGTACCTGCGAAGGGCCGAATCCGGACTGGTACCTGAAATCGAGCACCTTGAACCTCGATACGGGCCGCGACGTGGGTACCGGCAGCAAGACCATCATCTATTTCAAGGACGTGCCGATCCTGGGCACGCCGGGCATCTCGTTTTCGCTGTCGGGTGCGCGCCGCTCGGGCTGGCTGGCGCCCACGCCGGGCTTTGCCTCGAAAAACGGTTTCGAGCTGCTGATGCCGTATTACCTGAACATCGCGCCGAACCGCGACCTGACGCTGTTCCCGCGCTACATCCAGCGGCGCGGCATCCAGCTCGGTGCGACGGGCCGCTACATGGGCGAGACGGATGCAGGCCTGTACCAGGGCGAAACGTCGTTTGAGTTCTTGCCCAACGACAAGCAGACCAAGACCAACCGCTACATGATCAAGTCCAAGCATGAGCAGGCGCTTGCCAAGGGCTGGAGTTACAGCTGGGATCTGCGCGAGGCGTCCGACAATAATTACCCGAACGATTTTTCGAAAACCGTCGCCACCGCCACCGAGCGCCAGTTGCTGCGCGAATTGCGCACCGATTACCGCACCGAGGACTGGAGCCTGACGGCGCGCGTGCAAAATTACCAGGTGCTGCAGGATCCCGATCCCACGGTGACCGTGCCGCGCCCGTATGACCGCTTGCCGGCGGTGAACTTCCACGCTGGCAAATACGACGTCTGGGGCGGCTTCGACTGGACCTTCGACGCGGAAGCGACGCGCTTCGCCCACCCGACCCTGGTGCAAGGATCGCGCCTCGTCGCCGTGCCGCAAGTGAGTTTCCCCATCATGCGCCCTGGCTACTTCATCACGCCCAAGCTGATGCTCAATGCCAGTGCGTATCAGCTTGATAATGATGCCAGGACCAAGGCGCTGCAGTTCACGACGACCTCGTTTACGCGCGCCGTGCCAACCTTCTCGGTCGACAGCGGTCTGGTGTTTGAACGCGACACGAATCTGTTTGGCGCCAAGGGCGGCACGCAAACCCTGGAGCCGCGCCTGTTCTACGTCTACACGCCGTACCGCGACCAGTCGCAGTTTCCGAAATTCGATACGGCCGACGGCACCTTCAACCTGACGCAGATCTTCACGGAAAACCGTTTTGTTGGCAGTGACCGCATCGGCGACGCCAACCAGGTCACGGCCGCCGTCGTCTCGCGCTTCCTCCAGTCGGACGGCACGGAGCGCATGCGCCTGACCTTCGGCCAGCGTTTCTATTTCGCCGACCAGCGCGTGCAACTCAATTCGACCACGCCCGTCAACCAGTCGCGTTCGGATATCCTGCTGGCGGCAACGGGCCGCGTGTCCGAGACTTGGACCGTCGACAGCCTGGTGCAGTACAATCCCAGCGATCGCCAGTTGATGAACTACAACTACACCTTGCAATATCAGCCTGGTGCCAAGAAAGTATTGAATTTCAGCAATCGTTTCCAGCGTGGAGATGCTGGTTGGCGCAATGCGGAAGTATCGACCCAATGGCCGTTGACGGACCGCCTGTATGGCGTGGGCCGCATCAGTTACTCCTTGAAGAATCGCAGCATGCTGGAAAGCCTGGTCGGTCTGGAATACAAGGGCGACTGCTGGGTGTTCCGCATGGGAGCGCAGCGTTTCGTAACGACGTCCAATACTGTTTCGACGCCGATCTTCTTCCAGCTGGAATTGACGGGCTTGTCGAATGGCCTGGGTCTGGGCACGAATGGCTTGGAAACTTTTACAAAAACCATCCCCGGTTACCAGACACTGAGCCAGCCACTCCGTTAAGATAGGCACCGTTGCCGTCGCTGGTGTCCCCGGCGCTGGCACAAACCGGTTTTTTTATTCACCTGAACTCATGAGCGCTCTACACATTATGCGTAATGCCAGTATGCACCAACTCAAAATTGCAACGGTTTTGTTGTGCGCCATTTCCGGCGCCACGACCAGTAGTGTCTGGGCGCAACAGGCTGCGCCAGCGCCTGCGAGCAAGCCCGCTGCCGCTGCCCCAGCACCGGTCAAGGGCTTCACGCCACCGGCCTCGAGCAGTGGCCAGAGCATCGACTCCATCGCCGTCGTCGTCAATGACGATGTGATCACGCGCAATGAAGTGGCGGCCCGCATCAAGAGCGTCGAGCAGCGCATGAAGGCGCAAAACGTGCCCTTGCCGGATCCCGCCGACCTGCGCCGCCAATTGCTGGAACGCATGATTGTTGAGCGCGCACAAATGCAGCTGGCCAAGGAAATGGGCGTGCGCGTGGATGACCTGACCCTGGACCGCGCGATTGGCCGTATTGCTGAACAGCAAAAGATGACGGTGCAAGAGCTGCGCAATCAGATGGAAAAAGAAGGCACGCCGTTTGCGACCTTCCGCGAAGACATCCGCGATGAAATCATCATGCAGCGCTTGCGTGAGCATGAAGTCGACGCCAAGATCCAGATTTCCGATTCCGAAGTGGATAACTTCCTGGCAGCGGAAAAAGCGGCGGCCAACGAACAGGTCGAGCTGAACCTGGCGCAGATTCTCGTGCGCATTCCGGAAAACTCCAGCCCTGAACAGATCGCCGCGCGCCGCGCGCGCGCCGAAGAAGTCAGCCGCCAGTTGCGCACGGGCGCCGATTTTGCCAAGATGGCTGCCACCTATTCCGACGCCAGCGATGCGCTGAGCGGCGGCGATATCGGCTGGCGCAATAGCGACCGTTTGCCGCCTTTGTTCACGGAACAGTTGATGAAGTTGAAGCCGGGCCAGATCACACCCATCATCAAGAGCAACACCGGTTTCCATATTTTGAAACTGGTGGATCGCCGCAGCGCGGCTGAAGCGCAAGCGGTGGCCGCCGTGCAGCAGACGCATGCACGCCACATCTTGCTGAAAATTACGCCGACCCTGTCGGCTGCCGAAGCCAAGCGCAAACTGGCCGAATTGAAAGAGCGCCTGGACAACAAGGCGGCCAAGTTCGAAGACCTGGCCCGCTTGTTCTCGAATGACGGTTCGGCCGCCAAGGGCGGTGACCTGGGCTGGCTGTATCCAGGCGACACCGTGCCGGAATTTGAAACGGCGATGAATGCGCTGAAACCGGGCGAAGTGAGCGAGCCGATCGAATCGAGCTTTGGCTTCCACCTGATCGAAGTGCTGGAACGCAAGAGCGACGACGTCTCGAAAGAGAAGCAGCGCAGCGCCGCACGCAACGCCTTGCGCGAGCGCAAACTGGAAGAAGCGACGGAAAACTGGGCGCGCGAAGTACGCGACCGTGCCTACGTCGAATTCCGCGCGGACGATCAGTAATGCTGCCGACTATTTGCGCATGAGTAACTTGCCTGTATCACGCCGCCCGGCCATCGCCATTACCTGTGGCGAACCGGCCGGTGTCGGCCCGGAAATCTCCATACGCGCGGCCTGGGCCATGCGCAATGAAGTCAACTGCATCCTGCTGGGCGACGCCGCCTTCCTGGCGCTGACGGCCAGCCTGATCGACCCGGAGATCCGTCTGGCGGCGCTGTCGCTGCAAGCCGTGCGCAACAACGGCCTGCCGCATTTCGGACCCGGCCGCCTGGCCGTGATCGATATTCCGACTGTCAATAATGTCATTCCTGGCGTACTTGACAAGGAAAACGGGCGCTCCGTGCTGGCGACCCTGGACGCGGCCGTGGAAGGTATCGAAGCCGGCTGGTTTGGCGCCATGGTCACGGCGCCCTTGCAAAAGAGTACGATCAACGACGCCGGCGTGGCCTTTTCCGGCCATACGGAATACCTGGCAGAAAAAACCAACACAGCGCAAGTGGTGATGATGCTGGCCGGCGAACCGGGACATGGCGAACCGACCCTGCGCGTGGCGCTGGCCACCACGCATTTGGCATTGAAAGATGTGTCCGCTGCCATCACCCTGGACAGCCTGACCGTCACCCTGGATATCATTCAGACGGACTTGCAACAGAAATTCGGCATCGCCGCGCCGCGCATCCTGGTGACCGGCCTGAACCCGCATGCGGGCGAGGGCGGTTATCTGGGACGCGAGGAAATCGATGTCATCGCCCCGGCGATTGCTGCGGCACAAGCGCGCGGCATCGATGCGCGCGGACCATACCCGGCCGACACCCTGTTCCAGCACAAATACCTGGCCGACGCCGATTGCGTGTTGGCCATGTACCACGACCAGGGCTTGCCCGTGCTGAAATACGCGACCTTCGGGCGCGGCATCAATATCACGCTGGGCTTGCCGCTGATTCGCACCTCGGTCGACCATGGCACGGCGCTGGACCTGGCCGCGCAAGGGCTGGGGCTGGCCGATTGCCACAGCATGGAGCAGGCCCTGCAAACGGCGCTCGACATGCTGCGCGCGAGCACCCCGACCAGAGCGTAGGTCGGGTTAGCCGCAAGGCGTAACCCGATGCCTGCTCAACGATCCCGCCGGCCTGTGCCGGCTTTACCGCATTGATAGAAAACACATTATGAAACACGTTGCCCGCAAACGCTTTGGCCAGAACTTCCTGCATGACCGTTTCGTCCTCAACGACATCACGGCCGCCATCGCGCCGCAAGCGGACGATGCCATGGTCGAGATTGGCCCCGGCCTGGGCGCCATGACGGAGCAGTTGCTGCGCCACCTGAAGCACATGCATGTGGTGGAACTGGACCGCGACCTGATCGTGCGCCTGGAAAAGACCTTCAATCCGGCCAAGCTGACGATCCATTCGGGCGACGCGCTGAAGTTTGATTTCGCGCAAATCCCCGTGCCGGCCGGCCAGAAGTTGCGCATCGTGGGCAATTTGCCGTACAACATTTCCAGCCCCCTGCTGTTCCATCTGGCGGACTTCGCACCGCTGGTGAAAGACCAGCATTTCATGCTGCAAAAGGAAGTCGTCGAACGCATGGTGGCCGAGCCTGGCAGCAAGGCGTTTGGCCGCCTGTCCGTGATGCTGCAATGGCGCTACGACATGACCTTGATGTTCATCGTGCCGCCGACGGCGTTTGATCCGCCGCCGAAGGTGGAATCGGCCATCGTGCGCATGATCCCCGTGGCCGAGCGCCTGGCCTGCGACCAGGCGACCCTGGAAGCGGTCGTCATGAAGGCCTTCTCGCAGCGCCGCAAGGTGATCCGCAACTGCCTGGCCGGCATGTTTACGGAAGAGCAGATCAAGGCGGCCGGCATCGATCCGACCAAGCGTCCGGAGACCGTGGGCCTGGAGCAGTATGTTGCTTTGGCGAATTTGCTCAAAGCACCGCAGTAAGCGCAAGGGCTGGGGTCAGACCCTCTCCACCACCAGCGTCTGAGCAAGCGTTGACGTGAGCGGGGGTCTGACCCCGGCAGTGGCAATCAAAACCACTGGTCGACCTGTTGCAGATCCTTGCGTAACGCGAGGAAGCAATCGTCCACATGATGGTTGCGGCTGATTTCATTGCGCCGCATCAAGGCGATCTTGCGCTTGCACGTAGGCTGGCGCAAGGGCGCCACGTGCAGGTCCTCGTCGTTGAGGAACGTCGTGTACAGGCTGGGCATGATGCCCACGGCGATGCCGGCGCGCACCACGCCATACAGCGACTCGCTGTGGATCATCTGGTACAGGCTCGACGGGCTCAAGCCATGCTGGCGCAGCGCGCTCGAAGCGAACTCCCAGATGCTGCCCTTGGTAAACACGACGATTTCCTGCCCCGCCAATTGCTCCCAGCGCACTTCCTTGAGCGGCGCCAGCGCATGCCGTCCCGCCGTCACCAGCACCAGCTCGTCTTCGAACAGGCCCACGCTTTCCAGCGAGACGGAGCCGGGCACCTCGATGCCCACGCAAAAGTCCAGCTGGCCCGAATGCAGCGCGTGCAACAAGCCATCGTTGGGCATGTCCGACAGGACGATTTCCACTTCATCGCCATGCTGCTCGCTGTAGCGCGCCACCACCATGGCCGTCATCGCCATGGCCGACGGTATTGCACCGATGCGGATGCGGTGCCGGCCGCTGCCGATGGCGCGCTGGATATCGGCAAAAGTGTTGCTCGCCGTATTCAATAAATGCGTGGCGTAGTCGAGCGCCAGTTTTCCCTCGCGCGTCAATTCCAGCTGGTGGGTTGTGCGGTTAAACAACTTTTTTCCCAGCTGATTTTCCAGCAGCTTGATCGAGGCGCTGAGGGCCGGCTGGGTCACGCACAATTCCTGTGCAGCCTTGCTGAAGCTGTTTACCCGGGCTAGCGTGGCAAACGCTTGCAAATGTCGTAAGGAAATCTTCTTGCTCAGTTCATGCATGGGCGTTGCTTATTAGAAAAAGTAATGGATTTATAAAAATAAACAAATTTTCTTATCCCGCAATTTACCATATTCTGGACTGGTCTTTACTTGTCTTGAAAGCAACAATATTCAAGAGAAGCGCCTGGAATGCGGCGCCGGCACGTGCGGCGGCGCGTCAGGCAAGGGACGCATCAATAAAATAATTCCAAAAAAACTCAGGGTGTATTCTTTTTAGGGTGGCGGCGATGAACAAATGGATGACGGGAACGATGGTGGTGGGTGGCTTGCTGGCGGCACAGGGGGCGGCGCAGGCGCAAAGCAGCGTGCAAGTGTATGGCTTGCTGTCGGCCGGTATCGGCTATGTGTCGGATGAGGGTAACGGCAGCCGCACGCATGCGCTGAGCGGCACGAATCAGAATCCCCGCATCGGTTTCCGCGGCCAGGAAGACCTGGGCGACGGCACCAAGGCCATCTTCGTGCTGGAAAACGGTTTTAATGTGATGACGGGCACGGCGTCGCAGAGCGGCCGTTTGTTCGGCCGCCAGTCGTACGTGGGCCTGTCGAGCAATGACAAGGGCACCCTGACCCTGGGGCGCCAGTATGAAGCCGTCAAGGATCTGCTGGGCCCGGTGGTCATCGCCAGTAACGGCGTGCACATCGGCGACAACGACAATGGCTACAACAACCTGCGCGTGCAAAATGCCGTCAAATATGTCAGCCCGAACATCAGCAACCTGTCGTTCACGGGCTTGTACGGTTTCAGCGAGAACCCGGAAGATTCCAACCGCAACCGCGTCTACAGCATGGGCGCCGGCTACAAGGTCGATGCCTTCAGCTGGGCTGTGGCCTACACCAAGATGGATCACCCGAACAGCCCCGATGCGCCGAATGGCGCCATCGGCAACGACTATGGCAGTTCCTTGTTGATCTTCAATAAAAGCGCCGTCAAGGGCGCCGGCGTGGACAGCCAGGCCATCGCCGGCACGGGAGGCTTTTATAATGTGGGCAGGACCAAGTTTGGCGCGCTGTACACCAACGTGCGCTACCACTACCTGGATCAAAGCAATCTGACCCTGCAAAACGTGGATCTGAACGTGAACCACAAGCTGACGGAAGCGCTGAACCTGGGCGCGTCGTATTTCTATACCACCGGGAAATATGACGTGATCAACAAGACGCCGAAATGGCATCAGGTCAACTTCCAGGCCGATTACTTCCTGTCCAAGCGCACCGACGTCGCCGTCACCTGGAGCTACCAGAAAGCGGCCGGCGATGCGACGTTCGCCCGCGTCTTCGGTTTCGGTGCCTCGGGCGGCAAGACGCAAAGTGTCCTGATCGTCGGCATGCGACATTATTTCTGAGTCTGATTCATCTTTACAGGCGCTGTCCCGCAGCGCCGCCCCCTGAAAGGAAGCATCTTGAAAAAGCACCTCATGTTGGCGTTGAGCCTAGGCTTGCTGGCCAACGCCGCCCACGCGGAAAAACGCGAGCTGGTCATTTCGGCCTATCCGATTGCCCAGCCCTTGTTCATGAAGTATGTGTACGAGCCGTTCAAGGCCAAGTGCGGTTGCGATATCAAGGTGGAAACGGGGAATAACGCGGACCGCATCGCCAAGCTGGTGGTGCACGCCAAGAATCCGGTGATCGACCTGGTGCTGCTGTCCGATTCCGGCATGCTGGAAGCGGCGCAAAAGGGCGTCATCCAGCCCATGGATTACTCCAAGCTGAGCAATTACAAAGCCTTGTACGATGTGGCGAAAAACCCCATCGGCGGCAACTACGCCGTCGGCTACACGCTGTACTCGGTGGGCCTGGTGTACCGCAGCGACAAGATCGCCCCGCTGACGTCGTGGAAGGACCTGTGGCGCCCCGAACTGAAGGGCCGCGTGGCCTTCCCCGACGTGAGCACCACGCAGGGCCCGTTGATGCTGCGCATGGCCGATGCGGCCTGGGGCGGCAAGACGGACGACTACGCCACCGGCTTTGCCAAGATCGTCGGCATGAAGGGTAACGTCGTCACGTTCTCGAAGAACAGCGCGCAGCTCGCGGCATTGTTCGCGCAGGATGAAATCTGGGCCGCGCCCGTGGCGCGCTTTACCTGGTCGCAAATGCTCAAGACGGGCCTGCCCCTGAAGTGGAGCATCCCGGCCGAAGGCCAGGCGGCCGGCATGAACGTGATGGGCATCGTCGCCGGCTCGAAGAATGCGGACCTGGCCTACCAGCTGATGGATTTCTGGCTGTCCAAGGAAGTGCAGACGCAACTGGCGACCAACCTGGTCGACTCGCCCGTCAACAAGGACGTGCGCCTGTCGGTGGCGGCCGCGCAATTCAATACCTATGGCGCCGATCAAATCAGCTCGCTGAAGTTCGTCAAGCCGGAAACCATCCTCAAGCAGCGCAGCAACTGGATGACGCAGTGGAACAAGGCCATGAGCAAATAGTGGTGACGAGGAGAAAACACCATGTTTGCTGATCCAAAAAAGCGCCTGGGACTGCTGCTGGTCCTGCCGGCGCTGATCTTTATCGTCGTCTGCTTCCTGCTGCCCGTGCTGGCCTTGCTGGTCGACGCTTTCCGCGTCGGCGACGGCATGCAGTGGGGCTTTGACCGCTTCATTGAATTCTTCTCGCAGGAATTCAACCGCACCATCTTCTGGCGCACCCTGCGCATCGCCGCGCTGGTGACGCTGGCGGCCATCATCCTCGGCTACCCGGCCGCGCAAGCCGTGGCGCGCGTGTCGCCGAAGTGGCGCGGCCTGGTGGTGGGCATGATGATTTTGCCGCTGATGGTCTCGCCGATTGCGCGTACCTACGCCTGGATCGTGCTGTTGGGGCGTAACGGCGCCCTCAACGCGGCGCTGGTCAACATGGGTTTCACGGACGAGCCCCTGCGTTTGCTGTTCAGCGAGTTCGCCGTGTTTGTGGGCTTGCTGCAATTGCTGCTGCCGCTGATGCTGATGTCGCTGGCTGGCGCGCTGGAAAACCTGCCGCGCGACGTGGAACCGGCCGCCGCCACCCTGGGCGCCAATCCCTGGCAAGTGTTTTGCAAGGTCACCCTGCCGCTGACGCAGGAAGGCCTGGTGGTTGGCGGCACGCTGGTGTTTACGGGCTGCGTGACGGCCTATGTGACGCCGGCCCTCTTGGGCGGCACCAAGGTGCTGATGCTGGAAACGCTGCTGTACCAGAAGGTCAGCGTGGAGAGCGATTTCGGTGCCGCGAATGTGATCGCCGTCATCCTCGTCTGCATGACCCTGCTGGTGAATGCCGGCCTTAAACGTATTTCCTCGAGCCGGAGCTCCGTATGAAAGAAAGCCTGTTTTCGCGCGCCGTCCTGTGGCTGGTGTTTTTGTTCCTGCTGGGGCCTTTCGCCATCGTCGTGCTGGCGGGCTTTTCCGGCGGTGAAACGCTGGCGTTCCCGCCCGAGTCGTATTCGCTGCGCTGGATTCTGGAAGTGTGGGCGGCGCCCGAGTTCCGCCGCGCTTTCCAGACCAGCCTGGAAATCGGCCTGATCGCCACCGTCATCGCGCTGTTGCTGGGCATTCCCGTCGCGTATGCGTTTTCGCGCATGCCGCCGCCCGGCATCGGCGCCATCCGCCAGATCCTGACGTCGCCGCTGATCATTCCCGCCATCCTGGTCGGCCTGGGCTTGCTGCATCACCTGGTCCTGACCATCAACGCGCCCGTGTACGTGGGCCTCTTGATCGGCCATATCGCACTGTTGATTCCGTACTCGGTGCGCGTGGTGTACGCCAGCCTGGTCAATTTGCGCGTGGATATCGAGGATGCCGCCATCACGCTGGGCGCGTCGCGCCTGCGCGCGTTCTTCATGATCGTGCTGCCGAATATCCGCAACGCCGTGATCGCTGCCTTCTTCCTCGCCTTCGTCACCTCGTTCAACCAGGTGCCCGTGTCGCTGTTCCTGACGGGACCGGGCATCAGCACCTTGCCCATCGAGATGCTGGGGCATATGGAAAACAGTTTCGATCCGTCGATCGCTGCCCTGTCGACCTTGCTGGTCTTGTTCACCATGGCCTTCGTGATGGTGACCGAGAAGGTGCTGGGCATTTCTAAATACATGTAAGAGGCAACACACGATGAGTTATCTGGAACTGCACAAGCTGAACCTCGGCTACGCCAAGAACACGACGTCCGTGAAAGACCTGGACTTGCACGTCGAGCAGGGCGAACTGATTTCCCTGCTGGGCCCCAGCGGCTGCGGCAAGACCACCACCATGCGCGCGATTGCCGGCCTGATGCCGCTGCAGTCGGGCCGCATCGTGCTTGACGGGCGCGAAATCGGCAAGCTGGCGCCGAACAAGCGCAATATCGGCATGGTGTTCCAGTCGTACGCGCTGTTTCCGCACCTGAATGTGTACGACAACATCGCTTTTGGTTTGCGCCTGCGCAAGGTCGCGCCGGCCCTGCTGAAAACCAAAGTGGAAGCGGTGATCGCCGCCGTGGGACTGACCGGTTTTGAAACCCGCTTGCCGGCGCAGATGTCCGGCGGCCAGCAGCAGCGCGTGGCGCTGGCGCGCGCCATCGTCGTCGAACCGGCCCTGCTGCTGCTGGACGAACCGCTGTCGAACCTGGACGCCAAGCTGCGCGTGCAGATGCGCGCCGAGCTGCGCCGCATCCAGCGCGAACTGGGCATCACCATGCTGTACGTGACGCATGACCAGGAAGAAGCGCTGGCGCTATCCGACCGCATCGTCGTCATGAACGGCGGGCGCATCGAGCAGCTGGCCGCGCCGGAAACCGTCTTCAATACGCCGTCGACGCGTTTCGTCGCCAACTTCATGGGTTTTGAAAACCTGTTCGACTACCGCGACGGCGCGCTGCACCACGCGGGCGCCAGCCTGCCGTACACGTCTGCCGTCGCGGCCGGCACCACGGTGCTGGGCTGGCGTCCGGACAAGGTGCGCGTCTGCGCCGCCGACGACGCAGCGGGCCAGTATCCTGGCACCGTGCTGGCACGGGGCTTCCTGGGCGACACCGTCGAATACCTGCTGCAAACGCCGCTGGGCCAGGTCAAGGGCATTTGTGCGGCCGGTGGCGCCACCTGGCGCGAAGGCACGGCCGTGTCTTTCGTGCTGCCGTCCGACAGCGCCCTGTGGCTGGGCGCGTGATTTCTGAATGGAGCGCAGCATGACCCAAGCCTTGAAGAAAATCTGGCTCGACACCGATCCCGGTTTCGACGACTGGCTGACGATGTTGCTGCTTGGCAGCAATCCCGATATCGAGTGGCTGGGCGTGAGCGTGGTGGCGGGCAATGCGCCCGTCGACATCACCTACGACAACGCCTTGCGCATCAAGGCGCATGACGGTTTGACGGTGCCCATTTATCGCGGCTGCGAGCAGCCGCTGGCCGGCGTCATCGAAACGGCGCAGCGCATCCTCGGTGACAGCGGCATGCCGACCACGGGAGAGATCCTGCCACCGGGTGCCGCCAGCGACGCTACCGCCCACGCCGTCGATGCGCTGATCGCCGCCGTGCGCAGGCATCCCGGTCAGATCACCATCATGGCGATTGCGCCGATGACCAATATCGCAACCGCGCTTGCCAAGGCGCCCGACATCGCCGAGAAAATCGTTGAAATCATCCTGATGGGCGGTTCGACCGACCAGGGCAACCATACGGCGGCGGCCGAATTCAATATCTATGCGGACCCGGAAGCGGCTGCTCAGGTGTTCCAGGCGGGCATCCCGCTGCGCATGTTCGGTTTGAACCTGTGTCGCCAGTTGCTGGTGACGAACGGGGAAGTGCAGCGTCTGCGCGCCATCGGCACGCCGCGCGCGCAGCGTCTGGCCGGCTACCTGGAAGCGTATGTGCGCATCCGCAGCGCCGACGGCTCCGTGCCCATGCCGATGTACGACCCCGTGGTGGCCCTGTACCTGGAAGCGCCGCAGCTGTTCCAGTTCCAGAGCGCCCACGTGGCCATCGAATTGACGGGCGAACTGACGCGCGGCATGACGGTGTGCGAATTCCGCGTGCCGCGCCGCGCGCCCATCAACACGCAAGTGGCGATGCTGGCCGATGGCCCGGCCGCCATCGAGCGCCTGATGCGCCGCCTGGCCGCCATTCTCGTCTGACCCACTTCACTACGAAACGAGCTTCATGTCTAATTCACCCCTGAGCATCGAACAGTTTTTACGCGCCATGCCGAAGGTGGAGCTGCATTGCCACCTGTTTGGCACGGTGCGCCAGGCAACTTTCCGCGCGCTGGCTGCCAAGTCGGGCAATGTCGTCACCCCTGATGAAATCGACGCGTTTTATACGCGTGGCGACAAACCGGTGGGCGTGCTGCGCGTGCTGCGCGCGCTCGATGCGCACCTGATCGTCTCGCCGACCGACCTGTATTGCCTCGCCTACGAATACCTGGAAGACGTGCATGGCCACGGCGTGCGCTATGCGGAGTTTTTCTGGAACCCGACCGGCACCGTGCGCGTGTCGGGCATCCGCTATGACGCGGCGCAAGACGCCATCGTGGCCGCCATCCGCGACGCGCAGCGCGACTTCGGCGTGATCGGCCGTTTGATTCCCAGCATCGACCGCGAAGCCGCTCCCGCGGAAGCCGTGCAGATGGTGGAATGGATGAAGGCGCACCGCGCGCCGGAAGTCATCGGCATCGGCATCGACTACCGTGAAAACGACCGCCCGCCCGAACTCTTCATCGAAGCCTACCGCGCCGCGCGCGAAGCCGGCTTCAAATGCACGGCGCATGCGGGTGAATTCGGCATGCCGTGGATGAACGTGGCGACGGCCATCGAGCAATTGCAGGTGGACCGGGTCGACCATGGCTACACGATTGTCGACAACCCGGAACTGGCGCAGCGCTGCGTGGAGCGGGGCCTGGTGTTTACGGTCGTGCCGACCAATTCGTATTATCTGCGCACGCTGGCGCCCGAACGCTGGGCGCTCGATCACCCGATTCGCGCCATGGCCAAGCTGGGCCTGAAACTGCATCCGAACACGGACGACCCGACCCTGCACCACGTGACGCCGACGGGCGCCTGGATGATGATGCGCGAATTCGGTTTCGGCCTCGATGACATGCGCGGCTTCATGTTGAATGGCCTGGACGCGGCCTGGATCGATGAGAGTACGCGGCGCGACTGGCGCGCCGATTTTACGCGCGAGTTCGACGCGCTGCGCGCCCGCGTCGCCGACGTCTCTTAAGCTGAAACAGGTGGTGGCAGCAGCAAGGACGGAAACGCCCGCTGCGGACACGCCTGCCGTTCGCACACCTTGCAGCCCGTGCCGATGGGCGTGGCGCTGGAAGGGTCGTGCAAATCGAGTCCCTTCGAGTAAATCAGCCGGTGCGCCTGCGAGATGTCGCAGCCCAGTGCCACGGCAAAGGTCTTGCCCGGCGCGCGGAAGCCTGGCGAGGCCGTACTCACCTGGCGCGCGATCCATAAATATGTGCAGCCGTCGGGCATGCTGGCCACTTGCGTCAGCACCTGGCCCGGATGGCTGAAGGCGTCATACACGATCCACAGGGGGCAGGTGCCGCCCACCCGCGAAAAGTGAAAGTCCGTGGCCGACTGGCGCTTCGAGACATTGCCGGCGCGGTCGACGCGCACGAAGAAGAAGGGCAGTCCCGCTGCCTCGGGGCGCTGCATGGTGCTCAAACGGTGGCACACGGCTTCGAAACCCACGCCGAACTGGTGCGCCAGGCGCTCGATATCGTAGGCGCGCGTCTCCGCCGCCTGCAGGAAGCGTTGATACGGCATCAGCAGGGCGCCGGCAAAGTAATTCGAGAATGCCAGGCGCGCGCTCGTTTGCGCGGCCGCGCCGGAAAATCCCGCCGCCAGCACCAGGGCATCGATCAGCTCGCTGTGCTCGAGCAGGCTGATTTGCGCCGCCATCTGGAAGGCGCGCTGGCCGCCCGTCAGGGTGTCGGGCAGCCACAGGATGTGTTGCTGGGCATCAAAGCGGTGCTTGCGCACCATGCCCGCGTCGCCATCGGACAGTTGCACCTGGATGCCGTGGCGCGCCAGCAGCCGGCTTTGCAGCGCGTCGAGCGCGCGCAACTGCGGATCGAGTTCGCCGGCCACCAGTTCGGCCGCCCGGTCCAGCTCATCGATATAGTTTTGCCGCCGGTTCAGGTATTCGCGCACTTCCTCGTCCGTGGAGGGCGCCGCCGAGCTGGCGCCGCGGCTACCGTCGTCGAGGCGCGCGGCCAGCGTGTCGGCCCGTTCCGCCATCACCCGGTAGCGCCGCTGCAGCAGCAGGATGGAACGCGCCAGTTCCGGCATGTTTTCCACCAGCATTTTGAGTTCGGCCATCGAGGTGGGCGGCGCGTCGGGCAATTCGCCGAACACGTCGCGCACGTCGGCCACCAGGCTGGCGCTGTCGTGTTCGGAGAAAATTTGCGGATCGACCCCCAGTACCGTGCCGATGCGCAACAGAATCGGCACCGTCAGCGGGCGCTGGTTGCGCTCCATCTGGTTCAGATAGCTGGGCGAGATGCCCAGGGACTTGGCCAGCGCCACCTGCGTCATGCGCCGTTCCTCGCGCAGCCGCTGCAGGCGCACGCCCATGAAAACCTTTGCCATCGCGCTTCCTCTTCCCCGGTTTGTGGAATCTGCAAATTTACAATATTTGCAGATTAACAGATTCAGCTTTGCATTATCTCGCATTTTCACGCCTTGTTTGCGGCGACGATTGTGCGAATAATGCAAACAGACCTATACCCACACCAGGAGACACCGAGTGACCACGCAAACTACTATTCCGACCGTTCCACTGTTGATCAACGGCGAGTGGGTTGAATCCCAAACCACCGTCTGGCGCGACGTCGTCAACCCGGCCACGCAGGAAGTGCTGGCGCGTGTGCCGTTTGCCACGCCCGATGAAGTCAATGCCGCCATCGCCTCGGCCCAGCGCGCCTTCAAAACCTGGCGCAAGACGCCGATCGGCGCCCGCGCGCGCATTTTCCTCAAATTGCAGCAACTGATCCGCGAAAACATGGCCGACCTGGCCGCCACCTTGACGATGGAACAGGGCAAGACCCTGCTCGACGCGGAAGGCGACGTGTTCCGCGGCCTGGAAGTGGTCGAGCATGCCGCCAATATCGGCACCCTGCAGATGGGCGAATACGCGCAAAACGTGGCCGGCGGCGTCGACACCTACAGCGTGATGCAGCCGCTGGGCGTGTGCGCCGGCATTACCCCGTTCAACTTCCCCGCCATGATCCCCCTGTGGATGTTCCCGATGGCGATTGCCTGCGGCAATACCTTCGTGTTGAAGCCATCGGAGCAAGATCCCCTGGTGACGGAAAAACTCGTGCGTCTGGCCCTGCAAGCGGGCATCCCGGCTGGCGTGCTGAACGTCATTCACGGCGGCGAAGACGTGGTCAACGCCCTGTGCGACCATCCAGACATCAAGGCCATCTCGTTCGTGGGATCGAGCAAAGTGGGCACGCATGTGTACCAGCGCGCCAGCCTGAACGGCAAGCGCGCGCAATGCATGATGGGCGCCAAGAACCACGCCGTCGTCTTGCCTGACGCCAATAAAGAACAGACGCTGAACCAGTTGCTGGGCGCCGGTTTCGGCGCGGCCGGCCAGCGCTGTATGGCCGCGTCTGTCGCCGTGCTGGTGGGGGCGGCGCGCGAGTGGCTGCCGGAGTTGTCTGCCAAGGCGCAAACCCTGACGGTCGGTGCGGGCAAGGATAATCCGGACCTGGGCCCCGTGATTTCCTGCGCGGCGAAAGAGCGCGTCTTCAGCCTGGTCGCCAAGGGCATCGAACAGGGCGCCGTGCTGACCCTCGATGGCCGCGACGTGAAGGTCGATGGCTATCCGAACGGTAACTTCGTCGGCCCGACGATTCTCTCCGGCGTGAAACCCGGCATGGTCGTGTATGACCAGGAAATCTTTGGCCCGGTATTGATCGTCGTCGAAGTCGACACGCTCGATGAAGCGATTGCCCTGGTGAACGCGAATCCGAACGGCAATGGCACGGCGCTGTTCACGCAAAGCGGCGCGGCCGCACGTTATTTCCAGGAAGAAATCGACGTGGGCCAGGTCGGCATCAACGTGCCCATTCCCGTGCCCGTCCCCCTGTTCAGCTTTACGGGTTCGCGCGGCTCCAAGCTGGGCGACCTGGGTCCGTTCGGCAAGCAAGTCGTGCTGTTCTACACGCAGACGCAAACGATTACCCAGCGCTGGTTCACGGACGCGGCCTCGGTGGGCAAGGTCAACACCACCATCAGCCTCAAGTAAGGAGCCGGCATGGACTTTGAATTGAGCGACGAGCAGCGCCAGTTTCAGCAGGCGGCGCGCGCGTTTGCCGAAGGCGAACTGGCGCCGCACGCGGCGCATTGGGATGCGGAATCGATCTTCCCCGTGGAAACCATTGCCAAGGCGGGTGAGATGGGCTTTTGCGGCCTGTACACGCCGCAGCGCTGGGGCGGCCTGGGCCTGTCGCGCCAGGATGCGGCCATCGTCTTCGAGGAGCTGGCCGGCGGCTGCACCTCCACCACGGCCTACATCACCATTCACAACATGGCCACCTGGATGCTGTCGCGCTGGGGCCAGGAAGCCCTGTGCGACGAGTGGGTGCCGGCTATGGCCGCCGGTCAGAAGCTGGCCAGCTATTGCCTGACGGAACCGCAGTCGGGTTCCGACGCGGCGTCCTTGCGCACGAAAGCCGTCAAGGATGGCGACTTTTATGTGCTGGACGGCACGAAAGCGTTTATCTCCGGCGCGGGCCAGACGGACATGCTGATCGTCATGGCGCGCACGGGCGGCGAAGGCGCGGCCGGGATTTCCGCGTTTGCCGTGCCGGCGAATTTGCCCGGCATCGTGTATGGCAAGAAAGAAGAAAAGATGGGCTGGAACAGCCAGCCCACGCGCATCATCAGCTTCGACCAGGTGAAAGTGCCTGTTGGCAACTTGCTGGGCGCGGAAGGCGAAGGCTTTGCCATCGCCATGAAGGGCATCGATGGCGGGCGCATCAACATCGCCGTATGCTCGGTGGGCACGGCGCAAGCGGCCCTCACGCGGGCGCAGGCGTACATGAAGGAGCGCACGCAGTTCGGCCGCGAGCTGGCGCAATTCCAGGCCTTGCAATTCAAGCTGGCCGACATGCTGACGGAGCTGGTGGCGGCGCGCCAGATGGTGCGCCTGGCGGCCTGGAAACTGGACCAGGAAAGCCCGGACGCCACCGCGTATTGCGCCATGGCCAAGCGTTTCGCCACGGATGCGGGTTTTAATGTCGCCAATGATGCGTTGCAATTGCACGGCGGCTACGGCTACATCCGCGAGTACCCGCTTGAGCGCCACGTGCGCGACACGCGCGTGCATCAGATCCTGGAAGGGACGAATGAAATCATGCGCCTGATCGTCGCGCGAGCGATTTTGAAAGACGGCGCCACGGAGACCTTACGATGAGCAAAGTGTATACCAATCTGCTGCTGGAACGCCGTGGCCACACGGCCCTGGTGACCCTCGACAACCCGCCCGCCCACACGTGGACCCTGGCCAGCCTGAACGCGCTGACGCAGCTGGTGGCCGACCTGAATGCCGACCCGGACGTGTATGCGCTGGTGATCACGGGCGGCGGCGCCAAGTTCTTCTCGGCGGGAGCCGATCTGAAAGTGTTTGCCGACGGTAACAAGGACACGGCGTTCGCCATGGCAGCCGCGTTTGGCGAGGCGTTCGAGGCGCTGTCCGCGTTTCGCGGCGTCAGCATCGCCGCCATCAATGGCTATGCCATGGGCGGCGGGCTCGAATGCGCGCTCGCTTGCGACATCCGCATCGCCGAAGAACACGCACAGATGGCCTTGCCGGAAGCGTCCGTCGGCTTGCTGCCGTGCGCGGGCGGCACGCAGCATTTGCCGTGGCTGGTGGGCGAAGGCTGGGCCAAGCGCATGATTTTATGTGGCGAAAGAGTTGATGCGGCCAAGGCCCTGGCCATCGGCCTGGTCGAGGAAGTTGTGCCTACCGGCAAGGCCGCCGCCACGGCGCTGGCGCTGGCCGCCAAGGTGGCGCGCCAGAGCCCCAGCAGCGTGACGGCGTGCAAGACCCTGATCCAGGGCGCGCGCAGCCATCCGCTGGTCAATTCCCTGCCCGACGAACGCACCCTGTTCCTGGGCCTGTTCGATACGCAAGACCAGAAAGAGGGCGTGCAAGCGTTCCTGGAAAAACGTCCGGCGGAGTGGCGCAATGGCTGAAACCTTGGTTGAGACCGTCAAGATAGAAGAACGCGACTGCCCCGGCGGCATGAAGCTGGGCGTCATCACCCTCGACGCACCGAAGTCCCTGCACGCGCTGACCTTGGAGATGATCCGCGCCATCGACAGCGCGCTGGTGCGCTGGGCCGGTGACGATGCCATCGCCTGCGTGGTGCTGCAGTCGTCGACCGACAAGGCCTTCTGTGCCGGCGGCGACGTGCGCAGCTTGCGCACTGCCGTGGTCGAGCAGCCGGGCGTCGTACCGAATCCGCAGGCGCTCGCTTTCTTTGCCGAGGAATACCGGCTCGACCACCGCATCCATACGTATGTGAAACCGCTGCTGGTGTGGGGCGGCGGCATCGTCATGGGCGGCGGTCTGGGCCTGATGGCCGGTGCCAGCCACAAAGTGGTGACGGAAAGCACGCGTATCGCCATGCCGGAAATTACGATCGGCCTGTTCCCGGACGTGGGCGGCAGCTGGTTCCTGGGCCGCATGCCGGGGCGCAGCGGCTTGTTCCTGGGCTTGACGGGCGCGCCTATGAACGCGGCCGACGCGCTGTTTGCGGGCCTCGGTGATTATTTCCTGCGCCAGGAAGAGCGCGCCATGGTGCTCGACGCGCTGGCGCTGGCGCAATGGCAAGTGGATGCGCCCGCGAACCACCAGCAGCTGAGCCGTTTGCTGCGTGGCTTCTCGGCCCCGGCGTCCATGCTGCCCGTCTCCGAAGTGCGCGCCAACTTCGACGCCATCGCCGCCTTGACGCAAGCGCCCACTCTGCCCGAAGTGGTGGCCGCCATTGCCGCGTATGACGGGGATTCGGCCTGGCTGCAAAAGGCGGCCCATACACTGGGCAAGGGCGCGCCCACTTCGGCCGCCCTGGTGTGGGCCATGCGTGAGCGCACTCTTCACCTGAGTTTGGCGCAAGTGTTCCAGCTGGAACTCATTGTTGCCGTGCAATGCTGCGCCCACGCGGACTTCAGCGAAGGCGTACGTGCCTTGTTGATCGACAAGGACAATGCGCCGCAATGGCAGCCGGCCAGCCTGGCGGAGGTCGGCGACACGTATCTCAATGAATATTTCACGGCGCCGTGGAGCACGCATCCGCTGGCCGACCTACCCATTTAAACATTTAAGTAGTGCATAAAAATGCTCAGGGCTAGGCGCCTTGCCGAAGGCAGTACGACCAGTACGACTAGGCAAGGCAACAACGCCATGGGCTTTTTTAGGCGCTACAGGAGACATTATATGCAACATATCGCTTTTATCGGCCTGGGCAACATGGGCGCGCCGATGGCCCGCAACCTGGTGGCCGCTGGCTTCCACGTCTCCGTGTTCGACCTGGCACCAGCGGCAGTGGCGTCGCTGGTCGAAGCAGGCGCTACGGCGGCAGCATCCGCCAGCGCAGCCGTGCAGACGGCCGATGCCGTCATCACCATGCTGCCAGCCAACAAGCACGTGCAGGAACTGTACCTGGCCGCCGGCGGCGTGCTCGACTCGGCCAAGCCCGGCGCCCTGTTCATCGATTGCAGCACCATCGCCGCCGATGTGGCGCGCCAGGTGGCGCAGGCAGCCAGCGAGCGTGGCTTTGCCATGATCGATGCGCCCGTCTCGGGCGGCACGGCAGGCGCGGCGGCCGGCACCCTGACCTTCATCGTCGGTGGCAGCGTAGCGGCCTTGCAGCAGGCGCGTCCCCTGCTGGAAAAGATGGGCAAGAACATCTTCCATGCGGGCGAGGCGGGCGCGGGCCAGGTGGCGAAGATTTGCAACAACATGCTGCTGGGCATTTTGATGGCCGGTACGGCCGAGGCGCTGAACCTGGGCGTGGCGCATGGCCTGGACCCGAAAGTGTTGTCCGACATCATGGCCAAGAGCTCGGGCCGCAACTGGACCCTGGAAGTGTACAACCCGTGGCCGGGCGTCATGGAGGGCACGCCCGCGTCGCGCAATTACACGGGCGGCTTCGGCACGGCGCTGATGCTGAAAGACCTGGGCCTGGCGCAGCAGTCGGCCTTGTCGGCAAACGCGCCCACGCCACTGGGCGGCCTGGTGCGCCAGCTGTACCAGATGCATGCGCAAGCCGGTTATGCGCAGCAGGATTTCTCCAGCATCGTGCACATGCTGCAGCCTGGTTTGCAAACGCCTGCCGCCTGAGAAATTTTGGGCAAAAAAAAGCCCGCTGGTAAAAGCGGGCTAAATCCAATTCTTGGAAGAGTTGGAGGAGACAGATGCATTATGCTGCATCGCCACATATAACTCCAATTTATCTTTGGAATATCAATTATATATTTACGTGATATCTCTTCCCAGTAGCCGCATGGCGGCTACCGTTCCCGTAACTCAGACCGGATTACAGGCGATCTGTACGTTGGTGACGTTGGCGCTGCCCATGGTGCCAGCGCCTGTGCCTGGCTGTACGACGCACAGCAGCCCCTTCGGCTGGGTGGAGACGCCGACGCCATAGGTGGTGCCATCGGCGACAGCGCCGTTCAAGGTAAAGGTCTTGACATCCTTGGCCACTATGGTTGTTACATTACCGTTAATCAGCACCAAGCCGTCTACCGTCAGACCAGAAATCGTGCCGCTCACGCTATACGTATTTTGTGAACAAGAAACAGCGGCGCTGATGTTGATGTAATGGCCAGCCGAACCGGAGCCGCCACTGATGCTGCAAGTCATATGGGCCGGTTGTTGCTTGAAGGTGATGTTGTAGTCGGTGCCATAGTCGATGCGCTTTTTAAAGGTAAACGAGGTCTGGCCGGCTGCAATCGGCAGCTCTTCTCCGCTATTGGCCAGGATCAGGCCATTATTGTTCAAGTTGCTGACGGTGCCGCTGACATCATACGATGCCTTGCCGCCGCAAGCGGCCAGTCCCAGGGTCAGCAGCAGCGCGGCGAGTGGGCGCAGGCAGGATAACTTCATGTATTTCTCCAAAAATTAGGTGACGGATCGCAAGGATTACTGCGGCGTGCAGTCGAGTGTGGCCGCGGTCGTGAGGGCAGAGCCCATCGTGCCGACCGTATCGCTGCCGTCGGCACTGGTGGAACCCTGGAAGCGGCACTTCAGACCCGTTGGCTGAGGAGGCAGTATGGAAATAATGTATGGGTAGCCGTCAGGTACCGAATCGAATTTGTAGGAGTCGGTGCCAGCCAGGGGGCTAATGCCGTTGGGGCCCATCACCAGGCGCAAGCCGCCAGCGGTCAGGCCCGTGATCTTGCCGCTCAGCGGGTAGGTGTTGGTCGTGCAGCTCACCACGGTCGTGCTCACGGAATAGCTCGTTGCCTTGCCGCTGCCATTGGTAATGCTGCAAACGGCGCCTTTTGGCTGTTCCGCGATGGTGATATCGTAGCGGTCATCGGTCTTGACCAGCTTGGTGAAAACAAAGGAGGACTGGCCCGCAGGAACGGACAAGCGTTCGCCATCATTCAGCAGAATCAGGCCATCCTTTGCCAGATTGGAGACTTGGCCACTCAGATACAGGTTGCCGCCGCTGCCGCCGCAAGCTGCCAGTGTGACGGCGCAAGCCGCCGCCAGCATCGAGCGCAGGTACAAATTTTTCATACATTCTCCAAAACGAATTAGGTTGGGTAGCGCAACGCGGACGCTGGCGCCGCATTGGAATGGCGCCTATTTTAGTCTATCTGGCAAGCCGAATGATCTTGCCTTGTATCACCCTGTAACAATTTTTCGCCGGGAAGCGCTGGCCCGGCCCCATTTCACGGGACGCAGCCAAGCCGGCGGCGGCGATCGGTGCGACAATACATGCAGCCTGCGCATCGTGGCGCGGCATCCACCGTGAGTCCCATGTCCCTTGCCCCTGTAAAACCCGCTGTGCCGCCCAAGGCCATCCTGTTCGATCTCGACGATACCTTGTGGCCCATCGCGCCCGTGATTGCCGCCGCCGAAACCCTGCTGCACGACTGGCTGGCCACGCATGCGCCCAGGGTGGCGCAGCAGTTTTCCATCGAGGTGCTGCGCCAGCACCGCCTGGCCATGCTCAATGCGCAACCGCATTTCCATGGCAACCTGATCGAGTTGCGCCGCGCCGGCCTGCTGGCCGCCTTCGAGACCGCCGGCGAGGATGCCGCCCTGGTCGAGCAGGCCATCGTGCACTTCCTGGCCGCGCGCAACCGCGTCCAGCCCTATGACGACGTCTTGCCTGGCCTGGCCTGGATGCGCCAGCGCATGCTGCTCGGCTCCATCTCGAATGGCAATGCGGACCTTGAAATTATCGGCCTGGCGCAGCATTTCAAGGTGTCCATCGCCGCCAGCGAGTTCGGCGTGGCCAAGCCCGATGCCAGCATCTTCCTGGCCGGCTGCGCCGCGCTGGGCGTGGCGCCGAGCGAGGCCGTGTATGTCGGCGACGATTTGTATTTCGACGTGACGGGAGCGCAAGGCGCGGGCATGCGTGCCGTCTGGATGAACCGCAAGGGCAGCGACGCCCACCTGGCCGCCGGTGTGCAGCCCGACGCCATCTGTGCCAACTTTGACGAGTTGCTGCTGTGGCTGCAGGGGCAACTGGAAGATTGATCGCCGCCGGACGGGCGAACGTGCATAATAGGTGCTGTTACTGCACGTTCGGCCGCTGTCGTTGCCGCTTGATTAACAATATGCTTGTTTAAAGAATATTTGCTTACCTGAGACACCATGCAACTCGATACACGTGCCCAAACACTGCTGAAAGCCCTGGTCGAGCGCTATATCGCCGACGGCCTGCCGGTTGGTTCGCGCGCCCTGTCGAAAATTTCCGGCCTGGACCTGTCGCCAGCCACCATCCGCAACATCATGGCTGATCTGGAAGAACTCGGTTATGTGTCCAGTCCGCACACCTCGGCCGGACGCATCCCCACGCCGCGCGGCTACCGCATCTTTGTCGACACCTTGCTGACCGTCCGGCATCTGGACGAGCACCTGGTGGAATCGCGCATGCGCCTGCAGACGCCGCAGCCGCAGAAAACCATCGCCAACGCGGCGCAGATGCTGTCGTCGCTGTCGCAGTTTGCCGGCGTCGTGCTCAGTCCGCGCCGCGAATCCGTGTTCCAGCAAATTGAATTTCTGCGCCTGTCCGAAAAGCGCATCCTGCTCGTCATCGTTGCCCCGGGCGGCGACGTGCAGAACCGTTTATTGCTGACGGAGGCTGATTACACGCCGGCGCAACTGGTGCAATCGGCCAATTACATCAACCAGAACTATGGCGGCCTGTCGTTCGATGCCGTGCGCGTGCGCCTGCGGGGCGAACTGCGCCAGCTGCGCGACGACATGGGCAGCCTGATGCAGGCGGCCGTGGAAGCGGGCAGCGAAGCGATGGCCGACCATAGCGACGACATGGTAATTTCCGGCGAACGCAACTTGCTCAGCGTGAGCGATCTGTCATCGAATATGCATTCGCTGCGCCAGATGTTCGACATGTTCGAGCAAAAAACGGGCTTGATGCAGCTGCTCGACGTGTCGAGCAAGGCGACGGGCGTGCAGATTTTCATCGGCGGCGAATCGAACCTGGTGCCGATGGATGAGATGAGCGTGGTGACGGCGCCGTATGAAGTCAACGGCAAGATCGTGGGAACGTTGGGGGTGATCGGACCGACGCGCATGGCCTACGAGCGCGTCATTCCGATCGTCGATATCACGGCTAAATTACTCTCTAGCGCACTCAGCCATCATTGATGCAGCTCCATGCTGCGCCAGCCGCCCCGTGGGAGCGGCCGGCAAGCGTCAGGCGGCTTTATGCGGGCAAGCCGTCTTGATGCAGTTGCCGTAGATGGCCAGGGCGTGTTCGGCGATCTTGAAGCCGCGCTCTTCAGCCACTTTTTGCTGGCGGATTTCGATCTCTTCGTCGAAGAATTCTTCGACCCGGCCACAGTCGAGGCACACCAGGTGGTCGTGGTGCGATCCTTCGTTGAGTTCGAAAATTGCCTTGCCGGTTTCAAAATGGTTGCGGTTCAGCAAGCCTGCCTGTTCAAACTGCGTCAGGACACGGTAGACAGTTGCCAAACCGACATCCATATTGTCGGCCAGCAGAATTTTATAGACATCTTCTGCTGTCAGGTGGCGTACCGGGCTACTCTGGAAGATATCGAGTATCTTCAGGCGTGGCAGGGTGGCTTTCAGACCGCTTGCCTTGAGATCACTAGGATTGTTACTCATGTTTGTTGCTCGTATGTGGGTCAGGTGCTTTATCATATAGCGTTTTGTCGGGGAGTGCCAAAATATGCATTTTTTTGGCAGGCCGGTCACTCCTGGCGTTTTGTTCATCCAATTGAGGTCATTTATGCGCGTAACACCGGCTGTATTGCCATCTCTCTGGCACCGTATTTCATTTCGAGCACCAGTCGTGGCAGGCATGGTCTGTGTCGCGCTGGTCATGTCCGGCTGCGCCAGCCGCGGCATCCTTGGCGAAAAGCCGGCAGCCAGCCAAAAAGAAGGCAAGGAAGTGGTCCCTGAGCAGGGCGCACAAACGACCACCATTACGCCGCTGCAAAAATTCATGTGGTTTTTCTCGCCGTATCGTCCTGACATTCAACAAGGCAACTTTGTCTCCGAAGAGATGCTGGCCCAGTTGAAAGTGGGCATGACGCGCGACCAGGTACGTTTCGTCCTCGGCACCTCGCTGCTGACCGACATTTTCCATGCCGACCGCTGGGATTATCCATTCCGCCTGGCCCGGGGCAGTGGCGAAACCACCAGCAGCCGCGTGGTTGTGTTTTTTGATAAAGAAGGCAAGGTGGCACGTTTCGAAGGCGGCAACTTGCCGACCGAGAAAGAATACATCGACCGCATCGCCGGTCCGTCGCCGTTCGCCAAGGTCGCCAAGGCCGACGTGCCTGCCGCCGCCGTGCCGTCGCCCGTGGCGCCGAGCGCCGTGCCCGTGCCGGCCGATGCCGCTCCTGCCATTCCTGTGAGCAAGCCTGACGTTGCACCTGCACCTGCAACGGCGCCTGCCGCCGAGCCTGCACCTGCTGCCGAACCCACCAAATAAGCTGTTGTAAGAGAATAAAATGACTGAACTGAAAATCGCCATCGCTGGTGCCAGTGGCCGCATGGGCCATATCCTGATCGAAGCCGTCAGCAACGCCCCCGACGCCGTGCTGGCCGGTGCGCTCGACCGCGCTGGTTCACCGTCCGTCGGCCAGGACGCCGCCGCTTTCCTGGGCAAGCCGGCCGGCGTGCTGATCGAGTCCGATCTGGCCACCGGCCTGGCCGGCGCCGATTACCTGATCGACTTCACGCGTCCCGAAGGCACTTTGCAGCACCTGGCGTATTGCGCCGAGCACGGCATCAAGATGATCATCGGCACCACCGGCTTCGATGACGCGGGCAAGGCGGCGATTGCCGCCGCCGCCGAAAAAACGGCCATCATGTTCGCGCCGAACATGAGCGTGGGCGTGAATGTCACCATGAAGTTGCTGGAACTGGCGGCGAAAAGCCTGTCCGAAGGCTATGACATTGAAATCATCGAAGCGCATCACCGCCACAAGGTCGACGCGCCATCGGGCACCGCCCTGCAAATGGGTGAAGTGGTGGCCGGCGCCCTGGGCCGCGACTTGAAAGAGTGCGCCGTGTACGGACGCGAAGGCGTGACGGGCGAACGCGATCCGTCGACCATCGGCTTTGCCACCATCCGCGGCGGTGATATCGTCGGCGACCATACGGTGCTGTTTGCCGGCATCGGCGAGCGCATCGAGATCAGCCACAAGTCGAGCAGCCGCGTCACCTACGCCCACGGCGCGCTGCGCGCCGCGCGTTTCCTGGCCGACAAGCCGACCGGCCTGTTCGACATGCAAGATGTGCTGTCGCTGAAGAACTGAGGAAGATCATGGCCACTGCCATCCTGAATGGAAAAGACATCACCGACGCAGCGAGCTTCCATGCGCAATGCGTGCCAGCCTTCGGTTTCCCTGAATTCTACGGCAACAGCATGGATGCCTGGGTCGATTGCCTCAGCTATCTGCGCGACGACGAAAACATGACGCAGTTCCGTTTGAAACCGAACGAAGTGCTGGAAATCGTGGTGCAGGACGCAGAGGCAATGAAGGCGCAAGTGCCGGACTTGCTGGAAGAAATCACCTTCTGTATCGCCGGCATCAATGAGCGCTATGAAGATTATGGCGAGAAGCCGGCGCTGAAGCTGGTACTCAAGTGAATAGAATCGTAGGTCGGATTAGGCCCTGCGGGCCGTAATCCGACAACATTGTTGGCTGTGCAAGTCGGATTACGCGCAAGCGCTAATCCGACCTACGTCCAGACGACCAACATTTACACCACCTTGCGTTCGCGCAAACCGTCGATCTGACTGCCATCGAGGCCCAGCCACTGCTGCAGCACCTCCTGCGTATGCTGCCCCAGCAACGGCGGCGGCAAACGGTACTGCACCGGCGAACCGGACAGGCGCACGGGATTGGCTACCAGCGCCACCGTGCCCGCCGTCGGATGCGGCATCTCCACTTTCAAGCCACGCGCCACCACTTGCGGGTCGGCAAAGACCTGGTCGATGCGGTTGACGGGGCCGCACGGCACGGCTTGCGCCTCGAACGCGCTGATCCACTCGGCCGTCGTGCGCATGACCGTGGTCTGGCGCATCAAGGGAATCAGAATCGCCCGGTTTGCCACGCGCTGCGGATTGCTCATGAAACGCTCGTCCTGTGCCCATTCCGGGTGGCCGGCGACGGCGCAAAAGCGCGAGAATTGCCCATCGTTGCCGATCGCCAGAATCATGTCGCCATCGGCCGTCGGGAAGTCTTGATACGGCACGATGTTCGGATGCGCATTGCCCATGCGCTGCGGCACTTTGCCGCCGCACAAGTAATTCGCCGCCTGGTTGCCCAGCGCCGCCACTTGCACGTCCAGCAGGGCCAGGTCGATATGCTGGCCCAGGCCCGAGCGCTCGCGTTCTGCCAGCGCCGCCTGCACGGCGATGGTGGCGTACAGGCCCGTCATGATGTCCGTTTGCGCCACGCCCACTTTTTGTGGCCCGGCGCCCGGCTGGCCATCGGGCACACCCGTGATGCTCATCAAGCCGCCCATGCCCTGGATCAAAAAGTCATAGCCGGCGCGCGCCGCATATGGCCCATCCTGGCCAAAGCCCGTGATGGAGCAGTACACGAGGCGCGGGTTGAGTGCCAGCAAGCTGGCCGCGTCCAAACCATATTGCTTCAAGCCGTCCAGCTTGAAATTTTCCAGCAAGACATCCGCTTCGGCGGCCAGCTGGCGCACCAGCGCCTGGCCTTCAGGGGCGGCCAGGTCGATGCACAAGGAGCGCTTGTTGCGGTTGGCGCACTGGAAATAGGCGGCCTCGGCGGTGTCGCGGCCGTCTGCATCTTTCAGATACGGCGGACCCCAGGAGCGCGTGTCGTCGCCGCGCCCCGGCTGTTCGACCTTGACCACGTCGGCGCCGAGGTCGGCCAGCATTTGCCCGGCCCACGGGCCGGCCAGCACGCGCGACAGGTCCAGCACGCGCAAACCGGTCAGCGGTGCGGGCCGCAGGGTGGAAGCCAAGGTGTCCATCAGTTGTTGAAGGCGGCGATGCCGGTGATGGCGCGGCCGATGATCAGCGCGTGCACATCGTGCGTGCCTTCATAGGTGTTGACCACTTCCAGGTTGACCAGGTGGCGGATGACGCCGAACTCGTCGGAAATACCGTTGCCGCCCATCATGTCGCGCGCCACGCGGGCGATATCGAGCGCCTTGCCGCAGCTGTTGCGTTTCATGATCGAGGTGATTTCCACGGCAGGCGAACCCTCATCCTTCATGCGGCCCAGGCGCAAACAGCCTTGCAAGCCCATGGTGATTTCTGTCAGCATATCGGCCAGTTTCTTTTGCACCAGCTGGTTCGCGGCCAATGGGCGGCCGAATTGCTGGCGGTCCATCGTGTACTGGCGTGCCTTCAGATAGCAGTCTTCGGCCGCGCCCAGCGCGCCCCAGGCGATGCCGTAGCGGGCGCTGTTCAGGCATGTAAATGGACCCTTCAAGCCGCGCACGTCGGGGAAGGCATTTTCTTCCGGGCAAAACACTTCATCCATGACGATTTCGCCGGTGATGCTGGTGCGCAAGCCCACCTTGCCGTGGATTTCCGGCGCCGACAAACCCTTCCAGCCTTTTTCCAGCACGAAGCCGCGAATCGCGCCTTCATCATCCTTGGCCCAGACGACGAACACGTCGGCAATCGGGCTGTTGGTGATCCACATCTTGGCGCCGGACAGGCTGTAGCCGCCCGGTACCTTGCGCGCGCGCGTGACCATGCTGCCCGGATCGGAGCCGTGGTTCGGTTCCGTCAGGCCGAAGCAGCCGATGAATTCGCCCGTCGCCAGTTTTGGCAGGTATTTCTGTTTCGTTTCTTCGTTGCCGAAGGCATGGATCGGTACCATCACCAGCGACGATTGCACGCTCATCATCGAGCGGTAGCCCGAATCGACGCGCTCGACTTCGCGCGCCGCCAGGCCGTAGCAGACGTAGTTCAGGCCGGCGCCGCCATATTCTTCGGGTATCGTCGTGCCCAGCAAGCCCAGCTCGCCCATTTCGCGGAAGATGGCTGCGTCCGTGCGGCCATGGCGGAACGATTCGAGCACGCGCGGCACCAGACTGCCCTGGCAATAGTCGCGGGCCGCTTCCAGCACGGCGCGTTCGTCGTCCGTCAGTTGTTCTTCCAGCAGCAGGGGGGAATTCCAGTCGAATACGGTTTTGCTCATCACAGGCCTCGCAGGTGAGCGCCGGTGATCGGCGCAAGATTGAATATGGCTCATGGTAGGTTCTTGCCTAGCCTTGCGCAAACGATTTTTTCGCACCCAGACATGCGTGTTACGCATATCTTGCGGCATACTGATGTTCTTTCACCGGCCGGATACCCCATGTCACGCAAAATCCCGATGCTGCAGGCGCTCAATTGTTTCGAGGCGGCCGCGCGCCACCAGAGCTACACGCACGCGGCGCGCGAACTGTCGCTGACGCAAAGCGCCGTGTCGCGGCAGATTTCATCACTGGAAAGTTTTCTGGGCGTGCAACTGTTCCAGCGCACGCGCCATGGCGTGTTGCTGACCAGCGCCGGCGCCGCGTATGCGCGCCAGATCGCGGCACGCCTCGATGGCCTGGAGCGCGACACGCTCGACACCATGGCGCGCCAGGGCGGCGGCGGGGTATTGCAGCTCGCTTCCGTGCCCACGTTTGCCACGCGCTGGCTGATGCCGCGCCTGGGCTCGCTGGCAGGGCTGCACCCCGACATCGTCGTGCATATCGACGCGTATACAAAACCGTTCATGTTTGCCGATACGGAATACGACGGCGCCCTGTACGCGGGCACGCCCGAGCAGCTGGCGCGCTGGCCCGGCACGCGCGCCACTTTGCTCATGCACGAAGAAATCGTGCCCGTCGCCAGCCCGCGCCTGCTGGCGGCGCGCAGTCAGTGGCAGCCGCAGGATGTATTGGAACTGACCTTGCTGCAACAAAGTACGCGCCCGGGCGCCTGGCGCCAGTGGTTTGACGCCATGCAGGTCGAGGGCGAAGGGCGTGATGGGGCGCATTACGGCGCCCGCTACGAACTGTTTTCCATGCTGGCCATGGCGGCCGTGCAGGGGCAAGGGGCAGTCCTGCTGCCGCGCATGCTGGTCGAAGCGGAACTGGCGCGTGACGAACTGCGCATCGTCTGCGAGCGCCCACTGCGCGGCCAGCGGGCGTATTACCTGATCACGCCTGAAACGGCGCATGAAAAGACGGCCTTGCAGCAATTGCGCGCCTGGCTGCAGGACGAAGCGGCTTAGAGCCTATCCCAGTAGATGAATACATCCCCTGCTGGCGCCCCTCAGAAGCGGGGACTGGCCGTCATGCATGACTTGCCTCGTCGTCGCGTGGCTCGCCACGCGTCCTCCTCACGCCTTGTCCGCGCTCCTGATGAACTGCCAGCAGAAGACGCTCCCTACTGGGATAGGCTCTTAAACGACTTTGCCGGTCTCGAAATGGGGATTGTCGATCAGGCCGATCTGGTTGCCGAACGGGTCGAGCAACTCCACCGTGCGGATGCCGTCGCCCACGTCCGTGATCGGATGGTGCAGGGTGCCGCCCAGCGCAACGATGCGCTCGACTTCCTGCTCGATGCCGTCCACGCCCCAGTACGTCACGCTGCCTTGCGTGCCTGGCTCGCCGCCCGGCATCAGCCCAAGTTCGAAGCCGCCAATGGCAAAACCCACATAAAACGGCTGGTCGAAATACGGCGCCGTGTTAAATACCTGGCTGTACCAGGCTTTGGCCTGGTCCAGGTCGGGGACGGGATAGGTGACGGTGCGTAAGCCCTTGATCATGTTCTGCTCCTGGTGAATGAAGAATAACGCCATCATGCCACCGGCGCGTGCGGGGCGATTGGAAAAATGGAAGGTGCTCAGGCGCGCCGGCCCGTCAGCCACGCCTCGGGCGAACTGTGCGCGAAATCCTGGAAGTCGCGGATCAGGTGCGACTGGTCGAAATAACCGAATTGCAAGGCCACTTGCGCCCAGTCCGGCTGCCCCGCCAGGTTTTGCATGCCGGCGCTGGCAGCGCGAAAACGGCAGATACGGGCAAACAATTTCGGGCTGATGCCGACGTGCTGGCGAAATTGCAGCGCCAGGTGCTGGCGCGACACACCCAATTGCGCGGCCAGTCCCTCCACGCGCACCTGGCCGGACGCTGCCTCAATGGCCGCGATGGCATGTTCGGCCGCGCCGGCCTGGCGCCGTGGCGGCGCGCTGCGCAGGCGCAGCAGCAGATATTCTTGCAAAACAGAAACTCTTTGTGCATTCGACAAGGGCTCGCTCCACAGCGCCTCACCCAGGCGTGCCGCCAGCTCGCGGCCCCACAGTTGCTGCAGTCCCGTGCGGCCATCGCTCAGTTCGCACAGGGGCAGCTGGAAGAAGGACGCCGCCGCGCCCGGCCTGAAGCGGGCCGCCACCGTCTGCACCAGTCCCAGGCTGGCGACGGCAATCGGCGCCGTCATCATGCCCACGGCAAAGCTGGCATCCTGCTGGTCCTGGCACAGGATGTCGATGCAATTGTCGGGCAAGACCTGGTGCGTGACAGGTGTGGCGCCCGTCTGCACGCGACAGGTCCAGACGCAGTCCAGCCACGGCCGCAGGGCGGGAATGGGCAGATATTCCTGGTAGACGATCATGGCCGGCTTTGATGCAAAGAACAAGATTGCCCATATATTACACAGCATAATTGTGCGCCGGCCAAAATTTGCCAGGCCGGGCCGCCAGCGCGCCGCGCTATCGGGCGGCGACAACCAGTATAATGCTCGGTTCATATCCACTATTGGCCGCACATCATGCAAGATAAATATAGTCCCGCCGACGTCGAACAAGCCGCCCAATCGCACTGGAAGGCGATCGACGCCTACAAAGCCGTCGAACACGACCCGCGTTTCCCAAAAGGCAAGTATTTTGCCTGCTCGATGCTGCCTTACCCTTCGGGCAAGCTGCACATGGGTCACGTGCGCAACTATACGATCAATGACGTGATGTACCGCTACCTGCGCATGAACGGCTACAACGTGCTCATGCCGATGGGCTGGGATGCGTTCGGCATGCCGGCGGAAAACGCGGCCATGGCCAACAACGTGCCGCCCGCGCAATGGACGTATTCGAATATTGCCCACATGAAGCAGCAGATGGAATCGATGGGCCTGGCCATCGACTGGTCGCGCGAAATGACCGCCTGCAAGCCCGAATACTACAAATGGAACCAGTGGATGTTCCTGAAGATGCTGGAAAAAGGCATCATCTACAAGAAGACCGGTACCGTGAACTGGGATCCGATCGACCAGACCGTGCTGGCCAACGAGCAAGTGGTCGATGGCCGCGGCTGGCGTTCCGGCGCGCTGATCGAAAAGCGCGAAATCCCCATGTACTACGCGCGCATCACCGATTACGCGGAAGAGTTGTTGGCGTATGTCGATGACAAGCTGCCGGGCTGGCCCGAGCGCGTGCGCACCATGCAGACCAACTGGATCGGCAAGTCGACGGGCGTGCGCTTCGCTTTCCCGCATGCAATCAAGGATGCCGAAGGCGCCCTGATCGGCGACGGCAAGCTGTATGTGTTTACCACCCGCCCTGACACCGTCATGGGCGTGACCTTCTGTGCCGTGGCCGCCGAGCATCCGCTGGCCCTCCACGCCGCGCAAAGCAATCCTGCACTGGCCGCCTTCAACGCCGAATGTAAACTCGGTTCCGTGATCGAAGCGGACATGGCGACGATGGAGAAGAAGGGCATGCCGACCGGCCTGTTCGTCACCCATCCGTTGACGGGCGCGCAAGTGGAAGTGTGGGTCGGCAATTACGTGCTGATGACCTACGGCGATGGCGCCGTGATGGGCGTGCCGGCGCACGACGAGCGCGATTTCGGCTTTGCCAAGAAATACAATCTGCCGATCAAGCAAGTGATCGAAGTCAAGGGTCAGAAATTTTCGACCGATGCGTGGCAGGAATCGTATGGCAGCAAGGACGGCGTCTGTGTCGCCTCCGGCAAATACGACGGCCTGCATTTCGCGTCCGCCGTCGATGCGGTGGCCGCCGACCTGGCAGACCTGGGTCTGGGCGAAAAGAAAACCACGTTCCGCCTGCGCGACTGGGGCATTTCGCGCCAGCGCTACTGGGGCACGCCGATCCCGATGATCCATTGCCTTGACTGCGGCGTGGTGCCGGTGCCGGAAAAAGATTTGCCGGTGGTGCTGCCGGAAGACTGCGTGCCGGACGGCACGGGCAACCCGCTGAACAAGTATGAAGCCTTCCTGCAGTGCGACTGCCCGCAGTGCGGCAAGCCGGCGCGCCGCGAGACGGACACCATGGATACCTTCGTCGATTCGTCGTGGTATTACATGCGCTATACCTCGCCAGGCTCGAACGACGCCATGGTCGACGCGCGCAACGATTACTGGATGCCGATGGACCAGTACATCGGTGGCATCGAACACGCCGTCATGCACTTGTTGTACGCGCGCTTCTGGACCAAGATCATGCGCGACTTCGGCCTGGTCAAGTTCGACGAGCCGTTCGTCAATCTGCTGACGCAAGGCATGGTGCTCAACGAAACATATTATCGCAAGGACGCGGTGGGCAAGACCACCTGGTTCAACCCGGACGACGTGCGCCTGTCGCTCGATGACAAAGGCCGTCCGCAAAGCGCCGTCCTGGTGGCCGATGGCCAGCCGGTGGAAATCGGCGGCACGGAAAAAATGTCGAAGTCGAAGAACAACGGCATCGACCCGCAAGCGCAGATCGAGCAGTACGGCGCCGACACGGCCCGTCTGTTCACCATGTTCGCCTCGCCGCCGGAACAGACGCTGGAATGGTCGGGCAGCGGTGTCGAAGGCGCGAACCGCTTCCTGCGCCGCGTGTGGAACTTCGGCTACGCCCAGTCGGCCACGATCCAGGCCGCACTGGCTGGCGGCGCGGCACCGGCCACGGGCGACGCGCAGAAAAACCTGCGCCGCGAATTGCACAAGCTGCTGCAGCAAGCCGATTACGACTTGAAGCGCATCCAGTACAACACCGTGGTGTCGGCCTGCATGAAGATGCTCAATACCCTGGAATCGGCCAAGCTGGACGATAGCGCGCAGTCGAAGGCCCTGATCGCCGAAGGCTTCTCCATCTTCCTGCGCCTGCTCAATCCTGTCGCGCCGCACATCACCCACGTGCTGTGGCAGGAACTGGGCTACGCGGGCGTGCACGGCGACCTGCTGAACGTCGCATGGCCGCAGGTCGACCCGCAAGCGCTGGAGCAGTCCGAGATCGAGATGATGATCCAGGTGAACGGCAAGCTGCGCGGCTCGATCACGGTGTCCAAGGATGCGGACAAGGCCAGCATCGAAGCGGCCGCGCTGGCGTGCGAAAGTGTGCAAAAGTACGTCGAAACCACGCCGAAGAAGATCATCGTCGTGCCAGGCAAGTTAATCAGCATCGTGGTGTAATCATGACGACTTCCTCTCAAGTATCGCTGTTGGGCCGCCGTGCCGCGCTGGCGTTGGGTCTGACTGTTTTGTTGTCGGCCTGCGGCTTTCATTTGCGCGGTTCGGATGGCAGTTTCATGCTGCCGTTCGCGACGATGTACATCGGCTTGCCCGAGACATCGCCGCTGGCGATTGGCCTGAAGCGCTATATCCGCGCCATCGGCAGCACGGAAGTGGTCGACACCAAGGATGGCGCCGACGCTGTCCTTGAGGTGCTCAGCGACCCGGAGAGGAATCGTACCAAGACCATTTTGTCGCTGAACAAAAATGGTCGCGTACAAGAGTATCAACTTGGCTATTCGATCAATTTCCGCGTCCTGGACAAGGCCGGCAACCAGTTGCTGGCACCGACGACCATTAGCCTGGTGCGTCCGATTACCTTCGACGAGTCGCAGGTACTGGCCAAGGAAACCGAGGAAGCGGCGCTGTACCGCGACATGCGCAACGACCTGGTGCAGCAGATCATGCGCCGCCTGGCCGCCATCAAGCCGGTGCTGCCGGCCATGTCGGTGGCGCCCGTGACACCGGTCGCGCCGGCCGCCCCGCAGCAGTAACGGGGACGCCATGCAATTGCGGATAGACGCGCTCGACGGGCATGTGGCCAAGCCGCTGGCGCAGCTGTATGTGATCACCAGCGACGAACACTTGCTGGCGCTGGAAGCGGCCGACAAGATCCGTCGCGCGGCGCGTGCGCAGGGCTATTCCGAGCGCGACGTGCTGACGGTGGAGCGCAGCTTCAAGTGGGGCGAACTGCTGGCGGCGAACCAGGAGCTGTCGCTGTTCGGCGATAAAAAACTGATCGAGCTGCGCATCCCTACCGGCAAGCCGGGCAAGGATGGCGGCGCGGCGCTGCAAAGCTATGCGAAAAACCTCAGCCCCGACAACCTGACCTTGATCACCTTGCCCAAGCTGGACTGGGCCACGCAGAAGGCGGCCTGGGTCGCCAGCCTGCAGCAGGCGGCCGTGTATATCGAGATTCCGAATGTGGAGCGGGCGCAGTTGCCGGCCTGGATATCCCAGCGCCTGGCCGCGCAGGGCCAGAGCGCAGAGCGCGCCAGCATCGACTTCATCGCCGAACGGGTGGAGGGCAATTTGCTGGCGGCGCACCAGGAAATTCAGAAACTGGGTTTGCTGCACGCGGCGGGCAAGCTGACGTATGAGCAAGTGCAGGATGCGGTGCTGAATGTGGCCCGCTACGATGTCTTCAAGCTGTCCGAAGCCATGCTGGCCGGCGATCCGGCGCGCCTGGTGCGCATGCTCGAAGGCTTGAAAGGCGAGGGCGAGGCGCTGCCGCTGGTGTTATGGGCCGTCTCCGAGGAAATCCGCACGCTGTTAAAATTGAAGGCCGGCATGGCACAAGGGCGCCCATTGGGCGCGCTGCTGAAGGAATACCGCATCTGGGGTCCGCGCGAGCGGATGATGGAACCGGCCCTGCGGCGCATCTCGCTGCCCGTGCTGGAAGCGGCGCTGCAGCAGGCGGCGCAGGTGGACAAGATGATCAAGGGCTTGCGCGCCAAGGGCTACGCGGGCGATGCCTGGGATGCCATGTTGCAGCTGGGCCTGAAGATCGCCCGAGGCTAGTTTTTAACTATATGGATACGAGCATGGACATCACAGAATATATGCAGGACGTGGGTACGCGTGCGCGCGCCGCTTCGCGCGCCATGGCGCGTGCCGACAGCGCCACGCGCAACCGCGCCCTGACCCTGATCGCCGCCGCCATCATGCGCGACGCGGACCTGCTGCGCGCGGCCAACCAGCGCGACCTCGATGCGGCTGCTGCCGCCGGCCTGGCACCGGCCATGCTGGACCGTCTGACCCTGTCCGACGCCGCCATTGCCACCATGGTCGAAGGCTTGACGCAAATCGTCGCGCTGGCCGACCCGATCGGCGAAATCTCGAACATGAAATTCCGTCCGACGGGCATCCAGGTGGGCCAGATGCGCGTGCCGCTGGGCGTCATCGGCATCATCTATGAAGCGCGTCCGAACGTGACGGTAGACGCGGCCGGCCTGTGCATCAAGAGCGGCAACGCGACGATTCTGCGCGGCGGCTCGGAAGCGATTCATTGCAACCGCGCGCTGGCCAAGCTGGTGGCCGAGGGCTTGCTGGGAGCAGGCCTGCCGGCCGATGCCGTACAAGTGATCGACACCACCGACCGCGCCGCCGTCGGCGCCCTCATCACCATGCCGCAATACGTGGACGTCATCGTGCCGCGCGGCGGCAAGGGCCTGATCGCGCGCCTGATGGCCGAGGCCACCGTGCCGATGATCAAGCACCTCGATGGCATCTGCCACGTCTACATCGACGCCAAGGCCGACATCAAGAAAGCGATCGATATCGGCTTCAACGCGAAGTGCCACCGTTACGGCACCTGCAACACCATGGAAACCCTACTGGTGTCGCGCGCCGTCGCCGCTACCGTGCTGCCGCAGCTGGCCGAACTGTACCTGACCAAGCAGGTCGAACTGCGTGCCGATCCGGAAAGCCATGCGATCCTGGCCGCCGCCGCTTATCCGCACCTGGTGCCCGCCACCGAGGAAGACTGGTCCACCGAGTACCTGGCGGCGATCCTGTCGATCAGGGTCGTCGACGGCATCGATGAAGCGATGGACCACATCAACCGGTATTCGTCCAAGCACACGGAGTCCATCATCACGGAAGACTACAGCGATGCGCTGCGCTTCCTGCGCGAAGTCGATTCCGCCTCGGTGATGGTGAACGCGTCGACGCGTTTTGCCGATGGCTTTGAGTATGGCCTGGGTGCCGAGATCGGCATCTCGAACGACAAGCTGCACGCGCGCGGCCCGGTGGGACTGGAAGGCCTGACATCGCTCAAGTACGTGGTCTTTGGCCACGGCGAAGTCCGTAAATAGTCTCTTCGCGGGTTGCCCACAAGGCGGCCCGTGCTCGCATTTTTCTCCACCTCTGACACTGGGAACCCCATGCTCTTTCTCTGGACCAAAGCCTTCCACATCATCTTCGTCATGTCCTGGTTTGCCGGCCTGTTTTATTTGCCGCGTATTTTCGTCAACCTGGCGATGGAGACGGAAACGGTGGCCACGGAACGGCTGCTGCTGATGGCGCGCAAGCTGTACCGCTTCATGTCCCTGCTAGCGCTGCCGGCGATGGTGCTGGGGCTGGCCTTGATGTGGATGCTGTACGGTGGGGGCGAAGGCCGCATGAAGATGCCGGGCTGGATGCACGCCAAGCTGACGTTCGTGGTGCTGCTGCTCGGCTACCACCACGCCTGCGGTTCCATCTTGCGCAAGTTTGAAAAAGGTCTTAACAAGCGCAGCCACACCTGGTTCCGCTGGTTTAATGAAGTGCCGGTGGTGATGCTGCTGGTCGTCGTGGTGCTGGTCGTGGTCAAGCCTTTCTAAGGGAATCGAGATGAGTGCAAGCCAGAGCAAAGTCGTGCAGTATTTCTTCGCGCCCCACTCGCCATGGACCTACCTGGGTCACGCGCGCCTGATGGCCATCGCCGCCAAGATGGGCGCACAGATCGACGTGCGCCCCTTCGACCTGGGCAAGGTCTTCAGCGTTTCGGGCGGCCTGCCGCTGGCCAAGCGCGCACCGCAGCGCCAGGCGTATCGCCTGGCCGAACTGGCGCGCTGGTCGGCCTTTTTGCAAGTGCCATTGACCTTGCAGCCAAAGTTCTTCCCCGTGTCGCCGGAAGCCTCGGCCAAGCTGATCATCGCCACGCGCCTGGCGCACGGCGTGGAGGCGTCGCTGAACCTGGCGCACGCCATCATGCGTGGCCTGTGGGCCGAAGAGCGCAATATCGGCGATGAAGAGACACTGGTGCAGATCGCGCTGGATGCCGGTTTCGATGGCCGCCAGTTGCTGAAAACGTCGGAGACGGCCAGCGTGCAGGCCGAATACGATGCCAACACGGAAGCGGCGACTGCCGCCAGCGTCTTCGGCTCGCCGTGGTACATCGTCGATGGCGAAGGGTACTGGGGCCAGGACCGCCTCGATTTTGTCGAGCGCGCGCTGGAGAGGTTGTAGGTCGGATTAGCGCTACGCGCGTAATCCGACAGGCGCAGTGTGCGGCATGTCGGCTTACGCCCTGGCGGGCTAAGCCGACCTACGCCGACCTACGCCGACCTGCGCAAGATATTGGATGTAGGTCGGATTAGCGCTGCGCGCGTAATCCGACAAGTTTTGAAATTTTTAGTTAATTGTTTTTCAACGGATAAAAGGTACACCATGGCTTCATATTTTTGCCCATGCCCGCGCGGCATGGAAGCGGCGCTGGCCGAGGAACTGGGCGAGATCGCCCTGGATAGTTCGACCATGAAGGTCCATAACCAGGTACCGGGCGGCGTACATTGCTCGGGCGACCTGCTGGACTCCTACCGCATCAACCTGCATTCGCGCATCGCTTCGCGCGTGCTGATGCGCATGGCCCATTCCGGCTACAAGACGGAAAACGATATTTATGATCTGACCCTGGCGCAATCCTGGGAAGACTGGTTCGGCGTGCACCACACGATTCGCGTTGACGTTACGGCCGTGAAATCGCCGCTGCGCAGCCTGGAATTTACCACCCTGAAAATCAAGGATGCGATCTGCGACCGCTTCCGCGACCAGTTCAACGAGCGTCCATCGGTCAACACCAAGACGCCGGACATGCGCATCGTCGGCTTCCTCGACGCGCACACGTTTACCGTGTATCTCGATACCTCGGGCGAAGCCCTGTTCAAGCGCGGCTGGCGCGAAGAGACGGGCGACGCGCCGCTGCGCGAAAACCTGGCCGCCGGCCTGCTGCGCGTGTCGGGCTGGAAGCCGGGCATGGTGCTGTTCGACCCGATGTGCGGTTCCGGTACCATCCTGGCCGAAGCGGCGCAGATGCTGCAGGGCATTCCGCCGGGCGCCACGCGCCAGTTCGCCTTTGAAAACTTCCACGACTTCGATCCTGCGCCGTGGAATGCCATGAAAAACGCCATCAAGGTCAATCCGCTGCCAGCGGAACCGACGATTTTCGGCAGCGACATTTCGGGCGACATGGTGGCCATGACGCGCCATAACCTGCGTTGCGCCGGCGTGCGTTTCGACGTGCCCTTGAAACAGATCGAGGCGCAGGAAGTCAAGCCGCCAAGCGACGTGCCAGGCATCATGCTGACCAACCCGCCGTACGGCGAGCGTATCGGCGTGCGCGGCGACAGCACCATCCCGGAAGATGAATTGTCGACCTCCTTCTATTCGGCCATGGGCACGACCCTGAAGCAGCGCTTCGCCGGCTGGACCGTGTTCCTCTTCACGGCCGACCTGGGCTTGCCCAAGCTGCTGCGGTTGAAGGAAGCGCGCAAGACGCCTTTCTTCAACGGCGCGCTGGAATGCCGTTTGTTCCGCTTTGATATGGTCGCAGGTTACAACCGCCGCGAAGAAGCCAAGCCGAAAAACATCTGATTAAACCTACTGCGCGTTGCCACTTGCGGCTTGCGATGCTCACCGTACTTTTGTACGGTTGCGCTTCTCGGCCACAATTGGCGGCCGCTCGCTACGGTTTTCTCAGATGTTTTACGCACTAAAAAATGCAGTATCACGCGCGCGGACCGGAATCGGTCCGCGCGCCACTTTGGACCCGTCATGTTTCCCATCCCTCCGGCAAGTGTGCCGCCCGACCCGGTCACGCCCGTTCCGCCTCCCACCCCGAGCCACATGGCGCCGCTGAGCCGCGGTGCGCTGGCCATGCTGCTGGCCGGCCTGTCGATGCTGGGGCCTTTATCGATCGACACCTATCTGCCCGCCTTTGGCGCGATCCAGGGCTCGCTGCAGGCGTCGCCGCTGGAAGTGCAGCAGTCGCTGACGTTCTACATGCTGGCCTTTGCCGGCATGGTGCTGTGGCATGGCGCGATCTCGGACACCTTTGGGCGGCGCAACGTGGTGCTGGTATCGCTGCTGATGTTTGCCATCGGCTCGCTCGGCTGCGCTTCGGCGCACACGGTGCATTATTTATGGTTCTTCCGCATCCTGCAGGGTGTCTCGGCCGGTGCCGGCGTGGTGATCAGCCGCGCCATCATCCGCGACCTGTATGCCGATGCGGCGGCGGCGCGTTTGCTGTCGCTGGTGACGATGATCTTTTCCATCGCCCCGGCCGTGGCGCCCATCCTCGGCGGCTGGATCGTCATCTGGTTCGACTGGCGCTCGATCTTCCTGTTCCTTGCCTTTTACACGGTGGTGCTGCTGGCGTTCTGCTACTGGCGCCTGCCCGAAACCCTGCCGATGGAAAAGCGCCAGCCGTTCAATCCCCGTTTCCTGGCGTCGAGCTATGGCCAGATCCTGCGCTCGCCCCTGTTCCACATCAAGGCCGGCATCGTCGCCCTCAATTTTGCGGGCCTGTTCCTGTTCATCACGGCCGCGCCGGAAATGCTGCCCAAGCAGCTGGGCCTGGGGCCATCGCAATTCGCCTGGCTGTTCATTCCGTGCGTGAGCGGGATTTTCATGGGCGCCCTGGCGGCCAACCGCATCGCCGGCAAGGTCACGTTCGCGCGCCAGATCGGCATCGGCTTTGCCTTCCTGCTGTGCGCTGCCAGCGTCAACGTCGTGTACCACCTGTTCCTGACACCGTCGCTGCCCTGGTCGGTGCTGCCGCTGTTCTTCTACACCTTCGGCATGTCGCTGGTGGGGCCGGGCGCGACCCTGCTGGCGCTGGATCTGTTCCCGCATATCCGCGGCACGGTGGCCTCGTGCCAGTCGTTTGCCAGCACCTTGCTCGGCGCCGTGGTGGCCGGCGTGATCTCGCCCCTGCTGTCCGGTTCCGTGCTGTGGCTGGCCTCGGGCCAGCTGGCGTTTACGGCCCTGGCGCTGGGGCTGTGGCTGATATCGCGGCGCTTCCGCCACCGTTTGCTGGGTTCCTTCAAGGCATAAGTTTCCACGGCAGAACGCTGGATTTATTTCAACTTAATTTTCTATATTGCAAGTAATATCCGGCGCTTATGATAAGATGACTTTTTACCCGGCATCCTCTCAGGCAGTCTATTTTTGGGTTACAGGAGTGGAGGATTCCTCTGAACGTGGCCGCGCTTTGCTGCTGAGCGCTCTTCCTTTTCGAACCGGCAATGCCTGATACGATGCATCAATCTGATCAAGATATTCGCAATCGCCTGCTGATTGCCCGCCTGCCGGCCATGCCGCAGATTCTCATCAAGCTGATCGCCCATCTGCAGGCCGACGATGCCGGCATGCCGGAGCTGGCCGCCCTGATCGCCAAGGATGCGGGCATGACCAGCAAGATCCTCGGCGTGGCCAACAGCTCGGCCTATCATCGCCAGGGCAAGGTCGTCAGCCTGGAACAATCGCTCGTGTCGCTGGGTACGGACATGATCAAGACCCTGGTCATCAGCGAATCCGTCTTCCAGACCTTCAACAGCTTTCCCCATTCCGGTAGCACGGATTTGCGCGCCTTCTGGAAAAGCTCGCTGTCGGCCGCCGTCCTGGCGCGCGCGCTGGCCAAGGCCATGGCCTATCCGCACGTCGAGGAAGCGTACCTGGCGGGATTGCTGCACAACGTGGGCCGCCTGGCCTTGCTGGCCACGGCGCCGAAGGAATACGCGTTCAATTTCACGGCGCGCGACGATGCCGCCCTGTGCGCGGTGGAGCAGCGCACCCTGCAGATCACGCATGCCGAAGCGGGTGCCTGGCTGATCGAGCGCTGGCAACTCGATTCCTTCCTGGCCGACAGCGTGCTGTATCACCATGAACCGCTGGCGCGCCTGGAGGCCAGTCATCCTTTGATCCGCATCGTGCGCCTGGCACACCTGCTGTGCTGCCATGCCGACGATGCAGAATCGATTGCGCAGGCGGCGCAATTTTGCGCGCTGGAGCTGGAGGTACTGGACAACCTGGCCGGCAGCGTCGCGCGCCAGGTGGAGCAGACGGCGCAGCATCTGGGCATCGACCTGGCCGGCGCGGACGATATCGCCACCCCGCCCGCGTATGCTCCGCCATCCGTCGATCCGGTGCAGCAGCGCCTGTCCGACGAAGTGCGCAACATGGTGCTGGTATCCGAAGTGGGCCAGACCTTTGCCCGGCAGCAGGGCGAGAGCAGCCTTTTGGAGGCCATCACGCGCTCGGCGCGCATCCTGTTCGATTTCGACACCGCCATCGTCCTGCTGCAAAACCCCACCGGCCATGCGCTGGTGGGCGTGGCGGCGGGCGAACATCAGCAGCGCCTGGCCGGCTTCTCGATCCCGCTGGCCAAGGGCGGGCCCCTGGCCGCCGCGGCGCTGGAAGGCAAGCAGGCGTTCTTGAAACGCGACATGCCGGCGCTGGGCATCGTCGAGGAGCAGATGTTCCGCATTCTTGGTACCGATAGCCTGGTCTGCGTGCCTTTGGTGGCGGGCCAGCGCAGCCTTGGGGTGCTGATCGGCGGCGTGGCGGCGTGGCAGATTGCCGCTTGCCAGAAGCGCGAGGGTTTCCTGCGCGCGTATGCCAACCAGGCCGCCACGGCGCTGGAAACGGCCGTCAATGCGCGCGGGCTGGCACGGCGCCAGCTCGATCACGTGACCGAGGAATACCGTGCCGCGTCGCGCCGCGTCGTGCATGAAGTGAATAACCCGCTATCCATCATCAAGAACTATCTGAGCGTGCTCGATCACAAGCTGGAGCAACAAGAGCCGGTCAGCAGCGAGATGGCTATCCTGAACGAAGAGATCGACAGGGTCGGGCAGTTGATCGGCGGCCTGGCCGATTTGCAGCCGGTGGCGGCCAGCGGCGTGACCGATTGCGCGCGCGTGGTCGACGATGTGCTGCGATTGTTCCGCGCCACCGACTTCCTGCCGCCGAAGATCGAGGTGGTCACGCGCATGCAGGACGCGCCATGCGAGGTGGAGGCCGATGCCGACATGCTCAAGCAAATCCTGCTCAACCTGCTGAAAAACGCCGTCGAAGCCCTGCCCGATGGCGGGCGCATCGAAGTGGCGAACCGTGGCCACGTCAACCGCGACCGTCGCCTGTATCTGGAGTTGTGCGTCAGCGATAATGGCGCCGGCCTGGCGCCGGAGGTGCTGGCGAATCTGTTCTCTCCCGTGCGCAGCAACAAGGAAGGGGCGCATCACGGCCTGGGCTTGTCCATCGTGCATGACTTGGTCACGCGCCTGCATGGCGTGATAGGCTGCCGCAGCAGCAAGTCCGGTACCTCGTTTGAAATTTTACTGCCCATTCCCTTGCCGGCGAGCGCTGCAGCCGCGCTGCCCGCGCCCGGCAATACCGCCCTGTCTTCGTAACGTCCATGAACTCCTCCGCCATTCCATCTGACCTGGAAAACAGCCCGCGCATCCTGCTGGTCGATGACGAGCCCCGTTTGCTCGCTTCCCTCCACGAATTGCTGAAGGACCGCGGCTACCAGCTGTACACGGCCACCTGCGGCAGCGAGGCGCTGGCGCAGTTGTCGAAACTGCGCTTCGACCTGATCCTGCTCGACTTGCGCCTGCCCGACATGAGCGGCCATGAAATCATGGACCACATCAACCGGCGCGGCATCGAGGGCGACGTGATCGTCATGAGTGGCGACGTCGGCATCGAGGCGGCCATCGGCGCCCTGAAGCGTGGCGCCTACGATTATCTGCGCAAGCCCTACAGCCGCGAGGAACTGCTCAAGACGGTGGAGAACGCGCTGCAAAAGCGCAAGCTGGCGCTGGAGAACGAGCGCATCGCGCTGCAGCTGGAAAACTCGGAAAAGATGTACCGCTACCTGGTCGACAGCTCGCCCGACATCATCTACACCCTGAACCACGAAGGCCGCATCACCTTCATCAATGATCGGGTGCACCAGTTGCTGGGTTTTAGCCGCGAAGAGCTGATCGGCAGCCATTATTCGATCCTCGTGCACGATGAAGACCAGGAGCGCGCGCGCTATGCCTTCAACGAGCGCCGCCTCGACGAACGCGCCTCGCGCAATGTGGAATTGCGTCTGAAGTGCCATAGCGGCAGCTGCAGCGACCGTACCTTCAACAACACGCTGATGACGATTCCGCTCAATTCGATCGGCATGCACGGCCTCGATCACGAAGCGAAAAAGCAGGAATACTTCGGCACCTACGGCGTGGCGCGCGACATCACCGACCGCAAACGGGCCGAAGAAGTCATCTCCTACCAGGCCTACCACGACATCCTGACTGACCTGCCGAACCGCATGCTGTTCAAGGACCGCCTGGGCCTGGCCGTGATCCAGGCGCGGCGCAAGCTGACGGAACTGGCCGTGATGTTCATCGACCTGGACCGTTTTAAACTGGTCAACGATACCCTGGGCCACGTGAAGGGCGACGAGTTGCTGCAGCAGGTGGCCCTGCGCCTGAAGGATTGCCTGCGCCGCGGCGATACCCTGGCGCGCCAGGGCGGCGATGAATTCACCATCGTGCTGCCGGAACTGCGCGACCGCCAGGATGCGCGCCTGATCGCCGACAAATTCCTCGAATGCCTGCACCAGCCCTTCGACCTCGATGGCAACCAGGTGCATATTTCGGCCTCCATCGGCATCGCCATCTATCCGGGTGACGGCGAGACCATCGACGAGCTGCTGCGCCATGCCGACATCGCCATGTACCAGGTCAAGGCGCTGGGCAAGAACGGCCACAGTTTTTATCACGAGTCCATGCTCGATGTGTCGCACCAGAAGATCGCGCTTGAGCAGAGCCTGCGCAAGGCACTGGAGCTGAACCAGCTGGAGATGTATTACCAGCCGCAGGTGGACGTGATGACGGGCCGCATCGTTGGCGCCGAAGGGCTAATGCGCTGGAACCATCCGCAGCGGGGCTTGCTGACGGCAGGTGAATTCCTGCCGTTCGCCGAGGAAAACGGCTTGATGCTGCCGATCTCGGACTGGATGCTGGGTGCCCTGTGCCGCGACCTGGTGCAGTGGAACGCGGCCGGCGGCGAAGCCGTGCGCCTGTCGTTGAATTTGTCGCCGCAATACCTGGACCGGGGCGATTTTTTCGAAAAGATGCGCGGCGCGCTGACGCGCTACGGTATCGCGCCGGAAAAGATCGAAGTGGAAATCACGGAAAACATCTGCATCCGCAATCCGCAATATGCGATCGAGCAGTTGAACAAACTGTGCCAGCTGGGCGTGTCCGTCGCCATCGACGATTTCGGCACCGGCTATTCCTCGCTGTCGTACCTGCACCGCTTCCCCATCCACACCATCAAGATCGACCAGTCGTTTGTGAAGGAAATCCACGACGAGCACGGACACTATCCCGTGATCCTGGCCATCATCTCAATTGCGCGCGGCCTGGGCCTGCACCTGATCGCCGAAGGCGTGGAAACGGAAGGCCAGGCGCGCTATCTGCAGGACAAGGGTTGCACCACGATGCAGGGCTATCTGTACCACCGGCCCATTTCGCTGGGCAGCTTCATCGGCGTGCTGCAGGAGCAGAACCGCCTGATCGTCGATGCCGCCCCCGCGCTGTCGCAGACGCTGGCCATCGAGGCCTGAGCCATGCCGCCTGCCGCTCCCCGCTCCACGGCCGCGCATTCCACGGCTGCGCATTCCACAGCTGCGCATTACACAGCCGATTACCTGCGCCTGAAAGGGCAGGCCGAGAAGGGCAATGCGAATGCCCAGCACAGCCTGGGCTTCATGTATTTCAACGGCCAGGGTATCGAGCAAAGCTATGCGCTGGCGCTGCACTGGTATGGCCTGGCTGCCGCGCAGGGACTCGAGCACGCCCAATACAACCTGGGTGTCATGTGCCAGAAGGGACAGGGCGTGGCGCAGGATTTCGTGCAGGCCGCGCACTGGTACCAGAAGGCGGCCGAGCAGGGTTACGCGGCGGCGCAGTACAACCTGGGCTGGCTGTATGCCAAGGGCCAGGGACTGGCGCAAGATAGCGGGCAAGCCATGCTGTGGTTCAGCCGCGCGGCCGAGCAGGGCGACGCGGGCGCGCAAAACAATCTGGGCATGATGTATGACAATGGCAAGGGCGTGCCGCAGGATTTCGTGCAAGCCATCAATTGGTATCGCAAGGCGGCAGAACAGGGCTATGCGCGCGCCCAGTTCAACCTGGGCCTGCGCTACGACAATGGCCAGGGCGTGCGGCAGGACCGCCAGCAGGCGACCGCCTGGATGCGCAAGGCGGCCGAGCAGGGCTATGCGCCGGCCCAGTTCAACCTGGCGCTGCGCTATGAAAACGGCGACGTGCTGCCGCAGGACAGCAGGCAGGCGATCAGCTGGTACCGGCGCGCGGCCGAGCAGGGCCACGCCAGTTCGCAGTTCAACCTGGGCCTGATCTACGACAATGGCCAGGGCGTGCCCTGCGATAAACAGGCGGCGCTGGCGTGGTACGTGAAGGCGGCAGGGCAGGGCCACGCGGCGGCCCAGCACAACCTGGGCCTGCACCATGAACATGGCGCGCAGGACTATACCCGCGCGCAGGTGTTCTACCGCCAGGCGGCCGGGCAGGGTTTTCCCGCCGCGCAGTATCAGCTGGGACTCCTGCATGAGCATGGACAGGGCGTGCCTGCCGATGCGCAGGAAGCCATTTTCTGGTACCGCAAGGCGGCCGACCAGGGACATGTGCGGGCGCAATTCGACCTGGGCCTGCGCTATGAACATGGCCAGGGCGTACCGCAGGATCTGTCGCTGGCGCTGGAGTGGTACCGCCGCGCCGCCGAGCAGGATTACGCGCCGGCGCAATACATGCAGGGCGTCTTGCACGACCGCGATGATGGCCCGGCGCCAGACAGCCAGCTGGCCTGTGCCTGCTATTGCCGCGCCGCCGCGCAGGGCCACAGCCTGGCCCAGTTTGCGCTGGGCCTGCGGCACGACAATGGCCAGGATGTGCCGCAGGATTATGCTGCCGCCTGGGACTGGTATGCGCTGGCCGCGCGCCAGGGCCATGCACGGGCGCAAATGAATCTGGGCTTGATGGCGGCCAGCGGCCAGGGTGGCCCGCTCGATTTGCAGCAGGCGTATATCTGGCTGTCGATGGCCGTGGCGGCCGGCGTGGCCGGTGCGGAAAAATCCTTGCGCCAGACAGCGGCGCGCATGCGCGAGACAGATCTGGCGCGGGTGCGCGAACATCTGGCAGCGATAGCAGGCTGAGCTGCGCCGCAGGCGTTAGCGTGCGCGGATACAACAGCAGGTGCTGTATAGTCCTTTCCCTTCGCCATCTGCGGACCCCCTTGTTTGCCCCGGACACAACAAATTGCTGCAGTATTTGCAGTTTTGATGTGCTAATGTTCCAGAAGAAGGTGGTCTGTATAGTCTTTAGAAAAGGAAAACCATGCGCCTGAACTCTTTCCCTGGCTGGCCGGCCGCTATCCTGTGCGCGCTGGCGCTGCTGTCGTCCGGCGCAGGCGCCGCCAGTCCCCTCGATGCCCTCAGCAACCAGGATGCCAGCAATGGCTTGAAAGCGGCGCTGCAAGCCGGTTCCGCTGCCGCCGTATCGAAACTGGGTGTCGAGAATGGTTTCCTGAACAACGACAAGGTCAAAATCAAGCTGCCCGGCATCCTGGAGCAAGCCCAGCCCTTGCTGAAAATGACGGGCCGCGGCCAGCAACTGGACGATCTGGTGGTGGCGATGAACCGTGCCGCCGAATCGGCCGTGCCCATGGCCAAGCCCTTGCTGCTCGATGCGGTCAAGTCGATGAGCGTGACCGATGCAAAGAATATCCTGTCCGGTGGCGATACTTCTGTCACGGATTTCTTTCGCCAGAAGACCTCGGCGCCGCTGGCCGTCAAATTCCTGCCCATCGTGAAATCCGTGACCGACCGTTCCGGCCTGGCCAGCAAATACAACAGCACCATGAGCCAGATCGGCAAGACGGGACTGGTGCCGCAGCAACAATCGACGGTGGAAGGCTATGTCACGGACCGGGCGCTTGACGGGCTGTATCTGATGATAGGCGAGGAAGAGAAAGCCATCCGCAGTAATCCGCTCGCGTATGGCAGCAAGATTATCGGCAAGGTATTTGGCAGTTTGAAGTGAGTATAGAAGCGTGCTGCGAAGCCGCAGGCGGCGTTTGCGCCGCACCGACAGGTGTAGCGCAAGGGAAACAAGTTAAGCATTTGCTACAAGAAAATAATGTTAAAATTCCGCGACATACATTCCTGGGGCATGCTTAAGCAACGCTCAACTGCCCGGAAGTGCCGAGTTTAGTGGCGAACTGATGCGTGGTATTGCGAGATGCCCGTCGGTTGGCCTTTTTTCGTTTTATTCACGTCCCCAAAGCTCATTGATTTTCTGAAGACATCGTCAGGAATTCCAGGTGCAGGATATTTTAGGTAGCCGGATTTGTTAAGCGTACTCAGAAAATCAATTAAATATACCTGGTGTGGCTGCTTGGTGCTTGGCGCGCCTTCGGCGATTGCCGCGACGCCGAATCATGGTGGTCAATCCGGGTATATCAATATGCCCAGCGCCGTGGTGGAAACGGACGGCACTTTCAGTGTAGGGTATAGCTACGATAGCCCGTACGGTCAGTTGTGGGTCACGTCGGATATCCTGCCTTTCCTGCAAATGACGGGACGTTATGTGTCGATCACGGGCATACCTGGTTTTACCAACGTGCCCGGTGAGTACGGCAGTGGCTATGGCCGCTACAAGGATAAAGTCGTCGATGGCAAATTGCGCCTGTGGACGGAAACAGAGTGGATGCCATCGGTCGCCGTCGGCATGACGGATTTGTTCGGCACCGAGCTGTTCAAGGGGCAATATGTGGTTGCCACCAAGACTTTTGGCGCCAGCAAGAATATCGAAGCGAGCCTGGGCTATGCGCATAAACGCCCGGACGGCGTGTTTGCCGGCGCGCGCTGGACCCCGGCCGCGCTGCCGCGCTGGTCGGTGGTGGCTGAGTACGATACCACCAATTATCTGCGCGACTTCCGCGCCAGCGAAACGACTGCCGGCAAGCGCCGCAAGGGCGCCTCCGTGGGCCTGGAGTACCGCTGGGGCTGGCTTGCCCTGCAAGCGGCACGCAGCCGCGACCAGTTCAGCCTGAACGCCTATGTCAGCATTCCGTTTGGCGAGCGCGAGTTCGTTCCCAAGGTGTATGAGCCAGCGTATTTCGTCGACGACAAGAATCCACCGCCGCTGCCGAGCAAGGAAGAATGGCACCGCGACGCCGTGTACGGCGCCGACCTGGTGAAGGCACTGGTGAAGCAGGACTACAAGAATATCCGTGTCGAGCAGGAGGGCAATACCCTCAGCCTGAGCCTGACCAACAGCCGTATTTCGAACATGGGCCGGGCCGTTGGCCGCGCCGCGCGCACTGCCGTCGCCTTCACGCCGAAGGGCGTGACGACCCTGCGCATCACGTACACCAAGCTGGACCAGCCGATCGCCACCTACGAATTCTTTGATTTGCCAAAACTGAACGACTATTTGGCAGGCAAGATCGACCGCAAGGCCTTCCTCGACGTCGTGCTGCTGCGCTATCCGGAGAAAAGCGATGTCATCCGGGATGATCAGCAAAGCTGGCTGAAAGAATTCCTCGACACGCCGGCGCCCGTCGTGGCTGCTGCACCGGTACCGGCTGCGGCACCTGCCAGCGCATCGGCTCTGGCCATTGCGCCCACAGCGCCAGTCCTTGCGCCGGCAGCGCCCGCAGCCGTCAAGGCAGCCGATGTCCTCAAGGACGATGGCAAGCTGGCCGTCGGTGTCGGCGTCGATGGCGACGTGGTGCAGATCAAATCGCTGGACCGGGAAGCGAACCGTTTCAAAATCGCTCCCAAGGTGGGCTTCTTCTTCAATGATCCGAGCGGCGCCTTCCGTTATTCGATTTCGGCCGTGGCCAACTATGATCGCCGCTTGGGCGATGGCCTGTACCTGAATAGCGCCGCCAGCCTGCAGTTGCTGGAAACGGTATCGGGCGTCAAGCAGCCATCGAACAGCAACTTGCCGCATGTGCGCACGGACGTGGCGGAATATTTGCGCGGCGGACGTTTCTCGTTGAGCCGCGTCTTGCTGAACAAATATGACAATCCCGCCGAGCGCGTGTATACCCGCCTGTCGGCCGGCCTGTATGAAGACATGTTCCGCGGTGTGGGCGGCCAGGTGCTGTACCTGCCGAAAGACAGCCGCTGGGCGGCCGACGTGGCCGTCGATGCCTTGCAGCAGCGTGGCTACAAAGGCTTGCTCGACTCGCTTGACTACAAGACGGTGACGGCAATCGGCTCCCTGCACTACCGCTTGCCGCACGACATTACCGTCACGGCGCGCGCCGGCCGCTTCCTGGCGAAAGACACGGGCGTGCGCGTGGAATTCAAGCGCCGCTTCCAGTCCGGCATTGAAGTGGGCGCCTGGTACACGCATACGAACGGCAACGATATCACCAGTCCTGGCACGCCATCGAAGCCATACCAGGACCGTGGCATCTTCCTGTCCGTGCCCTTGAACAGCATGTTGCCGATGGACACGCAGTCGACGGCCGGCTTCGCCCTCGCCCCATGGACGCGCGACGTGGGGCAGATGGTGGCCTCGCCGGGCGACCTGTACGACATGTTCGAGCGTCCGCGCGCCGACATGCACAGCTACGATGGCCTGGGTAACTTTGCCGAGCGCCCGGACGAACAGCGCCTGCCTGCCGTCAATCCGCCAGACCGGCCGTTTGTCAGCCCATGGCCCGCCATGCGCGCGCGCCTGGAGCAATCCGCATCTGCTACGCCGAGCGCCCCTGAATGGCTCAAGGCGACGGCGGTGGTCGGCGGCGTGGTGCTGGCATCAGCCCTCAGCGACAAACCCGTCGACCGTTTCGTCAAGAAACATCAAGATTCCAAGGTGTACCGCAACTGGGACAAGCTGGGCAAGGCCATGCCATACGCGGCAGTGGGAGCGGCGGCGGCCGCCTTCGCCCTGGGCGATGAGCGCATGCAAAATACGGGACTCATTTCCCTGCAATCGATTGCCGCGGCAACGGGCGTGGCGGTGGCCGGCAAATATGCGTTTGGCCGCGCCCGTCCGGAGGAAGACCTCGGAGCGTGGAGCCGTGTCGGCAGCGGCAGTTCCCGTTCGAATTCATCCTTCCCTTCCGCGCATGCCGCCATCGGCTTTGCCGCCGTGACGCCGTTTGCCAAGGAATACGATGCGCCATGGCTGTACAGCGTGGCTGCCGTGGGTTCAGCTGGCCGCGTATTTGGCCGCAAGCACTGGGTGTCCGACACGGTCGCCGGCGGCATCGTCGGCTACGCGATGGGCAGCTGGCTGTGGCACGCGCAGCGCGACCAGAGCAAATCGGGTTTGTCGATCAACCCCGGCCCGAAGGAAATTAGCGTGACCTGGCAAACCAAATACTAAGCGAGCAATAGAGCTGCTTACCTATAAAACATTATTCATTCAGACAAAGACCAGCATGAAAAAGCCATTTCGCCTTTCCCCTCCACACGTGAAACAGATGATCCTGACGGCTTGCCTGCTGGGCGCAAGTTCATCGTTCGCCGTCGCACAAGAACTCAATATTGGTGACCTTAAGGCACAGTCGTCTGATTCAGGCAGCTTGCCCGCCATTCGCAGCCGCGGCGAACAGCGCCAGGCGCAGAACCCGCCCGCCAGCCGTCCGGCCAAGCGTGCCGCCGCCGAAGTGGGACCATTCCAAGCCTATGCGGCAGGCGTCACAGGACAAAACCTGGCCATTTATGGCAAGGACCTGTTCAGCGACGTGCCGTCCACCTTCGCGCCGTTTGATGCAGCCCAGGTCAATCAAGATTATGTCATCGGCACGGGCGACGAGCTGCAGGTGCGCGGTTGGGGCATGGTCGATATTGACGTCAGCGCCACGGTCGACCGCAGCGGCGCGATCTTCATTCCCCGCGTCGGCTCCGTCAAGGTCAGCGGCGTGCAGTACAAGGATCTGCAGGGCTACCTGAAGAAAGCCGTCGGCAAGATTTACAACAACTTTGAATTGACGGCCAGTATTGCCCAGACGCGCGCCGTGCAAGTGTATGTGGTTGGCCACGCGGTGCGTCCCGGCACCTATACCCTGAGCGCCATGAGCACGTTGTTGAACGCCCTGTTCACCTCGGGTGGCCCGGACGCCACGGGTAGCATGCGCAACATCCAATTGAAGCGTGGCGCGCAAACCGTCAGCACCTTCGACTTGTACGACATGCTGGCCAAAGGCGACAAGAGCAGCGACATGACCCTGCGCGACGGCGACGTGATTTACATTCCGGAAGTCGGTCCCCTGGTGGCCTTGACGGGCAATGTGAAGCAGCCCGCCATTTTCGAATTGAAAGGCAATGCCAGCCTGGCCGATGTATTGACCTGGGCCGGCGGCTTCGATTCTGCAGCAGAAACGAAGCAGGTGATCGTTGAAAAGAACGTCGACAATCAATACAAGACGGTGGTGGAACTGATCGCCGACAAAACCGTCACCAGCACCCAGCTGGCGAGTATCCCCGTAAAACCGACCGATGTGCTGCGCGTGTTTGCGCCGGGCGCCGTGCCGGTGCAGGCCCAGATCCAGAATGAATACGTGCGTGTGGCCGGCGAAGCCAAACAAAGCGGCATCTTTCTGCTGAAGAAAGGCGAAACGTTGCGCGAGTTGATCGCCCGCGTGGGAGGTCCGAATGAAAACGGCTATCTGTACGCCACCCAGTTGAATCGCGATTCGGTACGGCGTGCCCAGCAAGCCAAGTTGAATGAAGTGGCGGACCGTTTCGAGCGCGATCTGGAGTCGAATGCCACCCAGCGCATGGGCGCCTCTGCCGATCAGGCTAACGCGGCTAAACTGGCTGCAGAAATTGAGCAACAGCGTCGCATCGTGCAAAAACTGCGTGGTATCAAGGCGGAAGGCCGCATCGTGCTCGATTTGCCAGGAGTTGAGACGCAAATCAAGAATTTACCCGACTTGCCCTTGCAGGATGGCGATACCATCATGATCCCGCGCCGCCCGGGCACGGTGGATGTGCTTGGCTCGGTATTCCAGCAAAACGCCTTTGTCTACCGCCCACAGCGCACAGTGAACGATTATGTCCAGCAAGCCGGTGGTCTGACCATCACTGCGGATAAATCCGAAATGTATGTGATACGCGCGGACGGTACGGCGCAGAGTGGCCAAAGTACGGGCTGGTTCAGCGGCATTGGCGGCACGGCATTGAATCCAGGTGATACCGTGGTGGTGCCGGAGAAAATTGACCGCAGCACGTTTATGCAGAGTTTGAAGGAATGGACATCGATCTTTTACCAGTTTGGTTTGGGTGCGGCTGGTTTGAAAGTGTTGAAGGATTAATTTCCTGAATATATGAAAAACATAGGATAAAACCTTCCGCGCGTCGGTACAGGTGCCTGCGATGCTTGCTGTCCATCCGGTACAGCTGCGCTTCGCGGCCACCTCACCGCTTTGCCTGCCAGGTTTTTGTCAGGTGTTGTGAATCGTAAAGTTATAGTTTCAATTACAGGCATGGATAAAACAATGGAAGATAAGGCGGTACGCCCCGGTGTTCTGGCAGACGGTAACACGACACTCAAGCATGACGATGAGGAAGTGAATTCATTAGACTTGTTAACGATCATTGCACGAAAAAAATTCTATATCGTCGGCATACCACTACTGGCCGGTATCATCGCTGGCGGACTGTCTTTGCTGATGCCGAACATTTATACAGGTACGGCATCAGTATTGCCGCCGCAGCAATCGCAATCGGGCTCCTCTGCAATTCTGGGACAGTTGGGTGCGCTAGGCGGCATGTCGGGTAGTGCGTTAGGGCTGAAAAACCCAAGTGACTTGTATATTGGCATGCTCAATAGCCGGACTGTCGCTGATAGCATCATTGAACGCTTCAAGTTGCAGTCAGTGTATGACACCAAAACGCTGACCGATACCCGTCTGACACTGTCCAGTTCCAGCACCATCGGTTCTGGCAAAGAAGGCATCATTGTCATTGATGTCAAGGACAAGGACCCGAAGCGCGCTGCGGCGCTGGCCAACGGCTACGTGGAAGAGCTACAAAGATTGACGCAGACACTGGCGATAACGGAAGCTTCGCGGCGACGCCTTTTTTTTGAAAAACAATTGCTGCAGTCCAAGCAGTTGTTGGTCGATGCCGAGGTGAGTCTGAAGGTCATGCAAGAGAAGTCGGGCTTGATTCAACTGAATGGCCAGGCTGAAGCGTTGATCAAATCGTCTGCCGACTTGCGTGCGCAAATTGCGTCCAAGGAAGTCGCTTTGAGTGCCATGCAGACATTCGCGACGGGCTCAAATCCGGAATACATGCGAGCGCGGCAAGAACTGGTGGGCTTGCGCGAGCAGTTGAAGAAGATGGAGTCCGGCTTGAATCAAGGCAGCGGCGATCTGTTGGTTGGTTCGGGACGCATACCTGAAGCCGGACTGGAATATGTGCGTCGCGTTCGCGATGTGAAATATGCGGAAACGATATTTGAATTGATGTCAAAGCAGTTCGAGATTGCAAAACTTGATGAAGCCAAAGATAGTTCGATTATCCAGGTGCTCGATGTTGCGATCGTACCGGACAAGAAATCCAAACCTAATCGCGGCGTGATCGTCGTCAGTACTATCCTGTTTGTTGGGATTTTGACGATGTTCTGGATACTTGCCAGCGAGTTTTTACGAAAAATGAAAGAAAATCCGGCACAGTTAAGGCGTTTGAAAAAACTGTCTGACAGCCTGAAATCGTCATAAGACCATCTGGCAACAATTCGTCAATAAAACTTACCGCAGGAAATCTGCGATAAGTTTTTATATTGTGATAAATCAATATGCAACACTATTTAACAGAGCATGCCTGAATGAGTATTTCCGTTCAACGACTTGACTACATGAATGTAGCGCGTGGCTGCGCCATTCTGATGGTTATTTTTGTGCACACTGCGCAAGCGGTTCCGGGTTTGAGTTTTTTTGCATCTGCTATTGCTCAATATGGTCAGTTTGGTGTGCAGCTGTTTTTCGTAGCTTCCGCATATACGCTTTGTCTTTCATTCGAAAACCGTTCGAACGAAAGTAAGCCGATATTCTATTTTTATATCAGACGATTTTTTAGAATCGCGCCTCTGTACTATGTTGCGATTGTGGTTTACTTCCTATTTTTTACACTTAAGAAGTTTTACTTAGAGGGAAGCGTCTCGTCATTTTATCCGTACTCCATCTCTAATGTCTTGGCCAATATTTTTTTAATACATGGATTCATACCTTCCGCCAATAATAACATCGTGCCTGGAGGTTGGTCGATCGGGACGGAGATGGCATTTTATCTTATTTTCCCGTTTCTGTTCTCCTTTCTAAAAAATGGTGCTGTCAACCATGTGAAAAAAGTCAGTATTGCTATCATCATGGTATTTTTGATTAATTTGGTTTTTCAGTCACTGGCGGTTGAATATTCATCTCTTGGTCTGGATAGTTCAGATTTTCTCTATTTTAATATTGTCAATCAATTTCCCGTTTTCCTTTTGGGTATATTAATTTATTTTTTTACCAAGGAAGGACAGGGTAAGCGATCGCGGATTCCTAGTCTCTATCTGATTATACTGGGAATGCTTTTCTCTCTAGTTGCCGTATATAGTCTAAATTCCGGCATGGTGCTGATGCGCGCCGTCATACCAACCATATCAGGCGTGTTTTTCTTTTTCTTTGTATTATTTTTGATGAAAATAAACGCCGGAAATATTTTCTTGTCCAAGGTCGGAGTTTATTCTTTCTCTATGTATGTTTTTCATTTTATTTTTGCTTGGGGCGTGGTGCCACCGCTTGCGAAACAGTTAAATAGAGTAATTAATCCAGATGCGACACTACTATTTTCTTTTGCGATAGTGGTTTGCCTGACCTATCTGCTTGCCTCGATTACGGAAAAACATATAGAAAAAAGGGGCATATTTTTCGGGAAGTATCTGATAGATATGAATAGTCGACGAAATGGCGTGAAAGAAGCCTAATATGTGTTTGCCAAGTTCGTTTCATAATTTCAAGGAAAATTAATTGAGTATTCCAAGCTGTACAGTTGTAATCGCCACATATAATAGCGAGAAAACATTGGAGAAGTGTCTGGTAAGCGTATTTGAGCAAACTTATCATCCGGAAGTCATCATTATTGATGGTGGTTCCACTGATGATACTCAGCTTATTATTGGTAATTTCATCGGTAAGATTGCATATTTTATTTCCGAACCCGATCGCGGTGTTTATGATGCCTGGAACAAAGGTCTTGAGCGTGTGACGGGAGAGTGGGTCACATTCATCGGCTCCGACGACTATTTTTCGGACCCGGATAGCCTTTCCCGTGGCCTCGCGTTTGCTGGAAAGGATGCGAGTCTGGGACTGGTCTATCCACGTATTAATCTGGTTGACGGTGCCGGTAATTTCGTCGAATTGGAAAACTATCCAATCCGGGATATCAGAAGCAGGCTGCGCAAGAAAATGCCGTTCACGCATTGCGGGTCGCTGCACAAGATGTCGACATTTGCGGAGTTGGGGAAATTCAACCCAAATTTCCGCATCGCCGGTGACTATGAGTTCGTGCTCAGATTAAGCAAGGAAAACGCTATCGGATTCTGTGAGCAATATCTGATATCAATGGGAAATGAAGGTTTATCTAGAACGCCGAAAACAAAAATCATCCTGCTTAACGAAATGTTGGCGGCGAGAGAGAAAAACAACATACAAGGCAAACTTCTTTATGATATCTACGTGCACATGAAAATAATTATATTTAAAGTAAGTGCTTTTTTTGAAAAATTCAAGTCGTGAAATTCCCATATTGAAAATGAAGAAAATTTAAGATAATGATGAATTTCAAAGACAAATATTTTCTCTGGCTAAGAACATCTTCGCCTTGGTTTACATATCTGGCGTTTACCTCTTTTTTTGTATACGGGAAATTCTATTATCGATATTTGACCAATGCATTGCCGCTGCATTGGGAACTTTGGTTTAACGATACCATCGTTTCTCTATTTTTCGCATTGTCCGCCTACTTTCTTCACCGCCTGTGGGTCGCAAGCAAGAAGAATGCAGATAGCGATTTGGGAAAAAATGTACACAATAGTAGAATCTTTATTTTTGATGAAGATTTGGAAAAAAAACTAAATTATTTTTTATTTTCTTTGATTGCAATTCTAATATTAATCGGATTTTTATCTGTTGGTAATCCATTTTCCAATCCGCTTGGATTCCGCCAAGCGATTCAGGGCGGTGGTGCCGCCTATTTTTTTCTAACCTTCTTGTTCTTTTTTAAGTTCAAGGGAATAACTTATTTCAACAAAGTTTATCTAAAAAAATCGAATTTTACAGATCATGCCTCGATGCTTGTCATTATTGCATTTTGCTTCACGACGGGCTTCGCTTCTCTGTTTGTTTATTTTTTCATGGCAGGCCTGTTATTTCTGAATATACGTTATTCGGTCAGGATAATTCGTGCATCGACAATTATTGTTTTTGTTGCTCTTCTTGTATTTACTCCTCTTTACACCATCATTCGTGAGCAATTGATGTTTGGTACTGCGGATATTCCGCAGATATATAAGCTGTTTGTGGAAAATATAATGGATGATCCATTAAAGATTATCTATAATCGCTATGATTATTTTGATAACCAGGTATTGGGTTCGTATTTTTCACGTATCTATATGGATATATGGAAAATATTTGATACGCTGCTTCAACCAGTACCTCGTCTTTTCTATGCGGAAAAACCTCCAATTTTTTCCACTTATCTGACTAACCTGACGTATCCGAATTTAAAGACAATTGGCGTCAGCATTAATTTTGGTTACCTGAGTGAATTTGTACTGTATCTAGGTGATTTTGGTCCGGTAATCGGCGGTATGTTCTTCGGCTGGATACTGAGCGTCAGTTACGGTTATTTTTCTAAAGGAACAAAGGACGGCAATGCGGCCGTCATCTATATTCTTGCGATCTATACATATTTTTCAGGATTCATTGTTGGCTATCTTAATGAAGCTCCAATTCAAATGCTAATCATTGCATACATCCTCTTGCGCATGCTGGGCTGGAAAACTTGGGGTCGTGAAGTTGCGAATACACCAGAAGTTAAAATTGGTTGAGTTGACGATATACTTCGTCACCAAAGTTATAGCGCAGATATAATATTCATGATCAAGCAAAAATTTAATTCAATCCAATATCTCAGGGCACTGGCATCATTGATGGTGGTGCACTGCCATTTCTACGAAATAGTACTGGATGACTTTCACTCTTGGTGGGGGGGGATGGGTGTCGACTTGTTTTTTGTTATCAGTGGTTTTGTACTATATCTGTCGACTCGTCACAGTCCGTCACCGAAGCAGTATCTAATCAATCGCGTGTCGCGTGTTGTTCCTACTTACTGGGTAATGACGATTTTTTTGGCTTTTATCCTTGTACTTTCCCCCGGGGTGTTTAAAAGTGCTCAGTTTACGATTCCGCATTTCCTGTTGAGTCTTGCATTTTTTCCACATTGGGCGCCTAATTCAACGACCAGCATTTTCCCGATTTATGCGATCGGCTGGACATTGATGTATGAATGGTTTTTTTATCTTTCCTTCATGTTATTCCTGGCTGTAAAAAAGAATTTGCTACTCAAACTATTTTTGTTTCTTGCATCTTTCGTTGTCGGCGCTAACCTGATCTTGCGGTTCAACCATGATTTTGCACTGATCACGTTCTTTTCCAGTCCGATCATACTGGAGTTTTTCATGGGTGTGGTAATAGCGCATTTGTATATCGAAAACAAGATCCATATCGGCTTGCCGGCGCAGCTGCTGCTGGTATTGAGCGCCGTGCTGATGTTCGTCTTCATGCTGGACTATTACGAGCAGTTTGGCCGCGTTGTCTGTGCCGGTATTCCTGCGGCGATGCTGGTGTTTGCCCTTGCTGGCATGGATATGATGGGACAGATCCGGGAAATCAAGCTGTTTTCGCTGCTGGGAGACTCTTCCTATTCGTTGTACCTGATTCACCCCTTCGTGTATGGCGCATTCCGCCTTGCTTATAATAGGCATTATTTCGAACAAGTTCCCTTGTTTTTCTTGTATTTCTTTTCCCTGCTCGTGGTGATATCGGTCGCGATTATTTTTTACAAGCTGGTGGAAATCCCGCTATGCGCCGCTGTAAAAAGATCGCTGAAAAGAAATTTCGAAGCACAGCCCGCTCATTAATCTGGTCAAGTTTTTTTAATTTATGGAACCCTGTTGTGACTATCTTATTTGTTACCTCAAAAAGCCTGGGTGGCTCCGGTAAATATATTTCCGCGCTGTCCAATGGCATCAAATCCGTTCCCCGCGAGATTGTGTTTTATCCATCTGGCGTGTCGCAGGACAAGGAAGTTGAAAGTGGTTTTGACGACGTGCATCACTTTTCGAAGCGGCCGTCTTTCAATCCGTTGAGCTTGATTAGAAATGTTCTCCAAGTCAGAAGATTATTGCTTACGGGAAAGTACAAGATCGTACACACTCATACCAGCCTTGGCGGTTTCATGGGCAGGTTGGGAGCTTTTTTTTCAGGAACTGATGTCAAGGTCATTCACACCATCCATGCGTATGGCGCCGATGAATTCACGCCCAGCCCGCAGAAGTGGGTATATTGGCTGATCGAAAAGTTTCTCGACCTAGTCACCGATACCTATATCTCGCCGTCCGGATACATGGTCGAGTATGGCAAGCGGATTCATCTGATTAATGCGAAAAAAGCCGTGGTCATTTACAACTCGCTGCCGTTGCGTACGCCTGGAAGCGAAAAAGCGACGCAACGGGAAAATGTACGCAGCCGCTTGGGATTGACGCAGGCAGAAACCGTGTTTTTGTTTTGCGGCCGTCTTGAGCGTCAAAAGGGCGTCGACGTCATGCTAGATGCCGTGGCGGCGGTCAAGTCCGGCAAGCCATTCAAGGTGCTGGTCTGCGGCGATGGTGACTTGCGTGATGAACTGCACCGTCAAGCGGCAACGCTGGGGATCGAGCAGCATATCGTCTGGCTTGGATGGCAGTCCGAGATCGCCGAATTTTATGCCGCAGCCGATGTTTACCTGATGCCTAGCCGCTGGGAATCGTTCGGCCTGGTCTTCCTGGAAGCGATGAATTATCACTTGCCTATCTTGTCGACCAAGACCCAAGCCATTCCGGAGGTGGTTGAGGATGGCGTGTGCGGCCTGCTATCCGATAATGAAAATGCCGGTCAGCTGGCAAAAAATATCGACAGACTACTGGAGGATGTCGCGCTGTGCAAGGAAATGGGGGAGCGTGGAAATGAGCGACTGAACAAATTATTTTCGTTCGAGATTTTTATTCAATCGCACCTTGACGTATATCGAAAAAATGGCGTGCAGCCGGTGAAAGCGCTACAGTTCGAGTCTGGTGCACGCGCGGCGCTGCGTTGAGCTTCGATGCAGCGACTGGCCCATGCAATGTAGTGCAACCGGTGCTGCTGGCGGTGCCGACCTGCTCATCATGACAGCGCCGATGATGTCGATCCCGGCATGCATTTGCATGAATACAACAACAATTGCGGTATAGTGCGCGCCCGCCACTGTTGCACCGGACTTCTGGCTAGCTGATGTGGAAAGATTGTCTTGCGAGTACTTTCGCCGTGCAACGTTTGGCACAGCAGGGGCTTTGCCGGACGGTAGTGCAAGCTATTCTTGAAGCGCCGGACGTGAGGGTACTTGAAATCAACGATATTGAATTGACGAGCATGTAATTATTTTTCTTGCGACGATATTTGTGAACGAAAATTTCGGATAAAATTATATGCTCTGTTAAAAAATTCCAGCGTAGAGAAAATCCGAAGAAAAGTAAAATTGCAATATTATAATTTTATCTCGCCAAAATTTGAAAAGTTTAGAAATTTAAATGTTTTGAACATAGAAAATAAACTTCAAAAATGTTCGCAATTTATTAATTTCGCCATTTTTTTGGCATACATTAAATTTTAAGGTTGTGTGAAATGAAGGCAGTTATTTTAGCTGGTGGTCTGGGTACGAGAATTAGTGAAGAAACTTCCACCAAACCAAAACCGATGGTTGAAATCGGTGGCAAGCCGATTCTGTGGCATATTATGAAATCTTACTCCGCTCACGGTGTGAATGATTTCATCATCTGCTGCGGTTATAAAGGTTATGTCATCAAGGAATACTTTGCCAACTATTTTCTGCACACCTCGGACGTAACGTTCGACATGCAGAATAATCAGATGGAAGTTCATGCGCGCAATGCGGAACCTTGGAAAGTCACGCTGGTCGATACCGGTGACGAAACCATGACTGGCGGTCGCTTGAAGCGCGTCAAGCGCTACCTGGAAGGTGAGGAGGCATTCTGCTTCACCTATGGCGACGGCGTCAGTGATGTCAATATCACCGAATCGATCGCGTTCCACAAGGCGCACGGCAAGCTGGCCACGCTGACCGCGACTCAGCCTCCGGGCCGTTTCGGCGCATTGATCTTGGATGGCCAGAAAATCAATAGCTTCCAGGAAAAGCCGCAAGGCGATGGTGCCTGGATCAACGGCGGTTATTTTGTATTGTCGCCGAAAGTCATTGATTACATCGCGGACGACAGCACCACCTGGGAAAAGCAGCCGCTGGAACGCCTGGCTGCCGAAGGTCAGCTGGATGCCTTTTTCCACCGTGGTTTCTGGCAGCCAATGGACACCCTGCGCGACAAGGTGCACCTGGAAGAGCTGTGGCAATCGGGTAAAGCTCCCTGGAAGGCTTGCTGATGAACGCAGCATTCTGGCAAGGCAAGCGGGTTTTCCTGACCGGCCATACGGGGTTCAAAGGCGGTTGGCTGAGCCTGTGGCTACAGCAGTTGGGCGCCGAGGTGACCGGTTATGCGCTGGAAGCGCCAACTACGCCCAGCCTGTTTGAAGTGGCGAGCGTGGCGCGCGGCATGGTTTCCGTCATCGGCGACGTGCGCGATGGTGAAGCGCTCAAGCGCGCCATGGCACAAGCGCGGCCTGAAATTGTGATCCACATGGCGGCCCAGCCGCTGGTGCGCTATTCGTATGTAAATCCTGTGGAGACGTACGCCACCAACGTGATGGGCGTGGTCAATCTGCTCGAAGCCGTGCGCGCCACGCCTGGCGTGCGTTCGGTGGTGAACGTCACCAGCGACAAGTGCTACGAAAACCGCGAATGGCCGTGGGGTTATCGTGAAAATGAAGCGATGGGCGGCTATGATCCGTACAGCAATAGCAAGGGTTGCGCCGAACTGGTGACGGCCGGCTACCGCAGTTCATTTTTCAATGCCGAAAAGTATGCGGAACATGGCATTGCATTAGGCAGTGGCCGTGCCGGTAATGTGATCGGCGGCGGTGACTGGGCCATGGATAGACTGATTCCCGACATGCTGCGCGCCATCGGCGCCGGCCAGCCGGTGATGATCCGCAACCCGCATTCGATCCGGCCATGGCAGCACGTGCTCGAACCCCTGAGCGGTTACCTGACCCTGGCGGAAAAGTTGTACACCGAAGGTCCGGTACATGCCGAAGGCTGGAACTTCGGTCCGCATGACACCGATGCCAAGCCGGTCGAGTGGATTATCGAACGCATGACGCAAGAGTGGGGCGCCGGCGCGTCCTGGTCGCTCGACGGACAGAACCATCCGCATGAGGCGACTTATTTGAAGCTTGATTGCTCCAAGGCGCGTGGCCAGCTGGGCTGGCATCCGCGTTGGGACATCGGTCAGACGATCACCAAAATTGTCGAATGGCATAAAGCCTGCGACCAGGGCGCGGACATGCGTGCAATGACGCTGGCGCAAATCACGACTTATCAAAATACCTAACAAATTGAAGGCTGTACCATGAACGAACAACTGACTCAACAACAAATCCGCGAACAGATCGCTGCCCTGGTGGAGCAATATGGCGCACTGGCCAGCGTACCGAAACCATTCGAACCGGGCGTGACGGTGATTCCACCGGCCGGTAAAGTCGTTGGCGCCCCTGAGATGGGCCTGATGGTCGAAGCCTCGCTGGACGCCTGGCTGACGACTGGTCGTTTCAATGACGAATTTGAAAAACGCCTGGCCAAGTTCATCGGTGTCGAATTCCTGATTACGGTCAACTCCGGCTCGTCGGCCAACCTGGTCGCCTTTTCGGCCCTGACGTCGCCCAAACTGGGTGCGCGCGCGATTCAGCCTGGCGACGAAGTCATCGGTGTGGCGGCTGGCTTCCCGACCACCGTCAATCCGATTTTGCAATATGGTGCGGTGCCTGTGTTCGTCGACGTCGAACTGGGAACCTACAATATCGATGCCAGCAAAATCGAAGCGGCCATTACCGACAAGACCAAGGCCATCATGCTGGCCCATACCTTGGGTAACCCGTTCAATCTGGAAGTCATCGTCGCACTGTGCAAAAAGTACAATCTGTGGCTGATCGAAGATTGCTGCGATGCCCTGGGTGCAACCTATAACGGTCAGATGTGCGGTACCTTCGGCGATATCGGCACCATGAGTTTCTATCCTGCGCACCACATCACCATGGGTGAAGGCGGTGCCGTATTCACTAACAATCCAGAGCTCAAGGCCATCGCCGAATCGTTCCGCGACTGGGGCCGCGACTGCTACTGTGCACCGGGCAAGGATAATACCTGCGGTCAGCGTTTCTGCTGCAAGCTGGGCACGCTGCCGGAAGGATACGATCACAAGTACACGTACAGCCACCTGGGCTACAACCTGAAGATCACCGACATGCAAGCGGCATGCGGTTTGGCGCAGATGGACCGCGCGGCCGGTTTTGTACAGGCGCGCAAGGACAATTTCAACTACATGAAAAACGGCCTGCAAAGCTGTGCGGAGTTCCTGATCCTGCCGGAAGCGACGCCAAACTCGGATCCATCCTGGTTCGGCTTCCCGATCACCTTGCGTCCAGAGGCCAATGTGGACCGGGTCAACCTGTTGACCTTCCTCGATCAACACAAGATCGGTACGCGTTTGCTGTTTGCCGGCAATTTGACGCGCCAGCCGTACATGATCGGTCGCAACTATCGCGTATCGGGCGAGCTGACCAATACCGATCGCATCATGCACGATACCCTGTGGATCGGCGTGTTCCCTGGCTTGACCAAGGAAATGATGGACTTCTCGATCAGCAAGATCGAAGAGTTCTTTGGCGTCAACTTCTAAAAAACGGTCCATGTTTCAAGAACCGACGTCAATGAGTCCGTACTCGCCTGGCATCGCGCCAGACGATTTGCGCCTGATCATTGAAAAAACAGCACCGGTAGTGTGGCAAGCCTTGCGTGGCAAGCGTATCTTTATCACCGGTGGAACCGGCTTTATTGGTTGCTGGTTGCTGGAGGCGCTGCTTTGGGCCGACCAGCATTTTCAGCTGGAGTTGCAGCTGATGGTACTGACGCGCCGCCCTGCGGCGTTCGTTGCCAAGGCGCCGCACCTGGCGCAACATCCAGCGGTGCGCCTGATCATGGGCAATGTCAATGCCTTGGGCGGCTTCAACGAGCCGGTCGATATCGTGTTGCATGCTGCAACCGATGTCGCCAATGCCGGCAGTGATCCGTGTCAGGTCTTCGACGATATCGTCGATGGCACCAAGGAAACGCTGGCCCTGGCCATCAGGTGCAAGGCACAGCGTTACTTGCTGACCAGTTCGGGGGCCGTGTATGGTCGCCAACCGGGCAAAATGACACATATTCTCGAGGATTATGCTGGCGCGCCGGACACGCTGCAGCCAAACACGGCATATGGCCAAGCCAAGCGCGTTTCCGAATGGCTGGTGCAATGCGCCGCGTCCCGGCACGGGATCGATAGCCGTATCGCCAGGGTGTTCGCGCTGCTTGGACCTTATTTGCCACTCGACGCCCACTTTGCCGCGGGGAACTTTATCCGCGATGCCATGGCGGGCCAGGAGATCAAAGTTAGTGGCGACGGAACGGCTTTCCGTTCTTATCTATATGCCGCCGATATGGTGATCTGGTTGCTGACCATCCTCGTCGTGGGCGAGCCCGGCCAAGCATACAACCTGGGTTCGGACCAGGCGTTGACGATACGCCAGCTTGCTGCCACCGTTTCACGCGTGGTGCTTGGCGAAGAACGTTTCAGCGTCGCCGCCGAGTCCGTTGAAAACGCGCCGGCGCAGCGCTATATTCCGAATATCGACAAGGCCTGCAAGGACTTGAACCTGTTTGTTCATACCGATTTACCGTCGGCCATACGTAAAACCGTTGACTGGACGATCATGCAATCGACCGCCAGTCGTACTTAATCCGGAAATTCATGATGTCTGAATTTAACGCTTCTACACTCCGAGCAACCGTGCTCAAGATGGCATATGCGGGGTCAACTGTGCACATCGGCTGCGCTTTCTCGATCATCGAGATTTTGGCCGTTCTTTATCGTAATCATTTACGCTATCCGGATAACGATCCGGAGTCAGCGCAACGCGACTATATGGTGCTGAGCAAAGGGCACGGCGTGATGGCGCAATATGCGTGCCTGTATGAAAAAGGCTGGTTGCCGAAAAGTGATCTTGAGAACTATTTCAGCGACGGTTCACGCTTGAAGGGCTTGTCTGATGCGCACATCACCGGCTGCGAAGTCACTTCGGGTTCGCTGGGGCACGGCTTGTCGGTCGGTACAGGAATGGCGCTGGCGGCGAAACTGAACAAGAGTGATCAATATTGCTACGCAGTCGTTGGCGACGGTGAAATGAATGAAGGCCCGATGTGGGAATCGATGCTGTTTGCTAAGCACTGGGCGCTGGATAACCTGATCGTGATTGTCGATGAAAATGGCTTCCAGGCAATGGGCACTACTGCCGATGTTATGCAACTAGGTAACCTGCAGACCAAGTTCGAAGCGTTTGGCTTCGACGCCGTCACGGTGGATGGCCATGACGAAGCGGCGCTGGATCAAGCCTTGATACAGTTGAAGGCCAATAAAAATGGCGCACCGAAGGCCATCGTGGCGAAGACCGTCAAAGGCAAGGGCGTTTCTTTCATGGAGCATCAGAATATCTGGCATTACACGCGTCTGAACGAAGACACATTTGGCGCGTCGATGGCCGAGTTGGAGCAAGCACAATGAGATCCGCATTTTCGAAAGCAATTGTCGATGCCGCCAAGGCCGACCCAAAAGTGTTGTTATTGACCGGCGACCATGGCTACGCCTTGTTCGATGAGTTTCGCAAGCATTTTCCCGCCCAGTTCATCAATGCCGGCATCGCCGAGCAAAATATGGTGGGCGTGGCAGCAGGACTGGCCAAGGCCGGCTTCAAGCCTATCGTCTATGGCCTGAGTGCCTTTGTGCCAGTGCGGGTGCTGGAACAGATCAAAATGGATGTTTGTTATGAAAACCTGCCGGTGGTTTTCATCGGCGACGGCGCCGGCGTCGTCTACAGCAGCTTAGGGAGTAGCCACCAGTCGACCGAAGACATCGCCATGCTGCGCCCGCTGCCCAACATCACCATTCTGTCGCCTTCGGATGCCTACGAAATGGAATATGCGCTCAAGCATGCGCTGCAGTTCAAGGAGCCGGTGTACGTTCGCATTGGCAAGTCGGATGTAGGCGGCGTGCATCAGGTAGTACCGACGGCGCCGATCGGCGATCTGTTATCGGTCGTTGCCGGGAGCAACAAAACCACGGCCTTCATTGCCACCGGCTCGATGGTCAATACCGCCGTGAAGCTGGCCCGGCAACTTGGTGATTGTACAGTGTGGAGCATGCCGACTATCAAACCTTTCAATGGCGCACAATTGCTGGAGCTTGCTGCAGAAATGGATAATCTGGTGGTATTGGAAGAACACAGCATTTACGGCGGGATTGGCGGCCTGGTTTCCGAACTGATTGCCTCCAAATCGGGTGTCAGGGCCAGGGTCATCCGCCACGGCATGCAAGATCGGTTTTCGGAAAAATGTGGCAGCTATCCCTACCTGATACGCGAACACCAGCTCGACGATGTGGCCTTACTGTCGCAATTGAAAGAAGTATTACAAACTGAAAAAAAATAGAAAGCATGAAAGTGCCATCGGCACCTTCATGGTTTTGACATGTGTACCGTATTGCACGCTCCTGACATGCCAAAATAACTTTTGGACGTCCAGTTATTTTTCTCGAAAAGAATTGAATATTTTTCGATTTTTGAATATTTTTTAATTTCCTTATTGAATTCTGCATAAAATGAAAAAAGCCTTAATTACCGGTGTCACCGGCCAAGATGGATCGTATTTGGCAGAGTTCCTGCTTGAAAAAGGCTATGAAGTACATGGCATCAAGCGGCGTGCATCGCAATTCAATACGCAGCGTATTGATCATATTTATCAGGATCCGCATGTTGAAAATTCCCGCTTCAAGCTGCACTACGGCGACCTGTCGGATTCGTCCAACCTGACGCGCATCCTGCAGGAAGTTCAGCCCGATGAAGTCTATAACCTTGGTGCACAAAGCCATGTGGCGGTCAGCTTCGAGTCGCCTGAATATACGGCCGATGTCGACGGCATGGGCACCCTGCGTCTGTTGGAAGCCATTCGTTTGCTGGGCCTGGAAAAGAAAACGCGTTTCTATCAGGCTTCGACGTCGGAATTGTATGGTCTGGTGCAGGAAACACCGCAACGCGAAACCACGCCTTTTTATCCACGCAGTCCGTATGCCGTAGCAAAAATGTATGCATACTGGATCACCGTGAACTACCGTGAAGCGTACGGTATGTATGCTTGCAACGGCATCTTGTTCAATCATGAGTCGCCGCGTCGTGGCGAAACCTTCGTGACGCGCAAGATCACCCGCGGCATGAGCAATATCGCGCAAGGGTTGGAAAAAGTGTTATTCATGGGCAATATGGACGCGCTGCGTGATTGGGGTCATGCCAAGGATTATGTACGCATGCAATGGATGATGTTGCAACAAGACAAAGCGGAAGACTTCGTTATTGCCACCGGCGTTCAGTACAGCGTTCGTGAATTTATTCAATGGTCCGCCACCGAACTAGGTATCACCATTGAATTCAAGGGGCAGGGCGTTGACGAAATAGGGTTCGTCTCAAAAATTGAAGGAGACAATGCCCCGGCTGTCAAAGTGGGCGATGTGATCGTCAAAATTGATCCGCGTTATTTCCGTCCTACCGAAGTCGAAACCTTGTTGGGCGATCCGACCAAGGCCAAGGAGACACTGGGTTGGGTGCCGGAAATCACCGCGCAAGAAATGTGTGCCGAAATGGTCCAGCACGATCTGATTGCGGCCAAGCGCCATGCATTGCTGAAGACACACGGCCATGACGTGTCGATCTCGGTGGAGCGTTAATATGAGTGATATTCAGATCAAGAACATTTTCGTCGCCGGGCATCGCGGCATGGTCGGCGATGCTATCGTGCGTGGTTTGCAGAAGGACGCGAGCAATCGAATTTTTACAGCCACGCGCAGCGAACTTGATTTAACCAATCAATCGGCTGTAGCCAAATTCTTTGAGGAGAACAAGTTCGATCAGGTTTACCTGGCCGCCGCCAAGGTTGGAGGCATTCATGCCAATAATACCTATCCGGCCGACTTCATCTACGAAAACTTGATCATTCAATCGAATGTTATTAATGCTGCCCATGTGAATGGCGTACAGCAGTTACTGTTTTTAGGATCGTCTTGCATCTATCCCAAAAATGCCATTCAGCCCATGCCGGAAAGCGCTTTGCTATCCGGCGAATTGGAGCCGACGAATGAGCCGTATGCGATCGCGAAAATTGCTGGTATTAAATTGTGTGAAAGCTATAACCGCCAGTATGGTCGTGATTACCGCTCGATCATGCCGACCAATTTGTACGGTCAAAACGATAATTTCCACTCGGAAAATAGTCATGTTATTCCAGCGCTGTTGCGTCGTTTTCACGAAGCGACAGTCGCTGCCGATGAGGAGGTGGTGGTATGGGGAAGTGGTACGCCGATGCGGGAATTCCTCCATGTCGATGATATGGCTGCGGCCAGTATTCATGTCATGAATCTGGACGGCGCCGCGTTGAAAGCCCTGACGCTGCCCATGCAAAGTCATATCAATGTCGGCACCGGCATCGATTGCACAATCCGCGAACTGGCGGAAACCATTGCGCGCGTCACCGGTTATCAGGGCCGCGTAGTATTTGACGCAAGCAAGCCAGATGGCACGCCACGCAAACTGCTTGATGTCAGCCGCTTGAGCAGCTTGGGTTGGAAAGCATCGATCAGCCTGGAGGCGGGTTTGCGCGAGACGTACAAATGGTACGTCGCTAACATTTTACAAGCGCGAACCTGAGTTTGTTTTTACGTCAGAAAGCGCCAGGATCTTTCGTTTGGAACACGTACGTGTGCGCAGGCGACAACGACCAGTTTGGGCGCTCTACACATGCGAAACGGCTACCGGCAGGTGTTCAATATAGTTTGAATGACTAAACAACGATACCGGCAGTTCGGCAAACTGACCGATTCGGAAATGAATGGCGCCTCTTGATCGTCAGACTGATGATCAAGAGGCGCCGGCATGGCCCACTGGCAGTGTCGCAAGACATTGATGTAGCAACGCCCTGAAATCCATGCGGCCGATTCCGGTGCTCAATGCCGCCAGCACGATTCGTGTTGCCAGTATCTCTCGATCAGTGAGGACTCGCAGTTATCTGGCGGCGATCATACTGCAGGTGGGCCGATTTATTTCAATACTGCTTCTTTTTCTTCCGCGATCTTTTTCTCAAACTCCGAACGGATCTTATTATTGGCTTCTTTTACGCCATCGCCGGAAAGGTTGTTTTCCCATTCCCAGATTCGCAACCAGATGCCAATTTCCATATGCCAGCGATAAAATGAATGCAGGAAACCAAGCATGCCAAAACGCCAACTTCCAAACCGTATGTAGCTGTTCAGGAACTGCTTGTTTGAATGTATGATCATTTTCAGCCACGAAAAGCGCGTCCCGGCGTCGTATTTTTGCTTTGCCAGCACGTCATTGTAGTTGGCATGGGTGCGCTCGGTGCGGGCGCAATCGTAGTCCCTGAACTGATAAAAATGGCAGGTTTCTTCGGTCACCAAGTTCAATACTCTGTCCGGAGCACAGACCATGCGTCCGCGATCATGAACTTGATTGCCACTGTAGTCGACCGCTCCTTTTTTATAGAAGCGTAATTCTCCAGGAAAACCTTTGCGCGGTTGGCCGCTGATCGGAATCGGCTCTCCTGCGGTAATGCTGACTCGGAACGCACGTACCACGTCATGGGTGTTGCTTTTGGCGACGTCCGCATACCGGTGTAGGAGTGCCAACGGGATGAATTCACTGACGGATGCGATCAACAAGTAATCGGTGTCAATGGCCGCCTCTACCTTGTCCATCACCTCCGGAGTTTCAATGAACCCAGGATTCTTGATGCTTTTGTAGCGATGTCCAGCCGTCGTCAAACGCTCGCGCATGTCATCGGTACTGCAATTATCAATGACTATGATCGGAAATAAATCTTTGAAATTTTCGATGCATCGTAAAATACGCGCCGATTCATTGAACGCGAAAATACATACTGTAATGTTATTATTTAACACAAAGCCGCCTTTTGATGAAAATATTATGAGAGGCTATGATGCTCAGGATAGTGAGCTGGCCGGAAATTAATGCCGCAGCAATGAGCACTGGCAGCGATGCCGCTGGCACGGGACAGATCAGGATCAGCGCCGTAATAATGATGCCGCCTAAGGTGGCAATTGGTATGATCCAGAGCGGCTGGCCGGTGGCATTGCGATGATTGGTATGAATCCCGATCAGAGTATTACCACCTTCGACCAATACTCCGACTGGTACCAAAAATACGTAGGGCATCAAATCGAGATGATTCGTGAAATGAAGAAAGACCCAACCGGCAGGCAGCGATGCCAGCGCCAGACCGATGATGCTGGCCACCGCAATCTTGAAATAGCGCGACGTTGCAGCGCCACGACTTGCATACTGTTTTGGGATCCATATCTGGCCTAGAATCGCCAGGCATGCGTTTGCGGCGGTACTGCCCAATGAACTCAGGAAGGAAACGGCGCCGATCAAGTCGGGGCGCTGGAAGGCATAATTGACATATGGACGATATCCCTGTAACTGCATCCAGTTCATCAGGCCGGAAGAACCGATAGGAATGATGTTCTTTATCAGCTTTTTATAGCCGAAGAAATAGATACGGTTATCGCGTGTCATGTATCGATAAATCAGCCCGATGCCCATTGTCGCGGCCAGCAGCGCACCGATTGCATTGGCGGCAATGATGCTTTCGCCATTGTGAAAGCCGGCTTTGACCACGGCGATTGTTATCGACAGTCGCATTAGCTGTTCAAATAAATTCACCAGCGCCGATTTTGTGGCCATGCCTGAGAGTTGCAACAGGTTGCGCATCAGCGCGGACAGGAACGTCATGCTGGCAAGCGATGCGCAAGCGATGCCGACGATGAGGCCGGTACCGCTGGTCGCATACATATACACCGTGCCAAATGCTAATACCAGCAAAAACCCCGGTATCAGTATCAAGGAGAAATATTTAAAAAGCTCCGGCAGATTGATTGATTTTTTTTCCGATAAATCATGCAATACTCTTTGCAGATGGTAATCCGCTCCGACGAAAATCAGCGCATTGGCCAGATAAGATAACGTGACGTAAAGATAGTACAGTCCAACCTGCTCGAGTGGTAGTTCACGCACCACAACAATGCTGATGGTGAGAGCCAGACCGGTGGCCACCATACGCATCAGTATTAATTTAAGCAGCTTGGTTTTTGCAAGAAGTTTATTGATCACTCGATTTGTCGCTTTTGTTTTAAAGATTATTTTTGACTGTTCAGAGGCTAAGTGGCGGTCTGGATAGGATTGCCGGCAAAGGCGCGTTGCAGGACGGCGAGCATGCTGTGTCCTTGCTTGCGCAGCGTGTCGAGACAGGAGCGGATGACGCAGAAGTGCTTGGCGCCGGCGACGGTGCGGAAACCTCCCGAGATCTTTTGCTTGACCTGGGGTATGCGTGCGGCGCGCTCGCCAACGTTGTTGGTGAACGGCACGGCCGGGGCGCTGATGAAGCGCTGGCCCGGCGATTGCGTGGTTTCAGGATGCAGCGCTTCGCCTTTCCGCACCAACGCGTCGTACACGGCGCGGAAGGCGGCCAGATCGTCGGCATCGAGCGTGCGTTGTTGGCGCCGAGCAGCAATTGCATCATCGACGCGGGCCATTGCTGACTGGTAAGTTCTTTCACATAGCCCAGTTCGCGCAACCGGTGGGCGTTGCACAAGACGTGGATGGAATCGCCGGGCCGCCAGTACGGTGCCCAGCAATCGTGCACGCCGTACCATGTGAGCGTGTCGCTGGCGGTGATGTGCAGCCAGTGCAGTTTGCCGACCACCCGCAGGCCCGACTCGTCGGCGTTGAGCACCGGCGCGGCGCACAGTTGCTTGGCGATCTGGTCCGCCGTCGTTTGCAGGGCCTCGCTCGCCTCGGTCACCCACACCAGCAATGTGGCAGGCGAAACCTTGAGGCCGTACACATCAACGATCAGCTCGGCGGCGCGGGTGTGCGGCAGCATTTGACCCTGGGTCAAATGCACCACCAGCGCGCGCACGTTGCGGCCGTATTGCACCAGTTCTGTCACGCCGCTGGGAACGCTGCTCACGTGGATCTGGCCGCAGCCGCAGCCCCAGGTCACGGCCAGCGTGCGGTGTTCGACGACATCGAACGCGTTCGCCGGCACGTCGATGACTTGGTGCCGCTCGGCTACTTCGGCCTGTGCCAGCTGCAGAATGCTGTGGCAGAGCGTGCACTGGTGCGGCAACGGATGGTCGATTGTTTCGGTCGATTCGTCCGCCCGCTGGAGCGTGTTACCCTTGTGCCCAGACTGGGTACCGGGCTTGTTGCCGGACGGCTCGCGCAGCGAATTGGTCTTGTGCAAGCCATCGGATGACGGCGGCTGGCTAGAGTTGCGGCTGCTCTTTGTGACCTTCGATTCCAGCGCTTCCAGCTGTTGCAATAGTATCAACACAACGCCCTCAAGCTCGCCGCGCGTGAGGGCGGAGAGTTCGGGAAGGGGGCGTTTTTTTTGCCATAGCCAGCATGATGAGCCAGCCTGAAAAAGTTGACAACTGTTTTTATGAAAAACGCTCATGCTGAACAGTTACAATTATTAATTTATTGATAGAAAAAATGGCCGTCACATGAGTGACAGCCATTGTTGTTGCTTAACCCATACAAAGTTTTAAGGCTTCGTGCCATTGCGGTAAACTGCAGAATGTGTTGATGAGGCGTTGTGACGACATCACGGAATTAGTCGGCCGTTTGGCTGGCACCGGGTAATCCTGCGCCAATATCGGTTTGAGCTTTGGCTTCTTCGTGACCGATGGATCAGCCATGATGGCCTCGGTGAATCCAAGCCAGGTGGTGTTGCTCTGTGCCGTCAAATGATACAGGCCAGCCCGCTCGGCCCACCATGCTTGCTGATCTGCCGCCACCAGGCTTTGCGCCACGATATGCGCTGTGGTATCGGCAATGGTACGGCTCCACGTCGGTGCGCCGAACTGATCGGATACGATACTTAGTTCTTCGCGCTCCTTTGCCAGGCGCAGCATGGTCAACAGAAAGTTCTTGCCATGCGTGCTATAGACCCAGCTGGTGCGCAAGATCAGGTGGGGAATGCCGGCGGCCTGGATCGCCTGTTCGCCGGCCAGCTTGCTGCTACCGTACACATTGATCGGGCAGGTTGGATCGGTTTCGACGTAGGGACCATCTTTCGAGCCATCAAACACGTAGTCGGTGCTGTAATGGATCATCGCTGCACCCAGTTTTTTGGCTTCTTCCGCCATCACGCCCGGTGCTTCGCCGTTGATGCGCAGTGCCAGTTCAGGCTCGCTCTCTGCCTTGTCAACAGCGGTGTAGGCGGCCGGATTAACGATCAGCGTCGGCTTGATGCGGCGAATTACATCGCGTACCTGGTCCAGGTCGGCCAGGTCCATCTGGCTGCGGTCTAGCGCGATGATCTCTCCCAGACCTTGCAGGCTGCGTTCCAGTTCGTAGCCGACCTGGCCGTTTTTTCCTGTAATTAAGATACGGCTCATATTTGTTTCCATGAAGGGTGGATCGGCGGTGTTGCAGTGCTCAGGCGAAGACGTCGGCATTGGCCAGCAATGTGCCGACTTTGTCCTTGCCCGACAGTAGTGGTTCGCCGTCCAGCGGCCAGTCGATGCCGATCGCCGGGTCATTCCACAGGATGCTGCGCTCGAATTCCGGCGCCCAGTAGTCGGTGGTCTTGTACAGGAACTCTGCGCTGTCGCTGGTTACCACGAAGCCGTGGGCGAAACCTTCAGGTATCCATAACTGGCGTTTGTTGGCAGCCGACAGTACTATGCCAACCCAGTGGCCGAAGGTTGGCGCGCTTTTGCGCAGGTCGACGACGACGTCGAATACTTCCCCAGCGGTGACGCGCACCAGCTTGCCTTGTGGCTGCTGGATCTGATAATGTAAGCCGCGCAACACGCCCTTGGCGGACTTGGAGTGGTTGTCCTGCACGAAGTCGCGCGTGACGCCAGTCAGTTCGGCAAAGCGTTTCTGGTTAAAACTCTCATAGAAAAAACCGCGATCATCGCCAAAGACCGTAGGCTCGATGATCAGGACGTCCGGAATTGCTGTGGTTTGAATTTGCATGGTATGGATGAGCCGATCAGGCCTTAATATATTTTTTCTTCGAGCAGGCGCAGCAGGTATTGGCCATACGCGTTTTTCTTCAACGGCTGGGCTAGTTGTTCCAGTTTGGCGGCATCGATATACCCTTTACGGTAGGCGATTTCCTCCGGGCAGGCAACTTTCAAACCCTGGCGTTTTTCGATGGTGGCGATGAATTGGCCCGCTTCCAGCAAGGACTCATGCGTGCCGGTATCGAGCCAGGCCATGCCGCGGCCCATCAGTTCGACGTTCAGCTGGCCTCGTTCCAGATAAATGCGGTTGACGTCGGTGATTTCCAGTTCGCCGCGCGGTGATGGTGCGATGCCGGTGGCGATGTCGCATACCTGGCTATCGTAGAAATACAGACCGGTGACGGCGTAGTTCGATTTTGGCTTGAGCGGTTTTTCTTCGATGCTGACGGCGCGCCGTTGCGCATCGAAATCGACGACGCCATAGCGTTCCGGATCGGTGACATGGTAGGCGAAGACGGTGGAGCCGCTAGTGCGTGCAGATGCTTCCCGCAGTTGCGATTCGAAGTCGTTGCCGTAATAGATGTTGTCACCCAGGATCAGCGCCGATGGCGCGTCGCCGACGAATTCGCGGCCAATGATGAAGGCTTGCGCCAGGCCGTCGGGCGTGGGCTGCACGGCGTAGCTGAGCTTGATGCCCCATTGGCTGCCATCACCGAGCAACTCCTGGAAACGCGGCGTGTCTTGTGGCGTGGAGATGATCAGGATGTCGCGTATGCCGGCCAGCATCAGGGTGGTCAGCGGATAGTAAATCATCGGCTTGTCATACACCGGCAGCAGCTGCTTCGATACGGCCATGGTGACAGGATACAGGCGCGTGCCTGAACCACCGGCCAGGATGATGCCTTTGCGTTCGATCACTGCGCTCATCAGATTGCTTCCTTTGCCGTATCGCGTGCCGCATAGTTTTGTTCTACCCACTTCAAGTAGTCACCCGACTGCACGTCGCGTACCCAGGCCTGGTTGTCCAGGTACCACTGGACGGTCTTGCGTATGCCCGTGGCGAAGGTTTCTGCCGGCTTCCAGCCCAGTTCGCGCTCGATCTTGCGCGCGTCGATGGCATAGCGGCGGTCATGGCCGGGGCGATCCTGCACATACGTGATTTGTTCGCGATAGCTGCCAGAAGCCTTCGGATCGAGCGTATCGAGGATGTCGCACAGGGTATGCACAACTTCCAGATTGGCCATTTCATTCCAGCCGCCTACGTTGTAGACCTCGCCCAGACGTCCCGCTTCCAGCACGCGACGAATCGCCGAGCAATGGTCGCCCACATACAGCCAGTCGCGCACTTGCATGCCGTCGCCATAGATAGGCAATGGCTTGCCGGCACGGGCGTTGCTGATGATGAGGGGAATCAGTTTTTCCGGGAAATGGAAAGAGCCATAGTTGTTTGAGCAGTTTGTCGTCAGCACCGGCATGCCATACGTATGGAAATAGGCGCGTACCAGATGGTCGGAGGCTGCTTTCGATGCCGAATAGGGGCTGTTCGGCGCATACGGCGTCGTTTCCGTGAATGGCGGATCTTGCGGACCCAGGGTGCCATAGACTTCATCGGTCGAGACGTGCAGGAAACGGAAACCATCCTTGGCCTCGCCCGTCAGGCCGGACCAATAGGCACGCGCGGCTTCGAGCAAGCTGAAAGTGCCATTGACGTTGGTCGAAATGAATTCACCTGGGCTATGAATCGAGCGGTCGACATGGCTTTCCGCCGCAAAATGCACGATGGCGCGCGGCTGGTGTTCTGCCAACAGGCGGGAGACGTGAGCGGTATCGCAAATATCGCCGCGTACAAAGATATGCCGTGGATCTTGTTCCAGACTGGCCAGATTACTGAGATTGCCTGCGTAAGTCAGTTTATCGAGGTTGATGACGGGCTCATCATTGAGCGCTAGCCAATCGCGTACAAAATTTGAACCGATGAAGCCGGCGCCGCCGGTCACTAAAATCATGCACTTATCCTTTTCTTGCCTGGGAAATTATTTAACTTTTAGACTGCATTTTTGTTAATACGCGCCATCTTTTTTGAAGATGACTTTGACCGTTTTCAGCAAAATGACGATGTCATTGAACAGCGACCAGTTCTTGACATACCAGGCGTCGAGATAGACGCGCGTATCGTAGCTGACATCGTTCCTGCCGCTCACTTGCCAGAGTCCCGTCACCCCCGGTTTCGCTTCCAGATAGTAGTCTAGCTGTGTGCCATAGCGTTCCAGTTCGGCATCGACCACCGGGCGTGGGCCTACCAGGCTCATTTCGCCTTTCAGCACGTTCCATAGCTGTGGCAGTTCATCCAGGCTGGTCTTGCGCAAGAAGTGGCCGATCGAGGTAATGCGCGGGTCGTTTTTCAGTTTGAAATCCCGGTCCCATTCGGCACGGGCGACCGGGTCGCGTTCCAGTAACTCTTTCAACAACACATCGGCATTCACGGCCATGGTGCGAAATTTATAGCAGAGGAAATGCTTGCCATTCTGGCCGACGCGTTTGTGGCCATAGAAGATGGGGCGGCCAGAGGCCATGACCTTGGCGACGATCCACAGCAGGATGGGAGCGCCGACGATCATCACGGCGATCGACATCGTCAGGTCAAAGCAGCGCTTGATCAGTTGTAAACCTGGCCGTGCCAGGTTGTTGCGCATGGTCAGCAGCAACACCTCATGTGTAAAGAAATGGTTGACCTCCATGCCATACAGGGGCAGGCCGCGTACGGCAGGTACCACTTGCATATTGGCAACGCAACGGCTGACTTGCTGGATCATGCCCTGATAGGCGTCAATGCCACCTTGCTCCAGGGCGACAACCGTATGCGGATTGCCCAGCAGCTTGAGCGTTTGCTCCGGGTGCTCGCCCAGCGGGATGCAGGGTACCGCTTGCTTGCTGCGGTTCACATAATGCTGTTCCAGGCGGCCCTGGCCTTCCGGTATCAGGAAGGCAATCAGGCGATAGCCCATCAACGCTTCCTCATCGAAGGCACGCGCTGTTTGCAAGGCATTGTCGCCCCATCCGATGATGACCATGGGGCGTATCCAGCCGCCCGCTTTCATCAGCAGGTACTTGACGATGCCGCGCAGCAGCAAGACAAAGCATGGCACCAGCAGCCAGGTGGCCAATAGTGCCTCGCGCGAGGAGTCACGCTTGTCGAGGAAGACCAGGGCTGCGTCGATCAGACCCATGACCATGGCGACCTTCAGCAGTTCCTTGATTTCATTCGAGTATGGACGACGTTTGGCATGGTGGCCCTTCAGCTTGAAGATCGCCAGAGTGACCAGGCATAGCAGGCTGTAGCTGAGTAGGCGCGAATTATCCAGCCCGAAGCTGTTCAAGTCGCTGGTATTGAGGGTCCATTTGCCAGCGAGCCAGAATGCCATGAGCAGGGCAAGTGTATCGGCAAAGGTGAGAAAGTATTTTTCTGCCCTGCTGCCGCAATACCATTTCACTTCTTGTACAAAGATGCCTTCGATTGGTTTCATGATGACTGGCTAAACCTTATAAACTTCAGTGTGAATTTTTGCGACGCCGCATGTACGGAGATTGTGTATGTGTTCGATCAGGCGCGGCCGTAGCGGTCCTCAAAGCGGACGATATCGTCTTCCCCAAGGTAGCTACCAGATTGAATTTCAATCAATTCCAGCGGTAGCTTGCCTGGGTTGGCCAGCGAATGCACCACGCCCAGGGGAATATAGGTGGATTGATTCTCCGTCAGCAGATATTCCTTGTCGCCATTGGTGATCTGGGCGGTACCGGATACCACAATCCAGTGTTCGGCGCGGTGGTGATGCATTTGCAACGATAGTTTGGCGCCAGGCTTGACTGTGATCCGCTTGACCTGGAAGCGCTCGCCGTTGCCGATGGAATCGTACGATCCCCATGGCCGGAATACTTCGCGGTGCATGGTGGCTTCAGCGCGGTCCTTGGCAATCAACTGCGCCACCAGGGTCTTGGTATGTTGCGCCTGATCCGCATCCATGACCAGCACGGCATCCGCCGTTTCCACGATGACGGTATTGCGCATGCCGATGGCGGTCACCAGGCGGCTATTCCCATGCACCAGGCAATCATTGCAATCTTGCATCAACACATCGCCTTGGGCGCTATTGTTGTTGGCGTCTTTTTTTGCCACGTCGAAGACGGCGGCCCATGAGCCGATATCGTTCCAGCCGGCATCGAGCGCGATGGTGGCCGCATGGCTGGTGCGCTCCATGACCGCGTAATCGACGGCGATATCGGGACTGGCGGCGTAGGCATCGTGGTCCAGGCGGACGAAATCGAGGTCGCTTTTCGCCTTGGCCAGCGCTTCCCGGCACGCCGCGACGACGGCAGGCTGAAAGCGTTCAAGTTCTTCCAGGTAACGGCTGGCGCGGAATACAAACATTCCACTGTTCCAGAAATAGTCGCCGCTGGCAATATATTGTTCAGCCAGCGCCAGGGCAGGCTTCTCGACGAATTCGACAATACGCTGGACCTGGCCAGCTGCGCCACCCTCGGCGCGGATATAGCCGTAACCTGTCTCCGGTCCTGTCGGGGTAATGCCGAAGGTGAGCAAGTTGCCTTGTTCTGCAGCATCGCGCGCCAGGTTGATGGCGCGGTGGAACGCAGGGGTATCCAGGATGACATGGTCGGAAGGCAATACGAGCAGGATGGGGTCGTCGCCGTTTTGCATGGCTTGCAGCGCTGCTGTGGCAATGGCCGGCGCCGTATTGCGGCGCATCGGTTCGAGCACCATGCGGGCATTGTTCAGGCCTATCTCACGCAACTGTTCCGCGACAATGAAACGCGATGATTCATTGCATACAAGCAAAGCCGGCGCCAAGGCCTCAATACCAGTCAGCCGTTGCAGCGTCTGCTGCAACATGCTGGTCTCGCCGGACAAACGCAAGAACTGTTTAGGATAGCCTTCGCGCGACAGGGGCCACAAGCGTGTGCCGGAACCACCGCAAAGAATCACTGGTACAAGGGGAATGTTCATCTACGCATCAATTCAAAATTAAAACAGCTTCGCTAAAGGGGAGCTGAGTCGTTAGCCGCTCGAAAATAAGCGATTATTGTTTTACGCACTGTCATGCAAGCCACAAGGCGTGCTGAAAATCAGTATTGGTAAAGATTAAATATTTCAAAAAGGCATTATTTTAATGAATTATAGGAATCTATGTATTTATTCTCGCCGCCTCGAATGTTGACGTGAACAGGGAGGTGCCTTGGCGACCCATGCATTGTAATTTGCTTGGCAGCTATAGCTACTCAACTGGAAAGCGTTTCCAGCAAAAAAGCAACAAAAATGCAGGCGGCACTGATACTGAGAATGAACACAGCCCCTGCGGCACAGTCCTTGGCGATCTTGATGCTGGGGTGCAGGCCAGGATGCAGGTGGTCAATCAAGTGTTCAAGCGCCGTATTGAACAGTTCAGCTGCCAGCACCAAGCCACAGTTGAGTAGCAGCAGCGCCCACCAGATCATTGCGGGCTTGCTCCAGGCGAGCACGATCACGACCATGAGGGCGGCAAGGCATTGCAGCCGGAAGCTCGATTCCATGCGGAAGGCGGCGCTCAAGCCTTGCAGGGCAAATCCCATGCGTTTATGGAAAGGCTGGTTTTTCATTAACTTTATAGGATAACCGGGGAATCTCATGTTCCTGACGGCCAGGTGCTTTTTCTGAAAACAGATGCGTATCGCTCGCACATGGAGAGAACTAGGCATCAGGTATAGGAAAAGCTGGCGTAAACAGCGTGCGCGTCATTGCAGAAAAATAAAAAGCCCGTTTTCAAGAAAATGAAAAAGGGCTTTTATCGAGGAAGTGGCGCTTCGTATGGCAAGGCCAGCTTCTCGTGAGACCAAGCCAGCGTTGTTCGGCTTGACGTCAGCCCGCTGGCTTGGCCTTGTCTGTCTCAGCCAAAGGCATCAACAGATTACTTGGCGTGGCTTGATGGGGTGTGCGCGGTGGTCGAATCCGAGCTTGCTGCACCGGCCACAACGGCAACTGCTGCGCCGATGGCGATCAGGGCGCTCGTGCTCAGGCCGGCAACGGTGCCGCCAACAGCAGCGCCGGTAGCACCAGCAGCTGGTGCCGCTGCTGCTGGAACAGGTGCGCCACCAACTGGTGCCGTCGTTTGAGCCATGGCTTGTGCGGAAGCGAAGCACAGGATTGCCGAAGCGATCAGAATTTTCTTCATGGGATATCCTTTTAGGTTGAACAGCGGGAATGCTAAACTGTCACGCGATTGTAGCAACATTTCTCTTGCGAGTCTGTGTCGCACCGCTCACGGCGACAATATTTTATTTTATTTTAGCCGTATACCACGCCATTTACCGTGCAAGGCTAGCCTTGATGTTGTTCTATATCAACAAAAATACTGACATGCCGATGCGGATGAATTATTTTTTATTAGTTGCGGCAAGAATTCCTGATGAGTTCGAAAGCGATCCACAAGTTTGCCAAGTCCTTGCCATCCCGCGTAAAATGCAGGCTTCGCGGGTGTAGCTCAATGGTAGAGCAGAAGCTTCCCAAGCTTACGACGAGGGTTCGATTCCCTTCACCCGCTCCATTTTTCGCTGGCGCCTGGTTTTATGCGGCGCGGCCACTTATTTCTTCATTCCCATGTCTTCTGATACCCCAGCAAACGGCCCGGCGCGGCCGATGATGTACGATCCGACCGAACACCGCATCCGCAGCTTCGTGACCCGCGCGGGACGGCTGTCTGTCGCGCAGGCGCGCGCGCTTGAGACCTTGGGGCCGCAGTTCTTGTTGCCTTTCGCCAAGGAACCGCTGGACTTCGAACAGGTGTTCGGTCGCAAGGCGCCGCTCATCCTGGAAATCGGTTTTGGCATGGGGGCGACGACCGCGCATATTGCCAAGGCCATGCCGGAGAAGGATTTTATCGGCGTCGAAGTGCATACGCCTGGTGTCGGCAGTCTGTTGAAACTGATCGGCGAAGAGTCGCTGACGAATCTGCGCCTGTTGCAGCACGATGCCGTGGAAGTGCTGACGCACATGATTCCTGCCAATTCGCTGGCCGGCATCCACGTTTTCTTCCCCGATCCATGGCACAAGGCGCGCCACAACAAGCGCCGCCTGATCCAGTCGCCGTTCGTCAAGCAGCTGACCGATCGCCTGGCACCGGGCGGCTATCTGCATTGCGCCACCGATTGGGAAGATTACGCGGTGCAAATGCTGGAAGTGCTGGGCGCCGAGCCGCAGTTGCACAATAGTGCCGATGGCTATGCGCCGCAGCCGGCGTATCGTCCTCTGACCAAGTTTGAAAACCGTGGCTTGAAGCTGGGCCATGGCGTGTGGGATCTGGTCTTCATCAAGAACTAAACCTGGCGGTTTGCCCACCGGTACCGTTTGCACGAGAACAAGCCTGCTGCGGCGACGCCGCAGGCTTTTTTCATGCGCGCCAGCGTGCGCTCTAGGCACGGTGGGGGAATTACGTTAGCCTTATCTTTTTTGTATTGATTGATATTATGTCCAAGAAAATACTCGTCACCGGCGCATCCGGTTTCATCGGCTCGCATACGTGCGTCGAATTGCTCGCTGCCGGCTTTGATGTGGTCGCGGTGGATAATCTGTGCAATAGCGCGCGTGAAGCCATGGCGCGCGTGGAGCGCATCTCTGGCAAAAGCGTGCCCTTCTATGTAGCGGACGTGCGCGACCGCGTGGCCATGAGCGCCGTCTTGCGCGAGCATGCCATCGATGCGGTGATCCATTTCGCGGGCTTGAAGGCGGTGGGCGAATCCGTGGCGCAGCCGCTGATGTATATGGATAACAATGTGACGGGCACCGTGGCGCTGCTGGAAGTGTTGGCGGCGGCGAACGTGAAGCGTTTTGTGTTCAGCTCGTCGGCCACCGTGTACGGCGACCCGGAAGCCTTGCCGATCCTGGAATCGTCGCGCCTGTCCGTGACCAATCCCTACGGCCGCTCCAAGCTGATGGTCGAGCAGATCCTGGCCGATGTCGTGCATGCCGACGCTGAATGGCAAGTCGGTGTGCTGCGCTATTTCAACCCTGTGGGCGCGCATGCCAGCGGCTTGATCGGTGAAGATCCGGCCGGCATTCCGAACAATCTGATGCCCTTCATCGCCCAGGTGGCAGTGGGTCGCCGCGAGCGCCTGGCCGTCTTCGGCAACGACTACGCTACGCCCGATGGCACGGGCGTGCGCGACTACATCCACGTGGTCGACCTGGCGCTGGGCCATGTGGCGGCGTTGCACCGCCTGTTTTCCAGCGAGGGCGGCTTTACCGTCAACCTGGGCACGGGCCACGGCTACAGCGTGCTCGATACCGTACGTGCCTTCGAAGCGGCCAGCGGCCGCTCTGTGCCGTACGACATCGTGCCGCGCCGCCCCGGCGACATCGCCAGCTGCTACGCCTCGGCCGACAAGGCGAAGCAATTGCTGGGCTGGCAGGCGCAGAAAAACATCGACGACATGTGCACCGACCACTGGCGCTGGCAGCACCAGAATCCGCAAGGTTATTCAGCCTGACGCAAGGCCGGCGCGCATAAAAAATCCCGCTCACACGCAAGTGTGGCGGGATTTTTTTTAGAGCGCCATCAACCCAATGGCGTCAAAAGCAGCTATTAAGGATACAAGCCGCGCACTTCACGCGCTTGTAGGACGCGCGTGCATGCCAGGATGAAGGTGGCGGTACGCATCGACACTTTCTTCTCTTGCGACACTTGCCATACCGCGTCGAACGCTTCGCGCATGATGCGGGTCAGGCGGCTGTTGATTTCTTCTTCGGTCCAGAAGAAGCTCGAGAAGTTCTGTGCCCACTCGAAGTAGCTGACGGTCACGCCGCCGGCGTTGGCCAGCACGTCCGGCACGATCAATACGCCGCGGTCGGTCAGGATGTCGTCCGCTGCCGGCAGGGTCGGGCCATTGGCGCCTTCCAGGATGATCTTGGCGCGGATGACTTGTGCGCGCTCAGCCGTGATCTGCTGTTCCAGCGCGGCCGGGATCAGGATGTCGCAATCGATGCCCCAGAAATCTTCGCGTGGCACGAATGCCTCGGCGCCCGGGAAGCCTTCGACGCTGCCCACTTCGGCCACGTGTGCCAGCAATTGCGGGATGTTCAAGCCGCCGGCATGCACCACGGTGGTCTTGTGGTCTTGTACCGCGACGATTTTCGAACCGGCTTCCGCGAACATGCGTGCGGCGACGCCGCCCACGTTGCCGAAACCTTGCACGATGACTTTCGCGCCTTCGAGCGACATGCCGACCTTGGCGGCCGCATCGCAACCGACGACGAACACGCCGCGGCCCGTCGCATCGCGGCGACCCAGGCTGCCACCCAGCGAGATTGGTTTGCCCGTCACCACGCCGGTCGACATATTGCCGCCGATCATGGCATAGCTGTCCATCATCCAAGCCATGACTTGTTCATTCGTGTTGACGTCCGGCGCCGGGATATCCTTGTTCGGTCCGATGATCATGCTGATCTCGCTCGTGTAGCGGCGCGTCAGGCGTTGCAGTTCATTGCGCGACAGGGTCTTCGGATCGACACGGATACCGCCTTTGGCGCCGCCGTATGGCACGTTGACGGCTGCATTCTTGACCGTCATCCAGGCCGACAGCGCCATCACTTCCGACAGGGTCACGTCCTGGTGGAAGCGCACGCCGCCCTTGCCTGGGCCGCGCGACAGATTGTGCTGCACGCGGTAGCCTTCGTAGTGGGCAATGCTGCCGTCATCGCGCTCGATAGGCACGTCGACCGTCAGGATGCGCTTAGGACGCTTCAGCGTTTCCACCCAGCGCGACAGGTTGCCCAGGTACGGCGTAACGCGGTCGATCTGCTCGAGGTAGACGCCCCATGGGCCCAAGTCTTCAGGATTGAGGTAGGAAGGAAGTGCGTGCTTGCTGGTCATGCTTGATAAGCTCCTGGACAATACGAATACGTTAGAGGCACAGCCGAGATGCAGCTGCGCGCAGCGGAACCGCATCGTAGGCGATAGCCTCATGCCCCGGCCAATGCTTTGTGCGCATCCGGTTATGCATTTATTGCATAGTTAGGAGGTCAGGATGGAATTGCGGTGACAGCTGCGCGCCGGCGTTTTTTTCCGCCGCGCGCGGCGTTTTCCTGCGCCTGCACCAGGTACTGCCACAGGCTTTCGACGATCTGCTTGCCGGGACGCAGGCTTGACGGGCGTTCGCGGTACAAACGGATTTCCAGCTCGATTTCCCAGCCTGGCGCACCGCCGTCGGCGCGCGCCAGGTGCTTGTATTTGACGTCGCGCATGACGGCCGATTCGGGCAGGAAGGCGATGCCGCGCCCTTCCAGCGCCATCATTTTGAGGCCTTCTGCCATGTCCGTTTCGTAGCAGGTTTCCAGGAACAGGGGCGCCTTGGCGTCGGCCACCAGCAGTTCCACCATGCGTCCCAGGTAGGCATTGCTGGTGTAGGAGAGGAAGGGCAGCGGCTCTTTGGCGCTGCCGGGCAGGACGAAGTCCGGTACCTTGTCCTGGCCGCAGCGCGCATACGCGCGCACGGTTTCGCGGCCCATCACCAGCATGTCGTAGCGGCCCGGGTCCAGCTGCACCGGCTGGCGCGGATGGTGATAGCACAGCAGCAGGTCGCAGCCGCCATCGACCAGCTGCAGCACGGCGTCGTGCACGTTCAGGGCCATCAAACGGCTGTTGATCGGTGCAAAACCCTCTTCCAGCGCCGTCAGCCACTTCGGCATGAAGGTCAGCGACAGGGTATGCGGCACGGCGAAGTCGACGCTCGTTTGCGTGGCCGCCCGCTTGCCGCGCAACAGGGCGCGCACGCCGTTGATCTGCCCCAGCATTTCCAGCGCCTGCTCGTAAAACACGGCGCCGGCCGGCGTCAGGCGCGTAGGGTAGGAGGTGCGGTCGACGAGGTCGATGCCGAGCCAGTTTTCCAGCGACTGGATGCGCCGCGAGAAGGCCGGCTGGGTGACGTGGCGCAGGGCCGCGGAACGGCTGAAATTATGCGTTTCAGCGAGCGAGATGAAGTCTTCCAGCCATTTGGTTTCCATCGCGGCAGCATTCCGTTATCAAGGGCAGGGGCAAAGTAAAGTGGTCAGGGCGTATCGGGCGATGCCGCCGGCTGGTACAGCGCAGCCGGCAGGCCGAAGAAGGACGGCGGGCCAAGCGTCGTGCCATCGAGCGAGCCGCCCGCGTTCAGGCCCTTGTTGATGGCCGACAGCAGGGAGCTGCGGTCGGCCAGGTTTTGCATCAGCGCGCGCGGGCCGTTGTGGAAGGTGTGCTGGGCAATGTCCAGGGCGACGACAAAGATCGGTTCGCGGCGCAAGGGGAACTCCACCCACTCGCCATCCTCGTCCTGGGCGCAGAAGGTGTCGGGCAAGGTCATGTTTTCGGCGCCGGGAAGGTGCGACGCCAGCACCAGGCCGAAGGCTTCCGGCACCACGTCGGCCAGGCGGCGCACGGTGAGGTCATCCTGCACCAGGGCACGTACTTGCGCCTCCACCGCGTCGTCGGCATCGGGCTGGGCGCCAAGGATTTTCACGGCCTGATAGATCAGGTCGGACGGGAGTGCTTCCATCAAATCATCTCCAGGATCATGGCGACGATTTCGTCGCCGTACGAGGCCAGTTTTTTCTCGCCCACGCCGCTCACGCCGCGCATCTGTTCCAGCGAGGTAGGCTTGGCCTTGGCGATTTCGCGCAGGGTGGCGTCGACGAAGATGACGTAGGCCGGCACATTGTGCGTGCGCGCCGTCTCCACGCGCCACCAGCGCAGCTTGTCGAAGATCGCCTGCTCGCTGGTGGACAGATCCGTTTCGACATAGCCTTTCGCCACGCTGGTGCCGCGCTTGCTGGTTTTCACCGGTTTCTGGTACTGGCGCAGCTGCACCTTCTGGCCGCCCTTGAGCACGGGACGCGAGGCGTCCGTCAGTTTCAGCGAGCTGTATTGTTCATGGTCGACCGAGACGAGGCCCAGTGCGATGGCCTGGCGCAGGATCGACTTCCATTCCGCCTCGCCCAGGTCCGAGCCGATGCCGAAGACGGATAGCGAGTCGTGGTGCCAGGTCTTGATGCGTTCGGACTCCACGCCGCGCAGCACGTCGATCACGTGGCCGCCGGCGAAGCGCTGGTCGACGCGGTAGATGGCCGACAGCAGTTTTTGCACGGGCACGGTGCCATCGAACGACACGGGCGGCACCAGGCAAGTGTCGCAATTGCCGCACGGCGAAGCCGGTTCGCCGAAGTATTCGAGCAAGCGCATGCGGCGGCAGCTGAGCGTTTCGCACAGGCCCAGCATGGCGTCGAGTTTCACGCCCAGCACGCGCTTGAAGGTGTCGTCCGCTTCCGATTCGTCGATCATGCGCCGCTGCAGCACCACGTCCTGCAAGCCGTACGCCATCCAGGCATTGGCGGCCATGCCGTCGCGGCCCGCGCGCCCCGTTTCCTGGTAATAGCCCTCGATGCTTTTTGGCAGATCCAGATGCGCCACGAAGCGCACGTCGGGCTTGTCGATGCCCATGCCGAAGGCGATGGTGGCGACCATGACGATGTTTTCCTCGCGCAGAAAACGGGCCTGGTTGGCGCTGCGCTTGGCGTATTCCATGCCGGCGTGATACGGCAGGGCGCGGATGCCGCTCTGGTTCAAAAATTCCGCCGTCTCTTCTACCTTCTTGCGCGACAGGCAGTAAACGATGCCGCAGTCGCCCGTGTGTTCCGTGTTGATGAAGTCGAGCAGCTGCTTGCGGCCATTCGCCTTTTCCACGATCTGGTAGCGGATGTTGGGGCGGTCGAAGGACGAGACGAACTGGCGCGCGTCATCGAGCTGCAAACGCATGGCGATTTCGGCGCGCGTCTGCGGGTCGGCCGTGGCGGTGAGCGCGATACGCGGCACGTCCGGGAACTGCTCGTGCAGCACCGACAGCTTGATGTATTCGGGACGGAAGTCGTGGCCCCACTGGGCCACGCAATGCGCCTCGTCGATGGCGAACAGGGAGATCTTCGAGGCCTGGAACAGGTCCAGGCAACGCTGCGTCATCAGGCGCTCGGGCGCCACGTAGACGACGTCGATGCCGCCCGTGCGCACCAGGCGCTCGATGCGGCTCGCCTCTTCGTAGGTTTGCGTGGAATTGAGGAAGGCGGCGCGCACGCCGACTTCCTCCAGCGCGTCCACCTGGTCCTGCATCAGCGCGATCAGCGGCGAAACGACGACGCCCACGCCATCGCGCAGCAGCGCGGGAATTTGATAACACAGAGATTTGCCGCCGCCCGTGGGCATCAGCACCAGCGCATCGCCGCCATGGCTGACGTGGTCGACGATATCGGCTTGCTGGCCGCGGAAGGCCGGATAGCCGAAAACGGTCTGCAGCAGGTGCAGCGCGCGCTGGTTAAGATCTTGATTCATAGTGCCTTATTCTGCCCAAACAACCCAGCCGTAGTGGGCGCTGGCCAGGACCAGCAAGCCAAACACAATGCGGTACCAGGCAAAAAACGTGAAGTCGTGCGAGCTGATGTAACGCAGCAGCCAGCGCACGCACAGGAAGGCGGAAATGAAGGCGGCCACGGTGCCCAGGCCGAACAGGGGCACGTCGGTGGCCGACAGGATGTCGCGCGCTTTGTACAGAGAATAGGCGGTGGCGGCCAGCAGCGTGGGGATGGCCAGGAAGAACGAGAATTCGGTAGCCGTCTTGCGCGACAGGCCCAGCAGCATGCCGCCGATGATGGTCGAGCCGGAACGGCTGGTGCCGGGAATCAGTGCAAACGCCTGCGCGCAGCCCACTTTCAAGGCGTCGAGCGCGGTCATTTCATCGACCGAGTTGACGCGCACGGTGACAGGATTGGTGCGCGCGCGGCGCTCCACCAGCAGGATGATGATGCCGCCGATGATGAAGGCCATGGCCACGGGCACGGGCTTGAACAGCGCATGCTTGATCATCTTGCCAATCGCCAGTCCGATGACGGCCAGCGGGATGAAGGCGATGGCCACGTTCAGCACGAACTTGCGCGATTTGACCTCGGTGCTGAAGGTGGACAGCACACTGCCGATGCGCTGGCGGTATTCCCAGCACACGGCCAGGATGGCGCCGGCCTGGATGGCGATCTCAAAGACATCCATGACTTCTTTCGAGACATCCTTGGTAAAGTCGAGCAGGCTGCCGGCCAGGATCAGATGTCCCGTGGACGAAATCGGCAAGAATTCGGTAAAACCTTCGACCAGCCCCATGATGATGGCTTTTAACGCAAGAATGAGATCCATAGATATATAAACGGGTATAAGTGACAGGATGGGGGGAGTGCGTGGCGCCAGCAATGCGCGCGGGGTCGAAGCTTACCACGACCGAGGCTTGCGGACCTTATTTGGGCGCTGGCGGGCAGTGCTTTTTTAGCGCCGTCCGCCAGGCAAGAGGGAGGATCAGGATGCCTGTTTTCCCGGCGCCACCAGGCGCGCGCTGGCCGCCACCAGCAGCAGGGCGGCGCCCAGCATGGCGAAGGCGATATTCAGGCTGGTGGCGTGGGCGACAAAACCGATGACGGCCGGACCGGCCAGGATGCCGGCATAGCCGATGGTGGTGATGGCCGCCACCGCCAGGCTGGCCGGCATGGCGCGCTGGTTGCCGGCCGCCGTAAACAGGATGGGCACGATGTTCGCCGCACCCAGGCCGATCAGCACGAAGCCGGCCATGGCCAGGCTCGCGTGCGGCGCCAGCACGGCCAGGAAGAAGCCGGCCGCCGCGCACAAGCCGCCAAAAGTAAGCACCCGCTTGCCGCCAAAGCGGCTGACCACCTTGTCACCGGTGAAGCGGCCCAAGGTCATGGCGATGGCGAAGGCGGCGTAGCCGAGGCCACCCTTGGCTTCTTCCACGCCGCGCGTGGTGGTGAGGAACAGGGCGCTCCAGTCGAGAATCGCGCCTTCGGCCAGGAAGACGATAAAGCACAGCAAGCCGATGAAAATGACGGCGCCATGCGGCATGACGAACAGCGGCGTCTTTTCGCCCGAGGCGGACGCCGTCGGCAGCAGATGGCCTTGCGCCGCGCCCAGCACGCCACACAGCAGCAGCATCACCACCACGCAGGACCAGGCCGGCGTCAGGCCCAGCCACAGCAGCAGGGCCATGCAGGCCGCACCGGCAAAGCCGCCCACGCTGAACAGCGCATGAAAGCCCGACATCATGGCGCCGCCGTTGGCTTTTTCGATGATCACGGCCTGGATGTTGATGGCCACGTCGAAGGTGCCCATGGCCGCGCCGAACACCAGCAGCACCAGGCCCAGTTGCAGCGGCGTGGCGGCCAGCGCCAGGCCGGGCAGGATGGCGATCAACAACAGGCCGGCGCCGACGATGACCTTGCGGCAGCCGAAGCGGCTTGACAGCATGCCCGTAAATGGCATGGCGCACAGCGAGCCGGCGCCCAGGCACAGCAGCAAGATGCCGAGGGTGGCCTCATCGAGGCCCAGACGCGACTTGGCGTAGGGAACCAGCGGTGCCCAGGCGGCCATGCCGAGGCCGGCGGCGAAGAAAACCAGGCGCGTGGCGCGTTGTTGCAGGGTGCCGGTGAGATGCATGGGAAAGCTTTTCAAGAGTCGGGATGGATAAAATCAGGCGCGGGCGCGCAGCACTTGCACGCCCAGCCGTTGAAAGGCGGCCACATGGGCCGCATCGGCATCGGCTTCCAGCACCAGGTGCTGCAGCAAGCCCGTGGCCAGCACGCCGAAGGGGGCGGCCGTGCCCAGCTTGTCGCTGGTGACGGCGACCACGACGGCCTTGCTGGCGCCGGCGATGCTGCGCTTGAATTCGGCCTCGTCATAATTAAAGGCCGTTACGCCCGCGTCCGCATCGGCGCCGCAGGCACCGAGGAAGCACAGGTCGGGATGCATGCGTTCGACGGTGCGCAGCGCCTGCGGGCCCAGGCTGGCACCCGCGCGGCGGTCGACCCTGCCGCCAGCCATGATCAGCTCGATTTCCGGGCGTTCCATCAGGGCCATGGCAATCGAGGGGGCGTTGGTGATGACAGTGAGCGCCAACTCTGGCAAGGCGCTGGCGATGGCCAGGTTGGTCGATCCCGCATCGAGGAACAGCACCTGGCCCGCGCGCACGAGCGATACGGCGGCCTGCGCCAGGCGCGCCTTGCGTTCCGGCGCTTCCTGCTTGCGCTGCGTCAGGGTGCCGCCATCGGGCGCCAGCGGCAGGGCGCCGCCATACACGCGCTGGCACAGGCCGGCCGCCGCCATCTCGCGCAGGTCGCGCCGTATCGTATCTTCCGACACGTCGAGCTGGCGCGCCAGGTCCAGCGCCAGCACGCGGCCGTCGGCGTGCAATTGTTGCTGGATCAGCGCATGGCGTTGTTTGAGAAGCAGGGTGGCGGACATGGGTATATTTCTAAAACGTGCATGAATGCGCATAAATATACGCAAACGTGCAAATTGAGTCAAGGTGACTTTTGTGCGCGTGCTGGTATTGCCGTAGGGATATGAAGTGCGTACAGTTGGGAAAAATGGAACAAACAAAGGAAACCATGTTCTCCCGTAAATTGTTAATGGCAACCTTGCTGGGCCGAGTGATGCGCCGCAGTGGGTGGGGTGTCCTGGGCATGCTGATCGTTTTTAATGCACTGCATTGGAAGCGCCACGGCACGCTGGACTGGAGCGATGCGCGCGCTTCCCTGCTCGTGCTGCTGGCCTATCTGGTGGTTTTCCTGCTGATGGAATACAAGCGCCTGCGTGACGAAGAGCGGGCCGCGGTGCGGACAAGCGCTGCAGACTAAAGCGTTGCTGGTGTTCAGGGCGCCGTCAGCCGTTCCAGCTCGGCCAGCCAGCGCACGGCATGTTCGCGGCTGCTGCCGCACATGTCTTCGGACGGCTGCAAGCCGCCGCAAAAGGCGGGCCGCTCCGGCTGGCCAAAGATCTTGCAGCGGTTGTCGTCGGCCAGCTGCACGCAGCGCACGCCCGCAGGTTTGCCGTCCGGCATGCCGGGAATCGGGCTGGTGATGGACGGTGCGGTGCAGCAGGCGCCGCAGGATGGGCGGCATGCCAGGGAAACGGCGGGGGACGGCATGGCGGTGAATGAAAAGGGACAGGGGCCGACAGTATAGCAAGCCGGCCCGCGTGCTTCGCCAGGAGCGCGTTTAGCGCACGATGCTGACGCGCTTGCCCGACAGGGTGCGGCGGGCCGGATCGCCATGCACGGTGATGCGGCCGGAACCGCTGGCGCGGGCATTGACTTCATTCTGGACGGTGACGTCGATGTCGCCGGAACCGTTGCTCGCCAGATAGGCAACGTCGCTGCGCAGGGCGGCCAGGTTGATATCGCCCGAGCCATTCACTTTGGCGTCGAGGCGCTGCACGGTGCCGCTGGCGCTGATGCTGCCCGAGCCGTTGACGGCAATGTTGATGCGTTCGCCGCGCAAGTTGCCCAGCTGGATGCTGCCCGAATTGTTCTGCACCGCGTCCGTGTTGCCGCTGGCGAGGGCCGCCGCGTTGATGCTGCCCGAGCCATTGTTGGCCACGTCGAAGCGTCCCACCGTGCCCGACAGTTCGCTTTTCATCGAACCGCGCTGCTCCAGGCTGAAATCGTCGCCATTGAGGCCGTTGACCACCAGGCGGCCCGAGCCGGAAATGTTGATCTTCTTCAATTGCGGCGTCGTATAGATGACGTGGATGCCATTGCTGCTGCGAATGTTCGCATCGCTCCAGATGCGCAGGGTATTGCCGCTCACTTCACTATGGATGCGCGGCTGCAAATTGCTGTCCGCCTCGATCACCAGCGATGTTGCCGGGCCGACGCGCACGTCAATTTTCATATCGATGCGCTTCATGCTGTCGATGTCGAGCGTGTTGATATTGCTGACCTGGCGCACGTCGCGGCTCACTTGCTCGTTGCCCTGGATGGTATTGCCACCCGTGTCGGCATAGCGCACTTCGCCATCGTTGGGGTTGATGACGATGGCGCAACCGCCGAGGGCAACGGCACAGCACAGGGCCAGCAAGGTACGCATGGTGTTTCCTTTATGATTGTTGTAGTTCAGGACAAGAAAAAAGCCGGCTGCCGCGCTGCGGCTGCCGTGCTGTCGATGACAAGATAGCAAAGCGCCTATCTTTACTGAACGCAAATGCGATGAACTGCGCAAAACGGGGGCTGAAACGCATTCTGGTTCACCCGGCGCCGTAGGTCCGGCGCCAGAGGAGGTGTCGCCAGCGCCGGCACGGAGCGTACAATACCCGTGTTCGGTGTGCCCGGCGTCGCGTTGGACGACACATCCCTTTGCACCAGCGAATCATGCAAATCAACTACTTAGAACTCTAAACGACACATCGCTTTGCACGGGACGACACAACAGCTTGCACTATGCACGGCAAGCGACATATCCCCTTGCACTGACGTAATCTGGGGCCTGATTGGCCTGCATCCGACGCGATCTCGAGCCGAGCCGAGCCGAGCCGAGCCGGTGACTGGCGCATAGATTTCTGGCGCAAATGGTGGAGACAGTTCGCCGCTTCGGCGCCAACAAATGGGGCTCATCAGGTATCATCACCACGGGTGCGCGTGCCACTATCTCCGGAGTATAAGAAATGAGGGTCTACCTCGACGATGAGCGAAATACGCCTGAAGGGTGGACGCGAGTGTACTGGCCTGATGAGGCAGTATCACTATTGACCTCCGGTGCGGTTGTCGAGATCAGCCTCGACCATGATCTTGGCGATGACGAACGAGGCACGGGGTATGACGTTATCTTGTGGATTGAGGAAGCGGTCGCGTTGCGCGGCCTTAATCCTCCAATTATCTTCATTCATTCGGCCAACAGTTCAGCACGTCAGAAGATGGAAGCTGGAATCGCTGCGATCCAGCGGATGGTTATAGAGCGAAAAGTCAGTTGACTGTCAGAAACGGCCCTTAAGGCGGTCGCGGTAGGACGAAAGGAGCGAGGATGGCAATCGATCAAAAGATACGTTCACTGTTCTGCGGCATACCCGCTGGCATACAGTTTCAAGAGGTTGGCGAAATGACTGTGCTGCCTCTTTCTGCTGTTCCCTACGAGTTTGAACGCACTATCGAAAATTGGATACTTGCCTTGCCTGCGGAGTTGTATGCTGATGTGCTGTATGTCGTGGATGGTGTGCCAGAGGCGCTAACACATGCTGGCTGGTGCGCTTTCGTATCGTGGATATTGCAAAGTCTCAATGAGGCGCAATCCGCAAGTAACTTCAGACACACAGTAACTCAATGTAGTCTCAAATCGTTTCGTTAAGCTTTTTTGACGGAGTCTTTAATGCTTCATTAAAGACAAGGTACGCTCAGCTTTACTCTACACATTGAAGATGAAGCTGTGCTCCTCAGACATTAGGCGTACTGACTCTTTCTGCCGTCTTGCCAAGCAAGCCACCCATGGCGGTGCGCACGCGCATCGTGTAAAGCATGGTGCCATGGACCGTAGCGTTCATGGTATCTGACTACGGCATGATGAAATTCCGATGAGTCGATATGCCCACGTAAATCGTAACGGCCGGTCAGGTTCGACGGACGTAGTCCATCCATCGCGGCAACGAGTAGCTTCCAGTCCGTGATGCTGTCGCACGCAATAGTAACGCTACGAGGCAGCGTTAAAAACCATGATGCCACCTGTGTGCCTAGCTTGGATCGTTCCATAGCCTGGCCAGTCTTGCCAAGCAGCGGCAGCACGGTGGAGTGGACAAACGGATTACACCACTCCACCCGAAAATCTGAGCGCTCCAGATACAACTCATTCTGGCCGTCCTCGCCCACCATGCCAATGCTGATGAGGTCGCAGTTCACTGGATCGGTATATTCAGTGTCAAGGAAAATTAGCATTTAGTCCTCACATGTAATATGCAGCATGTCGCACTTTTCTTTGCCACTCGTCATCATTGTGCAGTATTCGGTACATCACGGACGCCATAGTTTGACACGCTCCGCTTACGGGAGCGCTCTAGTCGTCCGCCTGTGTATTACATGCGGATGCACTAGCCCCACCCCTGGTCATCGGGTAAATTTATTCCCATTTCCCGCACGAGCTTCGAGACTCCATCTTTCCCGTAGTCACGGGTAAGTTGCCGCACTGCGGTTCGTTCGTATACGACGCATCCCGGTCGCGCTACGACTGGAATCGCTTTAATGATTTTCAGGCTAACTGCTGTCTGAACGTGTTCGAAGCGAATCCCGAGTGCTACGGCTGTTTGAGCCGTGCTCATCCAGTTGGTTCTGAGCCTTTCAACGAGCTCAAGGTCCGCCATGGACACAAACTGCCACAGATGAAGGTGGTTAATGCGAACGATACCGCAGCGTGCCCAACTTCCCTTCAGCCAGGTCGCGCTCCGCCCCAGCAAGTTTGCTGCGGCCGCAAGGGGCAACTGGTCGGGGCGTTGGAGCTCCAGTTGAAGAGCCGCTAGCGATTTTTTGCTGACACATGGTTCGCTGCCGCGATGCTCAACCTGGCGTAACCAGCCATGCTTAACGAGTTTTGAGATCTCTCTTTCACTTACCGCTAGTAGCTCGGCCGTCGACGCAAACGAAATTCCATTTCCGGGGAGGGGCGGGTCGGATTGTCGGCCCCGATTTCCCCCGCCTTCACGCAAGGACCGTCTAGCACCAGCACGTACACTCAAAGAGGATTTCTGCACTTTAAGTTTGGCTTTTGGCCCCTGTTTGTCAGTGCGCATTTTTGCGATTTGGAACTTCTCATCTCCCCAGAAAAGTGCTGCTTCGATCTTTTCTGTGGCAATCCTCTGCATCCGCCCGCCTACCGATGGCCAGGGGATCACCCCGAGCTTGATGGCCTGCGCAAGATGGGACATGCTTATGTTAAGGATTTTTGCGACTGCATTTTTGCTGAGGAACTGAAAGTGCGCGTCTCCTGTGCCGCGTACTGAGCTAGGGACTATTTTTTCAAGTACTTGCTTCGCGAAATCGACCAAGTAGGGTGCTCCGAGCAAGAATGGCACAAGCTGTATTCGTGGGTTAACGCGTGCGCGCCGGAATTCTACCTTACGAACCACGCTCTCGACTGCTGCTGCGTTATTCGTCACGAAAAGTACAGCGAGTTCGAGCCGACCATGTTCGTCCCACGGATTATCCCCAGATCCGTCAAACTCGACCAAGGCCGTCCAAAAATTCAGTACTATTCTGACGTTATTATCGTTTTTTTCATTTAGCCAACTTTCTACTAGCCTTTGCGCGCTAACGTCTATGGCGGGTGCTTGGAGCGAAGACAACGCGGTTCGACAATTATCGCATCGGGTTAGCTGCGGTCTACCAATATGGAGTCTTCCCCCGCACCTGCTGCATCCCCTTAGCAAAAGACATTGGTGCCGAGTGCAAGCTGACAAGGGGCGTAAAAGCCAATGTTGACGCCAGTATTCCGACTCCCCCAGGCATGCAGGGCAAAAGGTGTTCAGCGGTTCTCGACGGTAGCAAATATCTGGCATCTCGATGCTCTGATGATACCGCGCCGCCCGACGTGACGTTCCCACCCGTGGTGGCGATAGAGCGGCGGCTGCTTCGTCAAGCCCTAGCGCCAAGACTAGACGTTTAAAGCGCTCGCTATCAAGCAAGCATGCGATGAGCGTAAGCTCGTTCACGTCTATATTAGATCCCTTCAGAAGCTGGTAGACGTTGGCGCATCGATTTGCGGCTGCTGCCCGTAAAAGAATGCTGCCCGCGCTTTCGTCCACAAATGGGATCGGGCGCATCAGCATTTGCGTTACCACGAGGCACTCCTGAGTGAGCCTTCCAGCGCAGCGGGTGACATCCGGAACGGATTGTCTTTAGTAATAGATGCTTCGAACGTAATACCTGCGTCCCATGCATCGGCAAAGTCTTCCAACTCCAAACAGCTTTTTCCACTGCTCAGTCCTTGCAAAGCCGCCTCTTTGAGGAGAGACATGATGAACGCCGGAATTCCCCCAGTGGCAGCGTAGATCTGCTTCGTCGCTAGCAAATTATTCATCGCCGGAACACTTTTTAGCTCAAGACGAGATGCTGTCTGTTTTAAGACCTCAGCCAAGAACGGGACGAGCGTGCCTGGAAAGCTTTGATCTCCTGGCATTAAAGGCCGTAGATGGAAGTGCATTGGAAAACGTCGGGTTAGTTGACTGTCGGCAGATAAATACGGCGCAAAATCTGGAAGCCCAACCAAGCAAAATGAGATTTTCGTTTTATTGATCATCCATTTTACCCAATTGCACACGTCTAAGTTGACCTTTGTAGAGCGTGTACCAATTTTGAACAAGTTCTGCGTTTCGTCGAGAAAAACTAGAGTGGTCTCTGCATCGGATAGAAGCATACATAGACGTTCTGTCATGTGTGCAGCAGATGATCCATTATTAGGAGAGGCCGCGCCCATATCTCGCAACATGCTCGCAGCGACGCTTTTGACGGTGGCTGGGGAAGGAATCTCCGAATAGAATGCAGGCACTATGGTTTTCTCGATTTTCCCTACGATTTTTTTCGTTGTCTTCATATGCTTCATAATTGCATGGCAGACAGTTGATTTTCCCATTCCTCCATTGGCGAGGAGCAGACTCCCGACGGGTTCGCTGTAGGCTGCCGACTTGAGTACGCATTCGGAGATACCTCTGACTGCTTCGCTAAAACCAGTGTGGGGAATGACCAGCTTATCTAAAATGGATACGCGTTCGATTAATTGTGTTCTATTCATCGATTACTCCAGGTCAAACGCGTCTAGTGGTATAGGATTTTCCCAGGTTCCTTGGTCACGGTCGCCCGGACGTTTGGCGGTGTATTTCGGTGGGAACGGTCCGCAAGGTGGCGTGTCCTTGTCAGGAATTTCGTCAGCCTCCAACGGTTTATCTTTAGGGCGTTTGCGGGTGCCGCTGGCCTTCAACCGTCGTGGTTCAGTTTTGCTAAGTTGGTCCGCCTTTATTTGCTCCAATAGGCGCCAGCGCGCTTCGATATTTGCGTTAGGTCCCAGCTTTTCGCGATCGGCATTTGACATCTGTTTCTTCATCTCGATGCACTTTTGATGTTCGTAAAAAGTTAGATCAAGTGTGTAGGCTGGCTCTGTAGAGTCAGCTTGTATGTAAGTGCCGCGTTTTTCAGGGTGCTCAACGAAGATATAATGAAAATTCAATTCATCCACTAATATTCTTACAGCGGTCTTTCCCTGGGCCTCAAGCGTTGCAAGCGCATGCGAGTAGAAAAAAAGGTGCTGAAACTGCACTCGACCACGTTGAATGGTACGGTGGTATGGCCGTCTTGCAAGCACATTGGCATCTGCATCTGATAACGATGCGGGCATCATTACCGCCGCTTGCTCTTCCCACGCAAGGATGGGTGCGCGGCCCGACTGTGAATGCGGCTTTTGGTGGTACACGGTGTTGACCCAGGTGTGGATATAGAGCGTCACGTTTTCCAAGGTGTAGCAAGCGTTCTTGCTTGAGTCATAATCCCCTTTCTTCTGTGGATTCGAGAAAGTAGTTCCCTCCAATAGTTGAATTAATCCATAGGTTAGTGTTCGAAAAAATGACTCAATGTGAGCCTTCCCATTTGGGTCGCGTGACTGGGCTGGCGAAATCGTAATTGCTAGCGCCTCACAAACTTGGATAAACGCCGAATTCGCAAATTCGACTCCATTGTCTGGGATGATCATCACACATATGCCGCCTGGAAGGCCTTTGCCAGGCCTTGTTAACATGTCTTTCAACGCTGCCAATGCCGTCGTAGCGCTGGGCGGCAGAAAACTGATGTAAATGCCTATTATTGCCCGAGAGTTGATGTCTTGAATGCAAGTAAGATACGGCCGACCGCGTCGCTTCCCGGTTTTTGGGTCGATCACGATCAGATCAAGAAGATGTGTATCCATCTGTACCAACATCAGTATCCTCTCCACACTTAGCGATCGTCCTGCTGCCCTAGCTAATTTGTTTGCAGCAAGTGCACCGTTTTGTGCCTTCGCTACAATGTACGGATCGAGCTTGCGGAGACGGCGTTGAATCGTGCGTATAGTCGGGATCCGCATGCAATGCGATGTGCCAAGTAATTCTAAACCCACCGCCTTCCCGACTACCTGACAGTGCACAACGTCACCCCCTCGCCGCTCACGAGTGAGGTACTGCTCACGTATCGCGTCGCCTACCAACTGTTCGATCTCAACTCCAAACCGTTCCGTTGAATTCCCGCTCGGTGGTTGCGGTATTAGGCCGTTAAAGCCTGCTTTTCTAAAATTGCATATCCAATAGGCTACCGTCCTCGTCGAAGGTGGCGCCGGATCTGAAATTTCCTTGGCCACTAAACCGATGATCTCGGCGAGCGGGCCGCGTGCTGTGGGTCGTATCAGTGTTCGTAACGCCGCTTCCACATATCTGTGCTTCCGCATGACGCCGGGGCCGCCGTACTCGGAAAGGCCGGTAGAAGTACCGTCAGTCGAAGTAATCTTGCCGGACTTTTGTAAATCGATAAAACGATCAAAATTTATTTGGTGTACATGTCCACCAGCGGTAGCTGCATAGCGCACACTGCCGTGGGCAACGAAACTGACCTCAAAACGAGCGCCGTGCAATTCGAAGCGCATTCCGACTGTGGGGTTAAATACTTTCGCCATCACATCCATGTTGGCCTCCCTAGCTCAGCGATGCCTGGTGTCCATCGACCATGGAATTGCAGATAGCTGACTAGGTCCATAGGAAGCTCGTTTGCGTGGAGCCAAGCCCTAGCGCGCACGGGGTCACTCGTTCTCTGCTCTTTCAAAAGCGTGTGCGCAAGATCGATTTGACCAACGGAATATTGTTGACGATGCCCCTGAGAGTACAGGTACAGCAGTGCGGCCACTTCGGACTCGCTCGGTAAATCCAGCGCATCGACAACGGCAAACTCAATTTCCATGTCCCAAAGCTGAAGCTTCGCGCTGCTGAATCTGTCATGGTCGCGCTGCTGCAGGTGAAGTTTCGAGGGCTTCACTTCATGAATCAGATATCTGCCATGGACAGTCTTGATTAAAAAATCAGGAATTGTCGCCTGACCGCTCGCAAGAATGATTTCCACGGCTTGCGTTCGGTACTGGCTAACTAATGGGTTAGCCTCAAGGACAAGGCCATAGGCTAGTTCAAGCCTGCTTTCCATCGGAATCGAGCCGTTGTTTTTCCGACTGGGAAAGAGGGAAGTGCGTCGTCCGCGACCGCCTTGATGTATGCGGCGCTGACCGTGCCGAACGTTAGCAACGTCCGGCGGTTTTGCAAAAGCAGCTTCTATTTGATCTAACAGATGCCACAAATCGACCGGCGCTTCCGGCATTGGTAAAGGCTTCAATATTTTGCTCATACGTCTCCGAAGTACATGTTTTGTCTCGTACGCGCTCGTTTGCCAATTTAGGCTAAACATTTCGTAGGCGCGACTTGACTCCAGGCTGCATTCGGAAGACACTACAGGTTCCAACCTTGTTGACGTGTCTTCTGATACTGCAACCGCTGACGGCTCCCGAGAGGGGGCCGTTTGCGTATTTAATTGTGTTTGACTGCTACGGGTCGTTTTCCTCCTCTGTCGCCAACGTACGGTTCATCAGTACCAGCTCCTGCTCCATCAACCCCTTCTTCAGTCCAAGCGCAACTGCGATCCTGTGACTTTGCCCACGGGTTGGCACGCCCTTAGCTTGCAATACCCGATACACCAACGTTGGGTTGAAGCCGTTGAAGCGCGACCACGCCGCGACCGATATCCCGCGATCTTGGAATTCCTTCAACACTTCGAGAGGGGTGCGGATCATTGAGCACAGTCGCCTACTAATCAAAACAATCACCTTACCTGAACAACTATATCCGCGCAACAGATTGATTTTATTCAGTTTTTATCGTTATGCGTTTCTTTCGATTTGTCAGAAAAATGATTTTTTGATCCCAATTTTCATCAGATAGGGTACCTTGAGTCCGATCACTTCGCTCGCGCTAGGCCTGCGCCGTAGGCGACCGACAACGCCGCCCGATACTTGAGACTGCACGCCGAGGCGATAAGACGCGCGGCCTCCTCTCGACTGCGTATTCCGATCAAAACCAACCAGTCATTCCGGTTCAAAACCATCCAGGCATTCTCGTGCAATGCCGGCCGGTGATTCCGATCCCATTAGGCCATTGGTTTGGTTTGGATCCGGAACACCAAACGTTATCAAGTGAATTGGGGATGATGGTTTTTAAATGACCGGTTGAGTCCGGACCCCGTTGCGGGCGTTCGCTCCGCGCCGCCCAGGCAGATATCGGTGCCGAGCACAGAAGGTTGAACTGGTTGCGTTACCGTTCGGGCAGAAGTTCACATCTTTGGGAAGTTTGGCTGCAGCGGAGCGACATAAATTTTTTTAAACCAATACTCAATGTCTTGAATTGGAGGTAAAGTGATGGTCGCAGCCAGCGGGACATCGCACTCCTTTGTCAGGAAGTTCCAGCAGCGGAGCCATTAACTTACGAGTCATATAATCGGATTGAACGGAGCATCGGTGCAAGAGCTAGATTTTCAATGCACACCAAGCCGTCCTTCAGGACAGTCGTCACCTCAACATGAGCTCGTCCAGCTCGCTTTTTCTCATGGTGCATCCACGCGCCTTCGGAACTCACTGCTCGCGGGGCAAAACGAGGGCGCATTAGACGATATCACCGTCGAGGCGGTATTAAAAGGAGCCCCCACTGCGATTGCCACTTTAAAGCGACTGTCAAACTTTGGTGCAAAATCGATGCATGAGCTGGCTTTGCTTGTTCGCATTGCTTCTCGGTCGCCCTCCCGCGTTGAGAGTGTCAATGATGCGGCAATACCGGATCTTTCTCCATCGCGTAATAGTGGCCAGGGTGAAATAGCTATCGCTTCTGCGCTCGACGCGCTCGAACATGTGGATGCGAGATCGAGACAAGTTATAGAAGAGAGATTGGGGCTTCGCGGCGACGAGCAGCAAACCTTAGCTGAAGTCGGCATCACCTTAGACCTCACCCGCGAACGTGTTCGCCAGATTGAGGCGAAGGTTCTAAAACGACTTCGCAGAATGTTTGAACATACTTTTTCCAGGATGCTCAAAGATGCGCAGTCCTCCACGCTCGCCAGGTTGGCAACAAATTCGGTCATACCGGACACGGATGAGGGGGGGCTCTTCACGTCACTGTCGCCGGAGGTCCGCCTTATGGTACGAACTTTGTACAAGAATTCAAGAACATGGCTTGACACGGTTGCGACCAGGATTGAAAACGGGTGGCTGTTAGATGGACTTCCGATAGAGTCGTATGTGGAAGCAAAAGCGTTTTTAGCAAACAGATTAAACGAAATAAAGTTGCCCTGCCAACTGACCAATGTACTCCGTGCGGAGTGTAATTTTGCTAACGCAATGGTGGAGGTTATCCGACTGGAACGGAGCCTTAAGGTTGTAGATGGATATGTGGTACCTCGCAGATCAACGAGACGACCTCGACGAGCCGTTCGCATTCATAAAATAATGCTGAGGCGAGAATTTGCCGATCCAATCAGCCTTATTGAACTTAGAGACGCTTATCTAAAGGCACATCTGGACGATCAATGCGGAGCGCGAGATTTGACGATCGTTTTGTCGACGAACCCGCAGTTGTTCTTGAACCAGTACGAGATGGGATGGCTGCCGTTCGGAGCCCTGCAAGCGAGTTCATTATCGACAATGTTACCAGTAGGTCAGGAGGAATCAGCATCTGATGAAATTGCAGCGGATGAAAACGAAACCGCCGAAGACGATGTCGACACGCTCCGCAGCACGCTTTCTCAAATCTTACTGACTCACGGCCCACAGAGCTTTAATGATCTACGTCGCATTTTTGTCGCACAAGTTGGAGGAAAGTATTCGAAGGCTAGTGTCGGCCCCATCTTAATTTTTCACGATGAATTCGTTCGCATTGGGCCTGGAATCTACGCGCACCGAAGACATCTCCAAGACTCGAAATTGCTAAGTGATGCTACTTCTAGGCTCCTGCTCAACAAGTCACAGTGTGAAGTATTCTGCCGCTCGATCTGGGCTGGTGAATCTCCGCTATCCTACTTGTTGTGGACGCCACTCGTTCAAGTTAAGTGGGCGGAATGGTGCTACGACTCAAACGACGAGAAATTGCTAGCATCGTTGCTGGCTGTCTGCGTGATTGATGATTGGCCGGTTAAGGCGGGCGATAAATCTAGGTGGTTGCGTCTTCAAGAGCGCCTTGCTTTCTATACGTTAGAGGAACCGCCTCTCACCCTAACGGAGCGCCTGCCGAGTTTTCGAGAGTTTCTTGCTGTGGCAGCTCATGCGGTCAGGACGGGGCGCGTAAGCTGGCTGAGTGCAAATCGAGTCAACGGTTACAGAGTTGAAGATCGACATGCGGTATCACTGTTAGCCCTGCTGGTGGCCGCAAGAATAATTGAGCCAGCCATGCATTGGCAGCATCAACACCAGGCGAAAGAGAATGCCGAGATCGTTCTCCGTCCCTTTTTGACTTCCGCTGAACACCAGCCCCCCACTAAGTGGCCGATGACATTGGTTCGTTCGATGCGAACTGGATACGACTCGATGTTAGAACCGGGTTGGACCTCGGGTGAATCCACGTGTGAACTGCTCGATGCCATCCAACAGGATGCGTTGCGTGATGAAGAAGTCGATACAGTTGTTCTAACTGAAAGTGGGAAGTACGAACAACTGAAGAGGCAACTTAAGAATGAAATAATTTTCGACAATCTGCGTCTGCGGTTGGCAATGAGACACAAGGAGTAAGGAATCGTGAACGCTGAACTTAAGGATCGTATCCAGGGCCTGAGGAATATATATCGCACGGGAACCAGCAATCTAGCACACGATTTTTTCGAGCCTTGCTTGGCAACGTGCTCACAATATCGACGTGCTGCAGGTTTTTTCTCGAGCTCTGCACTTAAGACTTGGGCACAAGGTTTGCCACGGCTCTTAAGGGACGATGTATCGGTCAAGCTGCTCATCTCGCCGAAACTAAGCGAGCAGGATGCACGAGCTATGGAAAGCGCTGTCGCCGATGAAACTCGTCTCCGTATCTTGCAACGAGCTGCTGATGGCCTTATTTCTGAGGCGGTTCGATTTGCTAATGATCCCGAGGATCAACAACTCCAGCTTAAGTTGTTTTGTTGGATGATCGCGACTGGGCACTTGGAAATCCGCTTTGGAATTCCCAAGCACATAGAAGACCCAGGAATGTTCCATGATAAATGTGGAGTCTTCGATTTTCCGGACGGCCGTCGTGTGGGCTTCACAGGTTCTGCAAACGAAACAATCTCGGGCCATCACAGAAATTTCGAGAGAGTCCACGTCTTTCGCAGCTGGATCGATTCCGATGCAGAACGATTGGAGGCTACCATTGAAGACTTCGAAATAATGTGGAACCAGCGTGATGACGACCTCCTTGTCATCCCACTCTCGAAGGACTCGTTGGCGTTGATCAAGGCAAATGCGGCAACTGAACGCAGTCCTCCGCCAAGCGGCGTCCCTGCCGAAGCGGACCCTCACCAATGGCGTCATCAGGATGAAGCGCTTACTGCATTCGTGACCCACGGATCAGGTGTTCTGGAGATGGCAACCGGCACTGGGAAAACACGGACGGCTCTGAAGATCCTATCCCACCTGATCGACACCAAGGCCGTTGATTGTGCAATCGTGTGCACTGTTGGAAATGATCTGTTGGGTCAATGGCATAAGGAGATTTTGGCTTGGCGGAGAGCGCGAGGAATGCGTTGGCGCCTATACAGACATTTCCATAGTTTCCACGACATTGAGCTTTTTGGGGCTGATCCCAAAGAAAGCTTGATTGTCGTTTCACGCCAGCAGTTAGCAAGCCTTTTCAGGCGCCTCTCGCCCGCAGTGCGTGCACGGTGCATGATCATCCATGACGAAGTACATGGTCTCGGCTCTCAATCGAATTTGGCGGCGTTGCGCGGTGAACATGCGAATTTCCCGCATAGGCTTGGACTAAGTGCGACGCCTGAGCGTGAATACGATGGCGAGGGAACAAATTTCATTCTCGACGAATTGGGCCCCGTCATTTTTCGCTTCGGATTGGAGGACGCAATTGACCGAGGGATTCTCTGTGAGATGGACTACGTACCATTGCCGTACGAGTTGTCGGATGAGGATCGGAAGCGGTTGCAAGGTGTTCATGCCCGTAAGGCGGCAGCGTCGCAGAACGGAACGCCTATGTCTGACGAGGAATTCTACAATGCCTTGGCGACCGTCTACAAGACAGCGGAATATAAGCCACTTGTGTTCCAGCATTACTTGGCAGACAATCCACGGACATTGGAACGGTCTATTATTTTTGTCGATAACAAAGAGTACGGCGACAGAGTCTTGCAAATAATTGCACCGCACACCCATTTATATCGAACGTACTATGCGGCGGACGATCCAACAGATTTAAAAAAGTTTGCCCTTGGGAGTATAGACTGCCTGCTAACTTGTCACAGAATCTCGCAGGGGATAGACATTCGCAGTTTGACTACGGTGGTTTTGTTCGCGTCGTCTAGGTCGAGACTGGAAACGATCCAGCGTATTGGCCGCTGCCTAAGGTCGGATCCGAGCGAACCCGGCAAGCGAGCACTAGTCATAGATTTTGTGTTGGAAGGGTATCGTGCTGACGCTGAACGGAGTGCTTGGCTAACGTCGTTAGGACAGATAAGAAAGGGTGAATAAGAAATGGCCGCAGATCTTGAAGTTGTAAACGCATTGAAACAAGCTGTAGAAGAGCAGAATCAGCCGGCCGGTCTCGAAAAGGCGTTAGTCGCTTGGCTTAATGAGATGAGCCAGAACGAGCTAGACCAAGGAGATCACCGACGGCACCTTGAATCCGTAAAACATGCCGTGCAGTTGCAGCCCGGAGACAGCGAAAAATGAAACTAACCATGTTGGGATGGGAAAGCATTGGATTGCGGTGCCCGGACATGTCTATCGATCTTACAAAGAATGGTAAGGTACCGAAGGTATCGCTCGTGCAGATGCCTAATGGCACAGGGAAAACGACAACGCTCGATTTGATCATGGCTTCCTTGACTGGCAAGGCGGAAGAGTGGCTGAGCTCACAAGTGCGTCGTTTTCGTCGCGCTGGTGAGTTGAACGACAGTGGGAAGTTCATCTTACGATTGTTGATCGATGACGACCCGCTGACGTTTGAAATGTCGTTCGACTTTTTAGACGATCAAGTCACTTACCGAACCACTTTCAGGTCGAGTGGCGGCATCAAATCCGGGTGGGCACCTCCTCCTGACGTCAAGCGATTTCTAAAGGATAAGTTCGTTAGATTGTTCATATTTGATGGTGAACTTGCCCAAAGCCTGTTGGATGGTAGCAAAAGCAAAGCGGCAGATGCCATTGATACACTCTGCCAGCTGGAGCATCTTGACGAAATTCTAAAAGTTACGGAAGCGGACTGGCAGCAGGCGACTCGGAATACGGGCGCGAAGACTGCGTTAGGGCTGACACTTTGGCAGTCGAAAGAGAAGCGTCTAGCCACGCGGCTTGGCGAAGTTAAGGAGACCAGGAATACTTTCTTGAATGATTCAGAGCGGCTTTCCTCGTTGATCGAGAATCTGAACGCTCAGCTCAGTGACAACCTTAAGTACAACAAGACGACTCAAGCCCGTAAAGACGAGCTTGAAGAGCTCGTGCGAACTGCTGAGGCAGCGATTACTTCAAAGACTAAGAGTCTTCTACTGTTGATTCGTCAGCCCCATTTCCTTTCGCCGCAGTTCGCCGGTGGACTGGCCACACTGAAAGATCAATTTGATCGTGTACGGCTTCCCGAGAGCACTTCGAAGCAATTCTTTGTAGAGCTCGCTGATGAACCAATTTGTATCTGCGGGCGCCCGATCGGCACGCACGAGCAGGCATCCATCCTGGAGAAGGCGAAGCACTATTTGGCGAATGAGTTGTATAGTTTTATCAATAATCTAAAAAGCGATATAAAGCAGTTTGTGGTCGACGAACCTTCCGGGCACGAGGCGTGCGTTGATGTGGCGATTGAGGAACTTCGCGAATTTCGACGGGAACTAAGTGACTTGAAAACTGAATATGAAGAGATACTTCTAGATTCCATCGCGAGTTCAGGTGACGCATCAAAGCAGCTGGCAATAGAGTTGGAAGCGCGCAAACGTGAATTGGCCGACATCGTACAATTCTTGGAGAAAATTGACGAGCATCCGGAAGGCGACATCTATGAAGAGAGTTGGTCGATCCGTGGTCTGGAGAGTGAGCTAAAAAAGATACGTAGCCAAATTGCTCAAATCACTGGCACAGTGGAACTTAAGGCTCGGCGAGATTGTATATTTGCGATTGTTGAGAAGACCAAGGGCCTAGCTCGGCAAAGGCTGCGCGACGCTGTGCGCGATGACTGCAACGTCCGTTTGGGTAAGGTACTTTCTGGAGATCCACTTCGTATCGAAAGCATTCGAAATTCCTTATCGCTACACGACCAAGATGGGGCCAGCGTCGGTCAGACGCTTGCTGTTGGTTACACCTTCTTGAGCACGTTACTCCATCGAGGCGCACATAAATTCCCATTGGTTGTTGATAGCCCTTCAGGGCCTCTCGACGATCACGTGCGTAAGCAAGTTGGGAAGATGATCCCCAGCTTATGCGAACAGTTCGTTGCGTTCACGATTTCGACAGAGAGAGAGCATTTTTTGCCGGCGCTTGAGACAGCCGTAGGCGATTCGATTGTGTATCTAACAGTATTCCGGGCCGGCGCGGGAACGCAGCAAATGTTGGACGTCTTGCCTGGTGACGCCATACGAAGCTCCGACGGTGTTGTAGTGCCTGGACGAGATTACTTCACGAAGTTTGTGATCCCTGAAGAACAAGAATAGGAGACCTAGATGACGTTTCATCGTAGACCTGAGATGGATGTGTGGTTTGCTTACCTGCAGAGGGATGCTTCGTTGGAGATCTTGTTCGACAACTACTATTTGTGCCTGATGATTGGTTTTGCTAGCCTGAGAGACGATCCGTTGACGGGAGGCGTCGAAATGGTGCGTCGATTCCCTTCCCAATATTTTACTGTGGGGAAACTCGTTGTGGGTTTGTTGCTTATTGCGGAGACCGAGAAGCTGGGTAAAAAGCTAACCAATAAAGGGGATGTCGAGTTTTTGGTCAATCAATATCTTGACCCCAGTGATGCTAACAGCCTGAACGAAGACGGTTTCGATAGGTTAAATCGATACGCCAATGGCGGATTCAACTATTTGGTAGAGACCCACAATGACAGGCCGCATCATGCCGACGCGTTTTTGGCGTGGTACTCCAAAGAGCTTCGTTCATTGACGAGCACTAACGAGCTTTGGGCTGCACAGTCGACGAAGATTCTGTAAAAGCATTCCTTCAGCCCGGTGCTATTTTTGTTCGCAGAGCGCCGGGTGCATCACCCACAAAATTGCTTAAGTTTCTGATTTTATTGAGTTACCTGGTTTTAGGTAAAATTAGGTAATAGGCCGTTTTTCCCTGCGCCTGTCCTGTTATCAACGCCATGCTGGTCCAGCTGACCGTCAAAAGCTCTCTCACAGTCGCTGCCCCAGCACCTTCAGGGTAAGCGTAAAGCCAGCGCCGTCTTGAGCCGGGTGTTGATTTGCTAGATGATGGCTTCACACCGCTGGGAAGCGGCGTGTTGTTTAGGCTGATGGGAGCTGCGCGGCGCAGTTCTAGGGCAGGAAGTCGTCAACTCGGTTGAGTATGGGCCGAGTTTCCACGACACCGGCGACGTTTACAATGTCATCGCGGGTTGCCATGCGATACCAGCGTGTCGTTGCCGCGTCTGTTCGATCATTTCCGCTGCGCTGGTCTTGTCCTGATGGTTGGCGATGCCTGCTGGGCGCACGCCCGACGTAAGTTCTACGATCTGAGTGCGGCGCAACCGACGGCGCTGACCACCGAAGCCCTGCGACGTATTGCTGAACTGTACGTGATCGAAGCCGAGCTCCGTGGCAAGCCTCCAGACGAACTAAGGCAGGCTCGGCAAGCACATGCGGGCCTTTGCTTGATGAGCTGGAACACTGGCTGCGCACCACGCGCGATACGTTGTCCCGGAAGTCCGATACGGTGGCCGGATCCTGTCCGCGATTAAGCTGTGGTCGGCGCTGCTGCGTTACTGCGACGAGGGCATCATCGAGATCGACAACTCGGCCGCCGAGCGGGCGCTGCGCGGTGTCTCCATCGGTCGGCGCAACTACCTGTTCGCCGGTGCCGACAGCGGCGGCGAGCGTGCCGCCGCGATCTACTCGCTGATCGGCGCGGCCAAGCTCAACGGTGTTGACCCCGAGGCCTGGCTGCGCCATGCGCTGACCCACATCGCCGATCACCCGGTCAACCGGGTCAACGACTTCTTGCCTTGGAACTGCGCCGCGCCGATTCCCTCGGCTTAAAACCCGCCGCTTCCCAGCGGTGTGATGCCATCATCTAGCAATTCCAAGCAGGGTTCAAGACGGTGCTGGATTTACGCTTACGATACACTCGTTGATCGGAACGGCCAAGCTGATGGAAGAGCGTTTATGGAAAGTATTGGCAGAGATAATTTGGAAGTGATAAAATGACTTCCATTTGTCATGGAAGTCAAAATTGGACATCCCAGAGCTCTTCCACAGTTTTCCAGCTGTTCAGGGCACGCAGGCGGGGAAGACTTTCTTCATCGCAATGTGTCCACTTAAGCTGATCCCACGACTTTTTGTCTTTGACGAGGAAGAAGTGCCGCCTGAAATGAGGGCACAGCGTACCTTAAATCTTGCTCGCGTCCCGGTGATCGCCAAGTATCTGGTTAGCAACCCGAACGCTTACATTCTCTCTGCTCTCACGGCTTCAGTCGGTTCGAAGGTGAATTTTCTCCCTTATGGGACGACACAATCGACACTCGGGCTCCTGCAGATTCCAATGGGTGCCCAGATTTTGATCAACGACGGCCAACATCGTAGAGCTGCTATAGAGGCAGCCATTAAGGCGGCTCCTGAGCTTGGCCAAGACAACGTCCCGGTCCTCTTTTTCGTAGATGAAGGTTTAGTTCGCAGCCAGCAGATGTTTGCCGATCTGAATCAGTACGCGGTTCGTCCGGATACATCTCTGGCGATACTCTACGATCATCGGAGTCCAGAGTACGAGCTTGCCCGATATCTGGCGCGCGAGTGCAACGCTTTCAAGTCTCTTACCGAATTAGAACAATCGAAGATCTCGAATCGCTCCACCAAACTTTTCACTCTTAGCGGCATCAAGCACGCAAACAGAGCACTCCTAGGGAAAAAGCCGAAAGAAGGTTTCTCGGCAGAAGAGCGAATCCTTGCAAAGGAGTTTTGGGATGCGATCGCGGATCAAATTCCGGACTGGACGAGAGCCAGGACTAAAGACGTTGTGACTTCGGATTTGCGGTTGAAGTACGTGCATGCCCATGGTGTCGCCCTCCATGCGCTGGGTATTGCAGGGGCAGCGTTGCTAGCATCGCGTCCAAAGACCTGGAAGACCTCAGTTAGAGCGTTGCGCCAACTTGACTGGGCCCGATCCAACGCGGAGCTGTGGGAAGGGCGTGCAATGCTACACGGGCGCATAAGTAAGGCTACTAGCAATATTCGGCTAACTGCCAATTTGCTGAAACTGCATTTTGGCCTAAAGCTCAATGCAGAGGAGCAGCTGCTCGAAACAAATAGTGGGCTTAAGTCCCCGCAACAAGTCGGAGAATAAAGGAATGGAACATCTGCAACTTTCGCGCGAAGATATTTTAGAGATTTATCAAGCAGACGCGCGTCCTTGGGTAATCGGGTACAGCGGCGGTAAGGATTCAACCGCTGTCGTCCGCTTAGTATTTGAAGCACTATCATCGCTTCCATCAGAAAAGCGAACAAAGCCAGTTTTTGTTGTGTCTTCCGATACGCTTGTGGAGACGCCAATGGTCGTCACCATCATCGGTGACTCCCTCGACAAGATGGGCAGAGCCGCATTAGAGCTTGGTTTGCCGATAAACGTGGCACCTCCGGTAACACCAAAGTCTGACGACACCTTTTGGGTCAATTTGATTGGCCGTGGGTATCCTGCGCCGACGCGGCAGTTCCGCTGGTGTACGGAGCGGATGAAAATCGACCCAGTGAGTGAATTCATTCGAACAAAAGTAGAAGCATATGGTGAAGTAGTAGTCGTTCTCGGCTCGCGCTCTGAGGAAAGTGCATCGCGTGCTCAAGTGATGAAGAAACACCGCATCGAAAATTCTCGGCTGTCGCGTCACACTAGCTTGCTGAACGCCTATGTGTTCACTCCGATTGATCTGTGGAGTGCTGATGACGTTTGGGAGTACTTATTTTCCGGCCCAGCACCTTGGGGCGGCGATCATCAAGCCTTGTTCGACCTATACAAAGGATCTAACGCCGGCGAATGTCCTCTGGTAATTGATACAACAACGCCGTCGTGTGGTAACTCTCGATTTGGCTGCTGGGTGTGCACAGTGGTGACGCAAGATCGCGCGATGGACGGGCTAATCGAAACCGGGCATACGTGGATGATTCCGCTAAAGCAGCTTAGGGATCAGCTCTACGAGACGACCAAACCTGAAAACAAGGCCCAATTCCGAAACATACGCAGACGCGATGGCAGTATTACCGTTATGACCAACAAAACGAGTGGCGAAGACAAGCACGTGCTCGGGCCGTACAAGCTCGACTATCGGAAGCAGCTACTTCAACAGCTCTTAGAAAGCCAACGACGCATAGATGCGGAGAATCCGGGGGTGCCGTTCGCACTGATCACGAAGCCTGAGCTGGAAGCGATCCGAGTGCAGTGGAGAACAGACCCTAACGAGCCTGACTGGGAGGATAGCATCCCTCGGTTATATCAAGAGATCATGGGCGTTGCGCTGGACTGGGAAATTAATGATGACTTCATTTTTTCCGGTGAGGAGGCAACGTTAGTTGCAGAGCTATGTGCAAAACATGGGCTAGCAAAAGAGCTCTTCATGAAGTTGATCGAGTTAGAACTTTCGTTTGAAGGATTTACCCGCCGCTCGAAACTCCAAGATAAATTGCGAGACTTAATTTCTCGTGATTGGGGTCCCGAAATGGAAGCAATTTCTCGGCAGCAGGGGCGACGTTCTGTGTCACGCAACCTCGAAGAGCAGGAGTGCGCTTTGCACAAACGATACGCAGACTTGGGAAAGGTAATTGCAGATGCAGCTTGAAAGATTAACGATATCTGATTTCGGGTTATTTAGCGGTCGACAGGTGTTCGATTTGACACCGAGAGTGCGCGACGGCGTAAAGTGCCCAATCGTCCTATTTGGTGGCCTTAATGGTTCCGGTAAGACGACTTTTCTCACAGCTGTTAGGTTTGCGCTTTATGGTCGCGGTTCGGTCGAAGCGGGGGCAACTCAAAAACAGTATGAAGCGTTATTGGATGATCTAATTCATCGGCCGCGTAACTCATTGGTTCGGGCCACAAACGCTTCCATTTCGCTTGAATTTACGTACGCTCGACTGGGAAAACGTGTTTCTTATCGCGTGCTGCGCAGTTGGGAGGCGCGGGCTCAGGGCGTTGAAGAGAGTCTGAGTGTTTTTCAGGGCAACGAGGTAGATGAAGTGCTTGGAGGCGAGCAAGCGCAGGCTTTTCTTAATCAGCTTATTCCTGCTGGCATATCGCAGTTTTTCTTCTTCGACGGTGAGAAGATTGCCGCCCTCGCACGTGACGATTCGGATGTGGTCCTCGCGGACGCCATCCGGCGCCTTCTTGGGCTTGATCTGGCTGACAGGTTGGGTGGCGACTTAAATGTATTCCTTCGTCAAAAGCGCGCCAACAATGCAAATCAAGATGCGCAGGCGAAAGTCGCGGCAATTGAAGTGCAGTTGTCGTCCTTGGAGGCCGAGTCTCAAGTCGACATGAAACACCTCGAATTTGAACTGGAGCCTGCACTTGATAAAGCGAAGCAGGACTACGAACAGCGCAAGGCCGAGCTTATGGATAGGGGCGGTGCGTGGGCAGTAAATCGCGGGGAGCTTGAGGCTCGGGTTGATCGTTTGCGTTTGGATCGGCTAGAACTAGAGGATCAGTTGCGCGACCAACTTTCCGGTATCGCAATTTTCACGTTGGCACCAAAGCTTTGTTCCAAGGTCGTCGTAGCACTTAAAGAGTCGCAAGTCCTTTCTGAACAGCGGACACTTGCAAAGGTTGTGCTGAAGGAAGCCAGCGTATTGAAAGCGCGGCTCGCCACAATGGAAAAGCTCAAAGGTGAGCAACGCATAATCGCTACCTGCATTGATTCCTGGGCGGCGGAGCTTACTACTGTGCCAGAAGTTAGTTCTGAGATTGACTACAGACTGTCGGATGCCGAAGCGCGTAACGCGATCGTCTCGCTTTCCATCACTGCGCCATCCGCGCAGCGCGAACTTGCAGGTACATTTGCTGTTTTGAGGAACGTCGTGCGTGATGAGGATGCAATCCTAGAGCAGCTGGCACATGCACCCTCAGAGGAATCAATTCGAGATGCGTTTGATTCCTTGACCTTGGCCGCATCTGAGGTGGCGCTGTATCAAGAAACGCGTAAGAACTTCATTACGGAAATGCGCCGAAAAATTTGGATGCAAATTGATCTTACTCGGCAATTGAAAAAGCTTATTTCTCAAGTGGACAACATCAGTGTTAATAGCAGGAGCGAGGATATTGCGGAATCACTGCAAGATATGATTTCCGAATACAAAGGAGCTTCTTCAGAGGAGAAGTGCAAAAGCCTTCGCAAGCACTTCCTTACTGCCTTTTCACGTCTCGCTCGGAAGGGCGACGTGGTCCATGATGCGCAAATCAACTCAACCGACTATAAGGTTACATTGCTCGACCGCGACGGTCGTGAAATTCCGAAAAAGCGACTGTCAGCAGGAGAGAAACAGATTTACGCGATCGCCATGTTAGAGGCTCTTGCCAAGGCCTCCGGGCGCCATTTGCCGATTATCATCGACACGCCCTTGGGGCGCCTGGATAGCAAGCATCGACAAAAGTTAGTGGAGTCTTATTTCCCAGTGGCAAGCCATCAGGTGATCATTCTCTCGACGGATACCGAAATCGACAGGTCTTTTTATGATGGCCTTCAACCTCATCTCTCCCATGGGTATCACCTTTCGTTCGATGAAGCGGTAGGTGCAACCACGGCACGCGAGGGATATTTCTGGAAACGTTCAAACGATGGGAGTGCATATGCTGCCTAAGCGACTTCGAATTTCTCAGCAAGCCACTGAGACTCTAAAGCTTCTCAAAGCTCGTACTGGTTTGACGCCAAATATTGTTTGCAGAATCTCTCTGATTCTCTCGTTGGAGAACGGACCTGCAGGTGGCTTACGTTCTACCGAACAAGTTGGAAGCGAGTTCAATTCCTCAACACTCTTTGGCGAGTATGAAGTCATGTTCGATACGTTGATACTCGATGTACACGGCTTCTTGGGTATGAAAGAGAAGACCGATGTAATCGTCAGCCATATCGATGACGGACTCGCGCAGTTGAGGAAGTCAAAAAATTTGAAGGAGCTGATTGAGCACTGCGGATCGGGGCAAAGCATTGTTACCGAAACCGAGGAGCTGTACGCATAGGCATGGGCTCGTGGGGCTGGACAAGGAAAATCCTGAATGGCAGTCCACCGTCGGCTACAATCTACACAAATTACCGAAGGACGGTCACTGGACACTTGCGCAGCTGTCGACGCTACAGGTGGGTTAAATCGTTTACACAAATAAGAGGTACAGACTTGGCTAAACTCGATTCCATTGGCCGTGAGTTCATGGCCATAGCTATTCAATAGATGTAACTTTCATCTGGCCGAGGGCCAAAGGTCGGAGCGGTTTTCGTTAAGGATGGACGTGTGATGGCGAAAGGACATCGTCAAATAAATCTCCACGCTGAGCGGGATGCCATCCAGAAGGGAATTTCGTCTAACCATGGCATAAAACGCTCGACGATCTACAGCACTCTTGAGCCCTGCGTGAACCTGGGAGGTCAGCGACATTCATGTGCTGACCTTATTCTCGAAATTGGAATCACATCAACCGTCATCGGTCGATACGACATCAATCCACGCATTTATCGCGAGGGATGGAAAAAAACTCCGAGATGGCGGTGTGAGACTCAGAGACTTTGACGCTGATCTCCGCGAGCAAATTGCCCTGATAAACATGGAGTTTACCGACCATTTTGTATCCGGTGTCGGACCCACCGGCGGTGCCGAATTTGATTACTTATTGAACGGAGGAAACTTCGAGATCCAGTTCTCTGAGGAGGACGAGAGAAGTATTGTCATGCGCTGGTCGTCACGCAGCGAAAGTTCAGTTCACGCGTATGCCAATCGACCGGCCATCGTTGCCTTGGTTAAGCATGCCGCAGAGTTCTCGGAAATCGATGATCTCACTGCGTTTGACTTTAACTACAACGCTCCGATCAAGATTGGCGAGATTGCAGTCTTCACGAACAAGTCCTGTGCCGTTTTAGTGAAAGTGATAGAAGTCCATGGTGGCCCAGAGCGCGGCGCTAATCACACATCGGTCAAGATCAAGTTCGAGGTACGATCGTAGCGTGAGACTTAACGCGTTGAAAATTGCATGCAACGCGCTGCAATCGTGGCGAAGTTTCTGTCCGCAAAAAGTATGGTCCGCTCGGTTTGTAGCAGTTCGAGCATATTTTTTTCCATTTCGGGATTTGCACTTGGCGCACTTCAGAGTCGAAGAAATTTACAATGTAAACCCCTCGCCCTATAAAAGAGCCTGTAGTATGTGGGAAATCAAAAAAATTGGGGGCGAGAGTGGACGAAGCAGAGCGAATATCATTACGATTGCACTGGCCGGCATTAATGAGAGAACTGGGAGCTCGAACGGCACGGCCCATCTATCACCCAAGTTTTGTAATTTTCTTCTTAGTGGTGATTGTTGGCGTCGTTCCAACGGGATTTTGGATCGAGCTGTATTCGTATTGCACATCAGCCAAATCGGACTCTAAACTGCTGCGTGCGTCGATTATCTCAGTCGTTCCTGCCTTCGTGGCAGCGACATCGATGCAGTTAATTTGGGCTGAAAGTGCGCGGAAACTGAGGGCCGTAGCAATATTAGTCCTGTCAGTCTGTATGTTGGGCCTAGTATTCTGCGGCAGCGCAGGGATAGTGCCAGAAGCTGGTATTTCCCTCGGTATTGTTTCAGCAGTTCTCGCATTTTGGCTATGGTGGGTAGCCAATGCCAATCAAGTGGAGTTTCTGGATGAACCTTCTCCCACCTCATTCAACAATCCCGTTGGCGGAGATGTCGATAGTTCCATTCCCTTAGCGGGTAATCTTGATGGGTTCGTAACTGAATGAGGGTCGACCAGATGTTAAAGTTCCCTGTCAAAGTACCTGCTTTAAGAGTTGAGCAGCCACTTGGCGTCTATTATGTTGCCGTATTATCAGCAAATATCTTACTGGAGGTTGCCTACAGCGATGCGTTGAGCGCAAGCTTGCGCCCCAGTGGATCAAGCTATGAGCTTACGGGAACTCAGCGGCTGCCTCAACCAAAGCGAATTCAGCCTATAACGGATTACATAAACCGCATCGACTCAGCATTTCCTAATTCGATTATTTTAGCGGCCAATTTTCGGAAGGAAGACGGCCTTATCGAAGATGAAGATTGGGCGGAAGATGAGTCCACGACTGCGTCTGCCAGCCATCAAAGGTGGACTATAGATGAAGACGACAACGGCGGTTGTCATACTCTGACAATTCCGAGCTCTGAAAAGCTCGCGGCCATCATTGATGGGCAACACAGGTTATTCGCCTTTGCGCATGCAGATACTGATCGCCTAAAAATGGACTTGATCTGTTCAGTGTTTCTGGATTTACCTAAGCCGTTTCAAGCGCAGTTGTTTGCCACCATAAACTCTACTCAGAAACCCGTTGACAAAAGCCTGACATACGAGTTGTTTGGTTACAACTTGGAAGAAGAGTCTGAGATGTACTGGAGTCCCGATAAGTTGGCGGTATTTCTGACGCGTAAGCTGGGGACAGACGAAGGTTCGCCACTGAAAGGTAGAATCGTTATCGCTCCTAAACGAGATCGGGCACTCGAAAAACTAAGCGAAGGCAAAGGCTGGAAAGTCTCAACCGCAGTAATTGTTGAGGGAATAATGCGCTTATTTACGAGTAATCCAAAAAAGGACAGCACCAACCTGCTTGCAGTTGAACGGAAAAAGAGGATCCAGATCGCTGAGTATCGGAAGGACAAATCCCCGCTGAGAAGTGCCTATCTCAATAGCGAGGACGCTGTTATCTACCAGATGACGTTGAACTACTTGAAGGCTTGTCAGAGCACCTTTTGGAACAATCTGCAACCGGGTTCGTTTATTGCCAAGACAGTTGGTGTTCAAGCGCTGTTTGATATCTTGCGTCTCAACTCCACAAGGATTTACAAGGGCCGTGATATACGCGTCGTATACTTTGAGGAGATGTTGAAGCCAGCCGGCGGGATAAATTTCTCATCAGATGAATTTCGCAATGCATCCGGCTCAGGTCGAACAAAGATACGGCAGGCAATTGAGGCAGCCATCGCGTAATGATCGCTTGCGAATTTTAAGAAGTCATATATGCTCTCGACGCTACCTGTTGCCCTAACCCGGACGGCCTTTGTCGAACTGGTGAGAAACCTGAACGTTTACGAAAAATCTGGTAACCGTGCTGTACATAAACCTCTCCTGACGCTGTTAGCCTTAGCTCATGTTCAAGCAGGGAAGGGGCCGAAGCTACTTTTTCCTGAAATCGAATCAAAGTTGCATGACCTTATTAAGGAGTTTGGAAACACATCGGTTACCAGCGCAGGCACGGCACACTATCCGTTCTGGTACCTTCAGAATGATGGGTATTGGGAGGTTGAGCGCGCAGACGTGTTACCATCCCGGAAAGGAAAGGGCGAACCGGGGTTGAAAACAATGCGAGTGAGTGGGGCTCGCGCCGGGTTCACTCGACAGGCCTATGCGTTGCTGATTGAGCAGCCGGACCTTATTCAAGATCTCGCGAACGTGTTGCTTGATGCGTTCCCTGACACTCTCCGTCTTGATGTGATCCTCGCGGTTGGACTCGACGGCGATTTTATTGTCCCTGCTTCCAAGCGGTGCGGGAAATTTCGCGACAAGGTTTTGCGGGCTTACTCGTACGCTTGCGTGGTGTGTGGCTTTGACGGACGCATGTGGAAGAATTCGGTTGGCCTGGAAGCTGCACACATACGATGGGTGCATTTTGGAGGGCCCAACCACGTCTCAAATGGGCTTTGCCTTTGTTCCCTTCACCATAAAATCTTTGACCTTGGAGTTTTGACGATTGATTCACAGTCGTGGCAGCTTGTGATCAGTGGCGCTCTAAACGGTCTGGGGCCAGGTGTTAAAGCACTCCACGACCTCCATGGATCCAAGATCCGCACGCCTCCGATGGAAGGAGACTTGCCTTTGGCGGCTCATCTCGAATGGCACAGGAAGCAAGTGTTTCGATCGGGGGCGTAGCGGCGCGAGCTGCGGTCTACACTTCGACCGGGGGCATCGTCGCTATCGCGCTGCCCACGCGGCGGCTCGTGCAAGCTGTTGTGTCGTTGCGTGCAAGCGGATGTGTCGCCCGTGCAAAGGGATGTGTCGTCCAACGCGTCGTGCCAGTGGCCTGCGCTTGACCTTGGCGGTAGACAGGTCTACTATTAATGACTCAAAAGTAAGTTACTTGGAAAGATACATGCAAGCCCCGATTGATACCAAGCCCCGCTGGGAGCGGCGCAAGGATGCCCGCCCGCAGGAATTGCTCGCCGCCGCCCTCGACCTGTTTGTCGAACGGGGGTTCGCATCGACGCGCCTGGAGGATGTGGCCAAGCGGGCCGGCGTGTCGAAAGGCACCCTGTACCTGTACTTTGAGAATAAACAAGAGCTGTTCAAGGCCGTGGTGCGCGACAATATCGTGCAGTCGATCGGCGAGGCGGAAGACAGCATGGCCGCCTCGGACAGCAGCAGCGCCGAGTTGTTGCGCAAGGTGATGATGCAGTGGTGGGAAGAATTCGGCGCCACCAAACTGGCCGGTTTGACCAAGCTGATGCTGGCCGAAGCGAACAATTTCCCGGAACTGGCGCAGTTTTACAACGAAGAAGTCGTCACGCGCGGCAATGGGCTGATCGTCAGCCTGCTGGAACGGGGCATGCAGCGCGGCGAATTCCGCCAGGTCGATGCCGTGCTGGTCAGCACCATCCTCAGCGCACCCGTCACCATGCTCATGATGTGGACGCACTCCTTCCTGCCATGCGAGGTCAAGAATATCGATCCGCTCGCCTACATGGATGCGTTTATCGACATGAGCTTGCGCAGCCTGCAGGTGGAGGCGCCCGGAAAAAGCTGATGCGCCGGGCCTGGCTACAACCGTTCAGTTGCCCCTATCCAAGGTTCGCCCCCCCAAATCTGCAGATCGTCGCAAATTTCCTCCATTCCCCGCCTTTATGGTTAACATGTGCTTTCAGCCAGTTCAACGATAAAATGGCGGATTATTACTTCACTTACCGAGTCCAAAGATGAATATCGAACAAGCCCGCTTCAATATGATCGAACAGCAGATCCGTCCATGGGACGTACTGGATCTCGACGTGCTGGAGCTGTTGAACGTGGTCAAGCGTGAAGATTTCGTGCCGGCCGCCTATAAAAACCTGGCCTTCGTCGATACGGAAATTCCACTGGGCGGAGGCGAATGCATGTTGACGCCAAAGCTGGAAGCGCGCATTTTGCAAGACGTAGCCGTCAAAAAGCATGAAAATGTGCTGGAAATCGGCACCGGTAGCGGCTATATGGCTGCTTTGCTGGCACACAAGGCGCGTCATGTGACGAGCGTGGAAATCGTTCCCCAATTGAAAACCTTGGCCGAGCAGAACCTGGCCGCCAACGGCGTGACGAACGTGACCGTGGAACTGGGCGACGGCGCCCAGGGCTGGAGCAAGGGCGCACCGTACGACGTGATCGTCGTCTCCGGCGCCCTGGCCGTGTTGCCGGAAGCACTGTTGCAACAAGTCAAAGTCGGCGGCCGCATCCTGGCCATCATCGGCGAAGCGCCGATCATGTCGGCGCACCTGATCACGCGCAGCTCGGACAAGGCTTACGACACGCGCAAGCTGTTTGAAACCAATGTCACGCCGCTGCAAGCGGTGGCACCGTCGCATTTCCAGTTCTGAGGCGACCGATTCGATGGAGCATTTGAGTGCACCGCAGCTGGCCGCCTGGCTGGCTGACCCTTCCCGCCCGCGCCCGTTTTTGCTGGACGTACGGGAGCAGTGGGAGTTCGACCTGTGCCACCTCGACGGTGCCACCCTGATGCAGATGAACTCGATTCCTGCGCGCATCGATGACCTCGATGAAGATGCCGAGATCGTCTGCATCTGTCATCACGGCATGCGCAGCATGCAGGTGGCGGCCTTCCTGGAGCGCAATGGTTTTGGCAAGATCAGTAATTTGACGGGCGGCGTGCATGCCTGGGCGCTGCAAGTCGACAGCGCAATGCCTAAATACTAAGTCATTTTGTAGTAGATGCACCCAGGCATGTTTTCCTGCATGCCTGCGGAGGCCTGTACCCCGCTCATCCGGCGGGTGCAAGGCAAGCGGTAGCAGATTTTTGATTCCATCAACTTTTGACGACTCCAACGGAGAAATGCAATGCGGAAACCCCTTATCGCCGTGCTGATGACCAGCGCCTTTGTCTCGATGACATGCTCGCTGCAAGCGCAGGCGGCCGATCTCATCCAGGTGTACCAGCAGGCGCTGGCCAATGACGCGCAGTACGCCAGCGCGCGCGCGGCCCTGTCGGCCGGGATGGAGCGGGTTCCGCAAGGGCTGGCAGGCTTGCTGCCGCAAATTTCCGCCTCGGGTAGCAATACGCGCGGCAATCAGGAGCAAATCGTCCAGAACAATGGCGGCAACAAGATCACTTCGCCATCCGTGAACGTGCGCACGAACAGCTACAACCTGACCCTGGCACAGCCGCTGTTCCGCTGGGACCGTTGGGAAACCTATCAGCAAAGCAAGCTGGCGCAAGCGATTGCCGAAGCGCAATTTGCACAAGTGCAGCAAGACCTGATCACGCGCGTGGCGCAGGCGTATTTCGATGTGCTCAGCGCGCAGGACAACCTGGGCGCCACGCAGGCGCAAAAGGTCGCCACGACGGAGCAGCTGGCATCGGCCAAGCGCAATTTCGAAGTCGGCACGCAAACGATCACCGACACGCACGAAGCGCAAGCGGCCTACGACCTGGTGGTGGCGCAGGAATTTGCCGCCATCAATGACCTGGCCAACAAACGCAGCGCCTTGCAAACCATCATCGGCGAAGCGCCGACCACCTTGGCGCCGATGCGCACGGGCGTGGTCATCAGCGCGCCGGAACCGGCTGCCGTCGAACCGTGGGTGTCATCCGCCGAAGAGCAGAACTATGGCGTCGTCACGGCCCAGTTCAATGTGGAATCGGCCAAACGCGACATCGGCCGCAACCGCGCCGGCCACTACCCGACGCTGGACCTGATCGCCAACGCTGGCCATACCTATTCCTCGGGTGGCGGCAATGGCAACGGCAACAACAATAATGCCATCGGCGTGCAGTGGAGCATCCCGATCTTCAGCGGCTTTGCCGTCACCAGCAAGGTGCGCGAATCGATCGCGCTGGAAAACAAGGCCCGCAACGACCTGGAAACGGCACGCCGCACGGCATCGCAGGGCGCGCGCCAGGCTTTCCTTGGCGTCAACAGCGGCCTGGCGCAAGTCAAGGCGCTGGAAGCGGCGGAAGTGTCGAGCAAATCGGCGCTGGAGTCGAACCAGCTCGGTTATCAAGTGGGCGTACGCATCAATATCGACGTCTTGAATGCACAGAAACAATTGTTCTCCACGCAAAAAGACCTGTCGAAAGCCCGTTACGACACCATCATGAACGGCTTGCGCCTGAAGGCGGCGGCCGGCACCCTGAAGGAAACGGATTTGATGCCCGTCAACGCCTTGCTGGACAAGTAAGCGGGATCTTGCTCTGAATGAAAACCAGCACCGGCAACGGCGCTGGTTTTTTTTCGCCCTGGCACCCGCTTATACAGCGCGGCTGTTGGCGACTTGGGTGAGGATGACGCCCGCTACCACCAGGCCCGCGCCGGCCCAGTGCAGCGGAGAAATATGCTTGACGGCAAAGCCCAGCAAGCCGTAGCGGTCGATGGCCAGCGCGGCCAGCATTTGCCCGCCGATGACGGCCGCCATGAAGGGGCCGGACCCCATGCGCGGCGCCAGCATCAGCGCGGCCGTAATATAAAACACGCCGGCCGCGCCGCCCAGCCAGGACCAGCCGGGTCCCCGCATGGCGAGCTGGACATCGGGCGCCGGCACCCGCCAGAGCAGCATCACCAGCGAGGCGAGTACGGCGCTGACGGCCAGCGAGGCGAGGGTGGCCCACAGCGGGTGGCCCAGGTTGCGGCCCAGTGCGGCATTCGCGCCCGCCTGAAAGGGGACGACGGCGCCGGCCAGCATGGCCAGCGGGGCAAGTACGGTAATCCATCCATGCATGTGCGACTCCCACAGTTGAGTTGATGGCGTCATCGTATTATGCTGTGATGATTAAATCCAATTCGTAATTTGCCATTCAACTATGCATCAAATGAATAATCTGCGCGCCGTCGATTTGAACTTGCTGGTCATCCTGGAAGCGCTGCTCAGCGAGCGCCATCTGTCGCGCGCGGCCGAACGCTTGCATATGAGTCAGCCTGCCGTCAGCCATGCGCTGGCCCGCCTGCGCCATCTGCTCGACGATCCACTGCTGTTGCGCGGCAAGGGCTGCTTTCAGCCGACGGCGCGCGCACTGGAATTGGCACGGCCGCTGGCCGAAGCGCTGCAAAGCGTGCGTTCCGTGCTGGGCGGCGCCGTTTTCGAGGCTGCCACGGCGCAGCGCGTGTTTCGCCTGGCCATGTCGGATTACGGCGCGGCGTTGCTCTTGCCCGCTTTGCTGCGCCGCTTGCGCGTGGAAGCGCCCGGCATCGATCTGGCCATCAGCTACGCCAGCCGCCCGGCCGTGATCGCTGGCGTGCAGGATGGCGAGATCGACCTGGCGCTGGGCGTGTTCCCGCAACTGCCTGAGCAATTACACAGGGAAACCTTATTCGAGGAAACGTTCGCGTGCGCGCTGGACCCGGCCAGCCTGGCGCCGGGCGAAACATTGAGTTTGGACACCTATCTGGCGCGCCCGCACGTGCTGGTGGCATCCGGCGAGGGCGGCATGGCGGCCGAAGTCGACGCAGCGCTGGCCCAGCTGGGCCAGACGCGCCGCATCGCCGTGCGCGTGCCGTACTGGACGGTCGCAGCGGATGTTGTGATGGGGACGGACATGATTTTGACGGTGGCGCGGCGCGCCTTGCGCGGCAGCGCGGCGCAAGGGCTGGCGCAGCATTCTGCGCCGTTTGCCATCGCGCCGTTTGCGTTTGAAACGATACGGCACCGCCGCACGGACGGTGATGCGGGCATCGCCTGGCTGCGCGCGGCCGTTGCACAGGCCGCCGGGCCAGGTTGAGCAATTACAGGCCGCCGCCCTGGCCGTCGAACTTGCGCTCGATCAATTCGATCTTGTAGCCATCCGGATCGGTGATGAAGGCGATGACCGTGTTGCCGCCTTTCACGGGGCCCGGTTCGCGCGTGACGTTGCCGCCATTCGCGCGTGCCGCATCGCAGGCGGCGACGATGTCGTCGGCCGAGATGGCGATGTGGCCATACGCCGTGCCCAGCTCGTAGCTGGTGGTGCCATAGTTATACGTCAGTTCGAGTTCCGCGTGGTCGGGGTTCGAGCCATAGCCGACGAAGGCCAGCGTGTACTGGTATTCGGGATTGTCGCTGGTGCGCAGCAACTTCATGCCCAGGACCTTGGTGTAAAAATCGATGGAGCGCTGCAGGTCGCCGACCCGTAACATGGTGTGCAAAATACGCATCGTAAATCCTTGATGGTGATAGGGGAATGGCAGGATTTTATGCGTTTTATGGCTTTCTTGCCGAAACCGCCCCGGCCGCCCTGGTGCAGGACAGCCGCAGACGGTGACCTTGGTGCCTCTGGATTTACTCCAGACGGGCGTCCAGCGTGATTTCCGTGGCCAGCAATTTGGACACGGGGCAGCCGAGCTTGGCGCGCAGGGCCGCATCCTGGAACGCTGCGTCGGTGGCGCCGGGAATGCTGGCCACCAGGGTCAGGTGGACGGCCGTGATGGCATAGCTGCCATCGATTTTTTCCAGGCTGACATCGGCCGTGGTTTTCAGGGCCGTGGCACGCAAGCCCGCCTCGCCCAGCTGGCCGGACAGGGCCATGGTGAAGCAGGCGGCATGGGCGGCGCCGATCAATTCTTCCGGATTGCTGCCGGGACCGTCTTCGAAGCGCGTGTTGAAGCCATATGCCACATTATCGAGCGCGCCGCTTTGGGTCGAAATAAACCCTTTGCCATCTTTAAGGCCGCCACTCCAGACGGCTGATCCTGTTTTTTTCATGATGTACTCCTTGCGTGGTTCGAAGGTCCATCATGCGCGCCCTGCCTTTGCGCTTCCGTTCGTTGCGTCACACTGTGGCAGATGGAGGTTCAACGGGCCGGCGTCACGCGCCAGATGACATTGCCCACGTCGTCCGCCACCAGCAGCGCGCCCGCCTTGTCGACGGCCACGCCGACGGGGCGCCCCTGCGCCTTGCCGTTCTCGTCCAGGAAGCCGCTGACGACATCCTGTGGCGGGCCGCTGGGCACGCCATTCGCGAAGGGCACATGGATGACTTTGTAGCCGCTGAAGGGCTTGCGGTTCCATGAGCCGTGCTGGCCGATGAAGGCGCCGCCCCGGTAGCGTTCGGGTAGCAATGTGCCGTCATAGAATGCCAGTCCCAGCGAGGCCGTGTGCGCGCCCAGCGCATAGTCGGGCGCAATGGCTGTGGCCACCAGTTCGGGGCGCGGCGGCTTGACCCGCGCATCGACGTGCTGGCCGAAATAACTGTAGGGCCAGCCATAGAAGGCACCTTCCTTGACCGAGGTCATGTAGTCCGGCACCAGGTCGTTGCCCAGCTCGTCGCGCTCATTGACGGCTGTCCACAAGGCGCCCGTTTTGGGTTGCCAGGCCATGCCATTCGGATTGCGCAAGCCGGTGGCATACACGCGTGCCTTGCCCGTGGCGCGCGTGAATTGCCAGATGGCGGCGCGGCCATCTTCGGCCGCCATGCCGTTCTCGCCCACATTGCTGTTCGAGCCGACGGAAACATATAAAAATTTGCCGTCGGCGCTGGCGATGACGTTCTTGGTCCAGTGGTGATTGATGGGCCCGCCCGGCAAATCCATTACCTTCACGCCCGGCGCCGTGATGGCCGTCTGGCCTTCCTTGTAGGGAAAGCGCAGCAGCGCATCCGAGTTGGCGATGTACAGCTCCTTGCCCACCAGGGCCATGCCGAATGGCGAGTTCAGCCCTTGCAGGAACACGCTGCGCGATTGCGCCACGCCATTCGCGTCAAAGCCGCGCAGCAGGGTGATGCGGTTGGCGCTGGGCGTGGCGGCACCCGCCTTTTTCATTTGCATCTGCATGATGGCACCCTTGATGCCTTTGCTGTCATCGGGCTTGGGCGGGGCATTCGTTTCCGCCACCAGCACGTCGCCATTTGGCAGCACGTACAACCAGCGCGGATGGTCGAGGTCGCGCGCATACGCCTGGATGGCCAGGCCGGACGCGACCACGGGGCGCTGCGCGGCCGTCCAGCGCTGCACGGGCGCCACGTTGACGGTGGGAATGAATTGCTTGTCTGGCGCGGGCAGGGCGGGTTGCGGGCCAAAGCCCACGGGCATGGCGGGCGCCTGGGCATGGGCGAACGTAGTGCTGCAGGCGGCGGCCAGCAGGAATGAACAGACGTAGCGGTGCATGGCGTACTCCGGAACAATAGCATTGCGTGAGGATGCGATTCAGCGCGCCTTCTTTGGTTCCAGTTGCGCATCGGGGCGGGCTTGCTGCGGCGCAGCCGGCTTGACCTTTTCCACGCCGGGCTGGGCGTGGCGGTCCGTGTCGACCAGGCCGCGTTCCAGGTCACTGGCCGCCTGTTGCATGATTTTGCGCGGGCGCACGTCTTGCGCATCGGGCGATTCGTCACGCTCGTGCGGCAGGCGGTCGACGCCGTCATTCTGGACCTTTTCATCGGTATTGATCTTGCGTTCGCTATGCTGGCTAACCATATGGCCTCCTGACAGTAAAGTACCACCAGTGTCCTGCCGCGCCAGGCCGCCTGCAAGCGGATTTGTCCGTGCTGGGAGCGCTGGCGCACGCATGGGCGATTCTTTTTCTGCGCTACACTGCGTGCAACACCAAGAACGCCCCTTGCAGGCACACGACAGGCACACTATACTGTGCATATATACAGTATCATGCGATGACGGCGTGCGACGCGACAGCCTGGGGCAGTTTGCCACCGAATTCACTACCGAGATTCTTATGCCCGTCGATACACACGCCGAACAACGTGCCGAACAGCCAGCCGCGACCTTGCCAGCCCCGGGCGAGCGCTTCAACCTGGGCGCCAAGACCATCGCCCTGGTCGTGCGCCAGAATACGGATGGCATTGCCGAACCCGTCAAAAGCATCGTCGATTTCCTGCAAGTGCTGGGCCACACGGTGGTCTTCGAGGCGGAGACGGCCGTGCATCTGAACCTGGCGTTTCCCGGTGTGCGCGCCATGTCGCCGGCCGAGATCGGCGCCGCCGCCGATTGCGCCATCGTCATGGGTGGCGACGGCACCATGCTGGGCATTGCGCGCCAACTGGCGCCATTCGACGTTCCCTTGATCGGTATCAATCAGGGGCGCCTGGGCTTCATGACGGATATCCCGCTCGAGCGCATGCTGCCCGTGCTGGCGCAAATTCTCGGTGGCCGCTTCAAGGCCGAACGCCGCACCTTGCTCGAAGGCAGTGTGCTGCGCGACGGCGAGTCGATTCACGTGGGCATGGCGGTCAATGATGTCGTCGTCTCGCGCGGCGCCGGCGCCGGCATGGCCGAATTGCGCGTCGAAGTCGACGGCCACTTCATGTACAACCAGCGCTCAGACGGCTTGATCATTTCCACGCCCACGGGCTCGACCGCGTACTCGCTGTCGGCCGGCGGCCCCTTGCTGCATCCGACTCTGGGCGGCATCGTGCTCGTGCCGATTGCCCCGCATGCGCTGTCGAACCGCCCCATCGTCTTGCCCGACTCCAGCCAGATCGTGGTGGAAATCGTGCGCGGGCGCGATATCAGCGTCAATTTCGACATGCAGACCTTTGCCAGCCTGGTGCAGCAAGACCGCATCCTCATCCGCCGTTCGCCGCACACGATTACCTTCCTGCATCCGGAAGGGTGGAGTTACTACAACACCCTGCGTGAAAAATTGCACTGGAATGAGTACCCGTCGGGCGAGGGCAAACTCAGCTAACATTTTCTCCACGCTAACCCGCGGTGCGCCGCCTAACCACAGAAGCCATGCTCCATACACTGTCCATTCGCGATTTTGTCATTGTCGATACCATTGAACTGGAATTTTCCGCCGGCTTCAGCGTGCTGACGGGTGAGACGGGCGCCGGCAAGTCCATCCTCATCGATGCGCTGACTCTGGCGCTGGGCGGGCGCGGCGATGCCAGCGTGGTGCGCGAAGGCGCGGCCAAGGCCGACATCACGGCTGATTTTTCCGTCAGCGAGGTGGCGCAGGCCTGGCTGGTGGCGCATGAGTTTGACAACGACGATGGCGGCGCCCTGCTGCGCCGCGTGATCGACAATGCGGGCCGCTCGAAGGCGTATATCAACGGCATTCCCGCCACGGCCGCGCAGTTGCGCGAACTGGGCGACATGCTGGTCGATATCCACGGCCAGCACGCGCACCAGTCGCTGCTGAAAAGCGAGGCGCAGCGCGCCCTGCTCGACGGCCAGGCGACGGCGCGCGAAGCGGGCGTGGAGCAGGATGCGCGGCAGGTGGCGGCGCTGCACAAGCGCTGGCGCGCCCTCGTGCGCCAGCGCGAAGAATTCGAAACGAATGCTGCCAACGTGCTGTACGAGCGCGAACGCCTGGAATGGCAAGTGGGCGAACTGGAAAAACTGGCCGCCAAGCCCGGCGAGTGGACGGACATCACGAACGAGCACAGCCGCCTGTCGCACGCAGCCAGCCTGCTGGAAGGGGCGCAGGAAGCCCTGTCCCTCATTTCCGAGTCGGAAGACCATCCGATCGTGTCGCAACTGTCGGCCCTGAATCAGAAGCTGGGCAAGCTGGTGTCCGTCGACGCGGAATTGCAGCCGATCGTCGACCTGATCGAATCGTCGCGCATCCAGCTGCAGGAATCCGTGTACGCGCTGAACAATTATCTGGACCGCGTGGAACTGGACCCGGAGCGCCTGCACCAGCTCGACGCGCGCATGGAAGCCATGCATAGCACGGCCCGCAAATTTCGCGTCACACCAGAAGAACTACCCGAGGAACACGCCAAGCTGTCGGAAAAGCTGCAGCACCTGGCGGACGCTTCCGATATCGACGGCTTGCTGCGCCAGGAAGCGAAGATTGAGGCCGAATACCGCAGCGTTGCCGAGCGCTTGTCCGACACGCGCCGCGCCGCCGCCCTGGAGCTGGGGCACGCCGTCACGCGCGCCATGCAGGAACTGAGCATGACGGGCGGCAGCTTCGAGATCGCCCTGCACCCGTGCGCACCGGCCGCCCACGGGCTCGAGCAAGTGGAATTTCTCGTTGCCGGCCATGCGGGCACGGCGCCCCGTTCGCTGGCCAAAGTGGCGTCCGGCGGCGAACTGGCGCGCATCGCGCTGGCCATTTCCGTCATTACCTCGCACGCTACCACCACGCCGACCCTGATCTTCGACGAAGTCGACAGCGGCATCGGCGGCGCCGTCGCCGAAGTCGTGGGTCGCCTGCTGAAACGCCTGGGACAGGGACGGCAAGTACTGTGCGTGACCCATTTGCCGCAAGTGGCCAGCCAGGCGAACCAGCATTTTCAGGTGGCAAAAAGTACCCTGGACAATGGCAAGACGGCGTCGCGCATCGACATGCTCGATGCCAAGGCCCGCGTGGAAGAAGTGGCGCGCATGCTGGGCGGCCTGGAAATCACGGCCACCACGCGCAAGCACGCACGCGAATTGCTGGCGATTTGATTCGTGGCTGGGGGCAGACCGGGGTCAGACCCGCCGGGTCTGACCCCAGCCTTTGCTTGTGGGCTAATTGTCGAGAGCCATCATTCCCCCCAGCCTTTGCTATGGGTGAATTGCATCAACATCCATCTTTCCCGATGTTGACGCAATGTAACTATAATGGTTGGGCTAATCCATCCAACGCCTTCGAAGAGCTTTCATGTCATTTCAAACAGAACCGCCGTACACGCATGGCAGTATCGACCGCAGCGCCGTGGTGCTGGTCAACCTGGGCACGCCCGATGCGCCGACCTCGTCGGCCGTGCGGCGCTACCTGAAGCAATTTTTGTCCGACCCGCGCGTGGTGGAGATTCCCCGCCTGGTCTGGTGGTTCATTTTGAACCTGATCATCTTGCCGTTCCGTTCCGGCCAATCGGCCAAGAAATATGCGTCGATCTGGACGCGCGAGGGCTCGCCCCTGAAAGTGCATACGCAAAAGCAAGCCAAGTTGCTGGCCGGCGCGCTGGCCGAGCGTGGCCACGATGGCGTGACGGTGGCCATGGCCATGCGTTACGGCTCGCCCTCCCTGCCCGAAGTGCTGGCAAAGCTGAAAAGCGAAGGCTGCGAGCGCATCGCCATCTTGCCTGCGTATCCGCAATACTCGGGCACGACGACGGGTTCCATCTACGACGCCGTGTTTGCCCATTACGCCACGGTGCGCAATGTGCCGGAATTGCGTTTTATTAAGCAGTATCACGAGCACGACACGTATATCGACGCCCTGCGCGATTCCGTACTGAACCATTGGGAAGCGCATGGTCGTCCGGAAAAACTGGTGATGAGTTTTCATGGCGTACCCAAGCGTACCTTGCTGCTGGGCGACCCCTACCACTGCCAATGCCTGAAAACGGCGCGCTTGCTGGCGGAAAAGTTAAAGTTAAGTAAAGAGCAATACGTGGTGACCTTCCAGTCGCGCTTTGGCAAGGCCGAATGGCTGCAGCCGTACACGGCACCTACCCTGGTGGCGCTGGCGCAACAGGGCGTCAAGCGCGTCGACCTGCTGTGTCCGGGCTTTACCAGCGATTGCCTGGAAACGCTGGAAGAGATCGCCATGGAAGCCAAGCATGATTTCGAAACGGCCGGCGGCCAGCAGTTTCATTACATCGCTTGCCTGAACGAAACGCCAGCCTGGATCGCGGGCATGGCGGAAATTGCCGAACAACACATGATCGGCTGGCCGACGATGAAGACGGCGCCGCAGCGCGAGGCGGACAGGAAAGCGGGCGAGCAGGCGCGCGAGGCGGCGCTGGCGCTGGGCGCGGCGAATTAAGGATAGTAAATTTTTGACAATCAAGGGCCGCGCTTGCGCGGCTTTGTCATGTCTGGCGCGACAAAAGTACTATCCAGATAGCAACGTCGCCAGTGGCGACGGCGGCGGCGCGGCTGGTAGAATGCCCGCTTTACGGTGGGAAGCCTGGAAAATCAAGGGGGCGCGCACGGATCGCTGGCCGAAATGGGTCGCGTTTTGTAAATAGCTGTAACATGGATCGATGTAAATCTGGTTTTGCCATGCATACCCCTTGAAACAATAGGATATAGCCCCATCTGCCCGTTAGTGTTGTAAAGATAGTTAGACTAACTCATTTAAGTCATTGATTGTAGGAGCTTTTCAGATGCAAGATCAGGAAAACCAAGCTGTACCTAATCCGCAAGCGGACGCCGCGGCTCCCGCAGAGCCTACTTTGGAAGAGCAGCTGGCGAGTACCGAAGCGCGTCTTGCAGAGATGCACGATGCCTTCATGCGCGCCAAGGCTGATGGTGAAAATATTCGCCGCCGTGCGCAGGAAGATGTTGCTAAAGCGCATAAATTCGCAGTGGAAAGCTTTGCCGAAGCCATGGTGCCGGTGAAAGACAGCCTGGAAACGGCGCTGACGGTGGAAGCACCGACCATCGAATCGCTGAAAGAAGGCGTCGAGATGACCCTGAAGCAATTGAATGCCGCGTTCGAGCGCAACCGCCTGGTGGAAGTGTTGCCGGTGCAGGGTGAAAAGCTCGATCCGATGAAACACCAGGCCGTTGCCGTGGTGCCAGCGGAGCAGGAAGCCAATACCATCGTGTCAGTCCTGCAAAAGGGCTATATGATTGCGGACCGCCTGCTGCGTCCAGCCATTGTAACGACCGCGCAAGCAAAATAATCAGAGTGCGGCATCAAGCAAGCCTTGAAACCATGCCGCTTTGCCACATATAAGAACCATCTGAAATCTAGCAAATAAAAGGAAAAAAATCATGGGTAGAATTATCGGTATCGATCTGGGAACCACGAATTCCTGCGTTTCCATCATGGAAAACGGTCAACCAAAGGTAATCGAAAACGCTGAAGGCGCACGCACGACGCCGTCGATTATTGCTTATCAAGAAGATGGCGAAATTCTCGTCGGCGCGCCGGCGAAACGCCAGGCCGTGACCAATCCGAAAAACACGCTGTACGCAGTCAAGCGTCTGATCGGTCGCAAGTTCGACGAAAAAGAAGTACAAAAAGACATCGCGCTGATGCCGTATCAAATCATGAAAGCCGACAACGGCGATGCATGGATCGGCGTACGCGACAAAAAACTGGCGCCGCCGCAAATTTCCGCTGAAGTGCTGCGCAAGATGAAGAAAACGGCAGAAGACTACCTCGGTGAAGAAGTTACCGAAGCCGTCATCACCGTGCCTGCTTATTTCAACGACTCGCAGCGTCAAGCCACCAAGGATGCCGGCCGTATCGCTGGTCTGGACGTCAAGCGCATCATCAACGAGCCAACCGCGGCAGCGCTGGCGTTCGGCTTGGACAAGACCGAAAAAGGCGACCGTAAAATCGCCGTGTATGACTTGGGTGGCGGTACGTTCGACGTGTCGATCATCGAAATCGCAGATGTTGATGGCGAAAAGCAATTTGAAGTGCTGTCGACCAACGGCGACACCTTCCTGGGTGGCGAAGACTTCGACCAGCGCATCATCGATTACATCATCGACGAGTTCAAGAAGATCAACGGCATCGATCTGAAAAAAGATCCGATCGCTCTGCAGCGCATCAAGGCTTCGGCCGAGCGCGCGAAGATCGAATTGTCGTCGTCGCAACAAACCGAGATCAACGAGCCGTACATCGCCATGGCCAATGGCGCACCGGTCCACCTGAACCTGAAGATGACCCGCGCCAAGCTGGAGTCGCTGGTGGAAGAACTGATCATCGCGACGATGGAACCATGCCGCATCGCCATCAAAGATGCTGGCGTGAAAGTGTCGGACATCGATGACATCATCCTGGTCGGCGGCATGACGCGTATGCCGAAGGTACAGGAAAAAGTGAAGGAATTCTTCGGCAAAGATCCACGCAAAGACGTGAATCCGGACGAAGCCGTGGCAGTGGGCGCAGCGATTCAAGGTTCGGTCCTGTCGGGCGAACGCAAAGACTTGCTGTTGCTGGACGTCACCCCTCTGTCCCTGGGTATCGAAACCCTGGGCGGCGTGATGACCAAGATGATCCACAAAAACACGACGATTCCGACCAAGTTCAGCCAGGTATTCTCGACGGCCGACGACAATCAGCCTGCGGTGACCATCAAGGTCTTCCAGGGTGAGCGCGAAATCGCCGCCGGCAACAAAGGCCTGGGTGAATTCAATCTGGAAGGCATCCCGCCATCGTCGCGCGGTACGCCACAGATCGAAGTGACCTTCGACATCGACGCCAACGGCATCTTGCATGTCGGCGCGAAAGACAAGGCCACCGGCAAGGAAAACAAGATCACGATCAAGGCCAATTCCGGCTTGACCGAGGCTGAAATCCAGAAGATGGTGAAAGACGCCGAGTTGAACGCGGAAGAAGACAAGAAGGTCAAAGAATTGGCCGAGTCGCGCAACCAGGCCGATGCTCTGGTACACTCGACCCGGAAATCCTTGACCGAATACGGCGACAAGCTCGATGCGGGCGAGAAAGAGAAGATCGAAGCGGCGATCACCGACCTGGAAGCAAGCATCAAGGCGGGCGACAAGGCTGAGATCGACACCAAGGTGGCTGCACTGTCGAGCGCATCGCAGAAACTGGGCGAAAAAATGTATGCCGACATGCAAGCGCAGCAAGCTGCCGGCGGCGCGGAAGGTGCACAGCAAGCTGCTGGCGCATCGGACGCAGGCGCCAAGCAAGACGACGTTGTTGACGCTGACTTCAAAGAAGTCAAAGACAGCAAGTAATGTCTTGCGCTCCCATGAACTGGGGGCAGCCGGGCTGAACGCTACATCGCGGGATTAGCCGCGAAGACCGGCCGAGCCGAGTCGTTGCCCAGTGCAGCACTCGACTCGGCTTTTTCGTGTAATTTTTACATCAGTAGATAGACTGCAAGGTGCCGACAACATGGCAAAGCGTGATTTTTACGAGACACTCGGTGTCGCAAAAAATGCTTCGGAAGAAGAGATCAAAAAGTCTTACCGTAAACTGGCGATGAAATACCATCCGGACCGCAATCCGGACAGTAAGGAATCGGAAGAAAAGTTTAAGGAAGTCAAAGAAGCCTACGAGATGCTGACCAATCCGGAAAAGCGCGAAGCGTATGACCGTTATGGTCACGCTGGCGTGGATCCGAATATGGGCGGCGGTGGCGGCTTCGGTGGCGGTGCTGGCGGCTTTGCCGACAGCTTCGGCGATATCTTCGGCGACATCTTTGGCGGTGGCGGAGGACGCAGCCGCAATGCGGGGCCACAGGTGTACCGTGGCGCCGACTTGCGCTACAACCTGGAAATTACACTGGAGCAAGCTGCGCACGGCTTCGACACGACCATCCGCGTGCCGAGCTGGGACAAATGCGACACGTGCCACGGCAGCGGCGCCAAGCCGGGCACGTCGCCAACCACCTGCGGTACTTGCGGTGGCCACGGCCAGGTGCGCATGCAGCAAGGTTTCTTCAGCATCCAGCAAACGTGCCCGAAATGTCATGGCAGCGGCAAGGTCATCACCGACCCCTGCACGCCATGCGGCGGCGCTGGTCGCATCAAGCGCAACAAGACGCTGGAAGTCAAGATACCAGTCGGTATCGACAACGGCATGCGTATCCGTTCGTCCGGCAACGGCGAACCGGGCACGAATGGCGGTCCGTCGGGCGACCTGTATGTGGAAATCCACATCAAGCCGCACGCCGTGTTCCAGCGCGAAGGCGACGACCTGCATTGCGAAATGCCGATCTCGTTCACCAAGGCGGCCCTGGGCGGCGAAATCGAAGTGCCAACCCTGAACGGCAAAGTGTCGTTCACGATTCCTGAGGGCACCCAGTCGGGCAAGACCTTCCGCCTGAAAGGCAAGGGAATCAAGGGCGTGCGCTCCGGTTACGCGGGCGACCTGTTCTGCCACGTGGCGATCGAAACACCGGTGAAACTGACGGAAAAACAGAAAGACCTGCTGCGCGACTTTGAAAAGTCGACCACCGAGGGCGGTGCCAAGCACAGTCCGCAAAGCAAGACCTGGAAAGACAAGGTCAAGGACTTTTTTGAGTAAGCACACGTAATACCATGCGCCGGGATGCTCACACATCCCGGCGTTTTTTTCACTACGACTGAGCAATGTGCGCACATCGCCGGCCTATGGGCGCGATCTGCCGCCCTCAGTCGTACTTACACAATGGGAGCGATATGACCGAACCGAAAAATGGCATGGCCCTGGCGGAACTGCTGCAGCGTAACCGCCGCTGGGCCGACTCGATGGTGGCGAAAGACCCGAACTTCTTCAAGAACCTGGAAGCGCAAACGTCGCCCGAATACCTGTGGATCGGCTGTTCCGACAGCCGCGTGCCCGCCAACGAACTGCTGGGCATGGCGCCTGGCGACGTGTTTGTGCACCGCAATATTGCCAACGTGGTCGTGCATTCCGACCTGAACTGCCTGTCCGTCCTGCAATTTGCCGTGGACGTGCTGAAAGTCAAACATGTCATCATCGTCGGCCATTACGGCTGCAAAGGCGTGCATGCGGCCATGACGGGCACGCGCATCGGCCTGGTCGACAACTGGTTGCGCCACGTGCAGGACGTGGGCCAGAAGCATGAACGCTACCTGGGCGACGTGCTGACCAGTCGCCAGCGCGGCGACCGCCTGTGCGAACTGAACGTGGTGGAACAGGTCCTGAACGTCTGCCAGACCACCATCGTGCAAGATGCGTGGGAACGGGGCCAGGAACTCAGCGTCCATGGCTGGGTCTACGGCTTGAAGGATGGCTTGCTGAACGATCTGGAAGTGACGGTCACGGCCGGCCACGAGCTGGCGCCGCGCATGGCGACCCGCCTGGCCCGCTACGAAGCAATAGCGTAAGCAGCGCTGGCGCCGCGCCTATGGCGTGGCGCCTTCCAGGCGGCTCAGGTAATCGGCCGCCTCCCGCACGCCCTCCTGCGCCGCCTGGCGCAGCCAGGTCTTGGCCTGGGGAATGTCCTGCGGCGTGCCCCGGCCTTCGGCCAGCGCCACGCCATAGTGATAGCGCGCCAGCCGCGCGTAGGCCGCATCATCGTTCGTATGCGCACCGCGCCGCATCAGCGCCGTTGCCTGCACCAGGTCCTTCGGCACGCCGATGCCCGTTTCATACAACTGGGCCAGCCAAATCATCGAATACACATCGTTCCAGCGCCGGATGCAGTCTTCAAAGATGGCGACGGCGGCCGCATGGTCGCCCGTCTTGTCGGCCGCATAGCCATACAAACATTTGATGCGCTTGTCGCTGTGCACATAGGCTTTGTAGCTGAGATCGCCTTCATCCTGGCTCTCCTGGGCATGGACGGCAACAGGGAGCAGCAAGGCGAGCAGCAGGGCGTAGGTGGGCATGGCTTTCCTGGGCAATGATTGAAGATTGGTAGATAAGCAAGTTGCGTGCTAGCGCCATTCCCGGGCAAAGCCGGTGCTGCTGCGCCATTGCGTGACAGCGCCTGTTGCAGCGTGGCGCAACGCGCCGCGCATATTCATATAGTAAATGCTTCGTTTGCAAGCAAGGCTGACCGGCATACAGTGGACTTCCCCTGACTCTTGGCGAATTCCCATGTCGGCCGTCCTGAAACCCGCGCAGTCCACCAGCCATTTCCGTATCGAGACGTTCGATGCACCGCTCGGCGCGCAAGTGCTGGGGCTGGACCTGGCGCAGCCACTGTCGCTGGGCGACTTCCAGCGCCTGCACCACGCCCACCTCGACCATCACGTGCTGGTGTTCCGCGACCAGCGCATCACGCCGCAGCAGCAAGTCGATTTCAGCCGCCGCTTCGGTCCGTTGCAAATCCACGTGCTGCGCCAGTTCCAGCTACCCACGCAGCCGGAAGTGCTGATCATCTCGAACATCGTCGAGGATGGCCAGCCCATCGGCCTGGGCGATGCGGGCCATTTCTGGCATTCCGATTTGTCGTACAAGGAAGTGCCCAGCCTCGGTTCCATGTTGCACGCGCAAGAGTTGCCGGACGAGGGCGGCGATACCGTGTTTGCGAACATGCACCTGGCCTGGGAAAGCTTGCCGGCCGCGCTGCGCCACGCCGTGCGCGGCGCCCGTGCCGAACACAGTTACCTGAGCCAGTATGAGGAATTACGCCGCCGCAATCCCTGGCGCCCCGCACTGACGCAGGCGCAGATCGATGAAGTCAAACCTGTCACCCATCCTGTCGTGCGCGTGCATCCGGAAACGGGACGGCGCGCCCTGTTTGTCAGCGAACATTTCACCACGCGTATCGTCGGCTTGCCCGAGGATGAAAGCCGCGCCCTGCTCGACGAATTGTTCGTGCACAGCGTGCGCCCCGAGCATTTATATGTGCACCGCTGGCAGCCGCACGACCTGGTGTTCTGGGACAACCGCTCCCTGATGCACCTGGCGACGGGTTGCCCTCCCGACCAGCGCCGCAAACTCTATCGCACCACGATTGAAGGCGATGCGCCGTACTGATTTTTTCCTGTAAGCCTGACCCAAGGAGTGTCCATGTTGCCGATCTTTACCTTTTCCCGCCGCCTGCTCGCCACCATTGCCGTGCTGTGCATGGCCATGCCCATGGCCCGGGCCGAAGGCCAGATCCGCATCGCGGGCCAGCATGGCATCACCTTCTTGCTGCTCAATATTGCGCAAGAACAAAAGCTGATCGAAAAGCATGCCAAGCAGCAGGGCGTCGATGTGAAAGTCGAGTGGATCACCCTGTCCGGCGGCCCTGCCATCAATGACGCCTTGTTGTCGGGCAATATCGACATTGCCGGCGCCGGCCTGGGGCCGCTGTTGACCATCTGGGACCGCACGAAAGGTCGGCAGAATGTGCGCGGCGTGGCTTCGCTCGGCAATTTCCCCTACTATTTGATCAGCAATAATCCGAAGGTGAAAACCCTGGCGGACTTGACGGACAAGGACCGTATCGCCTTGCCGGCTGTGTCCGTCTCCGTGCAGGCGCGCATCCTGCAAATGGCCGTGGCAAAACAGTGGGGCGACAAGGAATTTGCCCGCCTGGATAAAATCACGCAAACCCTGCCGCACCCGGATGCGGCCGCCGCCATCATCGCCGGCGGCACGGAGTTGAGCGGCCACTTCGGCAATTCACCGTTCCAGGAACAGGAACTGGCGCAAAACCCGAACGCCCACATCCTCCTCAATTCCTACGATGTACAAGGCGGGCCCAGCTCGTCGACCCTGCTGTATGCGACAGAAAAATACCGCAAGGACAATCCCAAGACTTACCGCGCCTTCATCGCCGCCCTGGCGGAAGCGGCGCAGTATGCGAGCAGCAACCCGCAAGGCGCGGCCGACATCTATATCAAGGTCAACAAGAGCAAGGTGGACCGCAATCTGCTGCTGAAAATCTTTGCCAACCCGCAAGTGCAATTCAAGATCGCGCCGCAAAACACCTATGGCCTGGCGCAATTCCTGCACCGCGTGAGCGCCATCCGCAATCTGCCCGACAGCTGGCGCGATTATTTTTTTGACGACCCTGCCATCACGCAAGGAGGCTGACATGCACGCACCCGCCTTTCACCTGGTACGTCCTCCGGTTGCGCTACAGCCCTTGCTCAGCGTCAAGAATGTCAGCCTGGAATACCGCACGGAGCAGCGCACCGTGCGCGCCACGCACGACGTCAGTTTCGACGTGTTCCGCGGCGACCGTTTCGTCTTGCTGGGGCCATCGGGCTGCGGCAAGTCGTCATTGCTGAAAGCCGTGGCCGGCTTCATCGCGCCGCGCACTGGCAGCATCGCCATGCAGGGCCAGCCGATTCATCAACCCGGGCCGGACCGTGTCGTCGTGTTCCAGGAATTCGACCAGTTGCCGCCGTGGAAAACGGTGCTGGAAAACGTCATGTTCCCCTTGCTGGCCAGCAAGCGTCTCGACAAGCAGGCGGCCCGCGAGCGCGCCCATCACTGGATCGCCAAGGTGGGCCTGGCCGGCTTCGAGGATGCCCACCCGCATACCTTGTCGGGCGGCATGAAGCAGCGCGTGGCCATCGCGCGCGCCCTGGCCATGCAGCCGGAAGTGCTGCTGATGGACGAGCCGTTCGCCGCGCTCGACGCCTTGACGCGGCGCAAGATGCAGGAAGAGCTGAGCCGATTGTGGGAAGAGTTGCGCTTTACCCTCGTCTTTGTCACGCATTCGATCGAGGAAGCCTTGGTCGTGGGCAACCGCATCCTGCTGCTGTCGCCCCATCCGGGCAGGGTGCGCGCCGAACTCAACAGCCACCAATTCGGCTTGCACAGCGCGGGCAGTGCGGAATTCCAGGCCGCCAGCAGCCGCATCCACGGCTTGCTGTTCGATGAAGAAACGACGGCTGCCCCGCAGGCAGCCAGCGCGCAGCGGGAGGCCGTATGAACGTGTTGCTGGAGCCGCCCATTCGCCAGGAATTCGTGTATGCGGCACCGCCGCCGGCCGGCGTCACCGTCGAGCAGCCACTGTCGCGCTGGCAGCGCTGGAGCCAGCACGCGCTGTGGCGCAAGGCCTTGATTTTGCTCAGCCTGGCCCTGCTGTGGGAAGGCGCGGCGCGCTGGACAAACAACGATTTACTCTTGCCCAGTTTTCTGCAGACGGCGCAGGCGTTTATCGGCGGCATCGCCAGCGGAGAATTGCTGACGCGCACGGCCGCCTCCCTGATCGTCTTGCTGCAAGGCTATGCGGTGGGCGTGCTGGCCGCCTTCGTGCTGACCTTGCTTGCCGTGTCCAGCCGCATCGGACGCGACCTGCTGGAAACCCTGACGGCCATGTTGAATCCCTTGCCGGCGATTGCCCTGCTGCCGCTGGCCCTGCTGTGGTTCGGCCTGGGCCGCGCCAGTTTGATCTTTGTCATCGTCCATTCCGTGATGTGGCCGCTGGCCCTGAACACCTATGCGGGCTTCCAGGGCGTGCCGGAAACCCTGCGCATGGCGGGCCGCAATTACGGGCTGAACGGCTTGCGCCTGGTGCTGCACATCCTCGTGCCGGGCGCCTTGCCGTCCATCGTCTCGGGCTTGAAAATCGGCTGGGCGTTTGCCTGGCGCACGCTGATCGCGGCCGAACTGGTCTTCGGCACGACATCGGGACAGGGCGGCCTGGGCTGGTACATTTTCCAGAACCGCAATGAGCTGTACACGGACAAGGTGTTCGCCGGCCTGGCGGCCGTCATCGTGATTGGCTTGCTGGTGGAAAACATCGGCTTTCGCACCCTGGAACGGGTGACACTCAAGCGCTGGGGCATGCAGCGATAATCATTTCAACATGCTGCGCGCCGCCGCGATGATTTGCCGCGACAGCTGCTCCATGCGCGGCGACTGCACCTTCCACGTGTGCCAGTACAGGGCCACGTCGGCCGGGGTCTTGGGCGTGAGCATTTCCACCAGCTCGCCATCCGTATTCGCCTTGAGCAGCAACTCCGGCACCATGCCGTAGCCGAGGCCATAGCGGATGGCGTTGAAGTGCGAGGTGGCACCGGGTACGTAATGGCAGGGGTAGGCGCCTTCCGGCAGTCCCAGCGCCTCTTGCAGGAACGATGACTGCAGGGTGTCCTTGCGCGTGTAGGCGACCACGGGCGCCGTGCGCGCCGCCTTGCGCGTCAGGCCGTGCGCGAACCACTGCTGGCGGAACGCGGGTGTGGCCACCAGCCAGTAGCGCATCACGCCCAGCGGCTCGGCCGTGCAGCCGCGCATGGGCTTGGCTTCCGTGCTGATGCAGCCAATCGCCATGCCCGTTTCCAGCAAGGTGTAGGTATGGTCCTGGTCTTCCACCGTCAGGTCCAGCAGCACGCGCTCGCGTATCAGCACTTCCGACAGGGCGGGGAAGAACCAGGTACCCATCGAATCGGCGTTCAGCGCCAGCACCAGGGTCAGCGGGGCGTCCTGCTGCACCGCCAGCTCCGCCTGCAAGTCCGCTTCCAGCAGCTTGGCGCGTTTCAGGTACTGCATCAGGCGCTGGCCCATGCGCGTGGCGCGCGCGGGACGGCTGCGCACGATCAAGGCATTGCCCAGCTGGCTTTCCAGTGCCCGCACCCTCTGGGAAATGGCCGGGGATGTCAGGTGCAGCCGCAGCGCCGCCTGCTCGAAGCTGCCCGTTTCGACGACGGCGCGGAACGCTTCCGTGTGTTTGGGATTCAGATCCATGGTGCGCGCCTAACATAAGAAAAATTTATCAATACTAAATAATACTTACTTTTCATAAGGATAGGTGTGTTGCAGTGCACAATGTCTCTTTGATGGAGTGCCGCGCGCCAGCGCGCGGCCTCCTGGCAGCAAGGAAATACCACCATGGAAGCACAAGCGAACGACAGCACCACCCGCAAGCCGCCATCAAAGCTGGCGCGCAATCTGAAATTCGGCCTGGGACTGACCCTGGGTCTGGGCTTGTCTGCAGCCCTGGCGGGCGGCTGGTGGCTGCGCCAGGCCTGGCAGGACTTGCCGGCCGTCGAGCACCTGGCCCAGTACAAGCCCGCGCTGCCGCTGCGCATTTTCTCCAGCGAAGGCGAGCTGCTGGCCGAATACGGCGAAGAGCGCCGCGAATTCCTGCCGCTGAAGGAGATCCCGCTGCGCATGCGCCAGGCTTTGCTGGCCATCGAGGATGCGCGCTTTTATGAACACGGCGCCGTCGACTTTTATGGCTTGACGCGCGCCACCCTGGCCAACATCGTCACGGGCCACCACGTACAGGGCGCCAGCACCATCACCATGCAGGTGGCGCGCGACTTTTTCCTGTCGCGCGAAAAGACCGTGCAGCGCAAGCTGACGGAGATGCTGCTCGCCTACAAGCTGGAACAGCATTACGGCAAGGACAAGCTGCTGGAACTGTACATGAACCAGATTTACCTGGGCGAGCGCTCCTACGGCTTTTCCGCCGCCTCGAACATTTATTTCGACAAACCGCTGGCGGAAGTGAGCATCGCCGAAGCGGCCATGCTGGCCGGCTTGCCGAAAGCGCCGTCGGCCTACAATCCCGTCGCCAATCCGCAGCGCGCCACCGTGCGCCAGCATTACATCCTGCAGCGCATGCGCGAGCTGGGCTACATCACGCCAGCCGAATACGATGCGGCCGTGGCGGAAAAACTGGCCCTGAACAAGGACCGCAACAGCTCCGTGCACGCGGCCGCGTATGCGGTCGAGGAAGCGCGTCAATTGATCTTGCAAAGCTATCCAGAAGGCGCCTACAGCATGGGTCTGGACGTGACGACCACCATCCGCATGGCGCCGCAAATCGCGGCCGACAAGTCGCTGCGCGATGGGCTATTAAACGCGCAGGCGCGGCGCGGCTACCGTGGCCCGGAAGCGCGCCTGGCCCCCTCCGCAGATAGCGTGGCGCGCCAGCTGGCCGCCTATCCGGATAGCGGTGAATTGCGCGCCGCGCTGGTGCGCAAGGTCGAGACGGGCGGCAAGCGCCAGCTGACGGCGCAGCTGCGCAATGGCGACGACATCGTGTTGACGGCATCGGATGCGCGCCTGGGCGGCAAGCTGCAGTGGGATGGCAAGCGCGCCATCGTCGAGGGCAGCGTGATCCGCGTGGTGCACGACGCGGCGAAAAAGCGCTGGCTGGTGAGCCAGCTGCCCGAGATGGAAGGTGCGCTCATTTCCGTCGAGGCGCACAGCGGCGAAATCGTCGCCATGGCCGGCGGCTTCGATTTTTACCGCAACCACTACAACCACGCCATGCAGGCCTACCGCCAGCCTGGCTCCAGTTTCAAGCCCTTCGTGTATTCGGCGGCGCTGGAAAAGGGATATTTTCCCGGTACGGCCGTGGACGATACGCAGCGTTTGCTGCTGCCGCAGGAAACGGGCGCACGGCAGTGGCGTCCGCGCAATTACGGCAACAACTATGAAGGTTTCATCAGCGTGCGGCGTGGCCTCGTGCGCTCGAAAAACCTGGTGGCCGTGAGCCTGATGCAGGCGGCCGGTCCCGGCTACGTGCAGCACTACGCCACGCGCTTCGGCTTCGAGGGCGCGCGCAATCCCGTCTCCCTGCCGCTGGCGCTGGGCGCGGGCGCCGTCACGCCGCTGCAGCTGGCGCAATCGTATGCGGTGTTCGCCAACGGCGGCATGCAGATGCCGCCGAAACTGATCAAGGAAGTGCGCAGCCGCAGCGGCGCGGTGCTGTTCAGCGATGCGGCGCCACGCGCCAAGGGCGAGCCGGCACGCGGCACGCAAGTCATCTCCACGCGCAATGCCTACGTCATGGACAGCATGCTGCGCGACGTCGTCAAGAGCGGCACGGGACGCGGCGCGCTGGCGCTGGGGCGCGGTGACGCGGCCGGCAAGACGGGCACGTCGAACAACGCCTATGACGCCTGGTTCGCCGGCTACTCCTCGGGCCTGGTGTCCGTCGTCTGGCTCGGCTACGACCAGCCCAAGAGCCTGGGCAATGCCACGGGGGGGACTTTGGCGCTGCCCGTCTGGCGCGACTACATGCAGGTGGCCGTGCAGGGCCGGCGCGAGCAGGTGCTGGCCGAGCCGCCCGGCTTGGCGCTGCTTGATGGCGATTACGTGTATGCCGAATACCTGGCCGGCGACTGTCTGAAAAATAACTTTGCCTTTATCCACAGCAGCGTCAGCTGCGGCAGCGGTGGTGCGGACACGCGCATGGCACACGGTGACGCTGGCAATGGCGGCTCCAGCACGGGCACGAATGAAGCGCGCGCCCTGAGCGAAGCGCGCGAACGCGAACAAATTCTCAAATCATTTTCGGAAGAGTAAGAGCATGCTGCTATATACGATTTACCTGGTGGCGATTGTCGCCGAAGCGATGTCCGGCGCCATCATGGGCATGCGGCGCGGCATGGATTTGTTCGGCATCTGCATGATCGGCACCGTCACGGCGCTCGGCGGCGGCACCGTGCGCGACGTGCTGCTGGGGCACTATCCGCTGGGCTGGATCGCGCATCCCGAGTACCTGCTGTTTACCATCGGCGCGGCCGTCGTCACGGCCTTTGTCGCGCGCTACCTGCACCATCTGCGCGCCATCTTTTTGCTGGTCGACGGCCTGGGCCTGGTGGCGTTTTGCGTGATCGGCTGCGACATCGCCATGTCGGCCAAGATGCACCCGGCCATCGTCGTGCTGGCGGGGATGATCACGGGCGTCTTCGGCGGCCTGTTGCGCGATATCCTGTGCAACCAGATTCCCCTCGTGCTGCAGCGCGAAGTGTATGCCACCGTGGCCCTGTTTACGGGCGCCCTGTATGTCGGCTTGCTGCACTTCAAGGTCGACAGCTCCGTGGCGCAGCTGTCGTCCATCGGTGCCGGTTTCCTGTTCCGTTTCCTGGCCCTGCACTTCGAGTGGCGCCTGCCGAATTTCAACGGCGACCGCATACGCGGGTTTGAGTAGGTCAGCCGCCGCGTGAATATTTTCACGCGCCTTTAACCCCTTTTTCTGCGCCGCTGCGTTTCATGTTGGACACCCCAGCCAACCGGAGAAGAAGCGATGCCCAGCGTCCTCAAGATCACATTGATACTGTCCCTGCTGCTGTCGGCAGGCAGCCATGCCGCCGACACGGCGCCAAGGAAAACCCTGGCGCCGTTCGCCAGTGAGCAGGCCTTGAGCAGCTACCTGCAGCAGTTGCAGGCGCGCCAGGCGGCACTGCTAAGGGAGCAGCAAATACAGCAGCAGAAACTGCAGCGCGCCACGGCGCAGTATTCGGCGCAGTCCATGTCGGCGGCGCCGGCCCCTCCCGCGCCGGTGCTGGCCAGGGCTGCCCCCGCGCCATCAGCAGAAGCTGCGGAATCCGTCACCAATGTGCAGACGGCGGGCGTGGACGAAGGCGGCATCGTCAAGCTGCATGGCAAGCACCTGGTGATGCTCAGGCGCGGCAAGCTGTTCACCGTGCAGGTGGGAGGCAATGCCTTGCAGCCGGTGTCCTCGCTCGATGCGTACGCGCCGGGCAGCGACCCATCGGGCAGCTGGTATGACGAGATGCTGATCGATGGCGATACGCTGGTGGTGATCGGCTACAGCTACAGCCGTGGCGGCACGGAGATCGGCCTGTTCGATATCGATGCGGACGGCAAGCTGGCCTACCGCGCCACGTATCATTTGCGCTCCAACGATTATTATTCCTCGCGCAATTACGCCAGCCGCCTGATCGGCAGCAAACTGGTGTTCTATTCGCCCTTGTCGCTGAACTTGCGCCGGGGCGACCCGTTTGGCGGCTTTCCCGCGCTGCGCCGCTGGCGCCCTGACGCCGTGCCATCCGACTTCAAGCGCATCGCCCCGGCCACGCGCATCTACCGTACCGATGAAGAGCTCGACCCGGGCTTTGGTCTGACCCTGCACACGGTTACCGTGTGCGACCTGGCGCAGCGCGACATGCGTTGCGAAGCGACCGCCGTGATGGGGCCGCAGGGCCGCGTATTTTATGTGTCGGGCGAATCCGTTTTCGTGTGGACCACGCGCCGGGGCAGCGACTCGGGCGTGTTCCGCATTCCCCTCGATGGTTCGGCGCCCAGCGCCCTGAAGGTGGCGGGCGCTCCCGTCGACCAATTCTCGTTCCTGGAAAGCCTTGACGGCCACTTGAACGTGCTGCTGCGCGCCGAGGGCCAGGGCGACGCCATGTGGGATGGCACGCGCGGGCGCGGCGACATGGCCCTGCTGCGCGTGCCATTGACGTCGTTTTCCGATGGCCGCGACAGTGCGCCCGCCAGCAGCTACAAGCCGCTGCCCGGTGGTGGCGGTTACGGTCTGCAGAACCGCTATGTGGGGCCGTATCTGTTGTACGGCCATCCCGGCAATGGCGGCCGGCGGCAGGCGGACCAGGCCTGGCCGCGCCAGCCCCTGTATGCCGTGCGCTGGGCCGATGCGGGCAGCGTGCAAGCCTTGTCCCTGCCGCACGGCGTGGAGCGCATCGAGGCGCTGGGCAATGATGCCGTGGTGATCGGCGCGCAGGGCAAGGATCTGCACTTCAGCAGCATCCGCCTGGGGGCGCAGGCGGCGATTGCCACGCGCTACATCCGCGCCGATGCGGCGCAGGGCGAGTCGCGCAGCCACGGCTTTTTCTACAAGCCGCACACGGCCAGCGATGGTGTGATCGGCCTGCCCATCCTGGGCGCGGACGAGCGGCCAGGATCAAGCCGGCCGGCCGCTTCCGTCCTGTACCTGCGCAACAGTGGTTTGACATTGACGGAACTCGGTGCGCTGGCGGCGCGTCCCGGTCCAGCAAAGGACGATGGCTGCCGCGCGTCCTGCGTGGACTGGTATGGCAATGCGCGCCCCTTGTTCCTGCAGGGACGGGTCTTCGCCCTGCTCGGCTATGAAGTGGTGGAAGGGGTGCTCAAGGAGGGACAGATCCGTGAAGTACGCCGCATCAGCTATGCGCCCATTGCGTCCACTGTACGCTGAAGGCGTAGGGAAATTGTCGCTGCCGCGCAGTTCGGCTACACTGCTTCGCATGCCTGACACATTAATCACTGCCACGGATGAAGAACTGATGCTGCGCTACAGCGCCGGCGACCTGCCGTCGTTTCGCGAATTGTACCGGCGCCATAGCCAGGGCCTGTACCGCTTCGTGGCATGGCGTTCGCCGCGCCGCGCGTGGGTCGACGAGATCGTGCAGGATGCGTGGGCCAGCCTGCATGCGGCGCGCACGGGCTACCAGCCGCAGGCGGCGTTTCGCACCTATCTGTACCAGATCGCGCGCAACCGCCTGATCGATATCCTGCGCCAGCGGGAAGGGCAGGAGCAGGGGGAAGCAGGCGAGCTGGCCGACGAGGGTGCATCGCCGCCGCAGTCGTTGGAGCAGAAACAGCAGCATGCGCTGCTGCATGCTGCCATCGCGGCGCTGCCCGTGGAACAAAAGGAAGCACTGGTGCTGCAGCAGTTCAGCGGCATGAGCATCCAGGATATCGCCGTGGTGACGGGGGCGGAAGCGGAAACCGTCAAGAGCCGGCTGCGCTACGCCATGCAGAAGTTGCGCGCGGGCTTGGACAGCGCGGGAGGACAGGCATGAATACGCACGATCAAGATCACGACGAACCGAATGACGAGGAATTGAAGGCGCTGCTGGCCAGTCTGCCGCAGCCCGCGCCTTCCAGCGCGCTCGATGCCGCCATTCTGGCCGACGCGGAAAAAGCCTTGCACCAGCCGGCGGCGGCCAACGACAGCGCCGATGGCGTGCTGCGCACCTTGCCCGTCAAGAAGGCGCCCGACTACCTGCAGCGCTGGCGCATTCCGCTGGGACTGGCGGCGGCCGTGCTGCTGACGGTCAACTTGATCGGCGTCGACTGGTTCGGCTCGAAGCCGGCGCAATTTCCCGTGGTCGGGGAACCGGTCACGCAGGAGGTGATGCAGGCAGCCGCACCGGTCATTGCACCGGCCGCTGCACCTGCGACTGAGTTTGCGCCACTACCGCCAGCACCGCGCGCCATGGCCAAGGCGGCACCGAGGCCGCTGGCGCAAGCCGAGCCGGCGCCAGCATCCGTGTCCGTACCCGCGCCAGCGCCACCGGCCCCGCCACCTCCTCCGGCAATGCGGGAGGCGATGGAGCAGCAAGCGGCCATGCAGGCCGAATTTAGCCTGCAGCGCCAGGCACCGGTGCAGCGCGCGCTGGCCATGCCCGCTCCCATCGCGGCAAAGTCGGCGCCGCTGCCGCCGCCGGCAAAGCTTGACGCTTCCGTGTGGCTGGTGAAGATCGACGCCTTGTTAAAAGCGGGCGAAGCGGCGCTGGCGCAGGAGGAATGGGCCGCGTTCCGGCAGGCGTATCCCGACTATCCGGTGGCCGAGGAGCTGCGGCAGCGGCTGGAAAAAAAGTAGCGCGTTACACAATCCCCTTCCTGCGTTCCCACACGGCGCTGCCCACGAAAATGGCGCAGCACACCCACATCACGGCCGGCAGGGCATTCACGCCGACCGATTGCATCAGCACGCCCGTCAGCAGGGGACCACCGCCACTGGTCACGCCCCAGGTGGCGTTGACGATGGCGCTGGCGCTGGTCAGCGACAGGCCCGTGAAGCGCTCGCCGCAGGCCACCAGCGCCAGCATGTAGATGCCGCCCGCCGCAGCGCCCAGCAACAGCAGCAAGGTCCACCACAGCCACGGCGTGCCGACGGCGAACGGCAGCAGCGGCAGCAGCAGGCACACGGCCACGCCGCAGGCCGCGTGCACTTTGGCACGGCCGAAGCGGTCGGCCATCCATCCGAGCGCGAATTGCAAGCCCGTGTCGCCCACCAGCACCACGGTGGCCGACAGCAGGGCCAGGTCCGTGCTGATGCCGTGCTCCATCGCATACAGCGGCAGGAGGCTCAAGGCCAGGGTGTCGAACAGGGCAAAGAAGGCGGCGCCCAGCACGATCATCGGCATGCGCGGCAGGATCAAGGTCCACTTCACGCCCTGTTCTTCCGGTTCGCGTGCTGGACCACTGTTCGAGATCAGCATCAGCCCCGGTACGGCCAGCAAAAACAGCAGGCCGCAGGCGGCGAAGCTCCAGCTGATTTTGTCGTTGAACAGGGCCACGAGGGCTGGGCCGATCAGCTGGAAGAAGGTAAAGCTGGTGGTGTACATGGCCACCACGCGTCCGCGCGAATTGTCGGGCGCCAGGCGGTTGACCCACGCCTCGCCGATGGTAAACAGTACGCCCATGGCGCCGCCGAACAGGAAGCGCAGCACGCTCCACGCCAGCAGGTGGTCGGTGAACTGCATGGCGATCGTCGCCAGCGACGCCACCCACACGGCGCCCAGCATGGTGGCGCGCGCGCCGAAGCGCCCCACCCAGCGCGAGACGAATGGCGAGGCGGCCAGGATGCCGAGCGCGCTGACGGCCGTGATCATGCCGATGATGTCCGTGCCCACGCCGCGCTGGTGCAGGGTCAAGGCGGTGAGCGGCATGGTGGCGCCCAGGCCAAGGCCGACCACGCCGATGCTGACCACGAGGGCGAAGAAGTCACGCCATGGCATGTGCTTCATGATTGCCCCCGCAGGGTGAAAAAGGAATGTCGGCAGGCTGGAAAACGGTATGGGTGCATGGGAAAGTAAGGGGACTTTGCCGGTGGCGCTGGTGTTTGGCGCTGGACGGGCATATGATGATTTTAATAAAAGCTGTATCGCAAAGTCGTAGTGTAGGCGATGTGTGCCGCCGCTGGCCACGCCCATCAGTGTGGTCGCCTCCACCGGCTCTGCTGTACAGTGTAGCGAGCGGCAGCGCTGTCATGGCGCTGTCATTGGATCGTCACGCCAGCGAGGTAGCACTCTATGCGCCGTCCCATCGTTCTCGTTCCCGCCTGCCAGCGCCAGCTTGGCAGCCACGTTTGGCACATGGCGCAGGACAAATACCTGCACGCCGTGCTGCACGGCGCCGGCTGCATGCCGCTGCTGTTGCCCGCGCTGGGCCTGGACGCCGACCTGGAAGCGGCGCTGCGGATCGCCGATGGCGTCATGCTGACCGGTTCCGCCTCGAACGTCGACGCTCGCCTGTATGGCGAAGCAATTCTCCACCCCGACCTGCCGCAAGACCCCGCGCGCGACGCCACTACCTTGCCCCTGATCCGCGCCGCGCTGGCGCGCCAACTGCCTTTGCTCGCCATCTGCCGCGGCTTCCAGGAAGTCAATGTGGCCCTGGGCGGCAGCCTGCACCAGGCTGTGCATGCGCTGCCGGGCATGATGGAGCATCGGGAGAACGTGCTCGATCCCCTGGCGCGCCAGTACGCGCCCGCGCACCGCATCAAGTTGATGCCGGACGGCCTGCTGTCACGGCTGCTGGGCGGCGAGAGCGAAATGATGGTCAATTCCCTGCATGGCCAGGGCATCGCCCGGCTGGCCGATGGCTTGCTGGTGGATGCCCTGGCCGACGACGGCCTGGTGGAAGCCTATACGGTGGCCAGCGCCGCCGGTTTTACGCTGGCCGTGCAATGGCACCCGGAATGGCAGGTGGAAGACAATCCGCAGTCGATGCGCCTGTTCGGCGCCTTTGGCCAGGCGTGCCGCGATTACCAGGAACAGCAGCACAGAAAGAATGACAGGACAGGATGACAGCACGGGTGCGCCGCACCAGCAGCATGCGGCGCCTGATCAAGACCAGCGAGAGGGAAACATGGCAATACGCGAAAATTTCACCTATACGGATATGGATTTGTGGCTTAATGAAAAGCGCGTCACGGAAATCGAATGCCTGGTACCCGACTTGACGGGTGTGGCGCGCGGGAAGATCCTGCCGCGTGGGAAATTCACCCAGGAGCGCGGCATGCGCATCCCGGAAGCGGTGCTGGGCATGACCGTGACGGGCAATTACCCGGTCGACGATGGCGGCTATGACCGCGCCATTTCCAGCACCGACCGCGACATGATCTTGAAGGCCGATCCCACCACCATCACCATGGTGCCGTGGGCTACCGATCCCACCGCGCAAGTCATCCACGACTGCTATTTTTCCGATGGCGCGCTGGTCGATTTTGCTCCAAGATCTGTGCTGCGGCGCGTGCTGAAACTGTATGCGGACAAGGGCTGGAAGCCCGTGGTGGCGCCGGAGCTGGAGTTCTACCTGACGGCGAAAAACACGGATCCCGACTTGCCGCTGAAGCCGCCCATCGGCCGCAGCGGCCGGGCCGAGACCAGCCGCCAGGTGTACAGCATCGACGCCGTCAACGAGTTCGATCCCCTGTTCGAGGATATCTACGATTACTGCGAACTGATGAACCTGGACGTCGACACTTTGATCCATGAGATCGGCGCGGGGCAGATGGAAATCAACTTCCTGCACGGCGACCCGCTGGGCCTGGCCGACAAGGTCTTCTTCTTCAAGCGCACCCTGCGTGAAGCGGCTTTGAAGCACGATATGTACGCCACCTTCATGGCCAAACCCATGGCCGGCGAACCAGGGTCCGCCATGCATGTGCACCAGAGCGTCGTCGACGCGAAGACGGGCTTGAATATCTTCAGCAACGACGACGGTTCGGCCGCGCCCATCTTCAAGCATTACATCGCGGGGCTGCAGCGCTACATGCCGTCGGCCATGGCCATCGTCGCGCCCTACGTGAATTCCTACCGCCGCATCGTGCGCCATACGGCCGCGCCCATCAACATCCAGTGGGGACTGGACAACCGCACCGTGGGTTTCCGCGTGCCCGAATCGGGCGTGCAGGACCGCCGCGTGGAAAACCGCATCATCGGCGCCGACGCGAACCCGTACCTGGCGCTGGCCGTCACCCTGGCCTGCGGCTATCTGGGCATGACGGAGCAGCTGGAAGCGACGCCGATGATGGTGGGCAGCGCCTACGACATGAAGTTCGAGCTGCCGCAAGGCTTGCCCGAAGCCCTGCAGCTGTTGCGTGCGGAAGACAAGCTGCGCACGGTGCTGGGCGAGCGCTTCATCGACGTGTATGCGGCCATCAAGGACCTGGAGCACCAGGAATTCATGACGGTCATCAGTCCGTGGGAGCGCGAACACCTGTTATTACACGTTTAAAAGGAACACGCATGAGCACAACCAACAATCCGCTGGCGCCGAGCGCCGCTTTTGTCTCCTCCTTGGCGCAGAAAAACGCGGCGCCGCAGGTGTACGATACAAACGCCATCCAGAAAATGGATACGGCCCATTACCTGCACCCGTTCACCGATTTCCAGGACCTGGCATCGAAAGGCGCCAGGGTGATCGCGCGCGGCGATGGCGTCTACCTGTGGGATAGCCAGGGCAAGAAAATCGTCGACGGCATGTCGGGCCTGTGGTGCGTCAACGTGGGCTATGGACGCACTTCGATCTCGCAAGCCGTGTACCGGCAAATGGAGACGCTGCCGTTCTATAACAGCTTCTTTGGCACGACCAACGTGCCGGCCGCGCAACTGGCCGCCAAGCTGGCGCAAATATCGCCGCCGCAGTTCCAGCACGTGTTCTTCACCAGCTCCGGCTCGGAAGGCAACGACACGAACCTGCGCATGGTGCGCCGCTACTGGGACATCCTCGGCTACCAGGAGCGCCACACCATCATCAGCCGCCACAATGCGTATCACGGCAGCACGGTGGCGGGAGCGTCCCTGGGCGGAATGGATGGCATGCATGCGCAGGGCGGCTTGCCGATACCCGGTATCGCGCATATCGGCCAGCCGAATTACCTGGAATCGGGCCACGGCTTGAGTCCCGAGGAATTCGGTATCAAAGCGGCCGGCTGGCTGGAAGACAAAATCCTCGAGATCGGCGCCGACAAGGTGGCCGCCTTCATCGGCGAGCCGGTGCAGGGCGCGGGCGGCGTCATCATCCCTCCAAGTACCTACTGGCCCGAGATCCAGCGCATCTGCGACAAGTACGGCATTTTGCTGATCGCCGATGAAGTCATCTGCGGCTTCGGCCGCCTGGGGCGCTGGTTCGGCTCCGAACTGTTCGGCATCAAGCCCGACCTGATCACGTTTGCCAAGGGCGTCACCTCGGGCTACGTGCCGTTGGGCGGTGTGCTGGTGGGGGACAGGGTGGCCAAGGTGCTGATCGAGCAGGGCGGCGAATTCACGCACGGCTTTACCTATTCCGGCCATCCCGTGGCTTGTGCGGCGGCACTGGAAAACATCCGCATCATCGAGGAAGAGCAGCTGGTGGCGAAGGTGGCCGACGATACAGGGCCGTACCTGAAACAGTGCTTCGCCAGCCTGGGCGAACATCCGCTGGTCGGCTACGCGGACAGCTGCGGCCTGGTGGCGGGCCTGAACCTGGTGCGCAAGAAGGGCGCCACCGTGCACGAGAACGAGCTGTTCGACGAGGACCAGGGCGTGGGCATGCTCTGCCGTGGCCACATGTTCGACAATGGCGTCATCATGCGCGCCGTGGGCGAGCGCATGATCGTCGCCCCGCCGCTGGTCATGACGCGCGCGCAGATCGATGAGATGGTGGGCCTGATACGCGTGTGCCTGGACAAGACGTATGACGAGGTGAAGGCGAAGGGCTGGGTGTAGGTTCTGGCTGAACCCAAACGCAAGGGCTGGGGTCGTACCCTCAGGGTACGACCCCGGGGTTTGCTCTGGGGTTGGTGTCAGTTTTTCACCCAAATAGACGCTAACGCAAGTTTTTTTGGACCAGAATCGCGGCAGTTCCGCTAAACTTCCATCTTGGCCGCTACTACAGCGGCCAGTTTTTCATTTGACACCCTCTTACCCAAAGCACCCACATGACGATAGCAACACCAGCCGCGTCGGCCAGCGACGCCCCAGCGCCTTTCTTGCTGATTGATCAGCTGGTCAAGGAATTCGATGGCGTGCGCGCCGTCAATGATATTTCCGTGACGATCAACCAGGGCGAGATTTTCGCCTTGCTCGGTAGTTCAGGTTGCGGCAAGTCGACCCTGCTGCGCATGCTGGCTGGCTTCGAGACGCCGACCTCGGGCAGAATCGCCTTGGCGGGCAACAGCATCGTCAATGTGCCGCCGCACCAGCGGCCCATCAACATGATGTTCCAGTCGTACGCGCTGTTCCCGCACCTGTCCGTGTGGGACAACATCGCCTTCGGCCTGCGCCGCGACGGCTTGCCGAAAGCGGAAGTGGCGGCGCGGGTCGAACAGATGCTGGCGCTGGTGCAGCTGGGGCAGTATGCGAAGCGCAAGCCGCACCAGCTGTCGGGCGGGCAGCAGCAGCGCGTGGCGCTGGCGCGCAGCCTGGCCAAGCGGCCGCAGTTGCTGCTGCTCGACGAGCCGCTGGGTGCGCTGGATAAAAAACTGCGCGAACGCACGCAGATGGAACTGGTCAACATCATCGAGCAGGTGGGCGTCACCTGCGTGATGGTCACGCACGACCAGGATGAAGCGATGAGCATGGCCACGCGCATCGCCGTCATGAGCGAAGGGCGCATCCTGCAGGTGGGTGCACCCGGCGAAATCTACGAGACGCCGAACTGCCGTTTCGTCGCCGACTTTATCGGCAGCGTGAACCTGTTCGACGGCCGTATCACGGAAGATGAACCCGATCACGTGGTGATCGCCACGCCCGATGGCGAGCACTATGTTTCGCACGGCATCACGGGCAATCTGGGCATGGATGTTTCGGTGGCCGTGCGCCCCGAAAAAATCGGCATCCAGATCGCGCCACCCGCTCTGGAGGAGCGCGCGTCGCCGGCCGAACACGGCTACAACTGTGCCCAGGGCGTGATCGTCGCCATGGCGTATTTTGGCAATGAAACCAGCTACCATGTGCGCCTCGACAGCGGCACGGTGGTGAAAGTCTCGCGTACCAACGCGGCCCGCCACGACGCCGCGCGCCTCGAACGCGAACAGCGCGTGTGGGTCTGGTGGGATGGCGCCGATATCGTCGTGCTGACCAGCTGAGGCCATCATGACTTTCCTCCTGCAATCGCTGCGCAGCCTGCTCACCTTGCGCTGGCTCACCGGGCGCAACGCCGTCATCGCCGTGCCGGCGCTGTTCCTCACGGCGGCTTTTTTGGTGCCTTTCCTGATCGTGCTGCGCATCAGCCTGTCCGACATGGACACGGCGGGCAGCCCGTTCGGCGGCTTGCTGTCGTACGTCGATGGCATCGTCGTGCTGAAGGTGAAAATTGCCAACTACCTGTTCATCGCCGCCGATGAACTGTACCTGCTCACCTACCTCAGTTCCATCAAGTACGCGGCCATCACCACGGCCATCTGTCTGTTCATCGGCTACCCGTTCGCCTACTTCATGGCGCGCGCCAAACCGTCGATCCGGCCCGTGCTGATGCTGCTGGTGATGCTGCCGTTCTGGACCTCCTTCCTGCTGCGCGTGTATGCGTGGAAGGGCATCCTGGCCAACCACGGCTTGCTCAACGATCTGCTGATCGCCCTGGGCGTCGTGCAGGAACCGCTGCACATGATGAATACCTCATTCTCGCTGGTGGTCGGCATGGTGTACGCCTACCTGCCGTTCATGATCCTGCCCCTGTATGCGAATCTGGTGAAAATGGACGTGCGCTACCTGGAAGCGGCGGCCGACCTGGGCGCCACGCCCTTGCAGGCGTTCTGGCGCATCACGGTGCCGCTGTCGAAATCGGGCATCATCGCCGGCGCCATGCTGGTGTTCATCCCGTCCGTGGGCGAATACGTGATTCCCGAACTGCTGGGCGGCCCGGAAACGCTGATGATTGGCCGCGTGCTGTGGGATGAGTATTTCACGAATAACGACTGGGCCATGGCTTCGTCGGTGACGGTGCTGGTGGTCTTGCTGATCCTCGTGCCGATGGCCATTTTTAACAAATACAAGACGGACCAGGACGCGGAGGAGCGCACATGAACGGACGTACCTTTTTACAGCGCTGGTTCGGGCGCGGCTGGCTCGGGCTCGGCTATCTGTTCCTCTACCTGCCCATCTTCGTGCTGATTGTCTTTTCGTTCAACAGCTCGCGCCAGGACATGGTGTGGAGCGGCTTTTCGCTGCGCTGGTACAGCGAGTTGATGAGCGATACGCAGATCATCTCGGGTTTCGGTTTGTCGCTGAAGATCGCCTTCATGTCGGCCACCTCTTCCGTCATTCTCGGTACCTTCGCCGCCTTTGCGCTGACCAATTACCAGCGCTTCCGCGGCCGCACCTTGTTCTCGTCCATGGTCAGCGCGCCTTTGGTGATGCCGGAAGTGATCATCGGCCTGTCCTTGCTGCTGATGCTGGTGTCCATGCAAAAGGTCTTTGGCTTTCCCGAGCGGGGCGTGCTGACGATGTGGTTCGGTCACACCCTGTTGGGCATGGCGTATGCGGCCGTGGTGGTGCAGTCGCGCCTGCAGGAGATGAGTAAATCGTTGGCCGAGGCGGCGATGGACTTGGGCTGCCGCGCGCACCAGGTATTCTTCCTCGTGACCCTGCCGAACATCACGCAGGCGCTGGCGTCGGCCTGGCTGCTGACGTTCACCCTGTCGCTGGACGACGTGGTGTTGTCAGCCTTTTTGTCCGGCCCCGGTTCGACGACGATGCCGCTGGTGATCTTCTCGCGCGCGCGCCTGGGGCTCGATCCGCGTGTGAATGCCATCGCCGCGCTGACGATTCTGGTGGTGACGCTCGCCGTGATCGTGTACGCCGTGATGCTGGCGCGCGCCGACCGGCAGCGCCGCAAGCAACTGTCTGCGGCCTATTTGGCAGACCAGGAGTAAGCTGCTCTTACACTGACACAGGAGATGACCATGACGGAAAACACCAGCTGGCATGCACGGGCCGCAGCGCTCGCGATCGATGGACGCGCCTTCATCAACGGCGAGCGGGTCCCGGCCAGGTCCGGCCAGACTTTCGACAATCTGTCGCCCATCGACGGGCGCCTGCTGGGGCAGGTGGCCCGCTGCGATGGCGCCGACGTGGACGCGGCCGTGCAGGCCTCCCGCGCCGCCTTCGATGAGCGCCGCTGGGCAGGCAAGTCGCCCGCGCAGCGCAAGCGGATATTGATCAAGTTCGCCGACCTGGTGCAGCAATACGGTCCCGAACTGGCCCTGCTGGAAACGCTGGACATGGGCAAACCGATCAAGTACAGCCAGAGCGTGGACGTGGGCGCCACGGCCAATTGCCTGCGCTGGTATGGCGAGGCGATCGACAAGGTCTACGATGAAATCGCCCCGACCCCTGCCAACAGCCTGGCCCTGATCACGCGCGAACCGGTCGGTGTCGTCGCCGCCATCGTGCCGTGGAATTACCCGATGATCATGGCGGCCTGGAAGATCGCGCCGGCCCTCGCGGCCGGCAACAGCGTGATATTGAAACCGTCTGAAAAATCGCCGCTGACGGCGCTGCGCCTGGCCGACATCGCGCTCGAAGCGGGCGTGCCGGCCGGTGTCTTCAACGTGCTGCCAGGTTACGGTAATGAGGCCGGCGCCGCGCTGGCGCTGCACATGGATGTCGATTGCATCGGCTTTACGGGTTCCACGCGCACGGGCAAGTTGATCGTGCAGATGGCGGGCCAGTCGAACCTGAAGCGGGCGTGGACGGAACTGGGCGGCAAGTCCGCCAACATCGTCTGCGCCGATTGCCCGGACCTGGACAAGGCCGTGGCAGCGGCCGTCGGTTCCATCTTCTTCAACCAGGGCGAAAGCTGCAATGCACCCTCGCGCCTGTTCGTGGAAGAATCGATCAAGGAAGAATTTATCGCCAAGGCGCTGGCCATGCTGCCCCGCTTCCAGCCTGGCGATCCGCTCGACGACGCCACCGTCATGGGCGCGATTGTCGACGCCACGCAAATGCAAACGGTGATGGGCTATATCGCGGCGGGCAAGAACGAAGGCGCACAACTGCTCGGTGGCGGCGAGGCCGTGCGCCTTGATACGGGGGGCTATTACGTGCAGCCGACCGTGTTTGGCGGCGTGGAGGCCGGCATGACGATCGCGCGCGAAGAGATCTTCGGCCCCGTGCTGTCCGTGCTGGGCTTTACGGATATCGCCGAAGCCATCAAACAGGCCAACGCCACGCCGTACGGCTTGCAGGCGGCCGTGTGGACCTCCGACATCACCAAGGCGATCCAGACGGCGCGTGCCCTGCGTGCGGGCACCGTGCACGTCAACCAGTACGACGGCGACGACATCACCGTGCCGTTCGGCGGCTACAAGCAGTCGGGCAACGGGCGCGACAAGTCATTGCACGCCCTGGACAAGTACACGGAGCTGAAGACGACGTGGATACAAGTGGGGTAATTACTATAAGGGTACTTAAAAGGGCTAATTAAGGGTGTTGCCGGCTTAAAATAGTTCTTTTAGGGCCTATTGAATTTTTCATGGCGCTGCACTTGCTAAAATTTGGATCGTATAAGTGCTAATTTAAGGATAAACTGAACACAATTAGCTACTATAAGATCCAGTGGAGCCGCCATGCAATGCCATTTTCAAATTTTTCATGATGATGCGTGGCACGATTGCGCATCGCTGACTTTGCTTGAGCCTGCAGGCGGCAATCCACGCACCGCTGCCCTGTTCGAGTATGACCTCGATTATGCCTTCTTCAAGCTTGAGAGTGGACCTGTCTCGCTGCGTTTTCCCGTCACGGCAGAGATGCAGAAGCTGGCGCAATGGCCAGCCTTTATCTTTGACCTGATTCCCCAGGGGAGCGGACGGACATATCTGCTTGGGCAGCTGCAACTGGCCGATGGTCCGGCTGCCGATTTTCCGCTGATGTGCGCCGGCGCATTCAATCCCGTCGGGCGCGTGCGCATCGCCGAGGCCGTGCAGTACTACGCACAACATATGAATCGCCACGACAAGGGCAAGCCGCTGAGCGGCTTTTCACTGGACGAGATCATAGGTCGCGGCGATGCCTTCAATGAGCGCATGCTGATGCATGGCATGCTGGCCGCCGGCAGTCTGGGGGTGCAAGGAGCGGCGCCGAAATATCTGCTGACCACCGACCATGCCGGTCTCTGGCATGCCGATGGCGCCCTGGCGGACGAGTACGCGGCTGCCCATTTCATCGTCAAGCGTCCGCGCGGAAAGACCGCCAGCGACGCCAAGGTATTGCGGAATGAAGCCGCATACATGACTGTGGCACGCGCGGTGGGCTTGCGCACCGAAGGCCGGCTGCGCTACCAGGACGATACCTTGTTCATTCCCCGTTTTGACCGCTGCATCCGGGATGGAAAAGTGCTGCGGCTGCATCAGGAAAGTGCCGCTTCGCTGGCAGGTATTGTTGGCTTTGAAGCCACGCCCAGCCAGTTCGACCTATTGCAGGCGCTGCGCGCCGTCGTCAGCGACAAGACTGCGGAAACCATCGAATTTCTCAAACGCGATATCTTGAACCTGGCCATGCGCAATACCGATAATCACGCACGCAATACGGCGGTGCAGCAAGTTGGTGCCGAGGTGCGCCTCACGCCGCTGTTCGATTTTGCGCCGATGTACCTGGATCCGGATGGCATACCACGCGCGGCGCGCTGGTATCACCCGGATACCAAAAACGAGCTGCATGACTGGACGACGATACTGGCTACGATCGGCATGCCGGACGTGGAGCGCCAGCAGATCCGCCTCGCGCTATACGGATTTTCCCGGCACCTGGTTGCGCTGGAACAGCATATGCAGGAGGCAGGCGTGGATGATGACATCATTGCTTTCATCCGGCCACATATCGCCGGGCAGATCGAACAGCTCAAGGCATTGGGAGAGCACTGACATGGCGCGTACGAAAAAGACCGTTGACAAGGAAGAGTTGCGGCAGCGCAGGGCAGTGCTTTACGAAGCCATTGAAGCAGGCGCCGTCACGCTACAGCACGCCGTCAAGGAAATGCGCGCCATCTCGCGCATGACGCAGGCAGAGTTTGCGACGCACCGGGGCGTGAGCACCAAGGTCATCAAGGAGATCGAGAGCGGCAAGGGCAATCCGACCATCCAGACACTGAACCGTATCGGGCAATTCTTTGGCCTGGAGGTGGCGTTTGTACGCACAGAAACGCTGCGCGAAAAAAAAATCGCCCCGACGAGTGCCGGGGCGATATCGCCTCAATAGGCTAGATCAGAAGATCAGAAGCAGTGTTCCAGCGCCGGGAAGCTGCCATCCTTGACGGCTTTGACGTAGCCGGTGACGGCGTCGTCGATGCTGGCCGCGCCTTCCATGAAGTTGCGCACGAAGCGCGCCTTGCGGCCTGGGAACACGCCCAGCATGTCGTGCATGACGAGCACCTGGCCCGAGCAGTCGGGACCGGCGCCGATGCCGATGGTGGGGATCGTCAGCATGTCGGTCACTTCCTTGCCCAGCTGCGACGGCATGGCTTCCATCAGCACGATGGCGGCGCCCGCGTTTTGCAGCGCCAGCGCGTCGTTCTTCAGCTCTGCGGCGCTTTCCGTGCTCTTGCCCTGCACCTTGTAGCCGCCCAGCTGGTGCACCGATTGCGGCGTCAGGCCGATGTGGGCGCAGATGGGGATGCCGCGCTGCGTGAGGAAACGGACGGTCTCGGCCAGCCAGGCGCCGCCTTCGATCTTGATCATGTGCGCGCCAGCCTGCATCAGGATGACGGCGTTGGCATACGCTGTTTCGGGCGTGCCGTACGCGCCGAACGGCAGGTCGGACATGATCATGGCCGACTTGGCGCCGCGCGCCACGGAAGCCGTGTGGTAAGCCAGTTCGGCCACGGTGACGGGCAGGGTGGAGTTGTGGCCGTTGCAGACCATGCCGAGCGAATCGCCGATCAGCAGGATCTCTACGCCGCAGCGGTCCATCAGCGACGCGAAGCTGGCGTCATAGCAGGTCAGCATGGTGATCTTTTCGCGGGCGGCGCGCAGCGTGGCCAGGGTGTGGATGGTCACGGCCTTGTTGGCGACAGGCTTGGATGGCGCCGGCGCCGGTGTGGCGGCCTTGTCTTTTGCGGCCAGATCTGTTCCTTGCAAATAAGCGGACATAGGTATTCTCTAGAGTGAAAGGGGGGTGATGCTATTGCGACGCCGCTAGTGTAGTACTTTATATGGCGGCGTGCAGGGGCGGCATTGTAGAGCAATGCCGCGTGGCGCTCAGAGCTGGCTGATGGCCTGGTCAGCGACGCTTGCCAGGTAGTCCTGCGCCGCCCCGAGGCCGGGCACGACGACGGCGGGCGCCAGTTCGAGCAGCGGCACCAGCACGAAGGCGCGCTCGGTGATGCGTGGATGCGGCACCGTCAGGCTCGCGCTGGTGATCTGTTCATCGCCGTACAGCAGCAAGTCCAGGTCCAGCGTGCGCGGGGCGTTGCGGTAAGGCCGTTCGCGCCCGTGCGCCGCCTCGATGGCGTGCAACGCCAGCAGCAGCTCTTCGGCCGGCAGGGTGGTCGTGATGCGCGCCACGGCGTTGATGTAGTCGTCACCGCTGGAATCGATGGGCGCCGTGCGGTAGCTGGACGAGGCGTCCAGCAAGCTGGCGCCGGGCAGGCGCGCCAGGCGCGCAATCGCATCCTGTACATTCGCGCGCGCGTCGCCCAGGTTGGCACCGATGCCGATGTAAGCAATGACGACCATTATTCGTCGCTGCTGCTGCCGGTGGTCGAGCCGCCTGTACTCGTCTTGCTGCGCGTGCTGCGGCGTGGCGGACGCTTCTTCTTGACGGCGCCCGGCGCGGCATTCGCGCTGACGAGCAGCGCTTCGCGCGTTTCCTCGTCGCCCTCATAAAAGGCGGTCCACCACTCGCCGATCTCCATGTCGATCTCGCCCGAGGCGCAGCGCAGCAGCAGGAAGTCGTAGCCGGCGCGGAAGCGCAGGTGTTCCAGCAGTTTATGCGGCGCCTTGCCGACGCGGCGCTCGAAACGGGGCTGCATCGACCAGATGTCGCGCATGTCCGAGCCGATCTTGCGCTGCAGGGCCAGTTTTTCCGTTTGCGAGTCGAGCACGTCGTCGGCCGCCAGGTGCAGCGCGGGAATCGTCGACTCGCCGGCGGCGCGGTAGGCCGTCCATTTTTCCAGCACCTGGTGCCACAGCAGCGAGGCAAACAGGAAGCCTGGCGAGACGGTCTTGCCGGCGGCGATGCGTTGATCCGTGGCGTCCAGTGCCAGGGTGACGAATTTCGCGCCCAGCGGCTGCTCCAGCACCACGTCGAGCAGCGGCAGCAAGCCATGATGCAAGCCTTCCTTACGCAGTTGCTGCAGGCAGGCCAGCGCGTGGCCGCTCATCAGGAGTTTCAGCATCTCGTCGAACACGCGCGGCGCGGGCACATTGTTGATCAGCGGCGCCATGATGGGAATCGGCGCGGCCGTATGCGGCTCGATGGTGAATTTCAGCTTGGCGGCGAAGCGCACCACGCGCAGCATGCGCACCGGGTCTTCGCGGTAGCGTTCTTCGGGCTTGCCGATCATGCGCAAGGTCTTGGCGCGGATATCTTCCACGCCGCCGTGGTAATCGAGCACTTCCTGCGTTGCCGGGTTGTAGTACATGGCGTTGATGGTGAAGTCGCGGCGCAGCGCATCTTCGTGCTGCAAGCCGAAGGTATTGTCGCGCAGGACGCGGCCATGTTCATCCTTGGGTGCGGAGTCGGCGCCGGCGCCGCGGAAGGTCGTCACTTCCAGCAAATCCTGGCCGAACATCACGTGCACGATCTGGAAGCGCTTGCCGATGATGAAGGCGCGGCGGAACAATCGCTTGACCTGTTCCGGCGTGGCGTTGGTGGCAATGTCGAAGTCCTTGGGTTTGACGCCCAGCAGCAGGTCGCGCACGGCGCCGCCGACGACAAAGGCCTCAAAACCGGCTTCCTGCAGGCTGCTGGTGACGCGGATGGCATTCGACGACACCAGTTTCGGGTCGATTCCGTGTTGCGCGGGACCGAGCACGATGGGTGCTGTGGTGTCGCGCGCTGCCTCTTTTTTAACGCCGAGGATCTTGCGGATGAATTTTTTAATCATTGAATAAGTGGAGTGATGGCCAGCCGTGGAGGGATGCGTGTGCGCTCAAAGCGGTGTTGGGATTGGTCGCGACAGGGTGGGTCACGACCGATAGCAAGGGGATGTCATTGTGTGAATCGCTGTAAAAATAGCTGCGCTCGAACTGGCCCAGTTCCTTGCCCATCTTTTCCAGCCAGGCGTGGGTGTGGGTCAGCTTGCCCGCGCCCAGGGTCGGCGTGCCCAGCAGCTTGCCCGTGACGTTGCCTGCAGCGTCATATTCGGGCATGGCGGCCAGCAGATGCTCGACGCCCAGCGCATCGGCGATGGGCTTGGTGATGAAATGGTTGGTGGCCGTGACGATGGCCAGCAAATCGCCCGCATCCTGGTGCTGCTTGAGCAGGGCCACGACTTCGGGGCGGATGGACGGCAAGACCACTTCGGCCATGAATTGCCGGTGCAGCGCTTCCAGGCGTTCGCGCGGAAACTGCGCCAGGGTGCCCAGCGAGAATTCCAGGTATTCCACCGGATCCAGGGTGCCGGCCTGGTACTGCGCGAAAAATTCGTCATTGCGACGGGTGAATTCGGCGGCGTCCACGGCACCGATGCGTACCAGGAATTCGCCCCACTCGTGATCCGAGTCGATGGGCAGCAGGGTGTGGTCGAGGTCAAACAGGGCCAGATTCATCATTCTTTCGCTTCCGCCTGCAGCAACTCGCGCAACAATGGCAAGGTGATCGGGCGTTGGGTTTCAAGGGAGTAGAGGTCGAGAGAGTCCAGCATCGTCGACAGCGAACGCATGTCGCGCCGGAAATGGGACAGCAGATAGGGTAACACGCCCGGCGACAAGGTCAAGCCGCGGGTGGTGGCCGCCTGGGTCAGGGCGGCGATTTTTTCATCGTCGGTCAAGCCGTGGATCTGATAGATCAGGCCCCAGCCCATGCGCGTGCGCAAGTCTTCGCGCACGGGCAGCACGGCTGGCGGCACGGCGCCGCTGCACACCATGTAGGCCTTGTTGGCGCGGATTTCATTGAACAGGGCAAAGGCGTCGATCTGCGCCAGCGGCGACAGCTTTTCGCAGTCGTCGAGCAGGTACAGGTCGACGTCGGGCGAATACACGAATTCGGACTCGATCGAGAACGGCGAAATGTAGCGCGCGCGCTCGGTGCTGGCCAGGGCCTTGAGCAGATGGCTCTTGCCGGCGGCCAGTTCGCCCCACAGGTAGGCAAAATGTTCGCGCGACGTGCGCGCGGCGAACTGGCGCATCAGCTGCGCCACTTCGGCATTCTGTCCCACCTCGAAGGTATCGAGGCTGTGCGCCTGGTCTGTGCCTAAATCGAGCACCAGTTGTTTCATGGCGTACGCCTTGTCCTGTTTTTCATTACTGCATGTGCATCGTGGTATTGCCAGGTTGATATGATATCCGCTTTTACTAGGTATTATAGAAGCTGCTGGAGAGGTAGTGGCGTCTTAGATGCTTAAAAGCGACCATCAGGACGGCAGAAGCGGGTAAAGCGAGCAAAACGCCGACGAAACCGAACAGTTGTCCGAAAGCCAATAAAGCGAAAATGACGGCCAGCGGGTTCAGGCCGATGCGCTCGCCCACCAGGCGTGGCGTGAGGAAAAAGCCTTCGATGACCTGGCCGCAGCCGTAGATGACGGCGACGGCGATCACGCCGCTCCAGTCGGCAAACTGCAGCAGGGCGGCGATCAGGGCCAGCATCAGTCCCAGGCCGAAGCCCAGGTAGGGGATGAACACCAGCAAGCCCGTAATGATGCCGACAGGCAATGCGACTTCAAAACCGGCGATGGCCAGCGCCACCGAGTAATACGTGGCCAGCACCAGCATGACGAGCAACTGGCCGCGCAGGTATTGCGCCAGCAGGGTATCGACTTCCTGCGCCATGCCCACCGTGCGCCCGACCCAGCGGCGCGGCACGGCGCCGGCGATACGTGCCAGCATCGGATGCCAGTCCAGCAACAGGTAGAACAACACGACGGGAATCAGCACCACGGTGGCCAGCCAGCCCAGCACGGCCGTGCCACCGATGCGCGCCGAGGCCAGCACGGTGCTCCAGATTTCATCGCCACTGGTGGCCATCTGCTGGCCCAGCATGCGTTTGATGCCCGTGCCGTCCAGGCGTACCCGGATGCCCAGGTCGCGCAGTTTTGGCGCCAGGAAATCATTCGCCTTGTTCAGGAACTGCGGGATCTGCGCTTGCAGCAAGGGGATTTCCTTTTGCAACACGGGCACGACGATCAGCACCAGCGCCGTGATCGCGAGGAAAAACAACACCACGACGACCAGCACGGCCAGCGGTCGGGGCACGTAAAAGCGCTTGTAATGCAGGCGTTGCAAGCGGTCCACGCCAGGATTGAGCACGTAGGCGAGGATGGCGGCGGCCAGGAAGGGCGTCAGGATGGGGCCCAGGCTGACGAGCAGCAGCAAGAATGCCAGCCAGACCGCGATCCAAAATGCTGTTTGCTTCTGCTCGGCGGTGATGGCGAATGGCATGTAGTTTGTGCTGTTGCGTTAAAAAAAGGCAGTTAATTACGAAATGGCGAGGCAGTTTGATAAAATAGCGTCTTGATCGACCGAATTCACCCGCTGGCAGCCTGCCGCACGATGTTGAAAAACATGCTTGCGCGCGCGTACCGGCGGGTATCCGCCTTCTATTTTACCGCCTCCGCTGCCACCACACCATGAACCAGACTTCTAATGTTTCCCTTTCCTACCGTGACGCTGGCGTCGATATCGACGCAGGCGACGCTTTAGTCGAAGCAATCAAGCCGTTTGCCAAGCGCACCCTGCGCGAAGGCGTGATGGGCGGCCTGGGCGGTTTTGGCGCCATGTTCGAAATCAGCAAGAAGTATAAGGAACCGGTGCTGGTCTCGGGCACCGACGGCGTCGGCACCAAATTGCGCCTGGCGTTCGAACTGAACCGCCATGACACGGTCGGCATCGACCTGGTCGCCATGAGCGTCAACGACATCCTGGTGCAAGGCGCCGAACCGCTGTTCTTCCTCGACTATTTCGCTTGCGGCAAGCTGGACGTGGCGATTGCCACCGACGTCATCAAGGGCATCGCCCAGGGTTGCGAACAAGCGGGCTGCGCGCTGATCGGCGGCGAAACGGCGGAAATGCCGAGCATGTACCCTGCCGGCGAATACGACCTGGCAGGTTTTGCCGTCGGCGCCGTGGAAAAATCGAAAATCATCGACGGCACCAAGATCGCTCCGGGCGACGTGGTGCTGGGCCTGGCCTCGTCGGGCGTGCACTCGAACGGTTATTCGCTGGTGCGCAAGATCATCGAAGTGGCAAAACCGGACTTGGAAGGCGATTTCCATGGCCGTAAACTGGCCGACGTGCTGATGCAGCCGACGCGCATCTACGTCAAGCCGCTGCTGGCGCTGATGGATGCCATGGAAGTCAAAGGCATGGTGCACATCACCGGTGGCGGCCTGGTGGAAAACATCCCGCGCGTGCTGCAGCCTGGCCTGGTGGCCGAACTGGACTCGAAGGCATGGACCATGCCACCGCTGTTCACGTGGCTGCAACAGCATGGCGGCGTGGCTGACGCCGAAATGCACCGCGTCTTCAACTGCGGCATCGGCATGACCGTCATCGTTTCGCAGGAAAACGCGGACGCTGCCATCGCCCAGCTGCAAGCGGCCGGCGAAACTGTCTCGCGCATCGGTACCATCCGCGCCCGCGTGGGTGATGAGCATCAAACCATCGTGATCTGATCGCACCTGACCAAACCTACTGCGCGCCGCGCTTTGCGGCCTGCGATGCTCACCGTACTAGAGTACGGTTGCGCTTCTTAGCCACAAATCACTGGCGCTCGCTACGGTTTTGTCAGGCGCCGTGGCGTACGTAAGAAAAAAGCAGGCCTCTTTGAGAGCCTGCTTTTTTTACGCCTGTTGCCAGCTTACCTTGCGTGCGCCGTCTTCATGTGGCCATCCGGCTGCGCGCCGCCTTTGCCGATCATGGCCACGCTGACGGCCGAGACGAGGGAGGCGAACAGGATGTAGCCGACGATGTGCCATGGCTCGCCATTGCCCGTTTTCAGCAGGTAGGTGGCGATGATGGGCGTCAGGCCGCTGGCGAAGATGCCGGAGAACTGGTACACGAAGGAGATGCCCGTGTAGCGCACCTTGGCATCGAACAGGTCGCAGAACAGGGCCGCTTCCGGGCCATACACGGCCGAATACAGCACGCCCAGCGGGATGATCACGGAACACCACAGCAGCAGCGGATTGTCGGCGTGATGCAGCATGATCCAGAAGGCGGGAATCGATGACACGCCAGTGATCAATGCACCCCAGAAGAACACCTTGCTGCGCCCGATGCGGTCCGACAGGCGGCCGAAGAAGGGGATGCAAAAGCACATCACGACGGCCGACGCCATCACGCCCATCAGCGCTTCCGTGCGATCTATCTTGATGGTGTTGGTCAGATAGGTGATGGAAAACACGCCGAAGATGTTGAAGAACACGCCGTCGATATAGCGTGCACCCATGCCTTTCAATACATTGCCCGGATAGCGCTTCAGCAGGTCGAAGAACGGAATCTGCGTCTCCGCGTTCTTCTCTTTCACCACCTGGAATTCCGGCGTTTCCATCACGTTCAGGCGTATCCACATGCCGATGAAGACCAGGGCCGCCGACAGAATGAAGGCGACGCGCCAGCCCCACGCGAGGAACTGCGCATCCGTCAAAGTGTACGAGAGGATCGCCACCACGCCGGAAGCGAGGCACAGGCCGATGGCCAGGCCAATCTGCGGCAGGCTGGCATAGAAGCCGCGCTCTTTCGGCGGCGCGTATTCGTACGCCATCAGCACGGCGCCGCCCCATTCGCCCCCGAGGCCGATACCCTGCAGCACGCGCAGGAACAGCAGCAGGCCGGGCGCCCAGTAGCCGATATGGTCGTAGGTCGGCAGCACGCCGATCAGGAAGGTGGAGATTCCCATGATCATCAGGGTCATCACCAGCATGCTCTTGCGGCCGATCTTGTCGCCGAAATGGCCGAAGATCACGCCGCCGATGGGACGCGACAAAAAGCCCACGGCGAAGGTGCCGTAGGCCAGCATGGTCGAGACGAGCGGATCGCCGCCCGGAAAATACAGCTTGCTGAACACGATGCCGGCGACGACGCCGTATAAAAAGAAGTCGTACCACTCGATGGTGGCGCCGATCACGCTGGCCATCACGACTTTCCGTAGCTCTTTGGCTTTTTTCGGATGGTTCGGATTGTTATCCATAATATCTAGTCTCCAATCGATATCGATTATGTGTTTTTTTCTGATGCTAGGCTTGTCGCCGAGTCATTGGGAGCGGGGCCGTCTGCCCGCCGCTGGCATCCTCCTTGCAGGGATTGGAGTGGGTGGGTCAGGCCGCTTGCGGCAGGCGTACGGCGTCCGCCAGGATCATGTCGGCGGCCTTTTCGGCGATCATGATGGTGGGTGCATTCGTGTTGCCCGAGACGATTTCCGGCATGATCGACGCGTCGACCACGCGCAGGTTCTGCATGCCGTGCACGCGCAGGCGGTCATCGACGACGGCCATGGCGTCATGCCCCATCTTGCAGGTGCCGCTGGGGTGGTAGATCGACTGGCTGAAACGGCGCGCCGCGTCCAGTAATTCCGCGTCCGTCTCGAATTGCGGGCCGGGCACGAACTCGGAAATGATGTGCGGCGCCAGCGACGGGGCGGCGGCGATTTTTCGGGCCACGCGCAGGGCGGCGATTGCCGTCTGCTGGTCGCGCGGGTCGGACAGGTAGTTCGGATGAATGCCCGGGTAGACAAGGGGATCGCTGGACTTGATCGACACGTGGCCGCGGCTGTGCGGGCGCAGCTGGCACACGGACGAGGTAAACGCGGAAAACGGATGCGCGCCTTCGCCTGGTTTGTCGGCGCTCAGCGGCTGCATGTGGAACTGGATATCAGGCCGCTCCACCTCGGGCGAGGACTTGGTAAACACCGTCACCTGGCTGGCCGCCAGTGTCAACGGTCCGGAGCGGGAAAACACATATTGCATGCCCACCCACAGCTTGCCCCACAGGCTGTTGACTTCATCGTTCAGGGTTTTCAGGCGTGTCTTGAAGACCAGACGGATTTGCAAATGGTCTTGCAGGTTCTGCCCCACGCCGGGCAAGTCGTGCACCAGCGGCACGCCCACCTCTTCCAACAGGGCACGCGGCCCCACGCCCGAGCATTGCAGGATGTGCGGCGAGCCGATGGCGCCCGCGCATAAAATCACTTCACCGCTGGTGTGCGCCTGGCGCAGCTGGCCATCCTGCCGGTACTCGATGCCGACGGCGCGCTTGCCCTCGAACAGCACGCGCATGATGTGCGCGCGCACTTCCACGCGCAGGTTGGCGCGCTTGCGGGCGGGACGCAAAAAGGCTTTCGCCGTGCTGCAGCGCAAGCCCTTGCTGGCCGTTTGCTGGAAGTAGCCCACGCCTTCCTGCGTGGCGCCGTTGTAATCGGCATTGAAGGGGATGCCGCTTTCCGTGGCGCCGGCAATAAAATGTTCGGCGATGGGGCGGCGCAGGCGCAGGTCCGACACTTTCAGCGGGCCACCGACACCGTGGTAGTCGCTGGCGCCGCGTTCCTGGTCTTCCGATTTTTTAAAATAGGGCAGCACCTCGGCATAGCTCCAGCCTGCATTGCCCAGCTCGGCCCAGCGGTCGTAATCTTCCTTCTGGCCGCGTACATACAGCAAGCCGTTGAGCGAGCTGGAGCCGCCCAGGACCTTGCCGCGCGGCCATTGCAGCTGGCGCCCGGCGATCCCGGCGTCCGCTTCCGTGCGGTAGCACCAGTCCAGCTTCGGGTCGTGCATGGTCTTGAAATAGCCGACCGGCACGTGTATCCATGGATTGTTGTCCTTGCCGCCCGCTTCCAGCAGCAATACCTGATTGTTGCTGTCGTGCGACAGGCGGTTGGCCAGCACGCAGCCGGCCGAACCGGCGCCGACGACGATGTAATCGTAGTGTGTTTGTGACATTGCCCTGGTCTCCTGCGTTTGCGGTATCGCTTGCCTTTGCGGGCGATTTTTGCGATACACTGGTCTTTTATTTGATGTTTTGGAACGTCTGGTTCCATTTATAAAAGACGAGCAGCGCCGGGACAAGCGGAAACAGCCGCATACGCGAGAGGTGAAACAGAACATGCAGGATACGTTTCAAAAACGGCAGGCCGAGGCCGAAGAAGACAGCTCGGCGGGCGGCGTGGTGGCTGTCCATGCGGCGGCCCACGGCGACGAGGCGCGCGGCTTGCGCGTGCTGCGCCTGATCGAGCACCTGGCCAGCGCCAGCCAGCCCTTGACCTTGTCGCAGCTGGCGGCGCGCATGCAGGTGCCGAAAGCCAGCATGATGCGCCTGCTCGATACGCTGGAGCAACATGGCTATGTGCTGCGCACGCCCGTGGGGCGCGGCTATGTACCCGGTGCCGCTTCGACTAACCTGGCGCTGGCGACCTTGCGCAACAATGCCCTGATCCGCGTGAGCCGCAGCATCCTGGGCAGTCTGGTGGCGGCCACGGGCGAGACCTGCAATCTCGCCATTCCCGAAGGCAATGCGATTGTGTACGTGGACCGCGTGGAAACGCAGGAACCGCTGCGCCTGCACCTGGTGCTCGGCACGCGCGCGCCCATGCATTGCACGGCGAGCGGGAAATTATTCCTGGCACACATGACCTTGCTGGAGCGGCGCGCATTGCTGGCCATGCTGAGCCTGCAGGCGCGCACGCCGAAAAGCATTACCGACCCCGTGCTGCTGGAACGCGAGATCGTGCGCATCGCCCGCCTGGGCATCGGCATCGACGACGAGGAATTCGTGCACGGCATGGTGGCAGTGGCCGTGCCCATCTGCGCGGCCGACGGGCGCATCGTGGCGGCCGTCGCCTGCCACGCGCCCGTGGCGCGCAAATCCGTGGAGCAACTGCTGCAGCACGTGCCGCAGTTGAAGGAAGCGGCCGTGAAACTGCGGCCGCTGCTGCTGGCGGAGTCCAGCTAGGGTTTCAGCACCTTCGCTACTTTCGCCGCGCGCAGGCGGAACGCATCGGGCATGCCCGAGCCCAGCAGCGGGCGCAGATACAGCCTGAACGCATCCGTCACGTCGGTGCCGCTGGCGCTGATGAATTCGTCTTCCATGGTGCGCGTCTTGCCTGCCACCTCGGTCAGTGGCAGCAGCTCGTAGTCGACGGAATAAAAGCCCGTGCGCTTGATGGCGACGGAGCCGTCACGGTCGCCCCACATGGCGAACTGCACCGCCTTTTCTCCCACTTCGCGCGCTTCGCGTTGATCGACGTCGGAGACGCAGCCGATGAAGGAACGCTGCAGATAGCCGAAGGTATCGCCGCGCACGCGCTTGATGCCGAGCTTGGCCTTGATTTCGTCGCACAGCAGGTCGGCCAGCGCGCCCGTGCCCGACAATTGCACATTGCCGTGCGCATCGCGTTCCACCTCATTGCCCACCTGTTTGGCCAGCAGGCTGGCGATCGGCTCGCCCGAGGCATCGTGGATGCCTTCCGAGACGGCGATCACGCAGCGGCCGTATTTTTCATACGTGGCTTTCACGTCGGCCAGGAATTTGTCCAGCACGAAGACGCGCTCGGGCAGGTAGATCAGGTGCGGGCCATCGTCGGGGAACTTCTTGCCCAGCGCCGAGGCGGCCGTCAAAAAGCCCGCATGGCGGCCCATCACCACGCCCACGTACACGCCGGGCAAGGCCGCGTTGTCGAGGTTGGCGCCGGCGAACGCTTGCGCGACGAAGCGCGCGGCCGAGGGAAAACCGGGCGTGTGGTCGCTGCCCACCAGGTCGTTGTCGATGGTTTTCGGGATGTGGATGCAGCGCAGCGGATAGCCGGCCTTGTGCGCTTCCTCGCTGACGATGCGCACGGTGTCGGACGAATCATTGCCGCCGATGTAGAAGAAATGTTCGATTTCGTGCGCGCGCAAGACTTCAAAGATTTGCTGGCAGTAGGCAATATCGGGCTTGTCGCGCGTGGAGCCGAGGGCCGACGAGGGCGTGGCGGCCACCAGTTCCAGGTTGTGGCTGGTTTCCTGCGTCAGATCAACGAATTCTTCATTGACGATGCCGCGCACGCCGTGCAGCGCGCCATACACGCGCGTGACATGTTGAAAACGCCGCGATTCGAGCACCACGCCCACCAGCGACTGGTTGATGACGGCGGTGGGGCCGCCTCCCTGGGCAACAAGAATTTTTCCAGACGGCATGGGATTTCCTCGTAAATGGAGCGGCCTTCCAGCCTACTCCTTTTTTGCCGGGGCGCTGTCTTTTCCGATAGTTCTGTCGAGGAATTTTTCCACCCGGCCCCAGAAGTCGATGCGGTTCTTCGGCAGCGTTCAGCCATGGCCTTCGTCGTCGTAGACCACCCATTCGACATCGCGGTTGTGCTGCTTGACGGCCGCATGCCAGGTGCAGGCGGCGCCCGGCATGCGGTTCAGGGCCTGGCGGCGGGAGCGGCTGTGGCGGCACCGGCGGCGCTGGCCGGGCCAATGCTGCGCGCCAGCAGTTTTTCGGCGCGGCTCCAGAAATCGACATTGTTTTTTTGCAGCGCCCAGCCATGGCCTTCCTCGTTATACAGCACCCATTCCACGTTGGGATTGGTTTTGCTGACGGCCTGGTAGAACAGGCGGCCCTGGCTTGCCGGCACGCGGTGGTCCGCGCCGCCATAGCCGAGCAGCAACGGCTGCCTGATGCGGGCCGCCTGCTGCAGCGGCGAAGTCGCTTGCAGTTGCGCTGCATCAAGCACGGCATCGCCGACCATGTCTTTCATGCCGCTCTTCTTGTAAGAGTCGGCCAGGTCGGAATCACCCGTCCAGTGCCCGTCGCGCATCATGTTGATGTCGGTCACGCCCACCCAGTTGATGCCGCACTTGAACAGATCGGGATCGTTCAGCAAGCCCATCAGTGTGGAATAGCCGCCGTAGCTGGCGCCGGCGATGCAGATGCGCTGCGGGTCGGCATAGCCCTTGGCGATGGCCCAGCGGGCGCCATCGGCGATATCGTCCTGCATCTTCAAGCCCCATTGCTTCCAGCCTGCCTTGTAGTGCGCATCGCCATAGCCGGTGCTGCCGCGGTAGTCCGGCTCCAGCACGGCGTAGCCGCGCGACGCGAGGAACTGGGTTTCGCGGTTCCAGTTCCAGTGGCCGCCGCGCACCCAGGGGCCGCCGTGCACCATGACCACCATGGGCAGGTTCTTGCCGGCATGCCCATTGGGCAGGGTCAGGTAGGCCGGGATGTCGAGGCCATCGCGGGCATGGTAGCGCACCAGGGTCTTGCGCGACATTTGCAGGGGATCGATGGCCGGGTGGCTGCTGCCGACTGGCACGAGCTGGCCCGTTTCGGTATTAAAGATGAGTACGCTGGCCGGCTGCACATCGGAACTGGCCGTCACCAGCACGAACGGTGTCTCCGCCCGCTTGGCCACGGACAGGACATTCACCGTGGCCGGCAACAGCGCGTCGATCTTGGCCTGGACGGCGTCGAGCGTCTTGTCGAACCAGACCGTGCCGGCGGCATCCGTTTCAAAGCGCATGCCCAGCAAGGCCTCGCTGCCCTGGACGGGGATGCCGGCAAAATCGTAGCCGGGCGTGTTCGCCAGCGGCGCGCCCTGGATGGCGCCGGCGGCCAGGTCGTAGCGGTATACGGCGGCCGCGCCCTTGTAGGCCGCATGCACATAGAAGTTGCCCTTGGCATCGAAGAAGGCGGGCGAGAAATCGCCCGCCTTCGCCTGGTACACGTCGCTCTCGCGCAGCTTGCTCCAGGGCGCGGCGGCATTCTCGCGGTAATACAGGGTGCGCTTGTTGTCCTTCACCGTCAGGGCGATGCGCACTTCGCCCTGCTGGTCCAGCAGCCATCCCTGGGCATCGGCCATGCTGGCGGCCAGCTTGCTGATGCCGGTCACGGTATTGAGGCGCAGCAACGATTGCGAGAGGGTACCGGTGGCGCTGAACTGGGCTTCCGTGACGTACACGTCGTCCGTGCCGCGGTCGCCGCTGGCGCTGAGCAGCCGCGTATTCCAGCTCAGCATCTCGCGCGCGCCGCGCGTCGCTTTGCGCGAATAGGTGTTACTGGCCAGCTGGCGGTAGCCGCTGCCGTCAATATTGATCGCATACAGGCCCGGTCCGTATTGCACGTCGCCCTGCGCGATATTGCGATCCATCACGCTGTATACGATGCGCCGCTCGTTGACCCAGGCGATGCTGCTGATATCGGCGTCTTCGAACGAGGTCAGGCCCGCGACCTTCATGCTGGGCAAGTCCACCGTGTAGAGCTGGACCCTGCCGTCCTTGGCGCTGACCAGCACGGCCACGTGGCGCCCGTCCGGCGACAGCATGGCGCCGCTGAGCGTGGCATTGGCAAAGAAATCGGCGGCGGGAATCGCCGCTGCCGGCGTAACTGATGCCGCGGCATGGGCCGGCATGCTGATGGTGCTCGATAACAGGGCAGTAAGGGTGAGGCAGGCAAGGCTGGACCGCATGGACACTCCGCATCAAGTTGTAAGATATAGTATTTATTTTGAATACTATTTCCGCTAGGCTATCATTTGCGGCAATTTTTGGCGAGTCCCGCCAGGTATTTTCATGCCATTATTCCGGCGCCCGGATATGCTCGACCAGCCCCATGCTGCGCCGCCCCGGCGCCGGTGTCAGCCAGCTGACCAGCACGGCGGCGGCCAGGCCGGCCGGCACGCCGAAGATGCCGGCGGAAATGGGCGCGATATGCAGCCATTGGCCATCCGGGGTGCCGCCCAGCATGGCGCTCGTATGCAGCATGTAATACAGGCATACGCCAAAGCCGGCCAGCATGCCGGCCAGCGCCCCCTGGTAATTGGCGCGCTGCCAGAAGACGCCCAGCACCAGTGGCGGGAACAGGGTCGAGGCAGCCAGCGAAAAGGCCACGCCCACCAGCGACAGGATATCGGCCGGCTTTTGCGAAGCCGCATAGGCGGCGATGAAGGCCACGGCCAGCAGCAGCAATTTTGAAATCGTCACGCGCTTTTGCGTCGAGGCGCTGGGATCGACCACCTTGTAATAGATGTCGTGCGACAGGGCATTTGAAATGGCCAGCAGCAAGCCGTCCGCCGTCGACAGGGCGGCGGCCAGGCCGCCGGCCGCCACCAGGCCGGAAATCACGTAGGGCAGGCCGGCGATCTCGGGCGTGGCCAGCACCAGCACGTCGGCATCGATGGAAATTTCCGCCAGTTGCACGATGCCGTCGCGATTGACGTCGACGATGCTGATCAGGGGACTGAGCTTGTCCACATTGGCCCAGTACGACACCCAGGTGGGCAGGTTCGTGTATTGCGTGCCTACCAGTGCCGAGTAAATATCGTACTTGACCAGTACGGCCAGCGCGGGAATCGTGAGATAGATCAACAAGATGAAAAACAGGGCCCAGAAGACGGACACACGCGTTTCGTGCACGGAGGGCGTGGTATAGGATCGCATCAGGATATGCGGCAGGGCGGCCGTGCCCAGCATCATGCAAAACACGAGTGCCAGGAAATTGTTGCGCTTGATGTCGGACTGCTCGCGGTCGGCGGCGGGAAACGGCTGCGCGTGCGGAATGATGGGTTCGGCGCGTTTCTGATTTTGTACCTGCGCCGCCTGCCACAACACGCGTGCCTCGTCCGGGCTTTTCGGATAGGCGACCAGGTAGCGCTCCGCGTTGCGGATATCGAACAGCGAGGTATTGCGCTGGCGCAAATGATCGAGTTGGCGCTGGGCCGCCAGCCGGCCTTGCTCCCAGGAACCGGGCAAGCCGGCGATGCGCTCCTGGTAGCTTTGCGCGCGCTGGCGGAAGATGGCCCGCACTTCGTTTTCTTTCGGGTCCGTTTCCAGCACGTGTTCGCGCGCGCTCAGTTGCGGCAGCACCTTGCCGTAGGCGATCTGCGGCACGGGATTGTCTGCATGCTTGACCGACAGCCACATGGCGGGAATCAGAAAGGCGACCAGGATGATGATGTACTGCGCTACCTGCGTCCAGGTGATGGCGCGCATGCCGCCAAGAAAGGAGCAAACGAGGATGCTGGCCAGTCCCAGGAAGATACCGACGGAAAAATCCACGCCCGTAAAGCGCGAAGCGATCAGGCCGACGGCGTAGATCTGCGCCACCACATACGTAAACGAGACGATGATGGTGGCGGCCACGGCCACCACGCGCACGCTGGCGCCCCGTTTGTCGGTGCCGCTGCCGTAGCGGGCGGCGAGGAAGTCGGGAATCGTGTACTGGCTGAATTTGCGCAGGTAGGGCGCGATCAATAGCGCCACCAGGCAATAGCCACCCGTCCAGCCCATGATGAAGGCCAGACCGTCGAAGCCGTTCAGATACAGGCCGCCGGCCAGGCTGATGAAGCTGGCGGCCGAAATCCAGTCGGCGGCCGTGGCCATGCCGTTGAACATGGCCGGCACCCTGCGCCCCGCCACATAGTATTCGGTGACGTTCGAGGTGCGGCTGATGACGCCGATGGTGGCGTACAGGGTGATGGTGACCAGCATGAACAGGTAGCCGATCCAGGCGCGCGGCATGCCTTCCTGTTCCAGCACCGACAGGGCCAGCAGGAAGGCGGCGAAACCGGCGGTAAACAGCAGGTAGTAGCGGCACAGCCGCGCAAAGAAGCTGCGCTGGCCGCTCATGTTTTCTCCTCGGCATGAAAATCCCGATCCAGGCGTCGCATGCGCCAGGCATAGAAGGCGATGATGGCCAGATACACCAGCGAGGCGCCCTGGGCCGCCATATAGAAGGGCAGCGGCCAGCCGAACAGATTCAGGTGCAGCAGTTCGCGCGCATAAAACACGGTCAGGAAGCCCGTCAGCAGCCAGATCAGCAGCAGGATGGCCGTCAGGCGCCGCGTCTTGTGCCAGTGCACGTCGAGGCGCGCCTGCAGCTCGGGGCTGGGTGTGCGCGCCGGCCGCAGCGGCGCTGCGGGAAGGCTGGGCTTATCCATACGTGATGTCATCCTCTTCTGGCGCGTCCGGCAACAGCAGGGCAATGCTCAGGCGCAGCAGGGTGCCCGGCAGTTTCGGCGCCTGCGCGCGCGGATTGTTAAAAATATCGACTTCGGCGCCATGCTGCTGGGCGATCTCGCGCACGATGGCCAGGCCCAGGCCGCTGCCATCGACATTGCTGCCGAGAATGCGGTAAAAGCGTTCAAACACGTGCGCCCGCTCGGCCTGCGGTATGCCGGGGCCCGTATCTTCCACTTCCAGGATGGCCAGTTCCAGGGTGCTGCGCACGCGTACCGTGACGCTGCCGCCGGCCGGCGTGTAGCGCAGGGCATTGTCGATCAGGTTACTCAGCAGTTCACGCAGCATCATGGGATTGCCGGAAATCATGATCGAATACGCGGGCTGTTCGAAGCCCAGGTCGATATGCTGGGCAAACGACGCTTGCACCCAGTCCTGCACCACGCCGCGCGCCAGTTCGCTCAGCTCGATCGGTTCGAACGCCGTGCCCGCCTGCGGCTGGTTTTCCGCGCGCGCCAGGGCCAGCAGCTGGTTGACCAGGCGCGTGGCCGCTTCCGAACTTTTCGCCAGTTGCAGCAGCGAGCGGTGAATCTCGTCGTGGTCGGTCTGGCGCAAGGCCAGCTCGGATTGCATGCGCATGCCGGCCAGCGGCGTTTTCATCTGGTGCGCGGCATCGGCGATGAAGCGTTTCTGCATGTCGATCGACAGCGACAGCCGCGCCAGCATCTCGTTGAGCGAACCGACCAATGGCGTGATTTCCTCGGGCACCTGGCCCGATTCGATGGGGCTCAAATCGTCGGGTGGCCGGGCACGTATGCGCTCCTGCAATTGCGCCAGCGGCGACAGGCCGCGCGCCAGGGCAAACCAGACCAGGGCCAGGATCACGGGCAGGATGATGAACTGCGGCAAGATCACGCCCTTGATGATTTCGTTGGCCAGCTGGGCCCGTTTTTCCAGCGTCTCGGCCACTTGCACCAGCGTGCGGCGCGGTTCGTCGTCGCTGCCGGACGGCATGTCGAGATAGCTGAACGCCACGCGCACGGGCGTGCCATGGATGGTGTCGTTGCGAAACAGCACCATGCCGCTGCGGTATTTGTCGGGCTCTTGCGGCGGCGGCAAGTCGCGGTCGCCGTCGAGGTATTCGCCGCGCCCGCCCACCACCAGGTAATACAGGGTGTCGACATCGTCGCCGCGCAGGAAGTCGCGGCCCTTGTTATTGCTGTTTTTGTCCGGCATGCGGCGCAGCATCGCGCCATCGGCTTGCTTGACCTGCTGCGTCAGCACGGTCACGCTGTCTTCCAGCGCATGGTCGAACGGTTGATTGGCGATGCCCTTGGCCACCAGGTAGGTGATGGCGATGCTCATCGGCCACAGCAGCAGCAAGGGCGCCAGCATCCAGTCGAGGATTTCGCCAAACAGCGAATGCTCGATGGTGTCATCCTGCTCCGTGGTGGGCGGCTCGAACCAGTCGTCGTCGTCCACCTCGTCCGCTGGCGCTTCGCGCGCCTTCACTTGCTGGCGGGTCCGCTGGCCGGGCCTGCCGCCTCGCCCGCTTCGGCGTTCAGGCGCGCCGCTTCCGAGTATTTTTCCAGGCAATAGCCGAGACCGCGCACGGTGGCGATGCGCACGCCGCCCACCTCGATCTTCTTGCGCAGGCGGTGCACATACACCTCGATGGCGTTGTTCGACACTTCTTCGCCCCATTCGCACAGGTGGTCGACCAGCTGCTCTTTCGAGACGAGGCGGCCGGTGCGGCCCAGCAGGATTTCCAGCAAGCCCAGTTCGCGCGCCGACAGGTCGAGCATCTGGTCGTTGATGTAGGCGCTGCGCCCCACCTGGTCGTAGCTGAGGGGGCCGTGCTTGATGACGGTGGCGCCGCCACCGGCGCCGCGGCGCGTCAGGGCGCGCACTCTTGCCTCCAGTTCCGACAGGGCGAACGGCTTGGCCATATAATCATCGGCACCCAGGTCGAGTCCATTCACGCGTTGTTCGATGGAATCGGCAGCCGTCAGGATCAGCACCGGCAGCAGCGAGGCGCGCGCGCGCAGGCGGCGCAGCACCTCCAGGCCGGACATCTTCGGCAGGCCCAGGTCGAGGATCAGCAGATCGAATTCCTGGGTGGACAGGGCCGTATCGGCCTCCTGGCCGGTCTTGACGTAGTCGATGGCATAACCGGACTGGCGCAGCGAGCGGGTCAGGCCATCGGCCAGCACGCTGTCATCTTCGGCAAGTAAAATACGCATGGTGCACTTCCTATGCTTGCAACATCAGGACATCTGAAGTCTGTATTGTGTTTCATTTCCCGCAAGGTGGATAGTTTTTGTGAAAAACCAGGGTTGTATTGATCTGTTTCAAAACAAATCCACGTTCCGCTTGCATTGATCACTGTTTTTTTATACAGTACTGTCTGTGTAAAGAATTTAACCCACTGGCGCTATCGCAGGCTGCCGGATTCCACTGAGTCCGCAACTGTAGAACGGCTGAAAGAACATATGGACGATAAAAAAGCTGTAGTACCCGCATCGGAAAAAGCCAAGGCGCTCGCCGCCGCACTGGCGCAGATCGAGAAGCAGTTTGGCAAAGGTTCGGTCATGCGCATGGATGCCAGCGCGGTGATCGAAGAAGTGCAAGTCGTGTCGACCGGTTCGCTCGGCCTCGATATCGCGCTGGGCGTGGGCGGCTTGCCGCGCGGCCGCGTGGTGGAAATCTACGGTCCTGAATCGTCGGGTAAAACCACGCTGACCCTGCAAACCATTGCTGAAATGCAAAAGCTGGGCGGCACGTGCGCCTTTATCGATGCCGAGCACGCGCTCGACGTCGGTTACGCGCAAAAACTGGGCGTGAACCTGCACGAATTGCTGATCTCGCAACCGGACACGGGCGAGCAGGCGCTGGAAATCTGCGACGCCCTCGTGCGTTCGGGCAGCGTCGACCTGGTCGTCATCGACTCCGTGGCCGCACTGACGCCACGCGCCGAGATCGAAGGCGACATGGGCGATTCCCTGCCAGGCTTGCAAGCGCGTCTGATGTCGCAAGCCCTGCGTAAATTGACCGGTTCCATCAACCGCACGAATACCCTGGTCATCTTCATCAACCAGATCCGCATGAAGATCGGCGTGATGTTCGGCAGTCCTGAAACCACCACGGGCGGCAATGCGCTGAAATTCTACGCCTCCGTGCGCCTCGATATCCGCCGCACCGGCTCGATCAAGTCCGGCGATGAAGTGATCGGCAACGAAACCAAGGTCAAGGTCGTCAAGAACAAGATTGCGCCACCGTTCAAGGAAGCGCACTTCGACATCCTGTACGGCGCCGGTACTTCGCGCGAAGGTGAAATCCTGGACCTGGGCTCGGATGCCAAGATCGTGGAAAAATCCGGTTCGTGGTACAGCTACAACGGCGAACGCATCGGCCAGGGCAAGGACAACGCCCGCGCCTTCCTGCAAGAGCGTCCGGCGCTGGCCCGCGAAATCGAAAACAAGGTCCGCGCGTCGCTGGGCGTGCGTGAACTGCCCCCGCTGGCTGCTGAAAAGCCGGAAAAAGCGGATAAAGCCGCTGACAAGGCTGCCAAGGCGGAAGCCAAGGCAGAGTAGGTCGGATGAGCGCGGCAAAGCCGCGCGTAATCCGACAACACCACAGACGTCAACAATGTTGTCGGATCAGACGCCAACAATGTTGTCGGATTACGGCCCAAGGGGCCTGATCCGACCTACGCATGGCTTGCCGCAAGGTAGGATCCTGATCGCCGTCCCGCGCTGTTGCGCCGGGCGGCGATTGTGTTTGGGTGCTGTGATCGTGGAATGAAAGACAAGGTGGGTGTATGGCTGCAGTACAACTAAGCTTGAAGGGCAGGGCGCTCCGCTTTCTGTCGATGCGCGAGCATAGCCGCATGGAATTGCGGCGCAAGCTGCAGCGGCATGCGCAGGAAGGCGATGATGTGGAAGCCTTGCTCGACAGCCTGGAGCAGGCCAACTGGCTGTCGCAGGAGCGCTTTTCCGAATCGCTGATCCACCGCCGCTCGGCCCGTTTCGGCAATAGCCGCATCATGGCGGAATTGCAAAGCCATGGCATCGGCGGTGAAGCGCTGCAGGAACTCAAGGCGGGCCTGGCCGAAGGCGAGACCGCGCGCGCCTGCGAAGTGTGGCGCCGCAAATTCGGTGAAGTGGCGCAGGATGCCGAGCAGCGCAACAAGCAGGTGCGCTTCCTGATGCAGCGCGGTTTTTCGCAGCGCGCCGTGCAGGTGGCCTTGAAAGGCCTGGAGCCCGACGACGAGTAATATTTGTTAACTTGACAGCAAGGATCAGTTATTCTGCCCAATTGCTGCTGCGCATGTTGCGTCCCAGCTTTTTTACTTGATATACGGGACACCTGATGAGCGCTTGGCATGCCGGCTACACGGCCGAAACCGCATACACCTACGGCTATTACACGGAATTGAACCCCTTGCGCATACAGTTGTTGCTGCTGAGCTGGGGCATACAGCCGCCGAAGGTCAGCACCGCATGCGAACTCGGCTTTGGCCAGGGCGTGACCGTCAATATCCATGCCGCAGCGTCCTGCACACGCTGGTATGGCACTGATTTCAATCCGGCCCAGACCGCCTTTGCGCAGGAACTGGCCGAGGTCTCCGGCAATGGCGCCGTGCTGTCGGAGCAATCGTTCCAGGATTTTTGCGCCCGTACCGACCTGCCTGACTTCGATTTCATCGCCCTGCACGGTATCTGGAGCTGGATCTCGCCGGAAAACCAGGCGCATATCGCCGATTTCCTTGCGCGCAAGCTCAAGCCGGGTGGCGTGCTGTACATCAGTTACAACACGCAGGCGGGCTGGGCGGCGATGGCGCCGATCCGCGACCTGATGGAGCAGCACAGCCGCGTGCTGAGCGCGCCGGGGCAGGATTCCCTGACGCGCGTGGGCAGCGCGCTATCCTTTGTCAACCGCATGATGGAGACCAAGCCGCGCTACCTGCTGGCCAATCCCAGCATCGCCCTGCGGCTGCAACAGCTCGGTGAGCAGGATCCGAATTATCTGTCCCACGAATATTTCAATCATTACTGGCAACCGGTATCGTTTTCGGCCATCAAGCCGGTGCTGGCCGGGGTCAAGCTCGAGTTTGCCGGTTCGGCCGCCTACCCCGATCATGTTGCCCCGCTCAATTTCTCGCCCGAACACCTGGCTTTCCTGGCGCAGATTCCGGATGCCACTTTCCGCGAGAACACCGCCGATTTTCTGCTGAACCGGCAGTTTCGCCAGGATTACTGGGTCAAGGGCAGCCGCAAGCTGACCGCGCATGAACAGGCTGCCGCACTGCGCGCTGTACGCATCCTGCTGGTGGCGCCGGTCGAGCAGATCTCCATGAAGGTGACGGGTGCCTTGGGCGAGGCCGATCTGGACCAGGCCGTGTATGGCCCCCTGCTGGAGCTGCTCGGTGACGGCAAGCCGCATACCATAGCCGAGCTGCAACAGCGTTTGCCCGCCAATCTGGCTGACCTGGGCAGCCTGCTGCAGATGCTGCTGGTGCTGGCCCATAAAGCCTGCATATCGCCGGTGCAGGATGACGCTGCGATCGCACAGGCGCGGCCGGCCACGGCCAGGCTGAACCGGCATCTGCTGGGAAAGGCCCTGGGCCGCACCGACCTGGCCGCATTGGCCAGCCCGGTGACGGGCGGTGGCGTGGGTGTGTTGCATCTGCAACAGTTGTTCCTGCTGGCCAGGCTGGAAGGGCATCAGGAGGCCGACGCCTGGGCGGCATTTGCCTGGCAGGCTTTCCGCGCACTGCAGCAAACCATGGTGCGCAATGGCACGGTGCTGACGACGGAAGAAGACAACCTGGCCGAACTGGCCGTGCAGGCGGAAAGCTTCCGCGTCACCGTGCTGCCCATCCTGCAGGCGCTGGGCGTGGCTGATTGATGCGGATGCCGAAGCACCTCGCTGCATGACAATGGTAGTGATTTTTATGATATCAATCATTCGTTTCGCGAATGACTTCATGAAAATCACTGTTTTCTATTTATAATTTGAAATGTTTTTAACGAAGCAATGAAAAATTATGTTGCGGCGCAACCTGCGCCCAATGTGCTACACTTTTAGGGTTTTTGCGGCGCCGCAGGTGCGGTTGCTGTTCGTAGAAGCTGCGAACGGCGTGCTTTATGCACATGGCTGCTTACTAAATTTTGGCCGCGCAAGCGGCATCGGTCTTATGCCCCTGTCAACTCCCGTATCCCGGCGCGCCCTACGGCACTCCCGCGTTATCGACGTCCAAGCGTATGTGCGCGACGACGGCCTGTGGGATATTGACGCCCGTATCACTGATATCAAAAGCTATGACGCGACCCTGGCCTCCGGCCCCCGTCCCGCCGGCACTCCCCTGCATGACCTCCATTTACGCATCACCGTCGATCGCGAACTGACCATCGTCGAGGCCGAAGCCGCCTCCGATGCCGTGCCCTATCCCGGTTTTTGCGATACCATCGGCCCCGCTTACAGTGCGCTGATCGGTTTGAATTTATTGAAGAATTTCCGCCGCGACTTGAAACAGCGCCTGGCGGGAATCGCTGGCTGTACCCATTTGACCGAACTGGCGCAAGTCTTGCCGACTGCGACGGTTCAGGCATTTGCCGGCGATGTCTGGTCGACCCGTGACGGTGAGAATGCTGATTTGTCGCATGAAAAGCCGTTTCAACTCGACAAGTGTCACGCCTTGCGCACCGATGGTGGGGCAGTTGCACAGTACTACCCGCGCTGGGTAGCCAAAGCGTGACCCCGGCGCTGTATTTCCTGTTTTTTTGCACCACTAACCGTATTTTTACAAATCAGTATCAGAAGGGAAGCCAGCATGAAAATCCATGAGTATCAAGCCAAAGAAATCCTCCGGCAATTCGGAGTGACGGTACCACGCGGCATTCCGTGCATGTCCGTCGACGAGGCAGTCAAGGCCGCGGAAACCCTGGGCGGCCCGGTATGGGTCGTCAAGGCGCAGATCCACGCAGGTGGCCGCGGCAAGGGCGGCGGCGTGAAAGTGGCAAAATCGATCGAACAGGTCAAAGAATACGCTGACCAGATCATGGGCATGCAGCTGATCACGCACCAGACCAGCGCCGAAGGCCAGAAAGTCAACCGCCTGCTGGTGGAAGAAGGCGCCGACATCAAACAAGAACTGTACGTTTCGCTGGTCACCGACCGCGTCACCCAGAAAATCGTCCTGATGGCTTCGTCCGAAGGCGGCATGGACATCGAAGAAGTGGCCGAGAGCCACCCTGAGAAGATCCACCACGTCACCATCGAGCCTAGCGTCGGCCTGACCGATGCCCAGGCAGACGACATCGCCGCCAAAATCGGCGTGCCTGCCGGTTCGATCGTCGACGCCCGCGTCAACCTGCAAGGCCTGTACAAAGCGTACTGGGAAACCGACTGCTCGCTGGCCGAAATCAATCCGCTGATCGTCACCGGCAGCGGCAAAGTCATCGCTCTGGACGCCAAGTTCAACTTTGACCCGAACGCCCTGTTCCGTCACCCGGAAATCATCGCCCTGCGCGATCTGGACGAAGAAGATCCAGCTGAAATCGAAGCGTCGAAATTCGACCTGGCCTACATTTCGCTCGACGGCAACATCGGCTGCCTGGTGAACGGCGCCGGCCTGGCCATGGCCACCATGGACACGATTAAACTGTTCGGCGGCGAGCCAGCCAACTTCCTCGACGTCGGCGGCGGTGCCACGGCAGAAAAAGTGACCGAAGCGTTCAAGATCATGCTGAAAAACCCAGGCCTGAAAGCCATCCTGGTGAACATTTTCGGCGGCATCATGCGTTGCGACGTGATCGCCGAAGGCGTCATCGCCGCGGTGAAAGCCGTTTCGCTGAACGTACCGCTGGTGGTGCGCATGAAGGGCACCAACGAAGATCTGGGCAAAAAGATGCTGGCCGATTCCGGTCTGCCTATCATCGCAGCCGACACCATGGAAGATGCAGCCAAGAGCGTCGTTGCCGCTGCTGCCGGTCAAGCTTAATTAAGGAATCAACATGTCCATTCTGATCAATAAAGATACCAAAGTCGTAACCCAAGGGATCACCGGCAAGACCGGCCAGTTCCACACCCGCGGTTGCCGCGACTACGCGAACGGCAAAGCTGCCTTCGTGGCAGGCGTGAACCCGAAGAAAGCCGGCGAAGACTTCGAAGGCATTCCTATTTTCGCTAGCGTCACCGAAGCGAAAAAAGAAACCGGCGCCAACGTTTCCGTGATCTACGTGCCGCCAGCAGGCGCGGCAGCGGCGATCTGGGAAGCTGTCGAAGCTGAAATGGATCTGGCCATTTGCATCACCGAAGGCATTCCTGTACGTGACATGATGGCCTTGAAAGACCGTATGGCCAAGTCGGGCAGCAAAACCTTGCTGCTGGGCCCTAACTGCCCAGGCTTGATCACGCCAGACGAAATCAAGATCGGCATCATGCCAGGTCACATCCATAAAAAGGGCCGCATCGGCGTGGTTTCGCGTTCGGGCACCCTGACCTATGAAGCAGTGGGTCAGCTGACCGCACTGGGCCTGGGCCAATCGTCGGCAGTCGGTATCGGCGGCGACCCGATCAACGGTCTGAAGCACATCGACATCATGAAGATGTTCAATGATGATCCAGATACCGACGCGGTCATCATGATCGGCGAAATCGGCGGTCCGGACGAAGCCAACGCGGCGTATTGGATCAAAGACAACATGAAAAAACCGGTCGTCGGCTTCATCGCTGGCGTCACCGCTCCTCCAGGCAAGCGCATGGGCCACGCCGGCGCGCTGATCTCGGGCGGTGCCGATACGGCACAAGCCAAGCTGGAAATCATGGAAGCTTGCGGCATCACCGTGACCAAAAACCCGTCGGAAATGGCGCGTCTGCTGAAAGCCATGCTGTAATTTCAGCCTGGTTCACGCAGTACCAAAAAGGAGCTTCGGCTCCTTTTTTTTGTCCGTAAGACAGGCCGTTGCCCGGCCTGGGCCGACGCAGTTGGTCCGAACCTGCCCAAATGTGTCGCTTTTCTTTCCACGTGTACCGCCGCTGCCCGGGCGCGCTGCTGGCATGGCGCTTGCACCGTCCCAGCCGTGAGCAATGCACCATGGGAGGAGACGATGCGCGCGCAGAGCGGATTTACCCTGATAGAACTGATGATCGTGGTGGCCATCGCTGGCATCCTGGCGGCCGTGGCCATTCCCCAGTACGGCGACTATACGATGCGGGCCAAGGTCAGCAACGTGCTGGCGGCCGCCGCGCCGCTGAAGACAGCCGTGGCCCTGTGCGTGCAGGAAAACGGCGGACTGGCAGATGTCTGCAGTACACCTACCCCGGCCGCGCCCAGCGCCATCCCCGTGTTCAGTGCCACGCGCGAAGTGGCCAGCGCCAAGGTCGACAAGGGCAATATCGAGCTGACCCTGGCGGGCGACATGGGCAGTGGCATGAGTGGCCAGACGGTGAACATGGAGCTGCAGCTCGGCACCAGCAGCCTGAGCTGGTTTAACAGCACCAGCGTGACGAATGCGGCGGCCAGGGAAGCCATTACCAAGAACAATATTCCCAAGGTGGTGGCGACGCAGTGAGCGGCGCATGCCGCGCCCGTGTCAGACGATTTTTTGCCGGTCTGCGATCAGCGCTTCATAGGTGAGGTTTTGCAGCAGGGTGTAGTGGGTCGGTTCGAGGTCGATGAATTGCACGCCATACGTATAGATTTCGGCGACCTCGGCTGCATTGCCATTCGACGGCTTGCCCACGCTGACGTTCTGGATGCGCGCGCGCGTATTGACGCGCATCTGATGCTTGTTCGGCTGCACCAGCAGGGTAAAGCTGAGCGCGACGCCCTCGTCGTCCGGCGTAAGCATGCTGGGCGCCTCGATCAGCGCCCCCGAGACGCTGAGGTTGACGATGAACACGGGCACGGCCGCCACGTCGCGGTAGCTCAGCTGCGCCGGAATGTCCACTTTCACGCGCATGGCCGTGCGCAGGCTGGTGCCCTGGATGGCGTCGGGAAAGCTCAGGTGCACGTAATTGAGGGGGCGGCCAAAGATGCGCAGCACGCTGCAGGCAAACGAACACACGGTGACGCCGGAAAACACGCGGATGGTCAGCTTGTCGCCCTCGTTGAGCACGATGGACGCACCGTTTTCCATGGGAATCTTGACGATCAGGTACTCGTCTTTTACATAGCCGATCAGGGTCGAGAAATGCTGGATCGGTTTGATGGTGCGATGCGTGATGAACTGGATGCGTCCGCCCACCTGCAGATTCATCGCCTCGAATTCGAAGTCCTGGAGCTTGTTTTCCGCGGCGGGCTTGTTGCTTGTCATGCGATGCTCATCTCGATATGGACGACTCGCAGTATGCATGATTTCTTGATGAAAAAGCACCTATATCAATGAAATTCATATTCGCATAGAAAAATGCCCTGTGCGCGTGCCGGTGCGCGGCTCTGGCTTTACAATTGCGTCAATATTGACGAATGTAAATCTTATGCCACGCAGCTATTTCTGGACGATGTTGTTGTTGATCCTGCATCAGGTCGATGCGGCGTACTGGCGCGAATGGGAAATGTTTCATGTGCCGGGCGGCATCCAGGGTTTCCTGGTGTTTAACCTGGCAGCGATTGCCCTGGTGCTGGTCGGTTACCGGCACGTGCTGCTGGCAACCCCGCAGGCGACCCTGTATGCGGGTGTGTGCGCCGCGCTGGGCGTAGGAACGTGTCTTATCCACGCCGGCTTTGCGCTGGCAGGGCTGGAACAATTCCACTTGCCCCTGTCCGTGGCCATCATCGTGCTGTGCCTGGCCAGTGCCGTCTGGCTGCTGTGCGACGTGCGCCGCGTCCTGGGCCAGCCGGCGCGCCAGGCAGCATAGTTACAGCTCGGCGTGCCAATCGCCCGACTTGCCGCCATGCTTTTCCAGCACGCGCACGTTGGTCATGACCATGCCCCGGTCGACGGCCTTGCACATATCGTAGATGGTCAATAAACCGATCTGCACGGAAGTGAGCGCTTCCATTTCCACGCCCGTCTTGCCCGTGGTATCGACCTGGGCGCGGCAGTGCACGCTGTTGGCTGCTTCATCTACTTCGAAGTCGACGGTGACACGCGTGAGGGCCAGCGGGTGGCACAGCGGAATCAGGTCGCTGGTGCGCTTGGCGCCCATGATGGCGGCGATGCGGGCGATGCCCAGCACGTCGCCCTTTTTCGCATTGCCGGAAATGATCAATGCCAGCGTGGCGGGCTGCATGCGGATGGTGCCGGCGGCCACGGCGCTGCGGCGCGTGTCTTCCTTGCTGCCCACATCGACCATATGGGCCTGGCCCGTGGCGTCGAAATGGGTCAGTTCTCCGGCGGGGGCTTGCTTGTCTGCTGTTGTCATGGCGTCAAAATAGGTGAGGAGTGGGGCGCGGCACGCGTGGGAATAGGCGCCGCTAACAAGGTATGATAGCACCCGTGAATTCAAAAACTCCCCTTCCGATCATCCTTGAAAACGCCGGTCCGGCATGGCTGCGCCGCTCCCGGCGCGCATCCATGCTGGCTGCATTCTGGCTGGCGGCGCCGTTTGCGCTGGCGCAAACCTATACGTCTGCGCCGGTGGCGGCGGCCCCCAGCACGGCGGCCAAGCCGGCCGGCAGCTGGACGCCGCTGGCCGTGCCGCCGGCGCCGAACCTGCCGAATCTGGGCGATACCTCGCGCGAAGACCTGTCGCCGGCGATGGAGCGCAAGATCGGCGAGGAAATCATGCGCGGCATCCGCGGCGACCGCGATTACCTCGATGACGCCCCGCTGCTGGAATACCTGAACACTTTCGGCAACGCCCTCGTGGCGGCGCGCCCCAGCGTGCGCGGCGAAACGAATTACGACTATTTCTTCTTTGCCGTGCGCGATCCCCAGTTGAACGCGTTTGCCTTGCCCGGCGGCTTCATCGGCGTCCATTCGGCGCTCGTGCTGGCGGCGCAAACGGAGGCGGAACTGGCGTCGGTGCTGTCGCACGAGATCGGCCACGTGGCGCAGCGCCATATCGCGCGCATGCTGGGCCAGCAGCGCCAGGATGCCCTGATGCCGCTGGCGGCCATGCTGCTGGCGGCGCTCGCGTCGCGCGCGGGCGGCGACGTGGCGCTGGGCGTGTTTGCCGCCGGCCAGGGCCTGGCCATCCAGCGCCAGCTCAATTTTGGCCGCGATGCCGAACGCGAGGCCGACCGCATCGGCTTCCAGATCATGGGCGAAGCCGGTTTCGACACCACCGGCATGGTGGCCTTCTTCGGCCGCATGCAGGCGGCCAGCCGCTCGTACAGCGACCTGATGCCCGCCTATCTGCAGACCCACCCGCTGACGACGGAACGCATCGCCGACATCCAGGCGCGCATCCGCGAGCAGCCCTACAAGCAGCGTCCGGACAGCCTGAGTTTCCACCTGGCCCGCGCGCGTGCCCGCGTGCTGCAGGATGAAAGCGTGCAAGGCCTGTTGAATGCCAAGGCCGTCTTCAAGACGCAGCTGGAACAGCAAAGCCGCTTCCAGGTGGTGGCAGCCCATTACGGCTTGTCCTTTGTCGCCGTCAAGCAGGGCAAGCCGGCGGAGGCGCAGAAGGAGCTCGATGCCGCCAATGCCGCCCTGCACAAGCCGGCCGGGCCGAATGTGTTTACCTCGGGCGGCACGCAGGATCCCAATTCGCTGCTGGCGGCGATGGGGCTGGAAGTGCTGCTGATGCCGGCGCAGAAGAAGGAAGTGGCGCAGCAAGCGTTGAAGGCGGCCGATGCGGCGCGCCAGCAGTTTCCCCTCTCGCGCGGCATTGCGCATCAGTATGCGGAAGCGCTGATGGCTGCCGGCAAGCTGGAGCAGGCTACCTTGTATCTGCGCGACCAGGTGCAGCTCTACAAGGAAGAGCCGGAACTGTATGATTTATTGGCGAAAGCCTATGCGGACCAGGGCAAGATGACCTTGCAGCACATGGCGTTGGCCGAATCCTACGTGCTGCAGGGCGCCACCATGGCCGCGCTGGACCAGCTGACCATCGCCCGCAAGTCGACGGACGCGACCTTTTATGACCAGGCCGTGATCGATGCGCGCGAGCGCGAATTGCAGGAAAAGCGCCGCGAACAGATCAAGGACCAGAAGGGCTAGTCTTGATCGGCTTGCGGCACCGGCTGGAAGCCGAAAGTGAGCGGTACGCTGGCATAGGCCAGCGGCTGCACGGCAATCTCCTTGCCGTCATGCAATAACATCAAGTTGCCTTGCCCATTTTCCAGCCAGGCCAGCAGGGCCTCGTCGCTGGCCGCCAGGCCGTCGAGCCGCAGCGATGGCAGCACTTGCGCCATGTCGCGGTCGTCGACCTGCGCCACGATATCGCCCTGGCGCAAGATGAGCGCGCCGTTGTCGCATAGATACGCTGCCTCGATGGCCGCCAGCGGCGCGCCCGTCTGCAAGACAAAACCGTGCTGCGGATCGCTGCGGGCGATATACGGCGTCGCTTCCAGGTTCAGGTAGACGCGCTGCGGGCCATTCTGAAAAAACCAGCAGCCCCGGTCGTCATGGTCGTAATTGCGGTTGATAAATCCCAGCAGCGCTGTATGGGCGATCTTGTCGCCGGGCAGTTGTTGCTGTTGCGCCTGCTGGTCGCGCATGCGCCAGTGGCCGCGCGCATCCAGGCCCAGCCAGCCGTAGCAGTGCGGCACGTTCGGCCATTTGGCCAGCGCCTGTTTGACGAGTTCATCCATGTGTAGCGTTTTCCGTGTGCGTTTGCGAGCTAGCAGCGTGACAGCTTTGTGGTGCCGATGGCGCCGTGTTGCCGCCTTCAAAAAAATGGATCAGGCGCTGTGGCAGCCAGCGTGTGCTTCCTGGTAACTTGCCAGCGGCAAAGCCGACATGGCCGCCGTGGCGCGGATACTCGAGTGTGACCTGCGGCGCGGCGCTGCGCGGCAGGAAGCGCCCGGGCAGGAAAGGATCGTTCTGGGCATTGAGCACCAGGGTCGGTACGGTGATGTCCTGCAAGACATGCTTGGCGCTGGCGCGGTGCCAGTAATCGTCGGCGTCGCGGTAGCCGTGCAGGGGCGCCGTGACGACATTGTCGAAGGCGTGCAAGTCGCGCGCGGCCAGCATGGCGTCGCGCGGGAACAGGCCGGGAAACTGTTCCAGCTTGGCCAGGCATTTCGGTTTCAAGGTGTTCAAAAACATGCGCGTGTAGAGCCGGTTGGCTCCCGAAGACAGGGCCTTGCCCCCTTGCGCCAGGTCCAGCGGGGCCGACACGGCCGCCGCCGCATCGATGAAATCGGCCTGGTGCTGCGACTGGCCCAGCCAGCACAGCAGGGCGTTGCCGCCCAGCGACACGCCGGCCGCGTAAAACTTGCCCGTGGCACGCGGGCGCAGGCGCTGCACGATCCAGTCGACTTCTTGCGCATCGCCCGAATGGTAGAAACGCGGCGCCAGGTTGGCTTCGCCCGAGCAGCCGCGAAAGTGCGGCACGGCGCCCGACCAGCCGCGCGCCGCTACTTCGCTCATCAGGGCGCGCGCGTAATGGCTGTTCGACGAGCCTTCCAGGCCGTGGAACAGCACCACGAAGGGCTGGCCCGGCTGGCCGTCGACCAGGTCGACGTCGACGAAGTCGCCATCGGGAGCTTGCCAGCGTTCGCGGCGGAAGGCCACGGCCGGCTTGGCGAGGCACACGGCCGGATAAATTGTCTGCGCGTGGCCGCCAGGCAGCCAGAGCGGGGCGGTATAGGAAAGAAGCAACGACATCAGTGCAGGATCTGCGTTCCCGTGGCGTCGGCCGGCGCGCCGCCGGGGGCGACAGAGGCGTGGTGCAGCACGATGCGCCAGCCGCGCGGCGTCTTGACGTACACATTTGTCGCCAGCAGATGCGCCGGAGCGCCTTCTTCGGCGGTGATGCCTTCGATGACCGTGTGCACCGAGCTCATCAAATTGTGCGTTTCATGCAGCTGCGCCGGCACGATGTGCAGGCCGCCGGCCGTCAAAATGGTTTCCCACGAGGCGCGGATGGCGGCATGGCCGATCAGGCGTGCGCCGCCCGGGTGGATGCAGACGATTTCTTCATCGTCGGCCCACAGCGCCATCAGCGCTTCGAGATCGGCGCGGTGCAAGGCATCGTAGAAAGCCGCTTCGACTTCGGCGGCGCTGCCATTGAGTTCTTTCAGACGTTTCATGACGACTCCGGGCTGGTGCAAATAAAAACGGCGCGCTGGGGGCGCGCCGCTGGGCAGTTTAATGATGGCCGGCGCTGGCGCCTTCCTTCAGGGTATACGCCGTGCCGCAGTAGGGGCACTTGGCGATACCGTCTTTGTTGAATTCCAGAAACACGCGCGGATGCGACGACCACAGCGGCATGGCCGGGTTAGGGCAGTGGGCTGGCAAGTCTTTACCGTCGAGTTCGACCGCTGGCTGGGTGGTTTTTGTCATCTTGTCATGCTCCGTGAGGCTGTATGGAAGGAAGTCGGCTGCTGCCAAAAGTACGATTTTAACGGATTCAGGCAGACAGCAAAAATCATGGCTAAAATGGCGGCTCGATCATCTGCGGCTGCGGCGCGGGTTTTTTGCGGAAATATGGCAGCTGCAGCGCCACACTGACTGGATTCGCCTTGCCGGTATCACCGTTGCGTAGCGCTACTGCGCGCACCATTGTTGTGCAGTTACCACACTCCGCTTGCCGGGGGCGCGTATGAACACCCGCGTGAGCGCCGTCCCGGCCGCCAGCGACGACGCCCTGCTGAAAGATGCCTGGCGCGCCGGCCTGAACCTGGGCGCGCCGACCCTGCTGGGCATCGCCGCCTGGGGCATGGTGGTGGGCGTGGCCATGGTGAAAAGCGGCCTGACCGTGGCGCAGGCGGGGGCGATGACCCTGTTTGTCTTTGCCGGTTCGGCCCAGTTGGCCTCGCTGCCGCTGCTGGCCGCGCAGGCGCCCGTGTGGGTGATCTTCGCCACGGCGCTCGTCGTCAATTTGCGTTTTGTCATCTTTTCCGTGCTGCTGGCTCCGCATTTTTCCCATCTGCCGTGGCGCCAGCGCTTTGCGCTCGGCTATGTGGCGGGCGACATCACGGTGGGCCTGTTCCTGCAGCGCTACCCCCATGAAACGCCGGACCCGGCCAAGCTGCCCTTCCTCAAAGGGCTGATTTACCCCAACTGGCTGGCCTGGCAAATCGGTTCCTTCATCGGCATCGTGCTGGGCGCCATCGTGCCGGCCGAATGGGGGCTGGGGTTTGCCGGCACCCTGGCGATCCTGTGCGTGACGGTGCCGCTGATCCTCAGCCGCGCCGCCCTGTGCGGCGTGCTGGTGGCGGGCACGGTGGCCGTGCTGGCGTTTGGCTTGCCATACAAGCTGGGTTTGCTGGTGGCCGTGGTGGTGGGCATGGTCAGCGCCATGGCCGTGGAAGAATTGACCGAGAAATGGAACAAACGCCATGTTTGACGGCATCGATTGGGGCAGGGCCGACGTGTGGATCGCCATCGCCGTGCTGGTGGTGGCCACGGCCGCCACGCGCAGCACCTTCTGGCTGGTCGGCCATCACATCAGTATTCCGCGCAGGATCAACGAGATGCTGCGCTTTGCTCCGGCCTGCGCGCTGGCGGCCATCATCGCGCCCGACATGCTGATGGAGGGGCAGCAAGTGTACTTCGAATTGTCTAACTTGAAACTCTTGTCGGGTATTGCCGCCACGCTCTTTTTCGTGATCCGCCGCAATATGCTGCAAACCATCGTGTTTGGCATGCTGGTTTTCACGGGCTTGCGACTGTTGCATGTTTTTCAGTAAAGCAGGACAAATCGGGGATTTGCTCTGGTCATTGCGGTAAAATAGCGCACTTCCTTCCACTCGTCATCTGGATCGCCATGTCAGCTGTTCTCAACTTCATCCGTCTGCAAGATTTGATCGCCCAAAATGCACTGCAAGGCAAGCGCGTGTTTATCCGCGCCGACCTGAATGTCCCGCAAGATGATAGTGGCAAGATCACTGAAGATACGCGCATCCGCGCCTCGGTGCCGGCCATCCGCGCCGCCCTCGACGCTGGCGCCGCCGTCATGGTGACGTCGCACCTGGGCCGTCCGACGGAAGGCGAGTTCAAGCCTGCCGACAGCCTGGCGCCCGTGGCCGCCCGCTTGTCCGAGTTGCTGGGCCAGGAAGTGGCATTGAAACAAAACTGGATCGATGGCGCCGGCCTGGAAAACCTGGCCGCCGGCCAGGTCGTCTTGCTGGAAAACGTGCGCGTCAACAAGGGCGAAAAGAAAAACAGCGATGAACTGGCGCAAAAAATGGCCAAGCTGTGCGATATTTACGTCAATGACGCGTTCGGTACGGCCCACCGCGCCGAGGCATCCACGCACGGCATCGCCAAGTTCGCGCCCGTCGCCTGTGCCGGCCCGCTGCTGGCCGCCGAACTCGATGCGCTGGGGAAAGCTTTGCACGCGCCAGCCCGTCCATTGCTGGCCATCGTCGCCGGTTCGAAAGTATCGAGCAAGCTGACCATTTTGAAAGCCCTGTCCGACAAGGTCGATAACCTGATCGTCGGCGGCGGCATCGCCAACACCTTCATGAAGGCCGTTGGCTTGAACGTCGGCAAGTCGCTGGTGGAAGCGGAACTCGTCGAAGAAGCCAAGGCCATCATCGAGATCATGGCCAAGCGCGGCGCGCAAGTGCCGATTCCCGTCGATGTCGTGTGCGCCAAGGAGTTTTCGCCCACGGCCGCCGCCACCGTCAAGGACGTGGCCGACGTGGCGGACGACGACATGATCCTCGATATCGGCCCGAAAACGGCGGCCCTGCTGGCGCAGCAGATCGCCGCTGCCGGTACCATCGTGTGGAACGGCCCGGTCGGCGTGTTCGAGTTCGACCAATTCGGCCACGGCACCAAGACCCTGGCGCTGGCCATTGCCGAATCGAAAGCATTTTCCATCGCCGGTGGTGGCGACACCCTGGCGGCGATTGCCAAATACGACATTACGGATAAAATCAGCTATATCTCGACGGGCGGCGGCGCTTTCCTGGAATTCCTGGAAGGCAAGACCCTCCCGGCAGTGGAAATCCTGATGCAACGCGCCGGCTAAGACGGAGCGTTCAGCAGTTCAATACCAAGCGCAGCCTGACCGCTGCGCTTTTACCTTGCCGGCTGCTGTCTCAAACCGGCCTTGCTCACCTTCGCTCGCGCACAAGGATTCTTATGCCACGTGGTACAAAAATCGTAGCAACAATCGGCCCCGCCTCCACTGACTTCGATATCCTGGTCAAAATGATACGTGCGGGCGTCGACGTGGTGCGCTTGAATTTTTCCCACGGCAAGGCGCAAGACCATATCGACCGCGCCGCGCTGGTACGCCTGGCGGCAGCTGAATGCGGCCGCGAAGTGGCCATCATGGCCGACATGCAAGGCCCGAAGATTCGCGTCGGCAAGTTTGAAAACACCCGCATTCAGCTGGAAGCGGGCGAGCGCTTCATCCTCGACGCCAAGTGGGGAGAAAACGGCGAACTGGGCAACCAGGAGCGGGTCGGCCTCGACTACAAGGCCCTGCCGCGCGACTTGCACAAGGGCGACGTGCTGCTGCTGAACGACGGCCTCATCGTGCTGATCGTCGAGCGCATCCACGGCAGCGAAATCCACACCACCGTCAAGATCGGCGGCGAGTTGTCGAACAACAAGGGCATCAACCGCCAGGGTGGCGGCCTGTCCGCGCCGGCCCTGACGGCCAAGGATATGGAAGATATCAAGACGGCCATGAGTTTCCAGGCCGACTATCTGGCTATTTCCTTCCCGAAATGCGCGACCGACATGGAAATGGCGCGCCAACTGGCCAATATCGCCGGAGAGCCCTACCACCACAAGCCGATGATGATCGCCAAGATCGAGCGCGCGGAAGCCATTCCTGCCTTGCAAGAAATCCTCGACGCCTCCGACGGCATCATGGTGGCGCGCGGCGACTTGGCCGTGGAAGTGGGCAATGCGGCCGTGCCGGCCTTGCAGAAGCGCATGATCAAGATGGCGCGCGCGTCGAACAAGCTGGCCATTACTGCCACGCAGATGATGGAATCGATGATCGTCAACGCCGTGCCGACCCGCGCGGAAGTGTCCGATGTGGCCAATGCCGTGCTCGATGGCACGGATGCCGTCATGACGTCGGCCGAAACGGCCTCGGGCAAGTACCCGATCGAGACGGTGGAAATGATGGCCGCCATCTGCGTCGAAGCGGAACAGTCCGAATACAACAAGCTCGATGCCGATTTCCTCAACGTCACATTTACCCGCATCGACCAGTCGATCGCGTATGGCGCGTTGTTTACCGCCCATCATTTGCGCGTGAAAGCCATCGTGGCGCTGACGGAATCCGGTTCCACCGCCTTGTGGATGAGCCGCCACAGCATCGACACGCCGATCTACGCGCTCACGCCCAGTGTGACCACTTTGCGCAAAGCCGCGCTGTACCGCAATGTTCGGGCGTATCATCTGATGCAGAACGCCCCCAGCGCGCAAGTGCTGAAGCAGGCGGAAGAGCTGTTGGTGGCGCAGGGCATCGTCAAGAAGGGTGACATGATCGTCGTTACCTGGGGCGAGCCGATGGGCCAGGTGGGCGGTACTAACGCCCTGAAAATTGTCAAAGTAGGCGAATTCGACTAAGAACGCCCACAAACAGTCCAGGGCGTTGTTGCATTGCCTCGTCGTACTAGTCGTACTGCCTTCGGCAACGCGCCTAGCCCTGAACAGTTTGGTGGACGTTCTAGTTTAGTTGGAATAATTCAGGCGCTGGCGCGGCGATGAGCCGCGAAGCGCCGCAACGGTTTCTATTGTTCTCTGGAGTATTACCATGTCTCTCGTATCCATGCGTCAACTGCTGGACCATGCCGCCGAAAACGGTTATGGCATTCCTGCTTTCAACGTCAATAACCTGGAGCAAGTGCAAGCCATCATGGCTGCCGCCGATGCGCTCAACAGCCCGGTGATCATGCAAGCGTCCGCTGGCGCGCGCAAGTACGCCGGTGAAGCCTTCCTGCGTCACCTGATCGACGCCGCCGTCGAAGCGTATCCGCACATTCCCGTCGTCATGCACCAGGATCACGGCCAGTCGCCGGCCGTCTGCATGGCCGCCATCCGCTCGGGTTTTACTTCCGTGATGATGGACGGTTCGCTGGAAGCGGACGGCAAGTCGGTCGCTTCCTACGAATACAACGTGGAAGTGTCGCGTGAAGTGGTGAAATTCTCGCACGCCATCGGCGTGACGGTGGAAGCGGAACTGGGCGTGCTCGGTTCGCTGGAAACCATGAAGGGCGACAAGGAAGACGGCCACGGCGCCGATGGCACCATGACGCGCGAGCAACTGCTGACGGACGTGGCGCAAGCTGCCGACTTCGTGCAGCGCACCCAGTGCGACGCCCTGGCGATTGCCATCGGCACCTCGCACGGCGCGTATAAATTCACGCGCAAGCCGACGGGCGACATCCTGGCCATCGACCGCATCAAGGAAATCCACGCGCGCATCCCGAACACCCATCTGGTGATGCACGGTTCCTCGTCGGTACCGCAGGAATTGCTGGCCATCATCCGCGAATTCGGCGGTGACATGAAGGAAACCTACGGCGTGCCAGTCGAGGAAATCCAGGAAGGCATCCGTCACGGCGTGCGCAAGATCAACATCGACACCGACATCCGCCTGGCGATGACGGCCGCGATCCGCAAGTACCTGTTTGAAAACCCGTCGAAATTCGACCCGCGCGACTACCTGAAGCCAGCGCGTCTTGCTGCAGAGCAAATCGTGCGCGCGCGCATGCAGGCATTCGGCTGCGAAGGCCAGGCGTCGAAAATCAAGGTCATCACGATGGAAAAAATGGCCGAGCGCTACAAGGCCGGCGAGCTGTCGCAAATTGTGAAGTAAAATTCTGTCTGGAACGGGCCGGAAGCTGCATCTCCGTGCCCGATTTTCTCGACCGGCGGGCGCCTTCCCTGCCTGCCGGTTTCGTTTCATCCAACTATTCCCCCCGCTATGAACAGCCTCTATCAGACTTCCATCCACTCCCTGCCATTGCTGGGCCACGGCAAGGTCCGCGACAATTACGCCGTCGGCGACGACAAGATCCTGATCGTCACCACGGACCGCCTGTCGGCCTTCGATGTCGTCATGAACGAGCCTATCCCCGGCAAGGGCAAGGTCCTCAACCAGATGAGCGACTTCTGGTTCGAGAAACTGGGCCACATCGTGCCGAATCACCTGACCGGCGTGGCGCCGGAATCCGTGGTGGCGCCCGAGGAAGTGGAGCAAGTCAAGGGCCGCGCCGTGGTGGCCAAGCGCTTGAAGCCCATCATGGTCGAGGCGGTCGTGCGCGGCTACATCATCGGTTCGGGCTGGAAAGACTATCAAGAGACAGGCAGCATCTGCGGCATCCAGTTGCCAGCCGGTCTGCAACAGGCGGAAAAGCTGCCGGAACCGATCTTCACCCCGGCGGCCAAGGCCGAGCTGGGCGAGCATGATGAAAACATCAGCTTTGCTGAAATGGAAGAGCGCATCGGCGCGGAACTGGCCGCCAAGATGCGCGACGTGGCCATTGCCCTGTACAAGACGGCCGCCGAATACGCGGCCACGCGCGGCATCATCATCGCCGACACCAAGTTCGAATTCGGCCTCGATGACAACGGCGTCATGCATTTGATGGATGAAGTGCTGACGGCCGACTCGTCGCGCTTCTGGCCCGCCGATTCCTACCAGCCGGGCATCTCGCCGCCGTCGTTCGACAAGCAATTCGTGCGCGACTACCTGGAAACGTTGACCTGGGGCAAGACTGCACCGGCGCCTGCGCTGCCAGCCGACGTCATCGAAAAAACCCAGGCCAAGTACTTTGAAGCCATCGAACGCCTGACGGGCGAGAAGCTGAAGGCCTGAAATGAGTGAGCACAAGTTGAACCCCAAGCCGCTGGTCGGCGTCATCATGGGGTCGTCCTCGGACTGGGAAGTGATGCAGAACGCGGTTGCCATCCTGAAACAGTTTGGCGTGCCATACGAAGCGCAAGTCATTTCCGCGCACCGCATGCCCGACGAGATGTATGCGTACGCGAAAAGCGCGCGCGCGCGCGGCTTGCGCGCCATCATCGCCGGCGCCGGCGGCGCGGCCCACCTGCCTGGCATGGTGGCCGCGATGACCATCGTGCCCGTGCTGGGCGTGCCCGTGCCGTCGAAATACTTGCGCGGCGAAGATTCCATGCTGTCCATCCTGCAAATGCCCAAGGGCGTGCCGGTGGCCACCTTCGCCATCGGCGAAGCGGGCGCGGCGAATGCGGCGCTGACGGCGGTGGCAATGCTTGCCGCCAATGACGACGCCCTGGCCGACCAGCTGGAAGCCTTCCGTACCACGCAAACGGCCGCCGCCAAGGCCATGGTCTTGCCTGAATAATGTGTTTGAAAAATAATGAATAGTAAATCGACTTCCCCATTGCTGCCTGCCGCCAACCCACCGGCGTGGCTGGGCGTGATGGGTGGCGGCCAGCTCGGCCGCATGTTTGCCCAGGCCGCCCAGAGCATGGGCTATCAGGTGGCCGTACTGGAACCGTCCGATGCCTGCCCTGCGGGGCAGGTGGCGCAGCGCCTGATCAATGCCGGCTACAGCGATGCAGCCGGGCTTGACGCCCTGGCCGCGCAATGCCTGGCCGTCACCACCGAATTCGAAAACGTGCCGGCCGACAGCCTGTCGCGTCTTGCCGGCCACGTCTTCGTGGCGCCCGATGCGCACGGCGTGTCGGTGGCGCAAGACCGTATCGCGGAAAAGCGTTTCTTTGTCGCCTGCGCCTCGACATCGGGCGTGCTGCCGGCGCCGCACATGGTCATCGCCACGCAGGGCGATATCGACAGCATAGCCGACGACTTGCTGCCGGGCATTTTGAAAACCGTGCGCATGGGCTATGACGGCAAGGGCCAGTTCCGCGTGCGCACGCGCGACGAGGTACGCGCCGCGTTCGCGGAAATGGGACAAGTAACTTGTCTGCTGGAAAAGATGCTGCCGCTGGCGTATGAAGTGTCGGTGCTGACGGCGCGCGGCGTAGACGGCGAATCGGTCGTGTATCCGATCGCCGAAAACGTGCACCGCGACGGCGTGTTGTTTACCACCACCGTGCCGGGCCCGAACGTGTCGGACGACTGCGCCGCCAGGGCGCAGCGCGCGGCGCAAGCGATGGTTGCCGAACTCGGCTATGTCGGCGTGCTGTGCATCGAATTTTTCGTTCTTGAAGATGGCAGCCTGGTGGTCAATGAAATGGCGCCGCGTCCGCACAACAGCGGCCATTACACGATGGATGCCTGCGTCACCAGCCAGTTCGCGCAGCAGGTGCGCGCCATGGCGCGCTTGCCGCTGGGCGACGTACGCCAGCATTCGCCGGCCGTGATGCTCAACATCCTCGGTGACGCCTGGTTTGCCGACGGCAGCGATGCTGCCATCGAACCGGCCTGGGACCAGGTGCTGGCGCTGCCGGGCGCCTGCCTGCATTTGTATGGCAAGGACGATCCGCGCCGTGGCCGCAAGATGGGTCACCTGACCTTCATCGCGGCCACCTTGCCAGAGGCGCAGCAGCGCCTGCGCGACGCTTGCCTGATCCTGGGAATCGCGCCGTGAGCGTGCCCGCACAAGACCTGGCGGCGGCCGCGGCCGTGCTGGAAGCGGGCGGCCTCGTCGCATTTCCGACAGAAACAGTGTACGGCCTGGGCGCCGATGCGGAAAATCCGGCCGCCGTGGCGCGCATCTATGAAGCCAAGGGGCGGCCCTCGGACCACCCCGTGATCGTGCACGTGGCACCCGATGCCGACCTGGCGCACTGGTCCGATGATATTCCCGCCGAGGCGCAGCAATTGGTGGCCGCCTTCTGGCCCGGCCCGCTGACCCTGATCGTCAAGCGTGCCGCGCATATTCCCGACGCCGTTTCCGGCGGCCAGGACACGGTGGGCCTGCGTTGCCCGTCGCATCCGGTGGCTATCGCATTGCTGCGCACCTTCAAGGGTGGCAAGGGCGGCCTGGCGGCGCCGTCGGCGAACAAATTTGGCAACGTCAGCCCCACCACGGCGCAGCATGTGCGCGATGAATTCGCGGCGGAACTGGACAGTGGCTTGCTGGGCCAGATCCTCGATGGCGGCCAGAGCGAGGTCGGTATCGAGTCGACCATCGTCGACCTGTCGCGCCTGGCCACGCACGGTCCCGTGCTGTTGCGTCCTGGCCATATCAGCAGCGAACAGATCGCCGCAGTGATTGGCCGCGCACCGGCCGTGGCGGACGCGGCCGCGCCGCGCGCCTCGGGCACGCTGGAATCGCATTACGCGCCGCATACGCCTGTTGCGATGCAGCACAGCGACGACGTGCGCGCCACCTTGAACCGCCTGCTCAATGACGGGCGCCGCGTAGCCCTGATCCATTACTCGGATTTGCCACCGGCCAGCGCCAGCGTGCGCCTGGCAGCCACCCCGGAAAATTACGCACATGCGCTGTATGCCTCGCTGCGCACAATGGACCAGGTCGGCGCCGAGCTGATCCTCGTCGAAGCACCGCCCACCGGCCCAGCGTGGCTGGGCGTGAATGACCGTTTGCGGCGCGCCGCGTTCGGCTCAAGTGGTATCTTGCAGCAGTTTCTATCCGCATAATGAAAAGCCCCGCAAGGGGCTTTTTCTTGATGCAGCGCAATAGCGATGCTTGCCACGAAACATCTTATATCCTCCATAATTCAGCTGATCGCCCGGTCATGACAGGGCGCTGGCGGTGTTGTTATTTCGTTGATTTTTAAAACATATTTTCTATACAAGCCTGAGGAACGATGGCATATTAGTTGGGTAGCGAATAGCACGCCCGTTCGTTTAGAAACCAGAAAAAAGACCGAGGAGACAAAATGCATCAAACAAAATTCGCGCTGGCCGTGCTGGCTGCGGCTGTCCTGGCAGGTTGCGGCGGCGCCAGTGGCGGTGATCAAACCTTGAAAGTCAAATACACGGCGCAGGTGTCGTTCGGCGACAGCCTGTCCGATGTCGGTTCGTATGCCGTCGGCACGGTGGCGGCGAAAGGTGGCGGCAAGTTCACCATCAATGGCGACAATACCAAGATCAATCCTGAACTGACGGGCAAGAACTGGACCGAGCACCTGGCCGCGCAATTCGGCCTGGCCGCGCCATGCGCCGCCGAGACTGGCCTGGAAGGCAATGCCTTGAAGGGCTTGGCCGTGCCGCGCGTCAAGCATGCTGGTTGCTACGGCTACGCCATGGGCGGCTCGCGCGTGACCAATCCGGTTGGCCCGAACAACAAGGCGACCGGCAGCGAGCTGGGTGCCCTGACCGTGCCCGTGGTGACGCAGATCGCGAACCACCTGGCCGTGTCCGGCGGCAAGTTCAGCGGCACGGAAGCCGTGTTCGTGATGGCTGGCGGTAATGATGTGCTGTTCTTGCTGGGTGATTTGCAAGCGAAGGCCACCGCTGCTGGTCAGGCGGCTGGCGCTACTGCTGGTGCCGCTGCCGGCGCGAAAGCCTTTGCCACCAATTTGGTCGCGGCCTTCGCTGCTCACGCGGCCAATCCTGCCACGGCGGCGCAAGCCATCGGCGCCGCCGTGGCGGCTGCCGCCGCAGCGCCAGGCGCCACCTCCGCATCGATCGTGGGTGCTGCCGTGCAAGCTGCCGTTATTGCCGGTGATTCGGGAATATCTTCGCAAACCGTGTATGGCCCGCTGGTGGCCAAGGCGCAAGCCGATGCCACCGTTACCGGTAACGCCGCCGGCGCCGCTGCCGGCGCCAAGGCCGGCGCCGATTACGCCGCAGCGAATGGACCTGCATTGGTTGCTGCCATGAAACAAGCGGGCACCGAACTGGTAGCGCTGGTCAAGGATCAGATCATTGCCAAAGGCGCCAATTATGTGGTGGTCAACAACCTGCCTGACGTGGCCGGTACGCCATCGGGTTTGAGCAAGGATGCCAATACCAAGGCGCTCATCAATGCCATGGTCAGCGCCTTCAATGGTGAACTGAGCGGTGGCCTGAGCGGCAATGCGAAAGTCTTGCTGGTCGACGTGTTTGCCGTCAGCCATGACCAGGGCGTCAATCCTGGTCCGTATGGCTTGACCAATGTCAGCGAGACGGCGTGCGACCTGAGCGCGCCAGGCAATATCCTGGGCAGCTCGCTGGTGTGCAATGGCACGAACCTGAAAGCGGGCGACGTCAGCCATTACGCGTATGCCGACGATGTGCATCCTACGCCGTTCAACAACCTGTTGCTGGCCCGTTATGTGGCCAAGGACATGGTCGTGCGGGGCTGGCTGTAAGGAATGGCCGCGCCGGCTGCGTCCCCGGGACGTGGCTGGCGCTGGCAGTGACAAGACTGGATAGCCTGAGCTATCCGCACATAATGATCAGGAGACAAGATGAAGAATCATTTGAATACCGCCGTGCGCTTACTGGCCGCAGTTGCCGCGATGACCGTGGCGACAGGCGCCTCGGCGCAAAGCGCAGGCACCTGGATGGCCAAGGTCGGCCTCAACAAGATCACGCCGCACGTGGACAGTGGCGACATTTCCGCACCGGCACTGCCGGGTACGAAAGCCGACGTCAAGGCCGATACCAAGCCCATCCTGACCTTTGCCTACATGATTACGGACAATATTTCCGCTGAAATGATCCTGGGTGTGCCGTACAAGCATGACCTGATGGGTGATGGTTCGATCAAGGGCACGGGCAAGCTGGGGACGGCCGAAGCCTTGCCGCCAACGGCCTTCATCCAGTACCGTTTCTTCCAGCCCAATGCGATGATCCGCCCTTACGTGGGCGCAGGCTTGACGTATGCCTATTTCCAGAAAGAAAAAGGCTCGGGCCAGATGACGGCCTTGCTGGATCCGGGTGGAAAACCAGTGACCTACCGCATGGACAACAAGCTGACAGGCAGCCTGGTGGTCGGCAGCACCGTGGCCATCAACGAGCGCTGGTTTGCTGACGTGGCCGTGGTCAAGACCTACCTGAAAACCAAGGCGAAATTCTCGACGGGGCAGACGCAGGACATCAAGCTCGACCCGGTTGCCGTGAGTATCAGCATCGGGTACAACTTTACGCTGTAAAACAAAAAATCCGCCTCGGCGGATTTTTTTTTGTCCCGCTCAGGCTGGCGGTGTATTGAACTTTCCATTGTGGAAGATCAAGGGCGGTTGCGCGGCAAATGCGCATTGTTCCACTTCGCCCACGAAAATGACGTGGTCGCCTTCCGGATAGCGGCTGCGGTTATGGCATTCGAACCAGGCCGACGCGCCTTTCAGGATGGGCTGGCCCGTGCGCGACAGTTCGTATTCGACGTCGTCGAAGGGATTCGGCGTGCGGCGTGCAAAGCGCTGCGCCAGTTCCGCCTGCTCGGCGCCCAGCACATTGATGACGTAATGCGAGTTGCCGCTGAAAATGGGCATGCTGTTCGCCACGGAACCGAGGCTCCACAGCACCAGGGGCGGCGACAGCGAAACGGAATTGAAGGAACTGGCCGTCAAGCCGCGGAAACTGCCGTCGGCCAGGCGCGTCGTAATGACCGTCACGCCGGTGGCAAACTGCGACAATGCCTGACGGAAATGTGTCGTATCGAATTCTTGCGCTGGCGCGCGGGGAGAGCGTGTGTTCATGGGTGACCTGTCTATTTGCTGACATTATGCCAAAAATCGGCCGTGCCAGCGCAATCGTGGCCGGCGTACGCTGATGTGCGGTGCGCCACGCGCCGTTTCAAGCGGCACTGCAGACCATGGCGCTTTGCGTTACAGTAATGAAATGATACGTCGCACAGGCGTTGCGGGAGGACATCATGCATCAACAGACGGAAGTGGCGGTATTCGGCGGCGGCTGTTTCTGGTGCCTCGCTGCCGTGTATGGGGAAGTGCGCGGCGTGACGCGCGTCGCGTCCGGCTACACGGGGGGCGGCGTGCCCGATCCTACGTATGAACAGGTATGCGCGGGCGATACGGGCCACGCGGAAGTGGTGCGCCTGGAATTCGATCCCGCCGTCATCGCTTACCACGACTTGCTGGAAATCTTTTTCACGCTGCACGACCCCACCACCCTGAACCGGCAGGGCAACGATGTCGGCACGCAATTTCGCTCCGTCATCTATTACCAGTCGGCCGAACAGGAAAGCGTGGCGCGCAAGGTGCTCGCCGAGATGGCCGGCGTGTGGGATGCGCCCATCGTCACGCAGCTGGCGCCGGCAGTCACCTTTTACGCGGCCGAGGATTACCACCAGAATTACGTGGCGCAGCATCCCTTGCAGGGCTATTGCGCGCTGGTCGTCGCACCCAAGGTGGAGAAGTTCCGCGCCATGTATGCGGGGCGTCTGAAGTGAGGCAGTCCCCGGCGCGGCGCGCGCCTGTCAGGGCGTGAGCGCGGGGGCCGGTCTGGCATCCTGCGCATACATGTAGTTGCGCGACCAGGGCAGGGTGGCGGAGCGCCGGCCCGCCTTTACACAGACGATCTGGTACAGGCTGATCAAATCTTGCTCGAAGGCATAGGCGCAGCCGGCCAGGTAGACGTGCCAGATGCGGAAGCGCCGTTCGCCCGCCAGCGGCCGGATCAGCTCGGCGTTGGCTTCGAAATTTTCCGTCCACAGTGCGCAGGTGCGCGCATAGTGGCGCCGCAGGTTTTCCACGTCGAGCACTTCCAGCCCCCCTTGCTGCATGGTTTTCAGGACATTGCCGATGTGCGCCAGCTCGCCGTGCGGAAACACATATTTCTCGATGAATTCCCCGCCCCCATACGGTGTTTCGCCATTCTCCGGGTCGGTGGAGGTGATGCCGTGGTTCATCGCCATGCCGTCCGGCGCCAGCAGCTTGTTGAGGATGGCAAAGTACTCGGGTAAATGTTTCAAACCCACGTGCTCGAACATGCCCACACTGGTGATGCGGTCGAACTGGCCCGTCACGTCGCGGTAGTCTTGCAGGCGGATCTCGATCAAGTGCGCCAGGCCGGCTGCCGCCACGCGCTGGCGCGCCAGCGCGTACTGGTTTTCCGACAGGGTCACGCCCACGCAGCGGGCACCATATTGCTGCGCGGCCCGGATGACGAGTGCGCCCCAGCCGCAGCCGATGTCGAGCAAGGTCTGGCCTGGCTGCAGCTGGATTTTCTTCAGGATATGGTCGATCTTCTTGACCTGCGCTTGCGCCAGGGTTTCATCGCCATGTTCGAAATAGGCACAGGAATACACGAGAGCGGGGTCGAGAAATTGTTCATAAAACGCGTTCGACACGTCGTAGTGGTAGCGGATGGCTTCGGCATCCTTGCTCTTGTCGTGCGTAAAGCTGCGCACGATGCGCGCCAGCTTGCCTTCCGGTTTCAGGGTATTGCGCGCCAGCGCATTGCAGATGGAAATCATGTCCTGGGCCGTGCCCCTGACTTCAATATTGCCTTCCACATAGGCCGAGCCCAGATTGGCCAGCGAGGGGTTCAGCAGATAGCGCGCCGAGGCGACGGTCGGCAGGCGGATGGTGACGCGCGGCGTTTCGCTGGACAGGTCGACGTGCTGGCCGTTCCATAATTCGATGCGCAGCGGCAAGGCGGTCTTGCTGCGGATACCGGCGATCCAGGACTTGAGTTGGTTTTGTACAAACAAAATGGCCTCCAATGCAGCGACCTCAGCTGGGGCCGCAAATTGAGAAACAATGTCATTTAGTAACTTCTACCCTCATAGCCTACACCTATATTGACCAGCTTGCTTTGCGCCGCCTTGATTAGCCTGCTTATGGTTGCAAGCGCTGCATGCTCCATTGCCCGTCGGCACCGCGAGTAAACACGATGCGGTCGTGGAAGCGCGAACGGCGTCCCTGCCAGAATTCGATGCGCTCCGGCTGCAGACGGTAGCCGCCCCAGTGGGCCGGGCGCGGTGGCTGCGCGTCGCCGAGGGCGGTGGCCACGGCTTCGTAATGGCTTTCCAGCGTGGCACGGCTATCGATGGGGGCGCTTTGCTGCGAGGCAATCGCCGACAAGCGGCTTTGCAGGGGACGCATATTGAAATACTCGTCGCTCTCGGCCGCCGTGGTTTTCACCACCGTGCCTTCGATGCGCACTTGCCGTTCCAGCTCGCGCCAGAAGAACAGCAGGGCGGCGTGCGGGTTGTGTTCCAGCTGCTGGCCCTTGTCGCTGTTGTAATTCGTGTACCAGGTAAAGCCGCGCTCGTCGAACTGCTTGATCAGCACGATGCGCGAGCTGGGCTTGCCTTCGGGACTGACGGTGGACAAGTCCATCGCGTTTGGCTCCATCACCTGGGCCTTGACGGCTTCGGCAAACCATTTCTGGAACATGGCGATGGGATCGGCCAGCACATCCGTCTCGCTCAGGCTCGATTGCACGTAGTCGGTGCGCATGGCTGCCAGCACGGCGGCCGCGTCCGGCACTGCAGGCGCTTCCGGCGCATCGGGCGCGATGCCGCGGCGGCGCTGCATGGCCGTGCCCAGCTGCTCCATCTGCTGCGCGCTGAACAGGCGCTTGGCCATCGGTGCCAGCTGACCCTCTTCCTTGGCCATGTGGGCCTGGTAGGCGGCGACATAGTCGCGCACGCCATCGTGCGACAGCTGCGAGTCCGTGCCGGCGGCAATGGCGTCCAGTTCCGGGCGCAGGGTCAGCCAGGCCTGGTCCATGCGCTGATGGTCGGCCAGGATTTCCGGCACCAGGGTGGCCAGCAGGGCCGCGTCCTCGCCCGTGGCCGTCGCCTGCAACATGGGCATCAGGTCTTGCTCTTCATCATCATGGTGCAGATGGGCGGCTTTATTGAAATATTGCAACACCGCCTTGGCCGCCTGCTGCGCTTCCGGCGTGTTGCCGTTCTGTCCCAGGTGGCCCAGCAGATTTTGCAGGGTCGTCAGTTGCTTGCGGATCTTGTCGTGGCAATGCTTGAGCACGGCGATGGGCTGGTCAAAGCCGGGAACGGAGTCGAACAGGGGAGCGGTCATGGCGAGTTCTCGAGGTGGGCGGTGTGGGGGCGCGGCGACAATGCGGCTTGTCGCTGTGTCAATTCGGCTATTTTAGAATATCTGCCAGCGCAGTGTCCGTTAAAATGGCGCCATGCATACCTCCACCAATGAACTAATTTCCATGGACTTGACCGAGATCGATTTTGAACGGCGTTTCGGCGGCATTGCCCGCCTGTACGGCGCCCCCGCGTTGGCACGCTTCCGCGCCGCCCACGTCTGTGTGATCGGCGTGGGCGGCGTCGGTTCCTGGATCGTCGAAGCGCTGGCGCGCAGCGCCATCGGCCGCCTGACCCTGATCGACCTGGATAATGTTGCCGAATCGAATATCAATCGCCAGATCCAGGCCATGAGCGACACCATCGGCAAGGCCAAGATCACGGCCCTGGCCGAACGTATCGAACTGATCAACCCCTTGTGCCAGGTCACGCAGATCGAGGATTTTATTACCCCCGATAATCTGGAGCAATTGCTGGGCGGGCGCGATTTCGACTATCTGGTCGACGCCATCGACAATGCCAAGGCGAAGGCGGCCGTGATCGCGTATTGCCGCGCGCGCAATGTCCCCATGCTGACCATCGGCAGCGCGGGCGGGCAGACGGACCCGACCCTGATCGCCGTGCGCGATTTGTCGAAAACGGAGCAGGAACCGCTGCTCAAGCGTGTACGCAAACTGTTACGCACCGAATATGGTTTTCCCCGTGGCGTGAAAAACAAATTCAATGTCGACGCCGTGTTTTCCATGGAACCGTTGAGCACGCCCGAGAGCGCGGAAGCATGCGCCATCGATGGCAGCGCGCCCGCCGGCGTCACGGGCCTCAATTGCGCCGGCTTCGGTTCCAGCGTGGTGGTGACGGCCAGCTTCGGCATGGTGGCGGCCGCCCATGCGCTGAAAAGCTTGCGCCAGCCTGGTGCCTCAGCCTTGCCGGACCTTGTCTAAGGCTCTAAGTCCACTCTGGCAGCACCAGTTCTTTTTGCGCGCCGGCAGCGGGCGTGGAAAGTGTAAGTCTTGTGACAGGGTTTTCAACTTCGGGCAGCGGTTTGCTATTATTGTTGTCCCTGCGCTATCTGGACTGCAGGGATCTCACCGAAACTCACTGAAAGAATACATCATGACGCGTAGCTCCGTTTTGTTTGCCCTGATCTGCTCCGTCGCCGCGTCGCTGGCGCAGGCACAGGCGCCAGCGCCTGTTCCCGCCTCCGCCGTCTCGCTGAGTCCCGGCCCTGTCGCCGATAAACTGATCGTGATCGACAACAAGGTCGGCACTGGCAAGGAAGCGTCCGCCGGCAGCAACGTCACCGTGCACTACACGGGCTGGCTGTACCGTCCCCTGGCGAAAGATTCGCGCGGCAAGAAGTTCGACAGCTCCGTGGGCCGTGGCCCGTTTGACTTCCCGCTCGGCAAGGGCATGGTCATCAAGGGCTGGGACCAGGGCGTGGCCGGCATGAAAGTGGGCGGCAAGCGCACCCTGATCATTCCAGGCGAACTGGCCTATGGTCCGCGCGGCGCCGGCAATGGCGACATTCCGCCGAACTCGGCATTGATCTTCGACGTGGAATTGCTGGACGTGAAGTAATTGTTCAGTTTCGGCAGCGCACCACGTGCGCTGCCGTGAAAAAGCGGTAGACTGGATTCTTCTGTAATTGCTGTGGAGACTCCCATGAACATCGCCAACGACGTCACTGAACTGATCGGCAACACCCCCCTGGTGCGCATCAACCGCATCGCCGCCGGCAGTGTGGCCACCATCCTGGCCAAACTCGAATTCTACAATCCCGCGCACAGCGTCAAGGACCGCATCGGCCTGTCCATGATCGTTGCGGCCGAAGCAGCGGGCAAGATCCATGCCGATACCGTCATCGTCGAGCCCACCAGCGGCAACACGGGCATCGCGCTGGCGATGGTGTGCGCCGCGCGCGGCTACCGTTGCACCCTTGTCATGCCCGACACCATGAGCCGCGAACGGCGCATCCTGCTGCGCGCCTACGGCGCCGAGCTGGTGCTCACGCCTGGCAGCGAAGGCATGCTGGGCGCCATCCGCAAGGCCGAGGAAATGGTGGCGGCCGAGCCGCGCTACCTGATGCTGCAGCAATTTAACAATCCGGCCAATCCCGCCATCCACCGCGCCACGACAGCCGAGGAAATCTGGCGCGATACGGATGGGCAAGTCGATATCGTCATCGCTGGCGTGGGCACGGGCGGCACGATCACCGGCATCGGTGAAGTGTTGAAGGAACGTAAGCCCGGTCTGCAAGTGATTGCCGTGGAACCGGAAGCGTCGCCGATGCTGTCGAAAGGTACCAAGGGGCCGCACCCGATCCAGGGCATCGGCGCCGGTTTCGTGCCGCAGATCTTGAACACGGCCATCTACGACGAAATCATCTGCGTGAAGAACGACGACGCGTTCGCTACGGCGCGCCTGGCCGCCAGCGATGAAGGTTTATTGGTCGGCATCTCGTCGGGCGCCGCCCTGTGGGCATCCCTGCAGGTGGCACGCCGTCCGGAAAACGCAGGCAAGACCATCGTTACCATCATCCCGTCGTTTGGCGAGCGCTACTTGAGCACGGCCTTGTACGCGGGCCTGGGCGATTGATCTTTACTATTATTAAGCAGTAGCGACAGATCGATTCCTTCCGCCAGCGCCCGGTTGCCTGCGTCGCCCGGGTGCAGGTGGTCGCCCGAGTCGTAGGCGGGTAGCAGGCGCAGCGGATTCGCCGGGTCGCGCATCCAGGCGTCGAAGTCGAGCACGGCGTCAAAATGGCCGCTGCCGCGTATCCACGCGTTCAGCTGCAGGCGCAGCGCATCTTTATCAAGCTGATAATAGTCGCTCAACGGCGTGCCGGGCAGGGCGCCCGCGAACGGCGTCAAGGTGGCGCCGACCACGCGCACGCCGCGGCTGCGGGCCTGGGCGATCAGTTGGGCGTAGCCGCTTGTCAGTTCCTCCAGCGTGGGGCGTGGTCCCCGTGGCGCAAATGCCGTGCCGGGCCAGCTGATGTCATTGATCCCCAACAACACGACCACCGTGCGCACGCCCGGTTGCGCCAGCACGTCGCGCTCGAAGCGCGCCAGGGCATTGACTCCCATGCCATCGGATAATAGCCGCCCGCCGGAAATGCCCGCATTGATCACGGCCACGCCCTGTGGAGCCAGGCGCGCGGCCAGGAAATCGGGCCAGCGCGTGTCCTTCCCCAGGCTGGCGCTGGCGCCATCGGTAATCGAATCGCCGAGGATGGCCACCGCTTGCGCAGCCGGCGCCGCTTCCACCTCGATGGAACTGAGCAAGAGACGCGCCGTGGTGGTTTGCGCGTCATCGATGCGGATAACGCGCGTCTGGTCATGCGGGGCGATCCACGCCGTCTCGCGTCCATCCCAGTGAAACGTGGAGACGGGACTGGCTTGCGGCAAATGGATGCTCACCGTCAGCCGCGCCAGGTCGGGTACGAACAGTTCGACGGGGTCGCTGATGAGCGGCGCGCCGGGGGACATCATGGCCGATGGCTGGCCGGCAAAAGTCAGCGTGCGCAGGCTGTCCGGGCGGATCGCCGACGCGGCGTCCGCCAGCGCCACGGTAGCCGTGCCGATGCGCAGCGGCACCTTGCCGTACGCATTCGACAGCACGATGCGTATGCGCGGGCCGCCCACGCTGAGGCGCGCCACCTGGCGCACGGTGTGTCCTTGCAGCACGGCCGGTACGTTGCTGGGGAACAGGAAATCGCTGCCCCACACGGCTTGCGGGCTGGCCGTCCAGCTGGCCAGCCAGGCGTGCCCAGGTTCGGCTCCATGGGCGGGGGAAACACTTAGTGCCAGGCTCAGCATGGCGGCGGGGAGGAGGGAAAGTCGTTGCATGGCGGCTCGCTTCATCAAGGGGAATATCCGCATGATGAAAGCAAAGCCATTTATGCACTAGACTATCTCATTGAAGAACATTTATGAGTTGAATTCACAATGGCCAGACTGGATGTGAATCGTTCCGGCGAGCTGGAAGTGTTTGTGCGCGTGGTCGAGCTGGGCGGCTTTTCCGCCGCCGCGCGCGCCTGCGGCATGACGCCCTCGGCCGTCAGCAAGCTCGTCTCGCGGCTGGAAGAGCGCCTGGGCGCGCGCCTGCTGAACCGCTCCACACGCCAGCTGCAACTGACGGCCGAAGGCTGCGGCCTGTACGAACGGGGCATGCACGTGCTGGCGGCCCTGGACGAGGCCGAGCGCTGCGCCGGCGTACAGGATGTGCCGCGCGGCAAGATCAGGGTGAATGCGAACGTGCCGTTCGGCCAGCATTTTTTGCTGCCGCTGGCGCCGCTGTTCCTGGAACGCTATCCCGAGGTGACGCTCGACATCGTGCTCACGGATGCCGTCGTCGATATCCTCGGGCAGCGCACGGACGTGGCCGTGCGGGCCGGTCCCCTGAAAAGTTCCAGCCTGCTGGCGCGCAAGCTGGGCCAGACGCGCATGCTGATCGTGGCGGCACCAGCCTACCTGGCGCGGCGCGGCACGCCGCTGCTGGCGGCCGAGCTGGCATCGCACAACCTGCTTGACGCCAACTATGCGCGCGCCCGCTCCGGCTGGCCGCTGCGCTTGCCCGAGGGCGACGTCGTCGTGCCAGTGACGGGCAATGCGCAAGCCAGCGATGGCGAAGCCTTGCGGCAATTGGCGCTGGCGGGACTGGGACTGGCGCGCCTGGCCGCCTTCCAGGTGCGTGCCGATATCGCCGCCGGCCGTTTGCTGGCGCTGCTGGAAGACTGCAATCCCGGCGACAGCGAGGAAGTGCATGCCGTCTTCGTGGGGCAAGGCGGACATGTGCCGCTGCGCGTGCGCGTTTTCCTTGATTTCCTGGCGGAGAGTGTCGACCTGGGCTGAGCGGGTCCAGGCGCATTAGGCTACAGGCGGACACGGCCGCGCAGTACAATATCGGATGGGCCGCAATGGTTCGGTCCGAATTGTGTCTTTGAATGGAAATATGTTCCTGGTAAAACCTGAACGCCGCCGCCTGCTGCAGGTGGGCGCAACCGTGGCTGTCATCGCGCTGGGCCTGGCCTCGCGCGCTTATCCCCAATTCCTTCCCGCCGCACTCGGCAAGTATCCGGGCGACGCCCTGTGGGCCATGATGATCGTCTTTGCGCTGGGCATCATCGCCACGCGCATGCGCACGTGGCAACTGGCCTTGTGGTCCTTGCTGATCTGCTTTGCCGTGGAATTCGGCCAGCTGGTCCAGGCGCCCTGGCTCGTCGAGTTGCGTGCGCATCCGCTGGGGCACCTGGTGCTCGGTTCCACCTTCGGCTGGGCCGACTTGATCGCCTACACGGCCGGTGTGGCGATCGCGGCGCTGGTTGATAAAGCGGCGCTGTTCAAGCGCCGCTAGTCTTACTTGGCGCTACCCTCCTTGAGGTTACCCTCGGCATCGCGCAATTCCACGGGCGCCAGTTTCAGCTTCGACAATTGCGGGGCGATCTTCGCCTTGTCGCCCACGCCGATGACGATCAGCTTTTCCGGCTGCAGGTATTTTTTTGCCACCTGCTGCACCTGCTTGTCCGTCACGCCCGCAAAGCGCTGCGGCAGGGTCGCGTAGTAGTCGAGGCCCAGGCCGTAGATATATACGTTGGCCATGCTGGCGCTGATGCTGGCATTCGTCTCGAACTGGCCCGGCAGCGACAGCACCTGCGAATTGCGCGCATTCGACAATTCCCTGACCGTTAACGGCTTGGCGATCATGGCGCGGATTTCCTTGAAGGTTTCCGACACGGCCGGACCCGTCACGTCGGTGCGCACGCCGGCGGCGATCGAGAATGGGCCCGGCTGGCTGCGGTACTGGAATTGCGAGCGCACGCCATACGTGTAGCCCTTCTCTTCGCGCAAATTATTGCTCAGCCGACTCGTAAACAAGCCACCCAGCGCCGCATTCATCACTTGCAGCGGCGCATAGTCGGGCGTCGTGCGGGCCACGGCGATGGTCGACAGGCGCACGGCCGTCTGCGGCGCGCCCGGTTTGTCGACGAGGATCAGCCTGGCTTTCGTCGTGGCCGGCGCCGCCGTCACGGAAGGCGCCACCGTACCCGCCTTCCAGCTACCGAACTTGGCTTCGGCCAGGCTCTTCAATTGCGCTGCGTCGATATCGCCCGAGACGATCAGGGCCGCATTGTTGGGCACATAATGCTGCTGCCAGAACGCCTGCAGGTCGGCGCGGCTGGTGGCTTTCAGGGCCGCTTCCGTGCCCAGCTGGATAGTGCCGTACGGATGTTGCGGGCCATACAGGGCCGCCGCTTCCACGCGGGCCGCCACGGCCCCCGCGTTTTCGCGCTGCTGCGCCAGTTCGCCGATACGGCTGGCGCGCTGGCGCTCCACTTCCGCCGCGGGGAATTGTGGGTGCTGCACCACGTCGGCCAGCACGTCTAGCGCTTGCGGGAAGGTGGTTTTCAGCGACGTCAGCTGGGCGAACGAGGCATCCGCGCCGGAACCCGTGCCGAGGAAAGCGCCCAGCTGCGCCACGTCGTCGGCGATTTGCGACGCGCTGCGCGTGGCCGTGCCTTCCTGCAACAACTGCGCCGTAAAGCTAGATAAGCCCGGCTGCGCCAGCGGATTGGCACCCGAACCGCTTTTTACCACCAGCTGGCTGGAGACGAGCGGCACGGCCGGGTTGTAATTGTGGATCACCGTCAAGCCATTGCTCAAGGTGAAGGACGTCGCTTGCGGCAGCACGATCTTCGGCGCGGGACCGGCGGCCGGCACCTTGTTACGCCACGGCTCGTCCGCATTGATGGCCGTGCCCGGCGCCGCCTTGACCTTGCCCGGCGCCGGCGTCGCCACTTCCGGACCCAGGTCCGGCGTGCCCGGCACGCCATACACGACCACGCGCGCCTGGTTTTTCAGGTAGGTGTCGACGGCGCGCTGCACGCCAGCCGCCGTCACCTGGCGGTAGCGTTCGATATCCTTGCCCAGGTAGCCGGGGTCGCCCAGGTACTGGTTGTACTGGTTCATCATGTTGGCGTTGCCGCCCACTTTTTCCACCTGGCTCAGCATGCTCGTCTCGATGCTGTTGCGGGCCCGTTCGAGTTCCTTCTCGCTGGGCCCCTTGGCGCGCAATTGCTCCAGCTCCGCCTGCATGGCTTGCTCGATTTCCTCGGGCTGGTGGCCGGGGCGTGCCGTCACGTCGATGGTAAACACGGAGGTGAGGGCGTTCGAGCTCTGGTTGGCGCCCACGTCCTGAGCGATTTGCTTGTCGTACACCAGGGACTTGTACAGGCGGCTGGACTTGCCGCCGGCCAGGATTTGCGCCGCCATCGACAATTCCGCGTCATCCTTGGCGTAGGCGGACGGCGTCAGCCAGGCCATGAAGACGCGCGGCAACTCGACCCGGTCCTGCACCACGATGCGGCGCTCCTGCGTGATGGGCGGCGTCACCACATCGGGCTTGGCCACGGCGGGGCCGCTCTTGAAGCTGCCGAAGTATTTGTTGACCAGTTGCTTGGTCTTCGCCTTGTCGATGTCGCCGGCGATCACCAGGCTGGCATTGTTGGGACCATAGTATTTGGTAAAGAATTCCTTGATGTCGGCCAGCTTCGCATTCTGGATGTCCGCATGCGAACCGATGACGCTGGCGTAATACGGGTGGGTCTTCGGGAACAGCTGGTGGTACAGGGCTTCCTGCACGATGCCATACGGTGCGTTTTCCACGCTCTGGCGGCGTTCGTTGCGCACCACGTCCTGCTGGTTCGTCAGCGCCGTCTGGTCGAGTACGTCGAGCAGATAGCCCATGCGGTCGGAATGGGCCCACAAGGCCAGTTCCAGCTGGTTCGACGGCACCGTGTCGAAATAATTGGTGCGGTCGAAATCTGTGCTGCCGTTCGAATCGGTGGCGCCCGCCCCTTCCAGCAACTGGTCGGCCATGCCGCGCGGCACGTGCTTGGTGGCGGCAAACATCATGTGCTCGAACAAGTGCGCAAAGCCCGTCAGGCCCGGCGCTTCATTCGCGGGACCCACGTGATACCAGACATTGACGGCCGTGACGGGCAATTTATGGTCTTCCACGAGGATCACGTCGAGACCGTTCGGCAGCGTGTATTTTTCGTAGGCAACATTTGGCACGCTCGTGGCTGCCGTCGCGACGGCGGCACCGGCGGCGTGGGCGAGGCTCAGGGGGGCGCCGTACAGCGACAGCAACAGGGCGGGTATGGCCAGCAATTTGATCGGTTTCATGCATGCTTCCAGGCTAGGGTGGGGAAGACGCTGCGCTTCGCTCGTGGCTGGCGCAGCGCGACAGTGCTACGCTCGGTGCTACAGTTTATACAGCAGGGCCGCGCCGCCCAGCACCAGCAGCGCGCAGGCGACGGAGACGATGGCGGCCGCGCCCAGCAAACGCCATTCGCGCGGCGTAAAGCCGGCCGCTGGCATCGCCGCCTTATCGGCAGGGCTGGCCAGGCTGGCCAAGGACGCGGGCGGCAGCTCAGGCAAGCCGCCCGCCGCGCGCGCCTGGGCCGCCAGCGCCTGCGTGGCGGCGTCCAGCAGGGCCAGTTGGCGCTCGACGGTTTCCGCCAGCACCGCTTCGTTCAGCGCCACCAGGGCGAATATCGGGTCATCGACGTCGATCTTGATGCCCGTCTTGTCGAACACATGGCTGCGCAGTTTGTGCTGGTCCATCTACCATTGCACCTTGTCGAGTTGTTCGAAGATGTCGCGGTAGACGACCTTGATGCGCTGTTTTTCCATGATGTTGAATTTGTCGTTCTGCATTACTTCCTGCATCGTCAGGCGTGCCGTATTCATTTTCTTGACATCCGCGCCGAAGGTGTCGGGATTGCGCTGGCTCAAGGTGATGCTGCCCTTGACGCGCGCGCGGTTGTCGGCATACGACTGCGATTCGATAAACTGCTTGCCGGACGCCGATTGCAGCAGGCCGAAGTGTTCGTTTTGCCACAGCACCAGCGGCACTTTCGTCGCTTGCGCCGTGGCGACAAAACCCGTGGCCGTATCGTGCAAGGTGTCGCCGCCGCCGACGATGGTGTGGATGTACACCTTGCGGCCCGATTCTTCCAGCAGCGAGAAACAATCGTTTTCCAGCAGATAGCCCATCAGCGGCGAAAAGGTATTCGCGCCATTGTCGATCACGCAGTTGCCGTCTGTGTCGAGGATGTCGATCATCAGCGCGTCAAAGCGTTTCGGGTCGATGTTGCGCGCATCCGTCATCACGGGCACGTGCTTGACCTGCATCGCCTTGTAGCGCGAGAACGTGGCGTTTTCCTGATCGGTGTCATAGCAGCGCAAGGGCGTGTCGTCCTTGCCGCCTATCCATTGGGCCAGCAGGGTCGATACCAGGGTCTTGCCGATGCCGCCCTTGCCCTGCAGGATGAAATGTACCGTGTTTTGCATTGCGACTACTCCAAGTTGTTGCGTCAGTGACAATCAAAGATTCGTGACAGCGGCGCGGGCGCCAGGCCAGGCCACGACTGGCATTTTTACCACAATCGTTTGCGAATATGCCATGCGGAACAGCGAATCTGGTTATGATGTTAATCAGGATACCATTGATATAGAGCAAGTTTTGTGTGAAAAATCCACCCCCAGAGTGTGAACGAGGACGCAGTGCCGATCTCCAGTCTCGATAAAGCCGACATTGACCGTTTGAATCAGCAAGCCCTGTCTTGCCTGGTCGGCAACCGCCGCCAGGCACGCCGGCTGGCGCAGATGGCGCTGGCGGCGGCGCAACGACAACAGTATGCGCGCGGTGGCGCGTATGCGGAACTGAATCATTGCTGGCTGGCGTATTACGCGGGCGAGGCTGAACCGTCGTGCGAGCGCCTGCACGTGTATTTCCAGCATAGCGGCGACCTGGAAGGGGGCATGGAAGTGGCCGCCCTGCAGGGCGCGTATGCGAGCCGGCGCGGCGACTTTGCCGACGCCGAGCAGCATTTCCTGCAGGCGCGCAGCCAGGCCGCGCAGATCCCCGACTCGCTGCACAAATTCATGCTGTATGCGCGCCTGGGCGTCGATGCTCTGAACCGTGGCGATACGCAGGACGGCCCGCGCAATTTTTTGCTGGCGCTGGACATCGCCGAACGTTTCGGCAGCCCCGCGCACCGGGTCAACAGCCTGTCGAACCTGGCGTCGTCGCAGCATGACCTGGGCAACGATGAAGATGCGATTCCCCTGCTGGTCGAGGCGCTCGAGATCATCGGCACGCAAAAATTAAAATACCAGCAAACCATCGTCTCGGCCAACCTGGCCATGTGTTTATTAGCCACGGGCAAGCCGGCCGAGGCGCTGGCGCTGGTGGAACCGTTTTACGAGTGGCCGGAAGAAGACCTGGCCGTCCGCGCCTTTTTGTTCTGCATTGCCGCCCATGCGGCCATCCTGCTGCGGCAGCCCGATAGCGCCTTGCAATTGCTGTTGCGCGCCGAAGAGTATGCGCGCCGCGGCCAGGACCTGGAAGAGCAGATGCATGCGTGGCTGGTGCGCGGCAAACTGGACCTGCACGCGGGCCAGACGGCGCAGGCGCTGGCCTCGCTGACGCAGGCGCACAGCCTGCTGAGCTGGACGCGCAATCCGTTTCACCAGCAGCAGATTTTGCGGGGATTGGCCGAGATCAATGCCCAGCTGGGCGAATGGCAGGCGGCGTACGGCTTCCTGCAGCAATACCAGGCCGTGTTCGAGGCCAGCAGCAAGTCGGCGCGCGCCTCGCGCAGCCTGATGCGCAACCTGGAAAAGGAAATGCACAGCCTGAAGGCCGAGCGCGACAAGGCGCTGGAGCTGCAGGCGGCGCGCGAGACGGAAAACGTCAAGCTGGAGCACCTGAACCGCGAACTGGCGCACCAGATCCTGCACGTCAATTCGCTGCAGGACAGCCTGAAGGAACAGGCCATGCGCGACCACCTGACGGGCTTGTACAACCGCCGCCATTTTGAAACCTGCCTCAATGCCATTCTGCACGCGGCCGATGCGGATGCGCCCGTGGCCATCGCCATCATCGACCTGGATTTCTTCAAGCGCGTCAACGACACGTATGGGCACAACTTTGGCGATGAAGTGCTGATCCAGTTCGCGCGCCTGGTGGAGAGCCAGCTGCGCGGCAGCGACATGGTGTGCCGCTATGGCGGCGAGGAATTCTGCCTGCTGTTGCGCGAAGCTGACAGCGTCATCGCCGCGCACAAGATCGACGATATCGCCGCGCGCTACCGCCAGTTGCTGATCCGGCAGGTGCCGCACAGCTTGACGGGCTGCACCTTTTCGGCGGGCATCGCCGAGTATCCGCGCCATGGCGCCGGCCGCCACGAGCTGCTGCTGCGCGCCGACAGCGCCCTGTATGCGGCCAAGCAGGCGGGCCGCGACCGCGCCTGCATCGCCGACGCTACTGGATAAAGCGCAAGAGCCCCTGCAGCGCATGGAGGACGGCCTGTTCGCGCACGGCTTGCCGGTCGCCGGCGAATACCCGGCGTTCTGTTTGTGCGCGACCGTCCATGGCCCAGCCGAAGCAGACGGTGCCGACGGGCTTGCCGGGCACGCCGCCCGTGGGGCCGGCGATGCCCGTGGTCGAGACGGCCACCTGGGCATCGCTGTGCGCCAGCGTTCCCTGCGCCATGGCGGCGGCCACTTCCTCGCTGACGGCGCCGTGTGCGGCGATCAGCCCGGCGGGCACGCCCAGCATGCTGCTTTTGGCCCCGTTGGAATAGGTGACGAAGCCCCGTTCGAACCAGGCGCTCGACCCGCTGATGTCGGTGACGGCCTGGGCCACGCCGCCGCCCGTGCACGATTCGGCCGTGGCCAGCAGCAGGCCCTTCGCCTGCAAGGCCAGGCCGACGGCGGTGGAGAGGGGGGCGAGTGTGTTGCTCATGGCGGACTCCTGCATGCGGTGGTAAGGGTGGCGAGACTGTAGCATGGTCGACGGTAAAAGAAACTTTCCCCGGTAACAGCGAAAATGCGTACACTCTTTTATACATTTGCTACCACTTTGGGCTGGCAGGCGCTCTGTCGCTGCGCCACCCTGGTGTGCATCGCCCGAACCGGCAAGCGGCATGGTGCCGCGCCTTCGTATGCATTCTCTTTACTCGGTAGTCATGGCAATTTTGAACTGGTCCTGGTGGCGTCATCCTGGCCCCCTGCGCCGCCCCGTGCGCGGCGCCGGCCGCCGCCCTCTTCGCTGGGGCTGGCTATTGCTGCTCTTGGGCGTGCTGTGCGCCGAGGCGCGGGCGCAGGTGCCGGGTGAACTGGAACGCCAGGTCAAGGCCGCGTATTTGTACAAGTTTGCCGGTTATGTCGAGTGGCCAGACGGCAGTTTTGTCCGGCCCGACTCTCCGCTGGTGATCGGCGTGGCGGGCGCCGATGCGCTGGCCGAGCAGCTCGAACAGAGCGTGGCCGGGCACAGCGTCAACGGCCGCGCCGTGCAGGTGAAAAAAGTGCGCCGCGGCGAAGCGCTGGCCGGGCTGCACGTGCTGTACCTGGGCGCGCTGGAAAAAACGGCGCTGCAGGAGATGCTGGCCGCCAGCCGTGGCCTGGCGTTGTTGACGGTGTCCGATTCGGATGAGGTCTACGCGATGGGCAGCATGATCAATTTTGTGATGGCCGAAGACAAGGTGCGCTTCGACGTGGCCTTGAAACCCGTGGCGCAGGCGCATATCCGCATCAGCGCGCGCATGCTGCTGGCCGCCTATCGCGTGCAGACGGGGGGCGCCTGACCATGCTGCGACTGCGTTCCATCCGCCACAAGCTGATGTCGGTGGTCTTGCTGACCACCCTGGTGGCGCTCGTCATTTCGCTGGGCACCATCGTCGTCTACGACTTGCGCGCCTATCACCGCAACCTGGTGGCCGACATCAGTACCCAGGCCGAGCTGCTGGGGCACATGAGTTCGGCCGCGCTGGCCTTCGACGACGAGCGCCTGGCACTGGAAAACCTCAACCTGATGCGCATCCGCCCGCGCGTGACGGCCGGCGCCCTGTACAAGGCCGACGGCAGCCTGTTTGCCAGCTACCGCGCGAACGAGCGCGTGGGCGCGCTGCCGGCGAAGGTGGGCAAGGAAGGTGTCAGCATCGCCGGCAGCTCGGTGGAATTGTTCAAGCCCATCGTCGACAATGGCGAGCTGCTGGGCACCGTGTATCTGCGCGCCGATTATGAGCTGGCCGGCCGCACGGCCGACTACCTGGCCATCGCGCTGGGCGTGACGGTGCTGGCGCTGCTGGTGGCCTTGCTGCTGCTGCGCCGCCTCGATTTCGTCATCACGCAGCCCATCCTCGATATCGCCGACGTGGCGCGCGAAGTGATCGAGACGGGCGACTACTCGCGCCGCGCGCGCAAGCTCAGCGACGACGAAGTGGCGCAGCTGGTCGATTCCTTCAACAAGATGCTGGCCGAGATCGAGCTGCGCACGCACGCGCTGGAACGCTCGAACGGCGAACTGGCGCGCGAAGGCGAGCAGCGCACCCAGGCGCAGCAGGAAGTCATGCGCCTGAACCAGGAACTGGAAGTGCGCGTGCACGAGCGCACGATGCAGCTGGAAATGACGAATGGCGAACTGGCCATGGCGATGGAAGAGGCGCGCAGCGCCAACTATGCCAAGTCGGCGTTCCTGTCGTCGATGAGCCATGAATTGCGCACGCCGCTGAACGCCATCCTGGGCTTCGCGCAAATCCTCAGTTCCGACCGCCTGCCGTCGACCCTGGAGCAAAAGAAGGAATTCGCCGGCCATATCCTCAAATCGGGGCGCCATTTGTTGACCTTGATCAATGAAATCCTCGACCTGGCAAAGGTCGAGTCGGGCACGGTCAGCCTGTCGCTGGAACCGGTGGGCCTGGACGCCATCTTGCAGGAATGCCGCGACATGATCGCACCGCTGGCCAGCCAGCGCGGCATCGGCATGGCCTTCCCGGACGCCTGCCCCCTCAACGTGCTGGCCGACCGCACGCGCCTCAAGCAAATTCTGTTGAACCTGCTGTCGAATGCGCTCAAGTACAACCGCGCGCAGGGGCAGGTGGCCATCGATTGCGCACCGCACGCGGGCGGACGGGTGCGCATCAGCGTGCGCGACACGGGCGTGGGTCTCGATGCCGAACAGCTGGCGCTGCTGTTCCAGCCCTTCAACCGGCTGGGGCAGGAGGGCGGCACGGAAGAAGGCAGCGGCATCGGCCTGGTGGTTACCAAGCGCCTGGTGGAATTGATGGATGGCAACATCGGCGTCTCCAGCGCACCCGGCGAGGGCAGCACCTTCTGGATCGAGCTGCGCCTGGTCGACGCCGTGCCCATTCCCGTGGTCCCGGCCTTGCCGCGGCCGGACCTGGCCGGCGCGCTGCTCGAGCACAGCGCCCCCGTGACCTTGCTGTATGTGGAAGACAATCCCGCCAACCTGACCCTGGTCGAGGAAATCGTGCGCTACTGCCCGCAATTGCAGCTGCTGACGGCAACGGATGGCCGCCTGGGCGTGGCGATGGCGCGCACGCATTTGCCGCAGCTGATCCTGATGGACATCAATTTGCCGCATGTGAACGGCACGGATGCGCTGAAACTGTTGCGCGCCGATCCGCGCACGGCGCACATCCCCGTCATCGCCCTGACGGCCAACGCCATGCCGGGCGACGTGGAGCGCAGCATGGCGCTGGGCTTTTATCGGTATCTGACCAAGCCGATCAACCTCGATGAATTTACCGAGGCGATCAACAGCACCCTGGCCTATGTGGCGCAGCAGCGCCGGCAAAAGGGAGCAGGCGCGCCATGATCAGCCAGGCCGATATCTATGCGGCGAAAATTCTCATCGTCGACGACCAGGAAGTCAATTTGCGCCTGCTCGAGCATTTGCTGGGCAGCGGCGGCTACACGGCCATCTCCAGCACCCTCGATGCGCGCGCCGTGGCCGGCCTGCACCAGCGCCACCAGTTTGACCTGATCATCCTCGACCTGGTGATGCCGGGCATGAGCGGCTATGCGGTGATGGATGCGCTGCGACCGCTGGAGCTGGAAGGCTATCTGCCCGTGCTGGTGATCGCCGCCGACCCGGACGCCAAGCTGGCGGCGCTGGAGGCGGGCGCGCGCGACTTCATCAGCAAGCCCTTCGACGCGCTCGAGGTGCTCACGCGCATCCGCAACATGCTCGAAGTGCGGTTGCTGCACCGCGCCGCGCGCCACTACAACACCTTGCTCGAACGCACGGTGGGCCAGCGCACGGCCGAACTGCAGCGCTTTCGCGGCGCCATGGACGCCGCCACCGACGCCATCTTCCTCGTCGACGTGCTGGGCATGACCCTGGTCGACGTCAACGACGGTGCGTGCCGCCTGCTCGGCTATGCGCGCGCCGAACTGCTGGCGCTGGCGCCCGGCACCCTGCTGCCGTCGCCGCCGGCCCCGCCCCTGGCCGCGTTGCAGGGCGGCGCGGCCCACCTGGCCACGGAAGTGATGGAATGCGAACTGCTGCGGCGCGACCTGAGCCTGGTGCCCGTGGAACTGGGCTGGCACTGGTATGCGCAGGCGCCCGTGGCCGGCACCCCTGGCACGGGAGGCCTGCTGCTGATCGCCGTGGCGCGCGACATCAGCGAGCGGCGCCAGGCGCAGGAGCGCCTGAAGCACCTGGCCCATTACGATGGCTTGACGGGGCTGCCGAACCGCAGCCTGTTCTACCAGACCCTGGCCCAGGCCGTCGAACTGGCGCAAGAGAAAAGCTGGCGCATCGTGGTGCTGTTCATCGCCCTGGACCGCTTCAAAAGCATCAACGACACCCTGGGCGCGGCACTGGGCGACGAGCTGCTGCGCCAGTTCAGCAACCGCCTGGTCGAATGCGTGCGCCTGCGCGACACGGTGGGGCGCCTGGGCAATGACGAATTCGCGCTCATATTGAGCATGAGCCGCAACCAGCAGGAAGCCGTGGCCGTGGCCAACCAGGTGCGCGAAGCCTTGCGCGCGCCGTTCGACTTGCGCGGCCACGCGGCCACCCTGACGGCCAGCATCGGCATCGCCATGTATCCGGACGATGCCACCGACCCGGAAACGCTGATCAAATATGCGAATACGGCCATGGGCGGCGCCAAGCAGGCGGGCCGCGACGGCTACCGCTTTTTCACGGCCGGCATGAATGTGCAGGTGCTGGCGCGCCTGGATCTGGAACTGGCGCTGCGCCATGCGCTCGAACACGAGCAATTCATCCTGTACTACCAGCCGAAGGTGGATTTGCGTACGGGCCGCATCAGCGGCGTGGAAGCGCTGCTGCGCTGGCGCCGTCCCGGCTACGGTCTGGTGGCGCCGGCCGAATTCGTGCCGGTGCTGGAAGACACGGGCCTGATCGTGCGCGTGGGCTCCTGGGTGATCCAGGCCGCCTGCCGCCAGATCGCCGAGTGGCGCGACAGCGAAGTGGGGCCCGTGCGCGTGGCCGTGAATGTGTCGAGCCGCCAGTTTGCCGAAGGCGACTTGGAAGGCGAAGTGACGCGCGCGCTGGCGCAGTACGGCGTGGCGCCGGAACTGCTGGAGCTGGAACTGACGGAAACGGCGCTGATGTCGAACGCCGAGCGCACCATCGTCGTGCTGGGGAAATTGAAAAAAATCGGCGTGAAGGTGGCCATCGACGATTTCGGCACCGGCTACTCGAGCCTCGCGTATTTGCAGCGCTTCCCCATCGACAAGCTGAAAATCGACATCGCCTTCGTGCGCAACATCACCAGCAACCCGAACGACGCGGCCATCGCGCTGGCTATCGTCAGCATGGCGCACAGCCTGAAACTGAGCGTGGTGGCCGAGGGCGTGGAATCGCGCCCGCAACTCGAATACCTGCGGCGCAACCGCTGCGACGAGATCCAGGGCTTCTATTTCAGCCGCGCCCTGCCGGCGCTGGAACTGGGGCAGATGATCGCCGCCGGCGCCGGCCTGCCGCCCGGCCACGATCCCGCTGCCCAGCCGGCGCAAACCCTGCTTATCGTCGACGACGACGTCAACGTGCTGTCCTCGCTGCACCGCCTGTTCCGTCCCGAGGGCTACCAGATCCTCACGGCCAGCACGCCGGCCGAAGGGTTTGAAATGCTGGCCCTGCACCGCGTGCACGTGATCGTCTGCGACCAGCGCATGCCCAGCATGAGCGGCACGGAGTTCTTGAGCAAAGTGAAAGAGCTGTACCCGGAAACCATCCGCATCATCCTGTCCGGCTACACGGGCCTCGAAGCGGTGCTCGACTCGATCAACCGGGGCGCCATCTACCGGTTTTATACGAAACCGTGGGATGACACCCAGCTGCGCGACAACATCCGCCTGGCCTTCCAGCACTACTGGATGGTGAACCAGCCGGGGCTGGCGCGGGCGGCGGCGCGCTAGCGCTTGTTTATTCGCTGAAGTGGTCGAAAGAACTCAAGGCCAAATCCAGCGGCAAGCCCTTGGCATCCACCAGCCGCAGGCCTGTTCGCGCCTCGATGCGACCCACGCGCGTGACGGGCGTGCCGCAGCTGGCCGCCAGCGCGGCGATGGCCTCGCGCGAGGAAGCGCTCGCCGTGAAGCACAGCTCATAATCGTCGCCGCCGGCGGCCGTGTAGCGGCGGCGCAGGCTGGTTTCCTGCCGCGCTAGCACGGGGCCGGCCGGCAGGGCGTCGACGTCGAGGGTGGCGCCCACTTGCGACGCTTTCAAGATGTGACCGAGGTCTCCCACCAGGCCATCGGAAATGTCGATGGCCGCATGCGCCAGGCCCGCTTCGGCCAGCGCGCAGCCCAGTGCCACGCGTGGCGTGGGCGTGTGCATGCGCGCACCAGCCATCAGCAGGTCGTCTGGCGCCAGTTCCTGTTCCATGCGGTAGCCTGCCAGCGCCAGGCGCGCGTCGCCCAGGGTGCCACTGACCCAGATATCGTCGCCCGCCACGGCCGCGCTGCGGCGCAAGGCCTGGCCCGGTGCCAGTTCGCCGAATACGGTGATGCAGATATTCAAAGGCCCCTTGGTGGTGTCGCCGCCGATGAGTTCGCAATTAAACGCGTCGGCCAGCGCAAACAGGCCTTCGGCAAAGCCGGCCAGCCAGGCGCGCTCGGCTTGCGGCAGCGCCAGCGCCAAAGTAAACGCCACGGGACGCGCGCCCATGGCGGCCAGGTCGGACAGGTTCACGGCCAGGCTTTTATGCCCCAGCATGCGGGCGTCGGCGCCGGCAAAGAAGTGCCGGTCCTCGACCAGCATGTCCGAGGAGATGGCGATCTGTTTGCCCGCCGCTGGCGTAATCAGCGCGCAATCGTCGCCGATGCCCAGGGTGGCGCGGCCGGGGCGCTGGCGCACGAAATAGTGTTTGATCAGGTCGAATTCGGAAAGCGCGTCGTGTGGGGCCATGGCGTAGTCTGTGCGTTGAATGATGGTGTGGCCCGGCTATTATAGGCTGGCCTACAATACGGGTCTTTTCCACTGCCGAGCAACCTGCCATGCCCATTCTCGATATTCACGACCTGCTGCAATCCTGGCTCGACCACGGCTGGCTGCGCGACCCGCAGGCCGTCGGCCTGGCCTCCTTCGAGGCGCAGGAACTGGTGGCGTGGGGCTTCGACGCCATCAGCGACGGCGGCCAGCTGTGCCTGTACGAGGACGAGCGCCTGTTCCGCAGGGGCAAGCGGCAGGTGCAGGCGTCATTCAAGGCGTATCTGCAGCGCGGTCAGCTGGGCGCGAATGGTCTTGACCTCGGTTATCAGGTACACCTTGCCGGTTTCCTGCGCGCGGCGCGGCAGCCCTTGCCGGCGTTTCGCGTGCTGCTGGAACAGGGTGGCCGCAGCGGCGCCCTGCTGTTCGACAGTGGCCTGGTGCTGCAGTTTGCCGCCAATTTGCGCGGCAAGCCCCGCCATTACTATCTGACCCTGGTCGAGGGCCACGTGGCCGACGCCCAGCTTCCCGACCGCGACAGCGATATCGACTTGCGCGCGGCCAGCGTGGGCCATGTCCAGGCCCTGTACGACAGCCACGACCCTGCCGCATTGCAGCGCCTGGCCCGGCGCGGCAATGCGGCGCTGCGCGAACTGGCGCAGCTGCTCGCCTAAGTAATCCTCAGGAAATTATTGTGAATTTATGACGAACAGAACCGGATGCTATGCAAGGCGCCCACTGCGACGCAGTGCGAGCACTGCTAGCAGCGGGCAAGCCTCGTCGGCCACCTTGCAGAGCGCTGGTTATGGAAGTCAGAAATCACAATAATTTATTGGGGGTTACTTAGCCTTTCTTCGCCTGCGCCATGCCCTGCAGCAGCTTGGCCAGCAATTCGTCGAGCTGGCGCTGCTCGTCCGCGCTCAGGGGCGAGAGCATGGCGCGCTCGTTCTCCACGTGCAGCAGCACCAGCTTTTCAATCAGTGCCAATCCCTTCGGCGTCAGTGCCACCAGCACGCCGCGCCGGTCCGTCGGGTGCTTCTGGCGTTCGATCAGGCCGGCCGCTTCCAGCCGGTCGATGCGGTTGGTCATGCCGCCCGAGGACAACATGGCCGCCTCGTACAAGGCCGTCGGCGTCAGCGCATAGGGCGCGCCCGAGCGGCGCAAGGTGGCCAGCACGTCGAATTCGCCCGGTTGCAAGCCGTATTCGGCGAACAGCGGGTTGAGCCAGTCGCGCGCCATCAGCTGCGCCACCGTGCCCAGCTGGCCCACCAGTTGCATGGCATGCGTATCCATCTGCGGCAATTCGCGCTGCCATTGTGCGGCGGCAAATTGCGCGCGCGTGTGTTCTTGCGGGGTAGTTGTCATGGGTTCCATCTATCTCGACATCAAGAGAAATTTCTATCTTTATGTTAAGATACTTTTCATCGAGTCATATTTTGATGACGCATTAAACCATGTGCCTCCCAGCGAGGCAAGGACTATCCCATGCCTTCCGCACGACCTGCCGCTTCCCCTTCGTCTTCCGCTTCCTCGGCCCTGCTGGTGGCCGCCATCATCCTGCTGGGCTTGAACTTGCGGCCCATCCTGGCCGCCATCGGCCCCTTGCTCGACAGCATCCAGGCCAGCACGGGCATCAGCAATGCCGACGCGGGCTTGCTGACCACCGTGCCCGTGTTCGCCATGGGCGTGTGCGCGCTGGCGGGCGCCCAGCTGCAGCGCCGCCTGGGCGTGGCGCGTGGCATCTCGCTGGGCATCGCCATCATCGCTGCCGCCTGCGCGCTGCGCTGGCCCTTGCATGGCAGCGGCGGCCTGATCGCCACGGCAGCCCTGGGCGGCCTGGGCATCGCACTGGTGCAAGCCTTGCTGCCAGCCTTCATCAAACGCCATTTCCCAGCGCGGGCGGGCCAGTTGATGGGGTTTTATACGACGGGCATCATGGGCGGCGCGGCCATTGCCGCCGCGTCCGCTTCACCGCTGGCGCAAAGCTGGGGCTGGAACGCGCTGCTGGCCTTGTGGGCGCTGCCTGCCGTGGCCGCCGCCCTGCTGTGGCGCCGCGCTGCCGCTACGCGCGTGGACGTGGCCAGTGGCGCGGGCGCCAGCCTGCCCATGGGCAGTGGCCGCGCCTGGCTGCTGATGGTATTTTTCGGCATCGGCACGGGCGCCTACACGCTGGTGCTGGCCTGGCTGCCGCCGTTTTACACGGAACTGGGCTGGAGCGCGGCCGACAGTGGCTTGCTGCTCGGTGCCCTGACCCTGGTGGAAGTGCTGGCGGGACTGGTGATTTCCAGCATCATCCACCGCTTTCCCGACCGCCGCATCCTGCTGCTGGCCGTCTTGTTGTCCGTGCTGGGCGGCCTGGCCTGTCTGATCGTGGCGCCGGCGCAACTGGCGCTGCCCGCCGTGATCCTGCTGGGCTGCGGCATCGGTTCCCTGTTCCCCCTGTCGCTGATCGTCAGCATGGACCACGTGACGGACCCGGCCGGCGCCGGCGCGCTGCTGGGCTTTGTGCAGGGCGGCGGCTACATCATCGCCAGCAGCATGCCCTTCATTGCCGGGCTGATCCGTCAGCATTCGTCCAGCCTGGCCCAGGCCTGGATGGTGATGGCGGGCGGCGTGGTACTGTTATTGCTGATCGCCGTGCGCTTCGCGCCGGGGGCGCGGCTGGCCCAGTCGCGCTAGCGTGCGCATGGCGTATCCGGCCAGCTGATATATTTCGGCCATGAACCTCGTCGACCACTATTTAGAAGGATTGCGCCAGGCAATGCCGCCGGAGCCGCTGGCGGAGCTGGCGCTGGCCAGCGGCGCCAGCGCGGCGCAACTGGACAGCTTGCGCCAGGCCTATCCGCTGTGCCCGGACAGCCTGCTGCGTCTGCTGGGTCAGTATAACGGCACCTATTATCAGGACTATGCGGGCGGCAGAGTGCTGGTGTACATGCTGGGTTCGGACGTGTTCGAATATCCGTATTACCTGAGTTCGGTCGAACGCATCCTCAAGGATGGACAGGCGAACCAGCGCAGCATCGCCGATATCTATGGTCATTACCTGGAAGAAGACCCCGGCATTGTCGACGCCCGTATCGACGCGGGTATCAAGCAGGGCCAGCGCCTGTGTTTTTCGCATTGCATGAACAATGGCGGCTCCTCGCGGCTGTATATCGATTTCACGCCCGCAGCGTCGGGCACGGTCGGGCAGGTGGTGCGCTTCCTGCACGACCCCGACAACTACCAGGTCATTGCCGACAGCTTCGACGCCTATCTGCAAATGCTGATCGATGACGGCTATGCATTCCTCAGCGATGACAATTTCGAATAAGCGGGCTACGCCACCCTCCCTGCTGCCCGCCAATCGCCGCATCGTGCTGTCCGGCGAGGATGCGCTGCGCATCCTGCGCGAGATCGAATTCCTGCTGCAGTCGCTGCATCACATCGGTCGCCACTACTATCCCGACGGCGACGATGACGGCGCCGATGCCCTGCGGCGCGCGCAGTATTGCGCGGAGACGACGCGCTTCATCGACGAGGAGCAAGCCACGACGCGCCTGGCGCTGATGCGCAGCATCCTGTCCGCAGCGTTCGACACCACCCTGGGCGCGGATGAGATGGACGATCTTGAGCGCGCCGTCGAGGCCTTGCCGCTGTGGCGTGCCCCTGGTCGTCTATCATAAAAACTAATTGAAATATAAAATTTGATAGTTTTTCCTGTTCAGCACGTTTGTGCCGCCGGACGGCCTTACAATGCTAGGTTATGCGTTTTCGTGATATCAGACTGTGGCTAGCGGAAAATACCTAGCTAATTGAAAGAATCGGTCTGATAAAATCCGGAACACCCGATCGACCAAACAGGAAGGCTGCACAGCATGGATTCGTCATCTGATAAAAAAGAAGAATTGCGTCAACAATTGCGCTTGGCCGCACTCGAATATCACGAGTGCCCGCGCCCCGGCAAAATCAGCGTGACGCCGACCAAACAACTGACCAACCAGCGCGACCTGGCGCTGGCCTACTCGCCAGGCGTGGCGGCACCGTGCGAAGAAATCGTCATCGATCCGGCGAATGCCTATAAATATACGGCGCGCGGCAACCTGGTGGCCGTCATCACCAACGGCACGGCCGTGCTGGGACTGGGCAATATTGGCCCGCTGGCCGCCAAGCCGGTGATGGAAGGCAAGGGCGTGCTGTTCAAGAAATTCGCCGGCATCGACGTCTTCGACATCGAAATCAACGAGATGGACCCCGATAAACTGGTGGACATCATCGCTTCGCTGGAACCGACCTTCGGCGGCGTGAACCTGGAAGACATCAAGGCGCCCGAGTGCTTCTACATCGAGCGCCAGCTGCGCGACCGCATGAAGATTCCCGTCTTCCATGACGACCAGCACGGCACCGCCATCATCGTCGGCGCGGCCATCCTGAACGGCCTGAAAGCCGTCGGCAAGAAAATCGAGGACTGCAAACTGGTCGTGTCGGGCGCGGGCGCCGCGGCGCTGGCCTGCCTGGACCTGATCGTCGACCTGGGCTTCCCGCTCAAAAACATCTACGTCACCGACCTGGCCGGCGTCGTCTACAAGGGCCGCACGGAACTGATGGACCCGGACAAGGAACGCTTCGCGCAAGACACGCCGCTGCGCACCCTGGGCGAAGTCATCCCGGACGCCGACATTTTCCTTGGCGTGTCCGCCGGCGGCGTGCTGAAACAGGACATGGTGCGCAAGATGGCGCCGAACCCGCTGATCCTGGCGCTGGCCAATCCGAATCCGGAAATCCTGCCGGAAGAAGTCAAGGCCGTGCGCAGCGACGCCATCATCGCCACGGGCCGTTCGGACTATCCGAACCAGGTCAACAACGTGCTGTGCTTCCCGTACATCTTCCGCGGCGCCCTCGATTGCGGCGCGACGACGATCACGCGCGAGATGGAAATCGCCGTTGTGCACGCGATCGCCGACCTGGCGCATGCCGAGCAGTCCGACATCGTCGCCACCACCTACGGCATCAGCAATCTGTCGTTTGGTCCTGAATACCTGATCCCGATGCCGTTCGACCCGCGCCTCTTGATCAAGATCGCCCCGGCCGTCGCCAAGGCGGCCGAGGAATCGGGCGTCGCCACGCGTCCGATCAAGGATCTGCAAGCGTATGCGGACAGCCTGCAGCAATTCGTCTACCGCAGCGGCACCTTCATGAAGCCGCTGTTCCTGATGGCCAAGTCCACGCCGGCCGAACTCAAACGCATCGTCTACGCCGAAGGCGAAGAAGAGCGCGTGCTGCGCGCCGTGCAAGTGGTGGTCGATGAAAAACTGGCGCGTCCTATCCTGGTGGGCCGTCCACCCGTGCTTGAAGCGCGCATCCAGAAGTTCGGCCTGCGCCTCAAGCAAGGCGTCGATTTCGACGTCATCAACCCGGACTTCGACGAGCGCTATCGCGATTACTGGAACACGTATTACGCGATGACCAGCCGCAAAGGCGTTACCGAGGAATACGCGAAGCTGGAAATGCGCCGCCGCCATACCCTGATCGGTTCGATGATGATCCACAAGGGCGACGCCGACGGCATGATCTGCGGTACCTTCGGCACCACCCAGCTGCACCTGAAATACATCGACCAGGTGCTGGGCAAGCGCGCCGGCAGCAATGTCTATGCGGCCATGAACGTCTTGATCATGCCGGAGCGCCAGCTGGTGATGGTTGACACGCACGTCAACGAAAACCCGGACGCCGAGCAATTGGCCGAGATCACCATCATGGCCGCCGAGGAAATGACGCGCTTCGGCCTGTCGCCGCGCGCAGCCCTGCTGTCGCATTCGAACTTCGGTTCCAGCGACAGCGCCTCGGCGCAAAAGATGCGCGCCGCGCTGGCCATCATCAAGGAGCGCGCGCCGGACCTGGAAATCGACGGCGAAATGCATGGCGATACGGCCCTCGACAGCAAGCTGCGTCAAAAAATCATGCCAAACTCGGCACTGAAGCACGATGCCAACCTGCTGGTCATGCCGAATATCGAGTCGGCCAACATCGCCTACAACCTGGTGAAAACGGCCGCCGGCAACGGCATCGCCGTGGGTCCGATCCTGCTCGGCTGCGCCAAACCCGTGCACATTTTGACGCCATCGGCCACCGTGCGCCGCATCGTCAACATGACGGCACTCTGTGTCGTTGATGCCGTCGCGCAACGCAAGGTCTAAGGCTGTCGCTGTCAATTGAAAGCCGCGCCATCCGCAAGGGTGGCGCGGCTTTTTTTTACGTCAGTGCGCCATCAGTACGGGCAATGTCATCTGGCGCAGCACGGTTTCCGTCACGCCGCCCAGCAGGATTTCGCGGAAGCGCGCGTGGCCGTAGCCGCCCATCACCAGCAAGTCCGCATGCGCTTCGGCGGCCATGGCCAGCAGCGCCGTGCCGATGTCGCCCGTAGTGATGGCTTGGCGTACCTCCACGGGCACGCCATGGCGGCTCAGGTAGGCGGCGATGTCGGCGCCCGGATGGCGGGCCGGCTGCGCATGGCCAGCGGGCGGGTGCAGCAGCGCCAGCACCACCAGGCGCGCCGCGCGCAAGAGCGGCAGGGCGTGGCCGATGGCGCGCGTCGCTTCCATGCTGCCATCCCAGGCCACCACCACGGTGTTGTTGACCTCCGAAAATTGGCCGCTGCGCGGCACGATCAGCACGGGACGGGCCGCGTTCAGCATCACATACGGCACCAGGTCGCTCATGGCGCCGGGCAGTGCTTCGCTGTCGTCGTGCTGGCTGAGCACTGTCAAGTCGCTGTAGCGGGCGCTGACGGCCATGCCGCCATCTTCATCGTCTTCGATCAGGCGCCGTTCGAGCGAGACGGCGCCGGCCTGGCGCGCCAGCGTTTCGAACTGGTCCAGCGCTTGTTCCGCCTGCCCGTGCAGGGCGTTGATCTGCGCCGCCACGGCGCCGCCGCGCATGCCGCGGTTGTTTTCCAGGGTAAAGCGCGACAGGCCCGTCATCGCCGCGCCGATCAGGTGCGCCTGGTGCGCGTGCGCCAGGCGCGCCGCGATGGCGATGCGCTGCGGCGCATGGCGCGACAGGTCGGCGTGGACGAGGATGGATTTGTAAGCCATGTTGTCACTCGGTAGTCAGGATGGCAACAAGGCTAGAACGACAACGCGGGCAAGTCCAGCATTGCCGTAGTGGCTGGGGATTTTCTTATGCTGGGCTTGACTTGGGTCAAGAAAACACGGACCGTGGCCTTCCGCAAGGCCACGGCCAGGAAATTGCGAGCTGTTTGATGTGCATCAAAATGCCGACCCCGTCGCCAGTCATAATGGCATCGAACTCCTTGCCACTTCCAGTGGTCTGCATCGGCGCCGGCGCCATCTGTCCGGCACTTCTTTGTGTGACGCAACAACGCTGGCCGTGGCGGGAGTTCACTTAATTGTAGGGCTGCAAGTCCAGCCAGACGGCATACGACAGGCGCTTGCCGTTCCACAGGCCGCCGCCACGGATGACGGCGTCACACGAGGTCAGCTGGCCGACCAGGTCCATGCGGCCCAGGTTGCGGCGCAGGCGCAGGGCGTCGTTGTGCGACAGGTAACCGACCAACTGGCCATCGATGAAGACGGCGATGGCCTTGTCCTGGAACGGATTGGCATCGTCGCAGACGAGCAGGGCCAGGCATTTTTCTTCCGCGTTACCGGGACCGTGTTCGCCGGCCAGTGTGGCGATGGCGCTCTGGTACATCGATTCGTTTTCCACTTCCGACGCAAAGCGCCCCTCGTCGTTCCAGTGGTGCGCCGGTGCGCCTGCGGGAATCGCCGGCACATACTGGCGCACCGAGACGAGCGGCTTGTGCAGCGGTTTGACGGGCGTGCGGCCGCTGAAAACGTAGTACAGCAGGGCGATGACGATCACGATGGCAAGCAGGTAAAGCATGGTATCTCTCTGATTTCTAAGGGGGAGCCGGGAACGCGGGCGCGCCGCGCGGCGTTGCCGCTACTATAGCAAGTTCGCTGCCTGCTTCCCGGTAAATCTGGCCATCAGATGGCGGCGCCGGCGCAGCGCGCGCGGATCGCCCAGCACGATGGGCGCGGCGCCCGTCAAGCCTGAATAATACTGGCCGTGCCGGCGCAGCGCCGTGGCATAGTCGCGCAGCGCGTGGCCGTGCGCCAGCATGCGCGCGTCGCAATCGACTTCGATGGCAAAGCGCAGCCGGTGCAACTGCCACCACAGTGGCAGGTTCCACGGCATGAGAATAATCAATGCGTAGGCCAGGGCCAGCAACAGCGGGTCGCGCGCGGCCAGCCGGCATTGTGCGTGCGCCAGCAGCAGCGCCTGCTGCCGGGGTGGAATCAGTTGCAGCCAGACGGGCATCACGATGCGCGGCCGCAGCAGCCCCGCCACGCAAGGGCCGATCCCGCCGCTCAAGTACACGGGCGTACCCAGCAAGGTGGTTTTTTGCCAGCGGCGCTGGTGCGACAGCAGCCAGACGCTGCGCAGCACCAACAGCATCAGCATGCCGCTTGATAAGACAAACCAGCCCAGTTTCAGCTGCGATTGTGTCGCAGGCATGGCCGCCAGCACGCCTGGCAGCCACGCCAGCGGCACGATGACGGAGGCTGCGATGGCCGCCAGCCACAGCCAGCGCGTCGTGCGCCCGCGCCGCTGCAGCAGGCGCTCGGCGCGCCAGGCGGCGGCGCTCAACAGCAGCGCCAGCGCCATGCTGGCAGCCAGCCAGGCCGGCACTAGCGTACCAGCGCCATGCCGACGGAGACGGGCGCCGTATGCTTGAAACCGAATTGTGCATACAGCTCTTGCGCCTGGCCATCGGCGATCAGGCTGACATACGCGCTTTGCGGGACGTCCGTCTCGATGAATTGCATGATCTCGCCCATGATGCGCTTGCCCAGGCCCTTGCCCTGGTGCGCGGGCAGCACGGCGATATCGGTCACCTGGAAGAAGCAGCCGCCATCGCCGATGATGCGGCCCATGCCCACCACCTCGTTGCCCAGCAGCACTTGCACGGCAAACAGGGAGTTGGGCAAGCCCTTGGCCGCCGCCTCCGTGCTTTTCGCGCTCATGCCGGCGGCAACGCGCAGGTGCTGGTAGGTGGCGATGGTGGGAATGGCCAGGCGGATGGTGTAGGGCGATGTTGCGGTCAAGGCTGTCTCCTGTGGAAATAGTTTGGAGCGGCAATTATAGGCGGCGCAGCTGCTCCGGGGCGGCACGCTTTATTCGCCCGCGCCTATGTCGTCCGGGTCGCTTTTGCGCTATGGTGGCGTCATCCCCCTATTTGTTGAAAGCACGCCATGTCCGCAGGATTTACCGCCACCGAGTTGTCCGTTATGAATGAAGACGACGCCCTGATTACCACCCTGGCCGCGCCGGCCGGCAAAGGCGAACCCGTCTACCTGATGCTGCAGCGCGCCGACGAGTATGACGAGCAGGACGTCGCCATGGGCATGGACGAACCCTATATTGAATATTGTGGCCAGGAATTTGCCTGGTATGGCCACATGCATGCCGTGATCCTGCATCCGAACCGCTTGTCCGTGCAGATGGATGCCGAGGCGGCCATGCAGATGGATGACGACGGCCAGATCGACGTGCGTTTCAATTTGACGCCGGAGCGCTACACCCAGCTGCAGCAGGCGCTGCGCACCACGTTCGAGGGCTGCGACTACTATCGCGAGGAACGTTGATCTGCGCGGACGACGCCGGCCATGGCGTCGTCTATGCTCCTTAGCTGCTATTGACTGGGAGGGAAGACGATGACGGTGCTGATACTCGGTTTGCTGCTGTTCCTGGGCTTGCACTCGGTGCGCATCGTCGCCGACGGCTGGCGCAGCGCCCAGCTGGCGCGCCTCGGCGAAAAGCGCTGGAAGGGGCTGTATTCGCTCGTGGCGTTTGCCGGCTTGGGCCTGATCATCTGGGGCTACGCCCTGGCGCGCCAGCACGCGCTGGTGCTGTGGACGCCGCCCATGGGCTTGCGCCACGCCAGCGCCCTGCTGATGCTGTTCTCGCTGATTTTATTGGCAGCGGCCAATGTGCCGCGCAACCGCATCAAGACCTGGGTGCACCACCCCATGCTGCTGGGCACGCAACTCTGGGCCGTGGCGCATCTGCTGGCCAACGGCAGCGTGGCCGATGTGCTGCTGTTCGGCGGCTTCCTCGTCTGGTCGTCAGTGGATCTGTATGCCGCCGTGCGGCGCGACCGCGCGGCCGGCGTGGCGTACCCTGGCGGCACCATGCAAGGCACCTTGATCGCCATCGGCGCCGGGGTCGCGCTGTGGCTGTTGCTGGCGTTCTGGCTGCATGGCGTGCTGTTTGGCGTGCGGCCGTTTGGCTAGTCGAAGGCGGCAGCTTCCCTGCTGTTGTGCCTGCTCCCTTGTTCCCGGCCACTCACGGCAAGCAGATAGCTAAATGATCATCTTGCATGGTTTTCAACTGGGACATTTTGTCTCAATGTATGGAAATTGTTTTGAAGTAGTATGCTTCAGAACGTACAGCAGCATCCTTGCATGGCAGTCGCTGACGTTTTCTCCTCTCTCATCCGCATTCGGCCAATCACTGCGCCCGATGCCATTGTTATTTCATAGGTGGATATAATGAAAGAGTCAAACAGGATGTCTGGAGGATGGTTTGAACAGAAGCTGCTGAAGCAGCATTTTGAGGTAGTGCTCCTCACGATAGATAGTGTCAAGTAATAGACTGGAAAGACTCAAAATGATCGATTGGACCCCCATAGTCTTAGTTACCTTCAAGGCTCTCGTGCTCGGCACGGGCATGTTCTTCGCCATCAAGTGGCATTACGATCAAGGGAAGAAGGATCAGGATAAGGCGAAGCAGAATCGCGCGGTGCTGCGCGCCAGCGGCAAGGTGGTCGCAGTCTTCATGCTATCGCTCCTGGCCTTGGGGATCGTCACCTTCTTCGTTGTCAGGATGACCGGTCTGGAAATGAGCTACTGATGATGGCAAGGAATCGTCGGCCGCTATTCAGTGATGCGGCCGCAATTCCCTGCTGCGGCTAGGGCAGCATCGGCAGGCGGGTCATGGCGCGCCTCGCTGTAGCGCTATCGGGAATAATCGCTGGTGTTCGGAATGAACGGACAAGAAAAAAGCCACTAAATCCTTGATTTTATTGGATTTAATGGCTTTATCGGTACTTCTTTGATGTGTTCTGTGGTGCCGGGAGCCGGAATCGAACCGGCACGCTGTTTCCAGCGCGGGATTTTGAGTCCCGTGCGTCTACCTATTCCGCCATCCCGGCAACGCGAGACGCATTATCACTGATTTGTCACAATCTGGCAAGTTTTATGCTTGGCGTGTGTTTTGCACCAGCATTGAGCATCCTTGAAGACACCGATTCCAGCGCAAGAAGCGGAGTGCCGCGGCTGGCCAGCCGTCCTATCGTATCCCTTCACTACCTGGAGGGATACCCCATGCAACAACTGGAAAACAAGGTCGCCATCATCACGGGCGCCAGCTCGGGCATTGGCCATGCGGCGGCGCGGCTGTTTGCCCGCCATGGCGCGCAACTGGTGCTGGTGGCGCGGCGGCGCAAGGAACTCGATGCGCTGGTGGCGCAGCTGGCGGACGGCGGCGCGCAAGCCGTGGCCTGCGCCGGCGATGTGGGCGATGCGGCCTGCGCGCAAGGGGCCGTGGCGCTGGCGCTGCAACGCTTTGGCGGCCTCGATATCGCCTTCAATAATGCGGGCACCCTGGGCCCCATGGGGCCCACACCGGAGGTTGCGCTGGAAGACTGGCAAGCGGCGGTCGATACCAATCTCACCAGTGCCTTCCTGGCGGCCAAGTACCAGCTGCCTGCGATGGTGGCGCGCGGCGGCGGCTCGCTGATCTTCACCTCCACGTTTGTCGGCCATACGCTGGGCATGGCCGGCATGGCGGCGTATGCGGCCAGCAAGGCGGGCGTGATCGGTTTGACGAAGGCCCTGGCGGCCGAGTATGGCGCGGCGGGCATCCGCGTGAATGCCCTGCTGCCGGGCGGCACCGATACGCCCTTGGGACGGGCAGTGGCGAATACGCCCGAAGCGCAGGCCTTCGTGGCGGGCTTGCATGCATTGAAACGCCTGGCCACGCCGGACGAGATCGCCCGCTCGGCGCTGTACCTGGCTTCCGATGCATCGAGCTTCACCACCGGCACGGCGCTGCTGGCCGATGGCGGCGTGTCGATCCTGCGCGCGTAAAGCATGCGCAGAAACGCCAGCGGCCCGGGGATGAGCCGGGCCGTCGGTGTCTTGCAGCTTACCTTACGCTACATCAAACTCAGTTGTGAACCGAGTTCAGCTGGCGCGCGATGATGTCGTGGTTGAGCCAGATGACGGGCGCTGGCGGTTCCGACATGGTGTGGAACATCAGCGGGCCCGTGCCTTCCAGCACCAGCGAGCTCAGGTGGTCGGTGATCAGTTCCTTGCGGTCCTTGTGCAGCTTGGTGATGTCGTCCGAGGTACCGATCATGACGTCGGCCAGTTCTGGCGTGTTGTCCATCGGCCAGGCGGCGAAGTTGCGGAACTGCACGCTGGTGGCGTCGCCGTTGTAGGTGGCGATACGGTCGAGCAAGTCTTGCAGCGAGACGCCGTCTTCCAGCAAGCCCTGGCAGATTTTCCATTGCTCTTCGGCCCAGGCGCCGCCGCCTTCTTTTTTCAGCGCGTCGAGCAGGGGGAACAAGGACAGTTCCACGCCGACAAAAATGTCGGACGAATTCGTGCGGATTTCCGGGCAGTTGAAGACGGTGGCCTTGATGCCTTTTTCCCACGCGGCCTTGGCCACGTTTTCCAGGCGCTTCTTGGCCAGGCCTTGCGTGTAGTTACTGTAGGTTTGCCACTGGTATTTGCCGTCGATCAAGATCTCGGTGCCGTGGTAACCGTAGGCGCTGTAGCGCACCTGGCCGCCTGTTTGCTCGATGCGCGCGCGGATGGCAGCGCTGCCGTCGATCAGGTGCTGCAGGGTGTTGGCCGTGACTTCGTCGAAGTTCATCAGGATCAATTTGCCCAGGTCGCTGTCGAGCAGGGCGCGCGAGGACATGAAGCGCTCGCCGCGGCCTTTGTAGATGCGGTTGGCAATCGCCAGGAAGACCTTGACCTTTGGAATGCCGCCCGCCATGGTGTGGGCGAAATACACATTGCTGCCGTCAGGAATCAGGCTGTCCAGCTCGGCCATGGCTTTCGCCACGGAAGCGCTGAAGCGAGCGATGCCGGCTTCGCGGCAGCGTTCGATCTGCGCCCAGTCCAGCTTGTCTTCTTGCCAGCTTTTCAGGGTCATGTCGGCCAGCAGGGCCGTCGGCGTCGGTTCGCCGGCAGGCGCATCGAGGTCGAAACCGGCCATCAGCGGCACATTGATGATGCGGCCGCCCAGGTTGGCTTCGGCTTCCGCCAGCTCTTCCGCGTTCAGCGGGCGCAGCGCCATGTTTTCATCGCGGCGGCCGACCGTCATGCCGACGATATTCATGCCCGCCTTGCGCGCTTCGTCCAGCAAGCCATTCACATAGCCGCGGCCGAACAGCTCGCCGAACAGCACAAAGGTGTCGCCCTTGCGGAAGATATTTTTTTGCGGGATGTCTCTTAAGGACGTAATCTCGGTCATGGTATCAATTCATTCAAAAATTAGCAGGCAGATGGCTAATCCTACTGCCCGCTGGTTCAACATAGTTGTAAATTATGCGCCATTTCAGCCGGGAAAATCATGTTGCGAACGATTCTCGTCTGGAGCGGCATCTTCTTCTGCGGTGGAGCTCTTATTCTTTCGCCATGGCGTATTTTACGCTGCCCCGGCGCACAGCGCCCGCGGACTGGCCTGGCAGGCGCCGATATTACCCCAGCTTGGCCATGCCGGTCAGTAAAATTGACCTAAAACAAATCCTGCTGCCCGGACACGAGGCGCGAAAAATCGTCGCCCAGGAAGGGCAGGATCGCGTCGGCCACCGGCTGCAGCTGGCGCGTCAGGTAGTGGTGGTAGTCGATGGGCGAGCGCTGCGTTTCCAGCGGTTCCGGCCCAGCCACCGTGATGACATAGCTGATCCAGCCGCCGTTCTGGTATTGCAGCGGCCGGCCCTGCGCCAGGTTGTAGGCGTCGGCCGTGCGCGCCGCGCGCACATGGGGCGGCACATTGCGCTGGTAATCGCCGAGGGGGCGGCGCAAGCGCTTGCGGTAGACCAATAAAGCGTCGCATTCGCCGCGCACGGTGCGCGCCACGTAGTCGCGCACATAATCCTGGTAGGCGGCGCGCTGGAAGATGCGCCGGTATAACTCTTGCTGAAATTGCTGCGCCAGCGGCGTCCAGTCGCTGCGCACCGTTTCCAGGCCCTTGTAGACCATCTGTTCGCTGCCATCGGGCTTGCCCACCAGGCCCGCATAGCGCTTCTTGCTGCCTTCTTCCGAGCCGCGGATGGTGGGCATCAGGAAGCGCCGGTAATGCGTCTCGAATTCCAGCTCCAGCGCATTCTCCAGGCCGAATTCCTCGCGCAGATGTGCATCCCACCAAGCGTTGACGTGCGTCACCAGGGCGCGGCCGATCTTGCCCGCCTCTTCATCCGTATGCGCCGTTTTCAGCCACACGAAGGTGGAATCCGTGTCGCCATAGATCACTTGATACCCCTGTTCGGTGATCAGTTCGCGCGTGCGGTGCATGATGTCGTGGCCACGCAGGGTGATCGACGAGGCCAGGCGCGGGTCGAAGAAGCGGCAGCCACTCGATCCCAGCACGCCATAAAACGCATTCATGATGATTTTTAACGCTTGCGACAGGGGCGCGTTACGCTCGCGCTTGGCCGTCTCGCGCCCTTGCCACACCTGTTCCACGATGGTGGGCAGGCAGTGTTTGACGCGCGAAAACTGCGCGCCCCGGTAGCCGGGCACGGTATCGGCTTCGTCGCCGCTGGTGCCCACCACCAGTCCCACGGGATCGATCAGGAAGGTGCGGATGATGGACGGGTACAGGCTTTTGTAGTCGAGCACCAGCACGGAGTCGTACAGGCCCGACTGGGAATCCATGACGAAGCCGCCGGGGCTGTTTTCGCCGGAGATATCGCCCAGGTTGGGCGCCACATAACCCTGCCGGTGCATCAGCGGCAAGTACAAGTGTTCGAAGGCGGCCACGGAGCCGCCGCTGCGGTCGGCCGCCAGGCCCGTCACGCTGGCCCGTTCCAGCAAGAACGTCAGCAACTCGGTTTTCGCGAAGATGCGCGTGACCAGTTCGCAATCCTTGAGGTTGTAGCGCGCCAGTGCCGGTTTATCCTCGCGGAAACGCCGGTCGATTTCGGCCATGCGCTGGTAGGGATTGTCGATGGACTTGCCTTCGCCCAACAGCGTTTGCGCCACGTTTTCCAGGCTGAACGAGGAAAAATTCCACGTCGCCGATTTTAATGCTTCGATGCCGTCGATGATCAGCCGTCCTGCGGCGGCGGCAAAATAGTGTTCTTGCTTGCCGCCATGTTCGCGCCATTCCATCACGGCGCCGCCGCGTCCCAGCCGCAAGGGAATTTGATAGCGCTCGGCATGTTCCTTGAGCACGCGCAAGTCGAACTGCACCAGGTTCCAGCCGATGATGGCGTCCGGATCGTGCTCTTCCATCCACGTGTTCAGGCGTTCGAGGATCTGTGCGCGCGTGTCACAGTATTCAAGGTCGAAATCGAGGATTTCGTCGCCGCCGTTTGGCGGCCCCAGCATGTAGACCTGGCGCTGGCCGCAGCCTTCCAGCGCCAGCGAATACAGCTCGCCATGCGCCGTCGTCTCGATATCGAGCGATGCCAGTTTTAATGTGGGGCGGTAGCCGGGCGACGGCCTCAGCTGCACTTCCTGTCCTGTTTCTCCTTTGACGCTTACCGGCGCCGTAATGAAACGCTCCATCAGGTAGCGCTCGGGAGGGCGGATGTCGGCTTCGTACACGTCGACGCCGTGGGCGCGCAGCTGCTTTTCCAGCTTCAGCAAATGCCGGTATTGCTTGCAATATAAGCCCAGCACGGGGCGCTGGTGAAAATCGCACAGCGACAGGGGCCGCAACTCGGCGTGGCGCTCGCCGCGCAGCAACAGTTCCGCCTGCTCGCGCTGCTCCATGGGAAGGAAGGCGACGGCCGTCTGCACGGGCAGGCGCACGTGGCGTGGCCCGGCGTCTGTTGCCAGCCAGAAATCGACTTCCGTGCCGTCGCGCGTGTCGTGCCAGTGGCGGGTCAAAATAAAGCCCTGTTCGGGCGGGTGCTGCGCGTTGCCTGTCATGGTGCCGTGAATGTCTGGTGTGCTGGCCTGCACATTACAGCAAGCCGGAGCAGGGCGGGGGCGGTTGCGGCTATAATTTTCAGCATCGAAGACGATAACAAGAGCGCGTCGCGCCACACACCCTGGAGACAGCATGCAAGCAATGAGTTATGTACATGGCGCCCACGAGACGCCGTTGATCGGCGAAACCATAGGCGCTTACCTGGACGGCGTCGCCGCCCGCTACGGCCAGCACGATGCCCTGATCGTGGCGCATCAGAACGTGCGCTGGACGTATGCCGAATTCCAGCAGCGCGTGCACCGGCTGGCCGCCGGCTTGCTGAAGCTGGGCTTGCAGCCGGGCGACCGGGTCGGCATCTGGTCGCAAAACTGCGCCGAATGGGTACTGACCCAGTTCGCCACGGCGCAAGCCGGATTGATCATGGTCAACATCAACCCCGCCTACCGGCGTTCGGAACTCGAGTACGTGCTCGACAAGGTGCAATGCAGCGCGCTGATCCTGTCGCCCAGCTTCAAGTCCAGCGACTACCTGGCCATCGTGCAAGACGTGGTGCCGGAGATCGCCCGTTCGCGCGCGGGCGCCCTGCAGTCGCCGCGCCTGCCGCAATTGCGCCACGTCATCCGCCTGGGCACGGCCGCCACGCCAGGCATGCATAACTTCGACGCGGTGATGGAGGGCATCACGGACGCCGACCTGGCGCACCTGGCAGACGTCAGCGCCACCTTGCAGTTTGACGACGCCGTCAACATTCAGTTCACGTCCGGCACCACGGGCGCGCCGAAGGGCGCCACCTTGACGCACCACAATATCCTGAACAACGGCTTTTTCATCGGCGAAGCCATGCGCCTGACGCAGCAGGACCGCTTGTGCATACCCGTGCCCCTGTACCACTGTTTCGGCATGGTGCTGGGCAACCTGGCTTGCGTCACGCATGGCGCGGCCATGGTGTTCCCGGGCGAAGGTTTCGATCCGAAGGCCGTGCTGGAAACGGTGCAGGCCGAGCGCTGCACGGGGCTGCATGGCGTGCCCACCATGTTCATCGCCATCCTCGACCATCCTGATTTCAAACAATACGATCTGTCGAACTTGCGCACCGGCATCATGGCCGGCTCGCCGTGTCCGATGGAAGTCATGACGAGGGTCATCGAATTGATGCACATGGCGGAAATCACCATCGCGTATGGCATGACGGAAACGTCGCCCGTCAGCTTCCAGACGGCGATCGAAGACCCGCGCGAAATGCGCGTCTCGTCCATCGGCCGCGTCCACCCGCACCTGGAAGTGAAAATCGTCGATGCGGAAGGGCGGATCGTGCCGCGCGGCGAGAAGGGCGAATTGCTCACGCGCGGTTATTCCGTGATGCAGGGCTACTGGGGCGACCCGGAAAAAACAGCCGAAGCTATCGACACGGCGCGCTGGATGCACACGGGCGACCTGGCCGTCATCGATGAGAACGGCTTTTGCAGCATCGTCGGCCGCTCGAAAGACATGGTCATCCGTGGCGGTGAAAACATCTATCCGCGCGAGGTGGAGGAATTCCTGTACCGCCACCCGAGCGTGCTCGACGTGCAATGCGTGGGCGTGCCCGATGCCAAGTATGGCGAGGAGTTGTGCGCCTGCATCATTCTGCGGCCGGGCACGCAGGCCACCAGCGAGGATATCCGCGCCTTTTGCGACGGGCAGATCGCCTATTACAAGATTCCCCGCTATGTGCGTTTCGTCGAGGAATTTCCCATGACGGTGACGGGCAAGATCCAGAAATATTTGTTGCGCCAGCAAGTTGCCACGGATCTGGGGCTGAGCGCTGAGTAATCCTTTCGCCAGCACATAAAAAAAACACCGGGACGCTCGCGCGGCCCGGTGTTTTTTTTATGGCTGCAGCGTGAAGTTCAGGCCAGTTGCGCTTGCGGTGCGCGCGCTGGCGTGCGGCGGCGTACGAAGGCGAGCAAGCCCAGGCCAGCCAGCAGCATGGCGTAGGTGCCTGGCTCTGGTACGGCCGAGACGCTCACCGTGTTGAAGCCGGAGCCGTTCATCGAGACGTGGCCATAATTGATCGAGCTGACCGAATTGGCGATCAGGGTGCCGTTCATGCTGCCCGAACCGGAAAACGCGCTGTTCGGCGCCAGGATGCTGCCGTTGATGCCGACGTTCTGCAGGTTGGTGGTGGTGGCATTGGCGAAGTTCAGCAGCGTACGGTCGGCGAAACTGGCGAAATTGTCGAAGCCGCCGCTCATGGTGATTTTGGTGGCCGTGCCGTTGATGATGATGCTGGCCGTGCTTTTCAGCGACGATACGTCCAGGATCAGGTTATGCAGGTTGTCCGCATCGATCGTGAAGACATTCACGTCGGCGTTGACGTCGCCCACCAGCTTGAAGCCGCCGTATTGGGAGATCACGGTGCCGTTCGATTGCAGCTTGGCCACATCGCCCGACAGGGTCGTCAGTTGCTGCTGGGCCGCTGCAAAGTCCAGGGTGGAGGCATTGCCCTTGCTGAAGGTGCCCGTTGGGTACCACGATGGCGCAGTCACGCTGCCGTTGGCATTGCTCACGCCGTAGACGCCCGTGCCGTTGATGCTGCCGCCGCCGATGTTCAGGTTGCTACCGGCAACCAGCGTGTTGGCGGCGCTGCCCGGCTTCTTGTTCGTGCCGACGCTGTAGCCGTCCAGGTAGATACTGCCGCCAGCGGCCAGGCTGCCGCCGACACTGGTAAAGCCGCTGGCGTTGCTGCTGCCGATGTTGCCGAAGATGAAGGCCGAGTAGCCGTTGGCGACACCGAGGTCAATCACGGTCGCCTGGGCCGAGGCGCTGAAGGAAAAAGCGAACAGGGCGGCGCTGATGAGCGGCAAGGTGCGTGAGGCAAAAAATGTCATAAATATTCTCTAGTAATAGGGACGGAAGGGCGGGAAAGCAAGTACACCGCCATCGCGCTGGCCGACATTATAATGTAAAAAGCAATTGTCGTTCATTTTAGCTAATTGACTATACTTAAAAGCAACATTTTATCTATTCTCGAGGCTAGCCTGGCGGGCAAGAAAAAACCGGGACATACCCGGTTTTTCGTGTATTACCTGACGCGCTGGTACAGGCGGAAGCGCTCCACGTTGTCGGTGGGACGGCGGCCCTCCCATAGCTTGATCCAGTCCGCGCCGTGATGCTCGGGCAGCTGTTCCTTACTGTCGGGAACCTTGATGCTGTCTTGCAACAAGAACACATCGCATTGCTGCTGCTCCACGCTGGCAAACGGCAGGTGGCCGTAGTAGGCGAACGAGGCGCGCTGGGCGGCGCCGACGTTGCTGTTGATGCACTTGCTGCCTGGCGGCAGATGGATGGAAATCTGGTGCGCCACGCTGGCGTAGCTCTTGCTGTAGTTCAGCGGTGGCAGGAACAGCGTCATGATCAGGACCCAGATCAGGATCAGGCCGCCGGACGACAGCACCACGGCGCGCCACAGCACGGCAGGCTGGCGCGAGATGCGCCAGTGCACCAGGGCGATCCAGCCGGCCGTGACGCCAGCGGCCACGAAGAAGGCCACCAGTTCCAGCTCGGGCTTGAATCCTGGCACGAGTTTCAGTGCATTGTGGGCCTGTTGCGGCGGCCAGCCCGTCAGGATGGCGAACCAGAACAGCCACAGTACGATGGCGCAGATGGTCAGCACCATGACGGAGAACCAGTCGATGGCGTTGATGGCGCCCCGTTTCATGGTCAGCAGGCCGAACGCGGCCATCACGGCCAGCGGCGGCAGCAGGGGCAACAGCTGGCTCGGTTCGGGATCGGGGTGGCACAGACCCAGGATGGCCAGCATGGCGACAAAGGTCAGCGGCACGACGATGTGCAACACGTGGCGCTGGCGGCGCCAGGCATACACGGCCCAGGCGGCGAACGGCCACGCGGGCCAGAAGAACCAGATGCCGACACGCAAGAAATATTGCAGGCTTTTCAGGCTCGGGGCGCTGAACTGGCGGCAATTCCACTCCATCCATGCCTGCAGCGGCGAATGGCCGTATGGCTGCAGCAGTTCGCCCGGCAACAGCCAGACCAGGGTCAGTGCGATGGCCACGAGCACGGCCAGCGCCAGGTGGCGCATGCTGCGCAGCAGCGGCAGGCGCAGGAAGACGGTGCATAGCAGCAGGGCGATGCTCAGCGCCGCCGGCGTGATCCAGCCGCGCGTGAGGGTCAGGCCGCCCAGCGCCAGGCCCAGCAGGGCTGCATTGCGCATGGACGGGCCTTCCACATAGCGCACGGCGCGATACAGCAAATAGGCCATCAGGGACACGTACAGCGCTTCGGCCGTGATGTCGTGGCTGTGCTGCAGCAAACCCAGGCAGCCCAGATAGATGAGCACGGCGGCATCGGCCAAGGTGCGGCCGAAATCGTCCGGCTCGGGCTGGCCGCCGAAGGCCAGGCGCAGGGGCTGGGCGTCATTGCGGCGGCCCAGGTTGAAGGCGGTGTACCAGACGGACAGGGTGCTGACGACGAAGATGCCGATGGTCGACATGCGCGCGCCGAAGACGTCGCCGTCGATCCAGCCGAACAGCTTGATGAAAATGGCGCCCAGCCAGAAGGCCAGCGGGCCTTCCTCGGGCCAGGACAGGCCGGCTACGTTGGGCCACAGCCAGTCGTTCAGGCCGCCATGCGCCATGGTCCACATGATGCCGAAACTGGCGGCGTCATCGTTCTTCCACGGTTCGCGGCCGATCAGGCCAGGCAGGATGTACAGCAGGCCAAGCGCAAACAAGGCCCATCGTGGCAGCGCGAGTGTGGCAGCGGCAGGAAGGCGGACTGGCTTCATCGATAATCGGTATCAGAATAGTGGCAAGACGCGACGAATGGCGTCGGGTATGCGCGAGTATAAAGTAAAGCGGCCAAAGACAAAAAAGGCAGCCGTAGCTGCCTTTTCTCTGGTAGCCGAAGCTGCCCTTTTTTTGCCGCAGAGCGGCAAAAATCAGCCTGCTGCGACTGCGGTTTTCGAACCAACGGTACCGAACTTCTGACGGAACTTCTCGACGCGACCAGCGGTATCGACGATTTTGTGCTTGCCCGTGAAGAATGGGTGCGATTCAGCCGAAACCTCGATCTTCACCAGTGGGTATTCTTTACCGTCGTGGGTGATTTTTTCGCGGGTTTGGATGGTCGAGCGGGTAACGAATTTGAAATCGCACGACAGATCGTGGAAAACAACTTCGCGGTATTCTGGATGGGTATCGACTTTCATGGTCTTCTCTCTAGTTTGGTAGCCAAACAGCACTTCGTCGGTCGTCTTGCTTCTTGACCCGATTGCCGATCACTTGCCAGGGTTAAAATAATGCAACCGCAGATTATATAGCGCTTTCGGGCCGGCGGCAATAAAAAAGCCGCTCGAAAGCGGCTTTGCATGATCGCGAATGGTCGGCGTGGCGCAATGTAGGTCGGATTAGCGCGCAAGCGCGTAATCCGACAACATTGTTGGCGCGGCGGCCAGTGGTGGTGTCGGATTACGGCCTGCGGCCTAATCCGACCTACGCTGCTGGCCGGTATTAGCCGCCGCGGCGCATCATGTCGAAGAATTCGGCGTTGTTCTTCGTTGCTTTCATCTTGTCCAAGATGAACTCCATCGCCTCGATCTCGTCCATCGAGTACAGCAACTTGCGCAGGATCCAGATTTTTTGCAGTTCGTTCGGCTTGATCAGCAGTTCTTCGCGGCGGGTACCCGATTTGTTCAGGTTAATTGCCGGATAGACACGTTTCTCGGCCAGGCGGCGTTCCAGATGCACTTCCATGTTGCCGGTACCCTTGAATTCTTCAAAGATCACGTCATCCATGCGCGAACCCGTTTCGATCAGCGCCGTGGCGATGATGGTCAGCGAACCGCCTTCTTCGATATTGCGCGCGGCGCCGAAGAAGCGTTTTGGACGTTGCAGCGCGTTGGCGTCGACACCACCGGTCAGGACCTTGCCCGAGGCAGGGATGACGGTGTTGTAGGCACGGGCCAGACGGGTGATCGAGTCGAGCAGGATGACCACGTCTTTTTTCATTTCGACCAGGCGCTTGGCTTTTTCCAACACCATCTCGGCTACTTGCACGTGGCGCGTGGCCGGCTCGTCGAAGGTCGAGGCGACGACTTCGCCGCGCACGGAGCGTTGCATTTCGGTAACTTCTTCCGGACGTTCGTCGATCAGCAGCACGATCAGCGTGATATCCGGGTGATTGGCCGTGATCGCATGCGCGATGTGCTGCAGGATCACGGATTTACCGGATTTCGGCGATGCCACCAGCAAGCCGCGCTGGCCTTTGCCGATCGGGGCGATCAGGTCGATGATACGGCCGGTGATGTTTTCCTGGCCATTCATTTCACGTTCCAGGCGCAGCGGCTCGTTCGGGTGCAGCGGCGTCAGGTTTTCAAACAGGATGCGGTGTTTCGACATCTCCGGCGATTCGCCGTTGACCTTGTCGACTTTGACCAATGCGAAATAGCGTTCGCCATCTTTCGGGGTCCGAACCTCGCCCTCGATCGAATCACCGGTGTGCAGATTGAAGCGGCGGATTTGCGAAGGGGAGATGTAAATGTCGTCGGTGGACGCCATGTAGCTGGCGTCAGGCGAGCGCAGGAAGCCGAAGCCGTCTGGCAGCACTTCCAGGGCGCCGTCGCCAAAAATCTGTTCGCCGGACTTGGCGCGTTTTTTCAGGATAGCGAACATCAGCTCCTGTTTGCGCAAGCGGGCTGCGTTGTCAATGTCAAGACCGATCGCCATCTCAAGCAGGGCGGATACGTGTAGGGCCTTTAGTTCGGATAAATGCATATGTGTTGAGTGTCCCGAGACGGGATGTAAAGGTAGGGGAGGGGACTGCGTGGCGTTGATTATTTATGGGGCAGGCTGTGCACGAATGATGGCAAAGCCGCTTCCCGGTGGTTCCAGTCAGGCGGCGCTGCGGGCGCAGCGCTGCCTATCATACATTAAATGTTGCTGTCGACGAAAGCGGTCAACTGGCCCTTGGCCATGGCGCCCACTTTTTGCGCAGCTGCGACACCATCCTTGAACAGGATCAGGGTCGGGATGCCGCGGATGCCGAACTTGGCAGGCACTGCCTGGTTGGCGTCCACGTCCATCTTGGCGATCAGGATGCGGCCGGCGTATTCCTTGGCCACTTCTTCCAGGATCGGGGCGATGGCCTTGCAGGGACCGCACCATTCAGCCCAGAAGTCCACCAGGACGGGCAAGTCGGATTTCAGGACGTCTGCTTCAAAAGATGCATCGCTAATGTGTTTGATATTTTCGCTCATATTTTCCTCAAATGAGGGTGGGATCAATAATGCCTGGGATTAACCATACGCTGGTTCGCCATCCATGCTTCCTGGAATGCAGCTAGCAGATGGGGACAATGGGCACAAATTCAATATTCTTGGAAGGTGCGACCAGAGGTATGCAGGCGGGGATGGCTGAAATAATAACCCATTTTTTCAAAGCGTGGCGATTATTGCAGAAAAACTTGAGGCATATCGCCACCGCGCCTGCCGGCAGGGCGGCAAAGCCGCATGCCTGCTGGCCCGCAGCGCCGTACCCGCCCTCCGGCCATCCTCCGCGCTCAGGCATGTACGCTGGCCAGACGCGCCGTGTGCTGCAGTTGCAAGTTCACCATGAGCTGCAATTCCGCGCTTTCCATCGGCTTGCGGAAGGTGCCTAATATATGCAGGCCATTGGCCACGGCCAGGCGTTCGGCTGCCAGGCGCACGGCCGAATGCAGACCCGACAGCAACACTACGCCGCCGCGGAAGCCATTCTCCGCCGCCATGCGCAGAAATTCGATGCCGTCGATGTCGGGCATGGACAGGTCGCAGATCAGCAGGTCGGGCTGGTGCTGCTTCAGGGTCGCCAGCGCCTGTTCGCTGTGCGATTCGCAGCGAATGTCGAACGGGCCCATTTGCTCGAGCATGTCGCTCAGCACGTCGAGCATGAAAACGTCGTCGTCCAGCAGCAGCACGCGCAACGGCGCCAGGCCTGCTTCGTTGTGTTCCCGGCTTGCTTGGTTTGATACAGTATTCATCGTTCTGTCTTCCTATTGATATGCTGCATCGTTGTCGATGCCGATACCTTGCCGTAAGGTGATTTGGCGGTAGCTAATCGTCATTGGCAAAGCTGGTGTTATTCATGATTTGTTCGGTAATCAGTTCCAGCAGGGGCCACAGGCGCGCCACAATGTGTTGTGCCCGCTCAGCCTCGTCGGCCGGTTCGCCCGGCGCCAGGGTTTCCAGGTTCTGGCACAGTTCGGCCAGCCCCAGGGCCCCCACGGTGCGCGCCGAGGACTTGATGCGGTGCCCCAGTTCGCGTACCTGGTGCACGTCGCCGCGTGCCAGGGCCGCATTGATGTCGCCAAAGCCATCCTGCGTTGTCTGCAGGAACTTGAAAGCAAATTTGCGCACTTTTTCCGGGTTGTAGCCCAGCAACTTGGCCAGGATGGACAGGTCGATCACTTGCGGATCGCCGGCCAGCGTGGTCTTGAAGGCGGGCGCGGCGCGGCTGCGCGCGGGCGGCGGCGGTGTCTCGCGCGCCGGCAGCCAGCTGGCGATGGTCTGGTACATCATGGCCGGCTGGATCGGTTTGGAAATGAAATCGTCCATGCCCGCCTCCAGGCAGCGCACGCGGTCTTCACTGGTGGCCGTGGCCGTCATGGCCAGCACGCGCAGATGCGCCAGCTGCGGGTCGGCGCGGATGTGGCGCGTCGCTTGCAAGCCATCCATCAGCGGCATCTGCACGTCCATCAGTACGCAGTCGAACTGCGTCTGGCGCAGCAGGTCGAGCGCCTCTTCGCCATTGTTGGCCAGGCAGACGGAGGCGCCCGCTTCTTCCAGCAATTCCAGCGCCACTTGCTGGTTGAAGGTGTTGTCTTCCACCAGCAGGATGCGCGCATGCTTGAGCGTGCGCATGACCAGGGCGGCGTCGGCGCTGGCGCGCATGGCCGCTGCCGTCTGCGCCATGCTGTCGAGCATGGCCGGCGCCGCCTGGTCGGAAATACCCAGATTGGCCGTGAACCAGAAGGTGCTGCCGGCGCCGGGACGGCTGTCGACGCCCACGTCGCCACCCATCAGCTGGGCCAGCTGCTTGCAGATGGCCAGGCCCAGGCCCGTGCCGCCATATTCGCGCGTGGTGGAGGTGTCGGCTTGCTGGAAGGACTGGAACAGTTTACTCATTTCATCCTGCGACAGGCCGATGCCGTGGTCGCACACTTCGAAGCGCACCAGGCAGTGCCTGGCGTCCGCCACCACTTTGCGCACTTTTACGGTAATGCAGCCCTGTTCGCTGAACTTGATGGCGTTATTGGCGTAGTTGATCAGCACTTGCCCCAGGCGCAGCGGGTCGCCCACCAGCACGGCCGGCAATTGCGGGTCGATCTCGAACAGCAGTTCCAGGTTCTTGCTGGCGGCGCGCGGCGCCACCACCGTCATCAGGGTTTGCACCACGTGGTCGAAGCTGAAGTTGACGCGCTCGATTTCCAGCTTGCCCGCCTCGATTTTCGAGATGTCGAGGATATCGTCGATGATGCCCAGCAAGTGTTCTCCGGCAAAGCGGATTTTTTCCAGGTAGTCGCGCTGGCGCGGTTCCAGGTCTGTTTTGAGGGCCAGATACGCCATGCCGATCACGCCATTCATCGGCGTGCGGATTTCATGGCTCATGTTGGCCAGGAATTGTCCTTTCGCCAGGCTGGCCTCTTCGGCCACTTGCTTGGCCTGGTCCAGTTGCTCCGTGCGCTGCGCCACGCGCTCTTCCAAGTGTTCATTGAGTTCGCGCAAGGCGCTCTCGCTGCGCTTGTGATACGTGATGTCCGTCAGGCTGGCCACCACCATGCCCACCTTGCCGTACTCATCGCGGATGGCCTCGGTATTTACGGACAGCCACGACAGGCTGCCGTCAGGCTGCTGCACACCCATCAGCACGTCGCGCATGGCGACACCCGTCGACAGGGTGATGTGCACGGGATGGCTGCGCTGGTCGAAGGCGGAACCATCTTCGCGGATGGCTTGCCACAGGCTATTGCCGGCCGGACTGGCCGCCAGCATGCGCTCGGCGGCGGCGTTGCTTTCCAGGATGTGGCCCTGGCTGTCCTGCACCACCAGGCCATTCGTCACGGCGCCGAATACGGAGGCCATGCGCTGGCTGGAATTCGACAGGGCGATGGACGCCTGGCGCCGTTCCGTGATGTCGGTAATCATCGCCAGCGTGCCGCCCGGCTCGCCATTGTCCGACTGGATACTGGTGCTCGACAGCAAGCCCCACAGGCTGGACAAGTCCTTGCGGAAGAAGCGGAAGTCGACCTGGTCCGGCTGGCTGGCCAAGCTGCCGTGGCTGGCCAGGCGCCGCTGCATCAGCAACTGGCTGTCGCGGTCCATGAAGTCGAGCATGGGACGGCCCAGCATTTCCTGCACCGTATAGCCCAGCATGTGCGCCATCTTCGGGTTGACGAAGGTGGTTTTGCCGTCCGCATCCGTCATCCAGATGCCTTCGGCCGCCGTCTGCACGATCAGGCGGTAGCGTTCCGAACTGGCGTGCAAGGCTTCTTCGGCGCGCTGGCGCTGCGTCATGTCGCGCAGCGAGACGATGGAAAACACTTGCCCGGCCATGCGCAGCGGCGACAGGCTGACCTTGGCGGGGAAGTGCGTGCCGTCGCGGCGGCGCGCCATCATCACCCGGCCCGGCAGGCTGTGCCGCGCTTGCGGGTCGCCCACGGAGTGGTTGGCCGTGCTTTCCGGCACCAGTTGCTCCAGCGACATGCCCGTCAATTCGGCCAGCGGATAGCCGAAACAGCGCGCGCCGATCTGATTCGCGTAATGCACCTTGCCCTCGACGTCGGCCACCAGCATGGCTTCGGGCGCCGCTTCCAGCATCGAACGCATGCGCGATTGCTCGTCCTGCTTGCGTTCGCTGATATCGCAGACGATGCCGCTGGCGTGGGTGGCAGCCCCATCCGAGGCGCGTGCCAGCACGGCGCCGCGCGCCAGCAGCCAGCGCCAGTGGCCGTCGCTGTGGCGCAAACGGAATTCGCAATTGAAGGTGCCGTGCGCCTGGCCATCCAGGTGTTGTCGAAATGTAAGACTCAGGCGCGCGCGGTCGTCGCGGTGCACTTCGGCCAGCCAGTCGGCCAGTGTATGGTCGAGCCTGGCGCTCTTGTCGCCCAGCACGTCCTGGTACTGGGGCGCAAACTGCAAGCGGTCGGACTGGCGCCGCCAGGTCCAGCCAGTCAGGGCCGCGCCGCGCAAGGCTTGCCCTGCATCCTGTTCGCTCAGGGCATGGGCGGGCAGGAGCAGGCGGCGCAGTTGTTGCCGCAGCCGCCAGGCTTGCCAGCAAGCCAGTCCCGCCAGGGCGGTGGCGCTGGCGGCAGCGTACGGCCACAGCAGTGTCGGCGCCATACCGTGTACCGCCGCCTGCACCGGCAGCGAGAGTGCCATGCCTGCCGCCAGCATCGTACGAGCGAGCCGATGCAGCGCAGGGCGCCGTCGGCCTGGTGCGCTGAAACTCGTGTGGCTGCAATACGACAAATGCATCCCTTTCTGGGGCATGATTGAACTGGGCTGACAGGGCATGATGCGCGCTCAAATAAACGCCTGCGGCGCTTTCTGGCGGCAACTATAGCATCGAATATTTAGTCGCAGTAGTTAAGTTCTGAAACGGCCAAAACGGGATTTTTTTTGCCCCGGAATGGCTGTTTTTTTTGCGATTTGGTGAGAATTCGTTAGAAAGTTGGCGCGAAATCGTGCTACTCAATCGCGGCGATAGCCTTAAGTGAAACTTCCTGCAAACTGATAGCGGTGTCCGGGATGCCACATGGTGGCGATCGAGGCGATCTTGCCGCCCGAGCGCGTCTGGCGGCGCAGCACCAGGCATGGCTGTTTGGTGTCGATGGCCAGCATTTCGGCGATGTCGCGCGGCGCCGACAGCGCCTCGATGCTGTAGGTGGCGCCTTGCAGGGGGGCGGCGGCCATCAGGTATTCGTTCGGCGTGATGCTGGAAAAATCCTGCGTCATGTAATCGGGCGCGCATTCGGGATTGACCCAGCGGTCTTCCACCTGGATCGGCACGCCGTTTTCAAAATGCACGATCAGCGAATGAAATAGCGGGTGTTCCGGCGGCAAGCCGAATTGTTTGGCCAGCAAATCCGAGGCCTTGGTGCGTTCGAGTAATTGCAAGCTGCTGCGGTGGATATGCCCGCGCGCGCGCACTTCATCGGCGATACTTTTGATTTCCAACAAGGTCGCCTGGTACTTTTGCTGCGCCACGTAGGTGCCGGAACCCTGGCGCCGCGTCAGTATTTGCTCGCTGGTCAGTTCGCGCACGGCGCGGTTGACCGTCATGCGCGAGACGCCGAATTGTTTTACCAGGGCTTGTTCGGAGGGAATCACGTCGCCTTCCTTCCAGCGTCCGGCGGCGATGCCGGCCAGCAGAAAATCCTTGATGCGCTGGAAAATGGGCGTATTTTCTTGTGTATTGTGATCGTCCAATGCGGTTTCTCCGGGGCGCAGGCAGGGCGCGCCGCCGGCTGGAGGCGCGATGGCCGATTTTAGCACCGAGCACGCCGCCTGCCGCCAGCCTTTTTTGAATTCAAAAGCAAGCGCCGGAGTGTGGCGCGCATTGGCGCTGGCTATGCTGGTGACTTGGAGGCTATCCCAGTAGGGAGCGTCTTCTGCTGGCAGTTCATCAGGAGCGCGGACAAGGCGTGAGGAGGACGCGTGGCGAGCCACGCGACGACGAGCAACGCCGTCCCCGCTTCTGAGGGGCGCCAGCAGGGGATGTATTCATCTACTGGGATAGGCTCTTACTATTGACTTGTACGGAGTTCGCCATGGAACACGCTTACCTGACTGACGATGAACGCTGGGATGCCCTGCAACGGCGCGCGCCCGACGCCGACGGCGTCTTTTATTACTCGGTGCGCACGACGGGCGTGTATTGCCGTCCTTCCTGCGCCGCGCGTCCCGCCTTGCGCCGCAACGTGGCTTTCCACGCCAGCTGCGAGCAGGCGGAGGCGGCCGGTTTTCGCCCCTGCCTGCGCTGCAAACCGAACTTGCCGCCGCTGGCCCAGCGCCAGGCGGCCATCGTGGCCGACATCTGCCGTTTGATCGATGCCAGCGACGAGTTGCCTGACCTGGACAGCCTTGCCAGTGCCGCCGGCATGAGCCGCTTTCACTTTCACCGCGTCTTCAAGGCGCACACGGGCATCACGCCAAAAGCCTATGCGGCGGCGCGGCGCGGCGAGCGCCTGAAGGCCGGCTTGCAGGGCGCGGCGAATGTCACGGAAACGTTATATGCGGCCGGCTTCAATTCCAGCGGTCGCCTGTACGCCGCTACGCCGGGCTTGCTGGGCATGACGCCGGGCGCGTTTCGCGCTGGCGGCAGCGGCGCCGTGATCCGCTTCGCCATCGGCGCCTGTTCGCTGGGCGCCATCCTGGTGGCCAGCACGGAGAAGGGTATTTGCGCCATTTTGATCGATGACGACCCGGAAGTGCTGCTGCGCGACTTGCAGGACCGCTTTCCGCAAGCCGAGCTGCGCGGCGCGGAAGCGGACTATGAACAGACGGTGGCACAGGTGGTCGGCCTGGTCGAGGCGCCGGGCCTGGGACTGGACTTGCCGCTCGACGTGCGCGGCACCGTGTTCCAGCAGCGCGTGTGGCAAGCCTTGCGCGAGATTCCCGCCGGCAGCACGGTCAGCTATGCCGAGCTGGCGCGGCGCATCGGCGCCCCGAACGGCGCGCGGGCCGTGGCGGGCGCCTGCGCCGCGAATGCCCTGGCCGTCGCCATCCCTTGTCACCGCGTGGTGCGCAACGATGGCGCCTTGTCCGGCTACCGCTGGGGCGTGGAACGCAAGCAGGCGCTGCTCGAGCGCGAGGGCGAACGGTGAGGGCGCTGGACTGGCGTCAGATCGAGGATCAGCTGAATGCGCATGGCTATGCCGTCGTGCCGGGCTTGCTGGCTGCGGATACCTGCTCCGCGCTGGCGGCGCAGTATGACGAGGCGTCGCGCTTTCGCAGCCGTGTGGTGATGCAGCGCCACGGCTTTGGCCAGGGTGAGTACCAGTACTGGGCGTATCCGCTGCCGGATGTAGTCGCCGATCTGCGCACGCGCTTGTATTCGCCCCTGGCGGCGATCGCCAACCGCTGGCATGCCAGCATGGGTCTCGAGAGCCGCTTTCCTGTGGCACACGGGGATTTCCTGGCGCGCTGCCATGCGGCCGGGCAGACGCGGCCCACGCCCTTGCTCTTGCGCTACCGCGAAGGCGATTACAACTGCCTGCACCAGGACCTGTATGGCGAGCACGTGTTTCCGCTGCAACTGGCCGTGCTGCTGTCGCGCCCGCAAGACGATTTCACGGGCGGCGAATTCGTGCTGACGGAGCAGCGCCCGCGCATGCAGTCGCGTGCCGAGGTGGTACCGTTAATGCAGGGCGACGCCGTCCTCTTTCCCGTGGCGCAGCGCCCCGTGAATGGCACGCGCGGCAGTTACCGCGTCAACATGCGCCATGGCGTGTCGCGCCTGCGTTCTGGCTTGCGCCACACCCTGGGCATCATTTTTCACGATGCGAGCTGAAGAGTAGCTACGACGCTTGAGTTTCCAGGATTACATGGCATGATGGCTCTTCTTGTCACTCTTTCATTTCTGCCATGTCCGCGTTGCTCCGCCTGCTGTGCCTGTTGACCATTTTCCTGCTGCCCGCAGCCCACGCGGACGATGGCGTGCCCGCGCTCGTTGTGGAGGCCGCATCCGTCGTGGCGCCGTCGCAGCTTGCTGCGGCCAGGACGGCGCCGCTGATGTTTGCCAACCGCAAGGTATTCGTCTTCCGCGCCGCGCTGGCCGGTTATCCTCCCGATGAACGCGCCATCGGCGCGCAGCGCCGCCTGGAAGGCGTGCTGGCGAAAAACGGTCCCTTGCAGACGAGCACGCGCATGATTCCCGAAGGCACGCAGGTGCTGCTCGATGGCGTGCAACTGTTCGTCGTCGTGCCAGGCGACGTCAACCAGCTGGCCGGCGACACGACGGAAAGCGTGGCCAAGCTGGCCGCCGAGGAATTGCGCAAGGCCGTGCTCGACTATCGCGAACAGAGCAGCTGGCGCTACCTGGCGATCGCCGCCGCCGTGTGCGCGGCCGCCACCCTCGTGTTCTGGCTGGTGTGGATGGGCTTGACGCGCTTTTACCGCTGGGCCAAGCGCCGCAGCGGCATCCTGCTGGCCTCGCGCCTGCGCGACGTACGCCTGAAAAACGTGCGCGTGCTCGACGCTGAACACTACATCGCCTTCGCGTATCAACTACTGAGCGCCGTGTTGTGGGGCTTGCGCCTGATGGCTACCTATCTGTGGGCCGCCTTCGTGCTGGGTCGCCTGCCCTACACGCGTTCCTGGGGCGAAAGCCTGAGCGGCTACCTGTTCGACGTGGCCGCCGACGTCTTCCACGCCATCATCGGCGCCTTGCCGGGGCTGGTGCTGGTGTGCGTGATCTTCGCCATTGCGCGCCTGATCGCCGCCACGGCCGCCTCGCTGTTCAAGCGCGTGGAAAGCGGCGAATTGCAGATCGGCTGGCTCGACAAGGATACGGCCCTGCCGACGCGCCGCATCGCCAGCGTGGTGATCTGGCTGTTCGCACTGGCCATGGCGTATCCGTATCTGCCCGGTTCGCACACGGCCGCCTTCCAGGGCCTGTCCGTGCTGGTGGGTCTGATGGTGTCGATCGGCGCGTCGAGTATCGTCGGCCAGGGCGCCAGCGGCCTGATCCTGATGTACACGCGCGCCCTGCGCAAGGGAGAATATGTGCGCGTGGGCGACAGCGAGGGCACGGTAGTCGACGTGGGCATGTTCGAGACGCGCCTGCGCACGGGCCTGGGTGAAGAGGTGGCCTTGCCGAACGCCTGGGTGATGTCGCAAACGACAAAGAATTACTCGCGCGCCCAGCCCGGCGGCGGCTTCGTGCTCGATTCCACCGTCACCATCGGCTACGCCACCCCATGGCGCCAGGTGCACGCCATGCTGGAGCTGGCTGCATCCCGCACGACGGAACTGTCCACCACGCCAAAACCGTACGTGATGCAACTGGCGCTGCAGGATTACTACGTGCAATACCGCCTGGTCGCCTACGCCAGCGCCGAAGTCCCCCGCCAGCGCGCCGAAGTGCTGAACCGCTTGCACCAGAACATCATCGACGTCTTCAACGAATTCGACGTGCAGATCACCTCGCCGCATTACATCGATGACCCGAAAGAGTCGCACGTGGTGCCGCCCGGTGAATGGTTCAGGGCGCCGGCGCAGCGGGGGGCGGAGTCGATTGAGGTGGTTCCGCCCAAGTCTTGAACGCGAGGCGTGGTCTGTACGTGACGGATGCAATGGCACGCGCTATCTTGGTTTTTCCTCGGGCGCGCAAGTGTTTTTGCTATTTTTCAGTTGAATCACCTGGAAGCCTCCGGAGGCTGCCGTGAGCAGGCAGAAGTCTGCGGAGTAGCGCGAAGTGGGATCGGACGCGGATGGCGGCCGTCCGAGGAAGGATACGCCATACACTTTTCCCGCCACCAGCGGCACGGCATCGCTGCTCTCGGCCCCCTCGGGAGCCTTGCCGTAGCGCACGCATCCCCTGTTTGGCAGACGATAGCTGGGGTCGCCAAATGAGGCATTGGGAAACATGACCGTCCATACATTGTTCCAGCCATTCGGCCCAGGTGTGCTGATCGTCAGCATCTTCAGGCGGACTGGCCCCCTTGAGCGTTCCTCTTCGCTGGCAATCTTGAAGCAGGGAAGGCCAGCCTCAGTCATGACGGCGGCTGTGCCCATGCGCGACCATGCAGAGGCATTGACGTTCGTCAAGGCGGCAAGCAGGAATAACAGTGTGTGACGATATTGCATGGCGATCCTTGCACTATCTGATGAGCGAATGCTCCGGGCAACTATCCTGTTTCCACGCTGGCGTGTCGCTGCCAATGGCGATGATTTTTCGTTCACCAGTGGCCGTGGCTACTATGCAAAATTTTCCCATGTAGCCATAGGTGGGGTCGGAAGGATCATTTGGTCTTCCATTGAGGAAAATGCTGTAGACCCGTCCTGTTTGCAGTTCAGGGGCGGGCATGCCGTTCGCTCCCTGAGGAAGATCACCATACCGAAGGCAGCTTTTTGACGAGAGCGGTACTTTTTTTCCACCAGTCATATAAAAACTCCACACACCAACGACGGGCTTTTCTGACAGATCTGAAATGCTGAGTGCTCCTAGAAGTGGCTGGCCGTTACGCTTTTCTTCCTTCTGCGAGATGGTGAAGCAGGGTGTGCCATTCACTGAACTGATGTCAGCATCGGCGATGCGTGATGTCGCACAGGCATGCAAGCCGAGGAACATGAGCAGTATGAACAGGGCATTCTGCTGCAAGGACATCATGTTTTTCCTATTTCTGAACGGGGCAGATTTCATCTATCCAGGCTTGGCTATCGCTGTTGATACGAAGAATCGTGCGCTCCCCGGAGATGCCTGTCATTAAGCAAAACTTGCCTACGTAGCCGCGAGTAGGATCTGAAGGATCGGCTGGCCTACCGTTCAGGAAGACGTCATACATGCACCCCGTTTTCAGCGGCGGGGCTTTGGGTGGTTTGACCTCTGCTGTTGCTGGTGCAACTCCATACAGAAGACAGGACTTGGCATGAACAGGAATAGTCGCTGCGCCCGGTAAAAGAAAAGACCATACTTCGACTGCAGGTTTGACGGATACATCTGTCAGTACGATCGCACTAATCTGCGGAACCCCGTTGCGCGCTTCTTCTTTTTGCGAAATGGTGAAACAGGGAGTGCCATTTTTTAGCCTTACTTCCGCGTATGCCATGCGGGAGGTGGCCGAGGCACTCATGCAGGTCATCAAGGCGAGTACCAATAGGCTCTTGTGGCAGATGGGCATTATTGGCCCTTTTGTGCTGGGGTGTTTGCCGGGCAAATTTCGTCTATCCAGGCCTGCATGTCGCGCTTGATGGGAATGACCTGTTGACCGCTGTTAGCTGTCGCGATGAGACAGAATTTCACTTTATAGCCACGGGTCGAGTCAGATGGGTCATCCGGCTTGCCATTCAAAAAGACGCTGTACATCCTGTCTGTTTTCAGCATCGTCGCGGCAGTCGATTCGGCTCCTGCCGGTACTTGGCCATACAAATAGCAGGTTTTCGCATGCATGGGGAGGGTCGTCGCTCCAGGGAGAATGAAGGACCAGACCTCCACAGGCGGTTTTATGGCTAAATCGTAAACCATGAGTGCGCCCAGCATTGGCGTTCCATTGCGGCGTTCTTCTTTTTTTGAAATGGTAAAGCATGGCATGCCTTTGAATGAGCTAATCTCGGCTTCAGCCATGCGGGACCACGCCGAGGCATCCATGCTCGTCAAGGTCGCCAGCAGACAAAGACTAAGGTGGCGATGATTCATGGCATGCCTTGCGTTATCTGGAAGAATTTCTGGCTGGGCACGTATCATCCATCCAGGCCTGTGTATCTCTTTTGATGACGACGAGGCGTGGCTTGGCAGAGACCTGCTGTACGAGACAAAACTTTGCCACATATCCATAGGTTGAATCGGCAGGATCGGCTGGCCTGCCATTCAGAAATACCTCGTACACCCTGCCGGTCTTCAATTCAGGCGCGGGGCGCAGCGTCGGCATGCGCTGGAATATTTCCATAAGGAATGCAACTTGTTGAAGACAGCGGAATTTTCTTACCGTCCGACATGAGAAACCCCCATATTTCCGTCGTTGGCTTGACCGTCACGTCGGACACGCTCAAGGCGCCGAGGAAGGGCTGGCCGTTGCGCCTCTCTTCCTGTTTGGAAATGCTAAAGCAGGGCACGCCATTGACCGAGGTAACCTCGGCATCGGCCATGCGTGATCGCGCGTAACTGTTCATGTTTGAGAGCGCGAGCAGTATGAACAGCGTTGGATTGATGCTAGCGGGGCGTTGGGCAGACTTCATCGATCCAGGCCTGCATGTCGCTGTTGATGGGAATGATTTGCTGGCCGCCAGCAGCCGTAGTTCTCACGCAGAATTTTCCTTGATAGCCATAGGTTGGATCGGACGGATCTTTGGGGCTGCCATTCAGGAACACATGATAAAAATGCCCGGGTATCAGTTTTTCAGCACGTATGCCCGTCGCGCCGGTAGGCAGGTTTCCATAGCGGATGCATGTGCTGGCACGGATGGGTAACGCCATGTCTGGCGGTAGGGAGAATCCCCATACTTCTTTTACTGGTTGCACGGACATGTCTGAAACCATGAGTGCGCCAAGAAATGGTAGGCCATTGCGCGCCTCTTCCTTTTTTGTAATCGAGAAGCAGGGCATGCCGTTGACAGAGTGAATGTGGGCATCAGCGATGCGCGACCACGCCGAGACATTGATAGTCGTCAGCGTGGCAAGCAGGAATAACAGTGTGTGACGATATGGCATGGCGATCCTTGCACTATCTGATGAGCGAATGCTCCGGGCAACTATCCTGTTTCCACGCTGGCGTGTCGCTGCCAATGGCGATGATTTCTCGTTCACTAGCGGGCGTGGCAACGATACAGAATTTCCCTCTATAGCCATAAGTCGGGTCGGAAGGATCATCTGGACGCCCATTCAAGAAGATGCTGTAAACCCGTCCTGTTTGCAGTTCAGGGGCTGACATGCCATTTGCGCCCTGTGGAATGTCGCCATAGAGAAGACAGATTTTTGATGAAAGCGGAACTTTTCTTCCTCCGCTCATTACAAAGCTCCACACTTTTGTAGCGGGTTTTACTGACAGGTCTGAAATACTGAGTGCTCCCAGAAGTGGCTGACCGTTACGTTTTTCTTCCGTCTGCGAGATGGTGAAGCAGGGTGTGCCATTCACTGAACTGATTTCAGCATCGGCGATGCGTGATGTTGCACCCGCATCAAGGTATATCGACGAGAGGAGTGCGCTCGATGTTGCCGCCAGGTAAATTCTTTTCACTTTTTCTGTCGGTGAAAAAATCAATGAGTACCTGTTCATAAAGTGCTTGGTCATTGGCATATTTTTCCTGACGCATTGCGGAGGAATCCTTTAAGTATTTCAATGCGTAGAGTCGGCTACCAAGTCTCCTTGTGCCTCCATGTTGTAGTCGGCTAACTTTCTTTTGGATAACAATACGTACTTGTAGTCCAGTCCTATTCTGAATGCTCCACGCATTGCGACCGGATATTTGAGTTGATATTGCCAAACATGGACCATTTCATGAATGAACCAATGACGCTCGGTGTTATCTGCACTGGAAAAATCGTCCAGAAATCTCGACTCATGAAAATACATTTCCCCATTGGGCGTCATGGCAGTGTTTTTTGGTTGGAACAGCCACAGATAAGGCTTCTTGTGAATTTTGACTTTACTATAGTCGATGGCATCTTCAAAGATCATCCATGCCATGTCTATTTCACCCTGGGTGAGTGGGCGAGCCATACTGTCGATTTTTACCCGTTTTACTGATGTATCGATATCCTTATCGGTCGTTTTTACGTCTTGTAGCTCCACTATGATCGCCGTCGAAGCCACTGGGTCTGGTGCAGCAGAGCAGCAGGGAAGGCTGTCTTCTTGTGGGAAAAATTCCACCGTCGTGATTTGCGCTTCCTGCTTGCTGGCCACGCGCCCCGTGCGCCCCTTTGCATCCGTCGTCCCCGTCCACGTTTCCCCATTGCTCAAGGTGAGGCGGTAGTCGGCGTGCGCCAGCGGCACATTGGCGGGGGAGACGAATTCCAGCTACTCGTCATAGCCGCAGCACCAGCATTCGTCGGGCTGGCCGGCCAGGCGGTGCAGTTCGCAGCCGCTAGTCGCGTTGCGCAGGGTGGCGCCCAGCACGGGCTGGCCGTCGGCGCTGAAGGTGACGATCATGCTGTCGAAGTGCGCGCCCAGGTTCTTCTTCTGGTGGCTCACGAGCTTGAAGAACACGTCGCATGCGGTGGTGCTGATGACATGGTGCCTGGCCATGGGAGCTCCCCGTTAAAACGCCAGCGTAGGACAGCGGCGGCGGGGAAGTATTGACCAGGCGCAAGGCCTGCGCGCTTGCGCTAAGATGCCGGGCGTTTTAACACAAAGAAAGAGAACCATGTCCCGCCCATCCCACACCGAAGCCTCCCGCACCGCTCGCAGCCTGGCCGCCGCCCTGATCCGCGACCCGTTTTACCGCACTGTCACGGTGGCGTGCGGCGAGGACGAGGCGGCGCGGCTGGAGATGCTGATGGCGTACTTTGCGCTGGCGCTGGCCGAGGGCGAGCAGGCGGGGCGCGTCGACCTGGCCGATGCGGCGGGCAATGGCGCCGCCATCTGGACGACGGATACGCCGGCGGCCCTGCGCCAGGCCGCGTATGCGCAGCGCGAAGCCGCCTTGCGCGCGTTGCTGGGGGAGCGCGGCTTTGCGCATTTCACGGCCATCGTCGCGAACATGGAGCACGCGCTGGCGCCGCACGACTTGGGTGCGGCCTGGTATCTGTCGATCGCAGGTATCGCGCCGGACGCACAGGGGCGGGGATTGGGTGCGTCCGTGCTGGCGCCGGGACTGGCGGCCGTCGATGCGGCGGGCGCCGCGTGCTTCCTGGAGACCTACAACGAGCGCAGCCTGCCGTTTTATGCCCGCCTGGGCTTCGTGGTGGCGGGACGCTATGCGCAAGCCCTCACGGGCTTCGATTACTGGCTGATGGTAAGGCCGCCCCGCGCTGCCTGATTGACCATTTTGCCAATTTCTATACACTCGTCTTTTCGTTCATTGACTTCAATTAAAAGACCTGGAGATGGAAATGCCGACCCTGCCACTGCGCCGCACCCTGCTCACGCTAGCCTGCCTGGGCGCCCTGGCCCACGCCCGCGCCGATACCGTCATCGACAATGCCAACGGCTACACGCTCGACGCAAATGGCAAGGTAGTGCGTTTTACGACGCTGGCCTTTGACGACGCTGGCAAGCTGCTGGCCGTCGGCAGCGCTGCGCAGGTGAAACGCAAGGCGGCCAAGGGCGCCACGCATGTCGACGTGCAGGGCAAGACCGTGCTGCCGGGCCTGATCGACGCGCATGGCCACGTGTTCGGCCTGGGGACGATTGCCAGCGGCGTGATGTTGTACGGTTCGTCCTCGCTGCCGGCCGCCGTGCAGGCCGTGGGCGACTTCGCCCGCGCGCATCCGGAACGCAGCTGGATCATCGGCAGTGGCTGGAACCAGGAAATCTGGAAGCTGGGGCGCTTTCCCACGGCGTTGGAGCTCGATGCGGCGGAAAGCGCGCGGCCCGTGTGGTTGCGCCGCGTCGATGGCCACGCGGGCTGGGCCAACAGCCGCGCGCTGGCGCTGGCCGGCATCACGCGCGCCACGCCGGATCCGGCGGGCGGCAAGATAGTCCGCGATGCGGACGGCAATGCCACCGGTGTGCTGGTCGATAACGCCATGGACTTGATGGACGCCGTGCTGCCTAAACCGGGCGACGTGGAAAACCGCGCTGCCCTCGATGGCGCGCTGGCGCAGCTGTCGCAAGTGGGCCTGACCAGCGTGCACGATGCGGGCATCGGCCAGATGCAGGACCGATTGTTCCGCGACTATGCGGACCACGGCAAGCTGACGGTGCGCGTGTACGGCATGATCGCCGACACGACGGAAGACTTCGACGCGCTGTCAAAAAATGGTCCCCTGAATAGCTACGCGCGCGACATGTACGCCTTGCGCGCCGTCAAACTGTTGTCCGACGGCGCCCTGGGCAGCCGCGGCGCGGCCCTGCTGGCGCCGTACAGCGACGATCCTTCTACCAGCGGCCTGCTGTTCTACCCGGACGCTGCCATGCGCGCGAAGATGGCAAAAGCCATGCGTGCCGGCTACCAGGTGAATGTGCACGCCATCGGCGACGCGGGCAACCATCAAATCCTCGATGGCTATGCAGCCTTGATCGCGCAATACCGCAGCGTGGGCCTGCGCCACCGCATGGAGCATGCGCAGGTGGTGCAATTGAGCGACATCCCCCGTTTCAAGACCTTGGGCATCGTGCCGTCGATGCAGCCCACGCACGCCACGTCCGACCAGAACATGGCGGAGCAGCGCGTGGGCCACGAGCGCATCAAGGGCGCGTATGCGTGGCGTACCTTCCTTGCGCAGGGTTCGCGCATCGCCTGCGGATCGGACTTCCCCATCGAGTCGCCGAATCCGTTCGAAGGCATCCACGCTGCCGTCACGCGGCAAAACAGCGACGGTTTCCCGGCCGGCGGCTGGTATCCGCAGCAAGCCATGACGGTGACGCAGGCGCTGCGCTGCTTCACCCTGGACGCGGCCTGGGCGGCGCACCAGGAAAAGGTCATCGGCACCCTGGAAGCGGGCAAATGGGCGGATTTCATCGTCGTCGACCAGGACCTGTTCAAGGTCTCACCAGCGGCCATCGGCAAGACGCAGGTGCTGCAGACGTGGGTGGCGGGCAAGCGCGTGTTTGAGAAAAAATAAAGGCTGGGGTCAGACCCGCCGGGTCTGACCCCAAAGAAAACCTGTTGACTTGGTTGTATAGACAACCTATGCTGGGAGCACCAGAGCGGACCACGCATGTCCGCTCGCACCCTACGAGGAGACAGCATGAACAGCACAATGGACACCGATCCACGCTTTGATGCCAGCCGTACCATCCGCGCCCCGCGCGGCACGGTCATGGCTTGCAAGAGTTGGCAGGCCGAGGCGGCCTACCGCATGTTGCAAAATAATCTGGACCCGGAAGTGGCGGAAAATCCGCAGCATCTGGTGGTCTACGGCGGCATCGGCCGCGCCGCCCGCAACTGGGCCTGTTTCGACCAGATCCTCGCCTCGCTGCGCGAACTGGAAGACGACCAGACCTTGCTGATCCAGTCCGGCAAGCCGGTGGGCGTGTTCCAGACCCACGCGGACGCGCCGCGCGTACTGATCGCCAACTCCAACCTGGTGCCGAAATGGGCCAACTGGGAACACTTCAACGAACTCGATCGGCAAGGCCTGTTCATGTACGGCCAGATGACGGCCGGCAGCTGGATTTATATAGGCACGCAGGGCATCGTGCAGGGCACGTATGAAACCTTCGCCGAAGCGGGCCGGCAGCATTTTGGCGGCGACTGGGGCGGGCGCTGGATCCTGACGGCGGGCCTGGGCGGCATGGGCGGCGCGCAGCCGCTGGCCGCCACCATGGCGGGCGCCGTCTCGCTCAATATCGAATGCCAGCAAAGCAGCATCGACTTCCGTTTGCGCACGCGCTACCTGGACAAGCAGGCGGCCAGCCTGGACGAAGCCCTGGAACTGGTCAAATACCATACCGAACGCAAGGAAGCCATTTCCATTGGCCTCCTGGGCAACGCGGCCGAAGTGCTGCCGGAGCTGGTGCGCCGCGCGAAGGCGGGCGGCCTGCTGCCGGATCTGGTGACGGACCAGACTTCCGCGCATGACCTGGTCAACGGCTATCTGCCGCGCGGCTGGAGCGTGTCGGACTGGAAGGCGGCGCAGCAGGACCCGCAGCGCCACGCGCGCCTGACGGTGGCCGCCGCCGATTCCTGCGCCGCCCATGTGCAAGCCATGCTCGATTTCCACGCCATGGGCGTGCACACCGTCGATTACGGCAACAACATCCGCCAGGTGGCGTTCGACCAGGGCGTGCAGAACGCCTTCGACTTCCCCGGTTTCGTACCCGCCTACATCCGCCCGCAATTTTGCGAAGGACGGGGTCCGTTCCGCTGGGTGGCCCTGTCGGGCGACCCGGAAGACATCTATAAAACGGATGCGAAGATCAAGGAGCTTTTCCCGCACCACACGCAGGTGCACCACTGGCTGGACATGGCGCGCGAGCGCATCGCCTTCCAGGGCCTGCCGGCGCGCATCTGCTGGCTGGGACTGGGCGAGCGCCATATCGCGGGCCTGGCTTTCAACGAGATGGTGCGCACGGGTGAACTGAAGGCGCCCATCGTCATCGGCCGTGACCACCTCGATACGGGTTCCGTCGCCAGCCCGAACCGCGAGACGGAAAGCATGAAGGATGGCACCGACGCCGTTTCCGACTGGCCGCTGCTGAACGCCATGCTGAACACGGCCGGCGGCGCCACCTGGGTTTCGCTGCACCATGGCGGCGGCGTGGGAATGGGGTATTCTCAGCACGCGGGCATGGTCATCGTGGCCGATGGCACGGACAGCGCGGCGAAACGCCTGGCCAGGGTGCTGGTCAACGACAGCGGCTCAGGTGTGATGCGTCATGCCGATGCCGGCTATGAAACAGCGGCCGCTTGCGCCAAGCGCAACGGTCTGATTCTTCCCATGCTTCCTTGAGACTTAGACTCGAATGACTATGACACAGCACGCCAAAAGTTGGACCCTGAAACCGGGCGCGATGACCTTGGGCGATCTGCGCGCCGTCTGGGCCGCACCCGCCAAACTGATACTCGCCGCCGAGGCGTATCCCGTCATCGAGGCGTCGGCCGCGGCCGTGCAAGCCATCGTCGCCAAGGGTGATGCGGCCTACGGCATCAACACGGGCTTCGGCCTGCTCGCCAAGACGCGTATCCCCGATGAAAAGCTGGAGCAATTGCAGCGCAACCTGATCCTGTCGCATTCCGTCGGCACGGGTGAACTGCTGTCGGACGCCGTCGTGCGCCTGATCATGCTGATGAAGATCGGCAGCCTGGCGCGCGGCTATTCCGGCGTGCGCCCGCTGATCGTCGACACCCTGATCGCCCTGTACAACGCGGGCATCATGCCGGCCATTCCCGCCAAGGGTTCCGTGGGCGCCTCGGGCGACCTGGCGCCCCTGTCGCACATGACCCTGGCCATGCTGGGCGTGGGCGACGTGCGCGTCAATGGCGAATTGATGCCGGCCCCCGAGGCGCTGGCGCAGGCGGGCATCGCGCCGGTCGTGCTGGCGGCGAAAGAGGGCCTGGCGCTGATCAACGGCACGCAGGTGTCGAACGCGCTGACGCTGCATGGCCTGTTCATGGCCGAACGCCTGCTGGAAGCGGCCATGGTCACGGGCGCGCTGTCGCTCGATGCGGCCAAGGGCAGCGATGCGCCGTTCGATGCGCGCGTGCATGCCGTGCGCGGACAGCCGGGGCAGATCCTGGCCGCGCAGATGTACCGCCAACTGGTGGCCAACAGCGCCATCCGCGCTTCGCACCTGGAAGGCGACGAGCGCGTGCAAGACCCGTACAGCCTGCGCTGCCAGCCGCAAGTCATGGGCGCCTGCCTCGATTTGATCGGCAATGTGGGCCGTACTCTGCTGATCGAAGCCAATGCCGTCACGGACAATCCGCTGATTTTCCAGGATGGTCCCGGCGGACAGGCGGAAATCGTCTCGGGCGGGAACTTCCACGCCGAACCTGTCGCCTTTGCGGCCGACACCCTGGCGCTGGCGATCGCCGAAATTGGCGCGCTGGCCGAGCGTCGCATCGCGCTGCTGATCGACGCCACCTTGTCCGGCTTGCCACCGTTCCTGGTACGCGATCCGGGCGTCAATTCCGGTTTCATGATCGCCCACGTGACGGCCGCCGCGCTGGCGTCGGAAAACAAGTCACTCGCGCATCCGGCCAGCGTCGATAGCCTGCCCACGTCCGCCAACCAGGAAGACCATGTGAGCATGGCCACGTTCGCGGGGCGCCGCCTGGACGACATGGCGCACAACACGGCCGTCATCGTCGGCATCGAGCTGCTGGCTGCTGCGCAGGGCATCGATTTCCACCGTCCGCTGAAAACCTCGCCGCACTTGGAACACGTGCATCACCAGTTGCGCCAGAAGGTACCGTTCTTCGACGCCGACCGCTTTTTCGCGCCCGATATCGAAGCGGCCAAGCAGATGGTGCTGCATGGTGAATTGAGCAGCAAGTGCAAGAATTTGTTCGCCCCGCTGTACGCCTGAGCGGGCGCAAGGAGACAAGCATGGATTTCCGCTTCAACGAAGGCAGCATCCCGCTGCTGGTGTCGATGCCCCACGTGGGCACCGACATACCCGATGATATCGCCGCGCGCATGACGCCGCAGGCCTTGATCAAGGCCGATACGGACTGGCATTTGCGCGAGCTGTATGGTTTTTTGCAGGAGATGGATGCATCCGTGCTGTCGGCGCGCTGGTCGCGCTACACAATCGACTTGAACCGCCCGCAGGAAGACACGAATCTGTATCCGGGCCAGGATACGACGGGCTTGCTGCCCAACGATACCTTTCATCGCGAGCCGCTGTACCTGGCCGGCTGCGAACCCGATGCGGCCGACGTACAGCGCCGGTTGCAGCGCTACTGGGCGCCGTATCATGCGCAACTGCGCGGGGAACTGGACCGCTTGCTGCGCGTGCATGGCGCCGTGGTGCTGTGGGATGCCCATTCCATCGCCTCGCACGTGCCGCGTTTTTTTGAGGGCAAGCTGCCCGACCTGAACTTCGGCACGGCCGATGGAGTCAGCTGCGATAGCGGCCTGACGTCCGCCGTGGTCGATATCGCGCGCGCGCAGGAGCAATTTACGGTTGCCCTGAATGGCCGCTTCAAGGGCGGTCATATCACGCGCCATTACGGCCAGCCGGCAGGCCGCGTGCATGCGATCCAGCTGGAGATGTGCCAGTGCCTGTACATGAATGAACCTGGCATGGATGAAGCGGCGCCGTTTGGCTACCGTCCCGACCTGGCCGCGCAAGTGCAGCCGCTGCTGCGCCAGATGATGGAAGCGGCCGTGGCGTGGGTGGCGCGTTGAGCGGCTGTCTGTTCGCGCGCCATGCGCTGCTGCCGCAAGGCTGGCGCCGAGACGTGCTGCTGGAATGGGACGCGGCCGGCGATTTGACGGCGGCGACGGACAACGCCGCGTTGCCGAACGGCGTGGAAGTGGCCGAATATATCTTGCCCGGCATGGTCAACCTGCATTCGCATGCGTTCCAGCGGGCGCTGGGGGGCATGACGGAAGTCGCTGGCGATGGGGTGGAAAGTTTCTGGACCTGGCGCGACCTGATGTACCGCTTTGCGCGCCACATCACGCCGGAGCAGATGCAAAGCATCGCCGCGCAGCTGTTCGCGGAATGCCTGCGCCATGGTTACACGGCCGTGTGCGAATTCCACTACCTGCAGCGCGATGCGGCCGGCGCGCTGTATGCGCGTCCCGCAGAAACGGCGGAACGGGTGCTGGCCGCGGCGCACATCAGCGGCATCGGCATGACCATGCTGCCCGTGCTGTACAGCCATGCGGGCTTCGGCGAACAACCCCTCAAACCCGAGCAGGCGCGCTTCCGCACCGATGCGGATGATGTCTTGCGCATCATCGAGGCGCTGGCGCCGCAGCGCGGCGGGCAGGTGGAGGTGGGTTTCGCGCCGCACTCGCTGCGCGCGGCCAGTGTGGCGCAGATCCGCGCAGTGGCGCAAGCGCTGCCGGCAGGGCGCCCCATTCACATTCACATCGCCGAGCAGCAGGGCGAGGTGCGCCAATGTGTTGACTACAGCGGCCGGCGCCCGGTGCAGTATCTGTATGATCAGGTCGATGTCGACGCGCGCTGGTGCCTCGTGCATGCCACGCATGTGCAGCCAGACGAGGTGGCGCTGATGGCCGCCAGCGGCGCCGTGGCTGGCCTGTGTCCGACGACGGAAGCGAACCTGGGCGACGGCCTGTTCCCGCTGGCCGAATTCATCGCCGCCGGCGGGCGCTTCGGCGTCGGCAGCGACAGCCATGTATCGCAGTCGCCGGTGGAAGAATTGCGCTGGCTTGAATATGGCCAGCGTTTGCAGCGCCAGCAGCGCAATGTCGCCGCTACACCCGATGAGCGGCATGTGGGCGACTACCTGTGGCAGGCCGCCTTGCGCGGTGGCGCGCAGGCGTCCGGACGCAAGCTCGGTGCCCTGGCGCCGGGCTGCCGCGCCGACTTGCTGGTGCTCGACGAGGCACATGTGAATCTGTGCGGCGTGGCCATCGCCGATGTGCTGGGCAGTTTTATCTTCTGCGGCAACGACAAGCTGGTGCGCGACGTGCTGTGCGGCGGCCAGTGGCAGGTGCGCGGCGGGCGCCACGTGGCGCAGGACGCCATCGCGGCTGCCTACAAGCGCACCCTGGCGCAACTGAGAGCGCTCTGATGGCGACCTTCATTCCGCACGAATGCCTGCGCGCAGCGCCGTGGAAAAATGGCGGCGGCAGTACGACGGAAATCGCCATTGCTCCCCTGGGCGCCGGCTTCGACGACTTCGACTGGCGTATCAGCCTGGCGACGATCACGGCCGGTGGGCCGTTTTCCAGCTTTCCTGGCATCGACCGCAGTCTGATGCTGGTCGATGGCGACAGCGTGCAGCTGACGTTTGAGGGCACGCGCAAGGTGACCTTGAGCGCGGCGCAACCGATGCTGTGGTTTCCAGGCGAGGCGGCCGTGTCCGCGCAAGTGAAAGGCGTCACGACGGATTTCAACGTGATGACGCGGCGTGACCGCTGCCGCCACCAGCTGGAAAAAATCACGGCGCCGGGCAAGCTGGCGCGGCGCAGCGCAGCCACCTTGCTGTTCGTCGCCGGCGAGGGGCCCGTGCTGGCGCGCGCAAGCGACCAGCAGTTCGCGCTGGCCCGCCATGACGCGCTGCTGCTCGATGCCGACGATGCGCAGGAATGGCGGCTGGAAGCTCTGCAGCGTACGGCCGTGTTCCGCGTCGATCTGTTCATCTAGGAAGGAAAACACCATGCAAGACTGGGACCTGGTCATCCACAACGTCCACCTGGCCACCATGGAGCACGGCTATGGCGAGCTGCTGGACGCGGCCATCGCCGTCAAGGATGGCCGCATCGCCTGGTTCGGTCCCGGCGACGAGCTACCGGCCAGCGGCGCGGTGCTGCTCGATGGGCAGGGCTGCTGGCTGACGCCCGGCCTGATCGACTGTCATACGCACATCGTCCACGCGGGCAACCGCAGCGACGAATTCGAGGCGCGCCTGAATGGCGCCAGCTATGAAGACATCAGCCGCGCCGGCGGCGGCATCATGTCCACCGTGCGCGCCACGCGCGCGGCCAGCGACGACGAGTTGCTGCGGCAAAGCCTGCCCCGCGTGCTGGCGCTGCTGGCCGAGGGCGTGACCACCCTGGAGATCAAGTCCGGCTACGGGCTGGCTGCGGACAGCGAAGCGAAGATGCTGCGCGTGGCGCGCAGGATAGGCGAACAGCTGCCCGTATCCGTGCGCACCACCTTCCTCGGCGCGCACGCGCTGCCGCCCGAATATGCGGGCCAGCCCGATGCGTATATCGACCTGCTGTGCGCGCAGATGTTGCCCCGGCTGGCCAGCGATGGCCTGGTTGACGCCGTCGACGCGTTTTGCGAGCGCATCGGCTTTACGCTGGCACAAACGCAGCGGGTGTTCGAGGCGGCGCGGGCGCTGGGCTTACCCGTCAAATTGCATGCGGAGCAGCTGTCGGACCTGGGCGGCGCGGCCCTGGTGGCCAGTTACGGCGGCCTGTCGGCTGACCATCTGGAGTTCTTGTCGGACGAGGGCGTCGCCGCCATGGCGCGCCACGGCACGGTGGCCGTGCTGCTGCCGGGTGCGTATTATTTTTTGCGCGAGACGCAGCCGCCGCCTGTCGCGGCCTTGCGCGCGGCCGGCGTGCCGATGGCCGTGTCCACCGATTGCAATCCGGGCACCTCGCCCATGACGTCCTTGCTGCTGGCGATGAATATGGCGTGCACGCTGTGGCGGCTGACGCCGCAGGAAGCGCTGGCCGGTGCTACCTGCCATGCGGCGCGCGCGCTGGGCCTGCAGCATGAAACGGGCAGCCTGGTAGTGGGCAAGCGCGCCGATTTCGCCCTGTGGCGCATCGCGCGCCCGGCCGACCTGGCGTATGCGCTGGGCCTGAACCCGTGCGCGGGCGTGGTGCACGGCGGTGTCTGGCGCGCGCCGGTGGTAAGCTTGCCGGACTGATCATTCGTCCTGGAGCGCCGCGTGCGTGCTGCTTATTTGCCGTTTTACTTGCTGTTCTTGCTAGTTTTCGCCGCCGTGCCCATGTCCTCCCTTGCCATGGACGGTGGCACCTTGAAGGTGGGCTCGAAGCGTTTTACGGAATCGTATATTCTCGGTGAAATCGTCAAGCAGAGCGCCGCGCCGCACGTCAGGACGGAGCACCGCCAGGGACTGGGCAATACGGCCATCGTGCTCGCCGCGCTGCAGGCGGGCAGCATCGACGTGTATGCCGAATACATGGGCACGATCGCCAGCGAAATCCTCAAGCACGACAAAGCCATTGATCTGGAACAGATGCGGCGCGAGCTGGCGGCGCTGGGGCTGGGCGTGGCCGTGCCGCTGGGCTTTAATAATACCTATGCGCTGGCCATGCGCGGTGATGAAAAATCCATCGCCAGCCTGGGACAGCTGGCGCAGCACCCGGCCCTGAAGTTTGGGCTGTCGCATGAATTCATCGGCCGCGTCGATGGCTGGCCGGGCCTGGCCGCGCGCTATGGCTTGCCGCAGCGCCCGCGCGGGCTCGATCACGGTATCGCCTATGAAGCGCTGGCGCAGCGCCAGGTGGACGTGATCGACATTTATTCAACGGACGCGAAGATTCGCCAGTACGGCTTGCGCGTGCTGACCGACACGCAGCAGTATTTTCCCCGCTACGACGCCATGCTCTTGTACCGGCTCGACTTGCCGCCGCGTTTTCCCGCCGCCTGGCAAGCCTTGCAAGGGCTGCAGGGGCGCATCAGCGAGGGCGACATGATCGCCATGAATGCGGCAGTGGAAATCGATGGCAAGAGTTTTTCTGACGTGGCGCACCAGTGGCTGGCCTCCGGCACGCAGGCCAGCAAACCGAGCGCCGCGCGCAGCAAGCTGCTCGATAAAATCATCGGCGATGATCTGTGGACACTGACGCGCCAGCATGTGACTCTGGTGCTGCTGTCGGTGGCGCTGGCCTGCCTGATCGGCATTCCGCTGGGCGTGCTGGCGGCGTTTTCGGCGCCGCTGCGGCAAACGGTGCTGGCCTTCGTCGGTGTGCTGCAGACGGTGCCCTCCCTGGCCCTGCTGGCGATCCTGATTCCTGTGCTGGGCATGATCGGCACCGTGCCGGCGCTGGTGGCCCTATTCGTGTACGCCTTGCTGCCCATCGTGCGCAACACGTGCACGGGCATCTTGCAGGTGCCGCACGGCTTGCGCATGGCGGCGCTGGCGCTGGGCTTGAGCCGGCGCGACCGCCTGCTGCACGTGGACTTGCCGCTGGCCCTGCCCGTGATGCTGGCGGGCGTGAAAACGGCCGCCGTGATGAGCGTGGGCACGGCCACCATCGCCGCCTTCATCGGCGCGGGCGGCTATGGTGAACGCATCACCATCGGCCTGGCGCTGAACGACAACGACATGCTGCTGGCCGGCGCGATCCCCGCAGCCGTGCTGGCCCTGCTGACGCAAGGCTTGTTCGAGCTGGTGGAGCGCTGGGCGGTGGCCGGCCGGCAGCACTGAGGGCATCACAGCGAATGCAGTTTGGAGCGCACCGAGACGACGGCCTGGTGCAGGATGCGTTCAGCCTGGAAGTCGTTTTCGCGCTGTTCGGCGATGGCTTGCAAGTCGCGCGTGTAGCGTTCCAGGCGGGAACGCAGGTAGGCGCGGTAGATTTTCATGACGAGCGGTTTGGCAGAGACATTCATGATGTGGCTCCCGTATGCGATTCGTTCATTGATTCGTTCATTGTGTGTGAGCGCATTGCCGCCATTTTGCGTCGCATCAAACGCCAGCGCGCCGTCACGTTGACGCGTTTGATATTGCGCAATGCCCCACCAGCAGAAGATGCCACACTGAATCTTCCCTGCCTGGCCATCATCGGCCGCAGGCTCTGTTTTCCCTGATACCTACAAAAAACTCAAGGAGCGTCGCATGGTCATTTTTGCCGTGGTTGCTGGCTGCATCGCCTGCCTGACAGTGTACCAAATCTATAAAAATGCGCAGGGTGGCAGTGGGGTTGCGCAACAACATATCGGCTTGCATGGCACGTTGATTGAACCACGGAAATAATCAGTGTCCTCCGAGCGACACTTGGTTCGCGGACTTAAGTCAAATGTAAGGCCCGGTAAGCAAATGTAAAGGTCGACGCGTTGGCGAGTCGTAGCGTTTATATTGATAACCGTTGATTGCATTCTCCCCCTCCCACTTGACAATGGGTTCACCCCGCGGTGCCGCTAGCCCGCGGGGATTTTTTTGGGAACTTACTGCGCGGCGCGCCTTGCGGCCTGCGATGCTCACTGTACCTAGCGTACAGTTCCGCTTCTCGGCCACAAATCGCATCCGCTCGCTACAGTTCCCTCTCCTTATCGTTTCCCCTCTAATCAGGCCGCTTTCGGCGTTCCTGCCGACAATTGCGTCAAGGCATCGCCAGCGACCCGGCAGATGCGCCAGTCCGGCATCACGTCCGCGCCCATGCCCTTGTAGAAGTTGATCGCGTTTTCATTCCAGTCCAGCACCGACCATTCGAAGCGGCCGCAATCGCGTTCGACGGCCAGTTGCGCCAGGGCCACCAGCATCTGCTTGCCATAGCCCTTGCCGCGCACCGATTGCTTCACATACAGGTCTTCCAGGTACAGTCCCTTGCGGCACAGGAAAGTGGAAAAATTATGGAAGAACAGGGCGAACGTCACCACCTCGCCATCTTCCTCGCCGACCAGCGCTTCGCACGCGGGGTGCTTGCCGAACAGACTGTCGTGCAACATGGATTCTTTGGCGATCATCATGTGTTCAAGTTTTTCAAACACGGCCAGTTCATGGATCATGCCGAAGATGGCGGCCACGTCGGTTTCCTGGGCGGGACGGATGGCGAGGGAGGAAGAGGTGCTCATGTTGCCTTTGCTGATGGAGTGGTGGAAATGGAGGCGACGGCAGCTGTCTTGCGCGCGCCCGAGGTCAGGGCCCAGGCCACGCTGGACAGGCATAGCAGCATGCCCACCCATTCGATGGGGGCGGGCCGGTAATGTTCGAATTGCACCGACAGCAGTACGGAAATGACGGGCGTGACGACGCCGATGTACACGGTCTTTTGCGTGCCGATGCGGGCGATTAACGTGAAATACGCGCTGAAGGCGATCACCGAGCCGAAGATGGCCAGATATACCAATCCCATCCAGTAGCTGGGGCGCGTGGGCAACTGCCAGGACTGGCCCGTGGCGATGGCCCAGGCGGCCACCATCAAGGTGCCCCACAACATGGTCCAGGCCATGGTCAGCATCACGTTACCCGAATGTTCGCGCACTTTCATGACGAGCGCATTGCCGGCCGTGCTGGAAATGGTGGCCACCAGCGCCAGGATAAAGCCGAGCAGGAAGTGCCCCTTGCCGCCGCCGAGAATATCGTGCAGCGCCGCGCCGATGGACTGGTAAAACAGCAGCACGATGCCGCAGATGGCGACAAACGCCGCGCAGCAGGTGCTCCAGGTAATCGGCGTGCCGAAGGCGATGCGGTTGAGCAAGGGCGTCCAGAACACCATCAGCGCGAACAGCACGCTGACGAGGGCCGAAACCAGGTATTGCTCCGAGCTGTAGGTGCACACATAGCTGAGGGCAAACGAGGCCAAGCCTTGCAACAGCATCCATTTTTGCGCGCGCCAGGGCAGGCGCAGGGTGTCGCCGCGCAGGGCGCACCAGGCAAACAGGGTGGCCGAAGCCAGGCCGAAGCGGTAGACCACGGAAACGGCGGGGGCGACATCGCCCAGCTGCAAGGTGATGGCCCAGAAGGTGGAGCCCCAGATCAGGCAGGCAATGATGAACAGGATAGGAGAGGACATCGCGCAAGTATACGGGCATCGCGCGGGGATGGCGAGTCTTGGTCGAGCTTGCTCAAAGAGCGGTCAGGAGACACCCGGGCATTGAGCCAGCGCAGTGCTTCTGGAAAATGTTGAATTTATGAAAATATTTACTTTATTATCAAGTAAATATTTTCTGAATTGCCTCTTTGAAAGGGAGCCGCCATGCCAGCCTCACTGCAGATCAAAGTCTGGAGCCTGCTTGTGTATGTCGTTGTGACCGCTGTGATTGCCATCTGGCTGCACCCGTCTGCCTTGCTCGCTGCCGGCGCATTCGGCTGAGCGCATGCGCCGGCAAGCAGATCAATGCGTGACGCGGGTCTTGCGGCCATCGGACAGCAGGCGCACGCGTTCGCCCGGGCGGAACAGTTCGTCCGCGTCCTGCACGATGGCGCGCATGTCGCCATTGTCCAGGCGCACGGTGATTTCCAGGCCGGCCTTGTTCGAGGCATTCGCTTCGATGCTCTTGCCGGCCATGCCGCCGGCAACCGCGCCGAGGATGGTGGCCGCGATGGCGCCCTTGCCACCGCCGACTGCGGAACCGGCCACGCCGCCCAGTGCCGCGCCAGCCAGCACGCCCGTGCCCGTTTCGCCCTTGTCGATGGTTACCTGGCGCACGGATTCAACCGTACCCATGCGAACCGATTGTTCGTTCTGCGCCTGGCGCGCATTGTAGACATTCGCCGAGTTCGGTTGTACGGCGCAGCCGGCCAGGGTGGCGAGCAATGCCACTGCAATAATTGGTGCTTTCATGTAGGACTCCCTTGGACAAAAGTTAGTTGCCGATTGCGTCGACCGGCAGTAAAGATGCTGACTTATCATAAGGACACTCGCCTCAGATAACTAGTTGCGAATAGTAAAAATCTGTTACCGGTTCCGCGTGACCAAGGGGCCACCTGCCGCTCAATACGCCAGCCGCAGGCGCCGATACAAGAATCCCAGCACGAACAGCGGACCCACGAGTAAAAAGCGCACATCGTCGAGGAACGACGGTTTCTTGCCTTCGATCTGGTGACCGATGAACTGGCCTATCCAGGCCAGCACGAACAGCGCCAGCGACACGGGCAGGATGGTCAGCGCCGGCATCATCAGTAGCAGGCTCAGCATGATGGACAGGATCGCCAGCATGCCCGCCGCAAACGGACGCGACAGCTTGTAATAATAGTATAAGGCGAGAATACTGCCGAGCAGCGCCACGCTGGGATGCGCACTCCACAGCAGCCCCAGCAGACTGAAAACGATCAGCGGCACGCACACGATGTGCACCCATTCATTGACGTGGTTGCGGTGGCTTTCGCCATACTGGGCCAGCAGGGTGTCGATGGTGCGCATGGGCGGTCTCTTGTGGGGGGATGGTTGTCCGGGAATTCTACACCGTCGCGTGGCCGGGTAAAATGGCCCTTCATTTTCCCTTCTGGACATCTCATTTGAATAGCCCTGCCTTCTTGCCAGACGCTGCTGCCGACCCGCGCAAGCGCTGTTTCGATCCCGTCGTCGACGCCAATACGCGCTTGCTGATACTGGGCAGCCTGCCTGGCGAAAAATCGCTGGCGCACAGTCAGTATTATGCACATCCGCAAAACAAGTTCTGGCTGCTGCTGGGCGAAGTGCTGGGCGTGGAGTTGAAGAGCTTGCCCTATGAAGAGCGTCTGGCAACCTTGCTGGCGCACGGCGTGGGCTTGTGGGACGTGGTGGCGCAGGCGCAGCGCGCGGGCAGCCTGGACAGTAATATCCGCGCCCGCGACGATAACGACCTGGTGGCCCTGGCCGCCAGCCTGCCACGGCTGCAGACGATCGCTTTCAACGGCGGCACGGCCGCGAAGCTGGGCATCAAGGTGCTGGGCGAGCACGCGCAGCGCTACCGCATCGTCAGTTTGCCGTCGAGCAGTCCCGCCTACACCTTGGCGTATGCGCAGAAATTGCAGGCTTGGCTGGCCTTGCGTAACTGATAGGGGATGTCAGACAGCGGCCCTGTGCATGAGGCGGCGTGCCTGTTCCTGACGGTACTGGTGGCGCCAGAACCAGGCGATGCAGATCAAGCCCAGCAGGGATGGCGCCAGCTGCGTCCAGGGTTGGCCCATGCGCAGCAGGTTGCCCGCGGCGGCCGAGAGCATGGCGAACAGCGAGGCGAGCAGCTTGTAGATGTGTTCATAGCGCCACAACACGCCATGCCAGCGGCGGGGAAAGGCCCAGCGCGCGCCGTCATAGACGAGGATGGTGGCCAGGCCGCCCAGCGAGGACAGCACGACGATGGCTTGCTGTCCGGAAGTATCGTGCAGCAGGCGCAACAGGATCAGCCCGCCCGCCACCAGCGCCGCTGCCGTCATCGCGCCATCGACGGCTTGCGGACCGGCCTCGCGCGTGTAGACGGCGCGCCAGCCGCTCAGCAACTGGTACAGCACCAGTACGGTCAGCACGGCAAAGACGGGGCGATAGTCAAACAGCAGATTGCCGATGGCAGCCGTGACGCAGACCAGCAAGGTCAGCCAGGCGAACAGCCTGCCGCGGCGGCGGTGCTGCGGCGTGCCCTTGGCGGTCGCCACCAGGAATAGCCCCAAGCCGATGGCGGCACTGCCGGCCAGCACATGGGTGGTGATATTGATCAGTTGCGGCTGGGGCATGCGCATCTCCGGAAGGTGCGCCAGGCTGGTCGCACGCTAACGGGAGATGGTATCTTGATAACTTCCGCTTGTCGAGGTGACGGACGGCGAGGGGGGACTTTACACCGGCGCGTACGGCTGCGCTTCCAGCGGCTGTCCCTTGGCGTCGAATTTCAACGCCACTGACAATTGCGTCACGCCGATGGTGGCCAGCGCATCGCAGATATCGTCGACTTCGTCCTGCAGGTCGGCGGCCAGATCCAGCGGCTTGTCGGCGCTGTGCAGCAATGCGCCGCCCGCCGTGCTGACATTGACGCGCAACAGCATTTCGCCGTGCTCATCGGCCGGGCCGACGACCACCGACACCTCTGCGGCATCCACGTTGTTTTCCGCCAGCGCGTGGTTGATGCCGGACATCATCTGCAGCATCGCGTACTCGCTCATGCCTTGTTCCTTGCCGCCGTGGAACAGATCCTGGTAGAGGAAGCTCACTTCCAGGGCGCTGCCGGCCGGTGCCAGGCAGCGTTTCACCAGGTCGCCCACTTCCGTCGTCCACTGCTGGTAGCGGGCCAGGCGCGCGTCGAACCAGGCGTCGAGCGCCGCTTCATCCTTTGGTTCCGCATAGAACGGGTCGTCCACGCGCTTCAATGCAAAGCCCAGCAGGAAGCGCAGTTCGATGGCCGTGTCTTGCGGGCCGAAGGCCGTTTCGTTCCAGCCGACGATGCTGCTTTCCAGGCCCGGCGTGGCGACGATTTTCTTGTCTGTCATCGACGAGTACGCATCGCGCACCATCTCGTGCAGATGGCTATAGGTGATGCGGTCGATTTCATCGAGGTCGTAGGCATGGCTCATCAAGACCACCTTGGCCTTGGGGCTTTCCAGTTCTGCCTGTTGAAAACTTTTTACCAACGCCTCGAACGCGTCCTGGTCCTGGAAGCTATCCGCTTCCTGCAGGCCGCCCGTGCTTTGCACCAGCAGGGGCACGACGAAGGCGTTGATTTCCATGGCCGGGGCATTGTCGCGGCGGATCACGGAAATCGAGGCCGCTTCCTCGATATGGCTGCGCAGGTACTGGTAGGCGCCCACGTCTTCGTACTTGGCGCGCTCGATAGCGTCGTACAGGATTTCATCCTTCTTTTGATTCAAGGCCTTGCGGATCAGGCGGCCGAACTCGACGGCTTGCTCGGCCAGCACCGTACCCTGCGATTCGCTGTCTTCCTGCTCCGCCAGGTTCAGGGCCATCGTGCACAGCATGCGCGTGACGGACTCATCCTTGTCTTCAGGCGTGTTGGCGGATTTACGGGGGACAGGGCGCTTATTTTTGGGCATGGCGATCAACAGGTTAAGAAATACGGTCAGGCAAACGGAAACGGGCGCCAGGGCTCTGCCAGGCGCCGGGACGGATCATACAGGCGGACGCGGCCGCCTGATACCTCAATGGTCGGTATCGAACATCTCGTGCAGCTCGTCGAGCAGGTCGGCGGCTTCTTCCTGCGACAGGCCGAGATGCTGGCAGGCAAGTTCGCCGCCCTTGTCCCATTCCAGCGAGGTACTGTTGCCATGGTAGCGCTGAATGCCCTTTTCGGCCAGCAGCGACAGGGCGACGAGCGAGCGGATGGCGTCGTCCGTGGACGGGTCCGCCAGCACCGTGTAGTCGTGGTGGTGCAAAATCGCCCAGGAGACATCGGAAGACAGGCCCCAGTTGCGCGCCAGCAAGCAGCCGATGGCCGCGTGGTTGGTCTGGTGGCGCGCGTCTTCCAGGCGGGTAAAGCAATTGTGTGCATCGTTGGCCGCTGCCGCGTACGTCTTGACGTAGTCGGGAAAGCGGTTCATCAGCAGGGGCACGCCGATATCGCAGAACAGGCCGAAGGTGTGGGCAATGTCGGGCGGGGCGATGCGCAACTTGCGCGAGGTAAACACCAGCGCGCGCGCGCGCTTGGCCGACACATCCCAGAAGTTGGTCAGTTCCACGCCTTCCGCTTCCAGCGCCTGGCGCGCCAGCAAGCCCGTCATCATGGCGCTGCACTGGTTGATGCCGAGAAAGTTGATGCCTTGCTCGACGGATTTGGCCTTGCGCGCGGCGCCATAGAACGGTGAATTCGCCAGTTTCAGCAGGGCGCCGGACATGCCGACATCGTCGGCGATGATGCGCGCGATGCGCCGCGGCGACGGGTCGGCTTCGGCCAGTTCGCGCTGCAAGTCGACCAGCAGGCTGGGGCGTGGCGGAATGCGGATGGAACGCATCAAGGCGTCGACCGGATCTTCCTGCACTACCTGCTTTGGCGCTGCCGCTCTCATCATCACGCTTTCATCATCATTTTTGTGCCCGGTGCTTATTCTGTCGCGCGCTGCCGCTGCCCGCTTCATGAGCGTCTGGCGCAGTGCCCAACGATTATCGCTGTTTATGCGTGGCAATAGTTCATCTCGACAATATATTCTGGAAAAAATCCCCGTTTTGACCTTGTCCATACGCTATTTTCGTCATTTTACGACGCTGTCCTGCCCGTATTTGGTGAGCAAAAGATTAAGCTTTACTTGTTTTTAAGGTAGGGCAAGGCGTGCGCCGGGAAGCGCGGCAGTACAATTACCGCATGAAAAAACTCCTGGCCGGTATCGATTTTGCGGACGATTCTTGCAGCGTGGCGCGCCAGCTGATCGGCGTGAGCGTGCTGGTCGACGGCGTAGGTGGGCGCATCGTGGAAACGGAAGCGTATGACCGGCTGGACCCCGCTTCGCACACGTATGCCGGCATGACGCCGCGCAACGCCGCCATGTTCGGCCAGCCCGCGCGCGCCTATGTCTACCGTTCCTACGGCATTCACTGGTGTTTGAACTTTGTCTGCCGCGAAGCGGGGCATGGGGCGGGCGTGCTGATCCGCGCTATCGAGCCGCTGGCGGGCCTTGACCGCATGCGCGAGCGTCGCGGCGTCGAGGAACTGCGGCAGTTGTGTTCGGGCCCGGGCAAGGTGTGCCAGGCGCTAGGTGTCACGCAGATGCATAACCGGCTGGCGCTCGATGCGCCGCCGTTCATGCTGCTGGCGCGCGAGGATGACGTGACGGTGCAAGCGGGGCCGCGCATCGGCATTTCCAAGGCGATGGAAACGCCGTGGCGCTTCGTGCTGGCCGGCTCGCGCTATCTGAGCAAACCGATGCGCGCACCAGCCGCCTAGCTGCGGCGGCGCTGTGGCGCCGTGCTTGCGCCGCGCTGGGCAGACTTGCCGCGCAGCGGGCTGTGCAGTGCGCGCCGCTCCTGTTGCGCACTGGCCGGATGCCGGAACGCTTCTGCTTCGGTATGGCCGCTCGGCGCTGCCGGGCGCTCGTCCAGGGTAAACACGCTGACTGCCGCCGACAGTTTGACGGCCTGGTCCTGCAAACTGGCCGCTGCCGCTGCCGCCTGTTCCACCAGGGCCGCATTTTGCTGGGTGACGTCATCCATTTGCGTGACGGCCTGGTTCACTTCCGTGATGCCCGAGGCCTGCTCGGCGCTGGCCTCTTTGACGCGCTGGATGATGGCATTGACTTGCTGCACCGAGGCCACGATGGCGCCCATGCTGTCGCCCGCTTGCTGCACGGCCACGCTGCCGCCATCGATGGTAGTGACGGAGGTGGCGATCAGGGTCTTGATTTCCCTGGCCGCCTGCGCCGAGCGTTGCGCCAGGGTGCGTACTTCGGACGCCACCACGGCAAAGCCGCGGCCTTGCTCGCCCGCGCGCGCCGCTTCCACTGCGGCGTTCAGCGCGAGGATATTGGTCTGGAAGGAAATACCATCGATCACGCCGATAATATCCACGATCTGGCGCGAATTGGCGCGTATCGTCGCCATCGTCGTCACCGCTTGCTGCATCGACTCTCCCCCTTGCACGGCCAGGGTGGAGGCTTGCCCCGCCAGCTCGCAGGCCAGCTGGGCGTTGTCGGCGTTGTCATTGACGGCTTGCGTCAGCGCTTCCATGGCGCTCGACGTTTCTTCCAGCGAACTGGCTTGCATTTCCGTGCGCGCCGACAGATCCAGATTGCCGGTGGCAATTTCGCGCGACGCCGTGTCGATCGATTGCACGGCGCCCATGATGGTGCGCAAGGTCTGGTTCAGGTGGGCGATGGTCTGATCCAGCACGCGCGAGGTGGCGGCGATCTCGTCATTGCCTTGCTTGGGCGCACCGGCGATCAGCTTGCCCGCCGCCAGGTCTTGCACGGCGTCGGCGATGCCGCGGATTTCCAGCAGCATGGCGCGCCGCACCAGCATGGTCACCACGATGGAGGCCAGGATGGAGAGCATGACGGTCAGCAGCAGGCTCCAGCCCAGGTTGCGAAACTCGGCGCTGGCCGTCGCATGGGCCTGGCTGCTGAGCGTCGTTTCCAGGGCCGACAGCTGCGCCAGCTGCGTATTGAACTGGCCGAATTGCGTTTCCGCCTTGAGCATGGAATTGGTGGCGATCGACTGATCCATCTGCGCCATTTCCATGGTTTCCAGCACGGCCTTGCGATAGCCGGCCAGGGCCGTGATGGCGGCATCGACCAAGGTGCGTTCGGCTCCCGTGGCTGTGGAACGCAGTGTGGCCAGCTGGGTGCCGATGGCCGCGTGACGCACCTTGATCTGTTGTTCCAGCGCGTCGATGCGGGCCTTGGCGAAACTGCCATTCGTCCACGACAGCAATTGGTACATATTGCCATGCACATGTTTGGCCTCGCCGACGACGTCGGCGGCCGCTTTCAGATGCGCGATGCGCACCAGCACCATGTTTTCCAGCGAGGTATTTTGCCGCACCATGCCATACCAGGCGCCGCTCGAGCTGAGTATCAGCAGCAGCAAGACCAGGGCGGGCGCCAGCAATAATTTTGGTCCGATGCGTAATTGATTGAGCATGCTTGACTCCTGGCTATGGCTGTTCCAACCGCAGGCGGCGCACGGCGTTCGTGTGCGCCGCCCCTGCCTTATTTTTTGTAGATCCCCGCTTCCAGCACCACGTCGTTGACGCGCAGGATGTACGTGGTCTTCGGCTCGATCTTGCCGCTGGTGGGATTCTTGTACTGGTAGTCGACCCAGCCCTTGCCCTGCTTTTGCGCCAGCTCGATGATTTCACGGCGATATTTCTTGCCATTCGCATCAGGCACATCCGTCAAATCCTTGCCCACGATGGAAGGATTGATGGGGTGGGCCAGCACGATGCCCGTCTTGATGTCACGCATGTCCACATACAGCGAGCCCTGCACGAAGTCGGGGTCTTTCGCCGTGATTTTCTTCATCATTTCTTCCTTGCCATGCGCCTTCATGAAGGCGGCGCCCCGTTCAGCCATGGCGATGGCGTCTTTTTCCGTTGGTTCGACGGCGGCATTGACGCTGCCGCCGGCAAATGCCAGACACAGCAGGCTACCCGTGAATAAGCGTTTCATGACAGCTCCTTGTGAGAATCGAGGGATGTATTGCCAAGCCGTAATTTACGTCGTCGACGGTCCCATCAAATTGCGATGGAACAAACTAAGGTGTTGCTTGTAGGCAGCGAACAACGTATCGGAATGCTTGTTGATGTGTAGCAATTTGGTTCCAGATGGCAAGAATTATGATGACTTTCACAGCATGCCGAGCTGGCATGGCCTGTGGGAGAAAGAGGCTGGAATTGGTCAATATAGGGTCAATTTCATGAAAGTTATCGCTATTTATTGGCAAGGAGCCGATCGTGTCCGCACTCATTACCGAGCCGTTTTCACCCAAGTTCAAGCCGTATACGCGGCAAACCATTCATCAGGCGCGGCAGTGGGAATGGCTGCCGGAAGAGCAGCGCGAAGCCGTGCAAGTGGTGTCGCACGTCTTGCCGTTTCGCACCAATGCCTATGTGCTTGACCAGCTGATCGACTGGAACAACATTCCTGACGACCCCATCTACCGCCTCGTTTTTCCCCACCGCGACATGCTGCCGCCCGAGCAGTACGCGCACTTGCGCGACCTGGTGCTGGTGCAGCGGGACAAGGCTGCCATCGATGCCTATGTGCATGGCTTGCGCTTGGGCATGAATCCCCATCCGGCCGGACAGATGACGCATAACGTGCCGAAAGTCAACGATGCACCCGTGCGCGGTTTGCAGCATAAATATGTGCAGACGGTGCTGTTTTTCCCCAGCGCGGGCCAGACATGCCACGCGTATTGCACCTTCTGCTTCCGCTGGCCCCAGTTCGTCGGCATGGATGACATGAAATTCGATGCGCGCGAGTCGCATGAGTTGGCCGCCTACTTGAAACTGCATCCGGAGGTGACGGATGTGCTGATCACGGGCGGCGACCCGATGATCATGAACACGCGGCAACTGGCCGCCTACCTGGAGCCGCTGCTGGCGCCGGGCCTGGAACACATCCAGAACATCCGCATCGGTACCAAGGCGGTGGCGTATTGGCCGCAGCGTTTTGTCTCTGACCGCGATGCGGACGATTTGCTGCGCCTGTTCGAGCGCATCGTCAAGGCGGGCAAGAACCTGGCCGTGATGGGCCATTACAGCCACGCCGTCGAGTTGCGCCAGGATATCGCCCAGCAAGCGGTGAAACGCATCGTCTCCACGGGCGCCACCTTGCGCATGCAGGGGCCGCTGATCCGCCACATCAATGAAGACCCGGCTAGCTGGGCCGAGCTGTGGCAGACGGGCACGCGCCTGGGGGCGATTCCGTATTACATGTTTGTCGAACGGGACACGGGACCGCGCGGCTATTTCGAATTGCCGCTGGCGAAGGCACATGAAATCTTCCAGGCCGCCTACCAGATGGTGTCCGGCCTGTCGCGCACGGTGCGCGGGCCCTCCATGAGCGCGTTCCCCGGCAAGATCGTCATCGATGGCATCGTCAGCATCAATGGCGAAAAACTGTTTGCCCTGCAATTTTTGCAGGCGCGCAACCCGGACTGGGTGCGCCGGCCGTTTTATGCGAAGTTCGATGCGGAAGCGACGTGGATGGACGATTTAAAGCCCGCATTCGGCCACGACAAGTTTTTCTTTGAAACGGATGAACCTGTGCCGCAGGTGCCGCACAAAATCATCCGCCTGGCACAGGCCGCCTGAGCATGCACGCCGCCGGTGCGCCTGCCCGTTGCGGGGTGGCCGTGTTTTTCCTGGTGTTCCTGCCGTTCGCGCTGGGGCATTACCTGTCGTGCCTGCTGCGTGGCGTGAATGCCGTGCTGACGGCGGAGTTGCTGGGCGCTATCGCCCTGACGCCAGCGCAGCTGGGCTTGCTGACCAGCGCCTTTTTTCTCGCCTTTGCGCTGGTGCAACTGCCGATCGGCATGGCGCTCGACCGTTACGGCCCCCGCACGGTGCAACTGTGGCTGCTGGCGCTGGCGGCCCTGGGTGTGTGGCTGTTCAGCCGGGGCCACAGCTTTGCCGAGCTGATGTGGGCGCGCGCGCTGATGGGGGCAGGCCTGGGCGGCTGTTTCATGGCCGCCGTGAAAGCGATCTCGTGCGCCATTGTGCCCGCGCGCCTGCCTTCCGTGCATGGCTACCTGATCGCCGTGGGCGGCCTGGGCGCGGCCACGGCCACCATGCCCGTCAAGCTGGCCCTGCACTACACGGACTGGCGCGGCGTGTTTCTGGGCCTGGCGCTGGCGGCGCTGGCCATCGGCGTGCTGATCCGCCTGCTGTCGCCGGCCATGCCCAGGCCTGCCACCGTGCACTCGGTGAGCAAGGTCAACGTCTGGAGCGTGTATCGCGATCCCGGCTTTCGCCGCACCATCGCGCTGATCTTGCTGCCGCACACGGTGTTCTTTGGCGTGCAGGGCTTGTGGGTGGGGCGCTGGCTGGCCGACGTGGGTGGCATGTCCGACGATAGCGTGGCATATTTGTTGTACCTGGGCATGGCGGCCGTCATCTTCGGCGCCATCGGCATGGGCATGCTGACGGAGTGGGCTGGGCGGCATGCAATTGAACCCATGCAAGTGGCGGCCGCCGGCATCGTCCTGTTTGTCGCCGTGCAAGTGGCGATGGCGTGTAACGTCGTGCCCAGCCTGCCCGTGCTGTCCGTGCTGTTTACCTTGCTGGGCACGGTAACGGGCCTCGAATATGCGATCGTCGCGCAAAGCATGCCGGCCAGCCTGACGGGCAGGGCGGCCACCTGCCTCAATTTGCTCATTTTTACGGGCGCCTTCCTGGTGCAGGCGGGCTTTGGCCTGATCCTCGGCTGCTGGCCCCTGAACAGCTTGCAGCAGTACCCGCCGCAAGCGTACCAGGTGGCGTTTGGCGTGCTGGCGGCCATCCAACTGCCGGGACTTGCGATGTTTTTCATTCGCCGCTACAGGCGTGCCGGGCCATCCGGTAAAATGGCAGCCTGCACAGCGGCAATGATCAACTCCAAGGAAGACTATGAAACTCGTTCGTTATGGACGTCCAGGCAAGGAAAAACCGGGCCTGATCGATGAAGAAGGCAAACTGCGCGACCTGTCCGGCGTGATTGCCGATATTGACGGTGCACAACTGTCCGACAAGGCCCTGCGCAAGCTGGCCAAGCTGGACGAAAAGACGCTGCCCCTGGTGCGCGGCAATCCACGCTTCGGCGTGCCGCTGGCGAAAGTCGGCAAGTTCATCGGCATCGGCCTCAATTACGCGGACCACGCGGCCGAGTCCGGCATGCCGATTCCCGCCGAACCCATCGTCTTCATGAAGGCGATCACTTGCCTGAATGGTCCGGACGACAATGTCGTGTTGCCGAAAGGCTCGAAAAAGACGGATTGGGAAGTGGAGCTGGGCGTCGTCATCGGCACGCGCGCGCAATACGTGAGCGAAGAGGATGCGCTGAAATACGTGGCCGGCTATTGCGTCGTCAACGATATCTCCGAGCGTTCGTTCCAGCTGGAGCGGGGCGGTCAATGGGATAAGGGCAAGGGTTGCGACACCTTCGGCCCCATCGGCCCGTGGCTGGTGACGCGCGATGAAGTCATCGACGAGCAAGACCTGGACCTGTACCTGGAAGTCAATGGCAAGCGCATGCAGACCGGCAATACGCAAACCATGATTTTCACGGTGGCGCAGATCGTCAGCTACCTGTCGCAATTCATGACCCTGGAACCGGGCGACGTCATCGCCACAGGCACGCCACCGGGCGTGGGCCAGGGCCGCAAGCCGCAGCGTTTCCTCAAAAAAGGCGACAGCATGCGCCTGGGCATCCCCGGCCTCGGTGAACAGCAGCAGGACGTGGTCGCCTGGACTGCCTGATGGCCGGTAGCGATATCGACCGTTTGCCCGCGCTGCCGCTGGACCGGCTCGACGTCCAGCAGCGCGCGGCTGCGCAAGCCATCATCGACGGTCCGCGCGGGGCCCTGTACGGCCCCTTCGTGCCGCTGATCCGCAGCCCCGAGCTGATGGAAACGGCGCAGCGCATGGGAGAATATTTGCGCTACCGCAGTGCCATCGGCACGCGGCTGTCGGAGCTGGCGATCCTGGTGACGGCGCGCCAGTGGGACCAGCAAGTCGAGTGGGCCATCCACGCGCCGCTGGCCGTGCAGAACGGCATCGCGCAGGCGGCCGTGGACGCCATTGCCGCGCGGCGCGCGCCGCTTGCCCTGAAAGAAGACGAGCAAGCCGTGCACGACTTTTGCATCGAGTTGCAGCAGAACAAGCGCGTCAGCGATGCCACGTATGCGCGCGCGCTGGCCCTGTTCGGCGAGCACGGCGTGGTCGACTTGATGGGTATCAATGGCTACTACACTTTCCTGGCCATGGTCATGAATGGGGCGCAGACGGCCGTGCCCGCCTTGGGCGTGGCACCGTTGCCTGCCTGATTAGAGGACTTCTTCGGGCAAAGATGGACAAAGTGTAATGAAGTTGCAATTATTCAATATATAATTTTGCTTCCCTTCCATTGCCAACAAGCTCAATGAAAACTCGTCCGTGCTTCACCCTGATGGGCCGCGCCTTCCTGGCGTTGGCCCTTTCTTTTTCCCCCTTGATGACGGTACGGGCGCTGGCCGCCGAGACCGCCGCTAGCGCTAGCCCCAGCGCTTCCGCCCTGGAAAATTCCGTCGTCAAGGTGTTTTCCACCCTGCGCGGGCCGGACCCCTATAAACCCTGGAGCAAGGCCGCGCCGCAAGAGGTGACGGGCTCCGGCGTCGTCATCGAAGGCCGCCGCATCCTCACCAATGCGCACGTGGTCGGCTATGCCAGCCAGGTGCAGATTCAGGCGAATGGCGCGGGCGACAAGATACCGGCGACCGTGCTGGCCATCTCGCGCGGCATGGACCTGGCCTTGCTGAAGATCGACGACGACAGTTTTTTCGCCAGCCACAAAGCCGTGCCGCGTGCCAATGTCTTGCCGGACGTGCGCGATGCCGTGCTGGCGTATGGCTATCCGACGGGCGGCACCTCGCTGTCGATCACCAAGGGCATCGTCTCGCGCATCGAATTCGTGCGCTACAACTTCCCCGTCTCCGGCTTGCGCATCCAGATCGATGCGGCCATCAACCCGGGCAATAGCGGTGGCCCTGTGATTGCGGGCGAGAAGATGATCGGCCTGGCCTTTGCCGGCATGCTCAATGCGCAAAACATCGGCTACATCATCCCCAACGAGGAAATCGAGCTGTTCCTGCGCGACCAGGAAAGTGGTGCGCCCCAGGGCAAGCCGGCCATGCGTGACGTGACGCAAACGCTGGAAAATCCCGCGCTGCGCACCTACCTGAAGCTGGCCAAGGGTGTCGAGGGCGCCGTCGTGATGACGCCGGCCAGCAAGGACGCCGCCTATCCGCTCAAGGAGTGGGATGTCATCACGCATATCGGCGAATTTCCCATCGACAACCAGGGCATGGTCAAGCTGAATGCCAACAGCCGCGTGCGCTTCCAGTACCGGGTGCAGCAGCTGGCGAAAGACGGCGAATTGCCGTTGACGGTGGTGCGCCAGGGCGCCCCCCTGAAAATCAAGGTACCCGTCTCGGCGGCGCACCCGATGCTCATTGCCAGCCTGCAGGGCAATTACCCATCCTATTTCATTTTCGGCCCGATGGTGTTTTCGCGCGCCAGCACGGAATTCATGGCCGCGCCAAATGGCAACCCGGCAATGTTGGGCGGCATGAGTTTTGCCGGCAACCCACTGGTCACGCGGCGCGGCGATGCGCCCGATAGCGAGCGCGAAGAGCTGGTGGTGATCGCCGCGCCGTTCTTCCCGCACAAGCTGATGAATGGCTACAGTACCCGTTTCTTTTCGGTCGTCGATTCCGTCAATGGCGTGCGCGTGCGCAGCCTGGCGCACCTGGTGGCCTTGCTGCGCGACCAGACGGATGAATTGCTGACGTTCCGCTTCCAGCAGCGCGATGCGGAAATGGTGGTCGTGCCGCGCAAGGACATGCTGGCGGCGACGGAATCGGTGCTGACGGACAACGGCATCCGCTCGGAAGCATCGCCCGATATGTTGAAGATATGGAATGAAAAAACGCCGGCGAACTGATCGTTCCCGGCGTTCCGTACGACAGCAGGCGCGGCACACACCGCGCCTGTTTTACTTTAAGCCAGTACTTTTTTCAGCCACGCGCCGATGGCGTCGATCTCTTCCTGGCACAGCGAGTGCTGCATCATGTACTCGTGCCATTCCACCTTGTAACCCATGCTTGTGAGCAAGTCGCGCGACTGCTGGGCGCGAGCGATCGGCACCACGGGGTCGGCCGTGCCATGCGCCATGAAGATCGGTGTGTCCAGGCTGGCCGGCGTGCGTTCAAGCGCCGTCTTGTCGGCCAGCGGCAGGTAGCCGGACAGGCACATCAGGCCGGCCAGCGGTTCCGCGTGGCGCAAGCCCGTTTGCAGGGTCATGGCGCAGCCTTGCGAGAAGCCGGCCAGGATGATGCGGCTGGCGGGAATGCCGCGCGCCTTTTCGCGCGCGATCAGCGCTTCAATTTGGGCTTGCGAGGCGCGCAGTCCACCCTCATCTTCGCGGCGCACCAGGTCATTTTCGCGGATGTCGTACCAGGCGCGCATCACATAGCCGTTGTTGATGGTGACGGGCATGGTGCCGGCGCTGGGGAAAATGAAGCGGATGGCGGGGCAGCCGCGCAAATCGAGTTCCTTCACCAGGGGCACGAAGTCATTGCCGTCGGCGCCCAGGCCGTGCATCCAGATGATGGAAACGGTGGGGTTCGGTGCGCTGTCGAGTTGTATGGTTTCCAGCAAGGTGCTCATGTATTTTCCTCAGGTAGGGGTTGCGCCGGACGCAGCGCCGATTTGGGACGGAAGGCCTTGCAGATGGCCGGGTCGGTTTCCATGTAGGGACCGCCGATGAGATCGATGCAATATGGCACGGCGGCAAAGATGCCGTTGACCAGTTGCACGCCCTCGGCATCTTTCAAGCCTTCCAGGGTTTCCTTGATGGCTTTCGGCTGGCCCGGCAAGTTCATGATCAGGCAAGCGCGCTCGGGCGTCTCGCGGATCACGGCCACCTGGCGCGACAGAATCGCCGTCGGCACGAATTGCAGGCTGATCTGGCGCATCTGTTCGCCGAAACCGGGCATTTCCTTGGTCCCGACGCTGAGCGTGGCGTCCGGCGTCACATCGCGCCGCGCCGGGCCCGTGCCGCCCGTCGTCAGGATCAAATGGCAGTGGCTCAGGTCGACCATGTCGATGAGGGTGTTTTCAATCTGCGAGCGCTCGTCCGGGATCAGGCGTTTTTCCAGGCGAAACGGCGTGCGGATGGCGGCGGACAGCCAGCTTTCCAGCGCGGGGATGCCCAGGTCTTCATACACGCCGCCGCTGGCGCGGTCCGAGATCGACACGAGGCCGATAATCAATTCGTCTTCTATCGTGGTCATGGGGCACCTGTCTATGTCGTAAAAAAACCGGGCTGATCCCGGTTTTTAGCTACTTTCGGGGTCAGACCCGCCGGGTCAGACCCCAGTTTTTTACTCGTCGTCTTCGCCTTCAACGTCATCTTCGTCGGCATCTTTCTTGCCGCCGTTTTTCTTCTTGGCGATCTCTTTCAAGATCTGGAAGATTTCACGGTAGGCTTTTGGCGGCTTGTTCTCAGCCTGCTCCTTGCGGGCATTGCGGATCAGGGTGCGCAGGTGCTGCACGTCCAGTTCCGGGTTTTCCGACAGCAAGACGGTCAGTGCCTTGTCGTCCGTCAAGAGTTTGTCGCGGCGGCGTTCCATCGCGTGCATATTGGCCGTGTCGGCTTTCGACAAGCCTTTCCAGCTATCGATGGTGCGTTGGATGGCGGCAACTTCTTCTTCATCCAGGGTGCGCATTTTCTTGCCCACGTACTGCAGCTGGCGGCGGCGGCCTTCGTGATCCCTGATTTGCTGGCATTCGAGAATGGCGTCGCGCACGTCTTCCGGCATCGGGACGCGCTTGACGCGGTCGCGTGCTTCATTGACGAGTTCTTCGCCCAGCTTTTGCAGGACGGTCATCTGGCGCTTGAGTTCCGACTTCGACGGACGTTCATATTCCTGTTCGAATTCGGTGGATTGGAAGCCGCAAGCTCCCCGGTTTGGATTTGGCATGATAAGGCGGGATTGGCCGCGTAGGCCGCACCTGTAAACTGTAAACGACTGCTATGATACCCTTTTTAGCGGCTTTCCGAAGAAAACAGCGCATGAACGACTCCGTATTTACCCATAGTCAAGAGCAATTGCAGCAACTGGCCCGTGATGTGTTGTCTTTTGCGCGGGAAGCGGGCGGCACCGACGCTGCCGTCGAAGTCAGCGAAGGCGGCGGCTTGTCCGTGTCTGTCCGAAAAGGCAAGATCGAGACGATCGAGCAAAACAAGGACAAGGGCATGGGCGTGACCGTGTTTGTCGGCAAGAAACGCGGCAATGCCAGCACCTCCGACTTTTCGCCATCGGCCCTGCGCGCCACAGTGGACGCCGCCTACAACATCGCCCGTTTCACGGCCGAAGACGATTGCGCGGGCCTGGCCGACGCCGACATGCTGGAAATGTCCCCCCGCGACTTGCAACTGTTCTATCCCTGGCTGATTTCCGCCGAGGAAGCCGTCGTGCTGGCCCAGCGGGCTGAAGCGGCCGCGTTTGCCGTCGACCCGCGCATCACGAACAGCGAAGGCGCGGGCGTGCACGTGCAGCAATCGCATTTTGTCTCCGCCAATTCGCGCGGCTTCATCGGCGGCTACCCATTCTCTCGCCACACCCTGTCCGTGGCGCCCATCGCTGGCAAGGGCGCGAAGATGCAGCGCGACGACTGGTATTCGTCCGTGCGCGACGCCGCCAAAATGTCGAGCCCGGAAGCCATTGGCCGCTACGCCGCCGAACGCGCTCTGTCGCGCCTGAACGCGCGCAAGCTGGGCACGCGCACCTGTCCCGTACTGTTCGAGGCGCCGCTGGCGGCCGGTTTGCTGGGTACCTATGTGCAAGCGACCTCGGGTGGCGCTCTGTACCGCAAGTCCACTTTCCTGAACGATTCCCTGGGCACGCAAGTGCTGCCGTCGCACGTGCAGATCTTTGAAGATCCGCACGTGATCGGCGGCGTCGGTTCCGCACCGTTCGACGAAGAAGGCGTGAAAACCGTCAGCCGCGACGTCGTCAAGGATGGCGTGGTGCAAGGCTATTTCCTGTCGACTTACACGGCCCGCAAGCTGGGCATGCAGACGACGGGCAACGCGGGCGGCTCGCACAATCTGTACCTGACGTCCAGCCAGACGGCCGCCACCGATGATTTCGTTGCCATGCTGAAAAAACTGGGCACGGGCTTGCTGGTGACGGAACTGATGGGGCAAGGAACCAATTACGTGACGGGCGATTATTCGCGCGGCGCCTCCGGTTTCTGGGTGGAAAATGGCGTGATTCAGTATCCGGTGGAAGAAATCACCATCGCCGGCAACATGAAGGACATGCTGCGCAACATCGTCGCCGTGGGCGCCGATGTGCTGCGCCGTGGCACCAAAGAGACCGGTTCCATCCTCATCGAGAGCATGGTGGTGGCGGGCGGCTGAGGCACACGCCTATGGCGTGCGCCCGCTGCAAGCTGCCAGGTGCCTTGCGGCAGGCGGCGCCTCAGTACTCTTCCCACTCGGTCTCGGCGACCGCGGCCCGTGCGACCACCTTGTCTGCTTTCCTGGCGGGTGCGGCAGTGGCCGTGACGCGTGGCGCGGCGGCAGGCTTGGCTGGCGCGCGGATGGCTGGAACCGGAACCGGTGGCAGCGCTTGCATGCCGTCGAGCTTGAACACGCTGACGGCTTCGGCCAGGATGGCGGCCTGATCCTGCAACGCTTCGGACGCGGCTGCCGCTTCTTCCACGAGGGCGGCATTTTGCTGTGTCACGGCATCCATTTCCGTGATGGCCTGGTTGATCTGTTCAATCCCCGTTTCCTGCTCGTTGCTGGCGGACGTGATCTCGGCCATGATGTCCGTAACGCGCCGCACACTGCTGACGATCTCTTGCATGGTGCTGCCGGCCTGGTTCACCAGGTTGCTGCCGAGATTAACCTGCTGCACGGAGTCGTCGATGAGAATCTTGATTTCCTTGGCGGCGGCGGCGGAGCGGTGAGCCAGGTTGCGCACTTCCGTGGCCACTACGGCAAAGCCGCGGCCCTGTTCGCCCGCCCTGGCCGCTTCCACGGCCGCATTCAGGGCCAGGATATTGGTCTGGAAGGCGATGCCATCGATGACGCCGATGATGTCGACGATTTTCTTCGACGAGGCATTGATCGTATCCATGGTCGTGATCACTTCCGCCACCACCTGGCCGCCTTTGCTGGCCACGCTGGAGGCCGATTGCGCCATCTGGTTGGCCTGGCGTGCGTTTTCGCCATTCTGCTTGACGGTCGACGTCAGTTCTTCCATCGACGATGCCGTTTCTTCCAGCGAGCTGGCTTGTTGTTCCGTGCGCGAGGACAAGTCCATATTGCCGGAGGCGATTTCACGCGAGCCATGGGCGATGGCATCCGTGCCATGACGCACGCGGGCCACGATGCCTTGCAGATTGTCGTTCATTTCTTTCAGGGCACGCAGCAGCAAACCCGTTTCATCGGTGCCGCGCGCGTCGATGCTGCCCGACAGGTCGCCGGATGCCACGCGTTGCGCCACTTTGACAGCTTCGCCTATGGGGCGGCTGATGGAGCGGCTGATCAGAACGGCCAGGAAGATGGCAATGAGCGTCGCGGCGATGGATAGGGACAGGGTCAGGATGATGGCCAGACGCCCGTCGGCGAGGGCTTGCTTGCCTTCGTCTGCCATCAGCGATTCCTGGAAGCCGGCCATGGCCGCCAGCGCCGTCAAGATTTTTTCTTGTGGGTAGCGCAGCTGCGTCAGCAGGAAGATGCCGGCCGTTTCAGTTTTCCCCTCTTGCAACAGTTTGATATTCGCATCGCGCGTCTTGCCATACGTTTCGCGGCTGCTCATCACGGCCTGGAGCAGTTCCTGGCCCTTGGGCGTGTTGATCATGGTTTTCAGGCGCGCCAGCAGTTCCGTGTTCTTTTTTACCGATGCCTGAATCTTGGTCACGGCACTGCTGACTTCGTCAGGATCGTTGGCGCCGATGATGGCATTGCCCAGCAGGCGGGCCTGGATATTGATCTCGGACTGGATGGTGTTCGACAGCATGACCTTGACATAGCGGTCATTGAGGATTTTTTCCGTCGATGCATTGATGTTGCGGATACGGCTCACGGAAACAAATGCCACCATGGCAAGCAGGACAATGATCAGGCCGAAACTCAAGGCCAGGCGGGTACTGATTTTAAGCTTGGACATAGGGTATTCATCCTCGACGTAAAGCGGAAAGCGTGCGCTTGGCATGGTCCTGCGGACAAGCGGAGCCTGTGCATGACGATACTGATGCGGTCAGTTTGCGTTACAGAAAGCTAATTCGGCGGGGATAGGGCCGTGGATGCGTATTTCGGTGGCGGGAAGTCGTGGCGACCTGCCCGGCCGTATATTCTTGCGGGGCCGCGCAGCGTGGCACGGCCTGATTCTGTTGAATAGTGTAGGACGATAATTTCTGACAGGCAAGATGTTTGCGAAAAAAACCATTCGTCCAGCAACGCTTGCCGTGCGGTCAAAAAAAATGCCCCGGCGTGCGGGGCATGGGGCTTACGCGGGCCGGTCCGGCCCTGATGCTCAGGCGCGCAAGGTGGACAGGATAGGCTGCAGGACGGCCGCGCCCAGGGCAGCGCTGCGGGCGCCGCTCCAGCCCGTTTGTGGGTCGGGATCGTTGGCATTGTCCTTGAACGGCAGTTCCAGGGTCAGTGCCAGGCAGCCGAAGGCGTGCGTGATGTGAGGCGAACCCATGGTCAGTACTTCCGGCGTGAACGGGCCGTCTTCATAGCCTTGCTCATCCTGGAAGTCGGGGCTGGCCACCTTGAAGTCGGCGATGAAGCGGTCTTGCTCGGCTTTTTGTGCTGGCGTGAAATTTTCCAGCGCATCGCTGCCGGCCACGAACACGTAAGGCAGACCTTCGTCGCCATGCACGTCGAGGAACAGGTCGCAGCCGATTTCATGCATTTTCTGTTTCACCAGGAATACTTCCGGGCTGCGTTCCATCGTCGGCGTCATCCATTCACGGTTCAGGTTGGCGCCGGCCGCGTTGGTGCGCAGGTTGCCATGCACGGAACCGTCCGGGTTCATGTTCGGCACCACGTAGAAGACAGCGTCTTGCAGGCACTGGCGGGCAAACGGGTTGGCCTGGTCCAGCAATGCTTCGAGCATGCCCTCGACAAACCATTCCGCCATCGTTTCACCGGGATGCTGGCGCGCGATGACCCAGACTTTCTTCTCGGCATCGGCGTCACCGACCACCAGCAGATTCATGTCGCGCCCTTCCACCGTGCTGCCCAGGTCGATCAGGCGCACCAGCGGCGACGCTTGCGCGCTGTCGATCAGGGCCAGATGGCGATCCCATGGGTACGGCTCGAAGTAGGCGTAGTACACGCTTTCTTCTTCCGGCGTATGTTCGATGGTCATCACCGTGCCGTCGAAGCTGGTTGGCACGCGGAACCAGGTTTCGCGGTCATAGCTGGCGACAGCCTGGTAGTCTTTCCAGCCGTCCGGGTAGGCCGACTTGCCTGCATTCATGAAGCGGATCGTGCACGCCTCGCCTTGCGCGCCTTGCAGGCGGAAATAAAACCACTGCGTGATGTCGGCGTGGGAATCCTTGCGGATGTTCAGCTCGATGGAGTGGGCATCGTCGGCGCGCAGCACCTCGATCGCGCCGGCGTCGAATTGCTGGCTGATTTTAATGGTCATGAGTGTTCCTGATAAAAACATATGGGTTTTGCATCGTGTGCAATGGCGCGATGATACCCGTTTTAGCCGCGCCTTTGTGCTGGCGCAAACGACGCGGGAGATGCTTTGCTAACGTGGAAGCTCCGACATGGGGAGAGCATCATGGACGACAACGGCAAGCACATACGCGAACTGGAAAAGAAAGTCAGCGCCCTCAGCGACGCCCTGGCGCACCTGGGCAAAGGCACCACCTTGCAGGAATTGCTGCGCATTCTGCGTTTTCCCGGCTATACGACGCCGGCCGAATTTACCTTCAATGCCGCCATCCTCGACACCATGCTGGTGCAGGCCAATGCGCTGGAAAAGCTGGGGCAGGATTTGTTGGCTGGGGCGAAGCAGGTAGTTGTCAAACAATGATCGTTGGATAAGAGGCGCTTGCTGAACGCCTGAAAAATGTTCAGGGCAAGGCGCGGGGCCGCAGGCAGTACGAACGTACGCCCAGGCCCTGCAACGCCGCCATGGACGTTTTGTCAGGTGTTCAGGCCGCCAAAACGTTCGTAGAACCACGGCTCGACAGAAGCCGCCTGCTCATCCTCGCGCCGCAGGGTGGTCAGGATATGTTCCTCGGCCGCCGCATGGGTGATGCGGTACAGGTCGCGCGCCAGTGCATACGCTTGCGTGCCGGGCCACGGTTCGGGCAGCAGTTCGACGGGCAACTGTGGGTCGTGCAACTGCACGCGGCGGTAGGCGTGCGTCAGCAGCGAGCGGATGACGAAGGCTTGCTCGGCATCGAATACAGGCGCTTCTTGTAGCAAGGTCAGCAGCGGCTGGAAGCTGGCGATGAATTTTTCGTAGCCGGCCATCACTTCCGACAAGTCCCAGCATTCGCCCACCATGTCGCGCAGCGGGCGTGTGCTGACATCCGGCAACTCCGTAGTGTGGCAGACATACAGCTTGCCCTGTACCTCGTTGCGCACGAGGATGTCTTCCAGCGCCTCCGAGTTGCTGGCCGGATGGCCAAAGATGCCAGGAGAGATCAAGCCATAGCCAGCCCACAATAATTCCTTGCGCAGCGCCCCCCGCTCGGCGGCGCCGATGCTGCCGGCCGGCCCGATCACCAGGGTCCAGCTGCCATCCCAGTGCACGACCAGTGGCGCATAGATGCGGCGATACGCGCGCTCGAAGCGGGCCAGCGCCTCCGGGCGTATCGTATAAGCGCTGCGGCGGCCGTCGCGTTGCGAGCTGAGCCAGCCCTCCTGCGCCAGGCGGAACACGCTGGTGCGCAGCAAGCGGTCATTCACGCCAAACGGTGCCAGCAGTTCGATCAGGCTGCCCAGCCAGATGGCACCGCCGCGCGGCACGATGGCGTCGCCGAAAATCGTCATCACCAGGGACTTTGAGCGCGGTGGGTCGCTTTCCAGGAAATCGGCTATCCATGCCGTGCAGCGGGTGTTCTTCATGTGGTTCCGGTCTGGCCGTGTTGCGGTCGATTCAATAAAAGCAGCAGTTTACTTGGCTGCGCGGGTAGCGCGTCAATAATTTGCAGGAAGCGCGGGTGGCACTTCGCAGTGTTTTCTCATCAGCAATATCATACGCACAACCGCACAAGATACGAATTTTTAAAATGACTCACATCAAGTGTATGCAAATAGTTTTTTGTATCGTATTATCTGTTCATCGCACCGCGTTGCTGCGCAAAATCAAAGACATGGGAGACAGATCATGTACGCACAAATGGTTGAAACCGGCCTCAAGAACGTCCGCTCCATCGACGACATGGGCCAGGAAGAGCGCGCTTTTCAGGCGCGTATCGACGAAGGCATCAAGATCGAGGCCAAGGACTGGATGCCGGACGCTTACCGCAAGACCCTGATTCGCCAGATTTCGCAGCATGCGCATTCGGAAATCGTCGGTCAATTGCCTGAAGGTAACTGGGTCACGCGCGCACCGACCTTGAAACGCAAGTCCATCCTGCTGGCGAAGATCCAGGACGAAGCCGGTCACGGCCTGTACCTGTACAGCGCCGCCGAAACCCTGGGCGTGTCGCGCGACGATCTGCTCGCTGCCTTGCACTCGGGCAAAGCCAAGTATTCCAGCATCTTTAACTATCCCACCCTGTCGTGGGCCGACATGGGCGCCATCGGCTGGCTGGTCGACGGCTCGGCCATCATCAACCAGATCCCGCTGTGCCGCTGCTCGTATGGCCCGTATGCGCGCGCCATGATCCGCGTCTGCAAGGAAGAATCATTCCATGCACGCCAGGGTTACGACATCATGATGTCGCTGTGCAAGGGCACGCCAGAACAGAAAGCCATGGCGCAGGATGCGCTGAACCGCTGGTGGTGGCCGTCCTTGATGATGTTCGGTCCGTCCGATGCTGCCTCCGTCAACAGCGCCCAGTCGGCGCAATGGCGCATCAAGCTGTTCTCGAATGATGAATTGCGCCAGCGCATGGTCGACCAGACCGTGCCGCAAATCGAATACCTGGGCCTGACCGTGCCCGATCCCGACCTGAAGTTCAATGCGGAAACGGGCCACTATGAATTCGGCGAGATCGACTGGTCCGAGTTCAACAATGTATTGAAGGGCAATGGTCCGTGCAACCGCGAGCGCCTGCAAACGCGGGTGAAAGCGTATGAAGACGGCGAGTGGTTCCGCGATGCCTTGCTCGCGTATGCAGACAAGCAAGCCGCTAACAAAGCAGCAGCGTAATTACATAAGACAGATAGGGGAGAGCAACATGAGCAAAGAATGGCCATTGTGGGAAGTTTTCATCCGCAGCCAGCACGGCCTGGCGCACAAGCATGTGGGCAGCCTGCACGCCTCCGACGCCACCATGGCGGTCAACCATGCGCGCGACGTCTACACGCGCCGCAATGAAGGCGTGAGCATCTGGGTGGTGCGCGCGGCCGATATCGTCGCCAGCAGCCCCGGCGACAAGGGCGCCCTGTTCGAACCGTCGAACAGCAAGGTGTACCGCCATCCCACCTTCTTCCCGATGCCGGAAGAAGTCAAGAACCTGTGATGGGAGCGCCTGCAATGGATGACAAGCTCACTCAACAAAAAATCGATTACCTTTTGCGCCTGGGTGACAACGCCCTGATCCTCAGCCAGCAGCTGTCGCAGCTGTGCGGCAAGGGGCCCGCGCTGGAAGAAGACATGGCGCTGACCAACGTGGCGCTCGACCTTCTGGGCCAGACGCGTTTGTGGTTCAGCTATGCGGCCGAACTGGAAAACGCTGGCCGCGACGAGGACGACATCGCCTTTTTGCGCGACGCCCACGACTTCAAGAATTGCTTGCTGCTGGAGCAGCCGAACGGCAATTACGCCGACACCATGATGCGCCAGTTCTTCTTCGACACCTGGCACTACTTCCAGTTGCTGGAACTGGCAAAATGCAGCGATCCACGCATCGTCGAAGTGGCACAGAAATCGATCAAGGAAGTGACGTATCACCTGCGTCGCAGCGGTGACCTGATCGTGCGTCTCGGCGACGGCACGGCGGACAGCCATGCGAAGACGCAGGCGGCCGCCGACAAGCTGTGGATGTACACGGGCGAGATGTTCAAGTACGACGCCGTCGACCAGGCCATGCTTGCCGCCGGCATCGCGCCGCCATCGGACGTGTTGCGCCAGGCCTTCCTCGAACACGTGGCCGAGATCTTTGCCGAAGCCACCTTGAGCATGCCGGCGCCCGACGCCTGGATGCAAAAGGGCGGCAAGCAGGGCACGCACACGGAACACCTGGGATTCATCCTGGCCGAGATGCAGTTCCTGCAGCGCGCCTATCCCGGGGCGGAGTGGTAGTGAACACGCCCATGGCAACGCTGGACGCGGCCCAGGTATGGGCCTGGCTGGGCGACGTGCCGGACCCGGAAATTCCCGTCATTTCGGTGGTGGACCTGGGCATCGTGCGCGCCGTCGATGTGGTCAGCAGCGAAGAGTGCATCGTGACGATCACGCCCACGTATTCGGGCTGCCCGGCCATGCAGGTGATCGCCGATGCCGTCACGCAGGCCTTGCGCAGCCATGGCGTGGCCAAGGTGACATTGGTGAACCAGCTGGCGCCCGCCTGGACCACGGACTGGATGAGCGAGGCGGGCAAGGCCAAGCTGAAAGGTTACGGCATCGCCCCGCCGCAGCAGCAGGTGATCGACATCAGCGGCCTTCGTAGCGCAACAGCAGGCGGTGTCAAGCGCCAGCCCATGCCGACGCTGGAGGTGATCTGCCCGAATTGCGGTTCCACGCATACGCAGCTGACCAGCCAGTTCGGCTCCACGCCGTGCAAGGCCCTGTACAAATGCCTGGCTTGCCGCGAACCGTTTGATTACTTCAAGTGCCACTAAAAAAATCAGGCACACGTTCCGAAGAAACTGGAGATGAAGCATGAGTAAATTTTATCCGCTGTGCGTAGCGAACGTGCGCAACGAAACGCGCGACACCATCGCCGTCACGTTCGACGTGCCGGCCGAACTGCAGCAGCAGTTCCGCTTCCAGCAGGGCCAGCACCTGACCCTGCGCGCCAATATCAATGCGGAAGATGTGCGCCGCTCGTATTCCATCTGTTCTGCAGTGCAGGATGGCACCCTGCGCGTGGCCATCAAGCGCACGCCGGGCGGCGCTTTCTCTACTTGGGCGAACGACACCTTGAAAGCTGGCGCCACCATCGAGGTGATGCCGCCCATGGGCCACTTCAACGTGCCGCTCGACTGCGTCAACCGCAAGCACTACCTGGCGTTTGCGGCCGGCAGCGGCATCACGCCCATCCTCTCCATCATCAAGACGACTCTGCTGACGGAGCCATTGAGCCGTTTCACGCTGTTCTACGGCAACCGCGCCTCGTCGTCCGTCATCTTCAAGGAAGAATTGACGGACTTGAAGGACGTGTACCTGGAGCGTTTGAACCTGGTGTACGTGATGAGCCGCGAGCAGCAGGATATCGAACTGTTCAATGGCCGCATCACGCAGGAAAAATGCGAGCAGTTCCTGCAGCACTGGATCAAGGTAGAAGATTACGACAACGCCTTCATCTGCGGCCCGGAAGACATGATGCTGGGCGTCTCCTCCGCCCTGCAGGCGGCAGGCATGCCGAAGCAGAACATCAAGATCGAACTGTTCGCCGCCAGCATCCCGAAAAATGCCCACAAGCCGCGCGCCCAGTTCGACGCGGGCGCCGTGCAGGAAACGGAAGTGACTGTCATCATGGATGGCAACCACACCACCTTCACGATGGACAAGGACAAGGAATCCATTCTCGATGCGGGCCTGCGCCAGGGAATCGACATGCGCTACTCGTGCAAGGGCGGCGTATGCTCGACCTGCCGCTGCAAGATACTCGACGGCAAGGTCGAAATGGACGTCAACTACGCGCTGGAAGACTACGAAGTGGCGCGCGGCTTCGTCCTCAGTTGCCAGAGTTTTCCCCTCACCGACAAAGTGATTGTCGATTTCGATCAGGCCGAGTAAACGCCGACCCCAAACAACATCTGGGGTCGGACCTTAAGGTCCGACCCCGGCAGTGGCACCTGGGTTAAAAATAAACGTATACGAGACACGCCATGACTTACCAAAACATCCTCTTCACCATCGAGCAGGGCATCGCCACGCTGACCCTGAACCGTCCCGACAAACTCAATAGCTTTACGCAAGCCATGCACGAGGAAGTGCGCGATGCGATTGCGAAAGTGAACGCCGACAGCGCCGTGCGCGTGTTCGTGTTGACGGGCGCTGGCCGTGGCTTTTGCGCGGGCCAGGATCTGTCCGACCGCGCCGTCGAACCAGGCTCGAAGGGCGTGGACCTGGGCGAGTCGGTGGAAAAAAACTACGCGCCGCTGGTGCTGGCCCTGAAAGCCTTGCCGATGCCCGTGATTTGCGCCGTCAATGGCGTGGCGGCCGGCGCGGGCGCCAACCTGGCGCTGGCCTGCGACATCGTCATCGCTGGCAAGTCGGCCAGTTTCGTCGAAGTGTTCTGCAAGCTGGGCCTGATCCCGGACACGGGCGGCACCTTCTTCCTGCCACGCCTGATCGGTTCGGCGCGTGCCATGGGCCTGGCCATGCTCGGTGAAAAGCTGACGGCCGAAAAAGCCGAAGACTGGGGCCTGATCTGGAAATGCGTGGACGACGCGCAGCTGGCGGAAGAAACGCGCAAGCTGGCCGTGCACTTTTCCACGGCGCCGACCAAAGGCCTGGCATTCACCAAGCAGGCGCTGGCCGCCAGCGGCGCCAATACCCTGCCGCAGCAGCTGGCGCTGGAAGCGCGCATGATGAGCGAACTCGGGAACAGCGACGATTACCGCGAAGGCGTGGCCGCCTTCATGGAAAAGCGCGCACCGCAATTCAAGGGACACTGATATGACCGAATTGGCAAACAAACTGGCAAACAACAGTATCGTCGCCGTCATCGGCAGCGGCGCCATGGGCGCCGGCATCGCACAGGTGGCCGCGGCTGCCGGTTACACAGTCAAACTGTACGACACGCGCGCGGAAGCGGTGAGCAAGGCCTTGCTCGATATTGGCAAGATGTACGCGAAGCTGGCCGAAAAGGGCCGCATGACGTTTGACGAAGCGGCGGCGGCCACGTCGCGCCTGCAGGCGGCTGGCAGCCTGGCCGACGTGAGCGACGCTGCTCTGGTGGTGGAAGCCATCGTGGAAAACCTCGACGTCAAGCGCAGCCTGTTCGCCGAACTCGAAGCGTTAGTCAGCGACGACTGCATCCTGGCGACGAACACCTCGTCGATTTCCGTGACGGCCATCGCCGCCAAGTTGCGCCGCCCTGAACGCCTGGTCGGCATGCACTTCTTTAATCCCGTGCCCTTGATGGCGCTGGTCGAAGTGATCAGTGGCCTGGCCACCAGCGAGCAAGTGGCCGCCACCGTCTATGACACGTCTATCGCCTGGGGCAAGAACCCCGTGCATGCCAAATCGACGCCCGGCTTCATCGTCAACAGAGTCGCCCGTCCGTTTTACGCGGAAGGCTGGCGCTTGTTGAACGAACAGGCGGGCGATGCCGCCACCATCGACGCGGTGCTGCGCGAAGCGGGCGGTTTTCGCATGGGCCCATTCGAGTTGATGGATCTGATCGGCCACGACGTGAATTTCTCCGTCACTCAATCCGTGTTCGGCGCCTATTTCAACGACCCGCGCTTCACGCCGTCCGTGCTGCAGCAGGAAATGGTCAACGCTGGTTTTCTGGGCCGCAAATCGGGCCGTGGCTTTTACTTGTACGGCGAAGGCGCGCCTGCCCCCGTGGCGCAGGCGGAAAGCGCGCAGCCGAAGCCGGAATTCGTCGCCCTGTCGGCCGCCATCGGCGGCGATGGCCGTGGCCACAGCGGCGTCATTCGCAGCCTGGTGCAGCGCCTGGAGCAGGCGGGCATCACCGTCAGCCGCCGCGTGACGCAGGAAGGCCAGGCTCACGACGAAGCGCCGGCCCTGCATTGCAATGGCGCCGCGATTTATCTGACCGATGGCCGCAGCGCCACCCAGCGCGCGCACGACAACCAGCATCCAGACACGGTGCTGTTCGACCTGGCGCTCGATTACGCCGGAGCCAAGCGCATCGCCGTGGCGCGCGCCGACCAGTGCAGCGATGCCGCCTACGCAGCTACCGTCGGCCTGTTCCAGGCGGCCGGTTTCATCGTCACGCGCCTAGACGACGTGCCTGGCCTGGCCGTCATGCGCACGGTCGCCATGCTGGCCAACGAGGCGGCCGACGCCGTCAACCAGGGCGTGTGCACGGTGGCTGCCGTCGATATCGCCATGCAGAAGGGCGTCAACTATCCGCGCGGACCGCTGGCCTGGGCCGATGCGGTGGGCGTCCAGCAGATCGTGACCGTGCTGCACCACCTGGCGCATGGCTATGGCGAAGACCGCTACCGTGTCTCGCCGCTGCTGTGCCGCAAACTTGCCACTGGAGCCACGTTTCATGCCGAATGATATGTCAAATAAGGACCACAACATGACCGCGCAAGCTCTGGCCGAAGCGGCCGCCGCCTCGATGCTGTCGCGCGACAACGCCACCGCTGCCATGGGCATCGCCCTGGCCGAGGTGGGACCCGGCCATGCGCGCATGACGATGACGGTGCGCGCCGACATGCTCAACGGCCACCAGACCTGCCACGGCGGCTTTATCTTTGCCCTGGCCGACAGCGCCTTCGCGTTTGCCTGCAACAGCTACAACATGAATACCGTGGGCGCCGGCTGCACCATCGATTACCTGGCGCCGGGCCGCGAAGGCGACGTGCTCACGGCGCACGCCGTTGAGCAGGCGCTGGCCGGCAAGAGCGGCGTCTACGACGTCAAGGTCAGCAACCAGGATGGCCGCGCCATCGCGCTCTTTCGCGGCAAGTCGATACGCGTGGCGGGTGAAGTCATCAGCAATTGAAGTGATAAGAGCAGGCTTGAACTGCCAGTACCGATTGAATAGTTAAGGAATTAAACAGGAGACAATGATGGTCCAACGTACGCCTTCCCCCAATGACCTCGAACCGATCGAGCGCGCCAGCAAGGATGAACTGCAGGCGCTGCAGCTCGAACGCATGAAATGGACGCTCAAGCACGCGTATGACAACGTGCCCCATTACCGCGCCGCTTTTGACGAAGCGGGCGTGCATCCGGACGACCTGAAGTCGCTGGCCGATCTGTCGAAATTCCCGTTCACCGATAAAAAAGTCTTGCGCGATAATTACCCGTTCGGCCTGTTTGCCGTGCCACGCGAGCAAGTGGTGCGCATCCACGCATCGAGTGGCACTACGGGCAAGGCCACGGTGGTTGGCTATACGCAGAACGACATCGATACCTGGGCCAATGTGGTGGCGCGCTCGATTCGCGCCGGCGGCGGCCGCGCGGGCGACATGGTGCATATCTCCTACGGCTACGGCCTGTTCACGGGCGGCCTGGGCGCGCATTACGGCGCCGAACGCCTGGGCTGCACCGTCATCCCGATGTCGGGCGGCCAGACGGAAAAGCAGGTGCAACTGATCCAGGATTTCAAGCCATCTATCATCATGGTCACGCCGTCGTACATGCTCAACATCATCGAGGAATTCACGCGCCAGGGTCTCGATCCGGCTGAATCGTCGCTGAAGGTGGGCATCTTCGGCGCCGAGCCGTGGACGGACGCCATGCGTGCGGAAATCGAAGCGCGCGCCGGCATCGACGCCGTCGACATCTATGGTCTGTCCGAAGTGATGGGGCCTGGCGTGGCTTCAGAATGCATCGAAAGCAAGGACGGTCCCGTCATCTGGGAAGACCATTTTTATCCCGAAATCATCGATCCGGAAACGGGCGAAGTGCTGCCGGATGGCTCGGAGGGCGAACTGGTCTTCACCTCGCTGTCGAAGGAAGCGCTGCCCGTCATCCGCTACCGCACGCGCGACCTGACCCGTTTGCTGCCGCCCACCTCGCGTTCGATGCGCCGCATCGGCAAGATCACGGGCCGCTCGGACGACATGCTGATCATCCGCGGCGTGAACGTCTTCCCCACACAGATCGAAGAGCTGATTTTGAAGATGCCGAAGCTGGCGCCGCAATACCAGCTGGTGGTCACGCGCGACGGCCACCTCGACAAGCTTGAAGTGATCGCCGAGCTGCGTATCGATCTCACTGCCACCATTTCGGCCAGCGAGACCGACGGCCTGGCGCGCGAGCTGGAACACCGCATCAAGACGCATGTGGGCGTGAGCACGCGCGTGCGCCTGGTGGCCGCCGCCGGCATCGAACGCACCCTGACGGGCAAGGCCCGCCGCGTGGTCGACCAGCGCCCGAAGCTTTTCCCCTGATAGTCCGAACAAGGAAGCAAACATGAACGAAGCCTTTATCTGTGATGCCGTGCGCACTCCCTTTGGCCGCTATGGCGGTGCACTCTCCAGCGTGCGCGCGGACGACCTGGGCGCGCTGCCGATTGCCGCGCTGATCGCCCGCAATCCTTCCGTCGACTGGTCCGCCATCGACGACGTGTTCTACGGCTGCGCCAACCAGGCGGGCGAAGACAACCGCAACGTGGGCCGCATGGCTGCGCTGCTGGCCGGTTTGCCGGCAGCAGTGCCGGCCAATACCATCAACCGCCTGTGCGGCTCCAGCCTGGATGCCGTCGGCATGGCTGCCCGCTCCATCAAGGCGGGCGAGGCGCAGCTGATCATTGCCGGTGGCGTGGAAAGCATGACACGCGCGCCTTTCGTGATGGGCAAGGCTGACGGCGCATTCTCGCGCGCGGCGAAAATCGAAGACACGACCCTGGGCTGGCGCTTCGTCAATGGCAAGATGAAAACGCAGTACGGCATCGACACCATGCCGGAAACGGCGGAAAACGTGGCCGTGGAATTTGGCATCAGCCGTGCCGACCAGGATGGTCTGGCCTTGCGCAGCCAGCAGCGCTGGGCGGCGGCTAACGCGGCTGGCGTCTTCGATCGTGAAATCGTGCCCGTCGCCGTGCCGCAGAAAAAAGGCGAGCCGAAGATGGTGACGATGGATGAACATCCGCGTCCCGATACCTCGCTGGACATGCTGGCAAAGCTCAAGGGCGTGGTCAAGCCGGATGGCACGGTCACGGCTGGCAATGCCTCTGGTTTGAACGACGGCGCCTGCGCCATCCTGCTGGCGTCCGCCGCCGCCGTGGATAAGTACAAATTGACGCCGCGCGCAAAAGTGCTGGGCATGGCCACGGCAGGCCTGGCGCCGCGCATCATGGGCTTTGGCCCCTCGCCAGCGTCGCGCAAGGTGCTGGCGCAGACGGGATTGAGCATCGAGCAGATGGATGTGATCGAGCTCAATGAAGCGTTTGCGGCGCAGGCGCTGGCCGTCACGCGCGACCTGGGCCTGGCGGACGACGCGGCCCACGTGAACCCGAATGGCGGCGCGATTGCCATCGGCCATCCGCTGGGCGCATCGGGGGCGCGCCTGGTGATGGCGGCCCTGAACCAGCTGGAACGCACGGGCGGGCGCTATGCGCTGTGCACCATGTGCATCGGCGTGGGGCAGGGTATTGCTGTCGTCATTGAACGCGTATAAACGAGTAAAAACAAAGTAAAAACAAAAAAGGCGCAGGCTTGTAAAAAAGCGCCAACCCTACATTGACCGTAGTGCCAACCTGGTGGAGACCACAATGATTGCCAATATTTTCAAGAAAACCCTGATCGCCGGCGTGCTGGCCATGTCCGCCGCGGGCGCGTATGCGGCCGAGAACATCAAGATCGGATCCGTGCTGTCCGTCACGGGACCTGCCGCCTTTTTGGGCGACCCTGAACTGAAAACCCTGCAGCTGTATATCGAGAAAATCAATGCGGCCGGCGGCGTGCTGGGGCGCAAGCTGGAACTGGTGCACTACGACGACGGCAGCGATGCGGCCAAGGCCAACGGTTTTACCAAGCGCCTGATCGAGTCGGACAAGGTCGATGTGCTGATCGGCGGCACCACCACCGGCGCGACGATGGCGATGGCGCCGCTGGTGGAGCGCGCCAGCATGCCGTTCATTTCGCTGGCGGGCGCCGTGGTCATCATCGATCCCGTGAAAAAATGGGTGTTCAAGACGCCGCATACGGACCGCATGGCGGCCGAGAAGGTGTTCGAGGACATGAAGAAGCGTGGCATCAGCAAGGTAGGCCTGCTGTCGGAAACGAGCGGCTTCGGCGCCTCGGGCCGCAAGGAATCGCAGATCGTCGCCTCCAAATATGGCATCACCCTGGTGGCCGATGAAACCTACGGCCCGAAAGACACGGACATCACGGCGCAGCTGACGCGCATCAAGAATACGGCCGGCGTGCAAGCCGTCTTCGTCTTTGGACTGGGCCAGGGTCCGGCCGTGGTGACCAAGAACTATGGCCAACTGGGCATGGCTGCGCTGCCGCTGTACCAGTCGCACGGCGTGGCGTCGGACGAGTATCTGAAGCTGTCGGGCAAGGCCGCCGAAGGCGTGCGCCTGCCAACGCCAGCGCTCTTGATCGGCGCCATGCTGCCCGACAGCGACGCGCAGAAGGCCATCGTGGTCGGCTACGACAAGACGTATAAAGAGCGCTACAAGATCGATCCGTCGACCTTTGGCGGCTATGCGCTCGATGCCCTGAACCTGTCGGTGGATGCCATCAAGCGCGCCGGCGGCACGGATCGCGAAAAAGTGCGGGCGGCGCTGGAAACGACCAAGGGTTTTGTGGGCACGACCGGCGTCTTCAACATGTCGGCGAAAGACCACATGGGCCTGGACCTGTCGGCTTTCCGCATGGTGGAAGTGAAGAACGGCGAATGGCAATTGTCGAAGTGATGTTCGAAATAATGTAAGCCAGAAGTACCTGCGCGGGCTGCCCTCGAAGGCGGTCCGCGCGTAGCCGAACATAATGGAGACACCATGGAAGTCGCTCAATTTCTACAATTTCTGTATTCCGGGATGACGGTCGGTTCCGCCTACGCGCTGGCGGCGCTGGGCTTTACCATCATCTACAACACCAGCGGCGTGATCAACTTCGCCCAGGGCGAATTCATCATGCTGGGCGGGATGCTGGCCGCCGTGATGTCGGCCGCCGGCGTGCCGCTGCCGCTGGCCATCATCCTGGCCGTCATCGCCACGGGCCTGGTTGGCCTGTTGATGGAAAAAACCGTGATCGAACCGGCGCAAAATGCGCAGGTCATCACCCTGCTGATCATCACCATCGGCGCCTCGCTGGTGCTGCGCGGCCTGGTGCAAATCTGGCTGGGCAAGGATACGCATACACTACCAGCCTTTTCCGGCGACGCGCCGATCGAATTTTTGGGCGCCAGCCTGCTGCCGCAAAGCCTGTGGGTGCTGGGCGTGACCATCGTCATCGTGCTGGTGCTGGGCTGGTTCTTCGGCCGCACCTTGATGGGCAAGGCCATGCTGGCCACCTCGCACAACAAGCTGGCGGCGCAACTGGTGGGCATCAACACGCGCAAGGTGCTGCTGTTTTCGTTCGGCCTGTCGGCCCTGCTGGGCGCGGCGGGCGGCATCCTCGTCGCGCCGATCACGTATACCTCGTATGACGCGGGCATCATGCTGGGCCTGAAAGGCTTTGTCGCCGCCGTACTCGGTGGCCTGGGCGGCGGCGCCGGCGCGATTGCCGGTGGCCTGATCCTGGGCATCGCCGAAGCCATGACGGCCGGCTACATCTCCTCGGCCTACAAGGATGCCGTGCCGTTCGTGCTGATCTTGTTGATCCTGTTCTTCCTGCCGCAAGGCTTGTTTGGCGCTAAAAATTCGGAGCGTGTATGAAGACGCGGTTATCAACATTATTTTCCCGCTCCCGCTACGGTGGACTGCTGGTGCTGGCCCTGGTGCTGGCCATCCTGCCGCTGTTCCTCACCAATGCGTTTTACTATGATGTGGCGATTCGCATTGCGCTGAACGCCATCGTCGTCATCGGCCTGAACCTGTTGATGGGCTACACGGGCCAGATCAGCCTGGGTCACGCGGGTTTCTATGGCCTGGGCGCCTATGCGTCGGCCGTGCTGACCACGCACTACGGCTGGCCGCCGCTGGCCGCCCTGGCCGCCGGTGCCGTCGCCACCGGCTTGCTGGCGCTGCTGCTGGCGCGTCCCGTGCTAAAACTCAAGGGCCATACCCTGGCCATGGCCACCCTGGGCCTGGGCATCATCATTTCCATCGTCATCAACAACGAAACGCAATGGACGGGCGGCCCCGATGGCATCGGCGTCTCGGCCTTCAGTGTCGCCGGCCTGGAAATCGCCGGTGAAAAATCGTGGTACCTGGTGTGCGCCGTGCTGCTGATGCTCGTCACCTGGCTGGCGCTGAACCTGATCGATTCGCCCGTCGGCCGCGCGCTGCAGGCGATCCACGGTTCGGAAGTGGCGGCCCGCGTGGTCGGCGTCGATACGACGCGCTTCAAGGTGCGCGTGTTCGTGCTGTCGGCCGTCATTGCCAGTATCGCGGGCAGCATCAGCGCCCACTACATCGGCTTTATCACCCCCAACCTGGCCGGCTTCTTCCACTCGATCGAGCTGGTGACGATGGTGGTGGTGGGCGGCATGGCATCGATCTTCGGCTCCATCATCGGTGCGGCCCTGCTGACGATCCTGCCGCAGCTGCTGTCCAGTTTCGAAGGCTGGGAAACGGTGGTGTTCGGCGTGATCCTGATGGCGACCATGATTTTCATGCCCAAAGGTCTCGTACCGAGCCTGGCCAGCCGTTCGCGCAAGCGTTCTGCTACGCCGAAAGCACCGCCTAAATCTGTACAGGAGGTGTGAGATGCTGACGATTAACAATCTGAGCAAGAGCTTTGGAGGCGTGCACGCGGTGCAGGACGTGAGCTTCACCGTCAAGGAAGGCAATATCCACTCCGTGATCGGGCCGAACGGCGCCGGCAAGACGACTCTGTTCAACCTGATCACGGGTGTGTACACGCCGACCCGGGGCGAGATTTTGCTGAATGGCGAAAATGTGGCCGCCATGCCGCCCGATGCGCTGGCGCGGCGCGGCATGAGCCGCACCTTCCAGAACCTGCAGGTGTGCATGAACATGACGGCCATCGATAATGTCATGGTGGGCGCGCATCTGCGCCTGAACCAGAACCTGTTCGCCTCCATGCTGCGTTTGCCGTCCGTGCGCCGTGCCGACGCGGCCTGTCGCGACGAGGCGGCGGGCCTGATGGAGTTTGTCGGCGTGGGCCGGCACATCGATGACGAGGCGGGACAGATGTCGTATGGCGCATTAAAACGCCTGGAAATCGCGCGCGCGCTGGCGGCCAAGCCGAAGGTGCTGCTGCTCGATGAGCCGGCGGCTGGTTTGAACCATACCGAGACGGGCGAGATCGAAGCCTTGATACGCAAGGTGGCGCAATCGGGCGTGACGGTGGTGCTGGTCGAGCATGACATGAAACTGGTGATGAATTTGTCGGACCATATCCTGGTACTCGACTATGGCAAGAAGCTGGCCGAGGGAACCGCCGCCGAAGTGCGGGCCAATCCCGACGTGGTGGCCGCGTATCTGGGAGTGGCGGCATGATGAAGATGGAAAAACCTCAAACTCCGCTGGTGCTCGATATCGCCGGCTTGACCAGCCATTATGGCCGCATCCAGGCCCTGCACGGCATCGACCTGCAGGTGCGCCAGGGCCAGCTGGTGGCACTGGTGGGCGCGAATGGCGCCGGCAAGACGACCCTGCTGCGGGCCATTTCCGGCGTGCAGCCGATCAGCGCGGGCAGCATCGCCTTCGCCGGCCAGGACGTCAGCCGCATGAGTGCCGACAAGCGCGTGCGCAGCGGCATTTGCCAGGTGCCGGAAGGGCGCCAAGTGTTCGGCCCCATGACGGTGGAAGACAATCTGCGCCTGGGCGCCTTTACGCGCCCTGCTCAGGACGTGGCGGGCGACATGGAGCGCATGTATGGGCTGTTCCCGATCCTGAAGGAAAAGCGCTTGCTGCTGGCCGGGACCTTGTCCGGTGGACAGCAGCAGATGCTGGCCATGGCGCGCGCGCTGATGGGCCGCCCGCAACTGCTGCTGCTCGATGAGCCCAGCATGGGCCTGGCGCCCCTCTTGATCGCGGAAATCTTCCGCATCGTCGCCGAGCTGCGCGACCAGGGCATCACCATCTTCCTCGTCGAGCAGAACGCGCACGCCGCCCTGTCGATTGCCGACGTGGGTTACGTGATCGAGACGGGCGCCATCACATTGTCCGGCCCCGGTCCCGAATTGCTGCATAACGAGCAGGTACAGAGCGCCTACCTGGGTATGTGAAGAGGTAGGTCGGATTAGCGCTTGCGCGTAATCCGACATCAGCCGCTACGGCTGGCAATAATGTTTTGGAGAGCAACATGGTCAAAGTCTACGAAATCAACGGCATCACCCCCGTCGTCCACCCCAGCGCCTATGTGCACCCGTCGGCCGTGCTGATCGGCGACGTGATCGTCGGCCCGCGCTGCTATATCGGTCCGCTGGCCTCGATCCGCGGCGACTTCGGCCGATTGATCCTGGAAGAGGGCGCCAATCTGCAGGATACCTGCGTCATGCACGGTTTCCCCGGCTGCGACACGGTGGTCGAAGTCGACGGCCATATCGGCCACGGCGCCGTGCTGCACGGCTGCCGCATCGGCCGCAATGCGCTGGTCGGCATGAACGCCGTGGTGATGGACAATGCCATCATCGGCGCGGAATCCATCGTCGCCGCCATGAGTTTCGTCAAGGCGGGCATGATCGTCGCGCCGCGCAGCATGGTGGTGGGCACGCCCGCCAAGGTGATACGGTCGCTCACCGACGATGAAATCAAATGGAAAAGCTCTGGCACCAGCCAGTACCACGAACTGGCCGTGCGCTCCATGCAGACGATGCGCGAAGTGGACGCCTTGACGGAAGTCGAGGCGAACCGCCAGCGCCTCAATTTTGAATCCGCATTGCCGCTGCACTTGCACAAGAACGCTGCGGCGCAATAAACAATATGAGCGTAGGTCGGATTAGCGGGGCAGCGCCCCGCGTAATCCAACACCACACCAACGTCACCAACACCCTCGTTTTACGGAGAAACCACATGGCTCAAATATCCACCCTGCAAAGCCTGATCGCCGGCCGCTGGCTGGGCGAAAGCGCCGCCGTGCCCCTGCATAGCGCTTTGAACAACCGCGTCATCTATCACACGCATGCCGAGAAGATCGACTTCGACGAAGCCGTCACGTATGCCCGCAAGACGGGCGTGCCGGGCCTGATGGCGCTGGACTTCCAGCAGCGCGCCGCGCGCCTCAAGGCGTTGGCCCTGTACCTGGTCGAGCGCAAGGAAGAACTGTATGCGATCTCGCACCTGTCGGGCGCCACGCGCGCCGATAGCTGGGTCGATATCGAAGGCGGCACGGGCACCCTGTTCGCCTACGCCAGCATGGGCAGCAACGAGCTGCCGTCGTCGAACGTGCTGCACGAAGGCCCGGCCATCGCGCTGGGCAAGAAAGGCGGCTTCGCCGGCACGCACATCCTGGTGCCGCGCGGCGGCCTGGCCGTGCACATCAACGCCTTCAATTTCCCCATCTGGGGTCTGCTGGAAAAATTTGCGCCCAGCTTTTTGGCGGCCATGCCCTGCATCGCCAAGCCGGCCACGGCGACGAGTTACCTGACGCAGGCCGTCGTGCGCATGATGCATGAATCGGGCTTGCTGCCGGCTGGCAGTTTGCAGCTGGTGATCGGCTCCACCGGCGACTTGCTGGACCGCCTGAATGGCCAGGATTTCGTGACCTTTACGGGATCGGCCGCTACGGCGGCCAAGCTGCGCACGAATCCGAACCTGATCGCCCAGTCTGTGCCGTTCAACGGCGAAGCCGATTCGCTCAACTGCGCCATCCTGGCGCCGGACGTCACGCCAGACGACGTGGAATTCGACCTGTTCGTCAAGGAAGTGGTGCGCGAAATGACGGGCAAGTCGGGCCAGAAATGTACGGCGATTCGCCGCATCATCGTGCCCGAGCACCTGATGGATGCCGTCGGCACGCGCCTGCGCGAGCGCCTGGCCAAGGTGGTGGTGGGCGACCCGTCCATCGAAGGCGTGCGCATGGGCGCGCTGGCATCGAAGGAACAGCAAAGCGATGTGGCGGAACGGGTCGCCACCCTGTCGCAAGGTAACGAGGTGGTATTTGGCGCGGCCGACGGTTTCAGTCCGCTGGGTGATGGGGCACAGGATGGCAGCTTCTTCTCGCCGACCTTGCTGCTGTGCCGCGACGCCTTCGGCAACGATGCCGTGCATGACGTGGAAGCATTCGGCCCCGTCAGCACCATGATGGGCTACAAGGATATCGACGAAGCGCTGGCACTGGCCGCGCGCGGCAAGGGCAGCCTGGTGAGTACCCTGGTGACGCGCGATCCGAAGATCGCCGCGCGCGTGGTGCCGCAAGTGGCGGCCACGCACGGCCGCGTGCATGTGCTCGAGCGCGTGGCCTCCGTCGATTCGACGGGCCATGGCTCGCCCCTGCCGCAACTGAAGCACGGCGGCCCAGGCCGCGCGGGCGGCGGCGAGGAACTGGGCGGCGTGCGCGCCGTGCGCCACTACCTGCAACGGGCGGCTGTGCAAGGCTCGCCGACCATGCTGGCGGCGATCACGGGTGAATACGTGCGCGGCGCGGATGTCAACGAAAGCCCGATCCACCCGTTCCGCAAGCACTTCGAAGACTTGAAGACGGGCGACTCGCTGCTGACGCACCGCCGCACCGTCAGCGAAGCGGATATCGTCGCCTTCGGCGGGATCTCGGGCGACTTCTTCTACATGCATTTCGACGAAATCGCGGCCAAGGAATCGCAGTTCGGCAAGCGCATCGCCCACGGCTACTTCGTGCTGTCGGCCGCCGCCGGCTTGTTCGTCTCGCCTGGCGTCGGTCCCGTGCTGGCCAACTATGGCCTGGATAACCTGCGTTTCGTCGCCCCCGTCGCCATCGGCGACACCATCCGCGCGCGCCTGACCTGCAAACGCAAGGTCGACCGCAACCGCAAGGACGTCTTTGGCGTGGGCCAGGGCGTGGTGGCGTGGGACGTGCAGGTGACCAACCAGAACGAGGAACTGGTGGCCAGCTACGACATTCTGACCCTGGTGTCGAAGCGCGAGTAAGCGTTTTCGCAGCACGGCATCGACCGGCGCCATCCGCGATCTTTGTGCGGGTGGCGCTTTTTTTATTCGAGTTATTTTTGTCTTGAATTATCCATAAGTATATGAAAAGTATACCGAAAGTGTGGTTTTTCCCGTCTGCTCATTAGATAAAATCCTCTAGAAACCATGTTTTTTCCATAAAAAATGGCAAAATCGGTAATTGCCTTAGGAAAACTTTTCAAAGCAGACTTTTTCTCTGTAGCATGGTTTCACTCACTGGTCACACCGTCATTCACGCCATGCAAGGCGACGGCGGCGCAAAAAAGGACCCGGCCTGTTATGGCCGGTGAACCATCGACCTCGAGCCCAACTCCACGATTAACGTTCACCGCTACGGGTATTTAATTACTATGAATAAACACGTCCTGATTTTCCTGCTGGCCATGCCCCTGGCCATCAGCCACGCCTACGCCGAAGATGTCGTCAGTGGCCCGACCGTCAAGATCAGCGGTTTCGGCACGGCCGCGCTGACTGTGGCCGATACCGACAAGGCGCAGTTCGCGCGTCCGAACCAGGCTGCCGGCGCCGGTCGGACAGCCCGTACGGGCGTCGATTCGAACCTGGGATTGCAGGCCAATGTCACCGTTAATCCCTGGTTGTCGGCCACCGTGCAAGGCCTGGCGCGCAAGGATGGCGAAGATGATTTCGGCGCCGAGTTGGCATGGGCCTTCGCCAAGGCCAAGGTGTCGGACAGCTTCAGCGTGCGCGTTGGCCGCATGGGTCTGCCCGTCTTCATGATTTCCGATTACCGTAACGTGGGCTATGCCAACACCATGCTGCGCCCACCGGGCGAAATGTATTCGCAGGTGCCCCTCAACAGCATCGATGGCATCGATGGCACTTACCAGTTCAGCTTGGGCGATACCAGCATCACCACGCAGCTGGCGCTGGGCCGCACCAAGGCCACCCTGGCAACGGGACCCGATTCGACCGTGCATGTGGAAGGCAAGTCCATCGTTGCGCTGAACATGGTGGCTGAACATGGTCCCCTGACCCTGCGTTTCGGCCGTGCCGAGACCAAGCTGACGATCAATGATTCGCCCAGCCTGAATACTTTGATGGGCAGCTTGCGCGCGGCCGGCAGCGGCTACCGGATCGCCCAGTTGGGCGCTCTGGCTGATGCGCTGGAAGTCAAGGACAAGAAGGCGTCCTTCACGTCCGTGGGCCTGGGCCTGGACTGGAACAATGTCCTGGTGCAGTCCGAGTATGCCAAGCGCAAGACGGACAGCTATATCAGCGACAGCACTTCGTGGTACGTGATGGGCGGCTACCGCATCGGCGCCTTTTTGCCGTATTACAGCCATGCCAGCCTGAAGGCCGATGATCGCGTGAATAACACTGTGCCGGCTGCCTGCCCGGCCGGTTATCCAGCCGCCTGCACGCCAACCCTGCGCGCACTGTCGGCCGGCGTCAATACCATGGCCAACACGCGCAACCAGCTGGAGCAATCGACGGACAGCATCGGCGTGCGCTGGGACTTCCACCGTTCGGCCGCTTTGAAGGTGCAGATCGACCGCATCAAGCCCAAGAATGGCCAGGGCCTGTTCGTGCAAGCCAAGCCAGGTTTCAGCGGCCCCGTCACGGTGGTGGCTGCCGCCATCGATTTCGTTTTCTAAGGAGCGCCGCATGAAACCATTTATTTTGCATATGGCTGCCTTGCTGGCCTTGTCGATGAGCGTTCCCGCCATGGCCGAAGTGGTCGTGGTGGTCAATCCCAAAAGCGCCGCTGGCGCGATGACGAATGAACAGGTGGCGCAGTTCTTCCTCGGGAAATCGACGGCCATGACGCCGATCGACCAGCCTGAAGGCTCCCCCGTGCGCGCCGAGTTCTACAAGAAGGTGACGGACAAGGAACCGTCGCAGGCGAAGGCCCTGTGGTCCAAGCTGGTCTTCACGGGCAAGGCTACCCTGCCGAAAGAGGTGGCCAATAGCGCCGACGTGAAAAAGGCCGTGGCCGCCGATCCGAAAGCCATCGGCTATATCGAGAAGAGTGCCGTCGACGCCAGCGTCAAAGTAGTGCTGACGGCGCCATAAAGCCGGCTCGGGCCGCGCGCCATGCGGCGGCCCGATAATTCATCAGATTCAGGAGACAGCAATGAGCATCAAACGCAAGATATGGGCGCTGCCCGTCGTCTCGGCCGTGATCTTCGGCCTGGGACTGGCCGTCAGTGCCTACCTGTCTACGGCCGCGCTCAATTCCATTCACGCCACCGAAAGCGCCGACTATCCCGTGCTCGACCTGGCCAAGTCGCTGACCCTGGACGTGGCCGCCGTCGGCGACGGCTTGCGCGATGCCGTCAGCGAAGGCGACAAGGAGCGCATCGGGCAAGTCGATGGCCAGGCCGTCAAGCTGCGCGCCAAGCTGGCCGCCTTTGCCGCCATTCCCGGCCAGCGCGAGCACGGCATGCAATTGGCGAAGGAGTTCGATGCCTACTATGCGCCGGCCATGAGTGCGGCGCGCATCATGCTGGAGATGGAGCAGGGCGACCCGCAAGCCACGGTGGCGCGCATGCAGGGCGCGCTGGCGGCGCTCAACACGGACCTGGCAAAGACCAACGAACAAGCGCAATTGCAGTTCAAGCAAGGCATAGAACGCAGTGCTGCCAACGTGCGCAATGCGCTCAATACCAGCATCGCCGTGGCGCTGGCCGTCATTGTTTGCCTGGCGGCCGTGTCGCACTTTGTCGTGCGCGCCATCTGGCAGCAATTGGGCGGAGAACCCGAATACGCGCGCCAGATCGCGCGCGCCGTGGCCGATGGCGACCTCTCGATGCACATCGAGACGGAGGTGGGCGACCAGGCCAGTCTGCTGGCAGCGCTGAAGGAGATGCGCGGCCGGCTGGCCGGCATGGTGTCCGGCATCAAGGCTTCAGCCGAAACCATCCAGGTGGCCAGCGCCGAAATCGCGCAAGGCAATGCGGACCTGGCCGCGCGCACGGAGTCGCAGGCGGGCAGCCTGGATCAGACGGCGCGCAGCATGGATAGCCTTACAAGCACCGTGCGCGACAACGCGGCCAACGCGGGCCAGGCGCATGCACTGGTGGTGTCGGCGTCTTCTGTCGCCGTGAAGGGTGGGCAAGTGGTCAGCCAGGTGGTGACCACCATGGGCGAGATCAACGACTCATCGAAACGCATCGTCGACATCATCGGCGTCATCGACGGCATCGCCTTTCAGACGAATATCCTGGCCTTGAATGCGGCCGTGGAAGCGGCGCGCGCGGGCGAGCAGGGACGCGGCTTTGCCGTGGTGGCGTCCGAAGTGCGCAACCTGGCGCAGCGCAGCGCGGCTGCGGCGCGCGAAATCAAGCAATTGATCGGCGATTCGGTGGCCCGGGTGAATGTCGGCTCGAAGCTGGTTGACGAGGCAGGGCTGACCATGGGCCAGATCGTCGAATCGGTGAAAAAGGTGGCCGACATCATGGCCGAAATCAGCGCCGCCAGCCAGGCGCAGAGCGCCGGCATCGGCGATATCGGCGTGGCCATCGGCAGCATGGACCAGATGACGCAGCAAAACTCCGCGCTGGTGGAAGAGGCGTCGGCGGCGGCCGAATCGCTGCAGGAACAGGCTGTGCAACTGGGTACGGCGCTGGCCGTGTTCAAGCTGGCGCAGGATGGTTCGTCCAGCGTGCCCGCGCCACGACGGTTGGCGTTGGCGAAGACGTAGGTTGGATTAGCGCAGCGTAATCCAACACCCGGCTTAAGCCTGCAGCCCGAACGGATCGTCGATGCTGTGCGCAGGTTGCGTGAACCAGCGCGGACCGTCTTGCGTCATGTAGAAATGGTCTTCGTGGCGGATGCCGAATTCGCCGGGGATGCAGATCATTGGCTCGTTCGAGAAGCACATGCCCACGTCGAGCGGCGTCGTGTCGTTGCCCACCAGGTAAGGCCACTCGTGGATATCGAGGCCGATGCCGTGACCCGTGCGGTGCGGCAGGCCGGGCAGCTTGTAGCCGGGGCCAAAGCCGTCTGCCTCCAGCGAGACGCGCGCGGCGCGGTCGACATCGCCGCAGGGCACGCCCAACTGGGCGGCCGCGAAAGCCGCAGCCTGCGCCGCCTTTTCGCTATTCCACACGCTGCGCTGGCGCGCGCTGATCGTACCAAACACATAGGTGCGCGTGATGTCGGAGATGTAGTTCATCACCTGGCAACCCGTGTCGATCAGCACCGTGTCGCCCGCTTTCAACGTTTGCACATAATTGACGCCATGCGGATAGGCCGTCGCTTCGCCGAACAGCACGATGCAAAAATACGAGCGGGGCGCACCCACCTTGCGGTGCGCGCGTTGGATGAATTCTTCCACTTCCACCGTCGTGATGCCTTCGTACAGCATGCTGGCCGTGGCCACGTGCACGGCCAGGGTCATGTCCATCACGCGCTGCATCAGGGCGATTTCCGCCTGTGACTTGCGGCTGCGGCAGTACGCCGTGACGGCGCGCGCGTTTTCCAGCGCATAGCCGGGGGCCAGCGGCCGGATGCCATCGTAGATGAAGAAGGCAGCGCTTTCGCAGATGCCCACGCGCGGCGGCTGGTGCGCGTCCTGTACCACGCCCATGCGTGCCAGCACGTCGACGAACAGCTGGTACGGGCTTTCATGCTCTTCCCAGCAATTGACCTTGCCCTCGATGAGCATGAAGCCCGTCAAGGTGTTTTCCTCGAAGGCGGGGGCGATGTATTCGATCTCGCCGCTGGCCGGCAGGATGGCGCCCACCATGCGTTCGCTGGCATACCATTTGGTGCCCGTGAAATAGGTGAGGTTGGCGCCCGCGTTCAGGTAGATCGCGGCGATGCCCTGTTCGCGCATGAAGTCCTGCGCCCTGGCGATGCGTTGCGCATGTTCGTCCTTGCCGATGGCGACCATGCCGCCCGTCATGTCCGACAGCGATGCCAATGCCTGTTCGATGGAAATGCCACCTATGCTCATGCCTGCTCCTTTGTTCGATGCTGAATATGGAATGCGGGCATGATATCAGTTTGCGCCTTTCGGCTTGAGTCCCGGCGCGCCGCCAGCGGCATCGGGCGGGGCCAGCATCAGGTCGTGCGGATAGGTAAAATGCCAGTCCGCGTAGCGCTGCTTGCGGCGCAGGCTGGCGTCTTCGTCGAGAAAATTGTCTTGCTTGATGGGGATCTGCGGCGACAGCGAATGGATGCCGACGATGCGTCCCTCCTGCCGCAGCAGGCCCCATTCCGCCTTGCCCGTGACGGGGTCTGCATACAGACGGCGCAAGTGCCGCCGGGCGTTGGCAAAGCGCGGGTCGCGCAGCAGTTCCTGCAAGGTCAAGGGATAGCGGGGCCGCCCGTCGGCCGGCGTGCTGTCGTAGTAGCGGCCCAGCGCGTTGCGGAATTCATGGCCGATGAACAGCAGTTCGCGCTCCTTTTCGCGCCGCGCGGCCGTGGCAAACAGCTCGCTGGCCAGCACCAGGCCCACGCCCATGAAAGCCACCAGCATCAGGGTCCAGATATACGCGAAGCCCAGTGCGCGGCGTCGAAAACTAGAGTTGCTCAAAGGGGATGCCCTCGCGCGTCTTGCCCTTGGCGCCGCTGCGCACGTCGGCCACGCCGCTGATCTCGCCGTTCGGAGAAGGGATCAGTTGCCAGGTGGCGGCGGACTCCGTGACGGGGTCCAGCGGTACGCTGCGGAAGTAATGGTGGGTCACGAGGTCGGCCAGCGCGGTCGGATATTCTCCCTTGTCGGCGTAGTATTTATCCAGGCCGCTCCTGAGCACCTGCAGGTTTTCCTTCAACGCGACTTCCTTGGATTTTTCCACCGAGCCGAAATAGCGGGGAATGGCGATCGTCAGCAGCAGCGAGATGATCGCCAGTACCACCAGCAGTTCGACCAGCGTAAAACCGCGGCGCGGAGTAGAGCAGGGCATCGACATCACCATTCCTTGAGCGGCACGCCGTTCAGGCCCACCTTGGTCGAGCGCGAGGCGACGTCGAACACGTCCTCGCCTTCGCTGGGATTGTCTGGCGGCGAGGCATAGGCGCGCTTGCTCCAGCTGTCGGCGGCGCTGCCTTCCTCCCTGGGCTGGAACGGGTCGCGTGGCAGGCGGCGCAAAAAATAGATGTTCTGCTTCGAGGGACTGCGCTGGTCGGGCACGCCCTCGACCAGTTCCTCAAGTTTTTTCGGATAGCCGGAGGAGCCCAGCGACAGCTTGATGCGGCCATTGTCCGAGGCGCGCTTGTAGGTATCGATGGCTTCGCGTATCTCGATCAGGGCGCTGCGCAATTCCTGCTCCTTCGCCCGTTGCAAGGCCACCTGCGCCATCGGCACGGCCACCGTTGCCAGCGTCGCCATGATGGCCAGGGTGATCATCAGCTCGATGAAGGTAAAGCCTTGCTGTTTCACTGGCCACCTTATTGGCCACCTCATTGGCCACCTTTGCCGGCCTTGTCGCCGGTGGCCGGCGCTTCGTCGCCGCCCGTCATGGGCGAGCCGCTACGCGGCGCGGCCTGCTCGGGTGCGGTAATGGCATCCGGCGTGCCGCCCACGCTGGCGCGGCCACCCACCGCTGTCTCGGTGCCCGAGTTGAACTCGGCCGTCAGCAGGTCCGGGCGGCGGATGCTGCGCAGCAGGCGCGGCGTGATCGACAGCACGATTTCGCTGCGCATGGCGTCGTCCTTCTGGCTGCCGAACAGGCGGTTCAACACGGGCAGTTCGCCCACGCCGGGCACCTTGTTGGCCGTGCCCCTGTCCTCGTCGCTGATCAGGCCTGCCAGCACCTGCGTCTCGCCATCCTTCAGGCGCAGCACCGTGGAAGCGCTGCGCGTGCCGATCTGGTATGCCTGTGTGCCCGTCTTGCTGATCACTTCCTTGACCACGTTCGACACTTCCAGGTTGATTTTGATGGCCACCTCGTCGTCCAGGTAGACGTTCGGTTCGACGTCGAGCTTCAGGCCCACGTCGATGTAATTGACGCTGTCGGAACTGACGCCGTTATTCGTCGTGACGGTAATGACGGGCACGCGGTCGCCGATGAGGATCTTGGCCTTTTCCTTGTTGCGCACGCGGATGCGCGGGTTGGCGAGGATGTTGCTGTCGCTATCGGTCTTGTTGGCGTTCAGGGTGACGCCGCCGATGCCCAGGTTGATATTGTCGCCATTGATGCGGTGCAGGTCGGCCACTTTCAGGCCGCCCAAGCCTCCCGTGCTACCTGCGATGCCGGCCAGTGTCAGGTTGGCCTGGTCCGGCCAGCGCACGCCCAGCTCCATCAGGCGCGTGCGCTTGACTTCCAGCACCTCGACTTCCAGCATCACTTCCGGGTCGGCCAGGTCCTGCACGTTGATGATGCGTTCGGCCATGCGCACCATTTCCGGCGTATCGCGCAGCATGATGATGCCCAGGCGCTCGTCGGTGACGACATCCTTGGCCTTGAGCAGGGTCTTGATGGAAAACGCCACCGTCTTGACGTCCGCATTGGCGAGAAAGAAGGTGCGTACCACGAGTTGCTGGTAATCCTTCACCTTTTGCGGCGTGTTCGGGTAGATCGTGATCGACTTGTCGCTGGTGACGCTTTGTTCCAGCTGGTTGGCGCCCAGCAGCATGGCAATCGCCTCTTCGATGCTGGTGTCGCGCACGGAAATGGTGGCGCGCAGGGCGGGGTCGACTTCCTTGTCGAAGACGAAGTTCAGTCCCGACACCTTGCTGATGAAGTCAAACACGGAGCGCAGGGGCGCGTCGCGAAATTCCAGCGTCACGGGCTTGCGGTAGGCGGCCGCCAGCTTGCCGCCGGCCGGCCGTGCCTTCGCCTGCGCGTCGCCGATGCGGCTTTTCAGGGCCAGCGCCTCGCGCTGTGCGGGACGCTCTTGCAGCACCTGGCGCAAGGCTTCCTGCGCCTGCGCGATATTCGCTTCACCGCCTCGCTGGTAGTTGGCCTGCGCTTCCTGCACCAGCTTGCGGTGTCGCTCATCCTGCGCCACGCCGGCCAGGCCCCGTTGCGCCACGTCGTTGCTGGCATCCAGCGCCAGCGCCTGCTGGTACTGCGCTTGCGCTTCGGGCAGCTTGCCCTGCTGGCGCAACGCTTCGGCGCGGCCATTCAGATTGTTAAGCGCGCGCATCCTGCCATTCGTGACGGCGATTCGGTACTTGGCGTTGGTCGGCTCGGCTTGCGCCGCCTGTTCCAGCAGGGCCAGGCCCTGTTCCGTGCGGCCGGCGCCCAGCATGGCCTGGCCATCGTTATAGGCCTGGTTGCCAGCGCAGGCGGCCAGCAGGGACAACATCGGAAGCAGGATGATGAGAGTACGAGACATACGTGCGGCGCGTCGTTTCAATTGAGATCCCCTACGGCGAGTGTCTGTTTCAGGTTGAGCGGCAGATAGGTAAATTGCAGAGAACCCTGCACCACGCCGTCGAAGCGGTAGCGCTCTTCGAGCGTGTCGCCTGGCCGCGCCACCACGTTGCGTTCGCCCGCCTGCAGGAAGTAGACGGCCTTGCCTTCATCGACAAAGCGGCCAAGGAATTGAAAGGGCAGCGGTGGCGGCGCGTTCGCATCGACGCTGGCGGCGGGGAGTGCCGCCTGGGCCGCCTGCTGGTCGAGCATGATTTTTTTCGGCGTCTCCGGTTGCCAGCTTTGCTTGGAGAACAGGGTGGCCGCTTCCTCGTCTTCCAGCGCCCGGCGCGGATGGATGGCCAGCGCGCGATTGGTCTGCGGCGCGGCGACTGCAGCGAGTGGCGCGACCGCCACCCGTTCCACCTGGCGCGGCGTGGCCGTGGCCGGCCCCACGATGCTGCCTTCATCCTCGGGGGCAAAGAGAGCGGCCAGCAAGGTCGCCACGGCGGCGCCTCCCAGTACGGCTTTTTTCATCGGCGTACCTCCGCCTTTTTCACCAGCAGGATGAACTGGATGCGCGCGTCGATCTCGCCCGCTTCGATCTGCTCGCGCTTGAAGAGCACGGAGTCGAGCGTCAGGGTGGGCAGCTCCTGCAGGGCGTCGACGATAAAGGCTTGCAACTGCGCGTATTCAGCGTGTACGGGCAGGGTGATCTGGTAGCGCAAAAAGGCCGTGTTGCCGTCTTCCTGCGGCTTGTAGTCAGCCTTGGCCAGAGTGACGCCGCTCTTCTGCGCCACCTCCAGCAAGGCCTTCAACTGTTCGGGAATGCTGTCATGCGCGGGCAGGTAGGCGTGAAAGGCGGCCAGGCTGTCGGCATCGGCATCGAGCGTGATTGGTACCGGCGGCAGCGCCGACTGTCTGGCAGCAGCGGCCAGTTGCGCCGTCAATTGCTGCTGGTGTGCGGCCAGCGCGTCGCCTTGCTGCACGGCGAAGGCGGCCAGCGCCAGGCAGGCCGCGCCGATGGCGCTGGGCCAGCCCAGCGTACGCCACAGCCGTTGCGCTTCCCACGCCAGGCGCGGCGGCATGCGCAGCTGCAGGCGTGGACGGGCCACGGACGCGCTGGCTTTTAGTGCCGGTTTTATTGCCGCCATTGCGCCTCCAGCTGAAAACGATACGGGTGTTCCGGCGCGTTGGCGTGCATCTCGTGCTTGAGCAGATACACGGAGCTGAACATGGGCTGCTGGTTCAGGAAGGCCAGGTAGTTGAGCATGTCCTGCGGCGTTTCCGCTTCGGCGGCGATTTTCAGGACGCTGGCGCCATCCTGCCCCTGCTGCGCGTTCAGGTCCAGTCCCAGCAGGGCCACGCGCACGTCGCGCGGCGCCTGCACCGTCCTGACCAGGCGCGTGACGGGCAGGTTAAGCTGGCGCACGGCGGCAGCCACCTGTTTCAGTTCGATGTCGCGTTCGCGCTGCTGGCTTGCCGAAAGGGGCGCGCGCATGGGACGCGCTGGCTGCAGCTGCGCCAGTTGGGCTTCCAGGCGCCGCGTTTCCTGCGCCTGCACCAGCCAGTACACGGCGGCCGGCAGCAGCATCAGGCCGCCCGCCAGGCACAGGGCCAGGCGCCAGCCCTTGAAGGTCTGCCTTGCTCCGGGCGGCAGGAATTCCAGGCGGCTCAGGCCCATGCGGCCTCCCGCATCAGGTGGGCGCCGCTGGCCACGGCGATGGGCACGAAGCGTTCTGGCACCTCCGCTTGCAGCACGCCGCTCAGGTCGAGCAGCGCCACGTGTTCGATGGCGTCCAGCTGCGGCGCGCGCAAAGTCCAGCGCCGCCACGCGCTATCCAGTTCCTCGCCCCAGGCGGCACCGCAAGACTGGCTGTGCAGGGCCGTGATGCGCCCGCCGCTCGTCGTTGCCAGCAGCAGCCGTCCCGCTTCCACCAGGGCGAAGGCGGCAGGTTTGCTACCGGCAGGCTTGCCGCCGGCGATGCTGCGCCAGGCCGGCCCGACGATGGGTTCGATGGACAGGCAGCGCCGGCCATGCGCTGCCGCCGCATCCTGCACGCCTTGCAGCAAGTCCCCATCGATGCCGCAGGCCAGGCGCGGTTTGCCATAGGGCGCATCGTCGGCAGCCAGGCGCCAGGCGCGCGCGCCATCGCCGTAGACGGCAGCGAACTGGCCATGCAGGAAGCGCTGCGCGCTGGTTCGGTCGAGCAGGGCGCCGCTCCACGGCACCATCAGCATGGCGCTCCAGCGGCTGGCCAGGCTGACGGCCAGCGGCAGTTTTTTTTCATTGTGCTGTTCGAGCCAGCCGCGCAGGGCGGCCAGCGCCACTTCCCAACTGGCGTCGGGGTTCGCAATCGGCAGGTGGAAGGCGCTGTCGGACACAGGACGGCCGGCGCGGCGCAGCACGCCGTACAATCCGTGCGGCGCCAGGTGCAGGCATACAGTGGCGCGGGTAACGCGTTCAATAAGTGACACGATTGAGCTCCGCTAAAGTGGTTTCGCCGCGCCGCACCAGGTCCAGGCCCGCTTCGCGCGCCAGGCGAAAACCGTTGCGTGCCGCTTCTTCCTTCATCTGGCTCAGGGGCGCACGCGTGCAAATCATTTCGCGCATGGCATCGCTGAGCATCAGCACTTCGGCAACGGCCTTGCGGCCCTTGTAGCCGGTGCCACGGCAGTGGCCGCAGCCCTTGCCGGCCATGAATTGCCAGTCCTGCACCTGGTGCAGGGCCAGACCGCTGTCGCGCAGCTGCTGCGCATCGGCCAGCACCTCGGCGCTGGCGTCGACGGCGCAATGGGCGCAATTGAGGCGCAGCAGGCGCTGCGCCACGATGCCGTTCAGGGCCGCCGCAAAGCTGTAGGCATCCACGCCCATGTGCAGGAAGCGGCCGACCACATCAAAGACGTTGTTCGCGTGCACGGTGGTAAACACCAGGTGGCCCGTGAGCGCCGCCTGCACGGCGATCTGCGCCGTTTCGTCGTCGCGGATCTCGCCGATCATGATCTTGTCGGGGTCGTGGCGCAGGATGGAGCGCAGGCCGCGCGCGAACGTCAGTCCCTTTTTTTCATTGACGGGGATCTGCAGCACGCGCGGCAGTCGGTACTCGACGGGGTCTTCGATGGTGACGATCTTGTCGCGTCCCGTGTTGATTTCCGTGATGGCCGCGTACAGCGTGGTGGTCTTGCCGGAACCCGTGGGCCCTGTCACCAGCAGCATGCCGTGCGGCTTGGCGGCCAGACGGCGGATCTGCTCGATGGCGTCCTCGTTCAGGCCCAGGCTCTCCAGGCGCAGCGCCTGCGCCGCCTCCGTCAGCGCGCGCCGGTCCAGCAGGCGCAGCACGGCGTCCTCGCCAAAGATATTGGGCATGATGGAGACGCGAAAGTCGATTTCCGCCCCTTTGACGCGCACCTTGAAGCGGCCATCCTGCGGGATGCGGCGCTCGGCGATGTCCAGGTCGGCCATGACCTTGATGCGCGAGATGATCTGTTCGGCCATCGCCAGCCCCTGCACCTGGCCCGCCTGCACCAGCACGCCGTCGACGCGGTACTTGATGACCAGGCTGGCCACGTCGCATTCGAGGTGGATGTCGCTGGCCTGGAATTTCAGGGCATCGTAGATGGTGGAGTTCACCAGTTTGACCACCGGGCTGCTGTCCTCGCTGATGCGTATCAGCGAGATATCTTCGATACTCTGGTCCAGTCCCGGCACATCATCACCGTGTTGCATCTCCTGCATCGCCTGCTGCACGCTTTCCTGCTGCAGCAAATAGGCGGCCAGGTCGTCCGGGTGCGCCAGCGCCACCGTGAAGGGCGTGGACAGGGCAAAGTCGGCCCATTGCAGCAGGTCTTCGGCAAACGGGTTGCCGATGACGAGCACAGGCGGCGCGCCGGGGGCGCCCGGGTGCAGCAGTACGCAGTCGCGCTGGGCGCAATCCGTGTAGGGCAGCAGGGCAAAGGCGGGCAAGGCGGCCTGCAGCTCGGCCATCGTCCAGGCCGGGTAGCGGAACAGGGCGGCCAGCTGGCGCAAAAAGACTTCGGGCGGCAGGGCCGCCGTTTCCTGCAACACCGCCATCTGCGGGCGGCCCTGTTCCAGCGCGCTGGCGTGGGCCCGGCGCAGCATGGCCGCATCGAGGACGGTGCGTTCTTCGTCGCGTGCGTTCATGACATGAACTTCAAGATAAGCTCCCGGCCAGTTCAAAGATCGGCATGTACATCAGCACCACCACGCCGCCGATCACCACGCCGATGATGGTCATCAGGAGCGGCTCGAGCAGGCGGGACGCCCAGTCCACCCAGCGGGCGAATTCCTCGTCGTGGAACTTGGCCGAGCGTTCCAGCATGTCGCCCAGGCGGCCCGTGTTTTCTCCCACTTTGAGCAGCGATTGCGCCACTGGCGTGGCCATGCCGGCGTGTTCCAGCGCGGTGGAAAACGGCATGCCTTCCTGCACCGCGCGGCGCGCCTGCGCCAGCTGCTCCTGCTGCGCCGGCAGCAGCATGGGACCGACCATGGCCAGCGCCTTGTGCAGGGGGATGCCCGCGTGCAGCAGCAGGCTCAGGGCGCGGTAGAAGCGGGCCAGGCGGAACTCCGCCGCCTTCCCGGCCAGCACGGGCAGACGCAGCAGGCGCAAGACCAGGGCCTGGCGCGCGCCGGCATTGGCGGCGCCAAAGACCACGGCGCCGACCGCAGCGGCCAGTGCGCCGGCGCACAGCAGCGGATGCGCGGCCAGGGTCTGGCCAAAGCCCAGCAGCATTTGCGACATCCAGGGAATCTCGCGGCCCGAGCTTTCGTAGACGACGCTGAACTTCGGCACCACGTAGCCGAGCAGGAACAATGTCACCAGGCCGCCGACGACGAGCAGCATGCACGGGTAGATGGCGGCGGAAATGAGTTTTTTGCGGATGGCGTCGAACTGCAGCTGGTAGCCGACAAAGCGCGCCAGCGCTTCGGGCAGGTTGCCCGAGCGTTCGGCCGCATGCACGGTGGCGATGTAAATGTCAGGGAAGATGTCGGGGAAACCGGCCAGGGTGTCGGAAAAGCTTTGCCCTTGCTGCAGGGTGAGCACGATGGCGGCCAGCGTGGCCTTGGCACCCGGGCGCGTTTCCTTGTTGTGCAGGGTGGCCATGGCCTCGCCCAGGTTCAGGCCCGCTTCGAGCAGGGCCAGTAATTCCTGGCTGAATTGCAGCAGGGGCAGTCCCTGTTTGCCCGGGCGTAGCGCGGCGCCCGTGTCCGAGGTGGCGCCAGCGTCGACGGCCAGCACGCGCCAGCCACCGCGCACGGCCGCGCGGATCGCGTCGGCCTCGCTGGCGGCGTCGATGGACAGCCCCTGGCTGCCGGCCGGGCCCTGCACCTGGAGGTGGAACTGCATCGCCGGCTCAGGTGAGCAGGGCGACGGAAGTAGACAGGGACAGGCTGCCAGGGAGGAAGGTGCGTGCGGTCAAAGTAGGCATCGGTCAGGAACAATCCAAAAAAAGTTCAATTCGTCGCGGGTACCGGCAGCAGCAAAATGCAATCACTGCCTCAGGGTAGACTGGAATTGCCAGAAAATCAATCGTGCGGTGTTGCATGCGCGGGCAAGCCCTTGTATCGATGGCTTGCCCGCATGTTCAGCCGCTTACTGGGTGATCAGGCTGACCTTGTCGATCACGAACGAGGTTTGCAGCGAGGCGTCCTCGGTTGCGGCAAACGAGATCTGCACGGTCTGGCCCTTGTAGGCGATCAGGTCAAAGGTGCGGATCTGGTAGCCGGCCGCCTTGTTCACGTTCGAGTACGAGGCCAGGGTGCCCAGCACCGTGCCGGCGCTGTTCTTCACGGTGACGACCAGCTTGTCGTACACGGTATTGCCCGTTTCAGCCGTGTCGATATGCAGCGCGAAGGTCAAGCTGGCGGAGGTGGCGGCGGCCGGAATGGCCACGCTTTGCGTCAGCGATTCGCTGGCCGTGGCGCCATTGCCGCCCAGCCAGGCGTACTGCGTGCCTTCATACGCGGTTTGCCCCGTGAAGGTGCCGATGGCGCCCGTGGTGCCGCTCCAACCCGTGGCGCCGGACTCGAAGCCGCCGTTCGTCACGCGTTCAGTGGCGCTGTTCGTGCCCACCGTCAGGGTGGCGTTGTTCGACGTGGCCGTCACGGCGGGCGAGGAGGAATCCGTCACCGTTGCCTTGAAGACGGCGCCGCTGTCGGCCGCCACAGTGGTGAAGCTGTAGGCGGGTGACGTGGCGCCGCTGATCACGGCGCCGTTGCGGTACCACTTGTAGGTGTACGGCGCCGTGCCGCCGCCCGCGCCCACGGCGAACGAGGCGGTGGCGCCCGGTGCGACGGTGATGCTGGCTGGCTGGCTGGTGATGCTCACCGCGCCGCCCGTGCTGCTTTCATCGACGTCGGCACCGACGTTGATGGCCGCATACGCGCGCTTGACGGCCGTCGCCTCGGTGCTGCCTACGCCATACAGTTCCTCGGCGGCCAGCAGCACCTTGTTGCGCGCATCGGCGTAGTTGGTCGACGAAGTGAACTTGGTGGTCGCAGCCTTGAACCAGATGCGGTAGGCCTTGTCGCTGCCGATACCGGTCATGGCCAGCGGGCTTTTGTTCAGGTAGGAGCTGTAGTAGTCGCTGCTGGCGGTGGAGTTCGAGCCTTGCGACAGGAAGTAGAACATGCGGTTGTTCGGACCGCTGCTGTAGTGGACGTCGAGGTTCTTGATGGTGCTGCTCCATGCATTCGGGCTGCTGCCATCCTTGCTCGGCTTATACAGCCAACGCAGCGGCTGGCCATTCTTGGCGATTTCCTTGCCCGTCATCCAATCGTTGCCCGTGTTGGGGATGCTGGTGCCAGTGCCGCCGGCGCGCGCATACGCTTCCACCATTTCGCCGGCGATGTCCGAGCTCGATTCGTTCAAGCCGCCCGATTCCTGCGAGTAGATCAGGCCCGAGGTGGCGTCCGTGATGCCGTGGCCCATTTCATGGCCAATCACGTCGATGGAACCGAGGTTGTTGAACGAGCTGCCGCCGTCGCCGATGTACATGCACTTGCAGTTGCTGTCGTAGTAGGCGTTGTCGTAAGCCGTGTTTACGTGGGCGGCGATGTGGGTGGCCGTGTTGTTGCCGTCCAGGCTGGACCAGCCCAGCACATTCTTGTGCGTGTCGTAGGTGTTCATCAGGCCCCACATCGCGTTGACGGCCGCCGTCTGGCCATTGGCGTTGGTGGTGCTGCCGCCGCTGATGTATTGCTGGCCGTCGCCCCAGGTATTGCTGGTGCTGCTGTACACGCTGCCCGAGGTGGTGCCGTGGTTGGCATTCGTGATGGCCATGCCGCCGAAGCTGCCGCCCGTGCCGCGGCTGGGATCCTTCATGGTGTAGGTGCTGCCCGTGAGCGTGGTGTTGAGCGGCACCTGGCCGTTGTACTGGCTGTTGCCGATGCCGGCGACGGTTTTCAGGGCTTTCCACTGGCGCAGGATGCGGCCGTCCTTGGCACTGACGATGGTATCGTAGTAGACGGGCTTGTTGCCGCTGATCATGCGCGTCTGCACCAGGTAGGCCAACTCGTAGTGGTCGACCACGTCCTGCACGTCGAGGGCGTTCAGTGCCGCTTCCGATTTGTTCTCGGCGCCAACCACGCGCACGGTTTTCATCACGGGATAGATCAGCAGTTGCGCATGCGGCGGCACGTGGTCGACGGCCGGCACGCCGATGCTTTTCACTGCGGCGGCGATGGCGGCAGCAGCGCTGACTGCCGGCGTGGTGTCGATATCGGTGGTGGCGCTGCGCGTGACGGCATTGATGCCGCCGCTACCGAGGCCCGAAGCGCGGTCCGACACGGATTCGCTGACGATGTCGCCAGCGCTGTTGCTGACCACCACCGTCTCGGAACCGAAGACGGGCAAGCCCTTGTAGGTGTGCTGTACGCGGCTCACGCGCGTGCCGCTGACGCCTGGATGCTGGGCGCCGACGGCAAAGCCATGTTCGGTATTCAGGCCGCGGCTGCGCGCCTGCGCGGCCAGCTTGTTGACCAGGCTGGCGTTCTCTTGTGGAGAGGCCAGGGTGACCGGGGCAGCCATCAAGGTCTGTGGCAGCGGCGTGGCGGCGTCTGCCGTGGTGGCCATCAGCGGCAGGGCGGCGATGGATGCGGCAACTATCGTCAAACGTAAATTCATTTCTGCTCCATGGTATCGGTTAAGGAAATGGTGAATGAGCTGGCCGCGATGCCTGATGGCCACCCCGGCCTGCCTTGCAGCGAGCGGATAGCCTGCCGTTTTGTGGTGGCATGAAGTCGGGTAAGGGGACACTAAACTTGTCGAGATCGCCATGTCAAAAAATTCAAGAAATGGGTCACTACGCGATTTTTTGTTAAGAATTGAACATTTATCGTCGCTGTATCGTCGCAAAGTTTGATGTATCGCAAGCTGCAAATTTTGTTTTGGATCCATTCCCTCAATGACGTGTTCTATTGGAAAAACACTGTTGCATTTTCTAAATGTTGCGATCTACACTAGGTCTTCGTGTTGTCCTCAGTGGCGCACGCGAAGACAATAAAAGCGCACGCGGCAATGACCGCGTCCAGATACAGCGCATCGGGAAAAAATCGGGAGTTTCACATGACATCAGTTCTGTTTTCTGCTGTTGGTTTCAGCCATTTCCCCTCTGGAGCGGCCTGCATGCTGCATCCGCCTTCCTAGCCGCCGCTATCCGGCTCCTCCTCCCCTGCGACGGGGGGCTTTCAGTGAGTCCGACCGCGCCACCCGGCGTGGCCGCTGGCACAGTGCATCCTTTTTTCAGGAAGGGTTGCCGGCTCCTGGTGCGTGCACCGGAATCACCGGCCCGACGAACTATGCTTTCGATAGCGACCAAAGTGGAACAGATCGTGATGGAATCGGCGTTTCTCAGCGAGGGGCTGGGCCGGGGCTTGCTCAACCTGTCGGAACTGGCGCGCCAGTTGCAGCCGCAATTGCAGACCGACTTATGGAAACCGGTGGGGCAGGCCGCCGTGGTGATGGCGCTGCGCCGCCTGGCCGAGCGGATGCCGCAGCAGAAAAGCGGCGAGATCGTGCTGGCGCACCGCGCGGGCGAACTGTCCACGCGCAGCGAATTGATGATTTTTACCTACCGCTACTCCGACCAGACGTACGCCTGCCAGCGCCAGTTGCTGGCGCTGGCAGCACCCCAGCGCGGCACGTTCATCACGGTCACGCGCGGCGTCAACGAGGTGATGGTGATCTGCAGCCGTTCGCTGCATGCGCTGGTGGAAGAGGTGTTCGGCGAAGAGCAGGAACTGGCGCGCCTGGAACGGGTGACGGCCGTGACTTTGCATCTGGCGCCCGAAACCTGCTATACGCCGGGCGTGTATCACGCCATCCTCAAGCGCCTGGCCTGGGAGCGCATCAACCTGATCAATATCATCTGCACGTATACGGAGCTGACCTTGCTGCTGGAAGCATCGCAGACGGGGGCCGCTTTTTCCGTGCTGTCGAAAATCGTCGCGCAATGAAAAACGCCCCGCTGCAGCGATGCAGCGGGGCGCTTGAGCGCGCAAGCGCGGTTTATTTTTCCAGTTGCGTGCGCACGCGGGCGATCGCGGCGCGCACCTGGCGCGGCGCGGTGCCGCCCACGTGATCGCGCGCGGCGACGGAGCCTTCCAGCGTCAGCACTTCAAACACGTCTTCACCGGTCAGCGGGGAAAACGCGCGCAGCTGCTCCAGCGACAGGTCGGCCAGGTCGCAACCGGCATCGACGCAGGCGCGCACGGCCAGGGCCACCGCTTCATGGGCGTCGCGGAACGGCAAGCCCTTCTTGACCAGGTAGTCGGCCAGATCGGTCGCCGTGGCATAACCCTGCAGGGCTGCCGCGCGCATCGCTTCCGGTTTTACCGTGATGCCGCCGGCCATGTCGGCGAAGATGCGCAAGGTGTCGATGACGGTGTCGACGGTATCGAACAGCGGTTCCTTGTCTTCCTGGTTATCCTTGTTGTAGGCCAGCGGCTGGCCTTTCATCAGGGTCAAGAGGCCAATCAGGTGGCCATACACGCGGCCCGTCTTGCCACGGGCGAGCTCGGGCACGTCCGGGTTTTTCTTTTGCGGCATGATCGACGAGCCGGTGCAGAAGCGGTCGGCGATGTCGATGAAGCCGATGCGAGGGCTCATCCAGATGACCAATTCCTCGGCCATGCGCGACACGTGCATCATCAGCACGGCGGCTGCGGCGCAAAATTCGATGGCGAAGTCGCGGTCCGACACGGCGTCGAGCGAGTTGTGGCAGACGTCGTCGAAGCCCAGCGTTTTTGCCACGCGCAGGCGGTCGATGGGGAAGGTGGTGCCGGCCAGGGCGGCGGCGCCCAGCGGCAGGCGGTTGACGCGCTTGCGGCAGTCGGCCATGCGCTCGGCATCGCGGCCGAACATTTCGACATACGCCAGCATGTGATGGCCGAAGGTGATCGGCTGGGCCACCTGCATGTGGGTAAAGCCCGGCATGATGGTGTCGGCATGCTGTTCGGCCAGGTCCGTCAGCGCGCTGCGGAACGTCGCCAGCAGGGCGGTGATGTCGTCGATGGCGGAACGCACGTACAGGCGGATGTCGGTGGCCACCTGGTCGTTGCGCGAACGGCCCGTGTGCAATCGCTTGCCCGCATCGCCTACCAGTTCGGTCAGGCGTTTTTCGATATTCAGGTGGACATCTTCCAGATCCAGCAGCCATTCGAACTGGCCGGCGGCGATTTCTTGCGAGATTTGCGCCATGCCGCGCACGATTTCCGCGTAGTCGGCCGGGCTGATGATGGCTTGCGCATGCAGCATTTCCGCATGGGCCAGCGAACCTTCGATGTCGAACAGCGCCAGGCGCTTGTCAAAAAATACAGAAGCTGTGTAGCGCTTGACGAGGTCCGAGACCGGTTCGGAAAACCGGGCCGACCAGGCTTCGCCCTTTTTGGAGAATTGATCAGTCATGAAAGAAGTCCTTTAGTGTAGGGCGATTATAAACAAGGTTGGCCTGCGGTAGGGTTTTTAGGGGCTTGCAGGGCGCTGAAATGGCCGGGAATGGGGCTGGCACGCGTCAAATGCCACGCGGCGGACGCTGTTGTGCGTTCCATCCGGGCTTTTTGTATTCTGTCCCGCGAATCGTGCGTTTGGTCGCAATCCGATGGCAGTTCAGGGGTGATCGGCCTACAGTTCAATCATCGCAACACACAACCAGCCACTCAAAGGACACCATCATGAACATCGCTAAAAACATGGAAGCCATCTTCGTTGCCATCATCGCCATCGCCGCCGCCACCAGCCTGGCCACCGCCGCCGTGCCGAAGTTCCGCGCCGCGCCAGCAGCCATCGTTGCCAGCGCCGACCAGGCCACCATGCATACCGTGTACGTCAGCGCCAAGCGTCTGAGCGCAGAAGAAAAAGCCGCCCTGTAAGCGCGGCGATGGCATTGCCTGCAGTACCAGCAGCATCCGCAGCAAACAGCAACACCGCATCACGGACAGGCAGAACGGGCGGCGCCCCCGGTTCTATCCAGCCCTGGTGACAGCCGCAGAAAAAAGGCCGATGATCGTATTTTTCAACGATAGCAGGGCCTGCGCGATGTCACATTTGATGATCAGCACCGACAAGGCGGAGCTCGACGTTCCAGCCATCCACCATTTTCTCAGCACGCAATCGACATGGGCCATCGGCATCCCGCTGGCTACCGTACAGCGCGCCATCGACCATTCTCTATGCTTCGGCGGCACGCTTGACGGCCGTCAGGTGGCGTTCGCCCGCGTGGTCAGCGACTACGCCACGTTTGCCTATCTGGTCGACGTGTATGTGCTGCAAGAGTACCGCGGCTGCGGCTACAGCAAGCGCCTGATGGAAGCGGTCATGGCGCACCCCGATTTGCAGGGACTGCGCCGCTTCATGCTGGCCACCGGCACGGCGCACAGCCTGTATGCGCGGTATGGCTTTACGGCGCCGCTGCGGCCAACATCGCTGATGGAGCGCTATGTTCCCGATATCTATCAGCGTTGAACTGCAGGGGGGGCTGGTTTATCCGAAGCAATCCCAAAGCACGCCCCTTTATTCTTTAATGAATTATAGAATGGCGACGTCTAGATCACCGGAACCTTTCGCTCCTTGCCTCCTTTGGCGCAGGCCCCATCGATATTGAAAATCCAGTAGCGCACTTTACTCTTGGGATCGACCCGCTGGTAAAACGCACCCATGGACGAGCCGACTATCTCGCTGGCGCGCAGGCCGAGCTCGCTCAACGCCACCAGAATGAAACGGTCGCGCAGGTTGATGTGCTGGGCCGTTGGGCGCTCGAACTGTTCCCGCTCCATGGTCGCCAGCACGAGCCGGTACAGCTCGACGCGTCCCCCCAAACGCCGCGCATTCACCTTGCGCCGGACGTATCCCATGTTGTGCCAGTTCTTGAAGAGGACATGATTTCCAGGAGGAAATGATCGGTTTTGCTGATAACTGAAATCGCAACTTCGGCTCTACTTTACTCGGTAACAATAAAGTACTGTGGCGACAACGCACACAACTCGAGGCTAAATACAAATGTCCCAGCTGAATTTGAAATTACTCGGTCCCTGTCTGCTCGCGATAGCGATTGATGCCATGGGATTCGGACTCGTCTATCCGATCATGGCGGCCATCTTTTCCGATCCGCATTCCGGCATTATCGCTGCAGGCACCGATCTTCATTTGCGCAATTTTTATCTGGGGCTCGGTTACGGCGTCTATCCCCTCTGTATGTTCCTCGGTTCGTCGTTGATGGGAGAATTGTCCGATGGATATGGACGGCGAAAGATTCTGCTGCTGTGCATCTTTGGCCTGGCACTCAGCTATTTCCTGATGGCGATCGGCGCACTGTTGCCGAGCATCGCGCTCTTGCTGGTCGGCCGCGGTCTCAGCGGGCTCATGGCGGGATGCCAGGGAATTGCCCAAGCCGCGATCAGCGACGTGAGCACGCCGGAGAATAAAGCGTACAACATGAGCATCATGTCGATCGCATTCAGTGTGGGCGTCATCGTCGGTCCAGTGCTCGGCGGCATGACTTCGGACAGGACGATCTCGCCGCTCTTTAATTACGGCACACCGTTCTTCCTTGTCAGCGCGTTGTCGCTTATCTGCGGACTGTGGACCTACTGGTACTACCGGGATACGACGCCCCCAAAAGGCGGCGCACGGATTGATCTGTTGCTGCCGCTGCGCATCATCTACGAGGCCGGCACGCATCGTCGCGTCGCTTTTCTCTCAATAGTGTTCTTCCTGATGCAAGTGGGCTATGGACTTTATCTGCAAACCATCATGTTGGTTCTGCAAACCCGATTCCAGTACACGAGCTCGCAGCTCGGACTGTTCAGCGGCCTGATCGGCATCTGCTTCGTATTCGGTTTGATGGTGATCGTGCGCTTGATGTTGCGGGTATGGGGCGTGGTCGACATCGCGAAGACGGGCCTGCTTATTGCAGGTATTGGACAGGTGCTTTCGGCGCTGTTCCCAGGCGAAGGCACGTTGTGGGTACTGGGGATGATCGTCGGCTGCTTCGACATGGTCGCATACACGACGATTTATACCGCCTACTCGGATGCAGTCACGGAAGACCGTCAAGGGTGGTCCCTAGGCGTCGCGGGTTCGGTCATGGCGCTCGCATGGGTCGTGACCGGCTTCCTCACCAATCTGCTGCCCGTGCTGGGCGAACTGGGTCTCCTGATGGTCGGCGGGCTGAGCTTCATCCTGAGTTTCCTGATGATGGTGTTCTACGGCCGGAAATGGACGGTGCAGCCGGCCCGCACGGCGCGCGTCTACGAATAAAACGGCACCTGCATGGTAAAGCCATGCAGGTGCCCAAGCAAATGAAGTGAAGTGGAAGTCACCAAGTCTCACCTGCACCGTTACTTAACAACGCGCAATTCCGAATCTAAGGACTGACATGATAGCGCTCAATAAATACGAAAACGTTCCCCTCGACATGGTTATCGTTGACGCCGGAGTGGCAGGTCTGTACATGCTGAATCGGGCCAAGGAAGCCGGACTGTCTTCCGTTCGCCGCCCGCGGAATTAACCAAAAAGGACTGACAGAGCGGCACATAGCTCGCTTTTTTACGGTATCGCACTACGCAGACGTATTGGTGATCGCGCGTCTAGATGCGTATTCTCCTTTGACCGACGGTTCAGCGTTGACCACAAATCTGCTCGAACATGGGTTGATCCGTCCATTTCTGAACGGCCACTACCACCCGGGAGGCATTGACGTCGATCCGGACCTTGATGCTAAGTAACCCCCAATAAATTATTCTGATTTCTGACTTCCCTAGCCGGCGCTCTGGTTGGTGAATGTGTTCGGTTTAACCGCCTGCAGGACGGCTTAGCTTGACCAGCGCCTGTGCCACGGGCGACTTATCGAAACCGGTGCGTGATCGATTGCGGATCGGCAGCACAGTCCCTCGCTCGCTCGGGGCGGCCCCCTAAGTTCGGCTGCTTTCTCGACGACTGCGCGTTCGCTCATGCGCGTCTTGGTCCGATCGATCATGAGCGAAGCGATAGTGCGGTCGCCAGTTCCAACCACGCAGTTCCTGCCGCACGGCCACCCGGTTAGTCGTCAGGTCGACAGCATGGCGCCGCGCGCACTCTGCGCCGACCGCCAACGCGCTTCGAGCGCCTCCATCCTGGCTTTGCTTGAGTAGGAATTCGTGTTCGAGGACAATCTTCTGGAGTTATCCATCGGCCTCCGAATCAGGCGTTACTCCAGAAGGTGAATGTGCCAAAACATTCGGTAGATATTTTTCGATCATCTTTACAACAACCTGCGTTTTCGATGGAACTGGTCGAGTGACCGGGAGCAGTGCATGCAAATCAAATCCCGGAACCACGTAATCAGGTAACAACCTGATCAGCCGGCCATTCGATAATGCGTCGGCGCATGCAGGTTCCTGCAGCACGCCGATTCCGGTACCACACAGTAGCAATTCATACATCGGCCGCCAGTGGCTTGTGGTGACGACGATGTTTATGGGTGTCGGACGAACCGATTTTTGCGGATGAAGAAAACGGAGTTGCCCGTCACTAAATAACCCAGCCACCCGGATGAAGTCATGTCCGGCAATGTGCGCCGGCTCCTCTGGTAGCCCGTGTCTTTCGATATATGAAGGAGACGCGACCAAGACTCTGCGCACATGGCCTAAGCGACGTGCAACGAAGTTGCCATCCGCGACCAATCCGAGTCTTAACGAAATGTCGACTCCTTCCGTGACTGGATCGGTAACATCATCATTTAATACGAGGTCGAAATCCAATTGAGGGTGCCGTTCACGAATACGCGCAATGATTTTAGGAAGCACGATCTCGCCTATGCCGTGCGGTGCGGCCAGTCGAATTCGTCCACGAACGACTTTGCTTCCTATTGCTACGACGGATCGGGCGTCATCTGCTGCCTCAATAACAATCTTGCTCTTTCCATAGAAAAGTGAGCCTTCATCGGTGCAGGAAACGGCGCGCGTGCTGCGAAGCAGGAGTTTTACTCCAAGATGTCGTTCAAGCCGTTCAATTCGGTCGCTAACGGCGGGTTGGCCCAAACCCAGATCTCTAGCAGCTCGCGAAAAATTCCCTCTTTCTACTACTCGTACGAAAATCTGCATTGCCGCTAACAAATCCATCGGCATATCCTCTTCAAATTATCAATCGTTTGTGAATTCGACAAGGCTGCAGTGCGCGGCGTATGCGCACTGCAGAAGTCCGATGAATAGGCTTGCCCACTGCTAGCAGCATGCGATCATGCCTTACAAGACCTACTCTCACTACAGCGACACAGAGCGCTCGGGAGCGAACTTCAAGTTGACGCCTGCCCGGGGCGATTCAAGTGCATGTGCTGGTTTTGATGAGGAACGCGCTTGAAAAAGCCATGGGGACAGGATGTCGCCATGGCGGGGTTCTTACTGCCAGTGCATCAGGCAGGGTGGAATCAGCAGCAGCAGCGCGAGCACCAGGTAAATCAGCTGCAGCGGAATCATCCACTTGGCCCAGGTAATCCACGGCACGCGCGCCAGCGCCAGCACGCCGACGGTGATGCCGGAAGTGGGAATCATCGGCGTGGTGAATTCGCCGAACTGGAAAGCCAGAATGGCCGTCTGGCGCGTCACGCCCACCAGGTCGGCCAGCGGCGCCATGATCGGCATGGTCAGCGCCGCCTGGCCGCTGCCGGAATGGATGAAGAAGTTGATCACCGACTGCATGAAGAACATCTTTTGCGCGGCAAAGACGGGGCTTGACGACGCCACCAGGGGCGTCAATGCATGCAGCATGGTGTCGATGATCTGCGCATCGCGCGCCAGGATCATGGTGCCGCGTGCCAGCGCGATGACGAGCGCCACGCTGACCATGTCGCGCGCGCCCTGCACGAAGGACGCCACCAGGCTGTCCATGTCGAGCCGGCCAACCAGGCCGACGACGATGGCCATCACCAGGAACAGGGCGGCGATTTCATCGATGAACCAGTCGTACTTGACGACGCCGACGACCATCGTCAGCAAGGTTGCCATGAAAATCCACAGCACCGCGCGGTGCGTGCGGGTCATGCCAGCAAAGCTGTCGAGGTCCATCGAATGCTCGCTGCGCTTTTCGATGTCGAGCAGGTAGGTCGGGCTTTTTTCCGGATGGCGCTTGATGCGCGCCGCATACCACATCAGAAACACGATGCTGACCGCCGTGGCGATGGCCCACACGATCAGGCGGTAGCCGATGCCGGAAAAGATCGGCACGCCGGCGATGCCCTGCGCGATGCCGACGTTGAACGGATTTAAAAAGGCGGCGGAAAAGCCCACCTGCGAGCCGATGAAGGGAATCGACACGCCCGTGATGGTGTCATAGCCCAGCGCCAGCGCCAGGGGCACGAAGATCAGGATGAAGGGAATGGCTTCCTCGTTCATGCCGAAGGTGGCGCCGCCCAGCGAGAACATGGTGAAGAAGACGGGAATGATGGCGGCGCGCACGAAGCGCGAACTGGTATGCGCCTTGGCGATGGCCTTGATCAGCGAATCGAAGGCTTCGGTTTTTTGCAGCACGGCGAAGGCGCCGCCGACGATCAGGATGAAGCCGATGATCAGGCTGGCGTCGACGAAGCCCTTGATGGGCGCCATCATCAGCGCGGCCAGTCCCTGCGGCTTGTTGTCCACGTAGTGAAACGTGCCGGGAATGATCAGCTGCTTGCCGTTCACCAGTTGCGTGTCGAATTTCCCGCCCGGCACCAGCCAGGTCGCCAGGGCGATCATGGCCAGGATGCCGCACAGCAGGACGAAGGTGTTGGGGAGCTTGAATTTTCTCATGGGTGACATTTATTGGCTCAGCAGGCTGCCGCCGCGGAAGGCGATGGCGCCGGCGACCTTGCCGACGTTCATGCCGCGCAAGACGTGGCGGTGGGCGCTGCGCGCGAAGAAGACTCCGGCGACGCTGCAGCGCAAGGTCGTCGTCTCGCCGCTGACCGGATCGATCAGGTCGGCCAGCGCGTCGCCGGCGGCCAGCACCTCGCCCATTTCGCGCAGATACACCAGTACGCCGTGATGCGGCGCGAGGATAGGCTCCACGCCGGCCAGCGGCGTGGGCTGGCATTGCGGTGCGGGCAGGTCGTCGCCGGCGCCGGCGATCTCCAGCACGCCCTCGATGGCAAGAAAGCGCAGCAGGGCGGTGGCGTCGCGCTCTGCGAGGGCGTAGCTCACTTCCACTTCGCCGCGCAATTCGACGGTGGTCGACAGGCAGGCGGCGGGAATCGGATAGCGGCCCTGGAAGTGTGCGTCGAGGTCCCACCACAGGCGGCTGCAGGCTTCGTCGAACGGTTCTTCGCCGGCCGCCAGTTCCAGCAGCACGGCGCGCGCGCCCAAGAGCGCGGACAGGGGGGCGATCTGCGCTGCCAGCGGCGTGCCCGTATAGATATGCAGGGCCGCCTCGTTATCGCAATGCAGGTCGAGCACGATGTCGGCATCGATGGCCATGCCCAGCAGCGTCTTTTTCAGCGTCTCCGCATCCGTGGACGGCTTCCAGGCTGCGACGGCGTCGCGCGCATGCTGGCGTATCAGCGCCACGTTGGCCTGCGCATCCTGCCCCAGCTTGCCATCGAGCGTGGTTTTCAGTTCATCGGCCACGTGGCGGTAGGCGCGGTTGAAGTTGATGCCGGTGGTCAGGTCGAAGCGGCCGAACGGCGCGCCATGGATGGCTTGCGCCAGGCCGATGGGATTGGCGGCCGGTACCAGAATCACTTCGCCGTGGATCTTGCCCGCCGCCTCCAGCGCCAGCAATTCGCGGCGTAAAAATTGCGATACCAGCATGCCCGGTACTTCGTCCGCGTGCAGCGCCGCCTGGATATACACCTTCTTGCCGCTGCGGCTATTGGCTGCTGCGGCGCCGAAGTGGAAGCTGCTCAATTGGCAGGTGATGCTGGCGTGCGCAGTGGAGATGGGGTGCTGTTGTACTTGCATGGCAAATTCGCCCCAAAACGGGGTGCGGTTGATGGATTTCGGTCGATTATGTAGCATTATTTTCACGAAGTAAATCAATGAAAATCCTTTTACAAATATTTGTTGAGTTTTCTTTTTGATATGAGTAGAGTAAGTTTCAGCGACCCGTTTTCGCCTTTTTATCCGTCATCCGCCAAGCACAAGAATACAGGCCGCCAGTGATATGAAATCATCCGCCAGTCCTGCCCGTAACAGCTCCCGCACGCCAGTGGCCGCTGCCCTGTCGTCGTCCGATGCCGCCTTCGCGCAATCGCCGTTGGGGCAAACGCTGATGCACGTGCTGGCCAGCGGCTCGGCCTCGCAGCGGCAGATCGCCGATTACCTGCTGCGCAACCAGATGCGCGTGACGGCGCTGGGCATCGAGGAACTGGCCGACAGCTGCCAGGTATCGACGGCCACCATCAGCCGCTTCGCGCGCGACATCGGCCAGAAGAATTATTCGGCCATGCGCAGCGCCATGGCCGAAACCCTGCAATCGCTGTTGCAGCCAGTCGACAAATTGCGCCGTACGATACAACGGCGCGCGCGTGCTACCTCGCCCATCACGGAAAGCCTGGAGTATGCGGCCGCGAACATTGCCGCCACCTCCGATGCCCTGTCGCCGCCTGCCATGCAGGCCGTGGTGCGGCGCCTGACGCGCGCCAAGGTGGTGTATGTGATGGGCTTTGGCCTGTCGGCCAATCTGGCGGGCATGCTGGTGCAGCATCTGCAGCCGTTCTGCCCGCATGTGGTGGAAGTGGTGGGCATTGGCGGTTCGGAAGTGGCGGCCGGGCATCTGGTCAACCTGACGGCGCACGACGTGCTGGTGGTGATCTCGTTCCCCCGCTATACGCTCGACTGCATCGGCCTGGCCGGCTTTGCGCGCGACCGTGGCGCTTGCATCGTGGCGCTCACCGACTCTCCCGCGTCCCCCCTGGCCGAACTGGCCGATCACGCCTTGTATGCGCAAAGCACGCATCCCGTCCTGCCCAGCAGCGCCAGTACGGCGCTGGCCATGATCGAGGCGCTGGCCGTGGCGCTGATGGTATCGAACAGGAACAACGTTGAAAAGGCGGCCCGCTTGAGCGAAGTTATCGCCGCCTATCTGTACGGCGGCGAGCATGGCGTGCCGGGGCCCCGGAAAGCAGTATTCAGGCAGCGCAAGGCAGTACAAAAGTCATGATAAAAATCAGACATACACCATTGGGGAGAGTTGCAATGCACATGAAAAGACAGGACGGCCGTTCCGTATTGCCACGCGAGTCGGTGCTGGCGCAAGGCGTGCGCCTGGCGCTGGGCGCCTTGAGCGTGTCGGCGGCGCTGGGCATGCTGGCCAGCGGCGCGCAGGCGCAGGCGCAGGTACAGGAGCAGGAGCAGGAGCTGGCGCGGGATGGCGAGCCGGCGCCGAAAAAAATGCAGCGCGTGGAGATCACGGGTTCGGCCATCAAGCGCCTGGAATCGGAGACGGCGCTGCCGGTGCAGGTCATCACGCGCGCCGATATCGAAAAGGCGGGCGTGACGACGGCGGCCGAGCTGATGGCGCGCGTGTCGGCCAACGTGGGCGGCCTGACCGATGGCGTCAGCATCAATGTGGGCGGCGACCAGCGCGGCTTCAACAGCGCCAACCTGCGCGGCGTGGGCACCTCATCGACCCTGGTGCTGCTCAATGGCCGGCGCATGGCCAACTTTGCCTCGCCCGGTGACGATGCGGGCGTGGACCTGAATAACATTCCCGCCGCCGCCCTGCAGCGCGTGGAAGTATTGCTCGACGGTGCCTCGGCCCTGTACGGCACGGACGCCATCGGCGGCGTCATCAATTTTATTACGCGCAAGGATTACCAGGGCGTGGAGCTGAATGTCTACGGCAGCGGCACGCAGGAAGGCGGTGCCGGCAAGCGCACGGCCAGCATCACGGCCGGCACCGGTGACCTGGCGACAGATGGCTACAATATCTTTGCCGTGGTCGACCTGCAAAAAACCGACCGCCTGAGCACTTCGCAGCGCAAGTTCATTCCGAACCTGCATGTGCCGGAACGCCTCGGCCATTTGTTGTCGAGCTATACCAGCCCGGCGAATATTCGCCTGAGCAGCGACCAGCGCGACTACCTGCAGGAACAGGGCTTCCTGCTGAATGGGAAGCCGATCACGAATCGCCTGATTAATCTGTCGATTCCTGGCTGTAGCGGCCCTGCCAATGTGTACCTGCCGGCCGGCACTGGCGGCGTCGATGCGTGTACCTATAACTACATGGGCGACACCGAGCTGTATCCGAAGACGGACAAGCAGAACCTGCTGACGCGCGGCGTCCTCAAATTGAACAATGACCACCAACTGTATGCCGAGGTGGCGTTGAGCCGTTCGCGCAGCTATTACGTGGGATCGACAGCGCGGCCCGATGGCGAAATCGACGCCAGCATGGTGCCGCAGCTGGACGCTGCCGGGCTGACTGACACGCTGGCCCTGCGCATCCGCCTGAACGAAGCGGGCATGCGCACCAGCGAGTTGACCAGCGAAAGCCAGCGTTACGTGGTGGGCGCCACCGGCACCGTGGGCGGCTGGGATTACGACGTGGGCTTGAATCACAGCGTCAATGTGGTCAGGGACAAGGACACGCACGGCTACCTCCTGGCCGACCAGCTACAAAAGGGCATCACGGATGGCACCATCAATCCCTTCGGCCCGTCCAGCGCGGCGGGCAAGGCACTGCTCGATAGCATCCAGGTCAACGACGAAGTGCGGCATGCGCGCGGCGTCATGGACTCGCTCGATTTCAAGGTGTCGCGCGCGCTGATGGCACTGGGCGGCGGCGACCTGGCGCTGGCCGTGGGCGGCGAAGTGCGGCGCGAGCGCACGGACTTCCGGCCATCCGCATTGTTGATGAGTAATAACATCACCAACGACGAAGCGCCCGAAGGGGGCGTGGCCACCAGCGACAGCCGCAATGTGCAGGCCATCTACAGCGAACTGCTGCTGCCATTCAGCAAGCAGTGGCAGGCGCAGCTCTCGGGCCGCTATGACCATTACCAACAGGTGGGCGGCGCCTTGAGTCCTAAAATCGGCCTGACCTACATGCCCAGCAAGCAGGTGCTGCTGCGCGCCTCGGCCGGCAAGGGCTTCCGCGCGCCATCGATGTCGGACCTGCACCGGCCCACCGTCTATAGCCAGACGGCGACCCTGCCCGATCCCGTCTACTGCGAAGCCGAGGACAACGACTACTCTGTCTGCGCCGACAACTGGCGTACGCGCCGCTACAGCAACGACAAGCTGAAACCGGAGCGCAGCCGCCAGTTCACGGCCGGTGTGGTGCTCGAACCGAGCCAGCACTGGACCTTCAGTGCCGACTACTGGAACATCAAGCGTACGGACCTGATCAGCGAAATCGGCGACGACATCATCCTGTCCAACCTGTCCAAGTACGGCAACCTGGTGCACCGCGACGAAGACAATGAAATCGACTACATCGAGCTGCGCAAGGAAAACCGCGGCGCGCAAAAAGCCTCGGGCATCGATATCACGGCCGACCTGCATGGCGTGAAAACGGCGTGGGGGCGTTTCGGCGGACACCTGAGTGGCACGTATGTGCTCGACTCGAAAATCCAGACCAGCCCTGGCGACGTTTTTATCAGTAACTTGAATAAATTCGTCACGGACGGCGTGGTGCAGCGCTGGCGCCATACGATCACGCTGGACTGGGATAATGGCCCGTATTCGGCCAGCCTGTCGAACACGTATTCGAGCGGCTATGATGACCAGAATTCGGCCATCAACACGGACGACGGCAGCGTGGTCAAGCCGAACCGGGTGAAGGCTTACACGCTGTGGGACATGTCGGGTGCGTATGCGGTCAGCAAGCAGTTCAAGCTGCGCGCGGGCATACAGAATCTGTTCAATACCAGCCCGCCGTACTCGAACCAGGCGTACTTCTTCCTGTCCGGCTATGACCCTACTTATTCGGACCCGCGCGGCCGGCGCTTCTATGCCAGCGCCAATTACAGCTTCAAGTAAGGCGGCAAAGCAGGAGATACCGCAATACGGCTGTCACACGCAGCAGGTAGTATCGTAGCTCGATGGCGTAGGGTTGCAAGCAGCAGTTTTGGCAGCAAGGGCGCGCGCCAGGCGCGTGCCCCTTTCCATGTATTCGAGAGGCACCATGAAATCATCTTCAAGCCTGTATCAGACCTTCCGCGCCGCGCTGCTGTTCGCGCTGGCATTGTGCTGCTTCCATGCCGTGGCGGCACCTGGCGGCAGCGCCATCGGCAGCGCCCCGCAGGGCACCCTCGTCATCATTGGCGGCGGCCTGCGCGCCGACAATGCCGAAGTCTGGCAGCGCATCGTCAAGTTGTCGGGCGGGCCGGGCGCGCGGATCGCCGTGCTGGCCTCGGCTGCGATGAATCCGGAAAAGTCAGGTGAAAGCATCATCCAAAAACTCAATCAGTATGGCGCCGATGCCTTTTTCGTGCCGCTGGCCGTCAAGCTGCCCAATCACGATTACCGCAAGGCGGCCGAAGATCCGGCCATCGTCACGCAGATCAAGTCGGCCAGCGGCATCTATTTTGCCGGCGGCGACCAGGGCCGCATCACGCAAGCCTTGCTGCGCCCGGATGGTAGCCGCACGGCCGCGCTGGAAGCCATCTGGTCGGTCTACCGCAATGGCGGCGTGATCGCCGGTTCCAGCGCCGGCGCCGCCATCATGAGCACCACCATGTTCTACGATGCCAAGCCTGTGCTCGACATGCTCAAGATGGGCGTCACGGATGGCCGCGAGATTGCGCCGGGCCTGGGCTTCATCGGCAGCGATGTCTTCGTGGACCAGCATCTGCTGGTACGCGGGCGCTTTGCGCGCATGATTCCCGTGATGCTGAAAAAAGGCTATCACCTGGGACTGGGTATCGATGAAAACAGCGCCATGGTGGTCGACGCCATGCGCGACGTGGAAGTCATCGGCTACAGCGGCGCCTTGCTGATCGACTTGTCGGGCGCCATCAGCGACCGTGGCGTGAAAAATTTCAATATCAGCAACGCGGCCATCAGCTATCTGGACCGGGGCGACAAATTCAACCTCGTCACGCGCGTATTTACGCCCTCGCCGGACAAGGCCGACAACAAGCTCGATCCGAACCAGCCCGACATGCGCGAGCCTGTGTTTACCAACGATATTCTCGGCAATAACGCCGTGCTGGACCTGATGGGCAACCTGATCGACAACGCGCAGCAGGAAGCCATCGGCATCGCCTTCGGCAACCCGCGCGACCCATACCCGGACCTGGGCTTCGAGTTCCGCTTCAGTAAAACGGTCAACAGCGTCGGCTACAGTTCGACCGAGGCGGAAGCGTATTCGGTGCTGAAACTGCGCCTCGATATCCGCCCGATCCAGCTGCGCCAGCCGCTGTACCGCTACAAATAGGCGGTGCGCTATCGCCGCCAGCGCGGCCACGCGGCGATCGTCAATGCCCTGAGCAGCCACTCGACGGGGCCATACGCGTGGCCGCGCAGCCACCGGCGGCTCAGTGGCAACTGCAGGCTGAAGATGATGACGGCCAGCGCCAGCGCACCGAGCGGCGAGACGCTGCCCATCAGCCGTGCGCCATACGCGAGGAACAGCCAGGCACAGATGGCCGACTGCAGCAGGTAGTTCGACAGGGCCATGCGGCCCGTATCGGCCAGCAGGGAAAACAGCGTGCCACCGCGCAGGCGCTCGAACAGGGCCAGTGCCAGCGCCAGGTAAGCGCCGGCCAGCAGCGGCGCGGTGGCCAGGCCCACGGCCAGTCCCGCCACCTGCCATGCCTGGCTTTGCGCATACACGGAGGTCCACGCATACAAGGCCGTGCCGGGCAGGCCCACCAGCGCCCCGGCCCACAGCAGGCGGCGGCGCAGCGGCAGATAATCGCTTGCGTGCAGCAGCATCTCGCGCTTGCCGGCGGCCAGGCCGCACAAGAACATGGCCAGTGCGCACGGCGCTTGCACCAGCAGCAGGACGATCCAGATGTCACTCAGTTCGCGCAAGTGCTGATGGACGACGGCCGCTGGCGTGGCGCGGTAGGCGGCCAGCGCTGTCGCCGCCTTCTGCGCCATCGCCACGGCGTTGTCCGCGGCGTCGCCCGCCGGCTGCAGGCTTTGCAGCCAGGCCATGCCCGCCCAGAATGCCACGCAGACGGCGATGAGGATAAAGGCCAAGGTCAGGGCGGGCCGTTCGCCGCAGCGGTGCAGTGCCAGCAGCACGATGCCCAGCAGGGCGTAGGTGGTGAGTATGTCGCCATGAAACAGCAACACGGCATGCAGGGCGCCGATCAGCCACAGGCCCGCTTGCCGGCGCAGCATGCGCGGCACGAACGGCGCACCGGCGCGCGCCGCCGCCTGCATCTGCAAGGTGAAGCTGTAGCCGAACAGGAAGGAAAACAGCAGATAGAACTTGGTCTCGAACAGCAGCGCGACGAGAAAATGCGTGGCGCGGTCCACGCCGCCGTGAAAGGCCGGATCGGTCAAGCCCAGGCCGAACCAGGGCGTGGCGAAGGCGCCGATATTGACGACCAAAATGCCGAACAGGGCGCAGCCGCGCAGGGCGTCGACGTCGGCGATGCGCGCCGATGGCGTGCTTGGTGAGCTGCTCATGGTGCCGCTCATGACCGGGCAGGGCGCAGGAAGCGCGCCAATAACAGGTGCAGGCTGGCGCGCTGCGCCGGCGGTGCGTAAGCGGGATCGACGGCGACCCGGTTGAAGATGCCGTCGATCAGCGCGGCGATCCAGCCTGCCGTTTGCGCGGGGTCGAGCGCGGCGTCGACCTGGCCTTGTGCCGCAGCGCTTTCCAGCAGCGCCTGCACGCCGGCGCGCAGCACGGCATCATTGCGCGCCACCCTGGCCGCGATATCCGGATCGCGCATCGCTTCGGCGGAAATGTCCAGCGCCAGCCCCGCAAAATCCCCGTCGGCTGCCAGCGCCAGCACCAGGTCCATGAAGTCGAGCAGGGCGCCGTACGCATCGGCGCTGCCTTGCACGCCTGCGAAATAGGTGGCCGTCTCGCTGCCTTCCTGGTCGACGATGGCGGCGATGATGGCTTGCTTGGTGGGGAAGTAATGAAACAGGTTGCCGGGACTCATGCCCGCTTGCGCGCAGATGGCGGCGGTGCTGGTCTGGTGAAAGCCCTTGCGCGCGAAGCAGCTGCGTGCGGCGGCGAGAATGGCGTCGCGACGGGCCGCGTGTTTGCCGGGATCGATGGTGCGCATGGCGGTTGGCTATCCTTTTAATTGATTGACTAGTCAGTCTAATATAAAGCGATTGCGTGGCGTGGTCAAGCGGGTGCGTAAAATGGGTGCTTTGCAGTGCGTATTCCTGTCGCTACAATGTGCCGCACCGGATTTTTCCATGCCCGCCGCTGGCGCCGCTGTTTGTTTGGAAAACCGCTTCTTTTACCCGTTTTTCTACCGTGTCAGGAATGAAATGCAGCAGACCCCGATTCGATCCTTCCTCTGCGCGCTGGCGCTGGCCGCCGGCATCGTCCCTGTCGCGCACGCTGCCGGTGCCGCCCAGCCGGCCACCATGCGCCTCGATTACCAGCACAGCGGCAATGCGCTGGGCGAGCATTATGCGGTCGAGCGCGTGCTGGTCGAACCCTTGCCATGGCCGGGCAATCTGGCGCGTCCCATCGATGACAGCAACCGTGGCAACAACCTGCTGGAAGTGGTCGATATCCAGTCGGGCAAGGTGCTGTATTCGCGCGGCTTCTCCACCATTTTCGGTGAATGGGCCAGTACCGACGAAGCGAAAACCACCACGCGCGCGTTCCAGGAATCCGTGCGTTTCCCGCAGCCCGAGCACCCCGTGCGCGTGCGCATCCTCAAGCGCGACGAGCGCGGTCTGTTTTCCGTTGTGTGGAGTACCGATGTCGACCCGGCCACGCAGGACGTGATCCGCAAGCAGCCGCCGGCACCCGTCAAGCCGATACCGATCCGCATCAGTGGCCCCTCGTCCGGGAAGGTCGACCTGCTGATCATGGGCGACGGCTATACGGCCGCCGAAATGGGCAAGTTCGAAGCGACGGCGCGCAAACTGGCCGAACACCTGTTTACGGTGTCGCCATTTCGCGAGCGGGCCAATGACTTCAATGTGTGGGCCATGGCCGCGCCGACGCAGGAATCGGGCGTGTCGCGTCCATCGACGGGCGTGCACCATGCGTCGCCGCTGGGCACGCGCTACGATATCTTCGGCAGCGAGCGTTATGTACTGACCACCGACAACCGCGCGCTGCGCGACCTGGCGCAATATGCGCCGTATGAATTCATCGAAATCCTCGTGAACAACGACACCTACGGCGGTGGCGGCATCTTCGGCCAGTTCAGCACGGCCGCAGCCAACAACGACTGGGCCAATTACCTGTTCGTGCATGAATTCGGCCACCATTTCGCCGGCCTGGCCGACGAGTACTACACTTCGCCCGTGGCCTATCAGTCAAATGGCGAGCGGCAGGAACCGTGGGAGCCGAACGCCACGGCCCTGCGCGATCCGGCCAGGTTGAAATGGCAAAACCACGTCAAGGCCGGCACGCCGCTGCCCACGCCGTGGCCGAAGGAAGCGTACGACAGCCATGCGCGCGAATACCAGAAGCAGCGCGCCGCCCTGCGCGCGGCCAACCGCCCGGAAAGCGAGATGAGCGACTTGTTCAAGGCCGACCTGGCGTACACGCAGCAGCTGTTCTCGAAGGCGCCGCAGCGCCATGCGGTGGGCGCCTTCGAAGGCGCGAATTATGAGTCGTCCGGCTACTACCGGCCCGAGATGCAGTGCATCATGTTCGACCGCAGCGAGACGTTCTGCTCAGTATGCCAGGATGGCATCAGCACCATCATCGACCTGTATTCGCGTCCCGCAGCGGCGCCGCGCCAATAAGGTCGTTCAGCGCAGTTCCGTAAGGCATGGCGGCCATGTTGCAACGCAATAGCATGGCCCCCATTCCATCTCTCCCCCGCCGCCTGCCATCCGCCACCGCCCAGCGCTGCTTGTTTTTAAAGCAATGCCAATCTGCACCGGAAAAGTCCCTTTTCTTCCCGTCAGCCCAGTAGTATTATCAAATATGCATGCCCGCACGCTTGCTTGAAAAATATTTCATTTAGATAATATTGAGGTAAAATTTGATTTACATCAATGCTGCATTGCCGCAATCGCACTTATAGTTGACCTAGCTCAAAAGCTTTATGCATGCGGACCGGACTCATCGCGAATCACGTATCTAAATGCTGTAGAGTAATTTTCGCCCCGTACCAGTTCCCCGAGAATGCACTGGTGCTGGCCTCGAATTTCAGTGACGGAAGCCCGATTCATGAAGATGCAGATCCCCGCGCCTGACGCGTGCAGTACCTTACACCCCCACACTCCCATTGCTTTGCCGTATGCGCGCGCCGGTGGCGTCACCCTGGCCATGTGCGCCGCCGCCATGCGCGCCGGCGCGGTGCGCTGCGTGCATGCGGCCACGCCCTGGCCCGCCCTGCGTCCAGTTCAGGCATGACGGCCGCCTTGCAGCAGTACTTGCCTTTGCAGGGCAAGCGTGGGCTGGTGGTCGGCATCGCCAACGCGCAAAGCATCGCCTGGGGCTGCGCCAGCGCCTTGCGCGCGGCTGGCGCCGAACTGGCCGTGACCTGGCTCAATGACAAGGCGCGTCCGCATGTGGAACCGTTGGCGCAGCAAGTGCAGGCGGCCATCATGGCGCCCCTCGATGTGGCCGTGCCGGGCCAGCTCGAAGCGCTGTTTGCGCAGATCGAGAAGCAGTGGGGGCGGCTCGATTTCATCGTCCATTCCATCGCTTACGCGCCCAAACAAGACTTGCATGGCCGCGTCACGGACAGTTCGGCCGACGGCTTCGCGCAGGCGATGGATATCTCCTGCCACTCCTTCATGCGCATGGCGAAGCTGGCCGAACCGCTGATGCCGGACGGTGGCAGCCTGATGACCATGAGTTACCTGGGCGCCGAGGAAGTCATCGCCGACTATGGCCTGATGGGTCCCGTGAAGGCGGCGCTGGAAGCATCGGTGCGCTACCTGGCGGCCGAACTGGGTCCGCAAGGCATCCGCGTCAATGCCATCTCGCCGGGGCCCCTGGAGACGCGGGCCGCTTCCGGCATTGCCCATTTCGACCGCCTGATGGCCGACGCCATCGAACGCTCGCCCATGCGCTGCCTGGCCACCATCGAGGACGTGGGCGCGCTATGCGCCTTCCTCGCCGGCGACGGCGCACGCGCCATCACGGGCGGCACCTTGTATGTCGACGGCGGCTACAACATTCTGAATTGACTGGAAGAAGATGATCATGCCTGTTCCCGCTTTATCTGCGTGCGCCAGGATGGCCGCGCTGGCCACTGGACTGGCCGCCACGCTGGCCCTGGCCGGCTGCGCCTCGATGGCGCCGCCGTATGCGCCACCGCCGCTACCCGTGGCGGCGCAGTATCCGGAAACCGATCCCGCCGGCGCGCACGCGGCGGACATCGCCTGGCAAGCCTATTTTGCCGACGCGCGCCTGCAGGCGCTGATTGCGCAGGCGCTGGCCGGCAACCGCGATATTCGTATCGCCGCCCTGCGCGTGGAAGAGGCGCGCGCCGCGTATGGCATCCAGCGCGCGGAACAATTCCCCACCATTGCGCTGGGCGCCTCCGGCAGCCGTGCGCGCGTGCCCGGTGACCTGAGCGTGACGGGCCGCCCCATGACGAGCGCGCAGTACCAAACGGGCTTGAACGTGAGCGCCTGGGAGCTTGATTTCTGGGGCCGCGTGCGCAGCCTGAAGGACAGCGCGCTGCAAACCCTGCTGGCCAGCGACGAGGCGCGTCGCGCCGTCGGCGTGGCCCTGGTGGCGCAGGTGGCCAATGGCTACCTGAGCTTGCGCGAACTCGATGAACGGGTGGCGCTGGCGCGCGCCACGGTCGACAGCCGCGCCGAGTCGCTGCGCATCTTTACGCGTCGCTTCGAGGTCGGTTCGATTTCCAAGCTGGACCTGACGCAGGTGGAAACCCTGCTCAGCCAGGCTCTCTCGCTGTCGGCGCAGCTGGAGCAGGCGCGCGCCGTGCAGGCGCATGCGCTGGCCCAGTTGGTGGGCGGCCCGGTCGACCTGACGCCTGACACGCGCCGTTTCGACGACGCCAGCGTGCTGCAGCCGCTGCATGCGGGCCTGCCCTCGGCTTTACTCACGCAGCGCCCCGACCTGGTGGCGGCCGAGCATCAGCTGCGCGCCGCGCAAGCCAATATCGGCGCCGCGCGCGCCGCCTTCTTCCCGACCATTTCGCTGACGGCCGCCTACGGCACGGCCAGCGCGGAATTGAGCGGCCTGTTCGACTCGGGCAGCGGCGCCTGGAATTTCGCGCCGCGCCTGGTGCTGCCGATCTTTGACGCGGGCCGCATCCGCGCCAACATGGACCTGGCCGAGGTACGCCGCGACGTGGCCGTGGCCAATTATGAAAAGAGCGTGCAGGGCGCGTTTCGCGAAGTGGCCGACGCGTTGTCGAACCGGCGCTGGCTGGCGCTGCAGGTCGACATCGGCAAGACCACCCTGGCCGCGCAGAGCGAACGCGCACGCCTGGCCAAGCTGCGCTATGACAATGGCGCCGCGCCCTACCTGGAAGTGCTCGATGCGCAGCGCGACCTGCTGACGGTCGAGCAGCAACTGGTGCAGACGCGCCGCGCGCTGCTCTCCAGCCAGGTCAGCCTGTATGCCGCCCTGGGCGGCGGCGCACCTGCTGCCGCCACCACGTTCTCCAATTAATTGCGATTGCCGACATCATGACTCCACAACTGAAGAAAAAAATCATCCCCGCCGCGCTGATCGTGGCCGTTCTCGTGCTGGGCTATGTGGCCTGGCAAAAAATGCGTCCTACCGGCCCTGGCGAAGGTTTTGTCAGCGGCAATGGCCGCATCGAAGCGACCGAAATCGACGTCGCCACCAAGCTGGCGGGGCGGGTCAAGGAGATCCTCGTGCGCGAGGGCGACTTCGTCAAGGCGGGCCAGCCGCTGGCCACCATGCAGGTGGACTCGCTGACTGCCCAGCGCGACGAGGCGCGCGCGCGCCAGCAGCAGGCTTCCGACGCGGTGGTCGGTGCGCAGGCGCAGGTGGCCGTGCGCGAGAGCGACAAGGCGGCCGCGCTGGCCCTGGTGGCGCAGCGTGAAAGCGAACTCGATGCGGCCAAGCGCCGCCTGGCCCGCTCGGAAACCTTGTCGAAGGAGGGCGCTTCCTCGGTGCAGGAACTCGACGATGACCGCGCCCGCGTGCGCAGCGTGGCCGCAGCCCTGAATGCATCCAAGGCGCAGGTCACGGCGGCGCAGGCGGCCATCGACGCGGCCAGGGCGCAAGTGGTCGGTTCGCGTTCCGCCGTGACGGCCGCCGAAGCGACCACCGCGCGCATCGATGCCGACCTGGCCGATGGCCAGCTGGCGGCGCCGCGCGACGGCCGCGTGCAGTACCTGGTGGCGCAGCAGGGCGAAGTGCTGGCCGGTGGCGGCAAGGTGCTCAACCTGGTCGATCTGTCGGACGTCTACATGACCTTCTTCCTGCCCGAGACGGCGGCTGGCAAGGTGGCGATGGGCGGCGAAGTGCGCATCATCCTCGATGCGGCGCCCAATTACGTGATTCCGGCGACGATCTCGTTTGTCGCCGCCAGCGCGCAGTTCACGCCGAAGACAGTGGAAACGGCCAGCGAGCGCCAGAAGCTGATGTTCCGCGTGAAAGCGCAGATCAGCCGCGAGCTGCTGCAAAAGCACCTGGCGCTGGTCAAGGTGGGCTTGCCCGGCGTGGCCTGGGTGCGTCTCGATGCGCAGCAGGCATGGCCCGCTGAACTGACGGCCAAAGTTCCGCAGTGACCATGGACGTGACCCCATTTGTCGTCAGCATCAAGGGCGTCAGCCAGCATTACGGCAAGACGGTGGCGCTCGACGCCATCGACCTCGATGTGCCGGCCGGCCGCATGGTCGGCTTGATCGGGCCCGATGGCGTGGGCAAATCGAGCCTGCTGTCGCTGGTGGCCGGCGCGCGCGCCGTGCAGCAGGGCAGCGTGATGGCGCTGGGCGGCGACATGCGCGATGCGCGCCACCGCGACGATGTCTGTCCGCGCATCGCCTATATGCCGCAAGGCCTGGGCAAGAATCTGTATCCGACCCTGTCGGTCGAGGAAAACCTGCAGTTTTTCGCGCGCCTGTTTGGCCACGATGCCGCCGAACGCCGGCGCCGCATCGACCAGCTGACCCGCAGCACGGGCTTGCACCCCTTCCTGGCGCGCCCGGCGGGCAAGCTGTCGGGCGGCATGAAGCAGAAACTGGGCCTGTGCTGCGCCCTGATCCACGATCCCGACCTGCTCATTCTCGATGAACCGACCACCGGCGTCGATCCGCTGGCGCGGGCCCAGTTTTGGGACCTGATCGCCGGCATTCGCGTGCAGCGCCCGCAAATGAGCGTGATGGTCGCCACCGCCTACATGGACGAGGCGCAGCGCTTCGACTGGCTGGTGGCCATGGATGACGGCAAGGTACTTGATACGGGCACGCCGGCCGAACTGCTGGCGCGCACGCAAAGCGACAACCTGGAGGCGGCCTTCATCAAGCTGCTGCCCGAAGCCAAGCGCGCGGGCCACCAGCCTGTGGTGATTACGCCGCTGGACGCTGCCAGCGCGCAGGACGTCGCCATCGAGGCGCAAGACCTGACCATGCGCTTCGGCGATTTCACGGCCGTCGACCATGTGAATTTCCGCATCGGTCGCGGCGAGATTTTCGGCTTTCTCGGCTCGAACGGCTGCGGCAAATCGACCACCATGAAGATGCTCACGGGCCTGCTGCCGGCGACGGAAGGCAAGGCCTGGCTGTTCGGCAAGGAAGTCGATTCCAACGATATCAACACACGCCGCAGGGTCGGCTACATGTCGCAGGCGTTCTCGCTGTACAGCGAACTGACGGTGCGCCAGAACCTGGTGCTGCATGCGCGCCTGTTCCACGTGCCGGAAGCGCAAATCGCTGCCCGCATCGACGAGATGGCGCAGCGCTTCGACTTGCGCGAGGTGATGGACGACCTGCCCGACAGCCTGCCGTTGGGCATACGCCAGCGTTTGTCGCTGGCCGTGGCCATGGTGCACAAGCCGGAAATGCTGATTCTCGACGAGCCCACGTCCGGCGTGGACCCGATCGCACGCGACAATTTCTGGCGCCTAATGATCGAGCTGGCACGGCGCGACCGCGTCACCATTTTCATCTCCACCCACTTCATGAACGAGGCGGAGCGCTGCGACCGCATCTCGCTGATGCATGCCGGTAAAGTGCTGGTCAGCGATGCGCCGGCCGAACTGGTACGCAAGAAGGGCGCGCCATCGCTGGAAGCTGCCTTCATCGCCTACCTGGAAGAGGCGGGCGGCGGCACGGCAGCGGCCGAAGCGCAGGAAAGCGAGGCGCCGGGCCAAAAGGCGGCAGTGCAGGCGCCGCAGCAGAAGCAGCAGCGCAGCCGCTTCAGTCTTGGGCGCATGCTCAGCTACATGTGGCGCGAAACGCTGGAATTGCGCCGCGACCCCGTGCGCCTGACCCTGGCGCTGGGCGGCTCCGTGCTGCTGTTGTTCGTCATCGGCTTCGGCATCAGCCTGGATGTGGAAGACCTCAGTTATGCGGTGCTCGACCACGACCAGACCACCCTGAGCCAGAATTACACGAACAACCTGGCCGGTTCGCGCTACTTCGTCGAGCGAGCGCCGCTGCGCGACTATGCCGATATCGACAAGCGCATGCGCAGCGGCGAACTGTCGCTGGCCATCGAGATTCCACCCGGCTTTGCGCGCGACGTGCAGCGCGGCGCGCCAGCCCAGGTGGGCGCCTGGATCGACGGCGCCATGCCGATGCGCGCCGAAACCGTGCAGGGCTACGTGCAGGGCATGCATCAGCTGTGGCTGGCCGACCAGGCCCTGCACCGCTATGGCATCACGATGAGCAATCCCGTCGCCATCCAGACGCGCTACCGCTACAACCCCGACGTGAAAAGCCTGCCGGCCATGGTGCCGGCCGTGATTCCCCTGCTGCTGCTGATGCTGCCGGCCATGCTGGCGGCGCTGTCCGTGGTGCGTGAAAAGGAACTGGGCTCCATCATCAACCTGTACGTGACGCCCGTCACGCGCCTGGAATTCTTGCTCGGCAAGCAGGTGCCATACGTCGTGCTGGCCATGTTCAACTTCGCCCTCATGGCGCTGCTGGCGGTGACCGCCTTTGGCGTGCCGATCAAGGGCAGTCTGCTGACCTTGATCGGCGCCACTTTCATCTTCAATATCTGCGCCACCGGCATCGGCCTGTTCGCTTCGACGTTTACGCGCAGCCAGATCGCAGCCCTGTTCGTGACCATGATCGGCACCATGATCCCGGCCATCCAGTTTTCCGGCCTGCTCAATCCAGTCTCCTCGATGGAAGGCGTGGGCAAGGCGATCGGCCTGATGTACCCGGCCACGCACATGCTCAATATCAGCCGCGGCGTGTTCAACAAGGCGCTGGGCTTTGGCGACCTGCACGCCTCGTTCTGGCCCCTGATAGTGGCGATCCCCGTGATCCTCGGCGTGACGGTGGCGCTGCTGAAGAAACAGGAGAGCTGATATGCGGCATCTTGAAAATATCTACCGCCTGGGCGTGAAGGAAATCTGGAGCCTGATCCGCGATCCGATGATGCTGATCCTGATTCTCTATACCTTCACTTTGGCCATCTACGTGGCCGCCACGGCCAAGCCGGAAACCCTGCACATGGCCTCGATCGCCATCGTCGACGAGGATGGCTCGCCGCTGTCCGGGCGCATCGCCTCGGCCTTCTTTCCGCCGCAATTCACGCCGCCGGCCATGATCAACCAGAGCCAGGTCGATGCGGGACTGGACGCGGGCCAGTACACCTTCGTGCTGACGATCCCGCCCAAGCTGCAGGCGGACGTGCTCGGTGGGCGCCAGGCGGAGCTGCAGCTGAACGTGGACGCCACGCGCATGAGCCAGGCCTTCAGCGGCAGCGGCTACATCCAGCAGATCGTCGCCGGCGAAATATCCGAATTCGCAAAGCGCTATCGCGGCGCGACGGTCTCGCCGGTGGAGCTGGTGATGCGTGCGCGCTTTAATCCTTCGCTGAGCCAGGCGTGGTTTGGCTCGCTGATGGAACTCATCAACCAGGTGACGATGCTGTCGATCATTTTGACGGGTGCGGCGCTGATCCGCGAGCGCGAACACGGCACCATCGAGCACTTGCTGGTGATGCCCGTGACGCCGGCTGAAATCATGCTGGGCAAGGTCTGGTCGATGGGCCTGGTGGTGCTGCTGGCCGCCGCCCTGTCGCTGAACCTGGTGGTGCGCGGCATGCTGCATGTGCCCATCGAAGGCTCGATCGCGCTGTTTTTGTGCGGCGCAGCCTTGCACTTGTTTGCCACCACCTCGATGGGTATTTTCCTGGCCACCGTGGCGCGCAGCATGCCGCAGTTCGGCATGCTGTTGATCCTCGTGCTGCTGCCGCTGCAGATGCTTTCGGGCGGCAGCACGCCGCGCGAAAGCATGCCCGAACTGGTGCAGAACATCATGCTGATCGCTCCGACCACGCATTTCGTCGAACTGAGCCAGGCGATCCTGTACCGGGGCGCCGGCATCGACGTGGTGTGGAAACCGTTCCTGGCCCTGCTGGCCATCGGCACGGCTTTGTTTACCTTCGCGCTGGCGCGCTTTCGCAAGACCATCAGCCAGATGGCGTAGCCCCCGCGCCGGAATGTTCCGGCGTTTGTTTGCATGAAAAGGATAGCCATGAAGATCGAAACTGCTCCATTTTTCTCCACCGGCGGCTTGCCGTCGCTGGGCGTGCTGGGCGACTATGCGCGCGACTCGTGGCAGCGCATCGTGCTGTACGCGGACGTGATGCGCCGGCGCGGCAACCAGTACCAGGAGCATCTGGCCGAGGAAGTGCCGAACGTACTGGACTTTCCCGCCGAACTGGTGATGTCCGGCCTGGAGCTGGCGCGTCCCGTCAACTACGGCCTGGCGCGCATATTGACGCCAGATGCACCGGAACCAGATCAAGCCAAGCGGCCGTTCGTCGTCGTCGACCCGCGTGCTGGTCACGGTCCCGGCATCGGCGGCTTCAAGGCCGAGAGCGAAATCGGCGTGGCCCTGCGCGCCGGCCACCCGTGCTACTTCGTCGGCTTCCTGCCCGATCCCGTGCCGGGACAGACGGTGGAAGACGTGATGCATGCCGAGGCGGCTTTCCTGGAGAAAGTCATCGCCCTGCATCCGCTCAGCGAAGGCAAGCCCGTCGTCATCGGCAATTGCCAGGCGGGCTGGCAAATCCTCATGACGGCGGCCATGCGCCCGGAGCTGTTCGGCCCCATCATCGTGGCTGGCGCGCCCGTGTCGTACTGGGCCGGCTGGCATGGCCGCAATCCGATGCGCTATGCGGGTGGCCTGATGGGCGGCAGCTGGGCCACGGCCCTGGCGGGCGACCTGGGCAAGGGCCGTTTCGACGGCGCCAGCCTGGTGCAGAATTTCGAGAAGCTGAACCCGGCCAACACCCTGTGGGGCAAGCAGTACAACCTGTACGCGAACATCGATACGGAAGCGCCCCGTTATCTGGAATTTGAAAAATACTGGGGCGGCCACGTGTTCCTCAACGACGTCGAGATGCAGTACATCGTCGACAATCTGTTCATCGGCAACCGCCTGGCCACGGCGGAGTTGATCACCTCCGACGGCGTGCGCCTGGACTTGCGCAATATCCGTTCGCCCATCGTCGTGTTCTGCTCGAACGGCGACAACATCACGCCGCCGCCGCAGGCGCTGGGCTGGATCACGGACCTGTACCGCGACGACAACGATGTGCTGCTGCACGACCAGACCATCGTCTACGCCGTGCATGACAGCATTGGCCACCTGGGCATTTTCGTCTCGGCCAAGGTAGGCCACAAGGAACACCAGAAATTCGCCAGCAATATCGACCTGATCAACCTGCTGCCGGCCGGCATTTACGAAGCGCGGATCGTCGACAAGACGCCCGATACGCCGAACGCGGACCTGGCCAGCGGCGACTACGTGCTGCAGGTCGAGCACCGCGGCATCGAGGATGTGCGCGCCATCGTGCAGCCAAGCGTGGAAAATGACCGCAAATTCGCCGCCGCCGCGCGCGTGTCCGAAGTGAACCTGGCTTTGTACCGCACGTTTGCGCAGCCTTGGGTGCGCGCCATGGTCACGCCGCAGTCGGCGCGCTTCCTGCAGCTCACGCATCCGCTGCGCGTCTCGTACGAGCGCTGGACGGACCACAATCCGCTGGCCAAGCTGGTGGCCAAGGAGGCGGAAAAAGTGCGCGCGCACCGTCAGCCGGTGGCGCCGGACAATCCGCTGCTGGCCATGCAAGAGGCCATCTCCGGCGCCATCACTGCCGGCTTGAACAGCTGGCGCGACTGGCGCGATACGGTGCAGGAAACGACCTTCGACCTGGTGTACGGTTCGCCCCTGGTGCAGGCGCTGACGGGACAAGCCATCGGCGACGTCACGCCGCCGCGCCCGCATCCCGGTATCTCGCCCGAGCATTGCGAATACGTGCGTTGCGAAACGCTCAAGATGGACGCGGACATGCAGCATGGCGGCCTGGTGGAAGCGGCCGTGCGCGCGCTGTTCTATATCTACCGCTTCCGCATGATCGCCGACGAGCGCCGCGTCAACCTGGCCCTCAAATTGGTCAAGCCGCAGTACACGCAGGGCTTCAGCATGGAAGAATTCCGCGGCATCGTGCGCCAGCAGGCGCGTTTGATGCTGCATGATTTCGATGCCGCCATCGCGGCCTTGCCGACTTTGCTGGCACGCGCCGAACCGGATGCCATCAACGCGCTGGGCGAATGGATGCAGCAAGTGCTGCAAGTGCCCGAAGCGCCGACGCCGGACGAGGAAGCGAGCCTGCAGCAAATGCTGGAGGTATTCGACCGTGCGATCAAGGCGCACGCGAAGGCGCTGCCACCGGCCGCGCATGCATCTCAAACTGCGTCCCAGCCTGCTGTCCAGGCCAAACCTGCCAAAAACACTACCTCTGCCTAGAAGACCATGATGACTACTACCCAAGACGATGATTTGCATATCGTGCGTAACCGCACCTTCGACCAGATCGCCATCGGCGACACCGCCAGCATCACGCGCACCCTGAGCATGGACGATATCGCCCTGTTCGCGGTGATGTCGGGCGATGACAACCCGCAGCACCTGGATGCCGAATTTGCGGCTTCCAGCCGCTACCAGGGCGTCATCGCGCACGGCATGTGGGGCGCCGCCCTCATTTCGGCCGTGCTGGGCACGCGCCTGCCCGGCGCCGGCACCGTCTACACGGGCCAGACCCTGCGTTTCCTGCAGCCCGTGCGCGTCGGCGATACGCTGGCCATCAGCGTCACCGTCACCGCGCGCGAGCCGCGCAACCGCCACGTGACTCTGGCCTGCCGCTGCGTCAACCAGCATGGCGCCGTGGTGCTCGATGGCGAAGCGCAGGTGATCGCGCCCGCTGAACAGATTGAAAGAGTGCGCGCCACCTTGCCCGAAGTACGCCTGCATAACGGCGACGGCACGCGGCGCCTGCTGGAACACGCGCGCACGCTGGGCCCGATCCGGGTAGCCGTGATCCACCCCTGCGATGAACTGAGCCTGGCGGGCGCGCTGGACGCCCATGCGGCCGGCCTGATCACGCCCGTGCTGGTGGCGCCGCGCGCGCGCCTGGAAGCGGTGGCGGCCGAAGCTGGCCTGAGCCTGGAAGGCATCGCCATCGAGGATGTCGAGCATAGCCATGCTGCCGCCGCGCGCGGCGCCGAAATGGCGGGCAAGGGCGAAGTCGAGGCGCTGATGAAGGGCAGCCTGCACACGGATGAACTGATGTCGGCCGTGCTGGCCGCCAGCGCCGGCCTGCGCACCAAGCGCCGCATCAGCCACTGCTTCCTGATGCAGACGCCTGCCTATCCGCGTCCTTTCATCATCACCGATGCGGCCATCAATATCGCGCCGAACCTGGCCATGAAGGCCGACATCGTGCGCAACGCCATCGACCTGGCGCACGTGATCGGCGTGGCCTGCCCGCGCGTGGCCATCCTGGCCGCCGTGGAAACGGTGAACGCGGACATGCCGGCCACGCTGGACGCGGCCGCCCTGTGCAAGATGGCCGACCGCGGGCAGATCACCGGGGCGATCCTCGATGGCCCGCTGGCCTTCGACAACGCCGTGTCGATTGCCGCCGCCACCGTCAAGGGCATCGTCTCGGAAGTGGCGGGCCGCGCCGATATTTTGCTGGTGCCCGACCTGGAAAGCGGCAACATGCTGGCCAAGCAGCTCGAATACATGGGCGACGCGGACAGCGCCGGCATCGTGCTGGGCGCGAAGGTCCCCGTCATCCTGACCAGCCGCGCCGATTCGCGCGCCAGCCGCATCGCCTCGTGCGCCATCGCCGTGATGCTGGCCAATCATTACCGGAGCACGCCACCATGAACGCACCCGTCCAACATGCCGGCGAGTACGCCGATGGCGCCCTGATCCTGGTGCTCAACTGCGGCTCGTCGAGCATCAAATTCGCCCTGTTCGAGCAAGCCGGCGGCGTGCTGCCGCAGCAGGCGCAATGGAGCGGCAAAGTCGAAGGCATCGGCCGTGAAAACGCCACTTACCGCGCCGGCGGCCTGCCGGCAGTCGCCTTGCAGCTCGATGCGGAGCAGCCGCATCACGCGGCCCTCGAATACATCCGCGCGCAAGTCGTGGCGCAGCTGGCCGGGCGCCCGCTGCGCGCCGTGGCGCATCGCGTGGTGCATGGCGGCAGCAAGTATTTCGCTCCCGTGCGCATCGATGCCAAGGTGTTGGCGGACCTGAAAAGTTTTGTGCCGCTCGCGCCCCTGCACCAGCCGTTCGCGCTGGAGGCGATCGAGGTGCTGCTCGAATCGCGGCCCGATATCGCCCAGGTGGCGTGCTTCGACACGGCCTTCCACCACACGGTGCCGCAGGTCGAGCAAATGCTGGCCCTGCCTTACGATGCGTGGGAGCGGGGCTTGCGCCGCTACGGCTTCCACGGCCTGTCGTACGAATACCAGTCGCTGGTGCTGGAACAGCGCTTTGGTGCTGTCGCGCGCGGCAAGGTCATCGTCGCCCACCTGGGTAGCGGCGCCAGCCTGTGCGCCATGGACAATTTGCACAGCGTGGCCACGACCATGGGCTTTTCCGCGCTCGATGGTCTGATGATGGGCACGCGCTGCGGTTCGCTCGATCCGGGCGCCGTGATCTACCTGATGGAAATCGAAAAACTGTCGCTGGAAAAAGTGGCGCATGTGCTGTACCACGAGTCGGGCTTGCTGGGCGTGTCGGGCGTGTCGGCCGATCCGCCGGTGCTGCTGGCGCAGCAGGACCGGCAGGATGCCACGGGCGAGCGCATCCGCGCCGCGCTGGCCCTGTATATCCGCCGCATCGTGCGCGAGATCGGCGCCCTGACGGCCGTGCTGGGTGGGCTGGACATGCTGGTGTTTACGGCCGGTATCGGCGAGCATAGCGCCGAACTGCGCCAGCGCATCTGCGCCGAACTGGGTTTCATCGGCCCCGTGCTCGATGCGCAGGCCAATGCGCGCAACGCCAGCCGCATTTCCAGCGATGCCAGCCGCATCGTGGTGGGCGTGGAGCCGGCCAACGAGGAGTGGGTGGCTGCCCGTCATGCGGCGCTGGCCGTGGGCGCATGAGGATCTGAAGCGTCAGGCCGTGCTCGATGGGAAATTTGCCGAATTGCACATATTTTCCGTTGAGTGCGCTAACGCACTGTGTGGTTTTCCAGTTATCTTTACTATGAAGTCATGCCATTGCGCTACATCCAGAAACAGCGCGATGCCTGGCAAATTTTGAACATTTTGCCCGCCTTTAGTAAGAATAAAATTAAACCATATTGAAAGGTCTCATCATGAACAAATTACTCGCCGCACTGATCGCCACCCTGTTTGCTACCGCCGCCTTCGCTCAAACCGCGCCGGCTACCGAAGCTGTCGTGAAAGCCCAGGCTTCCGCGCAAAAAGACGTCAACAAGGCTGCCGCTTCGGAAGCCAAAGTCGATGCCAAGGCTGACGCCAACGTCGCCAAGGCTGAAATGAAGGCCGACGACAAGAAAGCCGACGCCCATCACAAGGCCAATAAAACCAAGGCCAAGGCCCACGACAAAGTCGTCAGCGCCGATGCGGAAGACAAGCTGAAAGCGGAAGCCAAGGCCGATAAAACCGATGCCAAAGCCGATGCGAAAGCCACCAAGACGGCCGTGAAAGCGAACGCCAAGGTCGCCAAGGAAAAAGTGGAAGCGAACGCCGATAAAGCCCTCGCCGCCACCAAGACGGCAGAAGTCAAGGCCAAGGCCGACGCTGAAGTCAAGGCCGCCGCCGCCAAGTAATTCCCCGTTTGCGGGCCACGGCCTGCAAGCCAAAAAGACAGCTTCGGCTGTCTTTTTTTTCGTCTGCCACTTTTCTTAGCCGCCGCTTGCCAGTCTTGATCTGGCGCAAATGCTCCTCTTTTCGGCGTGCCATAGTGAACTGGCAAACAGACGAAGGGAGACATCATGAGCACCGCTAAAACGAAAAAATCACCGGCCACCGGTTCGGCGGAAGGCATGCCTGCCATGTCTTCCATGCAGTCCATGCCGGTCGAGGGCGACGTACAGGCCGACGCTGGCGCGGCAGGTAGCGACGATGCCATGTCCGGGACCCGCTTGGGCATGTCGTATGCCGACCAGGCGGCGCTCACCCAGGGCGCCGCCGCCGCGGATGCTGGCGACATGCCGGGCGGCGGCATGCAGCAGGCATCGCAGGGCATGGCGGGCGCCAGTTGCATGCACGTGCGCGATGGCGGCGGCATGGGTGGCGACCGCGATGGCGGAGGCGGCGGCATGGGTGGCGACCGCGATGGCGGAGGGGGCGGCATGGGCGGCGACGCCGGTGGACAGGGCGGGGGCACGCCGCAGACGCGCACCTGCGCCACGATGGACGTGCATCGCCGCCTGCTGACCGAAGATCCCTCCTATGCGAACGTACGCGCCGATATCGAAAATCTCGCCGGACTCTACGAGGGCGACAGCGGCATTGCCGGCCGTTCCGGCGTGACGCAGATACCGGTGGTGGTGCACGTGGTGTGGAATACGGCCGCGCAGAATATTTCGGATGCACAGATCGCCAGCCAGATCGACGTGCTGAACCGCGATTTCCGGCGCGTCAATCCGGATGTGAGCAGCACGCCGGCACCATTCCTGCCGCTGACGTCCGATGCGCGCGTGGAGTTCGTGCTGGCCACCACCGATCCGAACGGTGCGGCTAGCAGCGGCATCGAGCGGCGCCAGACGACGGTGGCCTCGTTTGGCGCCGATGATGCCGTCAAGTCGCAGGCGACGGGCGGCATGGACGCCTGGCCGGCCGACAGTTACCTGAATATCTGGGCGTGCCAGCTCGGTGGCGGCTTGCTGGGCTACGCGCAGTTTCCCGGCGGCCCGGCCGCCACCGACGGCGTGGTGATCCTGCAATCGGCCTTCGGCACGACCGGCACGGCGGCGCCACCGTTCCACCTGGGACGCACGGCCACGCATGAAATCGGCCACTGGCTGAACCTGAACCATATCTGGGGTGATGATGGCACGGGCTGCTCGGGCACGGACAACGTGTCCGATACGCCGAACCAGGGCGGACCGAACACGGGCCAGCCTTCGTTCCCGCATATTTCCTGCAGCAACGGACCGAATGGCGACATGTTCATGAACTACATGGATTATGTCGACGATCCCGCCATGTTCATGTTCACGGCGGGCCAGGTGGCGCGCATGCAGGCCTGCCTCGATGGTCCGCGCGCCAGCATCGGCACGGGGACGGGCGGCACGGGCGCCACGCCGCGCCAGAGTTCCTCGCCCGTCGTGGCCTGGGGCGCGAATCGCCTCGACGTCTTCGTGCTGGGCACGGACCGCGCGCTGTATCACAAGGCCTGGAATGGCTCGGCCTGGGCGCCATCCGTCACCGGCTACGAAGGGCAGGGCGGCATCTGTACCAGTGCGCCGCAGGTGGTCTCGTGGGGGCCGAACCGGCTCGATGTGTTCGTCACGGGTACCGACAGCAGCTTGTTTCACAAATGGTGGAACGGCACGGCGTGGGGGCCGTCCCTGACCGGTTATGAAGCGATGGGCGGCTTGTGCGTGGGCGACCCGCGCGCCGTGGCCTGGGGACCGAACCGCCTCGACGTGTTTGTCGTCGGCACGGACCGCGGCCTGTATCACAAGTGGTGGAACGGGTCTGCCTGGGGGCCATCCCTGACGGGTTACGAAGCCATGGGCGGTCTGTGCCTGGGCCAGCCGGAAGCGGTGGCCTGGGGACCGAACCGCCTCGATGTCTTCGTCATCGGTTCCGACCATGCCCTGTACCACAAGTGGTGGAACGGCACGGCCTGGGGACCGTCGCTGACGGGCTATGAGCGCCTGGGGGGCATCTGTACCTCGTCGCCGAAGGCGGTGGCGTGGGGACCGAACCGCCTCGACGTATTCGTCACGGGCAGCGATGGGGCGCTGTACCATAAATGGTGGGATGGCGCGAAATGGGGGCCGTCCATCGATGGCTTCGAACGTCTGGGCGGCATCTGCGTGGGCGAGGTGGAAGCCGTCTCGTGGGCGCCCAACCGGCTCGACCTGTTCGTCATCGGCACCGATAGCGCCCTGTACCACAAGGCCTGGAACGGCACCGCCTGGTCGCCCTCCCTGACGGGCTTTGAAAGCCTGGGCGGCGTGTGTACCTCGCGGCCGCGCGCCACGGCCTGGGCGCCGAACCGCCTCGACGTGTTTGTCACAGGCACGAATGGCGCCCTGTTCCACAAGGCGTGGAACGGCACGGCCTGGTCGCCGTCCGTGAGCGGCTATGAAAGCCTGGGCGGCGTGGTATCGTGTTTCTGACGTCAATGTGTTCAACGGGAGGCGGCATGCACGGCATGACAACGGCATTGCCCAGCGGTAGCTGGACGCATTCCTTCGAAGAGGATGCAGATGGTATCGAGGTGTACCGGCCCACGGTCACGTTCGCCTTTCCTCCCAGCCGCAAGGGGCGCAAGGTGCTGGAGTTTGGCGCCGGAACCGGGAGCCTGGAAGGCGGGGAGGTGAGCATGACCAGCCTGTCGCCCGGCCCCGATGACCGTCCCCGTGCCGGCCCGTCTACCCGGTTGCGCCCCTTGGGCATGGGGCGCTATGCTCTGGGGGAGGCTAGCGGGGCACAGGACGTGATCGATATCGTCGAGGCAACGCCCGACGTGCTGCGCCTGTCGCGGCGTTAAGGCTTGCCGCGCAGTTTGCAGGCGAGCGCCGTGCGGTTGCCTATACCGAGTTTCTGGTAAATCGCATGCAGCTGGTTGCGCACGGTGGCCGGCGACTTGCCCAGTTCCCTGGCGATGCTTTTATACGGCAAGCCTTCGGCCGCCATGGCCGCTACCAGCTGCTCGGCCGGGGTCAGGCGCTGCATGGCAGCCTGCCTGAAACGTTGTTTGTCATCCTTGTTTTCCTGTCCGTGGGCGGCATGCCGGTGGCATGCCTGCAGGGATAACGGGAACGCGGGACGTATTTGTAAAATTATTTTTCTTTGCTGCCGCTACGCGGCGATAGGCGAAAAAAAAGACAGGCGAACCTGTCTTTTCGTGTGAACCGATGGTGCTTAGCCGATGGCCGCCATGGACACCGGTTTCAGCTTGGCCGCCAATGCCTTGCCCTTCTTCGCGCGCTTGCCGAAGTGCTCGGCCAGGGCCGTGGCACCGAGCGATGCATCCTGCGGTTTCGCGGCCCGGCCGATACCCGAGACCACCACGCCGCGCTGGGTGATCGGCTGCACGGCCAGCAGCTTGTCCTTGGCATCGAGGTCGATCAGCTTGACACCGGTGCCGCCCTTGGTCAGGGTTTTCATTTCATCGAGGCCGAACACCAGCAGGCGCGCGCCTTCCGTCAGGCAGGCCAGGGCGCTGGCCGCCTCGGGGATGACTTTCGGGGCCAGAGGCACGTCGCCATCGTCCAGGGTGATGAAGGCCTTGCCGCCTTTCAGGCGGCTGTTCATGTCGCCCGCCTTGGCGATGAAGCCGTAACCGGCGCTCGACGCCAGCAGCAAGTTGGTGGCGCCATTGCCCGCAAAGTAGTGCAGGATGCGCACGGCGTTGCCGGGCGTACCGCCGCTCAGGTCGCACAAGGTCGTGATCGGTACGCCGTCGCCGCGCGCGTTGGGCAGCGCCGAGACGGGAACCGAGTAAATCTTGCCGTTGTTGCCAAAGCCCAGCAAGGTATCGACCGTGCGGCATTCGAAGGCGCCATGCAGCGTGTCGCCCGCCTTGAAGGTGAATTGCGCCGCATCGTGGCCGATGCCGGTGCGTGCGCGCACCCAGCCTTTTTCCGAAATGATGACGGTGACCGGTTCATCGACCACCTTCTGTTCGGCCACGGCTTTTTGCGCTTCCTCGATCAGGGTACGGCGCGCGTCGCCAAACTGCTTGGCGTCCGCTTCGATTTCGCGGATGATGGCGCGCTTCATCGAGCCCGGGTTGTCGAGCAGGTCTTGCAGCGACTTTTCTTCCTTGCGCAGCTCGGCCAGCTCCTGCTGGATCTTGATCGTTTCCAGGCGCGCCAGCTGGCGCAAGCGGATTTCCAGGATGTCGTCGGCCTGGCGCTCGGACAGCTTGAATGCTTCGATCAGGGCCGTTTTCGGTTCATCCGAATTGCGGATGATCTGGATCACCTTGTCGATATTGAGCAGGATTGCTTCGCGCCCTTCCAGGATATGGATGCGGTCCTTGACCTTGCCCAGTTTGTAGCTGGTGCGGCGCGTGACGGTCTCGAAGCGGAAATCGATCCACTCGCGCAGGATGTCGCCCAGCCCTTTTTGGCGCGGGCGGCCGTCGCCGCCTATCATCACCAGGTTGATCGAGGTCGACGATTCCAGCGAGGTGTGCGCCAGCAGCATCAGCATGAATTCCGTCTGGTCCTGGTTCTTCGACTTCGGCTCGAACACCAGGCGCACGGGCGCGGCGCGGCCCGATTCATCGCGGATGGTGTCGAGCGAATTGAGGATCAGCGCTTTCAGGGCTACCTGGTCGGGCGACAGCGCCTTCTTGCCCAGCTTGATCTTCGGATTCGTCAGTTCCTCGATTTCTTCCAGCACCTTTTGCGACGAGGTACCCGGCGGCAGCTCCGTTACCACGGCTTGCCACTGGCCACGCGCCAGCTCTTCGATCTTCCAGCGCGCGCGCACCTTCATGCTGCCACGGCCGCTCGCGTACATGTCCTGGATTTGCGAGGGCGGCGTGATGATCTGGCCGCCGCCGGGGAAGTCTGGGCCGGGAATGATGGCCATCAGCTCGGCGTGCGTCATCTTCGGATCGCGGATCATGGCGACGGCCGCTTTCGCCACTTCCGCCAGGTTGTGCGACGGGATTTCCGTCGCCAGGCCCACGGCGATGCCGGAGGCGCCATTCAGCAGCACCATCGGCAGGCGCGCCGGCAGCAGCTTCGGTTCTTCCGTCGAGCCGTCGTAGTTGGGCTGGAAATCCACCGTGCCCATGCCGATTTCATCCATCAGCAGCTTGGCGATCGGCGTCAGACGCGCTTCCGTGTAACGCATGGCCGCCGCGCCGTCGCCATCGCGCGAGCCGAAGTTGCCCTGGCCATCGATCAGCGGGTAGCGCAAGGAAAAATCCTGCGCCATGCGCACCAGCGCGTCGTACACGGATTGGTCGCCGTGCGGATGCAATTTACCGAGCACGTCGCCGACCACGGCCGCCGATTTGCGCGGCTTCGCCGTGGAATTCAAGCCCAGCTCATTCATCGCATACAGGATGCGGCGCTGCACGGGTTTCTGGCCGTCGCACACGTCGGGCAGGGCGCGGCCCTTGACGACGGAGATGGCGTAATCGAGATAGGCGCGCTCGGCAAAGGTGGACAGGGTCAGCGCTTCGCCGTCGAATACCGGTTCATCCGGCAGGGTCGGCTCAGGCTGGGCATCGTCAAATAAATTGGTTTGTGTGGACATGGCGCTTGTTTCAGTATGAAGTAGTTGCGTTTGAATTCATGGGGCCGATTATGACAGCCCGGTTGCTTGTGCGGATCTGCGCTGCTGCAGATAAAGATGACGCACGGTGAAATACAGGACGGACAGCGCCAGTACGGCGCTCAGCTTGACGATGGCCTGGTCTGGCGGGCCACCGAGCTGACTGGCGAGCAAGAAGGTGGCGGCTGCGGGCGTGATGGCAATTGGCCAGGCTACGCGCCAGTTCAGCTCGAAAGGAGCAAACAGCATGCCGATGCAGGACCAGACAAACAGCACGGCACCTAGCACATGCGCTGGCGCTGCATGCAGATGTATGGACAGGAACGCGATGGTGCAACCGATCATCCAGACAGCGCGCAGGCGCGGCAGGAGATGCGCTGGTCCGCCGCTATCGACATACAGTCCCGTCATCGAGCGCAGTGCCAGTACCTGCACGCAGAAAAGCAGCATGATGCCGTCGCTCAGTGCCAGGCCGGTATCGGTCCTGTCCAGCGTGAAAACCATGGTTGCCGTAAAGGCGATCAGGATGCAAGCCAGCAGACGTCCGCGCAGCAGTGCGTAGTTGGCTTTCGCGGCCAGCAGCGCCGTGATGCACAGTCCTAACGAAGTGGTTATGCGCAGTGGAGCAGCAGGCGCTGGTATGAATAGCAGCAGCGCCAGGCACAGGAACGGCATGATCCAGCACCATTGCCCCAGACCGGGGTGCCTGCGCAGCGCTGGCAGGCAGGCGTGCAGTTCCTCTCGCAAGGAGGCCATCCATGCATATGCCGGCGCCGGCTTTTGCCATGCGTTCATGGCCAACAGCAGGAATGCCAGCACTTGAAAACCGATCAGGCTGGCATAGCCGCCCGCGTTGCTCAGTTCCAAGCCTGCTACGCTGATCACGCCCGAGAGCATGAAATGCAGCACGAAACCCAGGCCGCACGAAGCCAGCGCCGTCTGCTTGAAGTAGCGCTTGGAAAAGACCGCCTGTTCCCATTGCTCGAACAGATCCGTATCGAGTTTATAGGCCAGCATCTCGGCGTGCTGCCAGCGTATCGTCTGCAGCAGTTCGCGCAGCTGCAGCGTGAATTTTTGGTCGAACAGCTGGCGCGCGTAGGCGCTTGGTGCCTGCTGCGACATGAGGCAGTCCAGGCCGGGGTAGCTGTCGCGGTTGTCGCTGAAATGGGCGAACGAGCGGTCGGCCCGGTAGCGCTGCACGGCGCTGCGCACCAGATCCGCATGGCTGCGCGCCAGGTAGGAAAAGTCGCGGTCCCAGCCCAGCTGCTCGAACAGGGCCTGGCGCAGCGCCAGATCATAGCCGGCGCCGCCGCAGTAGCGCAGCGCGCACAGCTCGAATTCCTCGCGCACGTCGAGGTTCAGCATGGCGTCGTCCTGCAGCATGCGGGCCAGCGCGTCGCCGGCATCCGCATGCCGCGTCAGCGCCAGGCAGCCTTGCCATAGATTGGCCGCTTCCTGGACGGGATCGACGGCGACCACGCCCCATAGTTCCGGCGGCGCTGCTGGCTCCTGGGCTATGACGCCCCACAGTTCCGCGGGCAGCTTCTGCGCTTCCTGCGCGGGTTCGTCGATGACGCCCCACAGGTCGGCCGGTTCCATGCGCGGCGCTGCCATCGCTGCCGCTTCGGCCTCGGCCTCGGCCGCTTGCGCTTCCGGCAGCTCCGCGGCAAACAGGTGCGCATGGCGCAGCGCGTATTCATACGCTTCGCGCAGCTCCTGGAAGGCGGCAGGATCGTCTTCGGGACGCGTCACCTTCAGGCGCTTCGCGTACGCGCGCTTGAGGGTGCGCTCGTCGCCCGTCGGCTCCGTGCCCAGGATTGTCCACAGGCTGCGCTGTCCGTTGTGCATGCCGCCGTCCATTTACAGGAAGCTCTCGCTCTCGACCTGGCGCAACACCTCGTCGAGCGCCTGGCGCGCCTTGCGGATGGTGTTCGGGTCCTGCGTTTCCAGCGCGGCCTGGAAGTTCGCCGTGTGCGCCGCCAGGTACTGGCGCACGTCGCCCAGCGACTGTTCGTACAGACGGTCGGCGCGCGTGACCAGGGTGCGGTTTTCCATCTGCTCGCGCGGGTGGATCTTCAGGTCGGCCAGTTCAAGAAAGCGCTGCTCGATCTGTTCCGGCGTCATCACGCCCGCATTGTCGCTGATGATCATCTTGTGGCGTTCCTGCGTGGCCAGCACCGTCACTTCCGCTTCCAGCACGCCGCTGACGTCGTAGGTGAAGCGCACGTCGATGCCGATCTCGCCCGCTTTTTTTGCTGGGATCGGGAAGCTGATCTTGCCGAGGAAGACGTTGTCGGCCACCAGGCGCGACTCGCCCTGGAAGATCGCCACGTTGATTTCCTTCTGGTTGTCGTAGATGGTGGTGATGTTTTCCGTGCGCGAGACGGGCACCACGGAGTTGCGCTCGATGATGGGCAGGTAATGCCCGCCTTCATACTGGTTCGCGCCGACCTGGCGCGAAATCGAAATGCCCAGCGAATACGGTGCCACGTCCGTCATGACCACTTCGTCCAGGGCCGCATCGCGCATCTTCAGGCCCGCCTGCACGGCGGCGCCCAGCGCCACGGCTTCGTCCGGGTCCAGATGGATGGCGGGGAAGCGGCCGAACATGCGCGAGACAAGTTTGCGCACCAGCGGCATGCGCGTGGCGCCGCCGGCCAGCACCACTTCATCGAGTTCCGCGGCGCGGATGGTGGCGTCGCGCAGCGCCCGTTCCACTGGCAGGCGCAGGCGGGCCAGCAGCGCTTCGCACAGCTGCGCCAGTTTGTCTTCGCCGATCTCCCAGCTGTATTCCTTGTCCTGGTAGCGCGTGGCCATGCGCACGGATGGCTGCTCCGACAGCAGGCGCTTGACGCGTTCGGCTTCATCGCGCAGCAGCTGTTGCTGGCGCGGATCGAACAAACGGCTGCCGGCCGCGTCGCGCAAGCCGCTGCCGTCCAAAAAGGCGTCGACCAGCACCGTGACGAAGTCTTCGCCGCCCAAAAAATTGTCGCCGGCCGAGGCGCGTACTTCCATCACGCCTTCGAACAGTTCCAGGATCGACACGTCAAACGTGCCGCCGCCCAGGTCGAAGACGAGGAATTTGCTTTCCTGTTCCTTGTCGCGGATGCCGTAGGCCAGCGCGGCGGCCGTTGGCTCGTTCAGCAGGCGCTCCACGCGCAAGCCGGCCAGCTGGCCTGCGATGCGCGTGGCTTTGCGCTGCGCATCGCTGAAATACGCGGGCACGGTGATGATGGCTTCTTCGACCTTGTGGCCCAAAAAGGCTTCGGCATCTTCCTTCAGCGCGCGCAGCACCATCGACGACAGCTCTTCCGGACGGAATTGCTGCGTGCCGAGGGTGATCTTCTTTTCGCTGCCCATGTAGCGCTTGAAAACGGCGGCCGTCAGTTGCGGGTGCGTCTGCAGGCGCTCGCGCGCGGCGCGGCCCACCAGCACGCTGCCGTCGTCGTCGATGCTGACGCACGACGGCGTCAGGTGTTCACCGAGTGCATTCGGGATGATGGCAGCCTTGCCGTCGCGCCAGATGGCGACCAGGCTGTTGGTGGTGCCCAGGTCGATACCGATGATCATCAGATATCCGCCTCCGCCTCATTGCCGTGTTCCTCGATCCAGGCGCGGCGTCCGGCCGCTTCGCCCTTGCCCATCAACATGTTGAAGCGCGCGGAGGAAGTCATGTGGTCGATTTCACCCAGGGTCACTGGCAGCAAACGGCGCGTGTCCGGGTTCATCGTTGTTTCCCACAGCTGCTCGGCGTTCATCTCGCCCAGGCCCTTGAAGCGCGAGATCGACCAGGCGCCCTGTTTCACGCCTTCCTTGCGCAGCTTGTCCTCGATGGCGACCAGTTCGCCGTCGTCGAGCGCATAGATTTTCTGCATCGGCTTCTTGCCGCGCGCCGGCGCGTCCACGCGGTACAGGGGCGGGCGGGCGATGCAGATGTGGCCTTTGTTGATCAGGGCCGGGAAATGCTTGAAGAACAAGGTCAGCAGCAGTACCTGGATGTGCGAGCCGTCCACGTCCGCGTCGGACAGGATGCAGATCTTGCCGTAGCGCAGGCCGGACAGGTCGGGCGAGTCGCCCACGCCGTGCGGATCGACGCCGATGGCCACCGCGATGTCGTGGATCTCGTTATTCGCAAACAGGCGGTCGCGGTCCGTTTCCCACGAGTTCAAGACCTTGCCGCGCAGGGGCAAAATCGCCTGGAATTCCTTGTCGCGGCCCATCTTGGCCGAACCACCCGCCGAGTCGCCCTCGACGAGGAACAGTTCATTGCGCGTGATGTCCGACGATTCGCAGTCGGTCAGCTTGCCGGGAAGGACGGCGACGCCCGAGGATTTTTTCTTTTCCACTTTTTGCAGCGAGCGCTGACGCGACTGCGCCTGCTTGATCACCAGGTCGGCCAGCTTCTTGCCGTAGTCGACGTGCTGGTTCAGCCACAGTTCCAGCGGCGGCTTGGTGAAGGTCGAGACCAGGCGCACGGCGTCGCGCGAATTCAGGCGTTCCTTGATCTGGCCCTGGAATTGCGGGTCCAGCACCTTGGCCGACAGCACGAACGAGGCGCGCGCAAACACGTCTTCCGGCAGCAATTTGACACCTTTCGGCAGCAGCGAGTGCATTTCGACGAAGTTTTTCACGGCGCCGAACAGGCCGTCGCGCAAGCCCGATTCGTGCGTGCCGCCATTCGAGGTGGGAATCAGGTTGACATACGATTCGCGCACGATGGCGCCTTCTTCCGTCCACGCCACCACCCAGGCCGCGCCTTCGCCTTCGGCAAAGCCTTCCGAGTCCGGGCCCGCGTATTGCGCGCCTTCGAACAGGGGAATCAGGGTTTCGCCATTCGATACCTGCGCCAGCGATTCGGTCAGGTAGCCGCGCAAGCCTTCCGCGTACTGCCAGGTTTGCGTATCGCCCGTCTTGGCGTTGGTCAGCGTGACGATCACGCCGGGCAGCAGCACGGCTTTCGAGCGCAGCAGGCGCTGCAGCTCGGTTTGCGAGATATTCGGCGAATCAAAATACTTCGCGTCGGGCCAGGCGGTGACGCGTGTGCCCGACTTCTTGCCGTCGCGCGGGGCGGGGCGGGAACTCAGGGGTTCGATCACGTCGCCATTCGCAAACACCATGTGATGCAGGCCGTTGCCGTCGCTTTCCTTGCGCCAGACGGTGATTTCCAGGCGCGTCGACAGCGCATTGGTGACGGACACGCCGACCCCGTGCAAGCCGCCCGAGAACGCGTAGGCGCCGCCCGAACCCTTGTCGAACTTGCCGCCCGCGTGCAGCCGTGTAAACACGATTTCCACCGTCGGCACGCCTTCTTCAGGGTGGATGCCGACGGGAATACCGCGGCCATTGTCTTCGACGGTGATGCTGCCATCCGTATTTTGCGTGACGGCGATATGCGTGCAATGACCGCCCAGCGCCTCGTCGGAGGCATTGTCGATCACTTCCTGAATGATGTGCAGCGGATTTTCAGTGCGGGTGTACATCCCCGGGCGCTGCTTGACGGGTTCCAGTCCTTTCAGGACACGGATGGATGATTCGCTGTAGTCGGATGCTGGTTTTTTAGTGGCCATACGTGTTCAAGCTAAGTAAAGACAGTGGTTGGAACGCCAGGCCGGGGCGCTGCAGGACGCAGTGACAACGGCGGCGATAACTGTATAAATATACAGTATATTCCGTCCAGCGTCACTGGCAGAGGGCAGTGCGGCAGGCTTGGCGTCCTTGTGCGGACGCTCGCGCATTCTATCTTGTCCAGCGAGCAATAGCGCTACTCCAGGGCAACAACAGTGCGCCGTGCGCGTGGTTTGGCGCCCATTGTGGACGATTTTATGCGGCAAAGCCGCCGTTTTTACATCTTGTTTACAAGCACCTCTCCAGTCTTTACAAATTTTTTAGACCCTTTTGGCTAATCTGCTCACTATCAAAACAAACCTGAATGAGGGTGGGAATGGATATCGTGTATCTCGGCTTGATTGCCGTTTTTTTCGTCGTGGCGGCCGGCTTTGCCGTCGCCTGCGACAAATTAGGGAGCGTCAAATGAACGCGTTTTATGTGCTGGGCGCCGTGGTCTCGGCTGGCCTGCTCGTGTACCTGCTGGTGGCGCTGCTGAAAGCGGAGGAACTGTGATGACGACGCAATCGATATTGCTGCTGGTGGCCTTCCTGGCCGTACTGCTGGCCGCCGGCTATCCGCTGGGCCTGTACATGGCCAAGGTGGCCGGCGACGGCCCCGTGCGCGGCCTGGGCTGGCTGCAAAAATTTGAAAACCTGCTGTACCGCTGGTCCGGTCTGCCTGCCGACAAGGCCATGGGCTGGAAAAGCTACGCCATCGCCCTGATCGTGTTTAACACGGTGGGCGCCGTCTTCGTGTACGGCCTGCAGCGCCTGCAGGGCCTCTTGCCCCTCAATCCACAGGGCCTGGGCGCCGTCAGCCCCGATTCCTCGTTCAATACTACCGTCAGCTTCGTCGCCAATACCAACTGGCAGGGCTACGGCGGCGAGCAGACCATGAGTTACCTGACCCAGATGCTGGGCATGGCATGCCAGAACTTCTTTTCAGCGGCCACCGGCATCGCTGTGATCTTTGCGCTGGTGCGCGGTTTCGCCTCGCGCTCGGGCAAATCGATCGGCAACTTCTGGGTTGACCTGGTGCGCTCGACCCTTTACATCCTGTTGCCGCTGTCGCTGGCCCTGTCCGTCGTCTTTATGGGCGAAGGCATGATCCAGAATTTTTCCGCCTACAAGGAAGTGACCCTGCTCGACCACGTGGCGTATGAAACGCCAAAAGTGACGGCCGATGGTCAGCCCGTGCTCGATACGGCCGGCAAGCCTGTGATGGAAGCGCAAGTGGCAACCACGCAGACGATCGCCATGGGCCCCGTCGCTTCGCAGGAATCGATCAAGCTGCTGGGCACGAATGGCGGCGGTTTCTTCAATGCCAATTCCTCGCATCCGTATGAAAATCCGACCGTGCTGTCGAACTTCCTGCAGATGCTGGCCATTTTCATCATTCCCGCCGGCCTGTGCTTCACCTTTGGCCGCATGGTGGGCGACCTGCGCCAGGGCTGGGCCGTGCTGGCCGCGATGAGCCTGATCTTTGTCGTCATGACGGTCGGCGTGATGAGCGCCGAGCAGCAAGCCAATCCGAACCTGCAAGCGCTGGGCGTGGATCAGCAGGCCAGCAGCCTGCAATCGGGTGGCAATATGGAAGGCAAGGAAACGCGCTTCGGCATCAGCTCCTCGACCCTGTTCGCGGCGGTGACGACGGCGGCATCCTGCGGCGCCGTCAATTCCATGCACGACTCCTACATGCCCCTGGGCGGCATGGTGCCGCTGCTGCTGATGCAATTCGGCGAAGTGATTTTCGGCGGCGTGGGCACTGGCCTGTACGGCATGCTGATGTTTGCCATCCTGGCTGTCTTCATCGCCGGCCTGATGATAGGCCGCACGCCTGAATACCTGGGCAAGAAAATCCAGGCCTATGAGATGAAGATGGTGTCGCTGGCCATCCTGGTCACGCCAGCCCTGGTATTGACGGGTACGGCGATCGCCGTGATGGTCGAACCGGGCAAGATCGGCGTGGCCAATCCGGGCGCGCACGGTTTCTCGGAGATCCTGTATGCCTTCACGTCGGCGGCCAACAACAACGGCAGCGCGTTTGCCGGCCTGTCCGCCAACACGCCGTTCTACAACGTGATGCTGGCGATCGCCATGTGGTTCGGCCGTTTCGGCGTGATCGTGCCCGTGCTGGCAGTAGCCGGTTCGCTGGCGGCCAAGCAGCGCCTGTCGGCCAATGCCGGCACCATGCCCACGCACGGCCCCATGTTCATCGGCCTGCTGATTGGCGTGGTGGTGCTGGTCGGTGTGCTCAATTACGTTCCCGCGCTGGCCCTGGGCCCGATCGTCGAACACCTGCAACTTTTTACAAAATAAGAGGCTACCATGTCACGCACAAGCCTGACCTTGTTCGATTCCGCATTGATTGGCCCTGCCATCGTCGATGCGTTCAAAAAGCTTGACCCCCGCACGCAGTGGCGCAGCCCCGTGATGTTCGTCGTGTATGTCGGCAGCATCATCACGACCCTGCTGGCCATCCAGGCCCTGAATGGCCAGGGTGAAGCGCCATTCGGCTTCATTGCCGCCGTCGCCGTGTGGCTGTGGTTTACCGTGCTGTTCGCGAACTTCGCCGAAGCGCTGGCCGAAGGCCGCAGCAAGGCCCAGGCGGCCTCGCTGCGCGCCCTGAAGCAGACGGTGATGGCAAAGAAAATGCAAACGCCGAAATACGGCACCTCCTGGCTGCCGACGCCGGCGACCGACCTGCGCAAGGGCATGACGGTGCTGGTCGAGGCGGGTGACGTGATTCCCGCCGACGGCGAAGTGACGGCCGGCGTGGCCTCCGTCGACGAGAGCGCCATCACGGGCGAATCGGCGCCCGTCATCCGCGAATCGGGCGGCGACTTTTCGGCCGTGACGGGCGGCACCCGCGTGCTGTCGGACTGGCTGCTGGTGCGCGTTTCCGTCAACCCGGGCGAAGCCTTCATCGACCGCATGATCGCCATGGTCGAAGGCGCCAAGCGCCAGAAGACGCCGAATGAAATCGCCCTGACAATTTTATTGGTGGCCCTGTCGATCGTGTTCCTGATCGTCACCGTGACCTTGCTGCCGTATTCGCTGTTTTCCGTGGCGGCGGCCGGCAGCGGCACGCCCGTCACCATCACCGTGCTGATCGCGCTGCTCGTGTGCCTGATTCCGACCACCATCGGCGGTTTGTTGTCCGCCATCGGCGTGGCCGGCATGAGCCGCATGATGCAGGCCAATGTGATCGCCACCTCGGGCCGCGCCGTGGAAGCGGCGGGCGACGTGGACGTGCTGTTGCTCGACAAAACGGGCACTATCACCCTGGGCAATCGCCAGGCCTCGACCTTTGTGCCGGCCCCCGGCGTGACGGAGCAGCAGCTGGCCGACGCGGCGCAACTGGCCTCGCTGGCCGATGAAACGCCGGAAGGTCGCAGCATCGTCGTGCTGGCCAAGCAGAAGTTCAACATCCGTGAACGCGAGATGGCCAGCCTGCACGCCACCTTCGTGCCCTTCACGGCGCAAACGCGCATGAGCGGCGTGGATATCCCTGGCGAGCAGCAGGTGCGCCAGTTGCGCAAGGGCGCGGCCGATTCCATGAAAAAGTACGTGGAAGCGCTGGGCCAGCCGTATCCGCTCGAGGTGTCGCGCGCTGTCGACGATATCGCGCGCCGTGGCAGCACGCCGCTGGTAGTGGTCGACGACGGCCGCGTCATGGGTGTCGTGGAACTGAAGGATATCGTCAAGGGCGGCATCAAGGAGCGTTTTGCGGAACTGCGCCGCATGGGCATCAAGACCGTCATGATCACGGGCGACAACAAGCTGACGGCGGCGGCCATCGCCGCCGAGGCGGGCGTGGACGATTTTCTCGCCGAAGCGACGCCGGAAGACAAGCTCAAGCTGATTCGCAGCTACCAGTCCGAAGGCCGCCTGGTGGCGATGACGGGCGACGGCACCAATGATGCCCCGGCGCTGGCGCAGGCCGACGTGGCCGTGGCCATGAACTCGGGCACGCAGGCGGCGAAAGAGGCGGGCAATATGGTCGACCTCGATTCGAATCCGACCAAGCTGCTGGAAATCGTTGAAATCGGCAAGCAGATGCTGATGACGCGCGGTTCGCTGACGACGTTCTCGATTTCGAACGATATCGCCAAGTACTTCGCCATCATCCCGGCGGCGTTCGTGGGTACCTATCCGCAGTTGAAGGCGCTCGACATCATGCACTTGTCCAGTCCGGCGTCGGCCATCATGTCGGCCGTGATCTTCAATGCCTTGATCATCGTCGTGCTGATCCCGCTGGCGTTGAAAGGCGTGCAATACCGGGCCATCGGCGCGGCCAGCCTGTTGCGCCGCAATCTGCTGATCTACGGCCTGGGCGGCATCATTTTGCCCTTCATCGGGATCAAGCTGATCGACATGCTGCTGTCCGCACTCAATTTAGTCTAAAGGAACCATCATGAGCACTATCGTACGTCCCGCCCTGGTCCTGTTTGCCGCGCTGACCGTGATCTGCGGCGTGGTCTATCCGTTTGCCACGGCCGGCATCGGGCAGCTGGCTTTCAACGATGAAGTCAACGGCAGCATCGTCGAGCGTGGTGGCAAGCCCATCGGCTCGATGCTGATCGGCCAGTCCTTCACCTCGCCCAAGTATTTCTGGGGCCGGCCATCGGCCACCGCGCCGATGGCCAATAACGGCGCCGGTTCGGGCGGCTCGAACCAGGGACCGACCAATCCGGCCCTGGTGGACGCCGTCAAGGCGCGCATCGCCGCCCTGAAGGAAGCTGATCCCGGCAATACGCGCGCCATTCCCGTCGACCTGGTGACGGCGTCGAGCAGCGGCCTGGACCCGGAAATCAGCCTGGCGGCAGCCTTGTACCAGGCGCCGCGCGTGGCCCGCGTGCGCGCCGTGCCGCTGGCGCAGGTGGAAAACGCCATCGCCAAGGTGCAGAAAACCGCGTATATCGGCTTTTTCGGCGAACCACGGGTGAATGTGCTGGAACTGAATCTGGCGCTTGATGCCATGGCAAAGTAAGCTGGCAACGGTGCGTAGGTCGGCTTAGCGCAGCGTAAGCCGACATCACCACCAGCTAGGCCAACAATGTCGTCGGATTACGCGCTTGCGCGCTAATCCGACCTACAATGCCCAAGAAGATTAAAATACAACATGCTCCCCAACGACAGCCAACGCCCCGACCCTGATGCCCTGCTGGCGCAAGTGCAGGCGCAGGAAAAGAAAGCCGCGCGCGGCCGGCTGCGCATTTATTTCGGCGCCTCGGCCGGTGTCGGCAAGACCTATGCGATGCTGGCCGCCGCGCGCAAACTGCTGGCCGATGGCCAGGACTTGCTGGTGGGCGTGGTAGAGACGCATGGGCGCCAGGATACGGCGGCCCAGCTGGACGGCTTGCCTGTGCTTCCCCTGAAGGCCATCGAGTACCGGGGCAAGACCTTGTTCGAGTTCGACCTGGACGAAGCCTTGTTGCGCGCGCCGTCGCTGATACTGATGGATGAACTGGCCCATTCGAACGTGGCCGGATCGCGCCATCCGAAGCGCTGGCAGGACGTCGAGGAATTGCTGGCGGCCGGCATCGATGTGCTGTCGACCGTGAATGTGCAGCACCTGGAAAGCCTCAATGATGTGGTGGGCGGCATCACGGGCGTGCGCGTGGCCGAAACCCTGCCCGACACGGTGTTCGACCGCGCCGATGAAGTGGTGCTGGTCGATATCCCTGCCGACGAACTGCTGCGCCGCCTGAAGCAGGGCAAGGTATACCAGCCGCAGCAGGCTGAGCGGGCGTCGCAGCATTTTTTCCGCAAGGGTAACCTGATCGCCCTGCGCGAACTGGCCTTGCGCCGCACGGCGGACCGGGTGCAGGACGACGTGCAGGCATACCGCGTCGAGAAATCCATCAATCCCGTGTGGAAGACGGGCGCCGCGCTGCTGGCCTGCGTGGGCCCGTACGCGGGGGGCGAACACGTGATCCGCAGCACGGCGCGCCTGGCCAGCCAGCTGAATGCGGAATGGCACGCGCTGTACGTGGAAACGCCGCGCCTGCAGCACCTGCCGGCACGCGAGCGTGAACGCATCCTGAAAACGCTGAAACTGGCGCAGGACTTGGGTGCGCGCACGGCCATTGTGCCGTCCGCCGACATCGCCGGCGCCGTGGTCGAGTATGCGCGCAGCGCGAATATCTCGAAAGTCATCGTGGGCCGTGGCCGTGCCGGTGCGCTGGTGCGCCTGTGGCAGGCGCCGCCGTCCGTGCGCATGGCCAGTCTGGCGCCCGATATCGATTTGATCGAGGTCGGCTTGCCACCTGCCGATGCGGCGCTGCGGCGCGCGGCGGGCGACGATACGCAGGCGCCGCGCAGGCCATCGCGCCATTGGCGTTACCTGCTGGCCGCCGGTGCCAGCCTGGGCACGGCCCTCGCCTCGGTGCCCCTGCAACCCTACCTGGACCTGGCCAATATCGCCATGCTGTCGTTGTTGACGGTGGTGCTGGTGGCCGTGCGCCTGGGGCGCGGACCGGCGGCGCTGGCCAGCCTGGTGGGCGTGGCATGCTTCGATTTCATCTTCGTACCGCCGCGTTTTTCGTTTGCCGTGGGCGATTTTCAGTACGTGATCACCTTTGGCGTGATGCTGGCCGTGGGCCTGATCACGGGCCACCTGACGGCCGGCCTGCGCTTCCAGGCGCGCGTGGCATCGCACCGTGAAGCGCGTGCCCGCGCCCTGTACGAGTTTTCGCGTGAATTGTCCGGCGTGCTGCAGACGGAGCAGATTTTCGACATCACGAAAAGTGCCATCGAGCGGGCTTTCCGTGCGCGCGCCACCTTGCTTTTACCTGATGACGAGGGCAGCTTGCAGACGCCGAACGGCGGCGAGCCGCTGGACATGGGCATCGCGCAGTGGGCCTTCGACCATGCGCAGGCGGCGGGGACGGGCACAGATACCTTGCCGGCTTCGCCCATTTTCTACCTGCCGCTGATTGCGCCGATGCGCACGCGGGGCGTGCTGGCGCTGTTGCCGCTGGAGGCTGCCCAGCACGGGCGCTGGCTGCTGGTGCCGGAACAGCGCCAGCACCTCGATACCTTTGCCGCCCTGGCGGCCATCGCGCTCGAACGCGTGCACTACATCGACGTGGCCCAGGGCGCGCTGCTGCAGATGGAGTCCGAGCGGCTGCGCAATTCGCTGCTGGCGGCCCTGTCGCACGACTTGCGCACGCCATTGACGTCACTGGTGGGACTGGCCGAGTCGCTGGCCCTATCCAGGCCTGCCTTGTCGCCCGCGCAGCTGGACATGGCGCGCTCGCTGCAGTCCGAAACCGTGCGCATGAGCGCCCTGGTGGCGAACTTGCTGGACATGGCGCGCATCGAAAGCGGGCAGGTGCGCCTGAACCTGCAATGGCAGGCGCTGGAAGAAGTGGTGGGCAGCGCGCTGCGCGCCAGCGGCCCGCAATTGCAGCAGCATGCCGTGCAGACGCAGCTGGCGCCGGATTTGCCGCTGGTGCGCTACGACGCCGTGCTGATCGAGCGCGTGCTGTGCAACCTGCTGGAAAACGCGGCCAAGTACACGCCCCCCGGCAGCACCATCACGGTCGCGGCCGGGGTGCACGGCCAGTTCCTGCAGGTGAGGGTGTTTGACGATGGCCCGGGCCTGCCGCCCGGCCGCGAAGAGGCCATCTTTGAAAAATTCACGCGCGGCGAACGTGAATCGAACAAGCCGGGCGTCGGACTGGGGCTGGCCATTTGCCGCGCCATCGTCGAAGCCCACGGCGGCACCATCCACGCGCAGCCGCACACGCCGGGACAGGGCGCCGCCATCGTCTTCAGCCTGCCGCTGGGCACGCCCCCTGCGCCGCCAGAGATCGAACTCGATGACGCCAACGACCATGAAACAGGAAAACCATCATGAACGAACCTTCCGCCACCGCCTTGCTGGTCGAGGATGAACCGCAAATCCGCCGCTTCGTGCGCGCCGCGCTGGAAGACGAGGGCTGGCAGATTTTCGAGTCCGCCACCATGCAGCGGGGCCTGATCGATGCGGGCACGCGCCGGCCCGACCTGATCGTGCTGGACCTGGGCCTGCCCGACGGCGATGGCATCGACTTCATCGCCGACATCCGCAAATGGTCGGCCGTGCCCATCATCGTGCTGTCGGCGCGGGTCGACGAAGAGGACAAGATACGCGCGCTGGACGCGGGCGCCGACGATTATCTGACCAAGCCGTTCGGCGTGGGCGAACTGCTGGCCCGCGTGCGCGCCACCTTGCGCCGCCAGCGCCAGCCCGCCGCCAGCGATGATGGCGTGGTGCAGTTTGGCGACGTACGGGTCGACCTGAAGGACCGCCTGGTGACGCGCAACAAGCAACTGGTGCACATGACGCCGACGGAATTTCGCTTGCTCTCGGTGCTCGTGAAGAACGCGGGCAGGGTGGTCACCAATCCGCAGCTGCTGCGCGAAGTGTGGGGGCCGTCGAATAGCGAAAACGGCCATTACCTGCGCATCTACATGGGGCATCTGCGCCAGAAGCTGGAAGCCGATCCGGCCCAGCCGCAGTATCTGCTGACGGAAACGGCCGTCGGCTACCGGCTGCTGCTGCCGCTCTAACACCTGTGAATCCCCTGTTGGAAAACGGGCGCCGCGCGCGCCGGGGGGACGCTTTACCGAAAATTTTTGCAGCGGCGGGCCAGCTGCGCCATGTTGGCAAAGGCCCATACCACCCATGAAGAAGAAACCATGAATAAAATGATACTTGCACTTGCCGTCGCCACCGCCTTTACGGGCAGCCTGGCCCACGCGGAAGAGGCCAAGCCCGACAACGAAGTCAGCTTCAACGTGGCCGGCGTGTCCGACTACCGTTATCGCGGCATTTCGCAGACGCGCCTGAAACCTGCGCTGCAGGGCGGCGTCGACTACGTCAACAACCCGACCGGCCTGTATGCGGGCGCCTGGGCCTCCACCATCAAGTGGACCAAGGATGCGGGCGGCAGCGGTGACGTGGAAGTGGACCTGTATGCGGGCAAGCGCGGCCAGCTGAGCAGCGATATCGGCTACGACGTGGGCGTGCTGGCGTATGTGTATGCGGACAACGGCTTGAAGAATATCGGCCTGGCCAACGCGGATACGCAGGAAGTCTACGGCCAGCTGTCGTATGGCCCCGCCTATATCAAGTATTCGCACGCCGTCTCCAATCTGTTCGGCATCGTCAACAGCAAGAACAGCGGCTACCTGGACATCGGCGCGAATATCGACCTGACGAACGGCTGGACCGGCAACCTGCACGCGGGCCACCAGAAGGTCAACAACAATGATGCGGCTAGCTACACGGACTGGAAAGTGGGCGTCACGCGCGATTTCGGTGTCGTGACGGGCGCGCTGGCCGTGATCGGCACGAACGCGGACAAGTCGGCCTATGCGTCGCCAGTGAATGGCAAATTCATGGGCAAGACGGCGCTGCTGCTGACGGTCAGCAAAACGTTTTAATTGACGCAGATGAGAGGAGAGGCGGCGCATGCGCCGCCTTTTTTTGCGTGCCGAGTTTTAGGCTTGCAGGTTAAAGACGGCGCAATACAGTTGTCCGAAGCTGACCACGCGGGCGGCCGGAATCTGTGCGGCCAGGGCATGGGCGGGGGCCGCTTGTGTGTCCGTTGCCAGCAGGACGCGCAGGTCCGGATTGACGCTGCGCGCATGCGCGATGCGGCGCGCCAGGCCAGCCTGCGCGTCGCCGTCCACGACGCCGTCCAGCGGCACCACCAGTACACGCGCGGCGATCAGGGCCGAACGGCTGCCCATGGAGTCGCGGCCTTCGCTGTCGATGACGATGTCGTGGTAGCAGTTCACCAGGTGTTCCAGCTCCGGCTGCAAGCCCTTGGCGCTGATGGCGCGCGCCATCAGGCGCGGCTGGGTGACGCTGCCGTGCATGGCGTCGTCGTGCATGTTCCTCGCCTGCGCCATGGCTCCCTGGCGCGGATCGGCATCGAGCAGCAATACCTTGCGTCCGGCCAGCGCGCGCGAGGCGGCCAGCCGCCCGGCCAGGATGGATTTCTCCATCCCCCCGTGTTCATCCGTGATGACGATGATCATCTTGGCGCACGGCTGGCATGATGTTGGAAGCGGAGACCAGCTGCAGCAAACAGCCTTCACGCGGCGCGTCCCTGTCGCTGGCTGTCCATACGGGCAGTTCCATCAGGGGCTCGAGTGCTTCGGCCAGCTTGTGCTGGCCGGCGGACGACATCGGCGTCATCGGCAGGCGCAGCTCGTCGCGCACCTTGCCCTGCATGGCCAGCGCCGCCTTCACTGGACCAGGATTGGGTTCGGCAAACAGCAGCCGGATGACGGGCAGCATGACCTTGAACAGGGCGCCGGCGGCGCCGTGGCGGCCCTGCCTGACCAGGTGGTACAGCTGCGCATACAGGTCGGGGCGTACCTGGGCGGCGGCTGACATGGCGCCGTGGCCGCCCATGGACAGGCTAGCCAGCAGCAGCGCATCGTCGCCGCACAGCACATCGAGGCGCGTGTCGAGCAGCAATTCGCCCAGTTGCTGCAGCTTGCCGCCCGCTTCCTTGATGGCGACGAAGTGCGAGTCGCGCGCCAGCAGCGCCGCCGTCTGCGGTTCGATATTGACGCCCGTGCGTGCCGGCACGTTGTACAGCACGATGGACTGGTCGGTGGCGGCGGCGATGGCCTCGAAGTGGCGCACGATGCCGTCCTGCGAAGGGCGTACATAGGACGGTGCCGAGATCAGCAGGCCGGCCAGCGGATGGTCGTGATAGCGCTGTACCGTGGCGACGACGCTGCGCGTATCGCTGCCGCCGATCCCCATCACGACGGGGAAGCGGGGACCGATGGCTTCGAGCACGCTATCGAGCAGCATGGTGTGTTCCGCGGCGCTCAGCATGGCCGCTTCGCCCGTGGTGCCGCACACCACCAGGCCATCGATGCCGCTGGTGGCCAGCTCGCAAGCGAGCTGCTGGGCGGCGTCGAGATCGATCTCGCCATCACGGAATGGCGTGACCATCGGCACCCAGATGCCCTGGAAGTGCGCGGTGATGCGCGATGAAGACATCGCCTGCTCACAGGCATACTGGTTCATAGTGATTTCCCCTGGCTGATGCGGCCAAATTCCGCCGCTGGCAGCAGGCGCATGACGGCATCCATGGTCAGGCGCAGGGCCGGCTCCGTTACGCACAGCCAGACCTTCATGCGTTCGGCGTGGTCGACCGCCTCGACGCGCATGAACGACAGCATGCCGCCGCACGTCCTGACGACCAGCTGGCGCAGCTCGGCCAGGCAGGACTTGTCGACCGTGATATGCATGAGGAAAGTGGGCAGGCGGGGATGGCGGTGGGGCAGTGCTTGATGCGCTTGATGCGTTTGCAGGCGTGAATGGGGTTCCATGGTGGCTTTGCAGCGGTGGTTGAGGTACGTTCAAGATTAGCAGCGGGAGCGTAAAGATTCTCTAAAAAGCGGGGCCGCCAGCGTAAACGGACTGTATGCAGTTTTATTGCCGGCGTGTTGCGTGGATGCGCCGCACATGTGCTTTTGTTACAAAATTGAATCGTGCTTTGGGAGGCAGGGGTTTATATTGAAAGTGTCCCCGCTTTCAGTCAGCCTTGCCATGTCAGACGAAAAAGATCCCCAGCATCCCCCTTCCACTGATCCCGCAGCACCAGCGCGGCCTGACCGCGTGGGCCGCCGGGCGCCCGATGATGAGCATGAGCACCGCGCGCGCGATGCGGCACCCCGCTACCTGAAGGATAACGACACGCCGCTGGCGCTGGCCTGGCGCGTGATCTCGTCGCGCTACCGCTCCATGCGCGACAAGGCCAGCCGCGATTTCATGCGGCGCACCCTGCGCATCGGCATCTCGGCGCGTATTTTCCATCCGGAGCCGGGCGCCACTGGCCTGCGCAGCAAGAACCTGCAATACCTGGAAGAGTCGATCGCGCAGTGGGTCATGTCGCGCGATGTGCTGGTGTTCATGATCCCGACCGTCAATACCAGTGGCCAGCTACATCCGAGCAATATCACCTTGCGCCACTATGCGCGTCACCTGGATGGCCTGGTGCTGCAGGGCGGTGCCGACGTCTCGCCGCAGACGTATTCCGAGGCGGCCACGCGGCCCGAATGGAGCGGCGACCGCGCGCGCGATCTGTACGAACTGGAACTGCTGCACGAATTCGTCGATGCGGGCAAACCCGTGCTGGGCATATGCCGCGGCTGCCAACTGATCAACGTGGGCTTTGGCGGCACCCTGTACCAGGACATCGCTTCGGACGTGGAAGGCGCGACGTCCCACGTCAATGACCTGTATGACCGCCACCGCCACACCATCGTCTTCCCGAAAGGCTCGTCGCTGGCGGGCATGTTCCCGAAGGCAGGCGAGGCACTCGTCAATTCCATCCACCACCAGTCGGTCAAGGACCTGGGGCGCGACGTCACCGTGGAAGCGTATTCGCAGGGCGACAATATCGTCGAAGCCATCCGCTACCAGCGGGCGCGCTTCGTCATGGGCTTGCAATGGCACCCGGAATTTCATTCGGCGGGCGGCGTCGAACTGCTCGATTGCACGCCCATCCTCGATAACTTTTTGCGCGCGGCGCGGGAGACGCGGTTTTGAGCGCGCACTTTACGCGTCGGCGCACCTTGCTCGCCGGTTTGCTGGCACTGCCCCTGGTCGGCTTGCGCGCCGCGCCGCACCCGCGTGATAGCGTGCTGCCGTTTGCGCTGACGTCCGCTGCGCGCGCCCGCACGCTCAAGGCGCGGGTGGCGCCGGCCATTGCCGAGCAGGTGCTCAAGGCGGCGCGCAAGGATGCGGCCCGGCCCGTGCACCTGATGGCCGAAGTGCGCACGGGCGGCTTGCTGAAGGGAGAAGGCGGACGCGAGACCAGCCAGCAGGCGCAGGAGGACTGGCGCCAGGTGCGCCTGCAGGCGCTGGCCTGGAGATTATCGGGCGAGATGGCGCATTTCGAGGCAGCGCGCCAGTTGTTGCTGGCCTGGAGCGGTACTTATCAGCCATCGTTCAGTCCCGTCGACGAGACGGAGCTGGCCAGCCTGCTGATCGGCTTTGACCTGGTACAGGAGCGCTTGAACGGCGTCGAGCGCGAACAGGTGCAGGCGTTTTGCCGCACCCTGGCGCAAGGGTATCTGAGTGATCCCATCAAGGTGGGTGGCCCGTCCACGGCGCGCAACAATTGGCATAGCCACCGCATCAAGATTGGCACGGCCGCCGCGTATGTCACGGGCGACGCCTTGCTGATCGCACGAGCGAAGGAGCGCTTCCTGGCGCACGTGCCGCGCAATATCGGCGCTGGCGGCGTGCCCTTCGACTTCGAGCAGCGCGATGCCCTGCACTACACCACCTACAGCCTGGAGCCGCTGCTGGCGACTGCCCTGATGGCGCAGGCGCATGGCGATGACTGGTATGACGCGCCGGAAGCGCGGCGCCTGGCCGAGGCGCTGGCCTGGCTGGCGCCGTATGCGCAGGGCAGGAAAACGCACGAGGAATTCGCGAAAAGCGCCGTGCCCTTCGACCGCAAGCGCGTGGCGGCCGGCGAAAAGGGTTTTACGGGGAATTGGGAGGCCAAGGGCGCCGCCAATGTGTACCTGCTGGCGGCACGCTTCGATCCCGCTTACCTGCCGTTGGTGCTGGAATTGCGCCCGCCAGCCTGGGCGCTGGCGCTGTACGGCGCTTAGTGAGAACTTCGCGTTAAAACTTCGTGCGCACGGTGAACATCACGTTGCGCGGTTCGCCGTAGAAGCCTGTCTGGAACAGGCCCAGTCCCGTGAAGTACTTCTTGTCCAGCAGGTTGTTCACGTTGACGCTGGCCGTGACGTTCTTGCTGATCTCGTAGCGCGCCATCAGGTTTACCAGCGCGTAGCTGCCCTGCTTGATGCGTGAATAATCCTCGATGGCGGGATTCCAGATATTGCCGTAGTAGCTGCTTTGCCAGTTGATGCCGCCACCGACGGTCAGCTTGTCCAGGCTGGCTGGCAGGCGCCACGTGCCTTGCACGCGCAGCAGGTGGGCAGGCTGCGTGGTTTGCAGCATGGTGGAAAACACGTCCTTGCCATCCGCGTCGCGCACATGGGTGTAGGTGTAGCCGGCGCTCAGCTTCACATCCTTCATCACTTCGCCCGTCACCTCCATTTCCACGCCGCGGCTGGTGACGCCGTCGATGGCTTTATACGCTTCTTCGCCGTTGACTTCGCCCACAGAACTGGCCACGTTGCTTTGACGGATCTGGAACAGGGACGCGCTGGCATTGACCTTGCCATCCAAATATTCTGCCTTCACGCCTGCTTCAAAACCCTTGCCGCGCACGGGCGACAGAAAGTTGCGGTTCACGTCGCGGTTGCTCTGCGGCGCGAAGATGCTGGTGTAGCTGCTGAATACGGAGTACGTTTTGTCGAGGTCATACACGACGCCCGCATACGGCGTGATGACGTTATTTTCCTCGATGCGCGAGGTGATGCGCGCGCTCTTGGGATCGAAGAAGCTGCGGTCCTGCTCCTGCTTGTAGTTGCTGACGCGCGCACCGACGATGATGGACAGCGCGTCGACGGGGTGCAGGCGCACGGCGCCATACAGGCCGCTCTGGCGCGTGCTGTCGTTGTCGTTGCCCAGGCGCTTGAAGGCCGGTTCCGCATACTGGCCGCGCCAGTCGAAGTAACTGCCATCGAGGGTTGGATAGACCGATTCGTAGACGGGGCCATCTTGCTTGGCCGTCGAGGTGGAGTAGCCGAGCATCGCTTCATGCTGGCGGCCGAAGGCCGTGAATGGGCCGCTGGCGTCGACGTTGACGGTGCTCTGGCGACGGTCGCCCTTGTATTTTCCCATGAAGAAAAACGCGCCTGCGCCTGTGACAGGGTTGGGATTGCCGCCGCTGGCCGAACCGAGCATGCTGTCATGCTTGCTGCGCAGCTGGTTGGCGCTCAATTTCACTTTCCACTCGTTGGCGAAGCTGTGTTCGAGCGACGTGAATAACGTGGTGTTCTGCATGTCGCGCCGGCTCCAGTCCGTGGCCGGATTCCACGCGGTGGGGAAATCCGTGCGCGAACCGTCGGAAAGCAGCACAGGGAAACCCGTCCAGGTCGAGCCGCGCGGTTTGTAATCCTGGTGCGTGAAGCCGGCCGTCAGCAGGGTGACTTGTGTCAGGTCCGCCTCAATGATGCCGTAGGCGACGGATTTCTGCTGCGTGTAGCGGTCCAGGTGGGAGTGTTTGTCCTGGTAGGCGCCCACCAGGCGGCCGCGCACCGAGCGGTTTTCATTGACTGGGCCGGAAACATCGACTTCGCCGCGGTAGTTGTCCCACGATCCCGCGCCCAGGGTCGCTGAACCCTCGAATTCGGCGGTGGGGCGCTTGCGCACCATGTTGACGGTGGCCGACGGGTCGCCCGAGCCGCTCATCAGCCCCGTCGCGCCCTTCAGCACTTCGATGCGGTCGTAGATGGCCATGTCGCTGTTGGTCGTGCCCCAGTCGTACACGCCGTCATAGATGGCCGAGACGCCGTCGTACTGGAAATTGGTGACGGCAAAGCCGCGCGCCTGGAAACTCCAGCGGTCGCTGTCGTAGTTTTGCACGCTCACGCCATTGACGTTTTTCATGACGTCGGAAACGGCGTTGCTGTTCTGGTCATCCATCTGCTGGCGCGTGACGATGGTCAGCGACTGTGGCGTTTCTCGTTGCGTCAGGGCCAGTCCCGTGGCGCCGTTGGCAGGGCCGCCCGTATAGCTGCCCGTGCCGCTGGTGGCGGCGCTGCGCTCGGCCGCCGCCACCACGGTGACGCCGCTCATGACGGCTACGCCGCGGCTGTCCGCCGTGGGTACGCTGGCGCTGGCGGGGATCTTTTGCAGCAGGTAGCCGCCATTTGATTGCGGTACGGCTTGCAGGCCGCTGCCGGCCAACAGCACGCGGAAACCGTCTTGTACGCCAAAGCTGCCTTGCAGGCCGGCGCTGCGCAAGCCTTGCGTGGACTCGCTGGAGAACGACAATAAAATGGCGCTGTCGCTGCCGAAGCGCGTCAGCACGTCACCGAGCGCGCCGGCCGGGATGCCATAGACGCGTACTTGCTGGCTTTGTGCCAGGGCTGGCGCCGGCAAGGCCAGGGCTATGCCGATCTGCGACAGGGCGCACGCCAGGACGGTGCGGGTAAGGAGGGAACGCGAAGCGTGATGCATGGAATAAAACCTTTCGTGGATACGCAAGATGGAGACTGCCTGTCTACCAAGTCACGCGAGCACGGCGAAACAGCTCACTTTGCAGAAAATTTAATTCAGCGCGCCGCCAGTTCGATCCTGACGACTTGATGGCCCCAGAAGCGCGTGACGGTATTGCGCCGCAGCTGCAGGCTGGCGCTGACGGCGTCGACGATGGCGCCCACATCGGCCAGCGGGTAGGAACCGGACACGCGCAGGCTGGCGACGGCGGGCGTACAGCTCAGCGGATGGTCGCTGTAGCGCGACAGCTCGGTGAGGAAATCGGCCAGGCGCATGTCGCGCGCCACCAGCATGCCATCGAGCCATGCGCCGCCATACGGTGCCAGCGCCTGGCGGTGGCAGCTCGTGCCGTCGAAATGGGCGCCTTCGCCGGGATGTAGCACCAGGCGCTGTGCGCCATCGTCGGCCAGCACGGCGACGGCCCCTTCGAGCACGCCGGCGCTGGCGTATTGCTGGTGCAGGCGCACCGTGAAACGCGTGCCCAGCGCCTGCAGGCTGCCGTGCGGCGTATCGACGAAGAACGGCCGTTGTGCCGCATCCTTGGCGGTGGCGATGAAGATTTCACCGGCCAGCAGTTGAATACGGCGCTGCGCGCCGCTGTAAGCGATATTGACGGCGCTGCTGGTGTTGAGCGTGAGCTGCGTGCCATCATCGAGGGTCACGACGCGGCGCTGGTTGACGCCGGTGCGGTAATCGGCCGTCCAGCCGCGCCAGGGGCTACGGCGTTCGAATGCATACAGCGAGGCGCCGCAGGCCAGCAGCAGTGCCAGGGTCTTGACGGCGTGGCGGCGCGGCGCATTCGCTTGCACGCAGGCGCGCAGCAGGCTCGCGTGCGCCGCGGGCGGCAGATGCTCGTGCTGCGTTTGCAGCTGCTGCCACGCCTGCGTGGCGCTGCCGGCGCGCTGCAGATGGCGTTTTACTGTCGCCAGCGAGATGCCGAGCTGGCGCGCGATGTCTTCCTGCGGCAGCTCGTCGAGCTGGCGCAGCAGGAAAGCCCGTTTCACGGGGGGCGGCAAGCCGTCGAGCATGCGGTCGAGTTCAAACACGGTGGACAGCAGCAGCGCCCGTTCTTCCGGCGATGGCGCATGCGGGGGCGGCAGCTGTGCCAGCACGTTCAGATAAGCCTGTTCCAGCTTCTGGCGACGGTAATGGTTGAACAGCACGCGCTGCGCCACGGTAGCCAGAAAGGCACGCGGCTCGCGCGCGGCGACGGCCTCCTCGCGGTCGAGCAGGCGCATGAAGGTATCCTGCGCCACATCGGCCGCGCAAGCCGTGCTACCCAGCTTCTTGCGCAGCCAGCCCTGCAGCCAGCCGTGGTGGTCGGCATACAGTGTCGCGATGTCCTGGCGTTGTAGCGGCTCTGCCAGCGGCATCGCGTTCCCTTTGCATTTTTAAACAATAATAAGAATCATTCTCACTTATTGTAACAAGCGGGGGTGGGGGCTGTAAATGACGGGCAGGCGGGGTGTGGTTTTTTGGGTTGAGGGGCGGTAGGTCGGATTAGGTCCGAAGGACCGTAATCCGACAACATTGTTGGCGGCGCCAGTCGGATTACGCGGCTACGCCGCTAATCCGACCTACGTTTTCATGCTGGACAGCGTCAATAGTTCATCGGTTCACCGCGAAAACATCGGATGGCCGAATCGACCATGCCCTCGGCGCTGCCCTGCAGGCTGTGCTGCTTGCGCAGGTATTGCGCATCGCTCCATTGCTTGGCCACGTCCGACAGGTGTTTCAGGGCCGGCGTGCTGCCCAGCGCTTCGGCGTGCGGTTCCATCTTGCGCAGGGTGGTCATGATGTCTTCGCGCAGCGACATCGTCTCGTAGGTTTTCGGATGCGTGATGGCGCCATCGAGGCCGAAGCGGCAAGCCTGGAAGCGGTTGTAGTTATACACGAGGTAATCGTCTTCCACCGGCGGCACCTCCTTGCGTTCGAGTAGGTAGCGGCACAGCGCCTGCAGGTAGGCGGCCAGCGCGGCGGCCCGCTCCACCGTCAGCGGCGTGTCGCACACGCGCAGTTCGATGGTGCCGAATTCCGGCTTAGGACGGATGTCCCAGTAAAAATCCTTCATGCTCTTGATGATGCCCGTGTTCTCCATCTTGGCGAAGTACTCGTTGGAGAACTGCTCCCAGCTCAGCGTAAACGGCGCGCGCCCGCTCATGGGAAACGCGAACACGGAGTTCAGGCGGGCCGAATCGAACAGGGTGTCGCGTCCCTGCACGTAGGGCGAGGAAGCCGACAGAGCGATGAAGTGGGGGATGTAGCGGTTCAGCGAGTGCAGCAGGAACATGGCGTCATCGCCTGAGGCGCAGCCGATGTGCACGTGCTGGCCGAAGATGGTGAATTGCTTGGCCAAGTAGCCGTACAGCTCCGAGATTTCCTGGAAGCGTGGCTTGGAAAAGATCTTTTGCGACGACCATTGCTGGAACGGATGCGTGCCGCCGCCGGCGATGCCGATATTGAGCTTGTCGCCGGCCGTGATCAAGGTGTCGCGGATTTCCTGCAATTGCTCCAGCAGGGGGCCGTGATGCGTGTGCACGCTCGAGTTAATCTCGATCATGCTCTCGGTGATTTCCGGTGTGACGTTGCCGGGGAACGGTTTCTTGTTCAGCAGATGCAGCAGGTCGGGGCTGGCGGCCGTCAAGTCGTAGTCCGACAGGTTCACCAGTTGCAGTTCGAGTTCGACGCCGAAGGTCAGCGCGGCCGATTGGCCAAAGGGTTCCAGCGGCATTTAGCGCTCCTTGATTTCGTGGGTTTCTTTGGCCAGCATCAGCACGCGCTGCACCAGCACGGGGCCGATCAGTTCCAGGCCCAGGGTGATGGCGGCCAGGGAGTTCAATTCGTCGCCGAAGTTCACGCCGTGCTGGCGCGCGTGCTCGAGCAGCAGGATGATGAAGACGGAGACGGGCGTCAGCGCCACGCCCGTCAGCACGCCCTTGCGCCAGGAAATGCCGCTGACATGCGAGAACGCGGCCACGCCGGCGACTTTGGTCAGCAGGCGCCCGCCGACGACGGCCAGGGCCAGGCCCGCGCCGGCCGTCACGCTGGCCCATTCCAGGGTCGAGGCGGCATACACGAACAGCAGCACCGTCAGCAGCTCGCCCAATGCGCCGAAATTGCGCTGCGCCTGGCTGAAGGCGACGCGGCGGTGGCGCGCCACCAGGCCGAACGTCAGGGTGGCCAAGAGCGGCGACAGGCTGGTGGTGTAGGTCAGGGCGACGAGCAGCATCACCGACAGTGCAAAGGCGACGGTGGCATCCTGCGCCATATTGCCCAGGCGGCGCAGCATGGCCGGCACGACGATGCCGAAGACGGTGCCGGCGGCCACGGAGGCGGCCAGCACGGCGGCGCTGCTGCTGCTCGCCTCGATCAAGTCGGTGGAGCTCTGGAACATCCAGAAGCCGACGATGATGTTGAACGTGAAGACGGCCAGCACGCAGTTGAGGGCGGTGAGGTGGACGATGCGTTCCGTCACCTGGCCCGAGCTGCGTTCCTCGTTGATGACGCGCATGATGGTGGCCGGCGAGGTGGACATGGCCAAGGACGCCAGCAGCAGCGCCGTCATCGAGGTGCTGCCGAATTCGATGCCGATGAAGTAGACGACGGCAAAGGTCAGCAGGGATTCGACCAGGCCAGTGACGGCGATCCACGGGTTGTTCTTCAGCCAGCGCAGGTTGATGCGGTAGCCCACCTCGAACAGGATCAGGCCGAAGGCCACGTCGGCCAGCACCAGCATGGGGCCAGCGTCCGTCTGCGGCAGCACGCCTACCTGCGTCTGCGCCAGGGCGAAACCGATCACGCCGTAAAAACTGATGCGCGGCAGGCCCGTCCAGCGGTGACCGAATTCGCCCACCACCCAGGCCAGGGTAATGGCGAACGGCCAGGACAGGTCGGCGGCGATCGAGATCAGACTTTGCATGCTCATTCCTTTGAAAATGGCGCTGGCACCGGCCGGCAGCACGGAGGCTGGCGCGGCAATGTCGTGGTGCAGCGATGGTGCATGGTTTGCGCAGAGCGATACGCCGATTCTACCGGAGCAGAAGGCGCGCACGATGTGCGCAATCGAACAGTGTCGCGGCCATGGCGGCCGCGCACAGGATGCAGCAGGATGGGGCAGGGCTGGTGTCAGCGTATGGTACCCGCCCGCAGCGGAGATGCTCCGCACGGTAGTTTTGTACGGCAGTGTACGGCATGGCGGCCCCGTGCCGCCATGGACTTTTTGTTGCGGGCTTTTATTTACTGAGCAGACGCATGCCCCGTTCCAGCCCGTCGATCGACAGGGGGAACATGCGGTTGTTCATCAATTGCCGCATCACGCCGATCGACTGGCGGTACTGCCACAGGCCTTCCGCTTCCGGATTGAGCCAGATGAATTTCGGGAACGCCTGGGTAAAGCGCGCCAGCCACGTCGATCCCGCTTCTTCGTTGTTATATTCGACGCTGCCGCCCGGTTGCAGGATTTCATAGGGACTCATGGTGGCGTCGCCGACGAAAATCAGCTTGGTGTCGGGCGGGTATTTGCGCAGCACGTCCCAGGTGGGGAAACGCTCGGCGTTGCGGCGCCGGTTGTTCTTCCACAAGGTGTCGTAGACGCAGTTATGGAAGTAAAAGAACTCCATGTTCTTGAATTCCGTCTTCGCCGCCGAAAACAGTTCCTCGGTGCGCTCGATATGGTCGTCCATGCTGCCGCCCACGTCGAACAGCATCAGCACCTTGATGCGGTTCTTGCGCTCGGGCCGCATCCGGATGTCGAGATAACCCGCGTTATTCGCCGTGGCGGCGATGGTGGCGTCCAGCGCCAGTTCGTCTTCCGCGCCTTCGCGCGCGAACCTGCGCAAGCGGCGCAAGGCCACCTTGATGTTGCGCGTGCCCAGTTCGCGCTCGCCGTCGTAATCCTTGTAGCTGCGCGCTTCCCAGACCTTGACGGCCGTGCGGTTGCCGCCCTTGCCGCCGATGCGGATGCCTTCCGGATTCGTGCCGCCATTGCCGAACGGCGAGGTGCCGCCCGTGCCGATCCACTTGCTGCCGCCCTCGTGGCGCTCCTTCTGCTCCTTCAGCAGCTCGTTCAGGCGGTCCATCAGCTTGTCGTAGCCGAATTTTTCCAGCTGCGCCTTCTGCTCCTCGGACAGCTCGCGCTGCATGCGTTTCAGCAGCCAGTCGAGCGGAATCGCCGCGTTCGTCTCGAAGGCCGCATTGACGCCCTTGAAGTACTGCGCAAACGCGCGGTCGAATTTATCGAAATGGGCTTCATCCTTGACCAGGGTCAGGCGCGCCAGATAGTAGAAATCGTCCATCGAAGCGCCGATGACGTTCTTTTGCAGCGCTTCAAGCAGGGTCAGAAATTCCTTGATCGAGACGGGAATCTTCGCATCCTTGAGCGTGAAGAAGAAATCGATCAGCATGGCGCTTCCTCTGTCCCTGCGTGTCCTGCGGGAGGCAGTGCGGCGATGGGACGCTGCGCCAGCTTGTAGCGCAGATGGGCGGCAATTTCCGGCCATTCTCCGCGCGTGATGCTGTACATGACGGTGTCGCGCACGGTGCCGTCGCGGCGCAGCGCATGGTGGCGCAGCACGCCATCCTTTTTTGCGCCCAGGCGTTCGATGGCCGCCTGCGAGGCGTGGTTGAAATTATCGGTGCGCAGGCCCACCAGCGCGCAGCCGAGGGTGTCGAAGGCGTGCGCCAGCAGCAGCAATTTGCAGGTGGTGTTGACGTGGCTGCGCTGGCTGCGCTGCGCATACCAGGTGTAGCCGATTTCCAGGCGGCCAATGGCTGGCAGCACGTCGTGGTAGCTGGTGGTGCCCAGCACCTCGCCGCTGGCCACGTCGATGACGGCAAAGGCGAAGCGCGAAGGGCGCATTTCGATGCCCTTGAAAATATACTGGTCCACCTGCTCCGGTTCGGGCACGGAGGTGACGCGCAGATTCCACAGTTCGCCATCCGTGGCCGCCGCGCGCAGGCCTTGCGCGTGGTGCGGCGCCAGCGCTTCGAGGCGGATACCGTGCAGTTCCAGGGGCACGAAGACCTTGTCCGGGCTGATGTCGTTCACCGGCGCTCCTTAGCGGTTGGTGCGCGACATGAACATCAGGCGCTCGAACAGGTGCACGTCCTGCTCGTTTTTCAGCAGCGCGCCGTGCAGCGGCGGCACCACGGCTTTATTGTCCTTGCTGCGCAGTGCCTCGGCAGGGATGTCTTCGGCCAGCAGGAGCTTGAGCCAGTCGAGAAATTCCGAGGTCGACGGTTTTTTCTTCAGTCCCGGCACGTCGCGCACTTCATAGAAGGTTTGCAGCGCCTGCGCCAGCAATTCCTGTTTCAGGTGCGGGTAGTGGACGGCGACGATCTGCTCCATCGTGTCCTTGTCCGGGAATTTGATGTAATGGAAAAAGCAGCGGCGCAGGAAGGCGTCCGGCAATTCCTTCTCGTTGTTCGAGGTGATGATGACCAGCGGACGATGGCGCGCCGTGACCATTTCGCGCGTCTCGTAGACATAGAATTCCATGCGATCGAGTTCGCGCAGCAAGTCGTTCGGGAATTCGATGTCGGCCTTGTCGATCTCGTCGATCAGCAGTACCACCGGTTCGGGCGCCGTGAATGCCTGCCACAGCACGCCCTTGACGATGTAATTCTGGATGTCGCGCACGCGCTCGTCGCCCAGCTGCGAATCGCGCAGGCGCGACACGGCGTCGTACTCGTACAGGCCCTGCTGCGCCTTGGTGGTCGATTTGATATGCCATTGCATCAGCGGCATGTTCAGTGCGGCCGCCACTTCCTCGGCCAGCATGGTCTTGCCCGTGCCCGGTTCGCCCTTGATCAGCAGCGGGCGTTGCAGGGTCAGCGCCGCGTTCACGGCCAGTTTCAGGTCGGCGGTGGCGACATAGCTGTCGGAACCTTCGAAGCGTTGGCCTTGCTGGGAGTGCTGTGCTTGCATGAGCGGTCTGCCAAAGTAGGGAAATGGAGAGTATAAACAGAACTGTGGCGCACCGCCACGCGGACGGCCTGTGCCCGCCTGCCTACAATGCGGGTTTTATAGGTGGACTTGCAAGAATATCTTGGCTAGAATCGGCAAGCAGCAGATTAATTGTCAACCTTAATTGTCAACACATAAGATCAAAAAAAACCAGCTCTGGCGTTTCTCCGATTACCTTTGTTCACATTGCCACTATGAAAAAAATATTTGCACTTCTCGTGCTTGCCGGCATAGCAAATGCCGTCACAGCGGCTGACATTGTAGGAAACGCCAAGGCAGCGACTGCCAAGGTGGAAATGTGTATCGGTTGCCACGGCATTCCCGGTTACAAGGCGACCTTCCCCGAAGTGTTCCAGGTGCCGATGATCGGCGGCCAGCCGGCAAAATATATCGAAAATGCGCTGCAAGCCTACAAGAAGGGCGATCGCAAGCATCCCAGCATGAAGGGCATCGCCAGCAGCCTGTCGGACCAGGATATCGCCGATGTCGCCGCGTATTATGCGCAACAAGCCAAGCCGAACTGAGGATCAGCCAGATGAAAACACTACTCGCCGCCCTCGTTTGCGCCACCGTCTCGTTCGGCGCCAGTGCCGCCGGCAATATCAACACGGGCAAGGCCCTGGCCGAAAAATACAGCTGCGCCACCTGCCACGGCAAGGATTACGGTTCGCCCATCGACCCCTCGTACCCGAAACTGGCGGGCCAGCACAAGGATTACCTGGAACACGCCTTGACGGCGTATAAACGGGGCGACAAGGCCAATGGCCGCAACAACGCCATCATGACGGGCCAGGTGAAACCGCTGAGCAACCAGGATATCAAGGACCTGGCCGCCTACCTGCACAGCCTGCCGACCACCCTGGTCATTCACCGCTGAGTTGTCGCGCAGCGTCAGGCTTTCAGTCCCACCCGGCGCGCCAGTTTATGTAAATTGCTGGCGTCGAGCCCTAGCTGACGCGCGGCAGCGGCCCAGTTATCCTGATGCAGGACCAGCGCTTGCCGGATGGCCTGGCGCTGGCTCGCTTCCACGATCTGATGCATCGACAGCTGCGGCGCCGCCGGCGTGCCGCACGCGCCTGGCACTGGCGGCAGCGCATCCGTGCCGGCCGGCGCTTCCAGCGCATCGAGGTCGAGCATATCCGTTTCCAGGGTCACGATGTCCTTGCGGTTCGCGCCGCGGATCACCGCTTTTAGCGCGGCCCGGCTGATCACATGCTCGAGTTCGCGCACGTTGCCCGGCCAGCGGTAGTGGCATAGCGCGTTTTCCGCCGCGGCCGACAGGCGCAGGCTGCGCAGCCCCAGGCGCGCGCGGTTCAGTTCAAGAAAACCGCCAGCCAGCAGCAACACGTCGTTGCCCCGCTCGCGCAGCGGCGGAATCGGCACGGGATAGACCGATAAACGGTGATACAGATCGGCGCGGAACGTGCCGTCGCGCACATGCTCGCGCAAGCTGCGGTTGGTGGCGGCGATGACGCGCACGTTGACCCGGCGTGGCCGGTCCGCGCCCAGGCGCTGGATTTCGCCATTTTGCAAAGTGCGCAGCAGCTTGGCCTGTATCGACAGCGGCAATTCGCCCACTTCATCGAGGAACAGCGTGCCCCCTTCGGCCGCTTCGAATCGGCCTGGCCGGTCGCTGACGGCGCCGGAAAACGCACCGCGCACATGGCCGAACAATTCGCTTTCGGCCAGGGATTCCGGCAAGGCCGCGCAATTGACGTGGATCAAGGGCTTGCCGGCGCGGCGCGACAAGCGGTGCAGGCGGTGTGCGCACAATTCCTTGCCCACGCCCGTTTCTCCCAGCAGCAGCACGGGCAGGTCCGATTCGGCCACCACCTGCAATTCATGCAGCAGCTGCGTGATGGCGCTGCTCTGGCCGACGAAGTCGTGTTCCTCGCGCGGCGCTTGCGCATCGGCCAGCATGGCGCCGCCCGACAGGCGCAGCGCGCGGATTTCCGTTTCCAGGCGCGTGACGCGCACGGCCGCCTCGATGGCACAGGCCAGCTCGCCCAGGTCGCGCTGCGCGCGCGTGTCGAAGGTACCCACCTGCAGCGCATCGAGCGTGATCACGCCCCAGCGTTCGCCTTCCAGGTCCAGCGCCATGCCCATGCAGTCGTGCACGGGCAGCGGCTCGCCGGCCCGCTCGGCGATCAGACCATCGTAGGGATCGGGCAGGGAGCTGTCGTGATGGAAGCACAGTACGCCGCGCCGCTGCAGGATGGCGGCCAGGCGCGGGTGGTCGGCGACGGCGAAGCGGCGTCCCAGCGCATCGCTGGCCAGGCCGGCCATCGCCACGGGGCGCAGGTGCTCGCCATCGAGCTTGAGCAAGGCCACGGCCTCGCAGCCGAAGTGCGCGCGCAGGCTGCCCACCAGGCGCTGCAGGCGCACGGCCACGGGCAGGTCGGCGACCAGGTCGGTGAGTAACAGCAGGTGGATGGCAGTGGTGGTCATAACTACCATGCAGGGTACAACGGACCACGCCTAAACAGGGTCATGCCGACCCTGCATTTTTCAAATCGTTGATTTAAAACAAGTTTTTCCTGGCACACGGTTTGCCTAGATAAGGGGGCCGAACCGGCATACAAGACCAAGGAAAGCTTGATGAAAACGACTCCCTCCCTCCGCGCCATTGCCGCCGCCGCCGCCGTCTGTGTCCTGGCCATGCCCCTGTCCGTGCAAGCCCAGGCGAGCCTGCCGGCCAGCGCTGCCGCCACTGCGGCCAAACCAGCCAGCGCCGCGGTCAAGCGCTATGAACTGCAAACCAATATCGTCGACGGCAAGATGGTCTTCATCGACGCCAAGGGCCAGGTCAATCCCATGCTGGCGGCCAAGGTGGGCGATACGGTCGAACTGGTGCTGAAAAGCGGCGAAGGCGCCGAGCACGATCTGCTGATCCCGGAACTCAACGTCGCATCCGCCAAATTCAGCGCCAATAGCGGCAGCACCAGCGTGCGCTTCAAGGTCACGCGCGCCGGCACGTTTACCTATTACTGCTCGATCCCCGGCCACCGCCAGATCGGCATGGAAGGCAAGCTGGAAGTCACCGGCACGTCGCTGGCCGAAGCCGGGGCACCGAAGGCCGCCGCCGGCAGCGCTGCCAGCGAATCGAGCCAGGCCGCCGCGCTGGCCTTGTACACGCCCGCGCCGTCGCCGATGCGCGGCCCCGATCTCTCGGCCGTCAACGTGGCCGCCAATCCGGCGCAGGTACCGGCCGCCATCGGCGCGCGCGCGCCGCAGTTGCTCAAGTACCGCATGGAGACGGTGGAATTGCCGGGCAAGCTCGATGACGGCACCACTTTTACGTACTGGACCTTCAACCGTCAGGTGCCCGGCCCGATGCTGCGCGCGAAGGTGGGAGACACGGTCGAACTGACCCTGTTCAACGCCAAGGACAGCAAGATGATCCACTCGATCGATTTGCACGCCGTGACGGGCGGCCATGGCGGCGGACAGCACACGCAGGTCGCGCCGGGGCAGGAAAAAACCGTCACCTTCAAGGCGCTCAATCCGGGACTGTTCGTCTACCACTGCGCCACGCCGCTGGTGCCGCAGCATATCGCGGCCGGCATGTACGGCATGATCCTGGTCGAACCGGAAGGCGGCTTGTCGAAGGTGGACCGCGAGTATTACGTGATGCAGGGCGAGATGTATACGGGCCGTCCGCACGGCGCGCCCGTGCACCAGGAAGCGAACCTGGAAAAAATGGCTAATGAACTGCCCGACTACTACGTCTTCAATGGCGAAGTGGGCGCCCTGAGCAAGACGCATAAATTGCAGGCGAAAGTCGGCGAGACGGTGCGCATCTATTTTGGCGTCGGTGGTCCGAACAAGATTTCATCGTTCCACATCATCGGCGAGATCTTCGACAAGGTGTATAGCGAAGGCTCGATCAGCAGCCCGAAACACGACGTGCAAACCACCCTGGTGGCACCGGGCGGCGCGACCATCGTCGAACTCAAGGTGCAGCACCCAGGCAGCTATCTGCTGGTTGACCATGCCTTGTCGCGCGCCGGCAAGGGCGCCGTGGGCGTGCTGGAAGTGACGGGCGAACCCGTGCCCGGCGTCTACCACGCGGGCGCCGTGCATTAAATCTACCTATTCATCCTCAAGGAACTGTTATGGAAATGATCGAATTATCCCTGGGCCAGCTGGCCCGCCGCATCCCTGGCGCCACGCGCCTGTTCGATGCGCACCGCCTGGATTTCTGCTGCGGCGGCAACAAGACCCTGCGCGCGGCGGCCGAAGCGGCCGGCGTGGACACGGCGCCCATCGTCGAGGAACTGCGGCTGCTGGCAGAGCGCGCAGATACCAGCGGCGAGCGTGACTGGCAGGACGCCCCGGCCACCGAGCTGGTGGAACACATCCTGGCGCGCTATCACGCCGTGCACCGCGAGCAGTTGCCCGAACTGATACGCCTGGCGCGCAAGGTCGAGCAGGTGCATGGCGACCGCGCCGACTGTCCGCACGGGCTGGCGGAACACCTGTCGGCCATGGCGCAGGAGCTGGAAAGCCATATGCGCAAGGAAGAAGATGTGCTGTTCCCGATGATCGTGCGCGGCCAGGGCCCCCGGGCCGGCGCGCCCATCAACGTGATGCGCATGGAGCACGACGACCATGGCGTGGCCCTGCGCGCGATGGAGGCGATGACGAACGATATCACCGCACCTGGTGGCGCCTGCACCACCTGGCGCGCGCTGTATACGGGCTTGCGCACCTTCCGTGCCGACCTGATGGCGCACATCCATACTGAAAACAATATCCTGTTCGAGCGCTTTGCGCCGGCCGTGGTGCACTGACAAAGGAAAGACCCATGGGTCCCTATAAAAAACTCTGGTTCACCCTGATCGGTGTGCTGATCGTGACGTTTTCGCTGCTCGGCTACTACGGCACGGAAGTTTACCGGCAGGCGCCGCCCATTCCCGCGCAAGTGCTGGCGCAGGATGGCCGGCAACTGTTCGACCGCGAGGGCATCCTCGACGGCCAGACGGCCTGGCAATCGGTGGGCGGCATGCAGCTGGGCTCCATCTGGGGCCACGGCGCCTACCAGGCGCCCGACTGGACGGCCGACTGGCTGCACCGCGAACTGACGGCCTGGCTGGAACTGGCCGCGCAAGAGCAGCATGGCAAGGCGTACGCGGCGCTCGACGGCCCCGCGCAGGCGGCGCTGCGCGAAGCGCTCAAGATGGAATACCGCGCCAACCGGGTCGATGAAGAACAAGTACTGCACCTGTCGGCGCGCCGCGTGCAAGCCATCGCCAACACGGCGCACTATTACGACCAGCTGTTCTCCGACGCGCCTGCGCTGCACGCCAGCCGCGAGCATTTCGCCATGAAGGAAAACACCCTGCCCAGCGCCGAGCGGCGCGCGCAGATGACGCAGTTCTTCTTCTGGACGGCGTGGGCCGCCGCCACCGAGCGTCCGGGCCAGAAAGTGACCTATACGAACAACTGGCCGCATGAACCGCTGATCGGCAACCAGCCCAGCGGCGAAAACCTCGTCTGGTCGGTCGCCAGCGTGGTGGTGCTGCTGGCCGGCGTGGGCTTCCTCGTCTGGGGCTGGGCCTTTTTGCGCGACCATGACGAAGCGCTGCCGACGCCCGGCGCGCGCGACCCCTTGACGACGTTTGCGCTCACGCCCTCGCAGCGGGGACTGGGAAAATATCTGTTCCTGGTAGTGGCGCTGTTCATCTTCCAGGTCTTCATCGGTGGCTTCACGGCGCACTACACGGTGGAAGGGCAGCAGTTCTACGGCATCGACGTGTCGCGCTGGTTCCCGTATGCGCTCACGCGTACCTGGCATATCCAGGCCGCGCTGTTCTGGATCGCCACGGGCTTCCTGGCCGCCGGCCTGTTCCTCGCGCCCCTGATCAATGGCGGCAAGGATCCGAAGTGGCAGCGCCTGGGCGTCGACGTGCTGTTCTGGGCCCTGGTCGCTGTCGTCGTCGGCTCGTTTATCGGCAATTACCTGGCCATTGCGCAAATCATGCCGCCCGAGTGGAATTTCTGGCTCGGCCACCAGGGCTATGAATATGTGGACCTGGGACGTTTGTGGCAGATCGGCAAGTTTGTCGGTATCTTGCTGTGGCTCGTGCTGATGCTGCGCGGCGTCGTGCCGGCCCTGCGCCAGCCGGGCGGCGACAGGAACCTGCTGGCGCTGCTGACCGCGTCCGTGGGCGCCATCGGCCTGTTCTATGGCGCCGGCCTGTTCTACGGCGAACGCACGCACCTGTCGGTGATGGAGTACTGGCGCTGGTGGGTGGTGCATCTGTGGGTGGAAGGCTTCTTTGAAGTGTTCGCCACCACGGCGCTGGCCTTCATCTTCTCGACCCTGGGCCTGGTGTCGGTGCGCATGGCCACGACGGCCAGCCTGGCGTCGGCCTCGCTGTTCATGCTGGGCGGCATACCCGGCACCTTCCACCATCTGTACTTTTCCGGCACCACCACGCCCGTGATGGCCATCGGCGCGAGCTTCAGCGCGCTCGAAGTGGTGCCGCTGATCGTGCTGGGCCACGAGGCCTGGGAGAACTGGCGCCTGAAAGCGCGCGCGCCGTGGATGGAGCAGTTGCGCTGGCCGATGATGTGCTTTGTCGCCGTCGCCTTCTGGAACATGCTGGGCGCCGGTGTCTTCGGCTTCATGATCAACCCGCCCGTGGCGCTGTATTACATCCAGGGACTCAACACCACCGCGACGCATGCGCATGCCGCGCTGTTCGGCGTGTACGGTTTCCTGGCGCTGGGCTTTACCTTGCTGGTGCTGCGCTATTTGCGGCCCGATTACCGCTTCAGCCCTGCCTTGATGAAGACGGCGTTCTGGGGCTTGAACGGGGGCCTGGTGCTGATGCTCTTTACCAGCTTGCTGCCGATTGGCATCATCCAGTTCCACGCCAGCGTGACGGAAGGCCTGTGGTATGCGCGCAGCGAGGCATTCATGCAGCAGCCGCTGTTGCAGAACCTGCGCTGGGTACGCACCTTCGGCGACGTGGTGTTCATCGTCGGCGCGGTGGCCATGGCGCTGCAGGTGGTGCTGGGTTTGATGGGCAAGGCGCCGAAGGCAGCTGTACTGCAACCTTCGGCGGTGTAGCCCGGTTAACGCCTGCGGACGCAGTCGATGTAGGCGTCCGTATCGGGCGGCAAGCCCGAGCGCTGCGAAGCCCAGATCATCTGGCCCAGGCATTCCATCACTTCGTGCTGGGCGGCATGGGCCGAATCGAGGCGCTGGGTCAGCTGCTGGACGGCCGGGCGGATGCCGCGCGGCTGGTCCACCTGCACCTGCTCCGTGATCGACAGATGCATGGACAGGTGCAGGAAAGGATTGGCTTGTCCCCCTTCGACGGAATAGTCGCGCGCCAGTGCCGCTTCGACGTCGGAGAGCTCGTTTTCATACTCGGGATGTTCGAGGATCCAGTCGAGCGCGATGGCTTCCATCGGCGTGAGGATCTCATGGGCGCGGTGCTTGCGTAATGTTTCGCAAAAGAAGCGGCGCACATCGTCGGAAGAGGGGTTGAACATGGCTGAAGGACTATGGCTAAAGGGCAGCCGGCATTGTACCGCGTAGATACGCAAAGGGCATCGAGGATGCCCTTTTTGCCGTCTGGCACGCGCTGGCATGACCCGATAGTCACCGCAATTTAATACCCTGCAGTAAGTATTATCCACTACCGCCACGGGCTGGCGGTGCCAAATAACGGTGATAAAATCGCCGCTCTTGATATTTGCTCTGGACACGATGGCGATTTTGTTGCCATTGCGTGCTTCCATTGCCCGCACCTTTGCCACCGGATCTCGCTCCTGGCGTATCCCGGAGCGCGGCAGCATGCCTATCACCATCGACATTGACCTGTCCGGCCGCCCTGGCGTGCCGGTTGGCCAACTGTTTTCATTTCATACAGCGATGGTGCCGCCACGGTGGCGCGCAAGAATCATCTTTCAGTATCCAAAAATGGAGTTACGAATGCGTAAATCGCTATTACTTTTGATGTCGTGCCTGATCCTGGCGGCATGTGACAAGACCCCTCCGGCCTCGTCCGAAAAACCGGTCGACGTGCTGCTGATCGGCGCCGGCACCATGAGCGCCACCCTGGGCAGCATGCTCAAGGAACTCGATCCCTCGCTGACGATGGAAATGGTCGAGCGCCTCGATTCTGTGGCCGCCGAAAGCTCGGACGCGATGAACAACGCGGGCACAGGCCACTCGGCATTTGCCGAGCTGAACTACACGCCGGAAGCGGCCGATGGCAGCATCGAGACCAAGAAAGCCGTTGCCATCAACGAGCAATTCGAAATTTCCAAGCAGTTCTGGGCCTATCAGGTAGCCAACAAGCACCTGGGCGCACCGCAGACCTTCATCAACAATGTGCCGCACATGGCCTTTGTGTGGGGTGACGACAATATTGCCTTTTTGAAGAAGCGCTACGCCGCGCTGCAAAAGGAAAACCTGTTCAAGGGCATGCTGTTCTCGGAAGACCCGGCGCAGATCGCGCAATGGGCGCCGCTGGTCATGCAAGGGCGCGACCAGGGCCAGAAAGTGGCGGCGACGCGCATGGACATCGGTACCGACGTCAATTTCGGCAACCTCACGCGCGGCCTCGTGAAATACCTGACGGACAGCCATGGCATGGTCCTGCACCTGCGCCACCAGGTGGAAGACATCCAGCGCGGCGCCGATGGCGTGTGGAACGTGACGGTGAAAGACTTGAACGCCGGCAAGGAAAAGATCGTGCGCGCCAAGTTCGTCTTCATCGGTGCCGGTGGCGGTTCGCTGCCGCTGCTGGAAAAATCGGGCATTCCTGAAGCCAAGGGCTACGGCGGCGTGCCGGTGGGCGGCCAATGGCTGGTCACCACCAACCAGGAACTGGTGGCGGCGCATGCGGCCAAGGTCTACGGCAAGGCGTCCGTCGGTTCGCCGCCGATGTCCGTGCCGCATCTCGATACGCGCATCATCGATGGCAAGAAAGCGCTGCTGTTTGGCCCGTTTGCCACCTTCTCGACGAAGTTCCTGAAAAACGGTTCATGGATCGACTTGCCTGCTTCGATCGGCACGGGCAATGTGAAACCGATGCTGCAGGCCGGCTACGACAATATTCCGCTGACGAAATACCTGGTCGAACAGGTCATGAACACCCCGGAAGACCGCTTGAAAACCCTGCGCGAATACTTGCCGAACGCCAAGATGGAAGACTGGACCCTGCAAAACGCGGGCCAGCGCGTGCAGATCGTCAAGGATGACCCGGTCAAAGGCGGCTTGCTGCAGTTCGGCACGGAAGTCGTCGGCGCCGCCGATGGCAGCATCGTTGCCCTGCTGGGCGCCTCGCCTGGCGCTTCGACCGCGCCGCCGATCATGATCAAGGTGCTGCAAACGGCATTCAAGAGCCGTCTGGCGACGCCGGAATGGCAGGCGAAGATGGTGGAAATGGTGCCGTCATACGGTCAAAAGCTGAACAATGACCCGGCCCTGGCCAACAAGATCCGCCACTACAGCAGCAATATCCTGGGCTTGAAAGCCATTACGCTGGACGTGCCACCGGCGCCTGCGGCAAATTAAATCAGCCTGACCGGCAGGGTGTTCCTGTCGGTATGTAAAAAGGGGCAGCCTGGTCAGGCTGCCCCTTTTGCGTGGGAAGTGCGTTCATTGCGGTGGACTACCCTTTGCCCGGCAAGATCAGCTCCGGCGTACACCCTTCGGCGGCGATGCCGTCGCAAGGCTTGGCCAGTACCGCACCGTCCTGCGGGCGCGGCGCATGGGGTTGGCGCAGGTAGCGCGAGGTGTGGCGCTGCGCTTGCTGTGCGTTGCCATGCACGGGCCAGGTCAGGAAGCGGGACAGCTCCTGCAAGGCGCGCTGGTACACATCGCGTTTAAATTCAATGACGACATCGAGCGGGACCCAATATTCATGCCAGCGCCAGGCGTCGAACTCGGGATGGTCGGTCAGGCGCAGATTGACGTCGTTATCGCGCGCGCACATTCTCAGCAGAAACCAAATCTGCTTCTGGCCACGGTAATGGCCGCGAATCTCGCGCTTGATGAAGTGGTCTGGCACTTCATAGCGCAGCCAGTCGCGGGTGCGGCCGACAATTTTGACGTGTTCCTGTCTGAGTCCGATTTCCTCTTCAAGTTCGCGAAACATGGCTTGTTCCGGTGTTTCGCCATATTTGATACCGCCTTGCGGAAACTGCCATGAGTGCTCGCGCACCCGCTTGCCCCACCACACCTCGTTCTGGGCGTTTAGCAGGATGATGCCGACGTTGGGCCGAAACCCTTCACGGTCGAGCATAATGCACCTCAAACTTTCTGCGACCGAGCGTCCTTTTCTTACATAATTACCCACAACTTCGCAAGCCGGTGACCTTTTCGGGGTGCGAAAAGCGCCGGAATCGCACCAATTGAGCGCATTTGTGTAAAGTATGGACGCATCAGCCAGCTAATCCTTTAAAATTAGGTTGATTATAACCCTCTCTTTTTAAAAAGAATTCACCGTTATGCGCGCCTCCCGTTTTTTTATTTCCACACTTAAAGATGCACCTTCTGACGCGGAAATCGTCAGCCACCAATTGATGATGCGTGCAGGCATGATCAAACGCCTCGGTTCCGGCATCTATACCTACATGCCGATGGGCTTGCGCGTGATCCGCAAGGTGGAAGCCATCATCCGTGACGAGATGAACAAAGCCGCCGGCATCGAACTGCTGATGCCGCTCGTGCAGCCGGCCGAACTGTGGCAAGAGACGGGCCGCTGGACCAAGATGGGCGACGAACTGATGCGCGTGAAAGACCGCCACGGCCGCGAATACGCGATCCAGCCGACGTCGGAAGAAGTCATCACCGACGTCGTGCGCACGGAAATCAAGTCCTACCGCCAGTTGCCGCTGAACTTTTATCATATCCAGACCAAGTTCCGCGACGAGCGCCGTCCCCGCTTCGGCCTGATGCGTGGCCGCGAATTCACCATGAAGGACGCGTACTCGTTCGACCGCGACCTGGCCGGCATGCAAGCGTCGTACAAGGTCATGTTTGACGCCTACACGCGCATCTTCACGCGCTTCGGCCTGAAATTCCGCGCCGTGGCCGCCGACAACGGCGCCATCGGCGGTTCCGGTTCGCATGAATTCCACGTCATCGCCCACACGGGTGAAGACGCGCTCGTGTACTGCCCGACCTCCGATTACGCCGCCAACATGGAAGCGGCCGAAGCTCTGCCGCCAGCGGGCGAGCGCCCGGCCGCCGCCCAGGCGCTGACGAAAACAGCCACGCCGGACACCGTCAAGTGCGAAACCGTGGCCACCTTGCTGGGCCTGGAGCTGTCGCAAACCGTGAAAACCATCGCCCTGACGGTGGATACGACGGGCAAAGATGACAAAGTCACGCAACAGCATTTCATGCTGCTGCTGCGCGGCGACCATGAATTGAACGAGATCAAGGTGGGCAAGGTTGCCGGCCTGGCCGGTTACCGTTTCTCGACGGAAGCGGAAATTCTGGAAGTCTACGGCACCATTCCTGGCTACCTGGGCCCGATCGGTACCAAAGCACCCGTCACCGTGGTGGCGGACCGCACGGTCGCGCACATGAGCGACTTCGTTTGCGGCGCGAATGACGCCGGTTTCCATTACACGGGCGCCAACTGGGGCCGTGACGTGGCCGAGCCAGCCATCGTGGCCGACTTGCGCAATGTCGTCGCCGGCGACGCCTCGCCGGACGGCCAGGGCATGCTCGCCATCGAGCGTGGCATCGAAGTGGGTCACGTGTTCCAGCTGGGTACGGCGTACTCGGAAAGCATGAAAGCCACCTTCCTCGACGAGAATGGCAAGCCTGCGCCGCTGCAGATGGGTTGCTACGGCATCGGCGTGACGCGCATCCTGGGCGCCGCCATCGAACAGAACTTCGATGACAAGGGCATCATCTGGCCCGCCTCGATCGCGCCGTTTGAAGTCGTGCTGTGCCCGATGGGCATGGACCGCAGCGAACTGGTCAAGGAAGAGACGGAGAAGCTGTACGCGGCCCTGCAAGGCGCTGGCGTGGATGTCATCGTCGACGACCGTGGCTTGCGCCCTGGCGCCATGTTTGCTGACTGGGAACTGATTGGCGTGCCGCACCGCATCGTCATCGGCGAGCGTGGCCTGAAAGAAGGCAAGCTGGAATACCAGGGCCGCCGCGATGCGGAAGCCACTGGTGTGGCGCCGGACGAGATCGTCGCCTTCATCCAGGGCAAAATGGCGCAGTGAAGCGCTTATCGCTAAGTAAAACGGCTGGCGCGCTCGCGCTGGCCGCCGGCCTGGCCTGCGCTCCCTTTGCGCAGGCCGGCAACCAGAAAGAGGAGGCGCTGGCCGACTCCGTCCGCCTGGCCCTGTCGCACGCGATCCGCGACGAACGCCCGCCGCAACCCAAATTTGCCACGCCCGCCGACTTGCAGCGCTACCAGCAATGGCTGGCGCAGATGTCGCAACGCCTGCAGCGCAAGCTGCCGGACGCGCAGTTGCGCACGGAATTTCTGGAGACGGTATGGTACGAAGCGCGCCGCGCGGGCCTGGAGCCGGCCCTGGTGCTGGGCCTGATCCAGGTGGAGTCGGCCTACCGAAAATATGCCGTCTCGCTGGCTGGCGCACGCGGCTACATGCAGGTGATGCCGTTCTGGACGGGCGTCATCGGCGACCATGACCGCAGCAAGCTATTCCACATGCAAACGAATTTGCGCTATGGCTGCGCGATCTTGCGCATGTATCTGGATATGGAACGCGGGGATTTGTACCTGGCGCTGGGGCGGTATAACGGTAGCCGGGGGCGGGCCGAGTATCCGAATGCGGTAAGGGCGGCGTGGAAGCAGTGGGAATTCAAGCCGGCAGGGTAGGTCGGACGTAGGTCTGCAAGACCGTAATCCGACAACATTGTTGGCGTTTGCGGCCAAAAAAATGCCCCGCTCGCTGAATCAGCTGCGGGGCACTCGCTCGGTGTTGGGCCGGCGCGTATCTGATTATTTCAAATGATCGGAGATCAGTTTCGTCATTTCAAACATGGAGACTTGGGCTTTGCCGCCGAAAACAGCTTTCAGCTTGTCGTCCGCATTGATCATGCGGCGGTTGGCCGGATCTTGCAGATCGAGTTTCTTGATGTAATCCCATACCTTTTTGGTCACTTCCGTGCGCGGCAGTGGTGCTGCGCCAACAACGGCGGCCAGATCTTTCGATGGCGTCATTGCTTTCATGAATGCTGCGTTTGGCTTGCGTGGTGTTGCCGGTGCTGCCGCTTTCTTCACCGCTGCTGGTTTAGCTGCTGCTTTGGCTGCGGGTGCTGCTTTTTTGGCTGCTGCAGGCTTGGCTGCTGCTGCTGCTGCTGCTGCTTTGGCTGGCGCTGCTACTGGGGTTTTTTTGGCTGTTGCCATCTTCGAGCCTCCTTAACAAACACATGGGAAATTGCGCAATTAATCGCACGGCTAATATTGGTGTGGATTTACCTTGTATGCAAGTGTTTTTCACGTTTTCACGAGGAAAAAGCAGGGAAATGGCGATGCTGTCGCCCGGGCGCACCGCTTGGGAGCGCAGAACGGCGTTTTTGCCCGTAAATGGCATGCTTGCTGGCTATGCGGGGAGGGGCACTGCGGGGGAGGGGAAGAGTGATGCCGGACACATGAAAATGCAATCCGGCATTATTTAGAACGATGTTTTTTGACTTGAACTACGTCTCACGCGGCGTAAAAAAGGCTTTCAAAATCACAGCGAGCGGATGGTAATTGTGGCCGAGAAGCGCAACCGTACTTTAGTACGGTGAGCATCGCCGGCCGCAAAGACCACCGCGCAGCGGATTTTGAAGCCTTTCCTCATCGCGGATTTTGATGCCTTAACGCATCCCTGGCATCATGCCCTTCATGGAACGCATCATCTTCATCATGCCGCCGCCCGACAATTTCTTCATCATCGTCTGCATTTGCTCGAATTGCGTCAGCATGCGGTTCACTTCCTGCACTTGCACGCCGGCGCCGGCGGCGATGCGGCGCTTGCGCGTGGCCTTGATCAGTTCAGGCTTGGCGCGCTCCTGCGGCGTCATCGAGTCGATGATGCCGCACATGCGGCGCACCTGCTTGTCGGCTTGATCCATGTTCTTGCCACCTGCCGCCTGCTGGAACTGGGCCGGCAGCTTGTCCATCAGGTTGGCCATGCCGCCCATTTTCTTCATTTGCCCCAGTTGCGCCTTGAAGTCGTTCATGTCGAACTTGCCGCCGACCTTGATCTTTTGTGCCAGGTCGGCCGCTGCCTTGCTGTCGACGCCCTTGCGCGCTTCTTCCACCAGCGCGAGGATGTCGCCCATGCCCAGGATGCGGTTGGCCATGCGGGTCGGGTCGAATGCTTCCAGGCCGTCGAGTTTTTCCGAGACACCGGCAAACTTGATCGGCTTGCCCGTGATGTGGCGCACCGACAGGGCTGCACCGCCGCGCGCATCGCCATCGAGCTTGGTCAGCACGATACCGGTCAGCGGCAGCGCATCGTTGAAGGCTTTTGCCGTGTTGATGGCGTCCTGGCCCAGCATGGCGTCGACGACAAACAGGGTTTCGATCGGTTTCACGGCGCCGTGGATGGCGGCGATTTCGCGCATCATCTCTTCGTCGATACCCAGGCGACCTGCCGTATCGATGATCAGCACGTCGTGGTAATGCTTTTTCGCCCAGTCCAGCGCGGCCAGCGCGATATCAACCGGCTTGTCGGTGCTGGCGGACGGGAAGAAGTCGGCGCCCACCTGGGCGGTGACCGATTGCAGCTGGGCGATCGCGGCAGGGCGGTACACGTCGGCCGAGACGGTCAGTACTTTCTTCTTCTTTTCTTCTTTCAGGTACTTCGCCAGCTTGCCGACGGTGGTGGTCTTGCCCACACCCTGCAGACCGGCCATCAGGATGATGGCGGGTGGCTGCTGCGCAAAGCTGATCTGCGACGCTTCCGGTCCCAGGTCGGCGCCCATCAGGGCGGCCAGCTCGCGCTGCACCACGCCGACCAGGGCCTGGCCTGGCGTGAGCGAGGAAATGACATCCTCGCCCATGGCTTTTTCTTTGACTTTGGCGATGAATTCGCGCACGGCGGGCAGGGCGACGTCGGCTTCGAGCAGCGCCAGGCGCACTTCGCGCAGCATGTCGGCGGTGTTCGCTTCGGTCAGGCGCGCCTCGCCGCGCATGGTCTTGACGACTTTGGCAAGCCGTTGGGTGAGATTATCTAACATGATGAACCTGCAATGAAAAGCTTGGGAGTGGGCGGCGAAAGCCGGACGATGGGCGCCATTTTACCCCATCGCGGGTGGCTGGCGGTCCTGCGCTGCAGCGCCTGGCGGTTGGCCGGCTTTTGAATTAGTTGGTATTTCTGCCAACGCCGCGATTGCATCAAAGGCATTGCGCGGTTAGAATGAGAATAATTCTTATTTACATTCTCGGGTGCCGCACGCCTGAGCCGAAAGGGATGCCATGTCGGCCGCCGATTTTGCCCAGCAACAAGACCTGCACGCGCTCTACAGCAGCCATCACGGCTGGCTGCAGGGCTGGCTGCGGCATAAGCTGGGCAATGCGGGTGAAGCGGCGGACCTGGCGCAAGACACCTTTGTCAGCGTGCTGACCAATGGAACGGCGCCGCAGATCCGCGAAGCGCGGCCTTTTCTCGCCACCATCGCGCGGCGCCTGGTGGCGCACCGCTACCGCCGGCAAGTGCTGGAAGATGCGTATCTGCAGGCGCTCGCTTGCCTGCCGCCCGAGGTGGCGCCCGCGCCGGAAGAACGGTTGCTGGCGCTGGAAGCCTTGCAGGAAATCGATGTCGCCCTCGATGGCTTGCCAGCGCCCGTGCGCACGGCGTTCTTGCTGGCGCAGCTGGAAGGCCTCAGCTATGCCGAGATCGCCGCGCGCCTGAACGTGTCGGCCAGCTCGGTCAAGCAATACCTGACGCGTGCCAACCGCCAGGTGTTTTTCTCCCTGCCGGCATGAGCACGCTGGCAGAACCCGCGGCCCCGGCGGCCATCGGCGAGGAAGTGCAGCAGCAGGCGGCCGAGTGGCTGACCGTGCTGATGTCTAGCGAGGCCAGCGAAGCGCAGCACGCCGCCTGGCAGCGCTGGCGCGGAGCCGACCCGGAACATGAACGGGCCTGGCAGCATATCGACGCGGTGTCGCAGCGCTTCAACGGCTTGCACCGCGGTGCGGCCGCGCAGGCGCTGGCCGGCACGCAACAGAAGGCCGTCAATGGCAAGCGGCGCCAGTTGCTGGCATGGCTGGGCGTGGCCGCTGGCGGCGGCTTGCTGGCCGCGCAGGCGGGCACCTGGGATGGCGTGCGCGCCCTGCGCGCCGACTACCGCACGGCCACGGGCGAGCGGCGCGAGGTGGTGCTGGAAGATGGCAGTGTGCTCAGCCTGAATACGGGATCGGCCGTGAACGTGCGTTTCGACGCCAGTCGCCGCCTGATCGAGTTGCTGGCCGGCGAAATCCTCGTCACCAGCGGCCACGGTGCCGGCAGCGCCGCGCCTTTGGTGGTGGCCACGCGCGAAGGCCAAGTGCGCGCGCTGGGCACGCGCTTCGTCGTGCGCCAGCAGGATGGCTACAGCACCGTGGAGGTGTTTGAAAGCGCCGTTGAAATCCGCCCCCGCGACAGCGCTGGCGCGCCCTTGCTGCTGGCGGCCGGGCGTGGCGTGGCGTTTTCCCGCCATGCGCCGGACGCGCCGCACGCCATCTATGCGTATGCCGATGCCTGGTCGCGCGGGCAGCTGATCGTCGACGATGTGACCTTGGGCGACTTCCTGGCCGACCTGGCCCGCTACCGCCCCGGCGTGATCGACTGCGCGCCGGCAGTGGCCCAGCTGCGCCTGTCGGGTGTATTCCCGCTGGCCGATACCCAGCGCATCCTGAACATGCTGCCCAACTCGCTGCCGGTGCAGGTGCGCAGCCGCACGCGGTATTGGGTGACGGTGGAGCCGGCCGCGTAGCCCGCCTCGATAAAAATATTTTTCAATCGGACTGCCCGATTTCGATTCTCGCGGCACCTGTAGTTGAGAGACGTAATTTCAAGTACCCATTCAAGGCGCCACGTTGCGCGGTTTCATGCCGCTGCGTGCCGCCGCCATAATCAATTTTGATGGAAGGACGCAGTGTGATGCATCTGATGTATATGGTCTGCCACCCGGCGCAACAGCAGTTGTCTGGGGTGCCGCAACGATGAAATCTGCCAATATGCTGTTGTTCTCGCGCGTGCTCGCCGCCGTCTTTGGCGGCTATGCGCTCACGTCCGGCGTGGCCGTTCTGCTGTCGGCCGTGCTGCCGCTGTCGCGCGCCGAAGCCGTGCTGACGGCCACCCTGAGCGCCTTTGTCGTGTATACCTGTGCCGTGGTCTGGGTCTTTGCCGTGCAAGACCTGCGCCGCGCCTGGCTCGGCATGCTGCTGCCGGCGATTCTATGCGGTGGCGTTGGCCTGCTGCTGTCGCGAGGTGCCGCATGAACGCCGTCAAGGTAGACAAAGTGGTGAAAACGCCGCAACAGGGCGGCTTGCGCCAGGCCATGGCCTGGCTGCATACGTGGAGCGGCCTGTGGATTTCCTGGCTGCTGTTCGCCATTTTCCTGACCGGTACCCTGGCCGTCTTCGACGACCCGATTGGCCACTGGATGACGCCCGAACACGCCCTGGAAGAGGCGGCGCACGCGAATGATCCGCCGCTGCCCAAGGTCACGGACCGCGCGCACCGCCTGGAGCTGGCGCTCGATTTCATGGCCAAGGAGCACCCGCAGGCGGACATGTGGGAAATCTGGCCGGTGCAGCGTCCCGGCCATGGCTTGTCCGCCTACTGGTTCCAGCCCAGCGGCGGCTATGGCTCGGCGGACCTCGATCCGCTGACGGGAGCAGTCATCGAGCATGCGCGCGAGGCAACGGAGCGGGAAACCATCGGCGGCCACCATTTCGTCGATTTCCATTACGAGCTGCACGCGGGCCGCATCGGCGTCTGGATCGTCGGCATCACCACCATGATCATGCTGGTGGCGCTGGTGAGCGGCGTCATCACGCACAAGCGCATCTTCAAGGATTTCTTTACCTTCCGCCCGGCCAAGGGCCAGCGTTCGTGGCTCGATGCGCATAACGCGGTGGCCGTGCTGACCTTACCGTTCCAGTTCATGATCGCCTATACGGGCCTGGCATTTTTCAGCGATGACTATGTGCCGGCCCCCGTGGTGGCGCAATACGGCATGGACAATGCCAAGAAGGCCTTTTTGGCCGACTGGAACGATGCGGGCAAGCCTGAACGGTCGGGCCAGCCGCTGGCCATTCCCGCGCTGGAGTCGTTTGCGCTGCGCGCCGAACAGGCCATCGGCCAGGAAATCCGCGCCGTGGTGCTGGACAATCCGAACGATGCCTCCATGCGCGTGTGCATGTATGGCTGGAACGAGGATACGGAACTGCTCACGCGCCTCAGCGCCAGTTCGGGCCGGGCCTGCTATGCGCTGGCCACGGGCGAGCAGGTTGCCGTGCGCCGGCCGGGCGAGTCGGACACGGGCGGCGCGGGCCTGACGCGCTCCGTCATGTCGAACCTGCACATGGTGGGGTTCGGCGGCACGCCCATGCGCTGGCTGTACTTCTTTTGCGGCCTGGCCGGCACGGCCATGATGGGCACGGGCGCGATCATGTTCATGGTCAAGCGGCGCCAAAAGTCCGGCGGCGAGTTCGGCGCCTATACGCAGCGCGTGTACCGCGTCATCGCCTGCCTGAATGTGGCGGCGATTGCCGGCCTGTCGATCGCCTGCGTGGGCTTCCTGTGGGCCAACCGTTTGATCCCTGTCGGCCTGGAGCACCGCGCCGGCTGGGAAGTGCGCGCCTTCTTCGGCGTGTGGTTCCTGATGCTGGTGCACGCCTGCCTGCGCGCGGAAAAGCGCGCGTGGATCGAGCAACTGGGCTTGCTGGCGGCCCTGTGCCTGCTGCTGCCGGTGCTCAATGTCCTGAGCACGGGCGACAACCTGGTGGCGCAGGTGGCACGCGGCGACTGGGAAAGCGCCGGCGTGGAGCTGGGCAGCATGGCCTTCGGCCTGCTGGCCGCCTGGGGCGCGTGGAAAGTCCACAAGCGCAGGGAAAAGCCGGCCAGGAAGGCTGTCGCCAAGGAAAGCGCTGCGCCCACGGCCAGCCTGCAGGTCAATACGGAAGGACAGTCATGATTAGCAGCATCCTGTGTGCGCTGGGCCTGTCGTATGCGGGCATGGCCAGCCTGTCGCTGGCGATGGACCGCCACCATGGCCAGGTCTGGGGCAGGGACGCGGCGCCGAACGTGCGGCGCGCGCTGCAACTGGCGGGCGCCATCCTGCTGGCGCTGGCCATCTGGCCTTGCGTGGCCGGCTGGAGCGCTACCGTCGGCGTGGTCGCCTGGCTGGGATTCATCGGGGCGGGAGCGCTGCTGGTAGCCCTGCTGCTGCCGTATGCCCCCCGCTTGCTGTTTCGTAGTTCCCTGCTGGCAGCCGTCGCCGCGCTGGCAGGGCTTGTGACGTTTCTGCGGTGATGATCACCGCCATTTTCAAGGATAGACTGATGCATTTTTTACGCCCGGCGACACCGATTGATGTTTTGAATGTATTGAAGGCGGCTTCCTGATGGCGGCCCGCCTGCCTTCCCGCCGCGCCCGCATCCTGGGCGGCGCGGTCTTGCTGGCGCTGTTAGGCGCCGGTGCACTGTGGGTCACGCGCGGCCCGGCCACCGTGTTCGACACGGCGCCCGTCAAGCGCGGCAATATCGAGGCCAGCGTCACGGCCATCGGCACCCTGCAGCCGCAAACCTATGTCGACGTGGGCGCGCAGGTGTCGGGCCAGATCACGCGCCTGCACGTGCAGCCGGGCAGCGCCGTGGAAAAGGGCCAGTTGCTGGCCGAGATCGACCCCAGCGTGCAGCAAGCCACGGTCGACGCGGGCCGCGCCGCCCTGGCGGGCTTGCGCGCGCAACTGGCCGACCAGCAGGCGCAGCATCGCCTGGCGGGCCAGCAGCACGTGCGCCAGAAGCAGATGGCCAAGTTCGACTCGACGCCTTTGGCCGACCTGGAAACGGCCGAAGCCACGCTGGCCTCGGCCGGCGCCAAGATCGACCACCTGAAGGCGCAAATCGACCAGACCCAGGCCAGCCTGAAGGCGGACGAGGCGCGCCTGGGCTATACGCGCATCTACGCGCCCATGGCCGGCAAGGTGGTGGGCCTGGACGCCAAGGAAGGGCAGACGCTGAACGCCACGTACCAGACGCCGAACATCCTGCGCATTGCCGATCTGTCGGCCATGACGGTGTGGACGGAAGTATCGGAAGCGGACGTGCGCCGCGTGCGCCCGGACATGCCCGTGTACTTCACCACCCTGGGCGGCGACCAGCGGCGCTGGAGCGGCAAGGTGCGGCAAGTGCTGCCGGCGCCGCCAGTGCCCGGTGGTTCTGCCGCCGGCACGGCCCTGGCGCCGTCGACCAGCAAGGTGATTTTATATACCGTGCTGTTCGACGTGGATAACGCCGATGGTGAACTGATGCCGCAGATGACGGCGCAGGTGGTGTTTGTCACGGCAGCGGCAAACAATGTGCTGGCCGTGCCCTTGCCGGCCCTGAAACCATCGACCGGGGAAGGCGCCAGGCCGGGGCAGTTCACGGCCCGCGTGATGGATGCCGACGGCAAGGTCGATACGCGCGCCGTCACCGTGGGCGTGCGCAACCGCCTCAGTGCGGAAGTGCTGCAAGGCTTGCGCGAAGGCGAGTTGCTGGTCACGGGCGAGCAGCCGGCCAGCAGCGGCGCCAGCAGGTTCCAGCTGTGAGCGCCATGAGCGAGGCCGCGTCACTGGGGCAAGCCGGAGAACCTGGCCAGCCGGCGCCGCTGATTGAACTTGCAGGCATCCGCAAGCGTTACGGCGGCCACGACGGCGCGCCGGCCGTGGAAGTGCTGCGCGGCCTGACCTTGTCCATCGGCGCCGGCGAATTTGTCGCCATCGTGGGCGCGTCCGGTTCCGGCAAATCGACGCTGATGCATTTGCTCGGCTGCCTTGACCGCCCCAGCGACGGCACCTACCGCTTCGCCGGCCAGGACGTGGCCAGCCTGAATCCCGATGAACTGGCGTGGCTGCGGCGCGAAGCGTTTGGCTTCGTCTTCCAGGGTTATCACCTGATCGCCACCGAGTCGGCGCGCGAAAACGTGGAAGTGCCGGCCCTGTACGCGGGCATGCCGGCCGCCGCCCGCCACGCCCGCTCGGAAGCGCTGCTCAAGCGCCTGGGCCTGGGTGACCGGCTCGATCACCGGCCGAATCAATTATCGGGCGGGCAGCAGCAGCGCGTGTCGATCGCGCGCGCCCTGATGAATGGCGGGCGCATCATCCTTGCCGATGAACCGACGGGGGCCTTAGATAGCAGCAGCGGTGCCGAAGTCATGGCCCTGCTGGGCGAACTGGCCGACGCGGGCCATACCATCATCCTCATTACGCATGACCGCAAGGTGGCGGCCCAGGCGCGCCGCGTGATCGAGATCAGCGATGGCGAAATCATCGCAGACTCGGGCGCCATCGCCATCCCCGCCACGTCGACGGCCCTGCCGCCGCTGGACATGTCGCGCGCCGCTCATGACACGGGGGCGTCGCTGGGCACGGAATTGCTCGACGCGGCGCGCGCCGCCTGGCGCGTGCTGTGGATTAACCGCTTCCGCACGGGATTGACCCTGCTCGGCATCGTCATCGGCGTCGCTTCCGTGATCGTCATGCTGGCCATCGGCCTGGGCACGCGCCAGCAAGTGATGGCGCAATTGGGCGCGTTCGGCTCGAACCTGCTGTACATGGCGTCGCGCGGCGAAAGCTCGCGCATCCCCGGGCGCAGCATCACCCTGGCCGACCTCGATGCGCTCAAGGATGTGCCGGGCATCACCCACGTGCTGCCGAATGTCACGGGCAACAAGGTGATACGCCACGGCAACCTCGACGTGCAGACGTATGTGCGCGGCACGGGCCCGGCCCTGCCGCAGATCCAGACCTGGCCGGTGGCCAAGGGCGGCTTCTTTACCGAAGAAGACGAGCGCGAGATGGCCACCGTGGCCGTGCTGGGCGCGCACCTGGCGGAAAAACTGATGCCCGACGTGCCCAACCCTGTGGGGCAGAGCATCCTGATCGGCAATGTGCCTTTCCAGGTGATCGGCGTGATGAGCGCGAAGGGCGCGCTGACGGGCGAGAAGGATGAAGACGACGTGCTGCTGCTGCCGTTTTCCACGGCCGGCATCCGCGTCTTCGGCCAGCGCGAGCCGACGTACACGGTCTTGGCGGTGGCCGACGTCAAGCGCGTGACGGAAGTGGAGGCGGCGGTCGATGCCACCATGTTCGAACGCCACCGCATCCGCGACTATGGCATCAGCAACGCGGCCGCGTCGATCGCCGCCGAAGCCAAGACGCAGGACAACATGACCATGATGCTCAGCCTGATCGCTGCCGTGTCGCTGGTGGTGGGCGGCATCGGCGTCATGAACGTGATGCTGATGACGGTGCGCGAGCGCACGCGTGAAATCGGCATCCGCATGGCGACGGGCGCGCGCCGGCGCGACATCCTGCGCCAGTTCCTCACCGAAGCCGTGCTGGTGTCGGTGGTGGGCGGCGTGGCCGGCATCGTGGTCGGCGTGACGGTGGCCGGCCTGCTGCTGGTATGGGACGTGCCGGTGATTTTTTCGCTGAGCGCCATCGCCGGCGCGTTTGCCTGCGCCGTGGTGACGGGGCTGGTGTTTGGCTTCATGCCGGCGCGCAAGGCGTCGGGACTCGATCCGGTGGTGGCGCTGGCCGGACAGTAGGTGTTGTAAAAACGGTTGTAAAAACGCCGGCGCCATGCCTGCCATCGCGGCCAGGCATTGCGTCGGCGTTGTTCTTTCGGCTAAAATGAGAATAATTCTTATTTGCATTGGTGCCAGGCGCCTGACAGGAAAGGATGCCCATGTCGGCCGCCGACTTCGCCCTACAGCAAGACCACTCTTCTCCCACGCATGCCGCCCAGGTGCTGTACCAGCAGCACCACGGCTGGCTGCATGGCTGGTTGCGCTACAAGCTGGGCAATGCCTTTGACGCAGCCGACCTGACGCACGACACCTTCGTGCGCATCCTGGCCGGGCGCGACATCGTCGCCATCAGCCAGCCGCGCGCCTACCTGACGACGGTGGCGCGCGGCATCCTGATCAACTGGTACCAGCGCCAGGCGCTCGAACGCGCCTATCTCGACGCCATCGCCCTGCTGCCCGAACTGCAAGCGCCATCGTGTGAAGAGCAATTGCTGATCCTGGAAACCCTGCACCAGGTCGACGCCATGCTCGATTCCCTGCCGGCCAGCGTGCGGCGCGCCTTTTTGCTGTCGCAACTGGAAGGGCTGACCTATGATGCCATCGCCGTGCGGCTGGAGGTGTCGCTGGCCAGCGTGAAGCGCTATATGAAGCAGGCGTTCCTGGCGTGTCTGCAGCTCGATGGCGACTAGCTTGGGCGCCCGTGTTCCGATTGATCCGCGCGTGCTCGAGCAGGCGGCCGACTGGCTGATGCAGCTGCACTCGGGCGCCGCCAGCGCGCAGCTGCGGCGCGAGTGTGAACGCTGGCGCGCCAGCGACCCGGAACATGCGCGTGCCTGGCAGCGTGCCGAAGCGTTGCTGGGAAAACTGGGCGGCTTGCCGCCGGAGCTGGCCATGCCGACGCTGGACCGCTCGCGCGAATTGGACCGCAGCTCGGCGCGCCGCGCCGCGCTGCTGAAACTGGCCGCCTTGCTGGCTGTGGTGCCCGGCGCCTGGCTGCTGATGGAGCAGCAGGGCTGGCGCCACGATTACCGCACGGGCACCGGCGAGCGGCGCGACATCGTGCTGGCCGATGGCAGCCGCATCAGCCTCAATACGGCCACCACCCTGGACGTGCAGTTCGATGGCGCGCAGCGCCTGCTGACCTTGCGGCGCGGCGAAATCGCCGTGCAGACTGCCGCCGATGCGCAGCGCCGTCCCTTCCTTGTCGCCACGGCCGAAGGCCGGCTCGAAGCGCTGGGCACGCAGTTTTCCGTGCGCCAGGATGATGGCCGGACGCTGCTGGCGGTGCGGGAAAGCCGCGTGCGCGTGCGCGCGCGCAGCGGTGCGCAGCACATCATTCCAGCGGGGCGGCAGGTGGCCTTCACGGCGGCGGCCATCGGCGAACCCGCTGCGCTGGACGTCGGCACGCTGGCGTGGCAGCGCGGCATGCTGCTGGCCGACGACATGCGTTTGCACGATTTTGCGCTGGAACTGGGCCGCTACCGGCCCGGCATCGTGCGCTGCGATCCCCGCGTGGCCGATGTGCGCGTCTCGGGCGCCTTTCCCATCACGGACACGGATGCGGCGCTGGTGATGCTGGTGTCGACCTATCCGCTGGCGGCGCGCACGCGCCTTGGCGGCTATTGGGTCACCCTGGATGCGGCCGAATAAATAGGTGGAAAAACCTGACACTTTTTTCGCGCCGGGCTGGCAAGGGGAAGAAGATCCCATTGCCATGTAAAGGAAACGTCATGCCTGCAGCCCCCCTCCGCTCCATCGTTTTTCTCTCTGTCCACCTTGCCGTGCTGGCCATGGCGCCACCGGCCCATGCTGCATCGCTGGATGCTCCCGCCGCGCGCAGCATCGACCTGGCGGCCGGTCCCCTGGGGCGCAACCTGTCCACTCTGGCCGTTGACGCGGGCATCGCCCTGTCGTTCGATCCGGCCCTGACGGCGGGCTTGAGCAGCCCGGCCCTGAGCGGCAGCTACACGCCGCGCGAAGCGCTCACGCGGCTGCTGGCCGGCAGCGGCCTGGAAATCACCGGCCGCAGCGACGGTAGTTATACCTTGCAAAAAGCCGCGCCCGCAGCCGCGACATCTGCGGGCGCCGCTGCCAGCGCCCCTGGCGAGCAAACCCTGGCCGCGATCCGCGTGCGCGCGCGCCGCTCCGCCGACGGCAGCACGGAAGGCACGGGCTCGTACACCAGCCGCGTCACCAGCATCGCGTCGAAGACGGACCAGTCGTTTCGCGAAATTCCCCAGTCGGTGTCGGTGGTGACGCGCCAGCAGCTCGATGACCAGGACGTCAAGGATATCGGTGGCGCCATGGCGCTGACGCCGGGCATCACCTTGCAGCGCGTAAACGGCCACGCCTACAATTTCTATTCGCGGGGCTTCCAGATCGACAGCATGCAGATCGATGGCGGCGCGCCTTTCAATATCGCCAGCTACACCGCGACGGCGATCCAGGACATGGCGATGTACGACCGGGTCGAGGTGATGCGCGGCGCGTCCGGCCTGCTGTCCGGCGCCGGTGATCCGGGTGGCATCATCAATTTGGCGCGCAAGAAACCTCTTGAGCGTCGGCAACTGGCGGCCGCGCTGTCGGCGGGTAGCTGGAGCAATTATCGCGCCGATATCGACGCCACGGGCCCGCTCACCGACGACGGACGGCTGCGCGGGCGGGTGGTGGCCATGTATGAAAATGATGGCTCCTTCATGCGCCACTTCCGCACGGAAAAGGCACTCGTGTACGGCGTGCTGGAAGCGGACCTGCCCACGGGGTCGCTGTTGACCGTGGGTGGTTCGCACAGCAAGCGCGATACGAATGGCAGTGGTTCCGGTCTGCCCCGTTATACCGATGGCACGGATTTGCAGCTGCCGCGCTCGACCAATCTGAGCCAGCCCTGGGGGTATGTCGACAATGCGGTCACGGAGCTGTTTGCCCAGCTTGAACACCGCTTTGCCACTGGCTGGAAGATGAAATTGAATGCCAGCCACGTCGAGCAGAGCGCCAAGGGACGCGGCACCTTTACCACCGGCGCCGTGCAGCCTGGCGGCAGTGATGGCGCAGTGTGGGCCGGTACGCGCAACAATGCCTGGAATCACCAGAATGTGCTGGACTTGAATCTGACGGGCAATTTCAAGCTGCTGGGACGCACGCATGAGTTGCTGCTGGGAGCCGACCGGCAGAAGGTCACGAGCTACTGGGATTCGGCCCGGCAGACGGGGGCCGGCAGTACGCCGGCCAATCCCTTCGATCCCGATGCCACGCCATGGGCCGGCGGCGACAATGGCCCTGTCTGGTACCGTTTTCATCCATGGGAGCAGGAACAGTATGGCGCGTATGGCACCGTGCGCCTGCATCCCAGCGACCAGCTGCACGTGGTGCTGGGCGCGCGCCTGGCCCGTTACAAATTCAAGCAATACGTGGCATCCCTCGATGGCGACACGGGCGTGTGGGCGCCCGACTCGGACAGCCGTTTCAGCGAGCCGACCAAGCTGACGCCGTATGGCGGCATCATTTACGACCTGAACGCACAGTGGTCGGCTTACGCCAGCTATTCCGCCATCTTCAAGCCGCAGGCGCTGTACAAGGCGGGGCCGATGCCGGGCACTTCGCTCAAGCCCATCACGGGCAAGAGCTATGAAGGCGGCTTCAAGGGTGAACTGCTCGATGGGCGCTTGAATGCCACCTTCAGCCTGTTCCATGTCGAACGCAATGGCGAGGCGGTGCTCGACCCCGGCTATCCGGAAGAAACCGACCTGTATGCGGGCAATTGCTGCTATCTGCCGCAAGGCAAGGTGACCAGCCGCGGCGTGGATATGGAAGTGGGCGGCGAACTCTTGCCCGGCTTGCAGGCCGCCGCCGGCTATACTTTTAACCACAGCAAGAATGACAGCACGGGCTTGCCTTTCAGCAGCATCACGCCCAAGCATCTGTTCAAGCTGTCGACGGCGTATGCCTTGCCAGGCGCCTGGTCTGCCTGGAAGGTGGGCGGCAACGTCGCCATCCAGAGCGCCAGCTACACGAGCGGCACGGTGGTCACGCGCGCCGGCGCCGCGCAGGACTTCCAGTTTACGCAGGGCGGCTATGCCGTCTGGAGCGCGCTGGCGCAATACCGCATCGATCCCCGCTGGTCGCTGGCCCTGAACGTCAATAATGTCTTTGACAAGCGCTACTATGAAAAGACGGGCTACTCAGGCGGTGGCAACTGGTATGGCGCGCCACGCAATGCGAGCGTAACCCTGCGCGTCACGTTTTAAGCAGGGCGGACTGGCCAGGGCAAAAAAATGTTGCCCTTGCTCTAACACGCGGTATGATCTCCTGATAATAAAGGCAGTGTTTCGCGTGCCCTTGCGGGCACACACCAACCACCACAGGAGAACCCGATGCAGAAGAAATCAATCTTGAAGACCGGTATTGCCGCCGCCCTCATGCTGGCGTTCGGCATGGGCGCCGTCCAGGCCCAGGCACAGGAAGTCGTGCGCCTGGGTAACTTGAAATTCGCCCACTACGGCGCCGTGTCGTACATCAAGGAAATCGCGCCCAAGTGCGGCATCAAGGTCGAAGAGCATATCTTCGCCAAGGGCCTCGATGTGATGCAGGCGATTATCGCGGGCGAGCTGGACGTGGGTGCGACGGCGTCCGAAGCGGCCATTTCCGGCCGTGCCGGCGGCGCGCCCATCTATGTGGTGGCCGGCTTTGCCAAGGGCGGTGCGCGGCTGGTGGGGGGCACCGGGCAAAAGATTGCCAGCGTCAAGGATCTGAAGGGCAAGCGCGTGGGCGTGACGCGCGGCGGCATCCAGGAAGTGCTGCTGCTGGCCGAACTGGCGCAAGCGGGCCTGACGTACTCCGACACCAAGGGCAAGGATGTGCAACTGGTGTTCCTGGCCTACGCCGACTTGAACCAGGCGCTGATGGGCAAGAATATCGACGCCATGATGCAGTCGGAACCGCAATCGTCGCAGGCGATCAACAAAGGTTTTGGTACGGAAATCCTGAAACCGTACGACACGCCGATCGGCGAACCCGTGCGTACCATGGTGATGACGGAAAAGTTCTACAAAGAACGTCGCCCGGTGGCGGAAAAATTCATGCGCTGCTTCGTCGAAGCGACCAAGACCTTTATCGACAACAAGGCGACGGCGGAAAAGTATGTGCGCGAAGTCGTGTTCCGCGGCCAGATCACGAAGGATGACTTCGACGACGCGATCAGCAATTCGCCGTATTCGTACGACATCTCGCCCGAGCATATCCAGGTGACCACCGATGTGATGGTGAAAACGGGCGTGGGCCGCATGACGAAGCCGCCCGTGGCCAAGGACTGGGTCAAGACGGACTTGCTGGAACAGGCGAAAAAGAGCCTGAATGTGAAGTAAATCAGTAAAACCATCAAAAAACCTCCGTGCCAGCGATGGTCCGGAGGTTTTTTATGTGCAGCGCCCTTAGCGGGCGTTAAAGCCCATCCAGCCTTTTTCCGTCTGCCGGAAGCTCAGTGTATAGATGCGCGTCAGTTCATCGCCTTTCTTGAGCTGGCGGTTGATGATCGCGCCGTAATTGTCCTGTACGATCTGGTCCGACCATTGCAGCAGGTTTTCGAAGCGCTCGGCCGTCATCGCCGCCTGGCGGGTCAGCAGCGGCGCGGGAATCGCTTTCTTTTCCTGCTGCTGCGCCCAGAAGTCGCGGAAAACCTTGTTTTCGCCGCTCATGCCGCGCGCCATCAGGCCCAGACCCATGGTCATGCCCACGGAACCATCCGTCTTCGCCTGCGTCTCGAGCTTGTCGGCCACGTCGGCCAGCAGTTCCAGGTAACCCACCTTGGCGCGCAGGATGGCCGAGCCCTTGATTTCGTACTGTTCGTTCTCTTTCCAGCCATTGAGCTTTTCCAGTTTCGCGATCTCGAAGTAGTCCTTGTACAGGTCATAGCTTTGAATCGAGGTACGGAAATATTCCTCGTACGTGGATTGGGAAGGCGCATCTTTCATACAACCGCTTAATACAGTGCAGGCGGCCAGCAGGAGACAGGTCCAGGTAATTTTTCTGAAGGAAAGCATGGTGGGGGACGGTGGCCTTAGGGTAGATGAATATTGCTATGTGGACATAATTATAGGACTGGCTAATCAGGATGGCAACGTGGTTGTGCCGTGGAAAAAGTGTGTCGGTAGAAAGAATACCGAAATCTTGAGGGTGCGCTACCCCGTTGCGCCTCAGGCGCGATATCATGGCAGGCTTGCAGCATTGGCTGGCGGCGGAATGCCTGTCACCCGGGCTGTCGCTTGAATCGCGCTTGTCGGCTATGGTGTAAACTTAAACTATGCAGATCTATTTCTTTCTTATCGCCGCCCTGTTGTACGCGGCGTGCGCGGTGCTCCCCTCGTCCCGTGCCCGGCTCATTGCCGGCCTGACTGGCGTCGCCTGGCTGGCGCACGCCGCCACCCTGTGGTTCGACCTGATGGCGCCGGGCACCTTGCGCTTCGGCTTTTCCGCCATGCTGTCGGCCGCGCTGTGGGTATCGGTGGGCGCCTACTGGATAGAGAACCGCAATTTCAGTCTGGATGGACTGCGCCGTATGGTCATGCCCAGCGCCGTCATCGCCATCGGCCTGGCCTGGGCCTTTCCTGGCAGCCAGGTCAGCATGGAAGGCAAGTCGGCCGTCTTCGGCTGGCATATTGCCGTCGCCGTGCTGGCCTATAGCACCCTGACGATTGCCGCCTTTCACGCCGTGCTGATGGCGCTGCAGGAATCGCGTTTGCATACGCGCAGCGAAAGCCGCGGCTTCATCGGCAGCGCGCTGGACCAGCTGCCGGCCCTGCTGACGATGGAAAAGCTGCTGTTCCGCATGATCGGCCTGGGTTTTATTTTGCTCAGCTTGACCGTGCTGTCGGGCATCGTGTTTTCCGAACAATTATTTGGCAAGGCCTTGACCTGGGATCACAAGTCGGTGTTTACCATGCTGTCGTGGCTGTTGTTTGCCTCGCTGCTGGCAGGGCGCCGCTTTCGCGGCTGGCGCGGCAAGACGGCCCTGAGTTTTACCCTGGCCGGTTTCGCCACCTTGCTGCTGGCCTATGTCGGCAGCCGTTTTGTACTGGAAGTGGTTTTACACCGAGGATACGCATGACACGTGTTTTATTCTGGCTGGCGCTGGTGTTCCTGGTGCTGTTTGCTATCCGCAGCAAGATCCGGGGCATGCAGCAGCGCGCCCGCGCGCAGCAGCAACAGCAGCCGAACCCGTATGCGCCGCCGGGCCGGCCACAGGAATTGCCGGATGCAGAGCTGATGCTGTGCTGTGCCCATTGCGGCGTGTACTACCCGGCCTCGGAAAACGTGCAAGCCAAGGGCCACGATTACTGCAGCCACGCGCACGCCACGCTGTAAGGGCAGGTCGCCGGCAGATTCGCTCGCGTTGCTCATCCGTATCGTAACGTCGTCCCGCCTGCGTCCGGCGTAGCATCTGCGGCAGGCGCTTCGTCGCCGCCGTTGCAGAAAGGCGCGTCCCATGTCCCGTCCCAGCCTCAGCCCGCATAGCGTGACCGCCGACGGCATGCCACCGGCGCCTCAACTGAGCGGCAACTCTCTGCCCATGCAGGCGCTGCGTGCGCAGATCGGCTGCATCGCCCGCTGTGGCGCGCCGGTGGCCATTCGCGGCGAATCGGGCACGGGCAAGGAATTGGCGGCGCGCGCCATCCATGCGCAGGGTGCGCGCGCCAGCTTCCCTTTTATTGCCGTCAACTGCGGCGCGATTCCCGAAGCGTTGATGGAGGCCGAATTCTTCGGCTGCCGCCAGGGCGCCTATACGGGGGCGCTGCATGAGCGCCAGGGCTTGTTCCAGGCGGCCCATGGCGGCAGTTTGCTGCTCGATGAAGTCGACGATCTGCCGCTGGCCATGCAGGTCAAGCTGTTGCGCGTGCTGCAGGAGCGGCGCGTGCGCAAGCTGGGCGGTAGTACTGACGAGGCCGTCGACGTGCGCATCCTGTGCGCCAGCCAGCATGGTCTGGCGCGCGGCGTGGCCGCCGGCACGTTTCGCCAGGATCTGTTTTACCGCCTTAATGTGATCGAGCTGGCGCTGCCGCCGCTGCGCGAGCGGTGCGGCGATCTGCAGGTATTATGTGAGGTGATCCTGGCGCGTCTGGCGCCACACCAGGCCGTGAGCCTGGCGCCGCCGGTGCTGGCGGCCCTGGCCGCGTATGCGTTTCCCGGCAATGTACGCGAACTGGAAAATATGCTGGAGCGGGCGCTGGCCTTTGCCGACGGCGGCGTGATCGCGCTCGACGCGCTGGCCTTGCCGTCCGCGGCGGGCAGCATGCCGCTGCGGGCGCCGCCGGCATTGCCGGACTTGCCGGAGCGGCAACTGTGCTTGCCCGGCATGGCGGCATATGGCGTGCCGCCCGCCTTGCCGTTGGACATGTATTTACGCCAGGCCGAGCGCGACATGATCATGCAGGCGCTGGTGCAGGCGCGCTATCACCGCGCACGGGCGGCGCGCCAGCTGGGCCTGAGCGTGCGCCAGCTGCGTTACCGCATGCAGAAATTGACGATACAGGAAGCGTTACCTTGATGACAGCATGGACGATAGATGAAGACGGCTGGTGCGACGGCGCGCTGCGCTATGACTCCCAATACTACGATGCGCGCCCGGACGGTGCGCAAGTCGACTTGCTGGTGATCCATAACATCAGCTTGCCGGGCGGCCACTTCGGCGGACCGCATGTGTCGGACTTGTTTACCGGCCGGGTAGACTATAATGCCGATCCTTCTTTCGCCGACCTGCGTGGCTTGCAGGTGTCGGCGCACTTTTTTGTGCGGCGCGATGGTGCGCTGTTGCAATATGTTTCTACTGATCAACGTGCCTGGCATGCCGGTGCGTCCATGTTCGAAGGGCGCCCGCAGTGCAATGGCTATTCCATCGGTGTCGAAATGGAGGGCACGGACTTTGTCCCCTTCCAGCCGCAGCAATACCGCGTGCTGGCGGCGCTGACGGCGGCGCTGGTGGCGCGCTATGACTTGTCCCAGGTGCGCGGCCACGCGCATATTGCGCCGGGGCGGAAGACGGATCCGGGGCCGTTTTTTGACTGGCATTTTTATCAAGTATGCTGGCTGGAAACTATGCGCGGGCAGCCTGCGTTAGCGCTTACTACGCGGGGATTGGGCTTTCCATCCGTGCCCTGAAAAGTCAACCGAAATCGTATATGAAAATACAAAAAATTACGCTGGCGGATGCCGGAAAACTATTGCATCGCCTTTCGATGGGCACTACAATTAGTACATAACTTGGATTTAAAGACTATATGTAGTGCCATCACAGACGTTTTCAGAATTATTACCAAAGCTACCCTGTTTGTTCATATGGCAACGGGAACTGGCGTTTCATCACCCTTGATCGTGTTTTGCGCCAGCCGGGCTGTACAGGTTGGCCGTATGATTTTTGGCTGTATATTATTTACTATTTAGCAACAAATACCTGAAGAAACCCTGACCATCGGGCGTTCTATTCAACAACACACGCGGCAGCAAAACTGCAGGCTGACTTTAGCTGACAACGGGAGCTTCAATGCAATCACCACAAGATATTTCCATCCATCCAACGCCAGTATCGCCAGCGCCAGGCGCGGCCAATAGCGTGGCGAGCACGGGCGCGGCATTGGGCGACTATCGCATCATCCGCCGCAACGGTGCGGTGGTGGCATTTGAGCCTTCGAAGATCGCCATCGCCATGACCAAGGCGTTTTTGGCCGTTAACGGTGGCCAGGGCGCCGCGTCGGCACGCGTCCGCGAACTGGTGGCGCAACTGACCGACGGCGTCGTCGCCGCGCTGGTGCGCCGCCATCCAGGTGGCGGCACCTTCCATATCGAAGACGTGCAAGACCAGGTGGAACTGTCGCTGATGCGTTCGGGCGAGCACGACGTGGCGCGTGCCTACGTGCTGTACCGTGCCAAGCACATGGAAGAGCGCCGCTTGCAGAAGGAGGCGCTGGGCGCTTCCGCGCAAGTGACCGCACCGCAACTGAACGTCACTGACAACGGCGTGCGCCGCCTGCTGGACATGCAGGAAGTGCGCGACCTGATCAACGCCGCCTGCGCCGGCCTGGAAAAGCACGTCGATGCCGACGCCATCCTGGCGGAAACGGTGAAGAACCTGTACGACGGCGTGCCCGTCGAAGAGCTGCACAAATCGGCCATCCTGGCGGCGCGCGCGCTGATGGAAAAAGATCCGGCCTACAGCCAGGTCACGGCCCGCATCCTGCTGCACACGGTGCGCAAGGAAGTGTTCGGCAAGGAAGTACCGCAAGCGGCCGCTGCTGCCGAGTACCTGACGTATTTCCCGCAATATATCGCCAAGGGCATCGCCAACGATCTGCTGAACCCGGTACTTGCCAGTTTCGACCTGGAACGCCTGGCCAAGGCCATCGTTGCCGACCGCGACTTGCAATTCGGCTACATCGGCCTGCAAACGCTGTATGACCGCTACTTCCTGCACATCCATGACGTGCGCATCGAAATGCCGCAGGCGTTCTACATGCGCGTGGCCATGGGCCTGTCGCTGAACGAAGCGGACCGCGAAGCGCGCACCATCGAGTTCTACAATCTGCTGTCCTCGTTCGACTTCATGAGCTCGACGCCGACCCTGTTCAACTCGGGTACCCTGCGTTCGCAGCTGTCGTCGTGCTACCTGAGCACCGTCTCGGACGACCTGGAAGGCATCTACGACGCCATCAAGGACAACGCGCTGCTGGCCAAGTACGCCGGCGGCCTGGGTAACGACTGGACGCCAGTGCGCGCCCTGGGCGCCCACATCAAGGGTACCAACGGCAAGTCGCAAGGCGTGGTGCCGTTCCTGAAAGTGGTCAACGACACGGCCGTGGCAGTCAACCAGGGCGGCAAGCGCAAGGGCGCCGTCTGCGCCTACCTGGAAACCTGGCACATGGACATCGAGGAATTCCTCGACCTGCGCAAGAACACGGGCGACGACCGCCGCCGCACGCACGACATGAACACGGCGAACTGGATTCCCGACATGTTCATGAAGCGCGTCATGGAAAAAGGCGAGTGGACCCTGTTCTCACCATCCGAAACGCCAGATTTGCACGACCTGGTCGGCAAGGCCTTTGAAAAGGCTTACCTGGGCTACGAAGCCAAGGCAGCCGCCGGCGAAATGCGTTCGTTCAAGAAGATCGCGGCGCTGGACCTGTGGCGCAAGATGCTGTCGATGCTGTTTGAAACGGGCCATCCATGGATCACGTTCAAGGATCCTTGCAACATCCGCAGCCCGCAGTCGCACGTCGGTGTCGTCCACAGCTCGAACCTGTGCACGGAAATCACACTGAACACGGGCCCTGACGAAATCGCCGTCTGCAACCTCGGTTCCGTGAACATGCCGGCGCACATGAAGGAAGGCAAGCTCGATCACGTCAAGCTGGCCAAGACTGTGCGCACCGCCATGCGCATGCTCGACAACGTCATCGACATCAATTACTACGCCGTCGAGAAGGCGCGCAATTCGAACATGCGCCACCGTCCGGTCGGCATGGGCGTGATGGGCTTCCAGGACTGCCTGCACATGATGCGCATTCCGTTCGCCTCGGACGCCGCCGTCAGCTTCGCCGACACCTCGATGGAAGCGGTGTGCTACTACGCCTACCTGGCGTCGACGGAGCTGGCCGAAGAACGCGGCCGCTATGAATCGTATGCCGGTTCGCTGTGGGACCGTGGCATCCTGCCGCAAGACTCGGTGAAACTGCTGGCCGAAGAGCGCGGCGGCTACCTGGAAGTCGATTCCTCGTCGGCCATGGACTGGACCCCGGTGCGCGAACGCATCGCCAAGTTCGGCATGCGCAACTCGAACTGCGTGGCGATTGCCCCGACGGCGACGATTTCGAACATCATCGGCGTATCGGCCTGTATCGAGCCGACGTTCCAGAACCTGTATGTGAAATCGAACCTGTCGGGCGAATTCACCGAGATCAACGGCTACCTGGTGCGCGACCTGAAGGCGCGCGACCTGTGGGATGAAGTCATGATCTCCGACCTGAAGTACTTCGACGGTTCGCTGGTGAAGATCGACCGCATCCCGCAAGACTTGCGCGACATCTACGCCACCGCCTTTGAAGTATCGCCAAGCTGGCTGGTGGAAGCGGCTTCGCGTCGCCAGAAGTGGATCGACCAGGCCCAGTCGCTGAACATCTACATGGCTGGCGCGTCGGGCAAGAAGCTCGACGAGACCTACAAGCTGGCATGGCTGCGTGGCCTGAAAACCACCTACTACCTGCGTACCATAGCCGCTACCCACATGGAGAAATCGACCTCCAAGACGGGTGCCCTGAACGCCGTGGCAGTCGATGGCGGCATGTCGGCCAGCGCACAGAGTGCCCAGGCAGCGGTCGTGGCGGCAGCCGCTGCCGCCGTGGTGGCGCCCGTGGTGGCAGCTGCAGCGGACGACGCCGATGGCGAAGCTTGCTACCTGCGCCCGGGGGATGACGGTTTCGAAGAATGCGAAGCCTGCCAGTAAAAACCTGCTGCGCAGCCCCCTCTCGGGTTCTGTGTTGCTCACCGTACTAAAGTACGGCTCCGCTACTCGACCCGATATCGGGCTTGCTCGCGACGGTTTTTAAAAATTTTAGTTGTCAGCCCAGCGCTGCTGGGCTGATTCAATGTTGTTAATGTCCACATTGTCCGATACAACGGGCCTGTTGCGGATCGCCGGCTCGCCGGCATGGAAAGGAAGAATATTATGTCGTTGTCCTGGGATGATGAAACCACGTCGGCAGCTGTGCCGCGTCCGGCGCAGCAAGCGCCATTGGGAAATACCGAATTGAACCTGGCGGCCGGTGCCGAGCCGTCCGAAGCGAACGCCGAGCAAGTGGCGCGCCGCGTGAATGCCGACGACAAGCGCATCATCAACGGCAAGACGGACGTCAACCAGCTGGTGCCGTTCAAGTACAAGTGGGCGTGGGACAAATACCTGGCCGGCTGCGCCAACCACTGGATGCCGCAGGAAGTGAACATGCAGCGCGATATCGAGCTGTGGAAAAACCCGAACGGCCTGACGGACGACGAGCGCCGCCTGGTCAAGCGCAACCTGGGCTTCTTCGTGACGGCCGACTCGCTGGCCGCCAACAACATCGTGCTGGGTACCTACCGTCACATCACGGCGCCGGAATGCCGCCAGTACCTGCTGCGCCAGGCGTTCGAGGAAGCGATCCATACGCACGCCTACCAGTACATCGTGGAATCCCTGGGCCTGGACGAAGGCGAGATCTTCAACGCCTACAACGAAGTCAAGTCGATCCGCGACAAGGATGAATTCCTGATCCCGTTCATCAATACGCTGACCGACCCGGCATTTACTACCGGCACGGTGGAAAACGACCAGAAGCTGCTGAAATCCCTGATCGTGTTTGCCTGCCTGATGGAAGGCCTGTTCTTCTACGTCGGCTTCACGCAGATCCTGGCGCTGGGCCGCCAGAACAAAATGATGGGCGCTGCCGAGCAGTACCAGTACATCCTGCGCGATGAATCGATGCACTGCAACTTCGGCATCGACTTGATCAACACGATCAAGATGGAAAACCCGCTGCTGTGGACGGCCGAATTCCGCGAAGAGATCAAAGTGCTGTTCATGCAAGCCGTGGAGCTGGAATACGCGTACGCGGAAGACACCATGCCACGCGGCGTACTGGGTCTGAACGCACCGATGTTCAAGGGCTATCTGCGCTTCATCGCCAACCGCCGCGCGCAGCAGATCGGCCTCGAGCCGCTGTTCGCGCAAGAGGAAAATCCATTCCCGTGGATGAGCGAAATGATCGACATGAAGAAGGAACGCAACTTCTTCGAGACGCGCGTGACCGAGTACCAAACGGGTGGTGCGCTGAACTGGGAATAGTCCTTTTTCAGGCTACGCCAAGAAGCGCCGTCATCGTGACGGCGCTTTTTTTTCGCGTGCATGGCGGCGGAAAAAAAGCATGCTTCATGCAGCGATGCGAAGAGGCTTGCGCCAGGATTTTCGCCTGCCGCGAAGGGACGCATGGCGGGCCCAAAAAATCATTTCAGGAGACGCTGGCGGCAGCATTTGCCGCGCGATTGTGCGATAGCACGCGTAACGTGCAAAAAAGCGGGCGAAAACGTGTCGTGCCGGTTGCGCATTGACAAGGTTTTCGTGTACTTTATGAGATTGCAAATGCGAGCGTTAGAATGCGGGGGTTTTTAACCAGCGCGGTAACGAAAAAAGCTCGCAAAACAGGGATACAGATTTACACGGATATGCACAAAACCACACCGTTTTCGTCTGCCGCCGTGCCCGAATTTTTTCAGGCATGGCGGTTTTTTATTTGACGCATAGGTGTTGTGGCGAGCGCGATGCGAGGAGCGAAAAAACGCACGGCATCGAAAACGAATGACCGAATTCAGACTTTGCCACCAGCTGCGAGATAAAGCAGGGTGGCACCGACGATGGCTGAAGTGCTGCAAACGTGAGGAGTTGCAGCAGTTCAGCTGGTGCCGAATTCATTAGCGCAAACGACCGTTTGTGCCGATGAATAATTCGCCTGGCCTATCCCTGTGGTGGGTCGGACGGGTTTAAATCTTGTAGCTTAAATTTCTCATCTCAGATGAAGGAGAGACAAATGGCAACAGCCGCTAAGAAATCAGAAGTAAAGAAACCAGCCGCCAAGGCTGCTCCTGCCGCGAAGAAGCCGGCAGCCGCAGTCAAGACGGTTGCCGCTAAACCAGCTGCCAAAGCCGCAGCGAAACCAGCCGCCAAACCAGTCGCCAAAGCCGCAGCCAAGCCTGCAGCAAAAGTGGCCGCCAAGCCAGTAGCCAAAGCCGCAGCGAAACCGGCGGCCAAGGCAGCAGCAAAACCGGCAGCTAAGCCGGCAGCCAAGCCGGCAGCCAAGCCAGCCGCGAAAGTGGCAGCGAAACCTGCTGCCAAGGCAGCAGCCAAGCCAGTGGCGAAAAAAGCCGTTGCCAAGCCGGCCGCCAAGCCAGCAGCCAAAGCCGCAGCAAAACCAGCGGCCAAAGCGGCAGCAAAACCAGCAGCCAAGCCAGCAGTGAAAAAAGCCGCAGCGAAACCTGCCGCCAAACCGGTCGCCAAGCCAGCAGCCAAGCCAGCAGCGAAAAAAGTCGTCGCCAAGGCAGCAGCCAAGCCGGCCGCCAAAGCAGCAGCGAAGCCAGCAGCAAAAGCTGCAGCCAAGCCAGCGGCCAAGGTAGCAGCGAAGCCAGCAGCAAAAGCGGCAGCCAAGCCAGCCGCCAAGGCAGCAGCGAAAAAAGTCGTTGCCAAGCCGGTCGCCAAAGCAGCAGCCAAGCCAGCAGCGAAAGCCGCAGCGAAACCTGCCGCCAAAGCAGTGGCCAAGCCAGCAGCGAAAAAAGTCGTCGCCAAGCCAGCCGCCAAGGTGGCAGCGAAGCCGGCAGCCAAAGCTGCGGCCAAGCCAGCGGCCAAGGTAGCAGCCAAGCCGGTAGCGAAAGTTGCCGCCAAGCCAGCAGCTAAAGTAGCCGCCAAACCGGTCGCCAAAGCAGCAGCGAAACCTGCCGCCAAGGTCGCAGCAAAACCTGCAGCCAAGCCAGCGGCCAAGGTAGCAGCCAAGCCAGCAGCGAAAGCCGCAGCGAAACCTGCCGCCAAGCTAGCCGCAGCGCCAGTCGTGGCAGCTGCACCGGCAGCAGCGGCACCTGCCGCCGTGGTCGCCAAGCCAGCCGCCAAGAAGGCCGCGCCTAAAAAGGCCGCACCGAAGAAGGCAGCGCCTGTCGCCAAACCATCGGCACCTATCGCACCTGTAGCAAAAACCGTGTTGGCACCGGCTGCAGCCTGGCCATTCCCAACCAGCACCCGCCCATCGTAATTCCAACGATACGGGTGCCTGGATGAGGCAACACGCCGCTGTGTGACTCAATCACACAGCGGTTTTTTTTTGGAGAATTAGTCGTGCTGATCGTTATCCTTACATTGGTCGTTGATACCATTGCCACTTTGCTGGGCGGCGTGTTGCTGCTGCGCTTCTGGATGCAGGCGGTGCGCGTGCGGCCTCCCTCGTCGGTGGCGCAATTCACGTTTCAATTGTCCGACTGGCTGGTGCGCCCACTGCGCCGCGTGGTGCCGGGCGTGGGCGGGTATGACTGGGCCAGCCTGATCGGCGCCTTCCTGATCGTGCTGCTGGCCAGCTCGGTCCTGTTTATTTCCGGCGCTCCCGTCGAAGTGGTGCTGCTCAAGTCGCTGCAACGCTTCCTGCAATGGATACTCTACGGTTTCATGGCCCTGCTGATCATCGAAGCCATCTTCAGCTGGGTCAACCCGCATGCGCCGCTGGCGCCGTTTGTACGGGCCCTGAACGAGCCGCTGCTGCGTCCGATCCGCAAGGTCGTGCCGCTGGTCGGCAGCCTGGACTTGTCGCTGCTGGTAGCGCTGATCCTGTTGCAGATCGCGCAAGTGCTGGTGGGGATGATTATTGTGCTGCGATGACGGTGATGCTGGCGTAGGTCGGGTTAGCCTAGCGTCACCCGACGTCACCCGCGATGCCAATGATGTTGTCGGATTACGCGTGGCTGCGCCCCGCTAATCCGACCTACGACCTACATATTAATAGCGGTAACCAAATGCCGCTTCGAACTGCTCGGCGATGCTTTCTGGTGTAAACACATGGTTTTGCGCGCCCTGCGTGGCGATTTTAATCGCGCCCAGCAGGCTGGCCAGGCGGCCGCTGGTTTCCCAGCCCAGGTCGTTGGTGATGCCGAACAGCAAGCCAGCACGGTAGGCATCGCCGCAACCGGTCGGGTCCAGCACTTCCTTGGCGGCCACGACAGGAATGTCGATGCGCTTGCCGTCCGTATAGATTTCCGACCCTTTTTCGCCACGCGTGACGATCAGCGCGTCCAGGCGGCTGGCGATGTCCGGCAGGCTCAAGCCCGTGCGCTCCATCAGCATTTCCATTTCATAGTCGTTGGCCGACACATACGTGGCTTTGTTGATGAAGTCGATCAACTGTTCACCATTGAAGCGTGGCAACTGTTGACCCGGGTCGAACATGAAGGGGATGCCCAGCTCGGCCAGGTCGGCGGCGTGCTTGAGCATGCCCTGGTCGCCGTCGGGCGAAATGATGGCGACCTTGGCCGGGCCCGCATTGGCGATCGGGTTTTCATGCGCAAACGACATGGCGCCCGGGTGGAAGGCATTGATCTGGTTATTGTCCGCATCGGCCGTGACGAAGCACTGCGCGTTGTAGCTGTCGGCCTTGATCAGGATGTTGGCGGTGGAAATGCCCAGCTTTTGCAGGCGCTCCAGGTAGGCGGCGCTATCTTGCCCCATGACGCCGACGATGCGCGGGTCGCCGCCCAGCATCTTCAGGCTGTAGGCGATGTTGCCCGAGCAACCGCCGAACTCCGTGCGCATGGTGGGCACGAGGAAGGACACGTTCACCTTGTGCAATTGGTCGGCCAGCAGGGATTCGCCGAAGCGGCCGGGGAATTGCATGATGGTGTCGGTGGCGAGCGAGCCGCAGATCAGCGATGTTTTGGTCATGATAGTGTCGGTTAAGGGTAAAAGATGGCGATATGGTAGCCAGACGCCGTGAGCTGGTCTAATGCAAAGTACAGTTTGATGGTTTGTTCCGAGCGCGGCGCAAAGCCCTGGCTCACATCGATCGTGGCCGGCAGGTAGTCGCGCGGCGCGATGACACGGCGCAAGAGGGGCTTGTCGTTGGCATCGTTGAGTATCAGTTCGATGCTGGGCCAGGCTTGTACGCTGCGGCTCTGGTTGCGCAGCAGCGAGACGTAGGAAAAGGTTTGTTCCTTGAGGGTTTGCAATTCACCCTGTTCGATGGACAGCGCTTCGATCTGCGCCGGCAAGTCGACCTGGCAGCCACTGAGCTTGCACAGCGCGACCAGGGTCGGCTTCCACTGCGGAAACTGCGCCGCCAGCGGATTGCGGAAGGTGGTCATTACTTGCAGGAATAACAAAAGCAACAGCACTACCGAGCCGATGGCCATGGCCGCGCGCAAGGCCTTGCCGCTCTGTTCGCGGCGCCGGCCCTGGATCACAAAGGCCGGTTCGTCGTCGGCCGGCGGCAGGACGCAGTCGTCCTGCTCTTCGGCTGGCTCCGGCGCAACGGGGGCGGCGGGCAGCGCGTCGAAAGAGTGGTCGGCCAGCGTCGGTTCCCGGCGCGCGGGGGTGGGCTTGTCCAGGCTGACTTTTTCGGCTGGGACTACTGGGGCTGCCACCGTTTCCAGGCTCGGTTCGCGGCGGCTGTCGCGCAAATACGTGGCGAAGGCGGGTACGTCATCGACCTGGCGGCGCTTGAACGGCGCCATCGGCTGGGGCAGCGGCGCTTCCGGTGCTTCGGCCGGTGCCATGGCAGGGGCGGCGACAGGCGCGTCAGCCAGCGCCTCGGCAGGCAGGCTGACGTCGAGGTCCAGCTCGATGTGGTCGCCATCGTCTGCATCATCCTTGAGCTGCGCCGTTGCCGGCAAGATGCCGAACGGGTCGAACGAGGTGTCGAAGTCGAGAGAATAGATGGGTTCGTCGTCCGTGGCGGACGGCAGGCTGTTGTCGGCCGGATTAGTGCTCGACAGCGCGGCGGCAGCGCCGGGGCCGGACGTTAAAAACGGCGATGCCGCGGCTGGATCGACCAGCGCGGCATTGCCGTCAAAGACTTCCCTGCACGTGCCACAGCGCACGATGCCCCCACGTAACTTCAACTGGTCAGCAGCGACCCGAAATATCGTGTTGCAATGGGGGCATTTGGTGGCGAGGGCCATTGCTGTGCTTATGCACCTTCCGCGCGGGGCGCAGGCGCTTGCGTGCAGCCCAGGCGGCCATGCAGGGCCACCCAGCCATCTTGCTCGGCCCACACACCCAGTTCGATGAACGGTGCGTAGGCTGCGGCCACTTCTTCGGCCTGGCGTGCCAGCACGCCGGACAGGATCAGCGCGCCACCGGCGGCAACACGGCCCGACAGCATGGGCGCCATCAGCATCAATGGGCTCGACAGGATGTTGGCGACGACGATGTCAAACTTGGCCGTGGCGTGTGCCGATGTGGCAAACGTGTCTGGCAAGAAATATTCGATCTCGCACTGGTTGCGTTCGGCATTCAAGCCAGCCGATTCGATCGCTTGCGGGTCGATATCGACACCGACCACGGTTTGCGCGTCCAGCTTCTTGGCCACCATGGCCAGGATGCCGGAGCCGCAACCGTAGTCGAGCACGCTCTTGCCAGGAGCGGGATTGGCTTCCAGCCATTCCATGCACAAACGCGTGGTCGGATGGCTGCCCGTGCCGAAGGCCAGGCCCGGATCCAGTTCCAGGATCAGGCCGTCAGGATCCGGTGCCTCGTGCCAGCTGGGCACGACCCAGATATTCTTGCCGATGTGAATCGGCGCGAATTGCGACTGGGTCAGGCGCACCCAGTCCTGCTCTTCCACGGGGCGCATGGTAAAGGCGGGAACTTCCACCATGCCGACCGCTGCGGCGGCTGCAGCCACGATGGCGGCCTGGTCGGCGTCGACGTCGGTCAGCGCCACCACGCGGCTGCGTTCCCACGCCGCTTCCTTCGGTTCCATGCCGGGCTCGCCAAACAGGGGCTGCTCGGCATCCGTGCCTTCATCGGCGTCTTCCACCGAGACCGACAGGGCACCCGCTTCCATCAAGGCGTCAGACATGGCCTCGGCGTTGTCACGGGCGATTTCGATGACGATTTCCGTCCAGCTCATGCGCCCGCCTTGATTTCGGATTTCTTGGCGATGCTGGGGCTGCCGCTATTCAGGTTCTTGCCCAGGTCCGGCATGTCGGCCAGTTTCTGTTCCAGATAGTGAATGTTGGTGCCGCCTTCGATGAAGCGCGCGTCGATCATCAGTTCGCGGTGCAGGGCGATATTCGTGTTGATGCCTTCGACCACCATTTCGGACAGGGCGATCTGCATGCGGCGGATCGCTTGCTCGCGCGTGGCGCCGTAAGCGATCACTTTGCCGATCATCGAGTCGTAGTGCGGCGGCACGTAGTAACCGGCGTAGGCGTGCGAGTCGACGCGGATACCGGGGCCGCCCGGCGCATGCCACGACACGATCTTGCCTGGCGATGGCGTGAACTTGAACGGATCTTCGGCATTGATGCGGCACTCGATGGCGTGGCCCGACAGCAAGACGTCGCGCTGGCGGAAACGCAGTTTTTCGCCGGCGGCGATGCGGATCTGCTCTTGCACGATGTCGATGCCGGTGATCATCTCGGTGACGGGATGTTCCACTTGCACGCGGGTATTCATTTCAATGAAATAGAACTCGCCGTTTTCGTACAGGAATTCAAACGTGCCGGCGCCGCGGTAGCCGATCTTGCGGCAGGCTTCGGCGCAACGGTCGCCGATTTTCTCGATGAGTTTGCGCGGGATGCCCGGCGCTGGTGCTTCTTCGATGACTTTCTGGTGGCGGCGCTGCATGGAGCAATCGCGCTCGCCCAGCCAGACGGCGTTCTTGTGTTCGTCGGCGAGGATCTGGATTTCCACGTGGCGCGGATTTTCCAGGTACTTCTCCATATACACTTCAGGGTTGCCGAAAGCCGTACCGGCTTCCGTCTTGGTCATCGACACGGCGTTGATCAGGGCAGCTTCCGTGTGCACGACGCGCATGCCGCGTCCGCCACCGCCGCCGGCAGCCTTGATGATGACCGGGTAGCCGACTTTGCGGGCAATTTGCACGATCGCTTTCGGATCATCCGGCAATGCGCCTTCCGAGCCGGGTACGCACGGTACGCCGGCCTTGATCATGGTTTGCTTGGCCGACACTTTGTCGCCCATCAAACGGATCGATTCGGAGCGCGGGCCGATGAAGACGAAGCCCGATTTCTCGACGCGTTCAGCAAAGTCGGCGTTTTCCGACAGGAAGCCATAGCCTGGGTGAATCGCTTGTGCATCCGTCACTTCAGCGGCGCTGATAATGGCGGGCATGTTCAGGTAGCTCAGGGCCGACTGTGCCGGGCCGATACAAACGGATTCGTCGGCCAGCTTGACGTATTTTGCGTCCTTGTCGGCTTCGGAGTGGACTACAACCGTTTTAATGCCCATTTCGCGGCAGGCGCGCTGAATACGGAGGGCAATTTCACCACGGTTGGCAATCAGGATTTTTTCAAACATGGTAGGTTCGCGTATGTCTGTGAGAGCCGGCGAGCCGGCGAAACAACAAGTGTGAGGGGCTAAAACTGCAAACGGCCGTTGCCGGCCGTGTGGACTGGGTTTTAGCCGATCACAAACAAGGGTTGACCGAATTCGACCGGCTGGCCGTTTTCGACCAGGATCTGGGTCACGACACCGGCTTTATCGGAGTCGATTTCATTCAGCAGCTTCATCGCTTCGATGATGCACAGGGTATCACCTTCTTTGACGGTCGAGCCCACTTCAACATAGGCGGCGCTGCCAGGAGCGGAGGAGCGGTAGAAGGTGCCGACCATGGGCGACTTGACCACATAGCCCGTAGGCTCGGCGGCGACGACTGCGGCCGCTGGCGCAGGCGCGGCTGGCGCGGCTGGCTGGTAGTGGGCTTGCATGCCTTGCGGCTGCATCATGACCATCTGGTTTTGCGGCATGGCCGACGATTTGACGATGCGAACCTTGCTTTCGCCTTCGGTCACTTCCAGCTCTGCGATATCCGATTCGGCGACCAGGTCGATCAAGGTCTTGAGTTTTCGTAGATCCATGTAAAACCCCTAGGAATGTAGTTTGTTTTATGAGTGATGCGGTGATGTCCAGAACCTATCGCCGCGCTAAATACGTGCAGATCGCGTAGATTAACGTTTTTTAAGCGCAAAGTCGATGGCAAGCCGATATCCATCGATACCTAGCCCGCAGATCGTCCCCTGCGCGATCGCGCTGAGAAATGAGTGATGTCGAAACGTTTCGCGTTGATAAATATTCGAGATATGGACTTCCACGAACGGGATGGCGACCCCGGCCAGCGCATCGCGCAAGGCAACGCTGGTATGGGTCAGGCCGCCCGGATTGATGACGATGGCATCGATCCCTTCCGCTCGCGCGGCATGGATGCGGTCGATCAGTGCGCCTTCATGGTTGCTTTGAAAGCAGATCAGGTCGGCACCGGCCGCCATGGCTTGCGCCATTGCTGCCTGCTCGATATCGGCCAAGGTGCTGGCGCCGTAGACCTCTGGCTCGCGCGTTCCCAGCAAATTCAGGTTGGGACCGTTGAGCAGAAGGAGGTTTTTTGCCATGTATGGAAGACCGTTTTAGCGAAAGTTCCGCATTTTGCCGCCAAAGATACGCATTGGCAAGAGAAAAAAGCACGCTCCGAATTTACAATTTATCCAGATCGGCGCGCAACTGATCAAATTTCAAGCGGCCCAGATAGGTCTTTTTGACTTCGCCATCGGCGCCGATCAGCACCGTAAAGGGCAAACCACCGGTGGCATTGCCAAAATGACGCGACAGGTCGGTGCCGCTGAGACCGGACACATACACAGGATAGGCGATCTTGACCTTGCTGGCAAAAGTGGCAATATTGCTGGCCGAATCGATACCGATACCGATCACTTGCAGGTTTTTTGCCGCATAGTGGCCTTGTACTTCAGATAACTCCGGCATTTCTTCCACGCAAGGCGGACACCATGGCGCCCAGAAATTCACCAGCAGGTTTTTTCCTTTCCATTGCGACAAGGCTTGCGTGGCGCCCGCCGCGTCCGGCAGGGACAGCGCATACAGCTCGTTGACGGGACCCGTCGCGCCTGGCGCGATGGTGGTCGTCAGCGGTCCCGCTGCTTTCGCTTTTTCCTTGCTCAAGCCCACGTAGGCGCCCATGCCGCCGAACATCAGCGCCACGATGGCGCAGCCGATCCAATTCTTTTTTGTCATAACTTTATCTATATCAATGTTAGTCGGCAGCCGGCACGCCATCGGCGAGGCTGGCGGCCAGCAGGCTGCGCAGCCCGGCGATGTCGGTGCGCAGCACTTTGCCGTCCGCCTTGGCTTTCAGTGCGCCGCGCATATCGTCGAGCTCATACATGGCAGCGTGCACGCCTTCGTTTTTCCACAAGAAACTGGCTGTCTCGACCGCATCATAACGCGCTCCCTTGAAATGCGGGCTTTCCGACATGTCGAGCACGACATTTTTATTCAGCAGGAAGATGTGGATATCCTTGGCGCTCTCGGCAAACAGCTGCAAATAGATCTCGTCGTGGGGGCCGGCCGTGCCATTGAGCACGGGGCCGCTGAGCAGGGGATGAAATTGTTGCAACGCTTCCATGACCTGCAGCGCGATCGTGCGCAGCTGGAACAGGCGCGCCGGCTGGCTGCCGGCCAGGAACAGGGCATTGTATTGCCGCACCTGTTCCTCGATCATGTCGTTATCGGGAAGTACGTTGGGCGGGCTGGGCGCGTCGCCCAGGACTTGCCGCGCCGCCTTGCGCTTGGCGCTGCCATAGTCGGCGCCATCCTGCGCCACCAGGCGCGCGGCAGCGGCGGCGATTTCCTGGCGCAGCTGCGCGCTATCGTCAAATGCATCGTTCGTCATGAGCGAGATGATACTCCGAAGCGGAAAAAGTCATGGCGTCAGGTAAAATCCCACACTTGCTCTTTTTTTTCTCATCGTCTTACTTACTTAAGCGTGCACCTTTCGCACTGATCACATGCATATTCATATTCTCGGCATTTGCGGTACCTTCATGGGCGGCCTGGCCGTGCTGGCCAAGGAAGCCGGCCATAAAGTTACTGGTTGCGATGCCAACGTGTATCCGCCGATGAGCACCCAGCTGGAATCGCAGGGAATCGAACTGATCCAGGGCTTTGATCCCGAACAAACCAAGCTGAACCCGGATTTGTATGTGATTGGCAATGTCGTCTCGCGCGGTAACCCGCTGGTGGAAGAAATCCTCAACCGCAGCCTGCCGTACGTGTCCGGTCCGCAGTGGATCGGCGAACACATCTTGCGCAACAAGTGGGTACTGGCCGTGGCCGGCACGCATGGCAAGACGACCACCTCGGCCATGCTGGCCTGGATACTCGAAGACGCGGGCTATGCGCCGGGCTTCCTGATCGGTGGCGTGCCGATGAACTTTGGCATTTCCGCCCGTCTCAGCGGCAAGATCGACGGCAAGAGCGCCGAGTCGGACTTCTTCGTCATCGAAGCCGATGAATACGATACGGCCTTCTTCGACAAGCGCAGCAAGTTCGTGCATTACCACGCGAAGACGGCCATCATGAATAACCTGGAATATGATCACGCCGACATCTTCCCCGATCTGCACGCGATCGAGACGCAATTCCACCATCTGGTGCGCACGGTGCCCGGCATCGGCCGCCTGGTGTTCAATGGCGACGAAGCGTCGCTGCAGCGCGTGCTGGCGCGTGGTTGCTGGAGTGAAAAGGAAAGTTTTGGCCAAGATGCCAACTGGCAACTGCAAGAGCAGGCCGATGGCAGCTTCGACGTGTATTTCAATGGCCAGCAGGAAGGCCATGTGGCGTGGGCGCTGACGGGCAAGCACAACCGCAGCAATGCGCTGGCGGCCATCGCCGCCGCGCGCCATGTGGGCGTGCCGATGGCCCAGGCCTGCGCCTCGCTGGCCACATTCGACAGCGTCAAGCGGCGCATGGAAGTACGCGGCGTGGTCAACGACATGACCGTGTACGACGATTTCGCGCATCACCCGACGGCCATTGCCACCACCGTGGGCGGCCTGCGGCAAAAAATCGGCAGCAGCGCCCGCATCCTGGCCGTGCTGGAACCGCGTTCGAACACCATGAAGCTGGGCGCCATGAAAGATGCGCTGCCCGGCAGCCTGAAGGATGCCGACCTGGTCTTCGGTTTCGGCAGCCATGCCGCGCTGGGCTGGAGCCTGGGCGACGCGCTGGCGCCGCTGGGCAAGATTGCCAGCGCGTATGAAGACATCGATACCCTGGTGGCCGCCGTGGCCGCGGCCGCCCGTCCCGGCGACCAGATCGTCGTCATGAGCAATGGCGGCTTTGGCGGCGTGCATCAGAAGTTGCTGGAGGCGCTGGGCCGATGATTCTGTACCTGCATGGATTCCGCTCGTCGCCCCTGTCGATGAAGTCGCGCCTGCTGGCCGCGCAGATGCAGGCGCTGGGCCGCGAAGCAGAGTGGCTGTGCCCGCAATTGCCGGCCTCGCCCAAGCTGGCCATCGAGCTCGCCCTGTCGCTGGTCAAGGACGTGGCGCCGGGCGACCTGACGATCATCGGCTCCTCGCTGGGCGGCTATTACGCCACCTGGCTGGCCGAGCAGCTCGGTTGCCGCGCCGTGTTGTTGAACCCCGCGATTGTTCCCCTGATCGACCTGGAACAGCATGTGGGCGTGACGACCGAGTTCCATTCGGACCAGCCATTCGAGTTCAAGCGCGAGTATATCGACGAACTGCGTGCGTTTGCCGTAGCGAAAATTACTGAGCCGCAACGTTACTTCCTGATTGCCGCCACCGGCGATGAAGTACTCGACTACCGCGACATGCTGGCGCATTATCAGGGGGCGCAGCAGTGCGTCATCGACGGCAGCGACCATGGCATCAGCGAATTTGCTGACTACCTGGCGCCCGTGCTGGCCTTTTGCGGCATCGATGCGGACGCCGCCCAGTGAGGCCGGGTTCGCTACGCCAGGCGCAATGGCATGCGCACGTGAATGCCGTCAATGCGCCACAGGCCTTGCGCCACTGGCTGACGGGCGGCGGTTCGCTGACGGCCAAGCTGAAAGCGCATAGTCAGGCATTTCGCGTGCAATGTTTGCATCAGGAAACGGCACGTTGTTTGAGCGACGAGGCGGCCATCATTGGTTTGCACCGCGCGGGCCGGGTATGGGAACGCGAAGTGTTGTTGCGTTGTGATGACAAACCGGCCGTGTTTGGCCATACCGTCGTGCCCATGCAGGCGACGGCCACGGACTGGCCCTTGTTTTCCGCGCTGGGCGAGCGATCGCTGGGCACGACCCTGTTTGGTGACCGCATGGTGCGGCGCGGCACACTGGAATTTGCCCGCTTGCGCGCCGGCCACCCGCTGGTGCAGCGGGCGCAGACAGCGCTGGCACGGGAAGGGCAGCGCGTCGACGAACAGGCGCTGTTTTTTGCCCGCCGCTGCCTGTATCAGCGTCACCAGGGATTGCTGCTGGTAACCGAAGTATTTTTGCCGGCGGTGCTGGAGTTGACGTCCTTCGCTCGCACCGTTACAACCGACACATTAATAAACAAAGCATAACAATGAATCTATTTTTTGAAGAATCCGGCGATTTCAAGGTCGGCACGGTCCTGTCGCAAGCGGGTGAAGCGTATCAAGTGGAAATGGCCAGCGGCAAGCGCACCAAGGTCAAGGTCAAGGATGTGCTGCTGCAGTATGAAAAGCCGGCCCCGGCCGAGCTGCTGGAACAGGCCAAGAGCATTGCCGCCGAGATCGACCTTGATTTTCTGTGGGAAGTGGCGGGCGAAGACGAGTTCGGCTTTGCCGAGCTGGGCGCCGAGTATTTCGGCCACGCACCGTTGCCGCCGGAAGCGGCCGGCCTGATCCTGGCCCTGCATTCGGCGCCCGTGTATTTTTACAAGAAGGGCCGTGGCCGCTACAAGGCGGCGCCGGAAGCGTCGCTGAAGGCGGCCCTGGCCGGCATCGAAAAGAAAAAGCAGCAGGCGCTGGTGCAGGCAAGCTATGTGGAAGAGCTGAAACAGAACCGCTTGCCTGCCTCGATGCAGCCCATGGTGCTGCAACTGCTGTTCAAGCCGGACAAGAACACCATCGAATACAAGGCGCTGGAAGCAGCGTGCACGGAATTGCACACGACGCCGCCGCGCCTGATGCTGGCCGTCGGCGGTATTGCTTCGCCGAAAGACTTGCACCTGTCGAAATTCCTCTTTGAAAATTTCCCCAAGGGCGCCGGCTTCCCCAGCGTGCCTGTACCCGCCGTGACGGCCAAGCTGCCGCTGGCCGAGGTGGCCGCCTTCTCGATCGACGACGTGACCACCACCGAGATCGACGATGCCTTCTCGGTGCAGCCGTTGCCCGATGGCACCGTGAAAGTGGGTATACACATCGCCGCGCCGGGCCTGGGCATCCGCCCGGAAGACGTGATCGACAAGATGGCGCGCCAGCGCATGTCGACCGTCTACATGCCGGGCGACAAGATCACCATGCTGCCGGACGAAATCGTGAATGCTTTCACGCTCGCGGAAGGCACGACGTGCCCGGCCCTGTCGCTGTACGCCACCCTGGACCCGAAAGCCGACTGGGCGGTCATCAGCACGCAGACGCGTGCCGAGCTGGTGCCGATCGCCAGCAATTTGCGGCATAACCAGTTAGACGACCTGGTCAACGAGGAAACCCTGGCCAGCGGCGAAGGCGAGTATCCGCACAAGGCCGATTTTGCCGTGCTGTGGCAATGGGCGCAGCAGCTGGAACAGGGCCGCATGAAGAAGCGCGAAGGGTTCGGCCTGAAGCCGGAACAGAATAACCGCGTCGATTTCAACTTTTATGTGGAAAACGATATCGTCAGCGTGGCGCGCCGCAAGCGTGGCGCGCCGCTGGACAAGATCGTCGCTGAACTGATGATCTTTGCCAACAGCACCTGGGGCAAGATGCTGCACGACCATGGCGTGCCGGGCATCTACCGCAGCCAGGGCGGCGGCAGCGGTAATAGCTGGGCGGCAAAGATGCAGGTGCGCATGGTCACCCATGCAGCGCCGCACCAGGGCCTGGGCGTGGATCAATATGCGTGGAGCACCTCGCCTTTGCGCCGCTACACGGACCTGGTGAACCAGTGGCAAATCATCGCCTGCGCCGAGCATGGCGTGACGGCGCCGCTGGTGGCCCCGTTCAAGCCGCGTGATGCGAACCTGTTCGCCATCGTTTCGGCGTTCGACGCCGCGTATGCCGCGTATGGCGATTTCCAGTCGAACATGGAACGCTACTGGTGCTTGCGCTGGCTGCACCAGGAAAACGCGCGCCAGGTCGATGCCGTCGTCTTGAAAGACGAGATACTGCGCCTGGTCGACATTCCGCTGGTTATCAAGCTGCCGGGCATGCCATCGGTGGCGCGCGGCGCCCAGGTGAAACTGGACTTGCTGCGCTGGGATGAAGTCGACCTGAGCATTGAAGCGCGCCTGCTGGAAATCGCCACCGTGCCGGATGCGGCGGCCGATGCCGAGCTCGATTACGAGGAAGACGCGGGCGACGAGGCTGCCGAAGAAGGCGACGTGACAGTTGAAGCATCGCCGGAAGCGGCAAACCAGGTCAGCGACGCCGATGCGGAAGTGGCGGAACTGGCCAGCGAAGACGTGGTCAGCGAACCCGAGGTCAAGTAAGGTCCCATGCAGACCACCAGGGCGGTGCTGAAAACTGTTGCCGGCATCGCCCTTTGACGTAGAATTCAGCCATCTTGTATCTTGTGTTGTAAGGAACTGGGTTGCGCGTGAAGTCTTTCCGAGAGTATCGTTTCCTGATGATCGCCGTGGCGGTATCGCTGCTGGCGCACGGCGCCTTGCTGGCGATGCATTTTGTCGCCCCGGCGCCGCAGCGGGCCGTCGCCACCGATCCCGGCCTGGAAGTGATCCTGGTCAACGCCAAGCATGCGAACAAGCCGCTGAAGGCCGATGCCCTGGCGCAAGCCAACCTCGATGGCGGTGGACAGGCCGACAAGGGCCGCGCCAAGTCGCCCTTGCCCGACATGCGCAAGGTGGAAGAGGGTGAGAGCGTCAAGGCCAGCGCCCGGCGCATCGCCGAACTGGAACAAAAACAGCAGGAATTGCTGACGCAGGCGGCCAGGCCGACGCCTTACAGCGCCGCGCCCGTCACGGAAAAGGACAAGCCCAATCCTTTGGCCTCCGGTTCGGACTTGATGGAAAGCAGCAAGGCCATCGCACGCATGGCGGCCGAGATCAGCCAGACCGTGGAAGACCAGAATAAACGTCCGCGCAAGACTTTTATTACGCCCAGCACGCAGGAGGTCGGCTATGCCATGTATTACAAGACCCTGCAAAAGCGCATCGAGGAAATAGGCACCCTGAATTTCCCGCAAAAGAATGGCCGCAAGATATATGGCGAACTGGTCGTCTACATCCCCATCTTCCAGGACGGCACGATTTACCAGAAGGAAGGCGGCGCCCGCGTGGAGAAAAGCTCGGGCAACCCCGTGCTGGATGCGGCGGCCTTGGCCATCGTGCGCCGCGCGGCACCGTTCGGCCGTTTCCCACCGAATATGTTGTCAAGTGATAAGGATGACCTGTGGGTCGTCATCACCCGTTTCAAATTTACGCGCGAAGAAAAAATGGAAGCTAACCTGACTGGCGGCAGCAATTGAGCAAGCAAAACATTAATCCCGACCAATATTGCGTCTTTGGCAATCCCATCGCCCACAGCAAGTCTCCCCTGATCCACGCCGCGTTTGCCCTGCAGACGGGCGAGCCCATCGTCTACGAACGCCGCCTGGCGCCGCTCGATGGCTTTGCCCTGGCGGCCCGCACGTTTGCTGCCGAGGGCGGCAAGGGCGCGAACGTGACGGTGCCCTTCAAACTCGATGCGTGTGCGCTGGCCACCGTCCTGACGCCGCGCGCGCAAGCGGCCGGCGCCGTCAATACCCTGCGTTTCGAGGACGAGACCATTCTTGGCGACAATACCGATGGCGCGGGCCTGGTGGCCGACATCGTGCGCAACGCGGGCGTGGCCATCGCCGGCAAGCGCATTTTGCTGCTGGGCGCGGGCGGTGCGGCGCGCGGCGTGGTGCTGCCCTTGCTGGAACAGGCGCCGCAGGAAGTGTTCATTGCCAACCGCAGCGTGGCCACGGCCGAGGCGCTGGTGGCGCAGTTTGCGGATGCGGCGAGTCACGCTGCCCAGCTGCGCGCAGGTAGCTTCGCGCAGGCGGACGGCGTCTTCGATATCGTCATCAATGCCACCTCGGCCAGCCTGGCGGGCGACTTGCCGCCCGTGCCGCCCAGTGTTTTTGGCAGTGGCACGCTGGCGCTGGACATGATGTATGGCGCCCAGCCCACCGTCTTCATGGACTTTGCCGCGCAGCATGGCGCGCAGGTGCGCGATGGCCTGGGCATGCTGGTAGAGCAGGCGGCCGAAGCGTTTTACGTGTGGCGCGGCGTGCGGCCGCAGACGCAGGACTTGCTGGCGCAATTGCGGGGCAGCCTGTGAGCGGCGGCAAGAAGGGCGCGCAAAAAGGTAGAGGCGGCAGCCGCTACGGCTGGATCAAGTGGCTGTTCATCGTACCCATCCTGGCCTTCATCGTCGTGCAACTGTATTTCTTCCTGCAAATCTGGTGGTGGATCGACCACAACCCGTCCAGCACGGCTTTCATGCGTGAACAGTTGTCTGTCTTGCAGGACAAGAATCCGAATGCCACGATCAAGCAGACGTGGGTGCCGTACGACCGCATCTCGAACAACCTGAAACGGGCCATCATCGCCTCGGAAGACGCGAATTTCTCCGAGCACGAAGGCGTGGACTGGGAAGCCTTGCAAAAGGCGTACGAGAAAAATAGCAAAAAACAAAAGGTCGTGGCGGGCGGTTCGACCATCACGCAGCAACTGGCGAAAAATCTGTTCCTGTCCGGTTCGCGCAGCTATGTGCGCAAGGGCCAGGAACTGATCATCACGTACATGCTGGAAAGCCTGATGGAGAAGCAGCGCATCTTTGAAATTTATTTGAATGTGGTGGAGTTTGGCACGGGCATCTTCGGCGCCGAAGCGGCCGCGCGCCACTATTACCATGTCAGCGCGGCGGGCCTGAGCACGGCGCAGGCGGCGAAACTGGCCGTGATGTTGCCGAACCCCCGCTTTTATGACCGTCACCGCGATACGGGCTATCTGAACCGGCGTACCAGTGTCATCCTGCGCCGCATGGGGGCGGCGGAATTGCCTTGATGGCAGCCGGCTTTATTTGCATAAAGTTAAAGCTGCCTGATTGGCACTATTGCGGCACAGCATCTTAATCGTCTCCCTTGGTGCAACGCCGCACTTTTTCCGTGAAAAAGCGGTGCCGGGGGTGGTCGTGAAAAGGCCTTTGCGGGTACACTTGCGCTGTTTTCATTTTTGGCGCCAGCGCCAGCACATCACGATAACCCCACATCCGGCTGAGAGCGCGCATGATCAATGTCTTTGTATTACAGAATGGCCGGCTCAACCAGGTGCCGATCGACAGCCGCGCAGACCTCGAAAATGCCGAACCGGTGTGGGTCGACCTGACCGACCCCACCGATGATGAACGGGCCTGGGTCAAGGCCATCTACAACGTCACCCTGCCGGGCGAAGACGAAGTCAAGGATATTGAAGCGTCGGCCCGCTATTACGAAGCGGAAAACGGCGACTTGCATCTGCGCACCGACTTCCTGCGTGAAGAAGACGACGGTCCCTCGCGCGTCATCACCGTGGCCTTCATCCTGGCGCGCAAGATTCTGTTTTCCATGCATACGGACGACCTGCCCGTGTTCCGCCTGGTGCGCATGCGCGCCCGCTCGCGGCCAGGCTCGATTGCCGACTACATGGACGTGCTGCTCGACCTGTACGCCACCGATGCCGAATATTCGGCCGACGTGCTCGAAGGCATCTACCAGAACCTGGAAGAAGTCAGCACGCGTGTGCTGCAAAAGGAATTTACCGATGCGCACGCGGCCGAAGCGCTGAACGCGATTGCGCACGAGGAAGATTTGAATGGCCGCATCCGCCGCAACATGATGGATACGCGCCGCGCCGTGAGCTTTCTGATGCGCGGCCGTTTATTGAATTCCGAGCAGTTCGAGGAAGCACGGCAGATTTTGCGCGATATCGAATCGCTCGATGGCCATACCTCGTTCCTGTTTGATAAGATCAACTTCCTGATGGATGCCACCGTCGGTTTCATCAACATCAACCAGAACAAGATCATCAAGATCTTCTCGGTGGCCAGCGTGGCGTTCCTGCCGCCGACCCTGATCGCCAGCGTGTACGGCATGAACTTCAAGCTGATGCCGGAGCTGGAGTGGTCGTTCGGCTATCCGTGGGCCTGGGGCCTGATGATCACCAGCGCCATCGCACCGTTCCTGTACTTCCGCCACCGTGGCTGGCTGAAATAAGCCCTCTTGCCGGGACGCTCCCGCATCCCGGATTTCAAGGCGAGCGCAGCAAATTCAAAAATCAGCGATAATCATTGGTATTGCGTGGTATTGAATTGGTATTTGCGCGTAGCCGCTTGCCTGGCGCCCCATTCTTTCCCCCGTAGTCTGCTTTTTGCAGAAAAGTATCGTCATTCAGATGTTTTCTGCGTGGTAGCGTCCGCCTGTTCCACCTATGATCGTTGCGATGCCTGCCTTGGCCGGCTGGCCGCCGCATTTCCCGTCACCGTTGTCTTCTGGAGAGTCCATGCCTGATACCGCCACCACCCCACTGCGCTTTACCCATTTGATCAGCGACTGCGATGGCGTGCTGATCGACAGCGAAGCCGTGGCCCTGCAAGCGTTGCTGGAATTGCTGGCACCGCGCCTGCCGAATCTGCCTCAGGGCGTTACCCTGCAAGGCTTGATCGAGCCGCGCCTGGGCCAGCGCCTGGTGCCGCTGATGCAGGATATCTACAAGGAGTTGGGCTTGCCGCAATTGCCGGCCGACGAGATCATGGCCATCGGCAACGCCGTCGATGCGGCCTGCGATGCGCAATTGCGCGCCGTACCGGGCGTGGCGCAGGCGCTGGCCGCCATTGCGCTGCCCAAGGCCGTGGCCTCGAACAGCGTCAGTGCGCGCGTGCTGTCGGCGCTCGAGCGCACTGGCATGGCGCCGCTGTTCGATCAACGCGTGTTTACGCCGGACCTGGTCGGTCACGCCAAGCCGCATCCTGGCGTGTACCTGGCGGCGGCGGCCGCGTTTGGCGTGCCACCGGGCCAGTGCCTGGTGCTGGAAGACAGCGTCACGGGCGTGACGGCCGCCGTGGCGGCGGGCATGACGGTATTGGGATTCATCGGCGGCGGGCATATCGCCGCCGGCCAGGAAGCGCGCCTGAAGGCGGCCGGCGCGCATGTCGTGTTCAGCGACATGGCCAGCCTGCCGGCGCTGGTGGCCGCGGTGCTACAAAGCGCTACAGTGTAACGACACCTGACAAAACCGTAGCGAGCGGCAGTGATTTGTGGCCGAGAAGCGCAACCGTACTCTAGTACGGTGAGCATCGCCGGCCGCAAAGCGCGACGCGCAGTAGGTTTTGTCAGGTGTGTACCTTACGCTAATTTGGCAAACACCTTGCGCGCAGCGGCGATGGTGGCGTCGATGACGGCATCATCGTGCTGCGCCGAGACGAAGCCCGCCTCGAAGGCGGCGGGCGCGAAGTACACGCCTTCGTCCAGCATGGCGTGGAAGAAGGCGTTGAACTTGCTGCGGTCGCCCGCCATCATTTCCGCGTAGCTGGTCGGTGGCGTGGCGCTGAAATAGATGCCGAACATGCCGCCGATATAGTCGGCGCAGAAGACCACGCCCGCTTCTTTGGCGGCGGCGGTCAGGCCTTCAGCCAGGCGCTTGGCGGTGGCGCCCAGCTGCTCGTAGAAGCCTGGCTGCTGGATCAGTTTCAAGGTGGCCATGCCGGCCGCCACGGCGACCGGGTTGCCGGACAAAGTACCGGCCTGGTAGACGGCGCCCAGCGGCGCCATGTGGTGCATCAGCGCGGCGCTGCCGCCAAAGGCCGCCACCGGCATGCCGCCGCCGATCACCTTGCCCAGCGCCGTGAGGTCGGGCTTGATGCCGTACAGCGCCTGCGCGCCGCCCAGGGCCACGCGCAAGCCGCACATGACTTCATCGAAAATGAGCAGGGCGCCGTGCTGCGTGCACAGCTCGCGCATCGCCTGCAGGAATTCTGGCGTGGCTTTGACCAGGTTCATGTTGCCGGCCACCGGTTCGACGATCACGCAGGCGATCTCCGCGCCGAAGCTGTCGAAGGCGTCCTTCAGCTGCTCCACGTTGTTATAGTCGAGCACCAGGGTGTGTTTCACGAAATCTTCCGGCACGCCGGCCGAGGTCGGGTTGCCGAAGGTGAGCAGGCCGCTGCCCGCTTTCACCAGCAGTGAATCGGCGTGGCCGTGGTAGCAGCCTTCGAACTTGACGATCTTGTCGCGTCCCGTGGCGCCGCGCGCCAGGCGCAGGGCGCTCATGGTCGCTTCCGTGCCCGACGACACCAGGCGCACCTGCTCGATCGACGGCACCAGGCGCGTGATTTCCTCGGCCATCAGCACTTCGCCTTCGGTCGGCGCGCCGAACGACAGACCCAGCGCGGCCGCATCCTGCACCGCTTTCACCACTTCCGGGTGGGCGTGGCCGACGATGGCCGGGCCCCACGAGCCGATGTAGTCGATATAGCGCTTGCCGTCCGCGTCCCAGAAGTAGGGTCCTTCGGCGCGCGTGATGAAACGCGGCGTGCCGCCGACGGAGCGGAAGGCGCGCACGGGCGAATTGACGCCGCCTGGCGTGGTTTTTTGTGCGCGGGCAAACAGGATGTCGTTCTGTGAAGTCGTCGTCATGATAATCGTGCCTTGAAAGTGGATCGTTGTCTGTGTCGTCTGTCTGGTCTGCTACAGAATTATTGGGCGTCGCGCTGGCGCTGCTGCCGGAACAGCCGGTTCGGCACCAGCTTGCCCATGCCGTGGCGCTGCGCGTGGGCCAGCGCGCCGGTGGTAAATTCCTGCGCCGCCACGACCACCTGCGGCACATCGTCTTCGTTTTGCGCCAGGGCCAGCAGGGCGGTGGCCGCCGCCGACAGGGTGCTGCCGGCGCCGTTGAAGATGCCCGGCAGGTGCTGCCATTGGTCGTGGCGCACCACGCCGTCTTCGCCGAACAGGGTATTGGCGCGCAACTTGCCTTCGCCCGTGCCGGACTTGCTGGCGTCGGCCGGCATGCCGGTGACGAGCACGTATTCGCAGCCCAGCGCCACCAGGTAGTCGACGTCGTTTTGCAAGGTGTCGTCCGGATCGGCGTCGCGCCAGGTTTCGGCCAGGCGCTCCAGTTCCACCGGCGAGAGCACCAGCAAGGTCGTTTGCGGGATCAGCAACTGGCGCACGGCGGTGAGGATGTCTTCGTCGTCCATGCCCTGTTCCGGCAGCGCCGAAATGAAGGGATCGAGGATCAGCGGCACGTTCGGATAGTCGGAGACGATTTCGGCGATGGCCGTGACGTTTTCCACGCTGCCCAGGGCGCCGATCTTGATGGCCGAGACGGACATGTCTTCCAGCAGCACGCGCGCCTGGTCCGAAACCCAGTCCGGGTCGACCGCCTGCACGTCTTCCACGCGCGCCGTATCGCTGATCAACAGGCCCGTGGTGACCGACAGGCCATGGCAGCCGAAGGCTGAAAACGTGGCCAGGTCGGCCTGGATGCCGATCGCGCCGACCGGATCGGACACGCCGAAGCTTAATATGAGGGGAGAAGTTTGGTTTTGCACGGCGGGTAGATTAAGATACCTAATTCAGCATTTTACTTGATTGAAGGGTGGCAGAACGTGAGTAGCAACGAAACAACGCAGCAATTCCAAACGTGGATGTGTCTAATTTGCGGCTGGGTTTATGATGAAGCGGCCGGCCTTCCCGACGAAGACATCGCTCCCGGCACGCGTTGGGCCGATGTTCCGATGAACTGGACCTGTCCTGAATGCGGTGCGCGCAAGGATGATTTCGAGATGGTGGCGCTTTAATTTAATCCAGATCCCCGGGATGGAGCTGCCGCACGCAGGTATCGCGGCAGCCTGTGCTATGGTATGAAAGATTGTCGAATAATTACATGTCGTGTCCAATCTTGCCCGAGGCAGCGTCCGATGCCGTGTGCGCCGGCGCCATAATACTGGTCATCGACGACAGCGCCACCAGCCGCAGCGCGGCCGAAAAGGTCTTGCGCGAGGCAGGTTATCGCGTGGTGGTGGCGGAAAACGGCTTCGAGGCCCTGGCCAAGATCGCCGATTGCCAGCCGGCGCTGATCGTGTGCGACATTGTGATGCCACGCCTGGACGGCTACCGCACCTGCGCGCTGATCAAGGCCAGTGCGGCGCATCACGCCACGCCGGTGCTGATGCTGTCGTCGAAGGAAGGCTTGTTCGACCGCGCGCGCGGCGCCATGGCAGGCGCCAGCGCCTGCCTGGCCAAGCCGCTGGCGCGCGAGGCGCTGCTGGAGGCCGTGCGGCTGCACCTGGCCAGGCATTTTGAGTAGTGATTTATTGATTGACAACGCAGCAAGGAAGCAGATGGCCATACACACAATTCTGATCGTCGATGACTCGGCGACAGAACGCTACTACCTGAGCGAGATGCTGGTGCGTGCCGGTTATGCCGTCTTTACGGCGCAGGACGGCGCCGACGCGCTGGCGCAACTGAAGCAGGCCAGGCCCGACCTGATCCTGATGGATGTGGTGATGCCCGGTGCGAATGGCTTCCAGATCACGCGCGCGATTGCGCGCGATCCCGAACTGCAGGACGTGCCGGTGATTATCTGCTCCAGCAAGAGCCAGGAAACGGACCGCATCTGGGGCTTGCGCCAGGGCGCGCGCGATTACCTGGTCAAGCCGGTGCTCGAAGCCGAGCTGCTGGCCAAGATCGCCGCGCTTTCCTGAGAATGCAAACGATGCCAGGTAACGGCGTGTCCACTGCGGCCTTTTCGCCTGCCGCTGCCGCCATGCCATCCTTCGAGACGGGCGCACGGCAGGGGCGCTTGCGCCAGTATCAGCTGCAATTGATCGAGCGGATACAGGCCGCGCGCAGCGGCGCGCTGGCAGCGCGCAAGGAACTGGGCGTGATGCTCGGTGGTCGGCCGTGCCTGCTCGACCTGACGCAGCTCGGTGAAATCGTCATCGCTGCCGGGGTGCAGATCCAGGGCGTGCCGCTGGCGCAGGATTGGTACCTGGGCCTGGCGGCCATGCGCGGACGCCTGACGGGGGTCGTCGACCTGGCCCGCTACATGGGCGAACCGGCCTGCACGCCTGGCAATCACTGCCGCATCATCACCTTTTCTCCCCGCCTGGGCCTCAATTGCGCTTTGCTGGTCGAGCGCGTACTGGGCTTGCGCCAGCTGCGCACGCTGCAATCGGTGCGCGTTCACGATGCGGCGCAGGGCGTGCTCCCATCGTGGGCGGCGCAAACGCTGCGCGATAGCGAAGGGCAGCAGTGGCTGCGCCTGGACCTGGCGCAGCTGGCGCAAGCGGAGCGCTTCCTCGATGCCGGTTTTGGCGGCCTCGCCGACCACAAGGATATTTGCTGATGGGTGCCAATTCCCCTATCCTGGCCGCCAGCATGCCTGAGGCGGAACATGCTGCTGGCGAGCCAGCGGCGGCGGACGACCTGCCGCTGCGCCTGCGCGACGCGCTGGGACGGCGCAAGTCGCTGGCCCAGGCACCCGTCAGCGACTTGAAGCTGCCGCTGATCGGCCATTTGCCGCTGCAAAAGCAGCTGAGCATCCTGTCGACGGTGATGGCCCTGAGCCTGGCCGCCAGCCTGCTGTTCGTCGGCCTCAATACGCGCAGCGGCAATATCGCCTCGGCGCAGACGCAGCTGGCCAGCGACGCGCTGATGCATTCGCAGCGCCTCGGCAAGGCTGCGCCGAACGCCGTGCAAGGCAATCCGGAAGCCTTCCGCCAGCTCGAGGAAAGCCGCAATGAACTGAACCAGGATTTCCGCCTGATGCTGCGCGGCGGGACGTATCACGGCCGCGATATCGGCGAGTCGCGTTCCGGCCTGCTGGCGGCGGTGGCCGACGCGCGCAAGAAGTGGGCCAGCAGCGACCGTGCGGCCAGCACCATCTTGCGCCTGAAAACGGAGCTGGGTGAATTCGACAAGACCTTGCAGCAATTGAATGCGCTGTCGCCGGCGCTGCTGGCGCAGACGGAGGAAATCGCGGCGCTCAAGGTGCAGCGTGGCGGCAACGCGCGCGACCTGGCCGTCATCGGCCGCCTGATGATGCTGAGCCAGCGCATGAGCCGCAGTGCCAGCGAGTTCCTGTCGTCGGGCAGCATCAGTTCGGAAACGGCATTTTCTCTGGGACGCGACACGACGTATTTCCGCACTGCCGTCGAAGGCTTGCTCAATGGCAGCGTGGCGCTGCAATTGGCGCCCACGCGCGATGCCGAACTGCGCGACCGGCTGGTGGCGCTGAAGGGCAGTTTTGACACTTACCAGAAGCTGGTCTCGTCGATACTCGACCGCCTGGATAAATTCAGTTCGGCGAAAAGCGCCGAACAGCTGATCTTCAACGAGAACGAAGACCTGCGCCAGCGCTTGACCCTGCTGCAGCAGATGTACCACGTGAACCAGGAAACGCTGGGCATGGCCTTCTGGATGATGGTCGGCGGCGTGTTGCTGACCCTGATCGCTGCGGCCGGCATCGGCCGCGTGCTGCTGCAGGACTCCGTCAACCGCACGCGCGACGCCGAGCGGCGGCGCCAGGAAGCGGAAATCCTGCGCCTGCAGTCGCAGGAAAAAGAGGAAGTGGCGAAGGCCAGGAATGAGCAGAACCAGGCTGCCATCCTGCGCCTGATGAACGAATTGCAGAAGGTCGCCGACGGCGACCTGACGGTGCAGGCCACCGTGTCGGAAGACATCACGGGCGCCATCGCCGATTCCGTCAACTACACGGTGGAGGAATTGCGTGGCCTGGTGGGGAGGGTGACGGCGACGGCCGAACAGGTCAACCGCGCCTCGACGCAGGCACAAAGCATCTCCAGCAAGCTGTTGATCGCTTCGCAGCAGCAGTCGCGTGAAATCCAGGGCGTCAGCGCCACCGTGGTCAAGATGGCCAATGCGATTACCGACGTGTCGAAGTCGGCCAGTGTCTCGGCCGACGTGGCACGCCAGTCGGTGGCGGCGGCGCAGCAGGGGGCGACGGCGGTGGAAAACGCCATCAAGGGCATGCATGAAATCCGCGAGCAGATCCAGGATACTTCCAAGCGCATCAAGCGCCTGGGCGAATCGTCGCAGGAAATCGGCGAAATCACCGAGCTCATTTCCGACATCACCGAGCAGACCAACGTGCTGGCGCTGAACGCCGCCATCCAGGCCGCATCGGCCGGTGAAGCGGGGCGCGGCTTTTCCGTCGTGGCCGAGGAAGTGCAGCGCCTGGCCGAACGCTCGGCTGCCGCCGCCAAGCAGATCGGCGCGCTGGTGCGCACCATCCAGGCCGACACCCAGGACGCCACTCGCGCGATGGAAAAATCCACGCAGGGCGTGGTCGAGGGCGCACACCTGTCCGACGCGGCCGGCGCTGCCTTGAACGACATCAGCCAGGTGTCGAAACACCTGGCTGAACTGATCCAGGGTATCTCGTTTGCCACCGGCACGCAGGCCGGTTCGGCCAGCGGCGTGGCCTTGAATATCCAGCATATCCTGAGCGTGACGGAGCAGACCCAGGACGGCACGCAGCAAACGGCGCAGTCGATCCACAAGTTGTCGATGCTGGCGCAGGAACTGAAAAACTCGGTGTCGCGCTTCCGCGTCGCCGCCTGAACGCCGCGCCAGTCCAGGCGCGGCGTGTTGTGCGTACCGATTTTTGCGCTACGATTTCTTTACCGAGGCATGCATGAGCACACCTGATAGTCCGCAGCAGTTCAAGCCGTTCGACAGCGAACCTTTGTCGTGGGTGATGGTGGAAATCCGCGAAGCGCTGGGCCGCTCGAAAACGGCGCTGTTCGAGGCGGGTGGCCGCGAGCGCGAGGAACGCGCCACGGCACTGCAGCATGCGCGCTCGCATCTGCACCAGGCGCATGGCGCGCTGGTGATGGTGGACGTGGCCGGTGCCAGCCTGCTGACGGATGGCGCGGAACAGGCGCTGGCGCGCTTTCGCGACGGCAGCCTGGAATACACGCTCGACCATGCGCAGATCGTCGCCCGGTTGTATCAGGCCCTGACCGAATACCTGGAAGACCTGGTGGCCGGCACGCCGCCGCAGCCGACGCGTTTGTTTCCCTATTACCGCGACCTGCAAACCATGCTGGGCGCCGAGCGCAGCCACCCGGCCGACCTGTTTTTTCCGCCTGCATCGATGCTGGAAGGGCATGCCATCGCGCTGGCGGAGGCGCCGCCGGCAGCCGATTATCCGGCCTGGCGCGGGCGCTTTGAAAAGTCTTTGCTACCCTTCCTGAAAGCGCAGGATGATGCGGCGCGGCGCCAGCACGCCAGCGACTTGCATGCCACCTTGAGCCTGGTGGCCGACGCGCAGCAGGAAGCGCCGGCGCGTACCTTCTGGTTCGCCATGCAGGCGTTTGCAGGACTGGCGGCCAGCGGCGAGGGCATGGGCACGCTCAACGTCAAACAGTTGTTCGGCCTGATCAACCTGCAATTGCGCCGCCTGGCGCAGGGCACGGCCAGCCTGCCCGAAGCGATGCTGCGCGACGCCCTGTACTTCATTGCCGCCGCTGCCGAGCCGACGCCGGAGGCACGCCAGCTGCGTGCGGCCTTCGCTCTGGAAGGCATGGTTCCCGCCGACGTGGAAGCGCGGCGTTACGGCCAGGTCGACCAGGAAGCCTTGCAAGGCGCACGCACGGCCCTGGCGCAGGCGCGTGCCAGCTGGAGCCGTCTGGCGCAAGCCGACCTCGATCCCGCCCTGGGCGACGCATTCGAAGAGTCTTTGCAGCAGGTGGCGGCGCAGACCGACATCCTGAAGCAGCCAGCCCTGGCCAGCCTGCTGCGCGAATGCGCGGCCGTGGCGCGGCTAGCCGTGGCCAGCGGTCGCAGTGCGGCGCTGGAGAATGAAATCGGCATGGCGCTGCTGTTTGCCGATACGGGCCTGGAGCAGGTGCGCCGCCTGCCCGACGATTTCGCCGGCAATGCGGAAACCATCGCTGCGCGCCTGCAGGCGCTGCTCGCTGGCGAAGCGCCGCCGCCCGTCACGGCTGGCGAGCTGTCGCGCCAGATCGAGCAGGGCCAGACCGTCGCCGCGCTGGCCGAGGACATGAAGACGGGCCTGCGCCAGGTGGAAAAGGTGCTCAACGCATACTACGCGGATGCAGCGGGTGCGGGGACGGCGGGGGCCCTCGATGGCGTCGCGCCAATGCTGGGACAGTTGCAGCAGCAACTGGCCGGGCTGGGACAGGAAGACGCACGCGCCGCCGTGCTGCAGGTCGATGCGGCCGTGCGGCAGCTGGCCGCTGGCGACGCCAATACGGCAGCCAATGCGGAGGCGCACGCCGGGGCGCTCGACGAGATCGCGCAAAATGTCAGCGCGCTGGGATTTTTTGTCGATATGCTGGGCCGCAACGCGCAAGCGGCCAGCGGGCGTTTCCACTTCGATGCCGCCGCCGGCACCTTCCGCGCCCTGCCATTTGAAAAAGTCGCCGCCGCCGGCGCCGTGCCGGTGCCCTTGCTCGACCAGGCCCTGGCGCCCGCCGCGCCTGCCGGCATGGATGCCGCGCCGGCAGTGACCGATGTCGATGCGGAGATGCTCGATATTTTTATGGCCGAAGCGCGCGAAGTACTGGCCTTTATCGACACCACCCTGGCCTTGCCGCGCGAGCAGGCCGCCAGCGGCGACCATTTGGCCATGCTGCGCCGCTCTTTCCATACCTTGAAAGGCAGCAGTCGCATGATCGGCCTGGCACAGTTTGCCGAGGCTGCCGGCGCCATCGAGCGTGTCATGAATACCTGGCTGGCCGAGGCGCGCCCTGTCAGCGATGACCTGTTTACCTTGCTCAATTACGGCTGGTACCAGCTCAGCGAATGGGTGGCCGAACTGGAAGGCGGCGCAGGGCGCGAGCGCGAGGCTGGCATGCTGCTGGCGGCGGCCGAGCGCGTACGCGAAGGCGGTCCGTTCGAACTGCGCAAGCCGCGCGCGGCGGCGCCGCTGGCCAGCAACGGCAATGTGATCGGCTTTCCGTCCGCCACGGCGCCCGCCGCGCACGAAGCGCCTGACGATAACCTCAAGCACGTTGGTGAACTGCGCATCAGCCTCCCCTTGTACAACATTTACCTGGCCGAGACGGATGAATTGCTGCGCGTGTTGACGCGCGACTTCGGCGAATGGCGCCATGAACAGCGTACCGTCAGCGCGGAGGCGCTGCAAGCCGTGCATACGCTGGCGGGAACGTCGGGCACGGTGGGCTTTCAGTCCTTGCGCGACCTGGCGCACGCGTTGGAAACCGTGATCGAAACGGTGGTGCCGCCGCTGGCCGGCCTGCGCGCCGAACAGCACGACGTGCTGGAGCAAGCCACGCAGCGCATCGGACAGATGCTGCAGGCGTTTGCGCTGGGCGACCTGGCGCCAACGCAGCCAGACATGATCGAAGCGCTCAACACCCTGTGGCGCGCCTTGACGGCGCCGCCCGGCGAGAGTCAGGAAGAGCGGCTCGACGCCCTGTTTGCGGCCGCTTACGCCAGCATCGTCGGCACGCCGGCGCAACCTGCCGAGCCGCTCGCCGAAGTCCCTTTGCCGCAGCTCGAGACCTTGTTCGAGGCGGCGTATGCGAGCATCGTCGCCGACGCGCTGCAGCCGGCCGCTGCCGAAGTGCAGGCAGCGGCGCCCATGCAGGACAGCGGCGCCAGCGACGACCTGTTCGATGCCGGTTTCGAGCACGCACCTCCGTTGGAGCATGCGGCGCCGGAAGCGCCGGCGCCCGCCATCCTCCCGGCCGATGCGACCGCGCTGCTGGCGGCCAGCGCCGGCATCAGCGATGAACTCGACCTCGATTTATTGTCCGTCTTCCTGGAAGAGGGCGCCGACCTGCTGCCGCAGATCGGCGAGGCGCTACGCAGCTGGCAACAACAGCCGCATGACAGCGGGCAGGCGCAGATGCTGCTGCGCACCCTGCACACGGTCAAGGGCAGCGCACGCATGGCCGGCGCCATGCGCCTGGGCCAGCATGCGCATGAAATCGAGACGCATATCGAAAACATGCTGCACGCTGGCACCGCCACGCCGCAGGCCTTCGAGGAATTGCTGGCCCACTACGACCATGCGCTGCACCTGTTCGAACAGCTGCAGCAGCCCTTGCTGCCCTTGCCGGGCATGGAGGATACGCCGGCCGCCGAACCGAAGGCTGCGCTGGTGCGCGTGCGCGCCGACATCCTCGACCGCCTGGTGAACCAGGCCGGCGAAGTGTCGATCACGCGCTCTAAAATGGAAAATGAAGTGGGCGTTCTGGGCGCTTCGTTGTCCGAGTTTTCCGACAATCTGGCGCGCCTGCGGCGCCAGCTGCGCGAAGTGGAAATGCAGGCTGAATCGCAGATCGCCTCGCGCATGGCCGTCGGCAGCGAGCGCGAATTCGATCCGCTCGAATTCGATCGCTTTACGCGCCTGCAGGAACTCACGCGCATGATGGCCGAAAGCGTCAACGACGTGGCCTCGTTCCATGAAAACCTCAGCCTCAGTGTCGACGCGGTGACGGACGATCTGGTGCTGCAAGCGCGCCTGACGCGCGAGCTGCAGCGCGACCTGATGCAGATCCGCATGGTGCCGTTTGCCAGCATCGCCGAACGGCTGTTCCGCGTGGCGCGGCAAAGCGCCAAGGAAGTCGACAAGCGCGTCAACCTCGACATCCGCGGCGGCGGCGTGGAAATCGACCGCAGCGTGCTCGAACGCATGGCGGCACCGTTTGAGCACCTGCTGCGCAACGCCATCGTGCACGGCGTCGAGCCGCGCGAGGCGCGCCTGGCTGCGGGCAAGAGCGAGACGGGCGAGCTGCTGGTGCAGGTCAGCCAGCAAGGCAATGAAGTGGCGATCGCCTTTTCCGACGACGGTGCGGGGCTGGACCTGGAACGTATCCGCGCCAAGGCGCACGGCGCCGGCCTGGTGGCGACGGATGCGCCCTTGACCGACGCACAGGCGGCCGAACTGATTTTCACGCCCGGTTTTTCCACCGCCGACAGCCTGACGGAACTGGCAGGACGCGGTTTTGGCATGGACATCGTGCGCTCCGAAGCGCTGGCCCTGGGCGGGCGTGTGGAAACGCTGACGCAGGCGGGCCTGGGCATGCGCTTCACCATCCACCTGCCGCTGACCCTGGCCGTCACCCAAGTGGTGCTGCTGGCGGCGAACGGCAAGACGTATGCCTTGCCATCGGTGCTGGTGGAGCAGGTGCTGCACCTGAAAGGCGAGCAGCTGGAGCAGGTGCGGGCGGCCGGGTGCGTCGAGTCGCACGGGCAGTCGCTGGCGCTGCACCACCTGTCGGCCATGCTGGGCGAGACGCCGGCGGCGCAGGCCACGCAGCGCCATGCGCCCGTGCTGCTGCTGCGAAATGGCAATGACAGGCTGGCGCTGCAGGTCGATGACGTGGTGGGCAACCGCGAAGTCGTGGTCAAGCATGTGGGGCCGCAGCTGGCGCGCATGCCGGGCATCGCTGGCGCCACGGTGCTGGGCACGGGCGACATCGTGCTGATCCTCAATCCGGTGGCGCTGGCGCAGCACCTCGAGCATCACCCGGAACTGCTGTCGCAGTATGCGCTGGCCAGCAGCGAACAGCATGCCGCCTCCAGCGCGCTGGCCGTGCCAGCCGTGCGCGTGATGGTGGTCGACGATTCGCTGACGGTGCGCCGCGTGATGCAGCGTCTGTTTGAGCGCGAAGGCTACCAGGTGCTGCTGGCCAAGGATGGCCTCGATGCGCTGGAGCAGTTGCATGCACTGGAACCGGCCGCCATGCCGGCCCTGCTGCTGGTCGACGTGGAGATGCCGCGCATGGACGGTTTTGACCTGACGCGCAATGTGCGCAGCGACGACAAGACACGCGCCATCCCCGTCATCATGATCACCTCGCGCAGCGCCGACAAGCATCGCGCGCACGCGTTCGAGCTGGGCGTGAATGCGTATTTCGGCAAGCCTTTCCAGGAAGAGGAATTGCTGGCGGAAGTGGGGCGCTTGCTGGGTGGTGAGGTGGCGTAATCGACGCCAACGCCAACTATGTTGTCGGATTACGCGCGGCCTTGCCCCGCTAATCCGACCTACGCTCTTGCACGACGGCGTAAACCGGCGCCACCACGGGCCGGATTACGTCACCACTTTCACCACCGCATAGCGCTCCAGGGTCTCCTTGCGCGCCGCATCGTGCTGCACCAGCGGCTCCGGATAGTCGCGTCCCAGCACGATGTTTTTTTGCTCGAGCAGCATGCGCGGCACCAGCCAGGGCGCGTGGATTTCCTTGTCGCCCAGCGCCTTCAACTGCGGCAGGTAGCGGCGGATGAAGCGCCCGCTGGCATCGAATTTTTCCGATTGCGTGATGGGGTTGAAGATGCGGAAGTAGGGTTGCGCATCGCAGCCGGACGACGACGCCCATTGCCAGCCGCCGTTGTTCGACGCCAGGTCGAAGTCATTCAGGTGCAGTGCGAAATACGCTTCGCCGCGGCGCCAGTCGATGCCCAGATCCTTGATCAGGAAACACGCCGTGACCATGCGCAGGCGGTTGTGCATATAGCCCGTCTGGTTCAGCTGCGCCATGGCCGCGTCCACCAGCGGATAGCCGGTGCGTCCCTCGCACCAAGCGGCAAAGGCGGCATCGGCCTCGGGTCCTGTTTCCCAGGCGATCGCGTCGTAGGCCGGCTTGAAGGCGCCGCCTTCCACATGCGGGTTCTGGTACAAAATCATGGCGTAAAAATCGCGCCAGATCAGTTCGGCCATCCACACGGGCGCGCCGTCGCCGCCACCGCCCCGGTCCATCAGGTCGACGATGGTGCGCACCAGGTAGCGCAGCGATACGGTGCCGAAGCGCAGATGCATGGACAGGTAGGACGGCCCCTTCAGGGCAGGAAAATCGCGCGCCACGTCATAGCGGGCCAGGCGTGGCAGGAAATCCTCGAACAGTCGGCTGGCGCCCGACATGCCGGTGGGAATGGCCAGTTCGGCCAGGTTGCTGGCCTCGAAACCCAGCTCGCCCAAGGTCGGCAGCGGGGCCGGTGTGCCGCTGCGCGGCGGCGCCAGGCTGGCCGCGTGCGGTTCGATAGCGAGCGGCGCCAGGCAGCCCGGTTCGGCGCGCATTTTCTTCAGCCAGGCATTCTTGTACGGCGTGTAGACGGTGTACGGCTTGGCCGAGAGCGTCAGCACTTCGTCCTTTTCAAAGATGACCTGATCCTTGAAACTGAACCACAGGCGCGTCTCGTGCGTGAGCGCGGCCACCACCCTGGCGTCGCGGGTGATCGCTTGCGGTTCGTAGTCGTGGTTGGCAAACACGGCGTCGGCGTTCAGCTCGGCGGCCAGGCGCGGGATGGCTTCGGCGGCGTCCGCGTGCAACACGATCAGGTCGCCGCCCAGCTGGCGCAGCTCGTCGGCCAGTTCGGTCACGCTGGCATGGATGAAGTCGACCCGCCGGTCGCGGCGCGGCAGCGTTGCCAGGATGGCGGTGTCGTATACGAAGACACAATGCACGGCCTGGCTCTGGCGCAGGGCGTGATGCAATGCAGCATGGTCAAATGCGCGCAGATCGCGCCGGAACCACACCAGGGAAGTCTTGATTGTCATTATTTTGCGTGTTCAGGGTCAAAGATAGGCCATTTTTTGCCGCCAACAGGGCTTTATGGCCGCGCGCGTCGTGCCTTTGGCGTCGCTGCGGCGGCAATTCAGTGTAAACTAGCGGGTATGTTCGTGGTGGTTTATGTGCGACAGCGATTGTGCAATCAATTTTACAATTGGCATTGAAATGCGTCGGCAGGCAAAGCGAATTGATCATTAATTTACAACATAACAAGAATAGCGCCTGGCAACACGGTGCGCGCCGCCCAGCATTCGCGGCCGCTTGCGCCAGGCGTACGATAGCGGGGTAAGCGAGACTTGCCAGCAAGCCCACAGAGAGAGCATCGCGTATGAAAAAGAGTAAAATCGACCAGACTCTACCAGGGCATCGTTTGATGCAGGGTATGGGAGAGCCGGCCGCGACCGGTTCATCCACCTTGAATCTGGCCAACCATTTCCTGATTGCGATGCCGGCCATGCAAGATCCGATCTTCGGCGGTACGGTCGTGTACGTTTGTGAACATAATGAAAACGGCGTGCTGGGCGTCGTCATCAATAAACCCACCGACATGACCATGGAAGTGCTGTTCGACCGCATCGACCTGAAACTGGCGGCCGGTAGCGACACGCCCATCATCAACGAGCCTATCATGTTCGGCGGCCCCGTGCAGGACGACCGCGGCTTCGTGCTGCATACGCCGGGCGCGCACTATTCCTCGTCGCTGACGGTGACCGATGAAATCGCGTTTACCACCTCGATCGACGTGCTCGAAGCCGTCGCCAAGGGCGATGGTCCCGAGCGCATGCTGGTGTCGATCGGCTATTCGGGCTGGAGCCCGGGCCAGCTGGAAGACGAGATCGGCCGCAACGGCTGGCTGACGGTGGGTGCCTCGGCCGACATCCTGTTCGACTTCCCCATCGAGCAGCGTTACGTGGCGGCCATCAAATTGCTGGGCATTGATCCCCTGATGCTGGCATCGGAAGCCGGACACGCATGAGCGGTGACGCCATCGACACCATTCTCGCCTTCGATTTCGGTTTGAAACGCATCGGCGTGGCCATCGGCAATAGCATGATTTGCCAGGCCAAGCCGCTCAGCGTGATCACGGCCACGGCGAACGAGCCGAAGTTTGCCGCCATCGATAGCCTGATCAAGGAGTGGGGCGCGAGCCGCATCGTGGTGGGCTTGCCCAGCCATCCGGATGGCACCGAACACGAAATGAGCGCGCGTTGCCGCCGTTTCGCCAACCAGGTGCATGGCCGCTTCAACCTGCCGGTGGAACTGGTCGACGAACGTTATTCCTCGGCCGTCATCGCCGCCAAGCGCGGCGAAGTCATCGATGACCGCGCTGCCGCCATTATCCTGCAACAGTATTTCGACGCGAATTATTAATCTGACCTTAGACTCCCTCCCTGAATGATTAAGAACTCTATGCCGCATCCTACGAATCCATCCCAACTCGACGCCGAGGCCCTGTACGCGGTCTTGCTGCAGCAGGTGCAGAGCGGCCTGGCGGGCATCCCCAATGTGGCCATCGTCGGCATCCATTCGGGCGGCGCCTGGCTGGCCGAACGCCTGGCGCGCGACCTGAACCTGGTCGACCGCCTGGGTGTGCTCGACGTGTCGTTCTACCGCGACGACTTCGCCCAGAAAGGCCTGCATGCCGACGTCAAGCCGACGCAGATCGCCTTCGACGTGGCCGGCGCCACCATCCTGCTGGTCGACGACGTGCTGTACACGGGCCGCACCACGCGCGCGGCCATCAATGAATTGTTCGACTATGGCCGTCCGGCCAAGATCATGCTGGCCGCCCTGGTCGACCGCGGCGAGCGCCAGCTGCCGGTGGCCGCCGATTTCGTGGCTGCCTTCACTGCCGTGCCGGCGGGCCAGGCCCTGGTCCTGAAGCAAGCCGCCGATGGAAAATTCACGCTCACCCTAGATACCCACCATGCTTAATCCGCAACTGAATAAACACGGCGAACTGCAACATCTGCTGACGATTGAAGGCCTGCCGAAGTCTATCGTCAACCACATCCTCGATACCGCTTCCTCGTTCGTCGGCATTTCCGACCGCGATGTGAAAAAGGTGCCGCTGATGCGCGGCAAGAGCGTTTTCAATCTGTTCTTTGAAAACTCCACGCGCACCCGCACCACCTTCGAGATCGCCTCGAAGCGCCTGTCGGCCGATGTCATCAACCTCAATATCCAGGCCTCGTCGGCCAGCAAGGGCGAGTCCCTGCTCGACACCATCGACAACCTGTCGGCCATGCATGCCGACATGTTCGTCGTGCGCCACGCGCAGTCGGGCGCGCCCTACCTGATCGCCAAGCACCTGATCGACACCAAGCAGCCGCACGTCCACGTCGTCAACGCGGGCGACGGACGCCATGCGCACCCGACCCAGGGCTTGCTCGACATGTACACGATCCGCCACTACAAGAAGGATTTCACCAACCTGACGGTGGCCATCGTGGGCGATATCCTGCACAGCCGCGTGGCCCGTTCCGACATCCATGCGCTGACCACGCTGGGCGTGCCGGAAGTGCGCGCCATCGGCCCGCACACCCTGCTGCCGGGCGGCCTGGAACAAATGGGCGTGCGCACCTTCACCAACATGGATGAAGGCTTGAAAGGTGTGGACGTGATCATCATGCTGCGCCTGCAGAATGAACGCATGAGCGGCGCGCTGCTGCCATCGGCGCAGGAATATTTCAAGAGCTATGGCCTGACGCCCGAGCGCCTGGCGCTGGCGAAACCGGACGCCATCGTCATGCATCCGGGTCCGATGAACCGCGGTGTGGAGATCGATTCGGCCGTGGCCGACGGTCCGCAGGCGGTGATCCTGCCGCAGGTGACGTTCGGTATCGCCGTGCGCATGGCGGTGATGAGTATTTTGGCTGGTAATCAGGGCTGATAGCCCAAGGACGAGTAAGCGAGCATGACGACACTACATATCAAGAACGGCCACCTGATCGACCCTGCCAACGGCATCGATGGCTTGCAAGACCTGTTTATCGCCGATGGCAAAGTGCTGGCCGTGGGCAGCGCCCCGGCCGGTTTCAAGGCTGATACCACCTTTGACGCGGCCGGCCTGGTGGTGTCCCCCGGCCTGGTCGACCTGTCCGCGCGCCTGCGCGAGCCGGGCTACGAATACAAGGCGACGCTGGAATCGGAATTGCAGGCGGCCCTGCAGGGCGGCGTGACGAGCCTGGTCTGCCCACCCGACACCGACCCGGTGTTAGATGAGCCGGGCCTGGTGGAGATGCTGAAATACCGCGCCAAGACGCAGAACAAGGCCCATGTGCACCCGCTGGGCGCGCTGACCATGGGCTTGAAGGGCAAGTCGCTGACGGAAATGGCGGAACTGACGGAAGCGGGCTGCATCGGCTTCGCGCAGGCGGAGGAACCGATCGAAGACACCACCGTGCTGCTGCGCGCGATGCAGTACGCGAACACCTTCGGCTACACCGTCTGGCTGCGCCCGCAGGATCCGCATATCGGCCGTGGCGGCATCGCCCACAGCGGTCCGCTGGCCTCGCGCCTGGGCCTGTCCGGTGTGCCCGTGATGTCCGAAACCATCGCCCTGCACACGATCTTTGAATTGATGCGCGCCAGCCGCGCGCGCGTGCACCTGTGCCGCATCTCGTCGGCGGCGGGCCTGGAGCTGATCCGCGCCGCCAAGGCAGAAGGCTTGCCCGTCACCTGCGACGTGGGCGTGCACCACGTGCACCTGACGGACGCCGACATCGGCTTTTTCGATTCGAACGCGCGCGTCACGCCGCCGTTCCGCAGCCAGCGCGACCGCGATGCAATCCGCGCCGGTCTGTTCGATGGCACGGTCGACGCCATGTGCTCGGACCATACGCCCGTCGACGACGATGAAAAACTGCTGCCGTTCGGCGAAGCCTCGCCCGGTGCCACGGGCCTGGAACTGCTGCTGTCGCTGGCCCTGAAATGGGCTGACGACTATGCGCTGGCGCAGCCGCAAGCCGGTGCCCGTCCGCTGGCGCGCGCCGTGGCCAAGGTGACGTCCGATGCGGCCAGGGTCGCCGGTATTCCGGCCGGCAGCCTGGCCGTGGGCGAAGCGGCCGACATCTGCGTCTTCGATCCCGCCGCGCGCTGGACCGTGTCGTCGGCGTCGCTGGCCAGCCAGGGCAAGCACACGCCTTTCCTCGGCTATGAGCTGAGCGGCATCGTCAAGGCGACCATCGTGGCTGGACAGGTGGCGTTTCAGCGGTAATTATTTGTATCGGAGCCGTAGGTCGGATTAGCGGTACGCGTAGTCCGACAAGTCCATGGCGGCTCCTGTCGGCTTACGCAGCGCCTCACCGGCGCAGCTAAGCCGACCTACGCGGCTGTATGGCTTTGCTTCCAACCTTGGTGTCATTTGAAACTTCTGCTTACCTACCGCCTCGCGCGCATCGCCATTCACCTGGGCTGCGGCATGGCCAAGAGCGCCGTGCTCTTTCCCTGGCTGGACCTGGACGGACGCAACCGGCGCATCCGCCGCTGGTCGACACAGCTGCTCGACATCTGCGGCGTGCACGTGGAGCAGCCGGCCGCCAGCATGCCGGCCCTCGCGCATGCGATGGTGGTGGCGAACCACGTCTCGTGGCTAGACATCTTCGTCATCAATGCCGTTCATCCCTGCCGTTTCGTCGCCAAGGCGGAAATCCGCACCTGGCCGATCCTCGGCTGGCTGGCGGGTCGTGCCGGCACCATCTTCATTTCGCGCGGCAGCAAGCGTGACCTGCGTCTGATCTTCCAGGGTCTGGTGGATAAATTGACGGCGGGCGAGCGCATTGCGTTCTTCCCCGAGGGTACCACCGCCGCGCAAGGGCAGATTTTGCCGTTTCACGCCAATCTGTTCGAGGCGGCCATCGACGCGCAAGTGCCGGTGCAGCCGTTCGCGCTCGTGTATGTGGATGACAAGGGGGCCTTGCACCACGCCGTCGATTTCATCGGCGAGATGAGCTTTGCGCAAAGCATGGTGGCGATCCTGAGCGGCCCACCGATCACGGCGCGCCTGACTTGCCTGGCTTGCGTCGGTACGGCCGATGCACACCGGCGTGAGCTGGCGGCGGCAACGCAGGCGGCGGTGGCCGCCGCGCTGCCGCTGGAACAGCTTAATTCTTGACGTGCAGCCAGCGCGCATGGGCGGCGCGGGCCAGGTAGTCGAGAATAAACCCTAAAATCCCGATCAGCACGATGGCGGCCATCAGTTCCGAATACGCGAGGCGGTCGCGCGTGTCGAGGATGAAGTAGCCGAGGCCGGCCGAGACGCCCAGCATTTCCGCCGGTACCAGCACGATCCAGATGATGCCGATGGCCAGGCGCACGCCCGTCAGAATATCGGCCGTAATGCCCGGCAAAATCACCTTGAAGACGATCTCGCTGCGCGTGGCCGACAGGCTGCGCGCCAGCAGCAGCCAGTTCGGATCGAGGCGCGCCACGCCGGCCGCCGTATTGAGCAGGATCGGCCAGACGGCCGCAAACGCCAGCAGGAAGTACACGGGCGCGTCACCGACGCCCAGCACCATCACGGCAATCGGCATCCACGACAGCGGCGAAATCATGCGCAGCAGCTGGAACAGCGGCATGGCCGCGCCGGAAAAGCTTTTCGACATGGCCACCAGCACGCCCAGCGGAACGCCGATGATGATCGCCAGCCCCAGGCCGACAGCTACCCTTTGCAGGCTCAGTACCACATGCAGCCAGATATCCGAACCGCCCAGCATTTCCCGGAACGCCAGCGCCGTGGGCAGCGGTGCGAAGGCGGTGGCGATGGGCGTGGATTTCTCCAGCGCCGTCACTCCCATGGACCACAACAGCAAGGCACAGGCCAGCCCCACCAGGGGCAGGCCGAACTTCGTCAACAACTTGCTTGCCATCGTCAGACCGCCACGGCTTCGCTGCGCAGCAGGTTGGCCGGCAAGCCGAAGGCGGCCGGGCCACCGACTGCCGTGATGGCCTTGCGCACGAAGCGGTCATCGACCAGGTCGCGCGCGGCGAATTTCGGATCGAGATTGGCCAGGAAGCGTGTATCGCCTTCGACCTTGGTGCGTCCGATGGCGCGCACCAGTTCTTCCGTGTACGAGGCGAATGGATATGGCTGGAAGTCGATGCGGCGCTGCTGCCAGTTCTTGTGCACGATCAGGCCCTGCTTTTCGTAGCTCGCGTAATCGGTGGTGGCCAGCACCTTGGTCAGCACCTGCAGCGGATGCGGCGTGTAGCGGTGCTCGCCCACGTTCGACAGCAGCTTGGCCGTGTCGACCTGGTTCGAGCGCGTCCACAGCTGCGCCTTGACGATGGCGTTGGTCACCTTCTGCGCCCATTCGGGACGCGTGTTGATGTCGCGTTCGGACAGGAAAGTGACGCAGCACGCATGGTTTTTCCACACGTCGCCCGAGAAGCGCAGGATCTTGCCGATGCCGGCGTTTTCCGCCGCCGCATTGAATGGCTCGGCCACGATGTAGCCGGCGATGGACTTGCTGGCCAAGGCCGAGACCATTTCAGCCGGCGCCAGCACGATCAGGTTGACTTCATTCGATTTGATGGTGGCGTTGCGCGCGCGCGTGACCGGGGTCAGGCCATTCGAGGACAGGATTTGCTGCAGCAGGATGTTGTGGATCGAGTACCAGAACGGGATGGCGACCGTGCGTCCACCCAGGTCGGAGACCTTGTTGATCTCGTTGGCCACCGTCAGCGCGGAGCCGTTGACGTGGTTCCACGCGACGACTTTGGCGGGGAACTTGGCGCCGTAGCGCACCCACAGGGTGGCCGGCGACAGCAAATGGATGACGTTGACCTGGCCGGCGACGAAGGCTTCGATGATCTGTGCCCAGCTACGGAACAGGCGCGGCGTTTCCGCCTGCAAGCCTTCCGCTTCAAACAGCTTGCGGGCGTGGGCGACGAGCAGCGGAGTGGCGTCGGTGATCGGCAGATAGCCGATTTTCACCGGCTGGTCGTCGCCTTTCGGGCCTTGCTGGGCCATGGCGTCGCCGGCGAACAGCAGCGGCGAAGCGACGCTGGCCGTGGCCAGGGCCGACATGCGCAGGAAGTCGCGCCGTGTCAGGCCGCAGTCGCAATCGGACGAGGCGCAGATATGCAGGGGTTTGTTATCGTTGGGGAGGGACATGATGGGTTCCAATAAGGTGCATTAATGTGCGGCGTGGGCCTGGTATTGCTGTTGTAGCGCCTGCAGCGCGGCAAGGATATCCATTTTCAGGGCGATCACCTCGGCGCTGTGGCCGATGCGCGGCTGGGCGATGGCAACGGGCCATTCGCGCACGATGTTGCCGGGCTTGCCGCCCATCAGCAAGATGCGGTCGGCCACCAGGATCGCTTCATCGATATCGTGCGTGACGAGCAGCACGGCCGTATGCCAGCGGTGCACCACGTCGACCAGCAGCGACTGCATCTCGGCGCGCGTGATGGCGTCGAGGGCGGAAAACGGTTCATCGGCGAACAGCAGTTCCGGTTCGCGCGCCAGCGCACGGGCCAAGGCCACGCGCTGCGCCATGCCGCCCGACAGCGCGGACGGATACAGCTTTTCGCGGCCCTTCAAACCGACCGCTTCGATGGCTTGCGCCACGCGCGCCTGGTGCGCTTCGCGCGTCAGCTGCGGCTGGTGCTTGAAGTCCAGGCCGAAGCCGGCATTGCCCGTGACGTTCAGCCAGGGGAGCAAACTGGCTTGCTGGAACACGAGGGCGCTGCGCGGGTCCGGTTCGCGCATCGGTGCGTCGAGAAACTGGATCGCGCCCGTGGATGGCGGCTGCAAGCCGGCCAGCACGCGCAGCAGGCTCGATTTGCCGCAGCCGCTGCCGCCCAGCAGACAGACGATTTCACGCTTGCGCACGCCCAGCGAGACATGCTGGAAAACGGGCGCCGTGCCGGGATAGGCGTAGCTGAGATCCTGCGCCTGCAGCGCCCAGTCTTGCGCCGCTGCCGTCATGCGGGCGCTCCCGCAGCCTTGGCCGCCTGCTGGCTGTCGAACAGCTGCAAGGCTGCCTGCAATTGCGTCAGGCTGGGGGTGACGATGGGGATGAACGACGATTCGCGCCAGCGGCGGGCAAAGCCCTGCTGTTCCGCGTTCAGGTAGGCGCGCCCGCCCATCGCCTGCAGTTCCAGCATCAGTGCCTGCTGCAGCACGTCCGCCAGCTGTATGCGCAGGCGGAACATGGCCGGTGCCTGTGTCTTGAAGCGGCCATCGTGCACGCCGGCCAGCAAGGTGGCAACAGCCGCCTCCAGGGTGGCTTGCAGCGCTTCGATGCGTGGCGTGAGCGCGTTGCGCGAGCCGGCCGAGATCTGCGCCGCTTTTGTCAGGCTGGCGCGCGCCAGGCCGATCGACAGGCCGCACTGCATGCCGAGGAACGAGGGGCGTACCTGCGGCAGCCAGGCTGGCGCGTTGTCGCTGATGATGTCCGCAGCGGGGATGTGCACCTGCGTCAGCTTGACGGAGGCCGTATTGCTGCCGCGCAGGGCGATCAGGTCCAGGTCGTCGCTGCGCTGCACGCCTGGGGTGCCGCTGTCGAAGGCGACGATGGCGGGTGGCGCGCCGTCGTTCGGCGCCACGGCGGCCGCCGCGACAAAGCCCGCCTTGCGCAAGTTCGTCACCCAGGCCAGGCCGCCGTCGACCAGCAAGCCGTCATCCTGGCGCACGCCCGTGATTTGCAACTGCTCGATGCCGGACAAGAATTTCATGGCGTTCGACAGGCCGCTGGCGCCGGCCTGCGTGCCAGCCAGCAGGCCGGGCAAGCGGCGCTCGGCCAGCGCGCGGTTCTCGCTTTGCAGCAGGAATTCGATGAAGCAGCGCTGGCCCCAGAAGACAAAGGCCGCCGTGACCGATTGCTCGGCGACGTTGGCGATGGCATCGATGGCGTCGCGCACGTCACCGCCCGCGCCGCCGTGCTCCTGCGGCACGCCGATGGCCAGCAGCTGGTCGCCGGCCAGCGCGGGAAGTACCGTTTCTGCCAGTTCCGACGATTGGTCGAGCTGGTCGGCATGCATGTGCAGCCAGTGATTGAGGTGGCCCATGTCAGACGGCGCCAGGCAGGTAGGGCGTCAATTGCGGATTGACGGGCGTGCCGGCCAGGCTGTTGGAAAAATTGCACAGGGTGGCCAGGCTGATGCCCAGCACGACTTCCAGCGCCTGCTGTTCGTTGTAGCCGGCGGCCAGGAAGGCTTGATATTCGGCGTCGCTGACGGCGCCGCGCGTGGCGATGACGGCCGTGGCGAAGGCGGCGACGGCGTCCAGCTTCGTATCGCCGGTCGGCTGGCCATGCTGCAGGGCGCGCACGATGTCGGGCGTCTGGCCCGCTTTTTTCAGCGAGATGGCGCTATGGCCGGCGATGCAGAAATCGCAGCCATGGATGCGCGCGGCCGTGATTTGCACCACTTCGCGTTCCATTAACGTCAGGCTGGCGCGTGCATTGATGCCGGAAACGGTCAGATAGGTTTCCAGCGCCAGCGGGGCATTGGCCAGCACGCCGATCAGGTTGGGCAGGAAGCCATTGTTGGCGATGGCCTTTTCCACGAAGGGGCGGCTATCGGCCGGGGCGGTATCGAGAGTGTGCAGCGTCAGACGGGACATGGGGTACCTTGCTAAGTTGGTAAGTCACCCGGGCATTATATCGGCCATATCGCGCACGCAACAGACGTCAGCGTCGTCCTTTTGTGCTCGTTCGTCTGTGATTGTGCGATCCTTGATTCCGGCAGGCTCTTAGCTGGCCAGCTGGCGCAATCTCTGGTCGCGTCGGTAGGCACCCGGTTGCTCGCCCGTGACCCGCTTGAAGGCGCGCGTAAAGGCGGCGTGCGAGCGGTAACCCACCAGTTCGGCCGCGCGTTCGACGGAGACGCCGTCGTGCAGCCGGCGCGCGGCGATCTTCATGCGCAGCAGGAGCAGGAACTGGGCCGGCGAATGGCCGCTGGCGCTGGCGAAATGCTTGCAGAAGCTGGCGCGCGACATGCACGCTGCCTTGGCCATGTTCTCGATCGACCAGTCGGCGGCGGGGGCGTCGAGCATGCGTTCGAGCAGCGGCGAAAATGCGGGCTGGTGCAGCAGCGACAGCAGGCCGGCCGCCACCTGCTCGCCTTGCGCCACGTGGCGGATCAGGTAAAAGAACAGCAGTTCGACCAGGCGCGCGATGAGCGGCGACGGCTGCTCCGGATCGCCGCCCGCTTCAAGCAGGATCAGGTCGAACAGCGCGGCGGCGGCGCTGAAGGCGGGCGCGTCGCCGCGTATCAGCAGATACGGCGGGAAGGAGTCGACGATCAGTGCGGAGAGTGCGCCGCGAAATTGAAAGAAGCCGCAGGCCAGCGCCGTCGCCGGCTGCTGCGTGGGTGTTTGCAGCGGCAGCATGGCTTGCGCGCTGACCGCCTGCAGCGGATCGCTGTGCGGGCTGAGGAAATGCGGCAAGTCGCGCAGCAGGAAGACGCCGTCGCGCGGGCCGAGCGCTATCGGCGCCGCGCCATCGAGGTGCAAATAGCAGTGGCCATCGAGCACCAGGTGAAAGCTGCCCAGTTCCCGGCCCGCCGTGGAGGCGCGCCAGCGGCCACAGTACTGGCCCACATGCAGGACGGCGGTATCGAGTTCCAGGCTGCCGAGCAGCCAGCGCGCCAGTCTGTCGGTATCAGGATGCATGGGATGGCACAGGCAAAAGCTGCATCATACGGCGCAGGCGCGCCAGGGCCAACGACCGATTTCGACTAAGCATATGCGCGCGGTACTGCTTACTGCTTGCCACTATGCCGCTGGAAGGCGGGACAGTCGACTTGCAGCAGCGAGCGGTCTTCCAGGCACACGGCGGAGAGCTTTCCGCCCCAGACGCAGCCGCTATCGAGGCCGATCAGGTCGGGTCGCAACTGCAGTCCCAGCGCTGACCAGTGGCCGAAGACGACAGTGTCGCCCGCGCTGCGCCGGCCCGGCACGTCGAACCAGGGCAACAGGCCGGAGCCCGGCGGCGCGCTGCCGCTCTCCTTCATCTTGAAGTCCATCACGCCGTCCGGCGTGCAAAAGCGCAGCCGCGTCATGGCGTTGACGATGCAGCGCAGCCGGTCGGTACCCTGCAGGTCGTCGCGCCAGGCGGCCGGCTCGTTGCCGTACATGCTGCGTAGGAACGCTACCCAGCCATCGCTGCGCAGCATGGTCGACACTTCGTCGCTCAGGGATAGCGCCTGGGTTGCGCTCCATTGCGGCAGCAAGCCCGCATGCACGAGCACATGCCCCTGGTGCTGCAAGGCGAGCGGCCGCTGGCGCAGCCAGGTGATCAGCTCGTCGCGATCAGGCGCGTCGAGGATCTCGCCCAGCGTATCGGACGCATGCTCGGGCCGGATGCCGTTGGCCACGGCCAGCAAATGCAAGTCATGGTTGCCCAGGACACTGTCGGCCAGGCCTTGCTGCGCCAGCGCATGCACATGGCGCAGGGTGGCCAGCGAGGCCGGGCCGCGATTGATCAAGTCGCCCGCGAACAGCAGGCGGTACGGGCCATCCGCTGCCGCCTGGATCCGTTCGATCAGTTCGACGGTTTGTGCATGGCAGCCTTGCAGATCGCCGATAAAGTAAGTTTTCATGTGGGCCAGGGTGAAGTGAACTACGCGCAGGCATTATAAGCATGGATGCCCCTAGAGCATATCCCGGTAGTGAGCGTCTTCTTAATTTCCTGAGGATTATTTAGCTGAATATTTCGCTGTTTTATCGCGATAATCATTCCTTGGCATACTTGCTGGAATCGATGACCGTGCCATGCCAGCCAGAATGTCATTTTATTCATGTTTATTCATTTTTCCGCGTGTGGTTCCGACATATTCTTCATTTAATCTTAATGTTGAGCCGGTAAATAAATCAGGGTCTCTCATTCAAGCGACGAGGGATTACGCTGCGGTGCGCGGATTTTTATGCAATGTAGTATATTCCACGTGATTTTATTATTTAATTGAATGTAAAGGATATACGGGATGGATCTGTCAACGATGACGATGCTGGAATTGCGCAAGCTGGAAGATAATGTGAAGCAGGAATTGAACAGCCGCGAGCGCGAAGATTTGAACAAGGCGCGCGAACAGATCATGGCCATCGCGCAGCAAGCGGGCATTCCGCTGAAACAGCTGATACTCGATGGTATGCACCCGCGCACGGGCAAAGTCGCCGTACGTTACCGCCATCCTGACAATGTTGCTGAACAATGGACAGGCCGTGGTCGCCAGCCGCTGTGGGTCAAGCGGTGGGTGGAATCGGGCAAGTCCATCGATCTGCTGCGCGTATAATTCGGTATACTCTTGGCGCAGTGGCAAGCTGCCAGCCACGCGCTGTACCTTGCCAGGCACCCTATCGATACCCTTACTTTATAGCGCGCACACCATGCTTCCATTGTCCAGAACGATCTTCAAGGCCTACGATATTCGCGGCATCATCGCCAAAACCCTCGATGCCAGCGTGGCCTACAAGATAGGTCAGGCATTTGGCCAGGCCGCTCTGGCCAAGGGTGAGCAGCGGGTCGTGATCGGGCGCGATGGCCGCCTGTCGGGGCCTGAGCTGACGGCGGCGCTGGCGCAGGGCTTGCAAGCGGCAGGCGTCGACGTGATCGACCTGGGCGTGGTGGCCACGCCGATGGTCTACTTCGGCACGAATGTGCTCGACACGCGTTCCGGCATCATGGTCACGGGCAGCCACAATCCACCCGATTACAACGGCTTCAAGATGGTGCTGGCCGGCGAAGCGATCCACGGCGAAGCGATCCAGGCGCTGTACCACAGCATCGTCGCCCACGATGGCAGCACCAGTACCACGCCGGGAAGCTACACCACCCATGATATCCGCGCCGCCTACCTGCAGCGCATCCTGGGCGACGTCAAGCTGGCGCGCCCGATCAAGATCGCCGTCGACTGCGGCAATGGCGTGGCCGGCGCATTTGCCGGCGACCTGTTCCGCGGCATGGGCTGCGAGGTCATCGAATTGTTCTGCGACGTCGATGGCAATTTCCCCAACCACCATCCGGACCCGGCGCATCCGGAAAACCTGCAAGACCTGATCCGCTGCCTGGCCGAGACGGATGCGGAAATCGGCATCGCCTTCGATGGCGATGGCGACCGCCTGGGCGTGGTCACCAAGGATGGGCAGATCATCTACCCTGACCGCCAGATGATGCTGTTTGCCGCCGACGTGCTGACCCGCCATCCGGGTGCGCAAATTCTGTACGACGTGAAATGCACGCGCCACCTGGCGCCGTGGATCAGCAAGCATGGCGGCGTGCCGTTGATGTACAAGACCGGTCACTCGCTGGTGAAAGCCAAGCTGCGCGAGACGGGTGCGCCGCTGGGTGGCGAAATGAGCGGCCATATCTTCTTCAAGGACCGCTGGTACGGTTTCGACGACGGCATGTATTCGGCTGCGCGCCTGCTGGAAATCCTGACACGCGAAGCAGATCCTTCGGCCCTGTTGAACTCTCTGCCGCAGTCCGACAGCACGCCGGAACTGCACCTGGAACTGCAGGAAGGCGAGAACGTCGCGCTGATGGACATGCTGCGCCGCGACGCCGTCTTCCCCGGCAATGAACAGATCATCACCATCGATGGCTTGCGCGTGGAATACGCGGACGGCTTCGGCCTGGCCCGTTCGTCGAACACCACGCCGGTGATCGTCATGCGCTTCGAGGCGGAAACGCCGGCAGCCCTGGCGCGTATCCAGGGACAGTTCAAGAGCGTAATCCTGGCAGCCAAGCCTGACGCCGTTCTGCCGTTCTGACAGCATGGCCGGTCAACCTGGCGCACAGGCGCCCTTGAAAATCCTGCTGGTGCGGGTATCTTCTCTGGGCGACGTGCTGCATAACCTGCCGATGGTGGCGGACATCGCCCGCCATTTCCCGAACGCGACCATCGATTGGGTGGTCGAGGAGGGCTACACCAGCCTGGTGCGCCTGAACCCGCGCGTGGGTACCATCGTCCCGTTTGCGCTACGGCGCTGGCGCAAGAGCCTGGGCAAAAAAGAGACGCGCGCGGAAATCGCCGCCTTCTTCCGCAGCCTGCGCCAGACGCGTTACGATTACGTGTTCGATACCCAGGGCTTGCTCAAGACGGGCATCATCATGGGCGCCGCGCGCCTGGCGCCGGGCGGACAGAAGGTCGGCCTGGCGAATGGCAGCGAAGGCTCGGGCTACGAAGGTATCTCGCGCATCTTTCACACGAAAAGCATTCCCCTCGACCCGCGCACGCATGCGGTAGCGCGCGGCCGCCTGGTGGCTGCTGCGGCACTCGGCTACACGCTCGATACGCCGGCCGATTTCGGCTTGCCGGAAGTGTCAGGCAGCGAGCCGCGCCCGGACTGGATGGGCGCGGCGCCATACTGCGTGTATTTCCACGGCACTGCGCGCGACGCCAAGAAATGGGCGCCGGAAAACTGGATCGCTCTGGGCCATGCGCTCGCGCCCATGCCAATTTTGCTGCCCTGGGGCTCGCCCAAGGAAAAGGCCGAAGCAGAAGTGCTGGCGGCCGGCCTGCCACATGCGCGCATGCTGCCGAAGCTGTCGATGGGCGAGGCCACCTTGCTGGCGCGCCACGCGGCGCTGGTGGTCGGCGTCGATACGGGCCTGACGCATATCGCTGCCGCCTTTGTGCGTCCGACGGTGGAAATCTATGCCGATTCGCCGCTGTGGAAAACGGAAGGCAACTGGTCGCCGAAAATCATCAACCTGGGCGACAAGGGCGCGCCGCCCGGCGTGCCGGAAGTGCTGGCTGCGGCACAGCGCCTGCTGGCCGACTATCCTCCCGCCTGACGTCAACCGCCTGACTTCAACATTAAACAATCATGCGACTTCTTTATACCCTTGCCTGGTGGCTGGCCTTGCCCCTGGTGCTGGCGCGGCTGTGGCTGCGCGGACGCCAGGAGCCCGGCTACCGCCAGCATTGGGGCGAGCGCCTGGGATTTTACCCTCGCCAGCTGGCACCTGCACCAGCCACGCTCTGGCTGCACGCCGTCTCCGTCGGCGAGACGCGCGCGGCCGAGCCGCTGATCGATGCGCTGCTGGCCGCATGGCCTGATTGCCGCATCGTCCTCACGCACATGACGCCCACGGGACGCGCGACCGGTAAAATCCTGTTCGCCAAGCACGGCCCGCGCCTGCTGCAAAGCTATCTGCCGTACGACACGGGCGCCATGCCGGCCAGTTTCATCCGTCACTTTGCACCGCGTATCTGCATCCTGATGGAGACGGAAGTGTGGCCGAATTTGATCCACCAATGTAACCGCCATGGCGTGCCGGTGGTGCTGGCCAATGCGCGCCTGTCACAGCGTTCGCTGGGCAAGGCGCAGCGCCTGGGCAAGCTCATCACCGATGCGGCGCGCGGCATCACTCTGGTGGCGGCGCAGACGCAGGACGATGCCGAGCGCGTGCGTCTGCTGGGCGTGCAGGAGGTGGTGGTTACGGGCAGCATCAAGTTCGACGTCGTCGTGCCCGCGGCGGCCCTGGCGACGGGCGCGGCGCTGCGCGCCGCCATCGGTGCGCGTCCCGTGCTGCTGTGCGCCAGCACACGCGAAGGCGAAGAGCCATTGATCCTCGATGCGTATACCCGCGCCAGCCTGCCCGCCAACGTGCTGCTGCTGATCGTGCCGCGCCATCCGCAGCGCTTCGACGAGGTGGAAAAACTGGTGCTGACGCACGGCCTGACCGTGCAGCGCAGGTCCGGCCTGGCGCAGGACAATGCCGTCGCGGCGGACACGCAGGTGCTGCTGGGCGACTCGATGGGCGAGATGTTTGCGTATTACGCGGCCTGCGATTGCGCCTTTGTCGGCGGCAGCCTGCTGCCACTGGGCGGGCAAAACCTGATCGAGCCGGCGGCCCTGGGCAAACCTGTGCTGATCGGCCTGCACACCTTCAATTTCACGCTGGTGACCGAACAGGCGATCACCGCCGGCGGTGCCGCGCGGGTGGCGGACGCCGACGCGCTGATGGCGCAAGCGTCGGCCTTGCTGCAAAATCCCGCGCAGCTGGCGTCGATGGGACAAAAAGCGCTGGCCTTCGCGGCGCAGCACCGGGGCGCCACGCCGCGTACCATCGCGGCCATCCAACCGCTGCTGCCGTGATGGATGCACGGCCAACAATGTTGTCGGATTACGCGCGTAGCGCTAATCCGACCTACTGCCGTGATCGAGGTAGGTCGGATTAGCGCGCAAGCGCGTAATCCGACAGGCGCAGCCAACAATGTTGTTTACGCGAACAAAACGGGCAGCTCCTGCGAGCGTTTTCTCAGCGCCTGCTTGGCGCCATCGTAATCGGGATAGATCGATTCCACGGTGGCCCAGAAGCGGGGGCTGTGGTTCATTTCCAGCAGGTGCGACAGTTCATGCGCCACCACGTAGTCGATCAGCGGCAGGGCGAAGTGGATCAGGCGCCAGTTCAGGCGGATCTTGCGCTCGATGGTGCAGCTGCCCCAGCGCGTGCCGGCCGAGGATAGCGATAATGCATCGTAGCGCACACCCAGCTTGTCCGCATACAGGTCCAGCCGCGCTTCAAACAGCTGGCGCGCCTCGTGCTGGAACCAGCCCTTCACTTTGTCCTTCAACTGCTGCTCGCTGCCCGTGGGCGTGACCCATACGTGCAGCTCATTCGTCTCGCGCTGGAAGCTGGCGCGGTGGCGCGGCGCCTGGTGCAATCGCAGGGTGATTTCGCCACCGAGGTAGGGCAGCGCGGCGCCATCGACCCATGCCACGGGCGGGCGCTGCTGGCGCTGCACCTTGCGCTCGCCCCGTTCCAGCAGCTTCGAGACGATCCAGCCTTGCTTGGCGCGGATGGCATTGTCGATTTCGGCCAGGGTGACGCGCTTGGGCGCGGTCACACGCAAGCCGTTATCGTCGATCATGAAGCCGATGGAACGGCGTGTGGAACGGCGCAGGGCGAATTCGACCAGGTGGCTGCCCAGCTGCAGCTGACGCAGCGGAGGGCCATCGGCAGGGCGCGGCGGGGACGGCAGGGGCGATGGGGCGGGGCGAACGATGGGTGGCACGGGTGCCACTAGCGGTGCTGCCACGGGCGGCGCTGGCGGTGCCGTGGGGCGCACCGCCGGGGGGGGGCTGGTCGAGACGTCATGCGCGAACAGATCCAGTTGCTGGTCGCCGACCTTGATGCTCTTCATCTGCTGGCGAAGGGTCGGCTCCTGGATGACCGCGCTGATGCCGTCTAGCCAGCGTTGTAGGCGTGAGGCGAAATGACGCGCATTTCTGATTCTATCCAATTTTCCACCTGTTGCATCATGCTGTCCGGGGTTTGCCCTTCCGGCGAAATCGGTTTGCCTATCGAGACGGTGATCAGTCCCGGGCGTTTGAGGAATGACTGCTTGGGCCAGCATTCGCCTGAATTATGCGCAATCGGCACCACTACGGCGCCCGTGGCAATGGCCAGGCGCGTGCCACCGCTCTTGTACTTGCCCGCCTGGCCCACGGGGATGCGGGTGCCTTCGGGGAACATGATAATCCATTGGCCGTCGGCCAGGCGGCGTTTGCCATGCGCGACCACGCTCTTGAAGGCGTGCTTGCCCTGTTTGCGGTCGATGGGGATCATGCGCAGCAGCGCCATGGCCCAGCCAAAGAACGGGATGTACAGGATCTCCTTCTTGAACACATACACCAGCGGACGGGGAAGGCTGGGCAGCAGGAAGATGGTTTCCCATGCCGACTGGTGCTTCGACAGCACGATGGCCGGCGCATCCGGGAAGTTCTCGGCGCCCTTGACTTCATAGCGGATGCCGCAAATGACCTTGGCGCACCACAGGATAAACACGTTCCAGCGCGAGGTGACCCAATAGCGCTTGTTGTAGCTCAATGGCGCGGCAAAAAAGCACACGCAGGCCCAGACGATGGTGGCCACGATCATGATGGTCATGAACAGCAGGGATCGCAGGAACAGGGAAATATTACGCAATGCGGTTCTCCGAAAATTAGATACTGAATGCCACGCTGGGCGCAGATGCTGCTGGCGCCTTGAGCAGGTGGCTGACCACGGCGGCCAGGTCGGGGAAGACCTGGGTACCGGGCGGCAGGCCACCCGTTTCGTTGGTTTTTTCGCCCTTGCCCGTCAAGACCAGGTAGGGCACGCAGCCGCTGATGAAACCTGCCTGCAGGTCGCGCAGCGAATCGCCAATGGTGGGCACGCCTTTCAGGCTGGTGTTGTAGCGCTTCGCGATTTCATGGAACATGCCCGGTTTCGGCTTGCGGCAGTCGCAATTGTCCGCTCCCGCGTGCGGGCAAAAGAAGATGGCGTCGATATCGGCGCCCACCTGCTGCGCCAGGGTGTGCATCTTCTGGTGGATCGCGTTCAGCACCGTCATGTCGAAGTACTCGCGTGCGATGCCCGACTGGTTCGAGGCGACGACGACGCGATAGCCGGCCTGGTTCAGGCGGGCGATCGCTTCGAGCGAACCGGGAATCGGCAGCCATTCGGCCGGCGACTTGATGAAGTCCGGCGAGTCATGATTAATGACGCCGTCGCGGTCGAGAATAATCAGTTTCAGCGCCGGCGTGCCCATTATGCCGCCAGCTTGGAAATGTCGGCCACGCGGTTCATCATGCCGTGCAAGGACGACAGCAAGGCCAGGCGGTTGTTGCGCAGGGCGACATCCTCGGCCATCACCATCACGTCGTTGAAGAAGCCATCGACGTCGTCGCGCAGCTGCGCCAGTGTTTGCAGGGTGCTGGTGAAGTCGCCCTTGGCGAAGGCCGCGTCGACTTCCGGCTGCACGCGCGAAACGGCGGCGGCGAGTTTTTTCTCCGCTTCGTCCTGCAGCAGGGCCACGTTGACGCCACTGTCGGCAACCAGCTTGAGCGCTTCCTCGTTCTTTTTCAGGATGTTGGTGATGCGCTTGTTGGCGGCGGCCAGCGAGGCGCTTTCCGGCAGCGCGGCAAACGCCTGCACGGCTTCCAGGCGCTGCACGATGTCGTCCAGGCGGTCCGGGTTTTGCGCCACGACGGCTTCGATTTCATTTGGCGAGAAACCGCGTTCGCGCAGGATGCCGCGCAGGCGCTCGAGCATGAAGGTGGTCACATCCGCCACAGGGTCCTTGAAGCCGGGAACGGCGGCGAACTGCGCGGTGGCGTCCGCCAGCAAGCCCCGGATCGACAATGGCAAGCGCTTTTCCAGCAGCATGCGCAGCACGCCCAGCGCATGGCGGCGCAGCGCGAACGGGTCCTTGTCGCCCGTCGGCGCCAGGCCGATGGCCCAGATGCCGACCAGGGTTTCGAGTTTGTCGGCCAGGGCCACGGCGGTGCCGGTGGCGGTCGATGGCAGGCTGTCGCCGGCAAAACGCGGCTGGTAGTGTTCTGAGGCGGCCAGCGCCACTTCTTCCGGCTCGCCGTCATGGCGCGCGTAATACGTGCCCATGATGCCTTGCAGTTCGGGGAATTCACCCACCATGTCGGTCAGCAGATCGGCCTTGGCCAGCAGGGCGCCACGTTCGGCCAGGGCCACGTCGCCACCCAGTTTTGCCGCGATGGCGCCGGCCAGCGACTTGACGCGCTCTGTGCGGGCAGCTTGCGTGCCCAGCTTGTTGTGGTAGACCACGTTGGCCAGCAGCGGCAAGCGCGATGCCAGGGTCTTCTTCTTGTCTTGCTCGAAGAAGAACTTGGCGTCGGACAGGCGCGGGCGCACGACGCGCTCGTTGCCGCCAATGATGTGTTCTGGCGTGTCCGTCTCGATGTTGGAGACGATCAGGAAGCGCGAGCGCAGCTTGCCTTCGCTGTCGGTCAGGGCGAAGTATTTTTGGTTCGTCTGCATGGTGAGGATCAGGCATTCCTGCGGCACGGCCAGGAATTCTTCCTCGAAGTGACATTCATACACGACCGGCCATTCGACCAGGGCGGTGACTTCATCGAGCAGCGCTTCGGGCATCAGCACCTGGTCGGCACCGGCCTTGTCCAGCAGCTGGGCGCGGATGCGCTCCTTGCGTTCCTCGTTGCTGGCGATGACGCTGGCGTTGAGGATCAGCGAGGCCGCATAGTTTTCCGCGTGCGCGATGGTGATCGGTTCGCCATCGGTGAGGAAGCGGTGACCCAGAGTGGTGCGGCCGGCCGTCAAGCCCAGCAGGGTCAGAGGCAGCACGTTGATGCCGTGCAGGGCGAGCAGGCTGTGGGCCGGGCGCACGAATTGCACGGTGGTGCCATCCGGGCGCTGATAGCTCATCAGTTTTGGAATCGGCAGCTTGGCGGCCGATTCCGTCAATGCCGCCTGCGCGCCGGTGGCGAGCTGGCTGCCCGGCGCCGTGTAGGTGTAGAAGAAGCTTTCAGCCTTGCCGTCGACGGCGCGTTCCAAGTCCGCTACCGTCAGGTCGGGGAAGCCCAGCGCGGCCAGTTTCTTTGCCAGCGGCGGCGTGCCGTTGCCGTTCGCGTCCAGCGCCACGGAGACGGGCAAGACTTTTTCACGGATGGATTTATCGGGCGAGACTTCGCGCACGTTGGTGATGGAGACGGCCAGGCGGCGCGGCGAGGCGTAGCTGGTGGCGACGCTGTCGGCTTCCAGGAAGTCGCGCGCCTTCAGGCCGTTGACGATGCCGGCGGTGAAGGCGGCGCCCAGTTTGGCCAGCGCTTTCGGCGGCAGTTCTTCGGTCAGCAGTTCGATGAGCAGTGTTTGGTTCATGGTGTTCTTGTCTGGTACGGCGGTGTATGAGCTAGGCGATCAAGCGGCGGCGGGTTGGTCTGCGGCGGGCAGCATCGGGAAACCGAGGCGCTCGCGCGAGTCGTAATACGCTTGCGCCACCAGGCGCGACAGGGTGCGCACGCGGCCGATATAGGCGGCGCGTTCCGTCACCGAAATGGCGCCACGCGCATCTAACATATTGAAGCTGTGCGAAGCCTTCATGATTTTCTCGTAGGCGGGCAGGGTCAGTTGCAGCTCGATCAGGCGCTTCGCTTCCGCTTCGTAGTTGCCGAACTGTTCGAACAGCAGGTCCGTGTTCGCGTGCTCGAAGTTGTAGGTCGATTGCTCCACCTCGTTCTGGTGGAAGACGTCGCCGTAGGTCAGCTTTTTGGTAGTCCCGTTTTCTTCCCACTCGGTCCAGACCAGGTCATACACGTTTTCCACGCCTTGCAGATACATGGCCAGGCGTTCGATGCCGTAGGTGATTTCGCCCAGCACAGGCTTGCAATCGAGGCCGCCCACTTGCTGGAAGTAGGTAAATTGGGTCACTTCCATGCCGTTCAGCCAGACTTCCCAGCCCAGGCCCCAGGCGCCCAGGGTCGGGCTTTCCCAGTCGTCTTCGACGAAGCGCACGTCATTCTGCTGCAAGTCCAGGCCCAGGGCGGCCAGCGAACCCAGATACAGATCGAGGATGTTTTCCGGCGCGGGCTTCAAGACCACCTGGTACTGGTAGTAGTGCTGCATGCGGTTCGGATTTTCGCCATAGCGGCCATCCTTCGGACGGCGCGACGGCTGCACATACGCGGCGCGCCAGGGTTCCGGGCCGATCGCGCGCAGGAAGGTGCCGGTGTGGAAAGTGCCGGCGCCGACTTCCATGTCGTAAGGCTGGAGCAGGGCGCAACCTTGCTTGTCCCAATAGGTTTGCAAGGTCAGGATAATTTGTTGAAATGTGAGCATCGTATGAGTTCGCCGCGCGGGAGGCTGCGCTTTGTTAAGGTTTGCTTGAAGCCCGCACGCTGTTGGGCTAGCGTCCGGGCCGGGATTTTGCTAATTTTAGCGGTTTTTACGGGCCCACTGTGACTCTTCGGGCAATATCGGCCGACTATTCCTGCGCAGCGCGGCCACGGCGCGCGGCGCGCGACAGCAGGAAGGCCGTCAGCAGGGCCAGCGCGGCCAGGGCCAGCACCAGTTTATTGCCATACAGAATGTATGGCGTCATGCCGCCCATGCCTTGCACCTTGGCCGCCAGAGTGGCTTGCTGTTCCGGCGGCAGCAGGCTTTGCACCACGCCCTTGCCGTCGATGACGGCGGTGGCGCCCGTGTTCGTCGAGCGCAGCATGGGGCGCCCCGTTTCCAGGCTGCGCATCTGCGAAATCTGCAGATGCTGGGGGATGGCGATCGAGTCGCCAAACCAGGCCAGGTTCGAGATATTCAGCAGCACCGAGGCCGACTGCTTGCCATGGCGGTGGGCGCTGGCCAGCTGTCCCGCGATTTCTTCGCCAAACAAGTCTTCGTAGCAGATATTCGGCAGCACCAGCTGGTCGCGCACGGCCAAAGGCGCTTGTACTTCCGCGCCGCGGCCCATGTCGCCCAGCGGGATGGCCATCATGGCGACAAACCAGTGCAGGCCGGGCGGTACGAATTCGCCGAACGGTACCAGATGGTGCTTGCGGTACTGGTAGTACGGTCCCGGCGTGCCGTTGGGCGTGATGCCCACGGCCGCATTGTAGAAGCGCTGTTGTTCGTCGAGCACGGGCATGCCAACCAGGATCGTGCTGCCCGTCTGCTGCGCATACGTGCCCAGGCTATCCAGATAGCCGGGCGGCAGCTGGTGCGGCAGCACGGTGACGGCCGTTTCCGGCGTGGCGATCAGGTCGGCCGGCGCGCTGGTGATGGCATTCTGGTACATCTGCAGGGCACCGAGCACGAAGCCGGGGTCGAATTTCTGCTGCTGCGGCACATTGCCCTGCAACAGGCGCACCGTGATGGGGCGCCCGACCGGATGGGTCCAGTTCACGTATTGCAAGCCAACGCCGGCCGCGTACAGCGCGATGACGCCGCCCAGAGCTAACCACCGCGTGCGGTGCAGGGGGTGGACTAGCAGCAGCAGGGCGCCGGCCGACAACGCCGCCAGCCAGCCCAGGCCATACGACCCGACGATGGGGGCAAAGCCACCCAGCGGGCTGGCATTGTGGGCGTAGCCCGTGGCCAGCCACGGGAAACCCGTAAACAGCCAGCCGCGCGTCCATTCGAACAGGGTCCACGTCGCTGGCAGCACCAGCAGGGTCATGGCGGGCAGGGAGAGTACCCAGCGCTGGCGCAGCCAGGCCGCCGCGCCCATGGCCAGGGCCACGTAAATGGCCATCAAGAGGGCCAGCAGCGCCACGGCGATGGCCGCGATTGGTGCGGCCATGTCGCCATAGCGGTGCATGGAGATGTACAGCCAGTGCGTGCCGGCCGCGCACCAGCCGAAGCCATAGGCCCAGCCGATCAGCGCGCCGGCCTTGACGTTCGCCGCGCGCAGTACCTGGTAGAACAGCACGCCCAGGCTGAGGATTTGCAATGGCCAGTAGCCGAAAGGGGCGAACGCCAGCACGGCGACGGCGCCGGCGATGGCGGCAGTCAGCATGCGCGCCCACGTGCTGCGGGGCGGTTTGGCGGGGGCGTTGGGATCTAAGCGTCTGAAACGCATTTACAGCACGCGCATGTCAGAGTTCCAGTTCCGGCACGTTGGGCAGGCGCTCGACGAGCAGCACGTGCACCTGGCGCGCATCGGCGCGCAGCACCTCGAAGCGCAGATTGCCCAGGTCGAAGATGTCGCCCTTGTGCGCCATGCGGCCCAGGTACTTCGAGACCAGGCCGCCGATGGTGTCGACGTCGTCGTCCACCAGGTGGCTGCCCACTTCTTCGTTAAACTGTTCGATCTCGGTCAGCGCCTTGACCCGCCAGCGGGGGCCGAACTGGCCTTCCTTGAGCGAGAGGATGTTGTCCTCGGCTTCATCGAAGTCGTATTCGTCCTCGATGTCGCCGACGATCTGTTCCAGCACGTCTTCGATGGTGATCAGGCCGGCGACGCCGCTGTATTCATCGACGACGATGGCCATGTGATTGTGGTTGGCGCGGAAATCGCGCAGCAGCACATTCAGACGTTTCGATTCGGGAATGAAGATGGCGGGGCGCAGCATGTCGCGCACGTCGAAAGTCTCTTCTGCGTAATAACGCAGCAAGTCTTTCGCCAGCAGGATGCCGATGACCTTGTCGCGCTCGCCTTCGATCGCGGGGAAGCGCGAGTGGGCGGTGGACAGGACTTCCGGCATCCATTCCTCGATCGGCTTGCTGATGTCGATGACATCCATTTGCGAACGGGGAATCATGATGTCGCGCGCACAGAGATCCGATACCTGAAACACGCCTTCGATCATCGACAGGGCGTCGGCGTCGATCAGCTTGCGTTCATGCGCATCGTGTAGAACATCGAGCAATTCTGCACGGTTCTCTGGCTCGGGGGATATGAGTGCGGTCAGGCGTTCAAACAGTGACCGGTGGGGCTTGACGTCAGTTCTGACGCCACTAGGGTGCTCGGGCATAGGAGGCGTGAGCCGTTGTTGCGAAGGGATATAGGATACACCAAAAGTGGGGGAATACCGGATTTCCCCGCTTTTGATGCAAATTTAATACGTTGAAGTGCGCCGTTGCCCGACGTTTCAGGCGTCCTGGCCCAGCACGCGCGCGCGCAAGGCCGCCACGTCCGCCAGCCAGTCCGTAAAATGCTCGCTATCCTGCCACAGCTGGCGCAGTTCCGACGACTCGGCCACGATCTTGTCCAGCGCCTGGCGCGCCTTTTCCAGCAGCGGCGGCGTGACTTTCTTCTTGCAGGCGGCCACCCATTCGTCCACTTCCGCCGTGGCCGGGTCGTTTTCTCCCGGCTTGCCTTGCAGGCGCGCGATCACATCGAGCGCGGCCAGCGCCTCGGCGGCAAACGGCGCTTCGAGTTCCGCTTCCTGGCTGTCGATGACGTTGTCGAGCGTCGTCTCGACCAGTTCCAGGGTTTTGTATTCGTGCAGATCCTGCGCCCAATCCATGGCGTAGTCGTTGCCGAAGGCGTCGGTGGCCCAAGTGCCCATAGTGTGTCCTTGTTACGTGTGTGGTTGATGGCGCTATTGTGGCTGTCGGGTTACGGCGTATCGCCTAACCCGACCTACGACTCCGCTTACGTTGTTGGGTGTTGTCGGGTTACGCCCTGCGGGCTAACCCGACCTACCCCGACCTACCCGGTCTGCGGGTTTTATTTTTGGTCCGCATAGGGATCGCTGATGCCGAGTTTTGCGAGGATCTCCGTTTCCAGGCCCTCCATCTCGGTGGCTTCCTCGTCATCCATGTGGTCGTAGCCCTGCGCATGCAGCACGCCGTGCACGATCAGATGGGCCGTGTGCTCTTCCACGCTTTTCTTTTGTTCCGCCGCTTCCTTTTCCAGCACGTCCGTGCACAGGATGATGTCGGCGCGCGTCGGCTCGTCGTCATTCAATTCTTCGCCTTCGTTGTAGGCAAAGGTCAGCACATTGGTGGCGTAATCCTTTTCGCGGTAGTCGCGGTTCAAGGTACGGCCTTCTTCGGCGTCGACGAAGCGGATGGTCAATTCGGCGGGCGCGAACAGGGCCGCCTTGACCCAGCGGCGCACTTTGGGCCGCGTGATCAGGGTTTCCAGGCGGGCGTCCGGGTATTGCACGGACAAGGACAGTTTATTTTTTTCGGACATTTTTGGCGGCAGCTGGTGTGATCAGGGGGAGTAACTGGGTGGCGTTGGCGCCGGCCGCCTGCGCCGTTTCATACGCATCGACGATGCGCGCGACGAGCGGATGGCGCACCACGTCGCTGCTGTTAAATTGCGTAAAGCCGATGCCGCGCACGTCTTTCAGCACGTGCACGGCGTCGATCAGGCCGCTTGTCTGGCTCTTGTGCAGGTCGACTTGCGTCACGTCGCCCGTCACCACGGCCTTGCTGCCAAAGCCGATGCGCGTCAAAAACATCTTCATCTGTTCGACGGTGGTGTTTTGCGCTTCATCGAGGATGACGAAGGCGTGGTTCAGGGTGCGCCCGCGCATGTAGGCCAGCGGGGCGATTTCGATCACCTGTTTCTCAAACAGTTTTTGCGTGCGGTCAAAGCCCAGCAAATCGTACAACGCGTCGTACAGGGGACGCAGATACGGGTCGACCTTTTGCGCCAGGTCGCCCGGCAGGAAGCCCAGGCGCTCGCCCGCTTCGACGGCGGGGCGCGTCAGGATGATGCGCTTGACGGCATCGCGTTCGAGCGCGTCGACGGCGCAGGCGACGGCCAGATAGGTTTTACCGGTGCCGGCCGGACCCACGCCGAAACTGATGTCGTGTTCGAGGATGTCGCGCAGGTAGGCGATCTGGTGCGGCGTGCGCCCGCGCAGGTCGCTGCGCCGCGTTTTCAGCACGGGGCTGGCGATGTCTGGCTCGACGAAGGTGCTGGCAGGCGCGTTGACGTGGTGTTCCGAAGCGGCGGACAGTCCCGCGCGCTGCTCCACCAGGGCCAGCTGCACTTCTTCCAGCGGCACGACCTTGTTGGCGATGGCGTAGAACTGGTCGAGGATTTCCACCGCCCGTTCGGCATTGCTGCCGCCGACGATGAATTTCTCGCCGCGGCGGAAGATCGTCACGTCGAGGGCGGCGGAAATCTGGCGCAGGTTTTCATCGAGCGGCCCGCACAGATGCGCCAGGCGCGTGTTGTCCAGCGGCTCGGGGATGAAGTAATGCGGCTGTATCGGGGCTTTGGTTTTCAACTGGCTCTTTTCAATGCGGGGGCGCTGGCGACGAGTTCGCCGCGCAGGGTGTAGGAATGGCTTTCGGTGATGCGCACGTCGACCAGCTGGCCGATCAGTTGCAAGCCGTCCGGGCCGGCGTCGAAATTGACGACGCGGTTGTTTTCCGTGCGGCCTTGCAGTTCACTGTCATCGGTGTCCTTCTTCGAACGGCCTTCGACGAGGATGGTTTGCACGCTGCCCACCATGGCCAGGCTGTATTTGCGCGTGTTGGCGTCGATGGCCGCCTGCAGCTGCTGCAAACGGGCCAGCTTGACTTCATGCGGCGTATCGTCTGCCAGGCTGGCGGCCGGCGTGCCGGGGCGCTTGCTGAAGATGAAGCTGTAGCTGTTGTCAAACCCCACGTCGGCGATCAGCTTCATCATGGCGTCGAAGTCCGCTTGCGTCTCGCCTGGGAAACCGACGATGAAGTCGGACGAAATGGCCATGTTCGGGCGCACGGCGCGGATGCGGCGGATGATGGACTTGTATTCGAGGCCCGTGTAGCCGCGCTTCATGGCGCCCAGGATCTTGTCGGAACCGTGCTGCGCCGGCAGGTACAAATGGTCGACCAGCTGCGGAATCTTCGCATAGGCGTCGATCAGGCGCTGCGTGAATTCCTTCGGGTGGCTGGTGACGAAGCGCATGCGCGCGATGCCGGGAATGTCGGCCACGTATTCGAGCAGCAGGGCGAAGTCGGCAATGTCTCCGCCTTCCATCACGCCACGGTAGGCGTTCACGTTCTGCCCCAGAAGGGTGATTTCCTTGACGCCCTGGGCGGCCAGGCCCGCCACTTCCGTCAGCACGTCTTCGAAGCGGCGCGACACTTCCTCGCCGCGCGTGTAAGGCACGACGCAATAGCTGCAATATTTGCTGCAGCCTTCCATGATGGAAACAAACGCCGAAGCGCCGTCGACCTTGGCTGGCGGCATGTGGTCGAACTTTTCGATTTCCGGGAAGCTGATGTCGACCTGCGAGGCGCCGCTGGAACGGCGCAGTTCGATCATCTGCGGCAGGCGGTGCAGGGTTTGCGGGCCGAAGACCATGTCGACATACGGCGCGCGCTTGACGATGGCGTCGCCTTCCTGCGAGGCCACGCAGCCGCCCACGCCGATCAGGAGGTGCGGCTTGGCCAGTTTCAGCTCGCGCAGACGGCCCAGGTCGGAAAATACTTTTTCCTGTGCCTTTTCGCGCACGGAGCAAGTGTTGAGCAGGATCACATCGGCATCTTCCGGCGTGTCGGTGCGCACCAGGCCGTCGGAAGCGCCCAGTACGTCGGCCATCTTGTCCGAGTCGTACTCGTTCATCTGGCAGCCGAAGGTTTTAATGAATACTTTTTTCTGCATGGAGTCGGATGCTTATCGGTAAATGTGGCGGCAAGTAAGTGGGACAAATAAGTGGGGCGGCAAATAAGCCGGGCAGGGGGCTTGCGCCGTGCGCCGCTCGGGGCGGGAGGCGGTGGATCACCGGCCGGGCGCCTCTGGCTGCCCGCTGGCAGGCTCGCTGCAAGTTCAGGCCATAGTTTAGCGTAAATCGCCGGGACGGGCCATGTTGTGCTGAGCATGCCGACAAGATTGCAGCGTGAATACGGCGCCCGGCAAGGCGATGCCCTAAAGCATTTATTGCCGTGTGACACCATTGATTTGTAACAAGTTGCTGCAAAGCCTTGTGTGCGGCCGCTGGCATCCTAATGTGTTGAAATAGCATCGTTGGCAAGCCAACTAGCAGCTTGATTGATATTTAACAATCAGGAAGTTTGCGCGAGGCGCAGATGCGGCCTGTTTGGACTAGTATATTGTTTTATATGCAATTCATTTCGGTGGGTTGCAGTGCATTTACTCACGCGGCAAGCTGCGCACGTTGGCTGTGCGAGTCCTGTGCAGGCAGTGCGACAAGGAGGGAAGGCGGAGGGGAGGCTGAATCCGATGGAAGGACGTTTATTTAAACACTCTAAGCCAGCCTTAAGTTCGTATCGGCATTCTTTGAACATTCACTAGACGAGGAAAAATCATGGCACATCATGCATTAGCATCGCAAGAGAGTTACAACCCGAATCACCTGCTGGATATTCTGCTGAGCAAGATGCAGCTGAAAAACGACGCAGCCCTGTCGCGCTTGCTCGAAGTGGCGCCACCCGTCATCAGCAAGATCCGCCATCACCGCTTGCCGGTCGGCGCCTCGCTGCTGATCCGCATGCACGAAGTGACGGGCATGAGCATCCGTGACCTGCGCGATTTGATGGGCGATCGCCGCACCAAGTATCGTCTGTCTGACGCCCAGGGCCGTCCAAAAGCGGAAGACCGCGGCGATGCGCAAGAATCGAATTACGCGCACTGATGTGGCGGTTGCACGCTGACTGTGCCGCTTGCGTCACTGCTGGCGGCAACAGGCTGGTGTGGACCGGGCAGCATGGAGACACCGCAGTACCCATAACGGCTTTCGCTTCGCGGCGAGAGCCGTTGGCATTTGGTGCGGCGTTTAGCTCAGCAGTGCCGAGGTGATTTCGTCGTAGCGCAGCTCCGTTTCGCGGAACAGTTGCAGATACGTTTCTTCGCTCAGGCCCAGCGCATCCCAGGCCACCGGCGAGACGCGCGGGACCATGTCGTCGCCCGCCTGCGCCAGGTCGAGCGCACAGACGATGGCATTGGCGACGTGGATCAGCGCTGCCAGGAAACCTGCCCCCGGCGTTTCCGGCTGCAGGTAGTTGGCCAGCGCCAGGCGCATGGTGTCGGAAAAATTCCAGTGTTCGGCCAGTGCCACGCCCGCCTGCACGTGGTCCACGCCCAGCACGGCCTGCTCCGCTTCGAGCAGGCTGCAATCGTGCGCTGCCTGGTGCACGATGACTTGCGCGTAGTGTGCGGGAAAGCTGCTGACCAGCACCAGGCGACCGATGTTATGCAACAAGCCGGCCGTGAAGGCGTAATCCTGGTTGAAGCGGATCTGCCGCGCCAGCACCTTGGCGCAGCCGGCCGTCGCTACCGAATGGCGCCAGAAGGCCTTGTCGTCGAAGCCGGGGCAGCGCCCTTCCGGGAAGCAGCCCGTGATGGCGGCTGAGGTGATCAGGCTGCGTGTGGTCTGGAAACCCAGGTAGGTGATCGCCTGCTGGATGGTGGTGGCCTTCACTTGCAAGCCATATTGCGAGGAGTTGGCCAGGCGCAGGGTTTTTGCCGTCAGCGCCTGGTCGTAAGAGACTTTTTTCGCCAGCACGGAAATATCGACGTCTTCCTGGTCTATGCTGTTGAGCAGCTCCATGACGACGGCGGGCAAGGAAGGCAGGTCATCGAGGTGGGCGACGATATCGTCGAGCGTCAGCTGGGTGCTCATGCTGGCTCTCCCGTGCCCAGGCGATATTGCGTGACATAGTTGCGCAGCAAGGTCGTGGCCGCGTCCTCGGGATCGTCCGGATCCAGCTTGCGAAACAGGTAGGCCAGCCGTTCGCTATCGGCCGCCTGCTGCGCGGCCACTACCTCTGGCGAAGGGGGCGGCGCCTGGATCGGCAGCATGGCGATGCCGTGGCGCGGCATCAGGGACAGCATGTTTTCCGTCAGTACCGCGCCTTGCGGCAACAGCACTTGTCCATGCGCGTCGAGCAAGACATCCGACAAGATCATGCCAGGACGAACTTGTTCCAGGGGTAGATGTTGATGCGTGACCGCCATGACGACTCCTTAGATGATTGCGGGATATTACCATTGCCATGACGCAATGTCTCAACCTGTATCAAGGCCCGTGTCTAAAGTGGAAATACTGTAAATCTTGCCAATAAGCATGTCATACCGTACATTTGATACAGGCAGTTGCATTGCTGACGTATCTGCGCCCGCGCCGCGGGCCGGCGGCTGGCCTGGCCCGGGGAGTGTTGATCGATGGTGAGTATCCAAGTCCGGCTGACCCTGCTTTTTGTCGTGATCGTCACCTTGGTGCTGGGTATTTCCGGCAGCTATACACAATATACCTTAAGCAAGGAACTTGAATCGGGCAGCGCGCGCCTGCGCAGCGGCGTGCTCACGCGTTTGCAAACGAGCTTGCCTTCGGCCCTGTGGGACCTCGATAAATCCAAGGTCGACAGCATTGTCGCGGCCGAAATGCTGCCGCCGGAGCTGGTCGGCATCCGCGTCTACGACGCCTCCGTGGGCCTGTTCGCGGGGGAAGTGCGTGACGCGGCCGGCACCCTGGTGCCTTTGACCTCCGACGTGGCCATGGGCGGCACGCCCGTCGAGGCGCCGCTGGTATTCCGCGACGCCGTGGCGGTGGCCACGGGTGGCAAGCCGGTGATCGTCGGCAAGGTCATCGTCAATTTCAGCCGCGCGCAGATCGATGCCGCCCTGCGCGGCGAAGTGCGGCGCAAGGTGCTGGAAGTGTTGCTGCTTGACATCATCCTGGTGGGCGCTCTGGTGCTGAGCCTGCGCATCATCTTCGGGCCCTTGAAACAGCTGCGCGACGGCTTGATCGACCTGGCCACGCGCGGTAGCGACGAGGTCGAAGAACTGCCGGAAAACCGGCGCGACGAACTGGGCGATGTGATCCGCGGCTTCAATGCCGTGCAGCGCAAGCTCAAGTCCATCATCGAGGGCAGCCGCGAGGCGGAAGACATGGCGCGCCGCTCGCAGCAGGAGACGGCGCAGGCGATGGACGAGCTGCGCCGCGCACAGGAATCGTTGCTGCAGTCGGAACGCCTGGCCTCGCTGGGCAGCCTGGTGGCCGGCGTGGCGCACGAAATCAACACCCCGGTCGGCATCGCGCTGACCAGCGCCTCGGTGCTGAAGGAAGCGACCGATCACATCAGTGCAGCGGTGGCCGGTGGCAGTGTGAAGAAAACCGATATCGTGCGCTACCTGGAAACGGCCGGCGAGAGCGCGCGGCTGATCATGAACAATGCCTATCGCGCCGCGCACCTGATCCACAGCTTCAAGCAGATCGCCGTCGACCAGGTCAGCGAGGCGCGCCGTTTGTTCGAATTGCGCGACTATATCGGTGAAGTGATCTCGAGCCTGCAGCCGACCCTGAAAAAGACGCGCATCCGCATCGATATCGATTGCCCGCCTGACATCATGCTCGACAGCTATCCGGGTGCGCTGGCGCAGGTGCTGACCAACCTGGTCTTGAACTGCGTTGAGCACGCCTTCGATGCGGACACGGCCGGCAACATCCATATTGGCGTGCGCCGCGACGGCGAGTGGATCGCCATGCAGGTGCGCGATAACGGCCGCGGCATCGCGCCCGACATGCTCGACCGCGTGTTTGACCCGTTTGTCACCACGCGGCGGGGACAGGGCGGCACGGGCCTGGGCTTGAATATCGTGTTCAACTTGATTGCCAAGCAGTTTGGCGGCACCATCACGGTTAGCAGCACGCTGGGACAGGGCGCAACATTCCTGCTGCGCCTGCCCACGGTGACGCCGTTGCCGGACAGCACCAGCAGCCCGGCATAGGCAAGGAGAACAGATATGGCACAGCTAGAAAACAGTCAGCAAGTAGCGCTTTTGCGCGGGATCAATGTGGGCCGCGCCAAGCGCGTGGCCATGGCCGACCTGCGCAAGCTGCTGGGCGACCTGGGTTTTGCGCAGGTACGCACAGTACTCAACAGCGGTAACGTCGTGTATGACGGGGGCAAGGTGGCGCCGGCCGAGGCCGCTGTCCGCATTGAGGAAGCGCTGGTGCTGAAACTGGGCGTCGCGGCCCGGGTGACGGTGCTGTCGGCTGTCCAGTTTGCCGAACTGATCGAACAAAACACCCTGGCGCCGGCGGCCGATGCGGCCCGTCTGCTGACCTTGGTGCTGAACAATCCGGCCGATGTCCAGCGCCTGGCGCCGCTCTTGCAGCGGCCGTGGCAGCCGGAAGCGCTGGCGCTGGGGCGATGGGCCGCGTATGCCTGGTGTCCTGATGGCGTGCTGGCCAGCAAGGTGGTGGCGTCACTGGGTGTACTGCTGGGCGATGGCGTCACCTCGCGCAACTGGGCTACCATGCAAAAATTACATACGCTGCTGAACGGGCCCGAGGCGGCAGCCACCTTGGCCAAGGAGCACTGATGCCTGCCATCGAGACGCCATGAACTGGGATATCGTCAAGGGCGTGCTGATCCTGCTGCTCGCCGTCAGCGCCCTGGGCACGGCCTTCGTGCTCATGTCCGCCTCGGGGCCGGACAAGGCGGGCTGCATCGCGCGCGCCCTGAAGTCGGGTATTCCGGTGGGCAATATCGAAAGGGTGTGCCGCTTGCTGGACAAGTAAAAAAAATTCCGCGCAAGGCGGAATTTTTTTAATGCAAGGGCATCGGCCGCCGGAATGGGCTCAGCCATCGAATTTTTCCTGTTTTTCACCGTGCATGCTCAAGGCCAGCAAACCCAGTCCCACCAGCAACATCGAGACCATGCTCGCTTCGGGCACGGGCGGCGGCACGTTCGGCTGTTGTACGGCAGGAGTGGCGGCGGCGGCGGTGGGGGGCGCCAGTGCGCTTTGGCGCGTACCGGCGTTGAGCCAGCGCGGGGTCGCATTGAGCGTCGTGTGCTGCGTCAGCAGGCGTGCATACGGCAAGTCCGGCGTTTCCCAGGTGGGATTGTCCGTCATGTTGTTGAAAGCGAGACTGTCGTCGCTCACGGCAGGCGCGCTGGCGGCCACATTGCCGGCATACGCCGACAGCGCCAGCACGGCCACGCATAGCGGCTGAAATATCTTCATCGTTGACTCCCTGGTTCACCGTGCGGCGTGGCCGAAACCGGCCTGCGCCTGGACGGATAATGCGCCTGTACGGGGGCGTATCACAATTTTTCTGATGAGGTCTTATTACAGCACAAATCGTGGCAATTTTGCTACGCATATTTGCTTTAAATTACGAATATTTATTATTTTGATAGCATGAAAGCTATCGCTGCCGCACACTTTGCATGAGCACGCTATCGCTGAAAAACACTGTTGTTTTTTTGTGCGAATCGCCAGCAGGAAAACAATATATTGATTAGTATATTGTTTATCGTACGATGTACAACATGATCGCCTGTGGGAGGGCAAGATGGAGACAGTTACAACACAACACGCCGAGTACAACCTCGACGCCATGCGTGGCTCGGCCTATAAGGCCAGCTCGCTGCTCAAGGCCATGGGCAATGCTGACCGCCTGATGCTGCTGTGCCAGCTATCGCAGGGCGAACATTGCGTCAGCGACCTCGAACAAAAAGTGGGTATCGGCCAGCCGACCCTGTCGCAGCAGCTGGGCGTGCTGCGCGAAGAGATGCTGGTGGCCACGCGGCGCGACGGCAAGCAGATTTATTATCGCGTCGCCAGCGCGCCCGTGCTGGCCGTGCTGCAAGTGCTGTACGCGCAGTTCTGCGCGCCGCGTCTGCCGTTCAACGACGAAGCGGACTGAGGCCGACCATGACTATTGCTTGGCAGCACTTCACGCCGTGGGCCTCGCTGGCCGGCGGCATGCTGATCGGTTTGGCGGCTGCGCTATTGATCCTGTTCAATGGGCGCATCGCCGGCATCAGCGGCATCCTCGGCGGCTTGCTGCGCCCGCGCAGTGGCGACCTGGGCTGGCGCATCGCCTTTCTTGCCGGGCTGATCGGCACGCCCCTGCTGTGGCAGTTGTGGCAAGCCTTGCCGCCCGTGCAGATCGAGGCGGGCACGTTGGCCCTGACCGTGGCGGGCTTGCTGGTGGGTGTGGGCGTGCGCTATGGCGCCGGCTGCACCAGCGGCCACGGCGTGTGCGGCCTGTCGCGCCTGTCACCGCGTTCGCTGGCGGCCACTTGTGTCTTCATGGCGGCCGGTTTCCTCACCGTCTATTTGTTGCGCCACCTATGAGCAAGCTACTCCTTTCCCTGTTGAGCGGCCTCGTCTTTGGCCTGGGCCTGATCGTCTCCGGCATGAGCAACCCGGCCAAGGTACTCGGTTTCCTCGACCTGGCCGGTGCCTGGGATCCGTCCCTGGCGCTGGTGATGGGCGGCGCCATCGTCGTGGCCATGCCCGCCTTCTGGCTGGCAGGACGGCGCAGCACGGCGCTGCTGGGCGAACCCATGCAATTGCCCGCGTCGCGCCGCATCGACCGGCGCTTGCTGCTGGGCAGCCTGGCCTTTGGCGCGGGCTGGGGCATCGCCGGTTTCTGTCCCGGTCCCGCCCTCGTCTCCCTGCTGGCGGGCCAGCCGAAGGCGTGGATTTTTGTGGGCGCGATGCTGGCCGGCATGTTTCTGTTTGAAGTGCTGGAGCGCCGCAAGCTGTCCGCGCCGGCCTGAGACGGTACAATCTGGCGCATCGCCACTTTGGATACCGCTTACATGACAACCGTGATTTTCCGCGCCGGCGCGCGCGCCGCCCTGCTGTGCAGCATGCTGGCGCTGGCCGCCTGCGGCAGTTTGCTGAAGAAGGAAGCCCCGCCCGCTCCCGCACCCGTGGCCGACACCTTGCCCAATCCGCAAGTGCTGCTGCTGGGCGAAGTGCATGACAATGCGCAAGGCCAGCGCCTGCGCGTCGCCGAGTTGCAGCGCCGGCTGGCGGCTGGCTGGCGTCCCGTGATTGTCATGGAGCAATTCGATCGCGAAAACCAGGCCTTGCTGACGCGCGCCGCACGCGATTGCGCCGACCCCGATTGCATCATCCGCGTGATGGAACAGCCGCGCTGGGACTGGAGCTTGTACCGGCCCATGCTGGATCTCGTCATCAGCTATCAATTGACCCTGGTCGCCGGCAATTTGTCGCCGGCCGATGCTTCGCGCATCGTGCGCGACGGTATCCAGTGGGCCATGCCGCCCGCCATGGTGGCCACTTACCTGGCCGCGCCCGTGCCGGCCGATATTCTGGAAGGGCAACAGAAGGAAGTGCAGGCGGCCCGCTGCAATATGCTGCCCGACATGATGATGAAAGGTGTCGTCAACGCCCAGGTGGCGCGCGATATCTGGATGGCCAAGCTGATCCGCGACCAGGCACCGCGCGACGTGGTGCTGATCGCCGGCAATGAGCATGTGCGCAAGGATATCGGCGTGCCCCGCTGGCTGAAGCTGTCCGACCCGCAACTGAACGTGCGCAGCATCGGCTACCTGGAGCAGGGCGGCAGCGGCTACAAGGGCACGTTTGACTTGACGCAAACGATGCCGGCGCAGCCGCGCCCGGACCCTTGCTTAAAGTTTAAGTAATAAGGTTCAAGAAATAATCACTGCTGCACCCGCACCAGGGCGCTGACCCGGCTTGCCGTATTGAGCAGTTTCGGCAAGCTGTGTTCCAGCAAATGCGCCACGGACGGCCCCGCCGTCTGGCCGCTGACATTGATCGCCGCCACCACCTTGCCGGCCCGGTCGAACACGGGCGCGGCCAGGGCGATCAAGCCCTGTTCCAGCTCTTCCTGCACCAGGCACCAGCCCTGGCGCCGCACTTGCGCAATCTCTTCCATCAAGACCTCGATATCGACCTTAGTCGCCGGCGTGATTTTCAGCAATGCCATCTTCGACAGCCGTTCGCGCAACGCTTCGGGCGCCAGGCCCGACAGCAAGACACGTCCCATCGAGGTGCAGTAGGCGGGCAGGCGGCTGCCGATGCCCAGGTTGATCGACATGGTGCGGTGCGCGGACAGGCGCACGACATACACGATGTCATCGCCGTCGAGCACGGTGGCCGAGCACGACTGGCGCAAGGTCTGCATCAATTCTTCCAGCAGCGGCTGCGCCTGCGTCCACACGGGCAAGGACGACAGGTAGGCGTAACCGAGGTCGAGCACCTTGGGCGTCAAACGGAACAGCCGTCCATCCGCTTCCACATAACCGAGATGCAGCAAGGTGAGCAGGATGCGCCGCGCGCCCGCGCGCGTCAGCTGCGCCCGTTCCGCCACTTCGCTCAGGGTCTGCTGCGGCGCCTGCGCGCCAAAGCTGCGCAAGACGGCCAGGCCCCGAGCGAACGATTGCACATAGCTGTCGCCGGGACGGGGGGCGCCATCGGCATCAGGGAGTTCTTCGGCGGAAACGGGCGTGCTGCGGCGGTCGGTCATGGCGATTCCAATGGGGCAAGGTGGCAATTATAGCCATGGCGCTGGTGAAAACGGCAAATTGACAAGCGCGCCGATCAGGCATATTCTCACGAATAAGTTCTAAATACGAATATTTGTTCGGTATGCGAACAAATAGACTATGGGTTTGATTGAGAGGAGACAGGCAATGATCGACAAACTGCGTTCCAGCGTGCTTGATGCGCTGGCCGATATCCACGATGGCGCCACCGTCATGATTGGCGGCTTTGGCGGCGCAGGCCAGCCGGCCGAGCTGATCGACGGCTTGATCGCCCAGGGCGCGCGCGACCTCGTCATCGTCAACAACAATGCGGGCAATGGCGACACGGGCCTGGCCGCCCTGCTGAAAAACGGGCAGGTGCGCAAGATCATCTGCTCGTTCCCGCGCCAGGCCGATTCCCACGTCTTCGACGCCCTATACCGCGCGGGCAAGCTGGAACTGGAACTGGTGCCGCAGGGCAACCTGGCCGAGCGCATCCGTGCCGCCGGCGCCGGCATCGGCGGCTTTTTCACGCCCACGGGTTATGGCACGGACTTGGCCAAGGGCAAGGAAACACGCGAGATCGATGGCCGCATGTATGTATTCGAGTCGCCCATCCACGCCGATTTTGCGCTGATCAAGGCGGAGCAGGGCGACCGCTGGGGCAACCTGACTTACCGCAAGACGGCGCGCAACTTCGGCCCCATCATGGCCATGGCCGCGACAGTCAGCATTGCTTCCGTGCATGAAGTTGCCGAGCTTGGCAGCATCGACCCCGAATACGTCATCACGCCGGGCCTGTTCGTGCAGCGCATCGTGCAAGTGCCGCGCACGGCCACCGGCCCCGCCGGCTTCAAAGCTGCCTGAGGAGTATCAAGTGAACAAATGGAATCGAGATCAAATGGCGGCCAAGGTGGCGGCCGACATCCATGAAGGCAGTGTCGTGAACCTGGGCATCGGCTTGCCGACCCTGGTGGCGAATCACTTGCCGGCCGGTGCGGAGATCATCCTGCACAGCGAAAACGGCGTGATCGGCATGGGCCCCGCGCCCGCACCCGGCGAGGAAGACTACGACCTGATCAACGCGGGCAAGCAGCCCGTCACCTTGCTGCCCGGCGGCAGCTATTTTCATCACGCCGACAGCTTCGCCATGATGCGCGGCGGCCACCTGGACATCTGCGTGCTGGGCGCGTTTCAAGTGTCCGCCACGGGCGACCTGGCCAACTGGCACACGGGCGCCCCGGACGCCATTCCTGCCGTGGGCGGGGCCATGGACCTGGCCATCGGCGCGAAAAAAACCTGGGTCATGATGGAATTGCTGACCAAGACGGGGGAAAGCAAGCTGGTGCAGGCCTGCACGTATCCGCTGACGGGTATCGCTTGCGTCAGCCGCATCTACAGCGACCTGGCCGTGCTCGACCTGGGACCAAACGGCGCCACCGTCGTCGAGCTGGCCGATGGCCTGAGTTTTGAACAGCTGCAAGCCTTGACGGCCGTGCCGCTGACGGATGCCCGCTAATCCAACATCAAACCACTTTCTTGGAGGAAAGAACATGACCCACGCATACATTTGCGACGCCCAGCGTACGCCATTTGGCCGCTACGGCGGCAGCCTGTCCGGCGTGCGCGCCGACGACCTGGGCGCCGTGCCCATCCGTGCCTTGATGGCGCGCAACCCCCACGTGGACTGGACGGCCGTCACGGATGTGCTGTACGGCTGCGCCAACCAGGCGGGCGAGGACAACCGCAACGTGGCGCGCATGGCCGCCTTGCTGGCCGGCTTGCCCGACAGCGTGCCGGGCGCCACCCTGAACCGCCTGTGCGGCTCGGGCCTGGACGCCATCGGCAGCGCCGCGCGCTTCATCAAGAGCGGCGAGGCGGGCTTGCTGATCGCCGGCGGCGTGGAAAGCATGAGCCGCGCACCGTTTGTCATGGGCAAGGCGGACAGCGCCTTTGCGCGCGGCACGAAAATGGAAGACACGACCATCGGTTGGCGCTTCATCAACCCCTTGATGAAGGCGCAGTACGGCGTCGATTCGATGCCGGAAACGGCGGAAAACGTGGCCAGCGATTTTGGCATCAGCCGCGCGGACCAGGATGCGTTCGCCCTGGCCAGCCAGGTCAAGGCGCTGGCGGCGCAGCAGGCGGGCGTGTTCGACAGTGAAATCTGTCCTGTCAGCATCGCCCAAAAGAAGGGCGAGTCCATCGTCGTCTCCCGCGACGAGCATCCGCGCGCCACCACGCTGGACACCCTGGCCAAATTGAAGCCCGTCGTGCGCGCGGATGGCACGATTACGGCCGGCAACGCGTCCGGCGTCAACGATGGCGCGGCGGCCCTGTTGCTGGCCGACGAGGCCAACGCGGCCCGTTTTGGCCTGACGCCCCGCGCCCGCGTGGTGGCCATGGCGACGGCCGGTGTGGCGCCGCGCATCATGGGCATCGGCCCCGCGCCCGCCACCCTGAAAGTGCTGGCCATGACGGGTTTGAGCCTGGCCGACTTCGACGTCATCGAACTGAACGAAGCGTTTGCCGCGCAAGGCCTGGCCGTGCTGCGCCAGCTGGGTGTGCGCGACGACGATGCGCGCGTCAACCCGAACGGCGGCGCCATCGCCCTCGGTCATCCGCTGGGTGCCTCGGGTGCGCGCCTGGCCATGACGGCCGTCAACCAGCTGCACCGCACGGGCGGGCGCTATGCGCTCTGCACCATGTGCATCGGCGTGGGGCAGGGTATTGCGCTGGTGCTGGAACGGGTCTGATCCTGCGCCCCCGGGCAGGCGCCATGCACTGTGCACTGACACAAGATGCGGCATCGGCATCGGCCAGGGCATCGCGCTGGTGCTGGAGCGGGTTTGACCCTGCGCGCCCATAGGCGAAAAAAAGTTGCCGGCGCTACGTATTAACGCGTATGCCGGGCGGCTTTTTGACCCGGATCAAGGGCGTATGATGCAAAACCAGCCCGGGCAACCGGGCTGGCGCTGGCTTTTTTACACGAACAAGAAGACTGATATGACATCCCACGATACTCCGCATGACGTTGCGCAGCTGACTTCCCAGCAGCGCATCAAGGCCATCATTGGCGCTTCCTCCGGTAACCTGGTCGAATGGTTCGACTTCTACATTTACTCGTTCTGCGCGCTGTACTTCTCGCACGCTTTCTTCCCTTCCGGTAACCCGACCACGCAACTGCTGCAGACGGCCGGCATCTTTGCCGCCGGCTTCCTCATGCGTCCCGTGGGCGGCTGGCTGTTCGGCCGCATCGCCGACAAATACGGCCGGCGCCAGTCGATGATGATTTCCGTGCTGATGATGTGCGGCGGCTCGCTGATGATCGCCGTGCTGCCCACCTATGAAACCATCGGTGCCTTTGCGCCGTTCCTGCTGCTGGTGGCGCGGCTGTTCCAGGGCCTGTCCGTTGGCGGCGAATACGGTACCAGCGCCACCTACATGAGCGAAGTGTCGGAATCGGGCAGGCGCGGCTTCTTTGCCTCGTTCCAGTACGTGACCCTGATCGGCGGCCAATTGCTGGCGCTGCTGGTGCTGGTGGTCTTGCAACAATTGCTAACGCTGGAAGAATTGCGCGCCTGGGGCTGGCGCATCCCGTTTGTATTTGGCGCCCTGGCTGCCCTCGTGTCGCTTAACCTGCGTAAATCCCTGACGGAAACGACCACCGCCAGCGAGCGCAAGGACAAGGACGCGGGCAGCCTGCGCGGCTTGCTCAAGCACAAGCGCGCCTTCATCACGGTACTCGGCTTTACGGCCGGCGGCTCGCTGGTGTTCTACACGTTTACCACTTACATGCAGAAATACCTGGTCAACACGGCCGGCATGGATACCAAGACGGCCAGCGCCGTCATGACCTGCGCTCTGCTCGTCTACATGATTTTGCAACCGGTGTTCGGCGCCCTGTCCGACCGCATCGGCCGCCGTACCTCGATGCTGTTCTTCGGTGGCCTGGCCACCCTGTGCGTGCTGCCGATCATGCATGCATTGAAAGACATCACCAGCCCGTACGCGGCGTTTGGCCTGATCATCATCGCGTTGGCCATCATCAGTTTCTATACGTCGATCAGCGGTTTGATCAAGGCGGAAATGTTCCCCGTCGAAGTGCGCGCGCTGGGCGTGGGCCTGTCGTACGCGGTCGCCAACGCCATGTTCGGCGGTTCGGCCGAATACGTGGCGCTGCAGTTCAAGGCCTGGCATGTGGAAGACTACTTCTACTGGTACGTGACCGTCATGTGCCTGATTTCCTTCATCGTCGCCATCCGCATGCCGGACCCGAGCCGCTCGGGACTGCTGAAGTAACGTTGTCGTAAAATGGGGGACACTGCGGTGTCCCCTTTTTCATCACCGCCTTTTTATCGTGCCGATCAGGAGTCTTCATGTCGTATGTCATTCCCGCCGCCATCCAGCCCAGCGTTCCCGTCACCGGCAGCGTTGATACTTTCCCAGTCCACCGTATCTATTGCGTGGGCCGCAACTATGTCGACCACGCCAAGGAAATGGGACACACGGGCCGCGAGGCGCCGTTTTTCTTCATGAAACCAAACGACGCCGTGCTGCCCGTGCCTGCCGGCACGACGGGCGAGTTGCCTTATCCGGCGCAAACGCAGGATTTCCAGCACGAGATGGAACTGGTGGTGGCCATCGGCAAGGGCGGCAGCGATATCGGCGTGGCCGATGCGCTGAGCCATGTATGGGGTTATGCGCTTGGCCTGGACATGACGCGCCGCGACGTGCAGGGTGCAGCGAAAAAGCAGGGCCGTCCATGGGAGACGGGCAAGGCCTTCGAGCACTCGGCGCCCATCGGCCCCATCACCCCGGCCGCGCTGGCGGGCGACGTCCAGCATGCTGCCATCACCCTGCACGTGAACGGTGAACTGCGTCAAAGCAGCAGCGTCGACATGCTGATCTGGAACGTGGCCGAGACCATCGCCGACCTGTCGACCTATTTCACCCTGCAGCCAGGCGACCTGATCTACACGGGCACGCCGGCCGGCGTGGCGGCCGTGCAGCGCGGCGACGAGCTGGTGGGGGCCATCGATGGCCTGGGCACTTTACGCGTGAAAGTGGTCTAAGCTTTCCAGGAGACAGGCATGATGAGCGATACTTATGCAGTAGTGCAACCCACGCGCGCCGAGATCGATGCCCTAGCGGGGCCGGCCCTGCTGGAATTCGGCACGGGCTGGTGCGGCCATTGCCGTGCCACCCAGGCGCCGCTGGCCGCCGCGTTTGCGCAGCACCCCGGGGTGCTGCACCTGCGCGTCGAAGACGGCCCCGGCCGCGCGCTCGGGCGCTACTTCCGGGTGAAGCTGTGGCCGACCCTGATCTTTTTGAAAGATGGCCAGGAAGTGGCGCGTCTCGTGCGTCCGCTCGACAGCCGCGAGATCGAGCAGACTTTTGCATTGATTGATGCATAGGTCGGCGTAGGTCGGCGTAGGTCGGCTTAGCGCAGCGTAAGCCGACACCACCGCACTGCATGCTCTAACACAACTTCTTGCCGCACTGCACCACTGCGCGTATGATAAGCCGCTTACAGCAAGATCAACCGCATCCTTAGTGATGCAGCGCGATGATCGCCGGCCCGCTCCACCCGGAGGGGCCGCAGGCAAGGATTCACCACAAATGACCGATGCCGCGATGCCGACGCGCGGGTCTGGTACGGAATGCCTGGCGATACGCCGGGCCTGATACACGTCGCCCATCCCCTGACGCTTTTCCTGCCGTGCCCCGGGTAACCGGATGGCGCACGACCGTTGTTTCTCTAAATCAGCACTGATCACAGCGCGATAGCGCGCGTTGCCGGCAGTTCGCTACGGCAACAAAAACCGTTGTTTTTGTTTGCAAATTTAATAGCAAATGCGCGGCAAATGCGTGCGTGCACGGCTATGATATGCCAACAACGCGCCTAGACAACGTGCTGTGCTGCTGCCTGAAAAAACATCCAGAGAATGGCCTTTAGACACCCTCCCCAAGGAGCGCAGTAAATGAGCACCCCCCCCAAGAAAAATTCCCCCGGCACGGTGCTGTTCGCCAGCCTGATCGGCACCACCATCGAGTTCTTCGACTTTTATATTTACGCCACTGCCGCCGTGCTGGTGTTCCCGAAACTGTTTTTCCCTGCCGGCGACCCGTCGGCCGCCGTGCTGCAGTCGCTGGCCACGTTTGCCATCGCCTTCTTCGCTCGCCCCATCGGTTCGGCCGTATTCGGCCACTTCGGCGACCGCATCGGCCGCAAGGCCACTCTCGTGGCGGCCTTGCTGACCATGGGTATCTCGACCGTCATCATCGGCTTGCTGCCGACGTATGCCGCCATCGGCACCCTGGCGCCGTTGCTGCTGGCGCTGTGCCGTTTCGGCCAAGGCCTGGGCCTGGGCGGAGAATGGGGTGGTGCGGTGCTGCTGGCCACGGAAAACGCGCCACCGGGCAAACGCGCCTGGTACGGCATGTTCCCGCAGCTGGGCGCGCCAATCGGCTTCTTCCTGTCGGGCGGTATCTTCCTGCTGCTCAGCGAAACCCTGACCGATGAGCAATTCTTCAGCTATGGCTGGCGCATCCCCTTCCTGGCCAGCGCGCTGCTGGTCATCGTCGGCCTGTATGTGCGTCTGAAGATCACGGAAACACCGGATTTCCAGAAAGTCATCGAGAAGAACGAAGTCGTCAAACTGCCGGTCGCCACCGTGTTCCGCCAGCATGGCCGCATGCTGTTCCTGGGCACCATCATTGCCCTGGCCACCTTCGTGCTGTTCTACCTGATGACGGTGTTTGCCTTGAGCTGGGGTACGACCAAGCTGGGCTTCACGCGCAAGGAATTCCTCGTCGTGCAGCTGTTTGCCGTGCTGTTCTTTGCGCTGACGATTCCGTTTTCGGCCGTGCTGGCCGACCGCCGCGGCCGCCGCGCCACCATGATCTGGGTTTCCGTCGCCATCGCCATCTTCGGCCTGGTGCTGGCGCCCATGTTCGGCTCCGGCGTGACGTGGGAAGTGACGCTCTTCATGGCTGTCGGCCTGGGCCTGATGGGCATGACCTACGGACCGCTGGGCACCATGCTGTCCGAGCTGTTCCCGCCCGAAGTGCGCTACACGGGCGCCTCGCTGACGTTCAACCTGGCCGGTATCCTTGGCGCCTCGCTGGCGCCGTACATCGCCACCTGGCTGGCCACCAACCATGGCTTGCAATACGTGGGCTATTACCTGTCGCTGGCCGCCGTGCTGACTCTGGGCGCGCTGCTGATGGTGGGCAAGCCGAGGGCAGGCAAGGAAGCCTGGGAATAAACGCCCGCGCTAGCTGAATCCCCGAAGCCGCCAGCTGCACACAGCTGGCGGCTTTTTTTGTCGGTAAAACACCACGCTGCACGCCTGCCGAGATTCTTGTTGACAGTCAAAATCGGCTGGTGGTAAGGTGTGCACACGTGTGCAATGCAGTGCAAACCCCTGGAAAGCACATCCCGGGACAGTGACACCGCAAGATAGCGGTGCGGTCTGAAGTACCACAACGACAACAAACTTGGAGTGAGACGATGAAGATGCGCAATGTTGCGATTGTTATTAGCCTGGCCCTGCCGATGACGGCCATGGCCGCCGATGAGCGCCTGTCCGTGCTGTGTTCGGCCGACATGGAATGGTGCCAGCTGATGAAGAACCGCTTTGAGGCGGAAAGCAAGATCAAGGTATCGATGATCAGGAAGAGCGCGGGCGAGGCGTACGCGAAGATCCGCGCCGAAGCATCGAACCCGAAATCGGACATCTGGTGGGGCGGCACGGGCGACCCGCACCTGCAAGCCGCCGCCGAAGGCTATACGGAAGAATACAAGTCGCCCACCCTGCCCAAGCTGCAGCCGTGGGCGCTCAAGCAGGCCGAGACGGCCAAGTACCGCACCGTCGGCATCTACATCGGCATCCTGGGGCTGGCTTACAACGAAAACGTGCTGAAGAAGAAAAACCTGCCGCCGCCCCAATGCTGGAAAGACCTCGTCAAGCCCGCCTACAAGGGCGAGATCGAGATGGCCAACCCGAATTCCTCGGGCGCCGCCTATAACGCGCTGGCCACCGTGGTGCAGCTGTTCGGCGAAGAGGAAGCCTTCGATTACCTGGCGAAAATGGGCCAGAACGTCAGCAAGTATCCGAACGCGGGCGTGGCGCCCGGCGAAGACGTGGGCCGCGGCGAAGCGGGCGTGGCCATCGGCTTCATGCATGACCTGATGAAACTCACCGTGGCCGGCTTTCCCGTGAAAGTCTTGCCGCCCTGCGAAGGCACGGGTTACGAGATCGGTTCGATGAGCATCGTCAAGGGTGCGAAAAACATGGAGCAGGCAAAAAAATTCTATGAATTCGCCCTGCGTCCCGACGTGCAGAGCGAAGCCGTGAAAGCGCTGGCCTTCCAGATCCCGTCCAACGTGGCCGCCACCATTCCCGCCGCCTCGCCGCGCCTGGAAAACATCAAAACCATCAACTACGACTTCGCCAAGTATGGCGCCTCGGACACGCGCAAGCGCTTATTGCAACGCTGGACGACACAGATTTATTCTGCCGGCAATTAAGGCGTAAAGACTGTCATCGTACCGAGCCTGCCGCATGCCGCAACGGCCATGCCGGCGGGCCTACTTAGCTGGATAGAGACCTCATGAAAAAGATATTTTACGGCTGGCTGCTGGCCGCCCTGGCAGCGTTGTGCCTGTTGCCCTGGCAGCAGCAGGAAGCGGGACTGTTCGCCGGCGAATGGCTGCGCGACGGCCAGTTCTTCAGTGACCGTGGCGCACCGGCCGTGCTGCACGTGCTGTCGTTCGGCGCCTGGCCGCTGGGCGTGTTCTTCGCCCTGATCGCTGCCAGCGCCGCGCTGGTGGCCGGCAATCCCCACCGCAAGACCTTGGGCCTGGGGCAGATCGCCATCGGCGCCACCGGCTTGCTGTGGCTGGCATGGCTGGGCTGGGGGCCGCTTGCCGCCAGCACCGGCCTGGGCTTCGGCGCGCTGCTGCTGGCGCTGTGCCTGCTGTTCCTCCTCACGTCGGGCGCGGCCGCCTGCGGCGTCTGCCGCGGCGACGCCTTCGTGGCCGGTGCCATCGGCCTCATCATTTGCCTGATCTCCCTGTTCGTGCTGTTCCCCGTCGCGCTGATCCTGGTCAGCGCCGGCCAGCCCATGGATGATGGCGGCACGGGCGCTGCCGCCCTGGCGCGCCGTCTGGCGGACCCCGGTATCTGGAGCCTCAATTGCGTGGCCGGTCCCGGCCGCTGCGGCGTGGCCTGGAATACCCTGGCGCTGGCCTTGCTGACGGGCGTGTCGGCCACCTTCCTCGGGCTCGTATTTGCCCTGCTGGTGACGCGCACCAATGGCCGCTGGGTACGTCCCATGCGCGCCATCACCATCTTGCCGATCGTGACGCCGCCCTTCGTGCTGGGTCTGGCCCTGATCCTGCTGTTCGGCCGCAACGGGGCCATCACGGGCCTGGTCGGCGATCTGTTTGGCATCGAGCAAAGCCGCTGGCTGTACGGCATGACGGGCGTGTGGCTGTCGCAGATGCTGGCCTTTGCGCCGATCGCCTTCATGACATTAATTGGTGTGGTGGAAGGCGTCAGTCCCTCGCTGGAAGAAGCGTCGGGCACCCTGGGCGCCAGCAGCTGGCAAACCTTCGTCAAGGTGTCGCTGCCCTTGATGCGTCCCGGCATCGCCAACGCCTTCCTGCTGTGCTTTATCGAAAGCATGGCCGACTTCGGCAACCCGATGGTCTTGGGCGGCAACTTCCACGTGCTGTCGACGGAAATCTTCTTTTCCGTGGTGGGCGCTTCGAACGATCAGGGCCGCGCCGCCACCCTGGCCATCGTCCTGCTGACCTTTGCCGTGGGCGCCTTCTTCATCCAGAACCTGTGGCTGGGCAAAAAGTCGTATGTGACGGTGACGGGCAAGGCCGACCACGGCGGCCATGCCTCGCTCAACCCGCGCCTGAAAACCATGCTGTGGACCATCGCCCTGCCATGGTTCGCCTTCACGGCCCTGATCTACGGCACGGTGGTGGCGGGCGGCTTCGTGAATAATTGGGGCCAGGACAATGCCTTTACCTTGCGCCATTACATCGACGCCTTCGGCATCACGGCGGGTGCTTCCGGCTGGCACTGGACGGGCCAGGCCTGGCCATCGCTGTTTACCACGTTGACGATTTCGGCCATCGCCGCGCCCTTGACGGCCTTTGTCGGCATCCTCTCGGCCTGGCTGCTGGTGCGCCAGCAATTCGCCCTGAAAAGCGCGTTCGAGTTCGGCACCATGCTCAGCTTTGCCATTCCAGGCACCGTCATCGGCATCAGCTATATCCTGGCGTTCAACTCGGCACCGATCGAGTTGACGGGCACTGCGACGATCTTGATCCTGTGCTTTGTTTTTCGCAACATGCCGATGGGCTTGCGCACGGGCATCGCCGCCATGCGCCAGCTCGACGGCAGCCTGGACGAGGCCTCGATCACCCTGGGCGCCAGCAGCTGGACCACCATGCGCAAGGTTATCCTGCCGCTGCTGCGCCCGGCCATCGCCTCGGCCCTCGTGTATGGCTTCGTGCGCTCGATCACGTCGATCTCGGCCGTCGTCTTCCTCGTCAGCGCCGATTACGACATGGCCACGTCCTACATCATCGGCCTGGTGTCGAACGGCAACTACGGCACGGCGATTGCCTACGCCACGGTCCTGATCGTCGTCATCCTGCTGTGCATCCAATTGATCCATTTGCTGGTCGGCAAGCGCCGCCTTCGCCGCGTCAGCGCCGAAAAAACGCTGCCGGCCACCGTTCCCAACCTGGAAAAGAGCTACGCATGAACCACTTTACTACCCACGCAACAGAGATTGCCGCGCTGGAATTCGATGGCGTTACCAAGCGCTACGGCAAGGCCCTGGCCGTGAACGATGTCTCGTTCACGATCGCGCCGCGCACCATGGTCACCCTGCTGGGGCCCAGCGGCTGCGGCAAGACCTCCACCCTGCGTTTGATCGCCGGCCTGGAACGCGTCAGCGCCGGGCGCATCCTGCTGGCCGGCGAGGACGTCACATTGACCTCCGCCGCCGAGCGCGACGTCAGCATGGTGTTCCAGTCCTACGCGCTATTCCCCCACATGACGGTGCTCGACAACGTGTGCTACGGCCTCATCGTGTCCGGCGAGACCAAGCCGCGCGCCGTGGAACGGGCGCAGGAAAGCCTGCGCCTGGTGGGCCTGGCCGATTTTGCTGCGCGCTTCCCGAACGAGTTGTCGGGCGGCCAGCAGCAGAGGGTGGCCGTGGCCCGTTCGCTGGTGCTGCAGCCCAAGGTGCTGCTGCTGGACGAGCCGCTGTCCAACCTCGACACGAAACTGCGCCGCCGCGTGCGCGACGAGATCCGCGACATCCAGGTCAAGCTGGGCCTGACTGCCGTGTATGTCACGCATGACCAGGAAGAGGCGCTGGCCATTTCCGACCAGATCATCGTCATGAACCGGCAGGTGATCGCGCAAAAGGGCACGCCGCACGAACTGTTCGAGTCGCCAGCCGACAAGTTCGTCGCAGACTTCATCTGCAACGCGAACATCGTCGATGGCGTGATCGAATCGGTGGCCGACGGCAAGGCTGTCTGCGTCATGGGCAAATTGCGGCTGCGGCTGCCATGCCGCAGCCAGCGCAGCGGCGAAGCGAGCTTTGCCGTGCGTCCGGAAGCGATCCTGCTGTCGCCCGCGCAGCCCGACAGCGCCATGGTGGTGCGCGTGGCGCGCGCCACCTATCTGGGGCGCGAAATGCAATACACGCTCGATACGCCGGTCGGCGAACTGTTTGCCGTCTCGCACGACTTGAGCCAGGTTTTCACGCAAGGCACATCGGTCGCCATGACCGTACACGAACATGGCGCAGCCATCATTGGAGGACAAGCATGACAGATATGACACAGGCAGCGGTACTGGCCGACGCGGCCACCCTGGAACGCTATGCCTACGCCCGGCACATCATCGGCCAGGCGGGCGAGATTGCGCTGGGCATGTTTCAGCGCCGCACAGAACTGGTGATCGAGGAAAAGGGCTTGCAGGATATGGTCAGCATCGCCGACCGCATGGTGGAGGATTTCCTGCGCGCGCAGATCGCCGAGCGCTTCCCCGAAGACGCCGTGGTGGGCGAGGAGCGGGGCGGTGGGGCCTCCGATGCGCGCTGCGTGTGGGTCATCGATCCCATCGATGGCACGGCCTGTTTCGTCAACGGCATGCTGGCCTGGTGCGTGTCGATCGGCGTGCTGGTCGACGGTCAGCCCGCCATCGGCGCCGTGTACGACCCGAATGCGGACGAGCTGTTCCACGCCTGCCTGGGGCAGGGTGCGTACGTGGCAGCAAAGGCGGGCGAAACGCGGCTGCGCGTCAACGACGTGGCCAGCCTGCAGGGCGGCGTGCTGGGCGTGGGCTTTTCGCACCGCGTCGGCACCGATACCTTTTTGCCGTTCCTGCTCGACGTGCTGGAAGAGGGCGGCATGTTCATCCGCAACGGTTCCGGTGCCTTGATGATCGCCTACGTGGCGGCCGGGCGCCTGATCGGTTATTTCGAGCCGCACATCAATTCCTGGGATTGCCTGGCGGGCATCGTGCTTGTCAATGAAGCGGGCGGGCGCTGCAATGATTTCCTGGCCGATAACGGCCTGGAAAAAGGCAACCCCATCCTGGTAGGCGGTCCCCGTTTGTATCCGCAACTGGAAGCACTGGCATTGCCGCGCTGCCAATAAATCATCTTCTTGAAAGGGGGGCAAGGGCGGCCCGCGGTGGGCGCGCGCAGGGAAACACACTGTTGAGCATCATGAGTAATCCACCACCATAAAAACAAGCAGGAGACAAAATGAAAAACGGGATGAAAAACGAGATGAACACCATGCAGTTGAACAAGATCGCCGCGGTATTGCTGCTGGTCGTACCAGGCTGCGTGCTGGCCGAATCGAGCGTCGTCGTGTACGGCCGCATTCATGCCGGCCTCGACCGTATAGAAACGTCGAGCTCGGCCACTGCGCCGAATGGCGAGTCGATTTCGCGCGTATCGGACAATTCCTCGAAGATCGGTTTCCGGGGAAGAGAAGACTTGGGCAATGGCAACACGGCCTTCTTCCAGATCGAGGGCAACGCCAAGCTTGACGATGGTACGGGCGCCATCAATAGCAAGGATACCTTTGTCGGGCTGGAAAACCCCGCCTATGGTCGCATCGCGCTGGGCCGCTTCGCCACGCCGATCCGCCAGATCAACGGCTACACCAACCGTTTCGTGGGCGAAGGCATCCAGGATGACGCCAACATTTCCCAGCTGGGCGGCGAAGGCTTCAACCGCCGCAGTTCGAACGCCGTCAGCTATCGCACGCCCGTAGTTCAAGGCTTCAGCGCCACTATTTACCGCGCCAGCGAAAACGAGGCATCGAATGGCGACCGCATCTATTCGGGCATCGTGCAATACGTGAACGGTCCCGTCAAGGGTGCCGTCGGCTATGAAAAGCACAAGGATTTGCGTCCCGGCTTCAGCGAAAAGATGTTCCGCGCCGTGGGCAATTACAACTTCGGCGGCGGCGACGTGGGCGTGGCCTGGAACCGCATGGTGTATGACGTGGCCGGCGGCGACTTGCAGCGCGACTACTTCACCATCACGGGCGCCTACAAGGCGGGCGGCGGTTCCTTCATCGGCCGCTTCGGCGTGGCAGGCGATGTCTCGGGCAGTGCGCCCAACGGCAGCAGCGTGACCATCAAGGCGACCACCCTGGTGCGCGGCGATGACAGCGGCGCCAAGCAGGCGACCCTGGGCTACGAGTATTACTTGTCCAAGCGCAGCACCGTCTATGCCTACTACACGCAGACGAATAACGACAAGAATGCCAACTACACGTTTGGCGGCAATGCCTTCGCCGCCACCAAGAAGGGTGCCAAGCTCAGCGGCGTAATGCTGGGCGTCATCCACTTGTTTTAACCTTTTTTGCCCGGATTTGCACACGTGTGCATTTTCGGGCGATGTACTACCGACTATCAAGGAGATGGAAATGATTCAAGTGGCATTGTTCGGCGCCGGGCGCATCGGCCGCATTCACGCCGGCAATCTGGTGCGCCAGCCTGGCGTGCGCCTGAAATACGTGGTCGACGTGCATGCGGGGGCGGCGGCGGAAGTGGCGGCCCTGCATGGCGCCAGCGTCGCCAGCGTGGAGGCGGTACTGGCCGACCCTGAAGTCAAGGCCGTGCTGATCGCGTCGAGCACGGATACGCATGCGGACCTGATCGTGCGCGCGGCGGCCGCCGGCAAGGCCATCTTTTGCGAAAAGCCCGTCGACCTGACCCTGGAGCGCGCGCGCGCCGCTGCGGCTGCCGTGAAGGATGCTGGCGTGCTGTGCATGATCGGCTTCCAGCGCCGCTACGACCCCACGTTTGCTGCCGTCAAGCAGCGCATCGCAGCGGGCGAGATCGGCACGCCGGAAGTACTCATCGTCACCAGCCGCGATCCGGGCCCGCCGCCCGTCAGCTATATCCAGGTTTCGGGCGGCATCTTCAAGGATATGCTGATCCACGATTTCGACATCTTCCGCTGGATACTCGACGATGAAGCCGTCAGCGTGCATGCCACGGGCAGCTGTCTCGTCGATCCCGCCATCGGCGCGGCGGGCGACCTCGATTGCACGGCCGTCACCATCCGCACGGCAAAAGGCCGCTTGTGCCAGATCAACACGACGCGCCGCGCCGCCTACGGCTACGACCAGCGCTTCGAAGTGCTGGGCAGCCTGGGCATGCTGCAGGCGGGCAATCACAAGCCGACGGAAGTGACGGCCTATGGCGCCATCAACGTCAGCGTGGACAAGCCGGAAGACTTTTTCCTGGAACGCTACCGCGCCGCCTACGCCAGCGAAATGGCGCACTTTTTCGATGCCTTTGCCCATGGCGCTCCCCTGCGCACCACCGTCAACGATGGCTTGAAAGCCCTGGAACTGGCCGAAGCGGCCACCGTGTCGTGGCGCGAGCAGCGCATCGTGCAACTGTCACAAGGAAGAATGTCATGAAGAATACGATTGAATTTGCCCAGGACCGGGCGCTCGACGTGATCTGCGTGGGCCGCCTGGCCGTGGACCTGTACGCGCAGCAGATCGGCAGCACCCTGGAAGATGCGACCAGCTTTGCCAAATACCTGGGCGGCTCGTCGGCGAATATCGCCTTCGGCACGGCCCGCCTGGGCCTGAAATCGGCCATGCTGTCGAAAGTGGGCGACGACCACATGGGCCGCTTCCTGACGGAGACCTTGTCGAAAGAGGGCTGCGACGTCAGCCACGTGGGCATCGACCGAGACCGCCTCACCGCCCTGGTGATGCTGGGCATCAAGGATAAAAACACTTTTCCCCTGATTTTTTACCGTGAAAATTGCGCCGACATGGCCATAGACGCATCCGCAGTCGACGCCGCCTTTATCGCTTCCAGCAAAGCCTTGCTGATCACCGGCACGCATTTCTCTACCGCTGCCATGCACGCCGTCAGTACGCAAGCATTGAAACTGGCCCGCGCCAACAACGTGCGCACGGTGCTCGACATCGATTACCGGCCCGTGCTGTGGGGCTTGTCGGGCAAGGCGGACGGCGAAACGCGTTTCGTCTCGAACGAAGGCGTCACCCGCCACTTGCAGGCCATCCTGCCGCAATTCGACTTGATCGTCGGCACGGAAGAGGAATTCATGATTGCCGGCGGTGGCGCCGACATCATGGCGTCCTTGCGCGCCGTGCGGGCGGTGAGCGGCGCGACCCTCGTCGTCAAGCGTGGACCGCTGGGCTGCGCCGTCATCGAGGCGGCCATTCCTGCTGGTCTCGATGAGGCGTTCAACTATCAGGGCGTGCGCGTGGAAGTCTTGAATGTGCTGGGTGCGGGCGATGCGTTTCTGTCTGGCTTCCTGAAAGGCTGGCTGCGCGGCGAGGATTACGAAGCGTGCTGCCGCTACGCGAATGGTTGCGGCGCTTTGGTCGTGTCGCGCCACGGTTGCGCACCAGCCATGCCTTCGCCCGTCGAGCTCGACTATTTCCTCGCCAACGCGGCCAAGCTGACCAGTCCTGACCAGGACGCCACCCTGGCGCGGCTGCACCGTACGACGGTGGTGCGCAAGGAGTGGAATGAGCTGTGCGTGTTCGCGTTTGACCACCGCACGCAATTTTTCGAGTTGGCCCAGCAGGGAGCTAGCGATGAAGCGCGGATTTCACAGCTGAAACAACTGTTCGTGCAAGCGGTGGGCCAGACGGAAGCGGCGCGCGGCATGCAGGGCGGCACGGGCGTACTGATCGATGACCGTTATGGCGTCGATGCGCTCAACGATGCGACGGGGCGCGGCTGGTGGATCGGCCGTCCAGTCGAGATGCCGGGTTCGAATCCCTTGCAATTTGACTGGGGCCGCTCACTGGCCTCCCGGTTGACGCAGTGGCCCAAGGAACACGTGATCAAGTGCCTGGTGCAGCTGCATCCGGACGATACGCCGGAAAATCGGCTGGAACAGGAAGCGCAAATCAAGGGTTTGTACGACGCGGCGCAGATCACGGGCCATGAATTGCTGCTGGAAATTATTCCTGCCAAGTCCCTGCCGCAGCACAACGATACCGTGTACCGTGCCGTCAAGCGCCTGTACAACCTGGGCATTTACCCCGAATGGTGGAAGCTGGAAAGCATGTCGGCCAAGCAATGGCAAGCCATCGATGCCCTGGTGCACGAGCGCGATCCGTATTGCCGTGGCGTTGTCTTGCTGGGCTTGAATGCCCCGATCGAAAAACTGGCCGCCAGTTTTGAGCAAGCCAGTGCCAGCACGACCTGCCGCGGCTTCATGGTGGGGCGCACCATTTTCCAGGAACCGAGCCGCCGCTGGCTGGCCGGAGACCTGGACGACGCGGGCCTGATCGCCGCCGTGCGCGCCAACTTCGAACAACTCATCAGCTTGTGGCAACGCACGCGCAATCGTCTGGAGCGTGCGGCATGAGCGCCACTATTCGGTTGACCATGGCGCAGGCGCTGGTGCGCTATCTGTCGGTATTGCGTACCGAGGACGGCCACCCCCTGTTCGGCGGCGCCTTCGCCATCTTTGGCCACGGCAATGTCGCTGGCCTGGGTGAAGCGCTGTACCAGTATCGCGATACTTTTCCCACGTATCGCGCCCACAACGAGCAGGCGATGGCGCACTCGGCCATTGCCTATGCGAAGGCGCACATGCGCCGGCGCATGATGGCCGTCACCAGTTCCATCGGCCCGGGCGCGACGAATTTGCTGACGGCCGCCGCCCTGGCGCACGTGAACCGCTTGCCGGTACTGCTCTTGCCGGGCGACGTATTCGTCTCGCGTGCGCCGGACCCGGTGCTGCAGCAGCTGGAAGATGGTAGCGACGGCAGCGTCTCGGTCAACGATGCGTTCAAGCCGCTGTCGCGCTACTTTGACCGCATTGTGTATCCGGAACAATTGCTGACGGCCTTGCCACGGGCGATTGCCGCCTTGACGGACCCGGCCGCCTGCGGTCCCGTCACCTTGTCGCTGCCGCAAGACGTGCAGACGATGGCATATGACTATCCGGCCGATTTTTTCGCACCGCGCATCGTGCGTTTCCGCGCCTTGCCGCCCATCGAGCAGGAACTGGAAGAAGCGGTGGAATTGCTGAAAAACGCCAGACAGCCGCTGATCGTGGCCGGTGGTGGCGTGCTGTACGGCAAGGCCAGCGCCGCCTTGCAGGCGTTTGCCGAACGGCATGGCATTCCCGTGGCGGAAACCCAGGCGGGCAAGAGTGCCTTGCCGTGGGACCACCCTTTGCAACTGGGCGCCATCGGCGTGACGGGCTCGCCTGCGGCGAATGCCCTGGCGTTTGATGCGGACGTGGTGCTGGCCGTCGGCACGCGCTTGCAGGATTTCACCACGGGCTCGAACTCCCTGTTTGCGCAGGCGCAACTGCTCAGCCTGAACGTCAACAGTTTTGATGCCTTGAAACGCCGGGGCCTGGGCTTGCAGGCGGACGCGACGCTCGGCTTGCAAGGCCTGTCGCGGCTGCTGGGCAGCTGGAACAGCGCGGGACAATGGATGGACCGGGCGCAGCAGGCGGGCAAGGCCTGGCGCGCGACGGTGGCATCCATCACCGGGAAAAGGGAAGTGGCCGGCTTGCCGTATGACGGCGAAGTCATCGGCGCCGTGCAGCGTTCATCCAGGGACTCCACCACCCGCGACATCGTCGTCTGCGCGGCAGGCACCTTGCCGGCCGAACTGCACAAGCTGTGGCGAACGGAAACACCGGGCGGCTACCACATGGAATACGGCTACTCATGCATGGGTTACGAGATTGCCGGCGGCCTCGGCGTCAAGATGGCGAAACCGGATGCCGAGGTGATTGTCATGGTGGGCGATGGCAGCTACCTGATGATGAATTCGGAAATCGCCACTTCCGTCATGCTGGGCAAAAAACTCATCATCGTCGTGCTCGATAATCGCGGTTACGGCTGCATCAACCGATTGCAGCAGGCCTGCGGCAATGCCTCGTTCAACAATATGTTGCCCGATAGCGCCCCGGTGATCGACTTTGCGCTGCATGCGCAGTCGCTGGGCGCGCTCTCCGAACACGTGGGGTCGATTGCTGAACTGGAACAGGCCATGCTGCGTGCCCGCGCCGCACCGCGTACGTATCTGATCTGCATCAATACGGACGACACGCGCACGACA